>NZ_JBWKNL010000008.1:0-254994 GCF_059415545.1 Allobosea sp. GW821-FHT10B12
CCCGATCGAATTGCCCGGCGCGACCGTGCCGCCGCTGGCGACGCTGACACCGCCGATCGTGCCGGAGCCGCCGAGCGAACCGCCGCTCAAGCTCACCGAGCCGGTTATCGAGCCATTCACCACCAGCTTGCCGGACGAGACCGTCGTCCCGCCGGTATAGGTATTGCTACCTGTCAGGGTCAGCGTGCCAGTGCCGGTCTTGTCGAGTGCACCATTGCCGCTGATCGTGCCCGAGAACGTCGTCGAGGCATTGTTGCTGCCTGCTCTCAGTTTTGTACCGGTGCTGATCTGGATCGTCCCTGCGCCGGCGATGGAGCCGGCGGTCACCGCGCCCAGCCCATCGCTGATCTCCAGCCCCGCGCCGGCGGCGATGCTGTAGTCCGACGCCACCGACAGCGCCTGCGCGCCATTGATGAAGATCGCTCCGGCTTCGATCGTGGTCGTGCCGGAATAGGTGTTGGTGCCGGACAGGATCAGCGCGCCGGCACCCTGCTTGGTCAGGCTGCCCGTGCCGCTGATGGCGCCATTGAAGTTGATCGCATTGCTGCGATTGAAGACGAGCTGGCCATGATTGACGACGTCGCCAAGGATTGAGCCGGTCGTGCCGCCATCGCCGATCTGGAGCGCTCCACCCGAAATCGTCGTGCCGCCGGTATAGGTGTTCGCATCCGTCAGCGTCACCGTGCCGATACCGGTCTTGCGCAGGCCGCCCGCTCCGCTGATCACATTGGCGATGGTGATGTCGACACCATTGGCCTGATCGAGCGTCAGCGTGCCCGAGACCAGCTGGATGCCGCCAAACAGATTGGCAGTCCCTGCGCGCATGATCGTCAGTTTGCTGTCGCCGGACAGCGAGAGGGCATAGCCGCGGATGCCGTCGCCGCTCAGGCCGCCGGCGATCCCACCGCCGGTGGTCATGGTGATGGCGACGTTGTTGCCGACGATGCCCGTGCCTCCTGCGCCAGCCGCGCCAGTCACGAGACCGGCACCACCTGCACCGCCGCTACCGCCTTGGACCCCGTCATCGACCGTGATCACCGCGCCATTGATCGCGGACACGCCGGCACCGCCGGCGCCGCCGGCGCCACCGCCGCCAAACGTGCTGCTGCCGCCCGTGCCGCCGGCACCACCAACGACGTTCTGATAAAGCGTGACCGTCTCGGCGCCCGTCAGAAGCAGACCATGGCCGCCGGCTCCGCCAGTGCCACCGACGCTGCCGAAGCCCGAAACACCGCCACCGTCGCCGCCTCGTCCACCGCGAAGGTCGCGGATGGTTTCCAGCGTCGTCCCTGCACCGCCGGTCAGCGCCAGGCCATGGCCGCCACTGCCGCCGCTCCCGCCGCCGCTCTGGCTGTCGCCTCCGGCGCCGCCATTGCCGCCGGTCGCCGTCTCAGCGAACGTGCCGAGCGCGCCCGTGCCGGTGATCACGGCGCCCCAGCCGCCGGCGCCACCGCCACCGCCGCCCGCCGCCGCCCCAAGGGCACTGCCGCCACGGCCACCATTGCCGCCGCTCGACGCGGTGATCGGAGGCGTCGAACCGACGCTGCCATGAGCACCACCACCGCCGCCGCCGGCGCCGGCGCCGATGATGACACTGCCGCCGCCGCCGATGCCGGCACCTCCCGGGTTTATCCCAGCCGCGCCAGCCGAGCCGCCGGCCCCCGATCCGCCAACGCCGCCGGAAGTGCCGGCGCCGCCACCACCGCCGCCGCCGGAGGCGGCAATATTGCCCGGGCCGCCGCCGGCAGTCGCCGAGTCGGAGCCGCCGTTGCCGCCACCGGCACCACCGGCCCCGCCTTCAGCCATGACAGCGACTGTCGTACCGAGCAGCCCAAGGCCGGCGGTAAGAAGGGTCAGACCGATAAGAGCGGTCGACGCCTTGAGCGACCCACGACGCTTCGGCAAAGGCTCGCCGTCGCGGAACGGGCGAGCACAGGCCGGCGCCGCGATATCAGACAGGTGCCACATGCGCTGTCGCTGAATGCGCGCAGCCAGCAGAACGAATACGAAGGTCACGGCAATCCCCAGCCTAGCTGTCGGCAGGCTTAGGCAGCTCCGCGCGCGAGGCAATGAACAGCCGTTCACAACCCCCCAAATCGATCCGGTGTCGCAAATTTGCAGCGGCGTCCTGGCGGATCATCCGCTCCACCCGCCGCCCACCGGTCTTGCCCTTGCCGCAGCGGCCTGATACCGCAGCGCACAGGGCCGGCGTAGCACAGCGGTAGTGCAGCGGTTTTGTAAACCGAAGGTCGGGAGTTCGATCCTCTCCGCCGGCACCATTCGATTTCGGTGGCCTGCCGCTTGCTTATCATGCCACCGCGACGACGAGGACGACCGGAGCCTGCCGAGCGATGACCTCTGCCGACCAGCGCGACCAATTGCTCGCTCTCGCGCAACGCTGCGAGCGCACCGGCCGCCCCGACCGCAATCTCGACGCCGACATCTACGAGGCGCTCGGCTTCACCGTCCGGCGCAAGCCGACCACCCTGCTCGCTCCCCGCACCCCGCCCGGCGGCATCTATCAGCAGGGCTCGCTGTGGAAGGCGATCGGCAAGATCAGCGCCGAGATCGACGTCGCGGTCAACGTCATCCGCGAAAAGGCGCCGGACTGGAACTGGAGCCTGCAGTCGGTCGCGACCGAGCAGCAGACCTATGAGGCGCTGGTCGCCGGTTGCTCGGGCCAGGGCGCACTCGCCTCGCTGGCGCTCTGCGCCGCGCTGCTCAAGGCCTTCGCCAGGGGGCGGTCCGAGCAATCCCCGGCGCAGGGCGATCAGTAGAAAGCCCGCGGCTTCAAAGGCGAAGCCGATTCGCCGCACATATCGATTCAACCTGCCCGATCAAGCGTCGCTGCCGCGGCAACTTCACGGAAAGTTGACCCTGGGAAACCACAGGGCGGTTGAAGGCGTTGTTCCTCAAGCTAGTTTGGCGCTCGGGCCGATCCGAAGCCCAGGCATGATGCCGGCTGGCGGGGCGCTATCCGGGGGAGGTCATGCTCTTCTCGTTGTTGGAGCCTGACATGGCCCGTTTCGAACCCTCGCGCCGTACCGTGATGGCGGGCGCTGGCGCGCTTACCGCCGTTGCCGCGCTCGATCTGCCCGTCGGCATCGCGCCGGCCCAAGCGCAAGGAGCGCCCGTGAACCAGAATCCCGGATTCTACCGCTACAAGATCGGCGACATCACCGTCACCGCCCTGAATGACGGCTTCGCCAAGCGCCCGCTCGAAGGCTTCGTCCGCAATGCCGAGCTCGCCGACGTCAAGAAGGCGATGGAGCAGGCCTATCTGCCGAGCGACGCGCTCTCGATCACCTTCACCACGCTGGCTCTGCAGATCGGCGACAAGCTCGTTCTGATCGACACCGGCAACGGCGATTCCGGCGCGCCGACCTCGGGCGCCTGGATGAAGAACTTCCAGGCCGCCGGGCTCGATCCGAAGAACGTCTCGACCGTGGTCTTCAGCCATTTCCATGGCGACCATATCAACGGCTTCCGGCTCAAGGACGGCACCGCCGTCTTCCCGAACGCCGAGGTGATGGTGCCGGCAGCGGAATGGGCGTTCTGGATGGACGACGCCAGGATGAACGCCGCGCCCGAGGCGATGAAGGGCGCATTCAATGGCGTGCGCCGCGTCTTCGGCCCAGTCGCCAAGGATGTGAAGCAGTACGAGGCCGGCAAGGAGATCGTCCCGGGCGTGACCGCGATCGCCGCACCCGGCCATACGCCGGGCCACACCGTCTATGCCGTCTCCTCCGGCAACGGCAAGCTGATGGTGATGTCGGACACGACCAACCACCCGGCCCTGTTCGTGCGCAATCCCGACTGGTCGGCGGTGTTCGACATGGACGGGCCGCAAGCGGCCGCCACCCGGCGCAAGCTGCTCGACATGGCGGTCGCCGACAAGATGCAGGTCGCCTTCTATCATGCCCCCTTCCCCGCCACCGGCCATATCGCCAAGGCCGGCAACGGATTCGAGCTCGTACCGTTGCAGTGGAGCAGCGCGATCTGAGACCCTCGCGCACTCCGCTGGGGAAAGGCCGGGGCAAGCGCCTCGGCCTTTCTTTTTGGCGGCGTGTTCGCTGGGTGGCTCGCGATCCTGTCCGGGGCCGTGCTAGACCGCTAGGACTATGCCGACCGGATACCAGCGATGACCGAGCGTTTCGCCGCCATCTCCTTCGTCGCCAGCGAGACGCCCGAGGCTCAGGCCGCGCGCGCCAAGCTGGTCGAACGCTATGGCGACGCCGACCCGGCGCAGGCCGAGGTGATCGTCGCGCTCGGCGGCGACGGGCTGATGCTGCAGACACTGCATCGCTTCATGGGCACCGCCAAGCCGATCTACGGCATGAATCGTGGCTCGGTCGGCTTCCTGATGAACGAGTTCCGCGAGCGGGGCCTGCGCCAGAAGCTCGAGGCGGCGCAGCGCAGCGTCGTCCATCCGCTGGCGATGACCGCGGTCGACTGCAACGGCAAGCGCGTCGAGGCGCGCGCGATCAACGAGGTCTCGCTGCTGCGCCGCTCCTATCAGGCGGCGAAGCTGCGCATCTCGGTCGACGGGCAGGTGCGCCTGTCCGAACTCGTTGCAGATGGCGTGCTGCTCGCGACCCCGGCCGGCTCGACCGCCTACAACCTCTCCGCCAACGGCCCGATCCTGCCGCTCGACGCGCCATTGCTGGCGCTGACCCCGCTCTCGCCGTTCCGGCCGCGGCGCTGGCGCGGGGCCCTCCTGCCCGACCATGCCAGGGTGACGATCGCGGTGCTGGAGGCCGAGAAGCGCCCGGTCAGCGCCGTCGCCGACCATACCCAGATCGACAATGTCATCTCGGTGCAGATCGCGATCGACCGCTCGCTCGACCTCGTCATGCTGCACGATCCCGGCCACAGCCTGGACGAGCGCATCCTGCGCGAGCAGTTCGGCTATTGAGGCTGCTGCGCCGGCCGGCCGAGCCTCGCTGCCAGCCCTCCCTCTACCGGTTGCGCTGCTCTCCCGGCAGGCTTTCGTCAGTTCGCATTTTTGTCGGGGACAAGCCGCGGAAAAGCCCTTGAACAAAACAGGAACATCGTTGATAGTGGCCGCATGGCCGGCTAGGGTCCGGCTCCGGTCGATCGGCCGGTTTTGTGGTGAAGTGCGCAGGAAGTGGAGCCTGTCATGGCTGGTAGCGTCAACAAGGTCATCCTGGTCGGCAATCTCGGGCGCGACCCCGAGGTGCGGCGCCTCGGCAGCGGCGAGCCGGTGGTCAATCTGCGGATCGCCACTTCGGAGACCTGGCGCGACAAGCAGTCGGGCGAGCGCAAGGAGCGCACCGAGTGGCACTCCGTGGTGATCTTCAACGAGAACCTCGCCAAGGTCGCCGAGCAGTATCTGAAGAAAGGCTCGAAGGTTTACATCGAGGGCCAGCTGCAGACCCGCAAATGGCAGGATCAGCAGGGCGTCGAGAAGTACACGACCGAGATCGTGCTGCAGCGCTTCCGCGGCGAGCTCACCATCCTCGACAGCCGCGGCCAGGGCGGCGACGAGTTCGGCGGCGGCAGCGGTGGCGGCTATGGCGACGAGGGTTCTTCGGGCGGCTCCTTCGGCCGCTCGAGCCCGGTCGGCGGCGGCTCGCGCCAGCCGGCGATGGCGAGCGGCGGCAGCAGCAGCGGCTCGCGCTCGTCGAGCCATCTCGACGACGACATCCCGTTCTAGGACTTCTGAGCGGGTTTCATACCTGTCATTCCGGGGCTTCGCGCAGCGAAGAGCCCGGAATCAAGAACCGTTGCCAATTATCGGGATAGTGTTGCGGCCGAAAGCTCCTTTCGGCCGCTTCTTCGTTTCTGGCTTCCGGGCTCAGGCCTGCGGCCTGCCCCGGAATGACGGTAGCGCCAGTTCTTAAGGCACCTCGCCCTCGAAGCGCACGCCGAGCGAGCCGAGCGCGCGCCAGTAGTCCGGATAGGTCTTCGCGACGCAGCCTGGATCGAGGATGGTGACGCCGCCGATCTTCAGCCCTGCAAGCGCGAAGCTCATGGCGATACGGTGATCGGCGAAGGTGTCGATCTCGGCCGGCAGCGTCTGGCCGGCCAGTCCCGGATCGGAGGCGACCAGCAGGTCGTCGCCCTCCTCCGTGCCGAGCCCCTCGCGGATCCGCGACAGGCCCTGCGACAAGGCCGCGACCCGGTCGCATTCCTTCACGCGCAGATTGGCGATGCCGGTGAAACGCACCGGCGTGCGGTTGAAGGCGGCGAGCACGGCCAGCGTCGGCACTGCATCCTGCATCTGCGAGCCGTCGATCTCGGCCCGCAGATTCGGGAAGGCGGCGATCAATTCATGCGCCTTGGCGTCGGGCTGGGTGAAGGCGGAAGCCGGCACGCCGAGATCGATCGCGCCGCCGGTCAGCACCTCCGCCGCCCAGAGATAGGTCGCGGCCGAGGCGTCCGGCTCGATCAGGTAATCGGTCGCAGCATAGCCGGTCGGCGCGATCCGCCAGCCGCCGCCCTGCGGCTCGGAGACTTCGGCGCCGAAGGCACGCATCGTCGCCAGCGTCAGGTCGACATAGCCGCGCGCGCCGATCTCCTGCCCGGTCAGCACGACATCGACGGGATTGCGCGCGCAGGCGCCGGCCATCAGCAGCGCCGAGACGTATTGGCTGGAGAGCCCGCCATCGACCTCGACCAGCCCGCCATCGAAACCACCCTGCCCCGCGATCGTCACCGGCGGGCAGCCGCTCGGCGCGGCGATCGCGACGCCGAGCCTCGTGAGCGCCTCGACCAGCGGCAGGATCGGCCGCTTGCGCATATGCTCGTCGCCGTCGACCACGACCGTGCCGTCGACCAGCGCCGCCGCCGCCGTCAGGAAGCGCGTGGCCGTGCCGGCATTGCCGAGGAAGAGCGGCTTGGCCGGAGCCCGCAACTTTCCGTCGCTGGTGACGATGAAGCTGGTCGCATCGGGCTCGTCGATCGTGACGCCCATGTCGCGCAGCGCCTGCGCCATATAGCGGGTGTCGTCGCTCTTCAGCGCGCCGCTGAGCCGGCTGGTGCCCTTCGCCAGCGCCGCCACCAGCAGCGCCCGGTTGGTGATCGATTTCGAGCCGGGCGGCATCACGCGGCCGGTGAGCGCCGCCGTCGTCGGCAGGATGGTGAGTTTGCTCAGGGCGGATTGGGTCATGGCAGGCTCGCGGCTCGGTCGTGAGGGTCTTAGACCGTGCAGCCGGCAAGCGGAAGGCATACCGTCATTGCGAACCCAAACCGTCATGCTCGCCCTTGTGGCGAGCATCCACGTCTTGAGCACCACTCTCGATCAGAAAGACGTGGATGGTCGGGACAAGCCCGACCATGACGGCGAATGGGTCAGCCCTTCGCCAGCCCGAACCCACCCACCGGCTGCGTGACGACATGGCTGTCGAAGCCGGCGATGATCGGCTTGGCCTTGGCGATCGCCGCCTGCACGGCCGGCAAAGCGAGCGAGGCCTTGTGGCTCTCCTCGCGATCCCAGACCTCGGTCACCCAGATCGCGTCGGCATCGTCGGGATCGCGGGCGACGATGTAGCTCAGGCAGCCTGGCATTTCGCCGCTGCTCTCGAGGATATAGCCGATCAGCGCCTCGCGCTCGCCGGGCTTGGCCCGCATCCTTCCGATCAACCCGTACATGGCAGCGCCCTCTCCCGTTTCGGGCGGCACCCTGCCCAAGCGACGGATGCGGCGCAACCGATCGTCCTGACCGAATCCGTCAGCAGCCCCTGCTCACGTCGGCGGCCGCCGCTGCCGAAGGATCGCCTGCGCCATGCGGTCGAGCAGGATCGCCAGCGCCACGACCGCGAGCCCGCCAACGAAGCCCAGGCCGGGATCGGCACGCTGCAGGCCGAGGAGGACGACCTCGCCCAGCCCCTTGGCGCCGATCATCGAGGCGACCACGACCATGGCGAGCGAGAGCATGATCGCCTGGTTGAGGCCCTGCAGGATCACCGGCCGCGCCAAAGGCAATTCGACGAGCCAAAGCGTCTGCCACGGCCCGAGCCCAAGCGCGCGAGCGGCGTGGATCATGCCGATATCGATGCCGCGCAGGCCGAGCTCGGTCAGCCGCGCGAAGGGTGGCAGGGCGTAGATCAGGGTCGCGAGCAGCGCTGGCGCCCGCCCCAGCCCGAGCAGCATCGCTACCGGGATCAGATAGACGAAGTTCGGAATGGTCTGCATCAGGTCATAGACTGGTGCGAGCGCCCGCCCCAGGCGCGGCAGGCGCGCCGCAGCGACGCCGAGTGGAAGGCCGAGCAGAACGACCAGCAGCACCGCGACGATGACGAGCGCGAGCGTCTGCATCGCCTCGGTCCAGACGCCGAGCCCGACGAGCACCAGCGGCAGGATCGTCATGGCGAGGGCAAAGCGAACACTGCGACGCGCCAGCCAGGCCCCGGCGGCGACGGCCAGGACGAAAACCGGCACCGGGATGAGCAGCAGAGCCGCCTCGACGCCACGCACGGGCGCCGTCAGCAGCCTGCTAAAACCGTCGAGATCACTGCCATAGCCGGTGACGACGGCATCGACCGCCCGGTTGACCAGCCTTTGCAGCGCCTTGCCGAGATCCGGCAGCCCGTCGAGCGTCACAGGCCGGACGCGACCTTGCTGGCGATGTCAGCCGGCAGCCAGGCTTTCCAGACATCCGGTTGGGTCTTGAGGAAGACGAGCGCCTGCTGCTCGGGCGAGACGCCCTTCTCACGTGCCTCGGCGAGCATTTTCGAGGTCAGTTCGCTGGTGGTGGTGTACTTCCTGAAGAAGCCGGCGAGCTGCGGCGCCTTCTTCGCCAGCTCAACATTGGCGCCGATGACGACGCGGCTCACCGGATAGGCAGTGGCGCGCTTGGGCGCATCGCTCGCCTTGAGCTCGTCCCAGATCGCCTGGTCGAAGGCCGGTTCCTCGAGCTTGACCAGGTCATAGGCGCCGAGCAGCCAGCTCGGCCCCCAATAATAGAACACCACCGGCCGCTTGCGCTTCAGGGCGGATTCGACAGCGGCGACGATCGCCTCGCCCGAGCCGCCGCGCAGATTGGTGAAATCGCCGGAGAGCCCGTAGGCGACGAGCTTCTTGCTGTTGATGCCCTCGCAGACCCAGCCGGCGACGCAATTGTAGAAGCGACCCTTGCCCGGTTCGTCCGGATCGGTGAACAGGTCCTTATAGCGCTTGAGGTCCTGCACCGATTTCAGCTCGGGCGCCTTGGCGTCGGGGCCGGAGACGAGATAGCGCGGCACGAACCAGCCCTCGGTCGCATCGGGGAAGGTCGTGCCCAGCGGCTCGACCTTGCCGGCAGCAGATTCCTTGAGCCAGGCCTCGACCGGGTTGGCCAGCCAGATCTCCATGACGATGTCGACATCACCGCGCCCCAGGCCGTTGACCAATGGCGCAATCACGCCCGGCACGCGCTCGACCTTGCAGCCAAAGCCCTTCTCGGCGATGGCGCTGGCGACTGCGCCGTGGAAGGCGGCGGAATCATAGTCGAGCCCGGCCATCTTCAGCGGCCGGTTGAGCTCGCAGGCGAACCCGGAAGCGGTGAGGCCGAGGCCGAACAGCAGCGCGGCCCCTCGCAGAACGGCTTTCATCATGACGATCCCCCGCTGGCTGCTGTGCCCGATCGCGGCACCTGACTCCCCGGAATGTCCACGAAGCGCGAAAGCAGGCGAAATGTTCCGCCCGACAGGCGAAAACCTTAGCGCCGCTTTCAAATCATGGGCACTGCGCAAACGGCGGATGGGATGGACCGCGCGCCTGACCGGACCTGTCAGCAGTGCTAGCTCAGCCGAGCGTAGCGAGCGCCCGCAACGCCTTCAGCGTTTCGCGCAGGCCGCGATGCAGCGGCTTGTCTTTGCGCAGCACGAGGCCGAGGGTGCGATGCACCCGCGGCGACAAAGAGCGCACCACCAGCCCGTCGCTCTCGCCGCGCACCGCCATGCCGGGCAGGATAGCGCAGCCAAGGCCGGCGCCGACCAGCCGCTTGATCGCCTCGACACTGCCGAGCGACATCACCGGGCGCAGCGTCACGCCGGCGCGGGCAAACCATTCATCGGCGATGCGCCGCGTGATGCCGCCGGGTTCGAACAGCAGCACCGGCAGACGCGCCAGCGCTTCGGGCGTCAACCGCGCCGGCAAGTCCATGCCCGGTGGGGCGATCACGGCGAACTCGTCCTCCAGCAGCGGCGTCACGTCGAGGCTGCGGCCCGCGGCCGGCAGCGAGACCAGGCCGATATCGATCTGGTTGTCCTCGATCGCCTTGACGATGTCGGAGGTGTTGCCGGTGCTGACCGTGATCTCCAGCGTCGGGTGGCGCTGGCGCAATTCGCGCAGCACCGGCGGCAGCAGGAAGATGCAGGCGGTGGCGCCGGTGCCGATCCGGACGCGGCCCATCGCTCCGGTCGCGTGCCGCGCCATCGCCTCTTGCGCCGCCGCCACCGCCGCCGCGATCCGGCTGGCATGGTCGAGCAATTCGGTGCCTGCGGCCGTCGGCTGCGCCCGGCGTCCGACCCGCTCGATCAGCACCGTGCCGAGCCGGCGCTCGAGCTCGCGGATCTGCAGGCTGACCGCCGGCTGGCTCAGGCCGAGCCTCTCGGCCGCCGCCGAGAAGCTGCCGAGCGCGATCACCTGGCGGAAGCTGTCGAGCTGATCGAGGCGAAGATCGCGCATCTCAAAGAATTTCTCATGCTCTGCATAACTTCGAGAAGCTTCATTTATGAGACGGCAAAGCGCAAGCTGCCTTGGCGGTTCGGAAGAATCCGACCGCGGCAAGGCGCGAGCGATGAACGGGATCTGGTCTGCAGGACGACAGCTGCTGCTTGAGGCAGCAAACTATCTCGGCTCCTCCCAGCATTCGCGCTATCAGCAATTGCGGACCCTGCGCGAACTCGACGAGCACCGCCTCGCCGATATCGGTGTGACGCGACAGGAGGCGCTGACCGGGCGCCCCGACAAGACGGAAAGGCGGCCCTGCCGGGCCGGAACGATGACGATGACGACCTTTGAGGCCGCCGGCGACGCGGTACCGCCCATCCTCGTCCGCGATGCTGAGGAGGCGGACATGGCCGCGATCCAGGCGATCTACACCCATCATGTCCTTTATGGTCTTGCCAGCTTCGAGGAGACGCCGCCGAGCGTCGCGGAGATGCTGGCACGACGAGAGGCGGTGCTGGGACTCGGCCTGCCCTATCTCGCCGCCGAGCAGGACGGTCGGATCGTCGGCTACAGCTATGCGACGTCCTATCGCCCTCGCCCGGCCTATCGCCACACCATCGAGGACTCGATCTATGTCGCCGATGGGTTCGGTGGCCGGAAGATCGGCTCCTCTTTGCTCGGCGCACTGATCGGCCGCTGCGAGGCCGGGCCCTGGCGCCAGATGCTTGCCAATATCGGCGACAGCGGCAATGCCGGTTCGATCGGCCTGCATCGCCGCTTCGGCTTCGAGCCCGTCGGCACCTTGCGCTCGACCGGCTTCAAGTTCGGCCGCTGGGTTGACACCGTGCTGATGCAGCGCAGCCTCGGCCCGGGGGACGGGATGCTGCCACAGCCATGGACGGCCGGATCGGCCAGGTGATCTCCCGCCGCACCGTCTTCTGCCTCGGGCTGGCGCAGCTCATTTCCTGGGGCATCTCCTATTACCTGGTCGGCGCCTTTGGTGAACTGATCGGCAACGAACTCGGCTGGTCGCAGGCGATCATCCATGGCGGGCTCTCGGCCGGGCTGCTGGTGATGGGGCTGACCTCCGGCGCAGTCGGCCGGCTGATCGACCGCCATGGCGGCCGCGCCGCGATGTGCGTGGGCTCGCTGCTCACCGCCGCGGGCTGCCTCGGCCTCGCTTTCGCCCATACAATCGCCGCTTACTACGCCGCCTGGCTCTGCCTCGGCCTCGCCATGCGGCTCACCCTCTACGACGCCGCCTTCGCAGCACTGGCCCGGATCGGCGGCAGCGCCGCGCGCCGGCCGATCGCCCAGATCACCCTGCTCGGCGGCCTCGCCTCGACCGTGTTCTGGCCGCTCGGCCATGCGCTCGCCGAGCAGTTCGGCTGGCGCGGCGCACTGATCGCCTATGCCGGCTTCGCGCTGCTCACCTTGCCCCTGCATCTGACGCTGCCTGCGGTCTCGGCGCGGCCCCAGTCCGACGCTGCCGCCGCAAAGCCCGTCGTTACGCTCAGCCCGGCCGACACCCGCTTCGCCGGCCTGCTCTATGCGCTGATCGTCACCTTCGCCGGCATCCTCAATGCCGGCATGTCCGCCCATATGATCGGCATCCTCGCCGGGCTCGGCCTGCCCGCCGCGGCCGCGGTCTGGATCGGTGCGACGCGCGGCATCGGCCAGTCCCTGGCGCGGCTCGGCGAAGTCCTGTTCGGGGCGAAGACCAGCCCGTTCGACCTCAACCTCGTTGCCTGCCTGGTGCTGCCGCTCTGTTTCGTCGTCGGGCTCGCCGGTGGCGCGAGCGCCATCGCGGCGCTCGCCTTCGCCTTCTTCTATGGCGCCGGCAACGGCGTGCTGACGATCACGCGCGGCACGCTGCCATTGATGCTGTTCGATCCGAAAAGCTACGGCGCCTATGTCGGCCGCCTGCTGGCGCCTGGCTTCTTCCTCTCGGCCGCCGCGCCCCTCGCCTATGCGCTGCTGATCGAGCGCTATGGCGCCTCGGCGGCGTTGATCCTGTCGGGGACGCTGGCGCTGGCCATGCTGGTCGCGGCGATCCTGCTCCGGCGCCGCTTCCGCAGCCTGCCACGCTCCTGACAATCTCTGTCAGCACACCCCACAAGAACAATGCAGCAACATCGGCGGCTGCGTGCTACTCATGCCCGCCTCTCGCCCGGCTGCACTGGCACGGCACGGCGATTGCCCTATCTGTACGGCTAAAGCTCAATCGGACACCACCATGGCTCGCAAGACCACGCTCGCCGAACAGGCCGCGACGCTGGAAGACATGTTCGACCGCAACCGTGCGGCCGATCCGAATGCCCGCGTCATCTCGGTGCGCGGCGCGCGCGAGCACAATCTCAAGAATGTCGACCTCGCCATTCCGCGCGACAAGCTCGTGGTGTTCACCGGCCTTTCCGGCTCGGGCAAGTCCTCGCTCGCCTTCGACACGATCTATGCGGAGGGCCAGCGCCGCTATGTCGAGTCGCTCTCGGCCTATGCCCGCCAGTTCCTCGAGATGATGCAGAAGCCCGATGTCGACCAGATCGACGGGCTCTCGCCGGCGATCTCGATCGAGCAGAAGACGACCTCGAAGAACCCGCGCTCGACGGTCGGCACCGTCACCGAGATCCACGACTATATGCGCCTGCTCTGGGCGCGCGTCGGCATCCCCTATTCGCCGGCGACCGGCCTGCCGATCGAGAGCCAGACCGTGCAGCAGATGGTCGACCGGCTGGTCGAATTGCCGGAGAAGACCCGCGGCTACCTGCTCGCGCCGGTAGTGCGCGGCCGCAAGGGCGAGTTCCGCAAGGAGATGGCCGACTGGCTGAAGCGCGGCTTCCAGCGCGTCAAGGTCAATGGCGAGTTCTACGAGATCCCGGACGCCCCTAGCCTCGACAAGAAGTTCAAGCACGACATCGACGTCGTCGTCGACCGCATCGTGATCCGCCCCGATCTCGGTGCCCGCCTCGCCGACTCGCTGGAGCAGGCGCTCGACCTTGCCGACGGCATCGCGGTTTTCGAGTATGCCGACGAGAAGGAGGAGAACGGCGAGGCCCGCCGCGTCACCTTCTCCTCGAAGTTCGCCTGCCCGGTCTCCGGCTTCACCATCCCCGAGATCGAGCCGCGCCTGTTCTCGTTCAACAACCCGTTCGGCGCCTGCCCGGCCTGCGACGGGCTCGGCCACGAGATGCGGATCGATCCGGAGATGATCGTCCCGGATCATTCGCTCAGCTTGAAGAAGGGCGCGATCGCGCCCTGGGCCAAGTCGACCTCGCCCTATTACGGCCAGACGCTCGATGCGCTCGCCAAGCATTTCGGCTTCTCGACCACCAAGCCCTGGTCGGAGCTGCCAACGAGCGCCCGCGACGCCATCCTGTTCGGCACCGGCACGGAAGCCGTGCGCATGGCGTATAATGACGGCCTGCGCGCCTATGAGGTGAAGAAGCCCTTCGAGGGCGTGATCACCAATATGGAGCGGCGCTGGAAGGAGACCGAGAGCGACTGGGCCCGTGAGGAGATCGGCCGCTTCATGTCGGAGACGCCCTGCGCGGCCTGCAACGGCTTCCGGCTCAAGCCCGAGGCGCTGGCGGTCAAGATCGACATGCGCCATATCGGCGAGATCTCGCAGCTCTCGGTCAAGGACGCGCTCGCCTGGGTCAGCGCCCTGCCCTCGCGCCTGTCGGCGAAGCAGAACGAGATCGCCCCGCGCATCCTCAAGGAAATCCGCGACCGGCTGACCTTCCTGCTCGATGTCGGCCTGGAATACCTGACGCTGGCGCGCGGCTCGCGCACGCTGTCCGGCGGCGAGAGCCAGCGCATCCGCCTCGCCAGCCAGATCGGTTCGGGCCTCACCGGCGTGCTCTATGTGCTGGACGAGCCCTCGATCGGCCTGCATCAGCGCGACAATGAGCGCCTGCTCGGCACGCTGCGCCGGCTGCGCGACCTCGGCAACACCGTGATCGTGGTCGAGCATGACGAGGACGCGATCCTGACCGCCGACTATGTCGTCGATGTCGGCCCCGGCGCCGGCATCCATGGCGGCGAGATCGTCTCGAAGGGCACGCCGCAGGACATCCTCAGCGACCCGAACTCGCTCACCGGAAAATACCTCACCGGCGAGATGAGCGTGCCGGTGCCGCTGAAGCGCCGCAAGCCGCAGAAGGGCCGCTCCCTGAAGATCGTCGGCGCCCGCGGCAACAACCTCAAGGACGTCACGGTCGACGTGCCGCTCGGCCTGTTCACCTGCATTACCGGCGTCTCGGGCGGCGGCAAGTCGACGCTGATCATCGACACGCTCTACAAGGCCATCGCGCGCAAGCTCAACGGCTCGATCGAGCACCCGGCGAGCCATGACCGCATCGAGGGCATGGAGCATCTCGACAAGGTCATCGACATCGACCAGTCGCCCATTGGCAGAACTCCGCGCAGTAACCCGGCGACCTATACCGGCGCCTTCACGCCGATCCGCGAATGGTTCGCCGGCCTGCCCGAGGCCAAGGCGCGCGGCTACCAGGCCGGCCGCTTCTCGTTCAACGTCAAGGGCGGCCGCTGCGAGGCCTGCCAGGGCGACGGCGTCATCAAGATCGAGATGCACTTCCTGCCCGACGTCTACGTCACCTGCGACGTCTGCAAGGGCAAGCGCTATGACCGCGAGACGCTCGAGGTGAAATACCGCGAGCGCTCGATCGCCGACGTGCTCGACATGACGGTCGAGGAGGCCAAGGACCTGTTCAAGGCCGTGCCCTCGATCCGCGACAAGATGGTGACGCTCGCCCGCGTCGGGCTCGACTATGTCAAGGTCGGCCAGCAGGCGACGACGCTCTCGGGCGGCGAGGCGCAGCGCGTCAAGCTCTCCAAGGAGCTCAGCAAGCGCGCCACCGGCCGCACCCTCTACATCCTCGACGAGCCGACCACCGGCCTGCACTTCCACGACGTCGCCAAGCTGATGGAGGTGCTGCACGAGCTGGTCGAGCAGGGCAATTCCGTGGTGGTGATCGAGCACAATCTCGAAGTGATCAAGACCGCCGACTGGATCATCGACATGGGCCCCGAAGGCGGCGACGGCGGCGGCGAGGTCGTGGCGCAGGGCACGCCGGAGGATGTGGTGCGGATCGGCAAGGGCCACACCGCGCGCTTCCTCAAGGAGGTGCTGGAGCGGCGGCCGTTGAAAGGCAAGGGCGCGCGGGAGGCGGCGGAGTAGAGGTCAGGCCCGCCGCTTACTAGTTTTGAGCCGCGGCTGCCTTTTTCTTACCCGCATTAGCTCGTGCAAATCTGGGTAGACTTGGGCAGTTTGCGACCTGATCCTCGCCAATAATAGCGACAACCTGGGCGGTTAATTCAACGGGAACCCGCATCCGTCCAATTTGGAGTGCGCGGAGAATTGCCAATCTCTGGTGGTCTGCTTTCACTTTTAAAGCTGAGCCGGGCAATAGCAGAAGTTCGGCGCTACAAGACAATGACATTGTCGGAAAATGTTGCCCGCAGACTCGCCGAGCTTTCCGCTCATCCAGCACCGCGCAAGCACCTATCTCAATCGAATAGGCAATAGTAGCAGCTTCGCCATCATCTAAATCTACCCCCCGGGAGCCGTCGATAAGGGTTGCGAGCGTAAGCATTCCATTTTCGCCAAGCTCGCTAACTCTTAGCAAACCCTGATCGATCAAGGATTGCAGCGTAGCGATGTCCTCACTGCCAAAGCGGCAAGACGTCAATAGTTCACGCCTCACGTTAACGGTCATGATAGCTTGGCCGGGCAGAGCCTCCAAAATGGACGCCGCAAACCCGCTTGCAAGAAGATTGATAATCACGCTCGTGTCTAGAACAAGGGAAGCGCTCTTATCAGAGCGGAAGCTTCGTAAGCTCATTCGCTTCGCCTTCCTCCTGCTCAGCGCCGTCTAGAATTATTCGGATCGTATGCCGGTCCATGTCAAGCATACGAGCCAACTGCCCCTCACTATACAATTCCCTTTTCCACGTTTCTCTTATCAACAATGCGAGGCGAGCTGGAACCAGATCACCAGAAATAGAACCTAATGACGGGCGCAAAATAGAATCACCAAGCACTTCGCGTGCCTGTTCGTCGGTGATACCGCCGTTAGCTTGAAACCAATCCCAAGTGCCCTCTCTCGCTAAGTGTAGCTCCTCCAATCGGCGCGCCATCGCTTCCCGCGATACGCCAAATGCATTGGCTAACAAAATTATATGCCGCCGCGTCAGATGAGAATGCCCCGCCGTAATTTCACTGTAACGTTGCTGTATCGCACGCGCAGGCATAGAAAAACACCTTTGAAAGATATTTGCGTAACGTTCCTCTCTGGACTGAAAGCGCTCGTCAGTCGTTAGAACCTCTGGCTGCCTCCTCGTTGCGACAAAGTGACCGAGTTCATGAATTGCCGTTGCAATGACCCGCTCATAAAGCACACTGCCATTCAAAAGAATGCACGCACCGATACGATCATCGTAGGCAAACAGCCCCGATATTTTTGCTGGCAATCTCCGTATGTATACTCTTATCCCGATATGAAGCTCCAATAACGAAATAATGTCGCCAATTGGGCCAGCTCCGATGCCTAACCAATCGCGCATATCTTGCGCATCCTGCTCAGCTTGAAGCCGAATATCGCCGGGCAAGAGGGGTCGCTCTGGCGGATAGTTGCGCGCTCGCACAATGCCAAGCGCGTTTTCAAGTTCAACTTCAGCTCGAACTAGATTACTCAGCATTTTTGATGCATTCTCAGCATCGATATCGATAGCTTCTGCTAGCTTTCTAAATTTTGGAACAAGATCAAGATGGACCGCTTGTTGGCGCAGTACTGCATTCGCCGAAGTACCATAGGCGGCAGCAAGCGTTTGCAGCTCCGCCGTCTGAATACGTCTTTTTCCCTGTTCGATGGCAACAACCGTAGTACGAGCCGCATTGATGAGCGCGGCCGCATCAGCCTGAGTGATTTTTGCTGCTTCGCGGGCAATGCGAAGCCGCTCGCCAACCTCGGCGTCTGGTAGTCGCTCTCTGATTTCAGTCATGATATTCCCCAGGCCCGCCGGTTAATAAACGAGCCCTCTCCTAAGTCTTTTTTGAACGCGGCCAATTCGGTTGCGTGGCTTGCGAAAAGGCTGACTAATTCGCCCTCGATCTCCCCGGCGCTTAGTCTCATAGGCCCTGCAATCTGACGCGCGTGGCGACTTAGCAGCGGCCGGAACTCAGATGAAACCAAATCAGCCATATGCTCTAGATGGAGCAGCCCAGCGAGCGCATACTCTCGAAATGCGAGACCCATACGAGCAAAATCTCGATGGATCCCTTGATCAAGCACTGGCGCTTCCAGATTTTCGCAGATGTAGCGCTCTGGAGCCTCTGAAAGGCCAGCAGCATGTACACTCATACGGCGAAGCATGCACGCCGCACAGACTCCGCATTGCCGCTGCTTTCCATTGACTGAGCTCCATTGCTGATTGCGCCAGCAGGACGTCGTCGTCGCCCACTCCCTTTCGGGATCAAGAGGAGAAAAGGCCTCCAGCGTCTTACCTTTTGTCGACCAGATACGCGGCTGAACAAACTGAATATCACGCTCAAGTAACAAGCGCAGAAACTTGGAAGCTTTATCAAAGAACAGAGGATGATTGCGATAATCTGGATAGCTGTGCCCCAGGGACGCCAATACCGGCCCAAAGACACCTTGACCGCTTTCGGGAACAACGATCGTTGCGGCTCCAGCCATATAAGCGCCGAGCCCGCTGACAACCGCGAACTTCAACCCCCGACTTCGTGCCGTCGTCTCTCCTCGAGCTCTGACTCTATAAGGTACACCGACGAAGGGATCGCGCTGGCGCTTTGACGGGCGCCCCCCAGCCTTCCGGCCTAACCGGACCCGCAGGATACCTGTATTTCTGTTTGCTGCTTCCAGACCGTATACGGCGCGAGAATCCATGCCGTCGCTGTAAGCCATCACCGCGCTCGTTGGAACCTCGAACGGGAACAAGGGCTTGTTGTGAAACGGCTCTTGCGTCTCCCGCTTGGCGAACTCGAAGGACCAAAAATCACCGGTCAGAAACTGCGCCACAGCAACCAAGGCCTCAGAGACCTCAGACGACGCCCATTTAGCGCAATCATATACAGGAATCCGTAGGAAAAAACGGCGAGCCCATCCATGAGCCGGCCGCCGGATACTACGGTCAGCATACTCAATAGCACCCGCAATAACCATTGCGTCAAATAATCTTGGCTCCCACCCCTTAAAATAATAAGTCTCAAGCGCCTTGGTCGAAAAATCAATTGCGCTATCAATTAGAATTTCTCTTGGATTTATATCATAATTACTTTTGAATTCCACAAAATTTAAACTTATTTGGGGCGCGCGGAAATTTGGAGCACGTGAACTCATAGCTTTGGAACTCCGTCATCAAGGCCATCCCGTTGAGTTAACCGCAGTTTTGAACGCCTGACTCGCGTTAATGGGTTCATGATTTCTTTGGCGACGCGCTTTAAGTCAAACGTATCCCGTAACTCTCTTAAACGGCCTCGTAGTTGCCCCGCCTTGGCTGCGCCTGAACGTTCGTGATGCTCTTCCATTCCACGGCAATGCGAGCGAAGAGCCTCGTTTACAGCACCCTCTACAGACACTTGAATGGCAGCGTCGCCCCTTATGCCCTGCTGCAGCGCATCGATTGCATGATCAAGAGCCTGTTGCACAGCAACATCCCCCGCATGGGCGAGCGAAAGCGCCTCCAATTGCCTAGTCGAATCGTCTGGAAAAAGAGAACTTTCGATAATCTCGCGCATGCGCGAGATCGGCAGATTAAAGAGATCTCGCTTGATCGCTATTTCACTCGCTTCACACACCTCGGAAATTGGCGTGCTCAGATTTGAGGCCCGCCGCATCACCGCTTTCCAATGCGGTCGCTGCGGCAAGCTCTTGTAGGGTCCGTCGCTCATGCTGGCCTCCACTGTCAGGCTTCTAATACGAAACACCTGACAATGTCAACACAACGATCACTCCGAGCTGACATTGACAGCAAACTTATCCCCGCCCCCAAAACCTCCGGTATAATCCCCTCGCCCATCACCCATACGGGGCGGCCATCCGGAGGTATGCCAGAGGCTGGGTGAGGGTCGGCGCCTGCGGGCGGGGGTTACGCCCCGCTCCCGGGAGGCTTCGGGGCACCGCCCTGGGGGCAATACGACCCCTGTGCGAGGAGCTCGCTAGATGAAGCGGCTGCAACGGCCACCGCACGGCCCGAGGGAGCGACGACCCGAAGAGGGGACCTGGCTTCCAATGGCATCGCGGCACGGCCAGCAGCCGGCTTCGCAGAAGCGCGGCCCGGAGCTTTAAAATCGCCGAAGGCGGAGCGCCACGGGGCGTGCGGATGAGGCTTCATCCGCGCCGCTTCCTGGCTCAACGGAAGCGGATGCTACTCGACGCGCCTCGCGGCGCTCCGCCAGCCCCGTATTTTCGAAGCGCCCGCAGGCAGGCCTGCGGGCGGGGTCTGGCGCGTGGGTGAAGGAAGAGGCGCGGGAGGCGCAACAGAACCCCTCCAGCCGCGATCGGTCCTCAGTGGTCATTCTCAGGAGTCACCGCTCGCCAGGCGAGCCGCGGGCTGGTCATTGCCCTCCGATGTCCGCCCCTGGGCCAATTTGTCGCCCCAGGCCTGCCATGCCCCTAACTCGCCATTAACCTCGATCGTTCATTTCTTCGGGCGGGTAGTGGCTTCGCGCGGGCTGTAGCTGCTGTGGTGCGAGGGTAGCAAAACCATGCGGCTGATCGTCGGCGCAATCATCGTCTTCGTCTGCGTCTTCGGCAGTTTCGCGGCGATGGGTGGCCACCTCGAGGTCCTTTGGCAGCCGTTCGAGTTCGTCATCATTCTCGGTGCGGCGATCGGTGCCTTCATCATCGGCAACCCCGCGCCGGTCCTCAAGGCCGTGCCGTCCATGCTCGGCACGATCTTCAAGGGCTCCAAGTACAGCCAGGAGTGCTATGTCGAACTGCTGGGGATGCAGTATTCATTGTACAAGCTCGTGAAGCAGAAGGGCATGCTCGCGGTCGAGCAGCACATTGAAAATCCGAGCGAGTCGACGCTGTTCAATGCCTTCCCCACCTTTGCTGCGAACCATCATGCGGTCGAATTCGTCTGCGACTACATGCGCATGTTGACGCTGGGCGCCAACAACGCCCACGAGATCGACGCTCTCATGGACGAGGAACTGGAGACGCACCATCAGGAGCAGGAGCGTCTCGTTTCGGCCATGCAGTCGATCGCCGACGGAACACCGGCGCTCGGCATCGTCGCCGCCGTGCTCGGCGTGATCAAGACGATGGGGGCGATCAAGGAGCCGCCGGAGGTGCTGGGACATCTGATCGGCGGCGCGCTCGTCGGCACCTTCTTCGGCGTCTTCGTCGCCTACGGTTTCTTCGCGCCCATGGCGGCGTCGCTCAAGAGCACCTTCGACGCGGAAGCCAAATACTTCCTGTCACTCAAGGCGGGTCTCCTCGCCCATATCAGCGGCCAGCCGCCGGTGATGGCGGTCGAATTTGCCCGCAAGGCTCTGATGAGCGACGTCCGCCCGACCTTCAGCCAAGTGGAAGCGGCAACCGCCAAACTGGCCGCCTAGCTCCGGCCCAATCTCCAGCAGGGACTCGATGACCAAGCCCGCCCAGACGATTATCGTCAAGAAGGTCAAGAAGGCCGCGCATGCGCACCATGGCGGCGCCTGGAAGATCGCCTATGCGGACTTCGTGACCGCCATGATGGCGTTCTTTCTGCTGATGTGGCTGATCAGCATGACGACGCAGGAGCAGAAGGAAGGCCTGGCGGAGTATTTCGCGCCGGGGGCTCTGAGCCCCAGCACCAGTGGCGCTGGCGGCATGCTGTGGGGCACCGCCCTCGACAAATCAGGCAGCAAGCCGTCGCCGCCGCGCGAGGTGGCGACCGGGACCAAGCCGGAGGACAGGGCGCGCCGGACCAACGCTGGCGGCAGCGCCGACCGCGAGGTCAACCGCTCGGTTGCCGGCCAGCAGGCCAACCACAGCGCGATAGCCAGCCTCCGGCAGACGCTCCAGAGCATGCCCGAAATTGCCGATCTGTCGCGCAACATTGTGATCGAGCCGACCAAGGAGGGGTTGGATGTTGCCCTCTTGGACGAGTCCGGCCGCTCCATGTTCCCCGAGGGCTCGGTCCAGCCCTACCCGAGCACCCGTCGCGTGCTGGAGACGCTTGCGCCCACTCTGCGCCGCCTGCCCAACCGCCTGGCGATCACCGGTCACACGGCCACCCCGCGCCCGGGCTCGGCGGCGGGCGCCGATCCCTGGAGCCTCACCACCGGGCGCGCGCTCGCCGTCCGCGAGATCCTGTCGGGCGCAGGGTTCCCCAACGACCGCTTCGCTTCCGTGGTGGGGCGCGCCGACACCGAGCCGGTCTTCCCCGACAATCCCTACATCTCGCCAAACCGGCGGGTGAGGATCACCCTGCTCAACGAAGAGCCGCCATTGCCCCCGAACCACTTTCGCTGAACACGTCGCCGCGCGGCTGACGAAAGCGAAAATCGCTGGGCCTTGCGTGCTGCGAGAGCGCGACCGATAGTCTTGAGCGCTGCTTGCTCCAAGACTGGGTTTCATCGTGTCATTCGTTGAACAACCGGTTGTTGCGCTCTTCATTTCCCTGGCCCTCGGCTATCTGATTGGCAAGATCCGGATCGGCTCCGTCCAGGTCGGCGGTGTCTGCGGCACGCTGTTCGTCGCGCTGGCGATCGGACAGCTCGGTGTGAAGATCAGCCCGGACCTGAAGAACGTCGCCTTCGCGCTCTTCATCTTCGCGCTCGGCTTCACGGCGGGCCCACAATTCTTCAACAATATTCGCGGCGGCTGGCGCTACGGCATCCTGTCCTTCGTCGAGGTCGTCACGGTGCTGCTGTTGCTGGTAGCGGCCGTCGCGCTCTTCCGGCTCGACTACGGCACGGCCTCGGGATTGTTCGCCGGGTCGGCGACGGAATCCGCCGTTCTAGGCACCGCCTCCGAAGCGATTGCACGGCTTTCTCTGCCGACTGGCGAGATCGAGCGGCTTCAGGCCAACATGGCCACCGCCTACAGCGTCACCTATCTGTTCGGCCTCGTCGCCATCGTCGTCGTCGTCACGCAGATCGGCCCGCTGCTGCTCGGGGTCGATATCCGTGAGGCCTCGGCGGCGCTTGCCCGCGACCTCGGGGCCGAAGACGAGGCCGGCAAGGAGAACGGCGTACCCGAGATCGTCTCGCGCAGCTTCCGCGTCGGGCCGATCGCCGGCAGCACCGTCGGCACCTTCGAGAACAGCGTCAACGGCGTCGTGACCATCGATCAGGTCGGGCGCAGCTCAGGCTTCACCAAGGCGACGACCGAGACCGTGCTGGAGCCGGACGACATCGTGCTGGTGCTCGGCCGGCGGCGCTCCGTAATCGCCGTCAGCGAGCGCCTCGGCCCGGAAGTGCCGATGCCGGCCGGCGACAATGTCCCGCTGGTCGAGCGCGAGGTCGTGCTCGTACGCCGCGAGGTGAGCGGGCGCCGGATCCGCGATCTGCGCCGGCTCGCCAGCGCCGAGCAGCGGCGCGGCGTCTTCATCTCGCGCATTCGCCGGCTCGGCCAGAACATCCCTGCCCTGCCCGGCTCGGTTCTCGAGCAGGGCGACATCCTGACCCTCTACGGCTCGGAGGAGGCGATCATCCGCGCCGCCCCGGAGCTCGGCCATCTGCTGCCGGCGAGCGCCGCGACGGATTTCGTCATGCTCGGGCTCGGCATCGTCGTCGGCCTCCTGCTCGGCGAGCTCGGCCTGCAGGTCGGGGCGCTCAACCTCACGCTGGGCACCGGCGGCGGCGCGCTGGTCTCCGGCCTGATCTTCGGCTGGCTGCACATGCACCGGCCGCAGCGCGGCGCGATCCCGCATGCGGCCGCCGATTTCATGAAGGATTTCGGGCTCGCGACCTTCATTGCCGCGGTCGGGCTCTCCGTCGGCCCGGAGGCCTTCGCCCTGCTCAAGCAATACGGGCTCATCCTGCCGGTGCTGTCGATCCTGGTCTCGGCCCTGCCCGCGCTCGCCTCGCTCTATATCGGCCGCTATCTGCTCCGGATCGAGGCGCCGATCCTGCTCGGCGCCATTGCCGGGCAGCATTGCAGCACGCCCGCGATCAGCGCGCTCGTCTCGCTCGCGGGCAACTCCACGCCGGTCATCGGCTACACCGTCACCTACGCGATCTCCAATGTGCTGCTGCCGTTGATGGGGCCCATCGTCGTCGGCATGGTCGGGCTGATCGGCTAGCGCTCTTGCGGGCTCCATTCTGGCGCCGCAGGTGAGCGCTCGCCAAATGGACCAGTTCGCCAGGCTGATGGCAGTGCTGCACGAGCCGGTCGCGCAGGGCCATTCCGTGGTGGTGATCGAGCATAATCTGATCAGGACCGCCGACTGGATCATCGACTTGGGGGCCCGAAGGCGACGATGGCGGCGGCGAGGTCCCTCCCCCCGCGCCCTTCCGTCGCACGGCATTGTGAGGGTCTTGTTTACGCCTTGTTAAACCGCTCTTGGACATCCCTGCACTGCAAACAGGAGATGACCCGATGATCAGACTGGCCCCTCTCGCGGCGCTCAGCCTTCTCGCGGCCTCGGCCACGGCTTTCGCCGCGCCGGCCCAGCCACTCGGCCAGTTCAAGCAGTGGAACGCGGCCACCTATGACGGCGATAAAGGCAAGCGTTGCTATATCGTCTCCTCGCCGAATGCCGAGACACCTGCGACTTTGCGTCATGGCGACGTATTCTTCTTCGTGCAGACCGCGCCGAACGCGCAGGCACGCACCGAGTCGAGCTTCCAGACCGGCTATGATTTCGCCAAGGATTCGACCGTCACCGTGACGATCGGCGACGAGAGCTTCCGCATGCTGACCTCGGGCAACAATGCCTGGCTGCAGCGGCTGGAGCGCGAGGGCGAACTGCTCGCGGCGATGAAGGCCGGTGACGAGATGGTGCTGGCGGCGCGCTCGGCCCGCGGCAACGAAACCAGCTACACCTTCTCGCTCGAAGGCGTGACCGCGGCCTCGCGGCTGCTGGAGCGGTGTGGCTGACAAAGGCGCGTCTTTCCGGGACTTCGCGTAGCGAAGGGTCCGGAACCCAGAACCGACGCCGCAACTGGACAAGGCACGGCGTCCGATTGCAGAACGACCAGGCACATCGGTTCTGGTTTCCGGGCTCAGGCCTTCGGCCTGCCCCGGAATGACAGAGTGGCTCACAACACCCCGTGGCGCTCGAACACCGAGCGCAGGCTGTTCCCGGCGAGCAGCTCCTCGCGGGTCGAACCCTCGGCCTCGATCTTGGCCAGCGCCAACCGGATCGCCTCGCGTGCGATGGCGCGGGGCACGATAACGACGCCGTCGACGTCGCCGAAGACGAAATCGCCCGGCGCGACGCGGGCGCCGCCGAGCTCGACCGGCTCGTCGGCGGCCATCATCTCGGCCCGGCCCTTGGTGTCGAGCGGGCCGATGCCGCCATGAAAGACCGGGAAGCCGAGCTCGCGGATGCGGCGGACATCGCGCACCAGCCCATCGGTGAGGCAGCCGGCAGCGCCTCTGACCTTCGAGGCAGTGGTGAGCAGTTCGCCCCAGGGCGCGATCCGGTCGGTCGGCCCGTCGCAGGCGAGCACGGGAATCTCGCCGGGCTTGAGGCTGTCGATCAGGTCCATTTCGAGGGCGTAAGGGTTGTGCCCCGCCGGGAGATGGTAGCGCTTCATGTAGAGCCCGGTGCGGGCGAAGCCGCAGAGCACGCTGGCCTCGTCGAGCGGGCGCACGAAGGGTTTCACCGCCTGGTTCGGGAAGCCGAGCTCGTCGAGCACGTCGGAGAGCACCGCCGAATAGAGCCGGCCCTTCAGCCCGGCGAGATCAAGTTCCTGGGCCGGATCCGGCATGCGCTTCCCCTCTCCCTATAATAGAGGGGAAGCTTCCGGGCGGGCCGGCGGCGGGTCAAGCCGTCGCCGCTGCGTGGGGCGGAACAGCGCTCAGCCGGCCATCGCGTCGAGGCGGGCATAGCTCGCCTCCATGCCCTCTTCCATGCCGGTGGCGAGCATCATCTCGCGAGTGGCGGCGTCGGGCAGGGTCATGCGCATGGTCATCAGCGTGCCCTGGCCATCGGCCTCGAAGCGGGTCTCGATATGGTTGTCGGGCGTGACGTCCGGCATATGGAAGCGCTCGATATGGACGATGCGGCTGAACGGCTCGAGGGTGACGTATTCGCCGGTGAGCGTCAGCTCTTCGCCCTTGCCGTCGGTCCACTCATAGCGGAACTTGCCGCCGGGCCGGTGGTCGTTGATGCAGACCGGCATGGTCCAGCCATCCGGGCCGAGCAGCCATTTCTGGATCAGCGCCGTCTCGGTATGGGCGCGGTAGACCGCCTCGGGCGAGGCCTTGAAGCGACGGGTGACGAGGACATGGGTGTCGCCTTCGGTCGTCAGGGTAAGCTTGGTCATTGTCGGTCTTTCTCTTTGCTTGCTTCCATCTCGGCCAGAAGCTGGTCCAGCCGGTCGTAGTTCGCCTCTAAAGCCCGCCTGAGCATGGCGAGCCATTTGTCGATCTCCTCGAGCGCTCCCGGCGCGAGCCGGCAGGGCCGTTTCGTTCCCTCGATCCGCCGGGTGATCAGCCCCGCCTCCTCCAGCACCTTCAGGTGCCGCGACACCGCGGGCTGCGACATCGCGAAGGGCTCGGCGAGGTCCATCACCGTGGTTTCGCCGAGGGCCAGCCGCGCCAGGATCGCCCGGCGCGTCGGATCGGCGAGAGCGGAAAAGGCTGCGTCCAACCTGTTCATGTCGACCTCTCTATATAATTTATCTGTTATATAACTAGTCAAGCATCGTCAAGCGCCTTCTTCGGCGCCATGGCGAAACGGCGATGCGGCTCAGGAACGCGGCGCGAGGATGGCTGCCCGCAGCAGTAGATAAAGCAGCAGCCCGTTGAGCAAATGCCAGCCCCAGTGCAGGCCGAACGGGACCGCGCCGCACAGCGCGGAATCGAGCGAGCGGAAGCTGAGCGACAGGGCGAAGACGAGACCGGCGACGGCGATCCGCGCGCCGGTCGCGGCATCACCGCGCAGCTTTGCCGCCAGCGCGACGCCAAAAAGACCGATCAGAAAGCCGGCATAGCCGGCCGAGCCGCGCATGCCGGCGGGCAGGAACGGCGAGAGCACCGAAGCCAGACCGAAGCAGGCGGCGAGGAAGAGCAGCGCCCCGATCGCCGCGACAAGCGGCGACAGTCCGAGGAACCGGTTGAGCGCCAGGCCGAAATAGCAGAGCGCGAAGAGCTGGATCGGCACGACATCGGCCAGCAGGGTCCAGCGCTGCGGCATAGTGTGGAACAGGAAGGAGCCGACGCCGATGATTGCGACCAGCGCCATCAGCAGCTCAACCGGCCAATCACGCCCCCCCTGCCGCCGCAATATGAGAAATGCCGCCAACGCCGCCAGCAGGAAGGCGGCGTTGCTGATCGCATTGAGCGGCTCGGCCCAGAAGGCCCCGCTCAGCCGCTCGCAATAGCCCGTGCCCTGCATGCTTCGGCCACCCCACCCCGAATCTACGAATCATGCCGCCAGTCTCATGCACGCGCATGACGCCCGCCGCTGAACAGGGCGATAGTCGCCGAATCCGGCCATGGTGAACAGGTCGTTACGCCGCCCCTTGGCCCGGCAACCAATGTTGCAGTGCAAATCGCATAGCGAGCCGCGTCCAATTTGCGTAGATTTTTATCAAAATTGAGCGACCCTGGGCCTCGTCGCATTCTTCGCCTAAAAATTAGGCTCAATTTTCACTGTTCTGACAAAATCGTTAAGCGCCCTGCGCGGGTCTGCGGCCTTTTTGCAAACGATCTCTTAATTTGTCATGCGTTGAAAGCATAACAGAACTGACGACGCGCCCCTGTGAGAAGCACGATGACCTCTCTATATGCAGTGCACAACGAATTCATCGCTGTCGGGGCCAAACCCCGAAAAACCAAAAGGTTATCACCATGTTCCTGTCCATGATCGCTTCCAAGATCCGCGCCTATCTTCGCTATCGCGAGACCGTCCGCGAGCTGTCCCGCCTCACCGATCGTGAGCTCGACGACCTCGGCCTGTCGCGCTCGGACATCCAGTACGTCGCCCGCACCCACGCGACGGCCTGATTTCCGACCGCCCAGGTTGGACGAGTAGTTTCTCCTAGACCCCGCGTTCCTCCCCTCAGGGTCTGGTCGAAGAGCGAATGCCCGCTTTCGAGCGGGCATTTTGCGTTTCTGGGCCTGGATGCAGCCCAATGCCCTTGACCTCGGGCGCCGCCGCGGACACATCGCGGCCATGACAACATCCACCGCAATCGCACCCATCCACATCGTCGGCGGCGGCCTCGCTGGTTCGGAAGCCGCCTGGCAGATCGCGGAGGCCGGGGTTCCGGTCGTCCTGCATGAAATGCGCCCGGTGCGCGGCACCGACGCCCACAAGACGGAAGGGCTGGCCGAGCTGGTCTGCTCCAACTCGTTCCGCTCGGACGATTCGTCGTCCAACGCCGTCGGCCAATTGCATTGGGAGATGCGCCGGCTCGGCTCGCTGATCATGGCCAAGGGCGATGCGCACCAGGTCCCGGCGGGCGGCGCGCTCGCGGTCGATCGCGACGGCTTCTCCGCTGCCGTCACCGCCGCCCTCGAAGCCCACCCCAACGTCACGATCGAACGCGGCGAGATCGCCGGCCTGCCGCCGGCCGAATGGAACAAGGTCATCGTCGCGACCGGCCCGCTCACCTCGCCGGCGCTGGCCGAGGGCATCCGCTCGCTGACGGGAGCAGGTGAACTCGCCTTCTTCGACGCGATTGCTCCGATCGTCCATTTCGATTCGGTCGACATGAACGTGGCCTGGTTCCAGTCGCGCTACGACAAGGCCGGGCCCGGCGGCACCGGCGCCGACTACATCAACTGCCCGCTCGACCGCGACCAGTACGAGGCCTTCATCGACGCGCTGCTGGCGGCGGAGAAGACCGAGTTCAAGGAGTGGGAGGGCACGCCCTATTTCGACGGCTGCCTGCCGATCGAGGTCATGGCCGAGCGCGGCCGCGAGACCTTGCGCTGGGGGCCAATGAAGCCGGTCGGCCTGACCAACAAGCACAATCCGACAGTGAAGGCCTATGCCGTCGTCCAGCTGCGCCAGGACAATGCGCTGGGTACGCTGTTCAACATGACCGGCTTCCAGACCAAGCTGAAATATGGCGAGCAGGCCGCGATCTTCCGGATGATTCCCGGGCTGGAGAATGCCGAGTTCGCCCGGCTCGGCGGCATCCACCGCAACACCTATCTCAATTCGCCGGAATTGCTCGATCCGCAGTTGCGGCTGAAGGCCGACCCGCGCCTGCGCTTCGCCGGGCAGATCACCGGCTGCGAGGGCTATGTCGAGAGCGCGGCGATCGGCCTGCTGACCGGGCGGCTCGCCGCGGCCGAGCGGCTCGGCCAGCCGCTTTCGCTGCCACCGGCGACGACTGCGCTGGGAGCGCTGGTCAACCACATCACCGGCGGCCACATCGTCACCATCGACGAGGGGCCGCGCTCCTTCCAGCCGATGAACATCAATTTCGGCCTGTTCCCGCATATCGAGGGCGTCGCGACGACCGGGCCCGACGGCAAGCGCCTGAAGGGCCCGGCCAAGAGCCTCGCCCGCAAGCAAGCGCTGACGGCGCGCGCGAAGATCGAGCTCGATGGGTGGGTCGGCAAGGCAAGTGTGCAGGCGGCGGAGTGAACCGCGGGATCCCCTCTCCTGGAAGGAGAGGGGTAGGGGTGAGGTGTTCGGACTGGAAACGTTGGCCTGAACCCAACCGCGCAGTCAGCAAGTCGCGTCACTGGTCCAGCGGCCTACACCTCACCCTACCCTCTCCTTACAGGAGAGGGTTCCCCGCGCCCTATTCTTCGCCCGTGAGTTCTACGTCCGCGCCGCGCGCCACAACGTCCATTGCCGCCGCAGCGGTGAGAGGCTGATGATCGTGCGGTAGGGATCGTAGCCGCGCCGCTCCATCTGCCTGAGATAGGGCTCGACCAGCGCGACGGGCAGGAAGGCCGACCTTACCGCATCCGGCACGGTGGCGCTGAGATCGTTGAGCTTGCGCAGATGAATACGCGCCAGCGCCCGCATCTCCTTCAGCGAATAGATCAGCCCCGGCCCGCCGCGCCCGCGGACGATGTCCTCGCGGGTGACGCCGTTGCGGCTGAGCAGGTCGGCCGGGAGATAGACCTGGCCGCGGGCCGCATGCCAGGGGAAGGCGCGCATCAGCCCGGCAAGCGCATAGGCGACGCCGGCATGGCCGGCAGCGGTCGCACCGCCGGGATCGCGGCCCTGGGCCAGCACCAGGCAAGCGAGCCGGATCAGCGCACTCGAGGTCTCGCCGGCATAGCCTTCGAGGTCGGAGAGCGCGGGCATGGGATCGTCATAGAGGTCGAAGACGCGCGCCTCGATCAGGCTCGAGAGCGGGGCGATCGGCAGGCGGAAGCGCCTGACGGTGTCGAGCAGCGCCTGCGCGACCGGGTGCCCCGGCGCAGGCGCGTCCGGGCCGGCCTCGAGCACGTCGCGCCACCATTGCAGGCGGACCTCGCCCGGTAGCGGCTCGCTGACCTGTTCGCGGACGCGCGCGATCTCGTGGCTGAAAGCGTAGAGGGCAAACAGGCCGGGGCGCAGCGCCTCGGGCGCATAGAGCGAGGCGATGTAGCGGTCTGGATCGTGCTCGCGCACCAGCGCGAGGCAATAACCATAGGCCTGCGAGAGCGGACCCGGCGCAGTGCCGGCGCGGTCCTCGGTTTTCGTGGTCATGCGCCCTCCCCGCTCCCGCCGTCACGCGGGTCGAAGCGCCGGCAGTCTAGGCCGGGTCGGCTGGCTTGGCTACGCGGGAGCGGCATGGCTGGTTGGATTTGATCGATGTCCGTCATTCTCGGGCGGAGCGGAGCGTAGACCCGAGAATCTCTTGCTCTGGGCCAAGCCCGAGCACGATGCCTTTACTCCACCGCGATCAGCGCCGCGGCAACGCGTCGCTCCTCGCCGACCAAGACGTTGTACGTGCGCGCCGCCGCGGGCGTCGCCATCGCCTCGACGGTAACGCCCGCCGCCTTGAAGGGATCGCGCAAGGACGGCGGCAGGAAGGCGATGTCGTGGCCGATACCGAGGATCAGGAAGTCGATCGTCTCGGCCTCGTCGAGAACCGGCTGCAGGCTTGCCAGCGTCACCTGCGCGAACGAGGTGACCGGCCAGATCCGGATACCGGACGGCGTCGCCAGGATCGAGCCGCGATGACTCATACCGGCGAAACGAAAGCCGCCGGCGCCAAAGGCATCGAGCTGGTAGCGGCCGGGGACGAAACCGTCGAAGCGTCGTTCCACCAACCCCTTAGACCCGTGCCTTGGCCTCGGCCAGTTCCTCGCTCTGGTCGAGGCGGCCGGCGCGGACGTCGAGATAGAGCAGCACCGGCGTAGAGATGAACATCGCCGAATAGGTGCAGACCATCACGCCGAACAGCATGACAAGCGCAAAGCCCTCGATCGCCGTGCCGCCGAAGAAGACCAGCGCGACCAGCGCCAGAATGGTGGTGGTCGAGGTGATCGCGGTGCGCGACAGGGTCGAGTTGACCGAGAGGTCGAGCAGTTCCGGGATCGGCATGGTCTTGTAGCGACGCAGCAATTCGCGCGTACGGTCGAACACGACCACGGTCTCGTTCAGCGAGTAGCCGACGATGGTCAGGATTGCCGCGATCGAGGTCAGGTTGAATTCGAGCTGCGTGATCAGGAAGAAGCCCATGGTCAGCACGATGTCGTGCATGGTGCCGACGATCGCGCCGATGGCGAGCTGCATCTCGAAGCGGAACCAGAGATAGACCAGCACGCCGATGATCGCGAGTACGACACCGAGCGTGCCGGCCTGGACCAGCTCGCCCGAAACGCGCGGGCCGACCGTCTCGACCCGCCGGAACTCATAGGCTTCGGAGAATGCGGCCCGCGCCCTGGTGACGACCGCCTGCTGCGCGACCTCGCCGCCCGGCTGCAGCGCAAAGCGCATGGAGAGGTCGCCGGCATTGCCGAATTCCTGGACCTCGACCTCGCCGAAGCCGAAGCTATTGGCGGTCTGGCGCACCTGGGCAATGTCGGTCTTGCCGCTCTTGGCCTGCATCTCCATCAGCGTGCCGCCGCGGAAATCGATGCCGAAATTGAGGCCGACCGTCAGGAACAGCACCAGCACCAGCACGGAATAGGCGGCCGAGAACGGGTAGGCGAGCCGCCGCCAGTGGACGATGCGGAACTTGGTGTTGTCGGGAACGATGCGAAGCAGGCGCATGGTTTTTCTCTAACTCCTGGCCTGCGGGCTCAGAACGGAAGGGCCTTCGGCCGCGCCCAGCGATACCAGAGCGCGATCAGCATGCGCGTCAGTGTCACCGCGGTGATGACCGTGGTCAGGATGCCCAGGATGAAGACGACGGCGAAGCCGCGCACCGGGCCGGAGCCGAGTGCGAACAGCGCGACGGCGGCGATCAGCATGGTGACGTTGGAGTCGATGATCGTGGCGAAGGCTCGCGTGAAGCCGGCCTCGAGCGCCGAGACCAGCGACCTCCCGAGTTTGGATTCCTCGCGCATGCGCTCATAGATCAGCACGTTCGAGTCGACCGCCGTGCCGATGGTGAGCACGATGCCGGCGATGCCCGGCAAGGTCATGGTCGCTCCGAGCAGCGACATGAGCCCGAGGATCAGGCAGACGTGCACGAGCAGCGCGATGCTGGCGATGAAGCCGAACAGCCCGTAATTGCCGATCATGTAGAGGATGACCAGCACGGTCGCGATCACCGTCGCCATCTTGCCGGCCTGGATCGAATCCTGGCCGAGTCCGGGGCCGACGGTGCGCTCCTCGACGATCGTCATCTTCGCCGGCAGCGCACCGGCGCGCAGCAGGATGGCGAGGTTGTTGACCTGCTCGACGGTGAAGTTGCCGGAGATCTGGCCAGAGCCGCCGGTGATCGGCGACTGGATCACCGGGGCCGAGATCACCTTGTTGTCGAGTACGATGGCGAGCTGGCGGCCGAGATTCTCGGTGGTCGCCTGGCCGAAGCGCTGGGCGCCGCGGATGTTAAAGCGGAAATTGACGATCGGCTGGCTGGTGCGCTGGTCGAAGGCCGGCTGGGCGTCGATCAGGTCCTCGCCCTCGACGATGACCTGGCGGCTGATCGGGATCGGCTGGCCGCCCTGATCCTGCGAGGGCAGCATGTCGACATCGCTGGCGTTCTGGTCCGCGACCATGCGGAACTGGAGCTTGGCGGTCTCGCCGAGGATCTGCTTCAGGCGCTGCGGATCCTGCAGGCCCGGCACCTGGACCAGGATGCGGTCGAGGCCCTGGCGCTGGATGTTCGGCTCGGTGGTGCCGAGCGCGTCAACGCGCCGGCGCAGCACTTCCATCGCCTGCTCGACGGCGCGGCGGATGCGCTCGTTCGCGCCGGCCTCGGTGACGTTGAGCTGGATCAGCCCGTCGGGATTCTCGGCGACTTCGATCGACTGGTTCCCGGAGGGGCCGAAGGCACCGAAGGTGCCGATCGGCTGGGCGAGCTCGCGGAACTTCGGCATCAGCTTGGCGCGGTCGGCCGCTTCAGGCACGCGCAACTGGACACCGCGCGGGGTCAGGCCGATGCCGCCCTGCAGGCCGACGCGCTCTTCGCGCAGGATGCGGCGGACATCGTCACGCAGCTGCGTGACCTGGCTGCGGATCAGGTCGGCGCGGTCGATCTCGAGCAGGACGTGCGAGCCGCCCTGCAGATCGAGGCCGAGCGTCATCGCATGGATCGGCAGCAGGAAGCGCGGAATCCAGGCCGGGGCGCCCTGCTCGATCGCCTTGCGGGTCTCGGGCGAGAACAGGTTCGGCACGGCGAGCCCGCAGCCGAAGACCAGCACGAGCAGAACGAGAATGACCTTGCGGGCCTGGAGACGAAGCATCTGTATGAACAGCCTTGTTGGCGGGCGCGGGTGCCTTCAAGCCCCGCGCCTCACGGCCTTCAGCTCTTGACCGGCTCGCCCTTGGCGCGCACGTCCGACACCATGCCCTTGAGGATGCGCACGCGCACGCCATCGGCGATCTCGGCCTCGATCTCAGTGTCGTCCACCACCTTCGAGACCTTGGCGATGATGCCCCCCGAGGTGATGATCGTGTCGCCGCGGCGCACGTTCTTGATCATCTCCTGATGCGACTTCACCCGCTTCTGCTGCGGCCTGATGATCAGGAACCACATGATGATGAAGATCAGGACGAACGGAACCAGCGACATCAGCACGTCGTTGGTGCCGCCGCCTCCAAGGCCCTGGGCAAAAGCGGGGGTGATCACGGGAAGGCTCCTTCACGTCGCCGCCGATTGACGGCCGGCCGGCGCGGGGGTTGCAAAATCGCGCGGACTATAGCCAGCGATGTCATGAAATCAATCGAAAGCGAAACCGGTCTTTCGGCCGCATCCCCCAGCTAAGCGCTCCCTGCCCTGCGCGCAATGGTCTTGCCTTCCGAGGTCGTGGAGGTTTATGAGCGTACCGTACCGTTCGGTACGCATCATTTATGCGGACATGCCTGCAATGACCGACACCGCCACCGATCCGACGCTCGCCACCTTGCTGCGCATCGCCGACGCGCTCGAACGCCTCGCTCCGCCGGCCCGGCGCCCAGCCGATCTCACCGCTGCCGACGCTTTCGTCTGGCATGCGGCCGGACACGAGCTTGCGCCGGTCGCCAAGGTGAACCGGGTGGCGCTCTCGCTGCTGCGCGGCGTCGATCATGTGCGCGACACGTTGGCCGAGAACACCGAGCGCTTCGCCCGCGGCCTGCCGGCCAACAACGTCCTGCTCTGGGGCGCGCGCGGCATGGGCAAGTCGTCGCTGGTCAAGGCCGTGCATGCCGACACCAATCAGCGCCTGCCGGCCGGCGCCCTCCCCCTCAAGCTGATCGAGATCCATCGCGAGGACATCGAGAGCCTGCCGGTGCTGATGGGGCTGCTCAAGGCCGACCCGCACCCCGCCATCGTCTTCTGCGACGACCTCTCCTTCGACGGCCAGGACACCTCGTACAAGTCGTTGAAGGCGGCGCTCGACGGCGGCGTCGAGGGCCGGCCGGAGAACGTCGTGTTCTACGCGACCTCGAATCGCCGGCATCTGCTGGCGCGCGAGATGGTCGAGAACGAACGCTCGACCTCGATCAATCCTGGCGAGGCCGTGGAAGAGAAGGTCTCGTTGTCGGACCGGTTCGGCCTCTGGCTCGGCTTCCACAAATGCAGCCAGGACGAATACCTGGCGATGATCGACGGCTATGTCGGCCATTTCGGGCTCAAGATCGAACCCGAGCAATTGCGCCGCGAGGCGCTGGAATGGGCGACGACGCGCGGCTCGCGCTCGGGACGCACCGCCTGGCAGTACATCCAGGATCTGGCCGGGCGGCTGGAAAAGAGATTGGCGGAGTGAGCGAGCTTAGAATAAAAGCTGGCTCGAAACGGGAAACTCCCATGAAAAAGGCACTGAGCTACGTCTTAATTCAGCTTTGGTGGCTTCATCTCATCATGTTGGCGATTTACGGCTATAGTATTCTGTCGACAAGAGCCGACGGAAACACCGCTAAGCTTGAAACCTTATATGACAGATGGTGGGGAATCCCAGCTTACATATCGGCGCTAGCTATATGCTATATGATCTTGGATAAATTTGGCGATAAAAGTAAGTTATAATCTGAACATGACCGGCAACTTAAGGCTAAGTTGAAAACCCTCAGATCGTCATTTCAGAATGCAATGGCCTTGAGAAGCTCCTGATGAGGAGCGCGTCGGTCAGCCTCCTCTCCAAGCTGAGATGCTCGGGTCAAGCCCGAGCGTGACGTGCTTTAGACAAAGCAAAACGGGGCGGCCTTTCCTGGGACCGCCCCGCCTGGTTTCGACCGGTGGGGTCTCGCGAATGCCGGTCGAAGTCTAACCGGGATCAGTTGCTGCTGCTGAGATAGGGCATCGGATCGACCGGGGTCGAACCCTTGCGCAGCTCGAAGTGCAGCTGCGGCGAGTTGACGTTGCCGGACTGGCCCGACTTGGCGACGACCTGGCCGCGCTTGACCTGCTCGCCGCGCTTGACGCTGAGCTCGCCATTATGGGCGTAGGCCGAGACATAGCCGTTCGGGTGGCGGATCAGCACGAGATTGCCATAGCCCTTGAGCTCGCTGCCGGCATAGGCGACGACGCCGCCCTCGGCCGCCTTGACCGGCGTGCCTTCCGGCACTGCGATGTTGATGCCTTCGTTGCCGCCCTTGCCGGCATAGCCGGCGATGACGCGGCCGCGGGCCGGCCAGCGGAAATCGGCGCTGGACGAAGCCGACTCCTCGGCCTTGGGCAGGCTCGCGGTGGTCTGCGGCTCGGGCGCCTTCGGCTCCGGAGCAGGCGCGACGGCCCTGGGCTGAGTGGTGACCTTGTCAGCCGGAGCGCTGGCGACAACCGGCGCAGCAGCCTTGGGCTTGGCAGCGGGAGGCTGGGCCGGCAGGGCCGCGGTCTTGGTCTCGTTGGCCGCCTTGGCAGCCGCCTTGGCCTTGGCCTCGGCAGCGAAGCGAGCGCGGGCCTCGCCCATGCGCTTGGCGTCGGCGGCGGCCTTCTCCTTGGCCTCGGCCGCCTCGACCCTGGGATCGACGGCCACGACCTTGGGAGCAGCGGCCGGCCTGGCAGGCACGGACGCAACCGGACGCGACACCGGCGGCGGCGCGAGGCGTGGCTGCTCGAAACGGTTGTCGCTCGGCGCCGGCTGGCGCGCGGCGGTCTGGGCGCCACCGCCATTATAGACGGGGACGACGATGCGCGAGCCCGGCGTGACCTCGCCGGAGAGACCGTTGGCCTGCATCAGCGCGGAGCGCGGCACGCCGTAGCGGCCGGAGATCACTTCCAGCGTTTCGCCATGGGCGACGACGATCGGCGTGCCGCCCTGGGCGCTCCAGCCGGCGGCGGAACCTGGCGCGCTCGGAGCAGGAGCCGCGGGCGGCGTCGCGCGGAGGGCGACCGAAGAGGTCGGCGGCGGCAGAGGCTGGCTGCGCACGCCCGGATTGCCGGTGGCGGAGGCCGTCTCATAGGACTGGCTGGGCGCGCTGCGGCCGATCGAGCCGGTGGTCGCCGGATCGCGCTGGGACGCAGGGGCCTGAGCCGTCTTGAAGGGGTTGCTGAAGGGCGCCTCGGTGAAGCGCATCGCCTCCGAGGAGCAGGCGCCCAGACCGGCTGCAAGGGCGCAGACCGACACGACGCGAACCACGGATTTCGGCACGGCCAGCTCGACTTGCTTACGCATGGACTCTGCACTCGCGAACGACGCAACTCTACGGTCCGCATTAAAGAGCCGGTTAGGTTAAGAAGGCGTTTCGCTGCTGACAGCTCAGGTGAATTTCTGAAGGGGGCCGCAATCTTCCTGACGGGGGGCTCCCCGTCATGGTCGGGCTTGCCCCGACCATCCATGTCTTCGCTGGTCGAGCGTGGCGTTCAAGACGTGGATGCTCGGCACAAGGCCGAGCATGACGAGCTGGAAGAGCATTGAAGGTTCCAGCGTCAGGCCTTGGCCTGCCCTGGAATGGCGCCGCTCACAGCGCCTGCGACAATCCCGGCGCCAGTGGCGGGATGCGCACGACCCCGCCGAGGGCGTGGTCGAAGCCATCCTCGCTGCGCGTGACGACGACGAGCCGCCCTGCCCCCTCGACACGCAGCGCGCCGACCAGCCGGCCGCCGGTCTCGAGCCGGGCCAGCAGCGCCTCCGGCACCGTCTGCATCACGCCGTTGACCAGGATGCGCTCGAAGCGGCCGAGCGTGCGATCGGGCTGGAAACCGTCGGCATGGCGCAGTTCGACAAGCTTGGCGAAGCCGCCACCGGTGAGGCGCTCATGCGCCGCGAGCGCAAGCGTGCGGTAGCGCTCCAGCGAAACGACCTTGCCGCCCATCGCCGCGAGCAGCGCCGCGACATAGCCCGAGCCGGAGCCGACCTCGAGCACCTGGCAATCGGGCTTCATCTCGAGCGCGCCGACGAGCGCGGCGACGGTATGTGGCGCCGTCATGGTCTGGCCGCAGGGCAAGGGCACGGAAACGTCCTGCCGGGCGAGATCGGCGAAGCGCGACGGCGCGAAATGCTCGCGCGGCACGCGTTCCATCGCCCGCAGCAGCGCGATATCGCGCACGCCGCGCGCCCTGAGCGACAGCAGGAAGGCGACGGTGCGCTCGCTCTCGCTGCTGCTGGCGCCCTCCTCGCTCATTCCAATGGCTTTCAGGCGAAGAGCTGCGCGAAGCGCGTCATCGTCGGCTCATGCGTCAGGTCGAGCTCGAGCGGCGTCACCGAGATCTTCTTCTCGGCGAGCGCGCGCAGGTCGGTGCCGTTGGCCGGCTCGTGCTTCCCACGCTGGAACGCGATCCAGTAATAGGGGTTGCCGCGCCCGTCGCGCCGCGGCTCCAGCCGCATCAGCTCCTGGTCGCGCCGCCCCTGCGCGGTCACCGCAACGCCCGCGACCTCGGCGGGCGCGATGTTCGGGAAGTTGAGGTTGAACAGGATTCCTTCGGGAATCCCCTCCTCCAGCAGCCGGCGGATGATGCCGGGCGCATGCTGCAGGGCGCAGTCCCAGATGATGCTGGTGCGGTCACCAGCCATATAGGCCTGGCTCACCGCGATCGAGGGGATGCCGAGCAGCGTGCCTTCCATGGCGGCGGCGATGGTGCCGGAATAGGTCACGTCCTCGGCGACGTTCTGGCCGCGATTGACGCCGGAGAGCACCAGATCGGGCTTCATCTCGGCCATGACCGAGCGCACCGCCATGATCACGCAATCGGTCGGCGTGCCCTGCACGGCGAAGCGCTTCTCCTCGATCTGGCGCAGGCGCAGCGGGTTCGACAGCGACAGCGAATGCGCCACGCCCGACTGGTCGGTCTCGGGCGCGACGACCCAGACATCGTCGGAGAGCTGCCTGGCAATCTGCTCGAGGACGGCAAGGCCCTCGGCATGGATGCCGTCGTCATTGGTCACCAGGATGCGCATGGGCTCAGGCCGCCTTCTCGATGCGGGTCACCCCGCGCATATAGGGAACCAGCACGTCCGGCACGGTGATCGAGCCGTCGGCGTTCTGGTAGTTCTCCATCACCGCGATCAGCGCGCGGCCGACCGCCGTGCCCGAGCCGTTGAGGGTGTGGACGAAGAACGGGCCCTTGCCGTCCCTGGTCTTGTAGCGGGCGTTCATGCGCCTCGCCTGGAAATCGCCGCAGACCGAGCAGGACGAGATTTCGCGATAGGTCTTCTGGCCGGGCAGCCAGACCTCGATGTCGTAGGTCTTCTGCGAGGCGAAGCCCATGTCGCCGGTGCACAGCGTCATGACGCGATAATGCAGGTCGAGCTTCTTCAGGACATTCTCGGCGCAGGCGAGCATGCGCTCATGCTCCTCGCGCGACTTTTCCGGCGCGGTGATCGAGACGAGCTCGACCTTCTCGAACTGGTGCTGGCGCAGCATGCCGCGGGTGTCTCTGCCTGCCGAGCCGGCCTCGGAGCGGAAACAGGGCGTGAGCGCAGTGTAGCGGCGCGGCAGTTCCTCCTCGGAGAGGATCGATTCGCGCACGAGATTGGTCAGCGGCACCTCGGCTGTGGGGATGAGCCAATGGTCCTCGCCTGCCCGGAACTGATCATCCCGGAATTTCGGCAGCTGCGCCGTGCCGAACATCGCGTCATCCCGCACCATCAGCGGCGGATTGACCTCGGTGTAGCCGTGCTCTTCGACATGGGTGTCGAGCATGAACTGGCCAATGGCGCGGTTGAGGCGGGCGATCTGGCGCTCCAGCACGACGAAGCGCGAGCCGGAGAGCTTCGCCGCCGTCTCGAAATCCATCTGGCCGAGGGCCTCGCCGAGCTCGTAATGCTCCTTCGGCTGGTTGACGCCGACCAAGCGCTTGCCGCCCTCCTCCGGCTTCACGCCATGGCGGCTGTATTCGACATTGTCGTGCTCGTCGACGCCGTCCGGCACCTCGTCGAAGGGCTTGTTCGGGATCGCGGCAAGCTGCTCGTTCAGCGCCTCAACCGCAGCCTTCTCCTCGGCTTCCAGCGCCGGCACCTGCTCCTTCAGCGAGGCGACCTCGGCCTTGAGCTGTTCGGCGAGGGCGAGGTCCTTCTGGCCCATCGCCTTGCCGATCTCCTTGGAGAGAGCGTTGCGGCGCTCCTGGGCGGCTTGCGACTTGCCGATGGCGGCACGGCGCTGATCGTCCAGCGTCAGCAGCGACGACGACAGTTTCTCAAGCCCGCGTCGTTGCAAGCCCCGATCGAACGCCTCAGCGTTCTCGCGAATCCATCTGATGTCGTACATCGCCCAAGCCGATCCGTTGTGGAATCGGCTGATGCTCTAGAGCATGCCGCGCCGGCACGGAAGCGCCCCGTCCGCGCGACGCCGGTGCGGGCACCACAGGGCTCCGGTCACTTTGCGGCACGCGCTCTAGTCGACCCGCAACCTGCGCCCGCCATTCCACAGGAGGAACGGCAGCCCCGAGAGCAGGGCCCTGAGCGCAGCCTCGCTCTGGTGCAGGCCGTTGAGCGAGATGCGCGGCAGCGCGTGGAGATGCCCCGCATGTTCGGCGAAGAGATGGCCCGGCCGGGTCGTCACGGCGCTCGCGAACCCCGCCTCCCTGGCCAAAGCGAACTCGCGCGGCCCGGCGGAGGTCGGGTCGCCGACCGGATAGGCGAAGTGGCGGATGGGCATCTCCAAAGCCTGCTCCAGCCAGGCCTTGCTCTCGACGATCTCGCGTCGCGCAACCTCCTGCGGATGCTTGGCCAGCATCGGATGGCTCAGCGTATGCGCGCCGATGGTGACGCCGGGCGCGCCGGCGAGCGAGCGCAATGTCTCGACCGGCAGGCATTCGCGCTCGACCAGCGCAGCAGGGTCGATGCCAGCCTGCACTGCGAGTCCGGAAATCACCGAGAGCAGAATCGCTTCCGGCGCCTTGCGCAGGCGCCAGTAGAGGCGGTCGAACGCACTCTGCTTCTCGGCATCGGTTCCAGCTGGCGCGTCGAAGCGGCCATCGGGCAGCTCGACCGAGACACGCGGCAGCGCCCGGATCGCCTCCTCCAGCTCCAGCCACCAGAGCCGCGCGCTGCGCTCGGCAAAGCCGCGCACCACATAGAGCGTCCACGGCGCCTCATGTTTCGCCAGCACCGGCCAAGCATGGTCGAGATTGTCGCGATAGCCGTCGTCGAAGGTGAGCGCGACGAAGAAGCGACCGGGCCGCGGATCGGCCAGCCGCGCCAGCGCCTCATCGAGCGAGACGATGTCATAGCCCTCGGCCCGGATCAGCGTCAGTGCCCGGTCGAGGAAGTCCGGCGTGATCTCGAGCAGGCCATTCGGCCGGAAGCCATTGAGCGCGGCCGGGCGGACATGGTGCAGCGTCAGGATCGCGCCCTTGCCTTGGGCGAGCCCCCTGCCCCAGCGATCGGCGCCGGTCGCCGCGATGGCCGCGAAGGCGGCCGAAAAAGCCTTGTGGCGCAGGCTCATGCCCGGCGTCTCCGAGAGATCGATTCAACCCTTCGCTAACGCTGTTCGGCGAAGCTGTCTTGCAACGTCCGCGACAGTGGCAGGTCCGTTCACAATGCGGGGTTAAGGAAAGGGCATGTCCGCCGTCGCCGATCGTGCGCCCGATACGTCCGCCATCCCCGCCTTGCGGCGGGAGGAAGAGGCGCGTCCCTGGGCCCAGCTCCGGGCGAGCAGCGACATTGCGGCCCTCGAAGCGGACTGGCGGGCGCTCGAAGCCGAGGCCTTGGTGACGCCGTATCAGGCCTATGACTGGGTCCGCCCTTACGTCGAGACGATCGGGCGGGCCGAGGGCCAGCTATTTCGTTTCGTCCGCGTCGAGGACGGCCATGGCGCATTGCTGGCCCTGTTTCCGCTGGTGGTCACGCGGCGTCTCGGCACATGCTTCGCCGAATTCATCGGTGGCAAGCACGCCAACTACCACATGGCGCTCTACCGCCCGGGCTTCGCCGAGGCACTCGATGCAGCCGCCACCCAAATGCTGCTGAAGGAGGTCGGCGCGGCGATCGGCGGGATCGACGCGCTGTTCCTGATCAACCAGCCGGCCGCCTGGCAAGGCATCGCCAACCCACCGGCCGGGCTCGCCGCTGGGCAGAGCCCAAGCCGTGCCTACAAGCTCGCGCTCGATCCCCGCGATTGCGACGGCACGCTCAGGCGCTCGATGAGCAAGCATGCGCGCAAGAAGCTGACGACAAAGCGCAACCGCTTTGCCGAGTTCGGGCCGTCCGAACTGGTCCAGGCGCGCAGCGAAGCGGAGATCGAGCGCGTGCTCGATGCTTTCCTGGCGCAGAAGGCCGCGCGCTTCGCCCAGATGGGCCTGCCCGACCCGTTCGCCACCCCGGCCATCCGCGCCTTCCTGCGTCAGGGGGCGATGGGACAACCCGGCCGGCCGCCGGCGATCGAGCTTTACTCGCTCGACCTCGCGGGCCAATCGGTCGCGACCTATGTCGGCGCTGTGCAGGGTGAGCGCTTCTCAGGCATGGCGACGTCCTTCGACCTCGGCTCGGAAGCCGCCCGCACCAGTCCCGGCGAGATCCTCCTGGTCGAGCTGATCAAGCGCAAATGCCAGGCCGGCCTCACCATGTTCGACCTCGGCATCGGCGAAGCCCGCTACAAGACGACGATCTGCGATGACAGTGACGAGCTGGTCGACACCTTCTTCCCCCTGACGGCGAAGGGACGGGCCTATGCCGGCTACAGCCAGGCCAAGCGGGCGCTCAAGCGGCGGATCAAGGCCTCGCCTCTCGCCCTGAAGACGGCGCAGCGCGTCCTCGGCTGGCTGAGACGCCGCAAACCAGCAGAGCAGGACGAGTAGCCCACTCCTGCCAGATGCTGACAAGAAACTGCGGTTGATCTGTCGGCATCTTTTTCAAGGAGCGGGCGACATGACGATCATCAGCGGCAGCTGCCATTGCGGCGCGACCAGGTTCGAGGTGCTGGAGCCGGTGACTGAGGTCACGGCCTGCACCTGTTCGATCTGCTCCAAGCGGGGCGCGCTGTGGAGCTACCACAAGCCGGCGCAGTTCAGGCTGCTGACGCCGCGCGAGAGCCTTTCGACCTATCGCTGGCAGAGCCGGATGGTGGCGCATCATTTCTGCGGCGCCTGTGGCTGCACCACCTTCACCGAATCCCCGGACTGGTCGAGCGGCGAGCCGGACTTCGACAATCCGAAGGTCGCGGTGAACGCGCGCGTGCTCGACGATTTCGACCTCGACGCCGTCCCGGTCAGCGTGATCGACGGCAAGAACCTCTGGTAGCCGACCATCTGTTTGTCAGAGCATTGGTTCCATCCGAAAAGTGACCCCCACTTTTCGGCCCCATGCTCAGGCCGGAACCGGTTCCTTGTCCTGCGAGACCATTTCGGCCCGCTCCGGCGCATCGACCGTGACGAGCACGATCGGCGCCCCGGTGAGATCGGTGAGGCGGTAGGCGGCCTCGACCGCGTGGCCGTTGCCGGCATGGCCGGCCATGACCAGCGCGCCCTGTGCGCGCGCCAGCAGCGGCGACAGCACCTCGGCCTCGTCGGTCGAGGCGGTCGCGACCAGCACCCAGTCATAGGTCTCGCAGAGCGCGTCCAGCGCGACGTCGACGATGTCGGGTGCAGCCAGCACCGCCTCGCGCCCGGCCCGGCCCGGCGCGATCTCGTGCAGGCGCGAATCCTCCTGGCGGGTAATGATGTCGGAGAACATCGCCTCGCCGGCGAGCAGCTCGGAAAAGCCGGCCTGGTCGCGGCCATCGCTGGCGAGATCGACCAGGATGCAGCGGCTGCGCTCGGACAGGAGCTGCGCCAGAGCGCGCGGCGAGGCTTCACCCGGCTCGGCCCCGTCGAGCACCAGCACGAGCGGTGCATGGTCGTCGCTCGCCTTGTTGACGGTCGCCGCGAGTTCGGCCGCCCCAGCATCGGGATCGGCGAGATCGAGATGAAGCTGGCCGATGCGCCCGCCATGGGTCAGGAGGCCGGCGATGCGCTCGCGGCGCGGCTGCGGCGGCGGCGCCTGGGCCTCGCCCTCCTGCCTGTCCGCCTCCTCGTCCTTCGGCGTACCGAAGCTCGGCGCGCCACGGTTCGGCCCCTTGCGGAGCGGGGCGTCCTCTGCCGGAGTCGATGCGCCACCGTTCAGAAGCTCGCGCGAAACCACGGCGGCCAGCGCGACCAGGAAGGTCGCCAGCGTCGCGACGAGAATGGTCGGCAACTTCTTCGGGAAGGAGGGCTGCGTCGGCTCGATGGCGCGCGAGATCACGCGCGCATCGGCGGGCGCCGCGTTCTGCGCGTCGCGGGCGAGCGCCTCGCGATAGCGCAGCATGTACTGCTCGAGCTGCTCGCGCTGGGTGCGCGCCTCGCGCTCGAGCGCGCGCAACTGGACCTCGTCGTCATTGGCGCCCGAGGCGGTCTTCTTCTGGCCTTCGAGCGCCGCGGTGACGCTCTCGACGCGCTGGCCGGCGATCTTGGCCTCGTTCTCCAGCGTGCGCACGGCGCGCTCGGCGGCGGCGCGGATCTGGCCCTCGAGATCGGCGAGCTGGGCGTTCAGCTCCTTGATGCGCGGATGCTCCGACAGGAGATTGCGCGATTCCAGCGCGAGCTGGGCGCGCAGGTTGACGCGCTGCTCGATCAGGCGACGGACGAGGTCGTTGTTGGCGACGTCGGGAATCTCGAAGGTGCGCCCGGCCTTGATCGCATCGCGGATGATCGCCGCCTTGGCCTGGGCCTCGGCCTGCTGGTTGCGCGCATTGGAGAGCTGCGTCGAGAGGTCGGCGAGCTGCTGGGCCGTGATGGTGGTGTTGTTGGTGCCGACCAGCAGGCCGTGGCGGGAGCGGAACTCCTCGACCTTGGCTTCCGATTCCGCCAGCCTTTTGCGCAGAGGTTCGATCGTGGTCGAGAGCCAGGAGGAGGCGCTGCGGGCCGTGTCCTGCTTGGCTGCTTCCTGCATCTCCAGATAGACGGCGGCAATCTCGTTCGCCGCCTTGGCGGCGAGTACGGGATCCTGCGAGGTGAACTCGATCGAGACGATGCGCGAGCGGCCAACCGGGAAGACCAGGAGCCGGTCGTAATACTTCTCCAGCACTCGCTCCTCCGGCGAGCGGTCGGCCGGATGGGCGCCGATGCCGAGGAGGACGCCGACCTTCTTCAGCGCCCCGAGCGCGCCGGCGCCGGAATCGAATTCGGAATTGCCGACCAGGCCGATGCGCTTGATCGCCTCGCGCGCAAGGTCGCGCGACATGATGACCTGAACCTGGCTCTGCACGCCCTCGGGGTCGAATTGCTGGCCGGAACTCTCGCCCCCCGCCTGCCCCGGCCGCGTATAGAAGCTGTCGCGGTTCTCGAGCAGCAGGCGCGCCTCGCCGGTATAGCGCGGCGTGACGACATTGACCGCAACGAAGGACAGACCGAGCGCTGCGAGCGTCGGCCCGATGATCCAGAGCTTGCGCGCCTTGATCGCGGCCCAGAGGGCCGGCAGATCGAGCAGGTCGGAGCGGCTCTCGCCGGCGGCCGCAACGGTGTCGTAGCGAGCGGTCATGAGGCTTCCATTCACGCAGAACTCTCGCATCTCGCGCGAGACGCAGCGTCATGTGAGCCCATTAAGGTTAGTGGCCGGTTAAGAGCGACGATCTCGATTATGCCGGGAAGAACCGGCCCGATCAGCTTTTGTTAACCATGACGACCTATCCCTAGGAACATGTCTCGATGGGTCCGCCGGTGATGATGAGTAGACATCCCGTCTGTCTGGCGCTTGCCGCCGCGCTTGCCATATCCGGCTGCGCGCCGCGCATGGTCGCGCCGGAGTTCGCCGTCGAGACCTCAGCGCCCTACCAGCTCGCCAGTGGCGACAAGCTGCGCGTCATCGTCTTCGGCCAGGACAATCTCTCCAACATCTACGCCGTCGACGGCGCCGGCCGCATCTCGATGCCGCTGATCGGCGCGGTCGAGGCGCAAGGGCGCACGACGCAGCAGCTCGAACGGGCGATCGAGGAACGCCTGCGCGCCGGTTATCTGCGCGAACCGAAGGTTTCGGTCGAAGTCGACGCCTACCGGCCGTTCTTCGTACTCGGCGAAGTCACCAATTCCGGCCAGTTCCCGTTCGTGAACGGCATGACGGTGCAGACGGCGGTGGCGATCGCCGGCGGCTTCACGCCGCGCGGCCAGCGCAATTATGCCGAGGTCACTCGGCTGATGGACGGCCAGCTCGTCACCGGCACGGTGCCGATCACCTATCCGGTCAGGCCCGGTGACACGATCGTGATCAAGGAACGCTGGTTCTGACCGCGACCCGGAGCTTCTAAAGATGTCCGCCGCGGCCGGCTCCGCTCCCCTGACGATCCTGCACGTCTTCCGTGCGCCGCTCGGCGGCTTGTTCCGGCATGCGCTCGACCTCGCCCGCGGCCAGATCGCGCGCGGCCACGCGGTCGGCATCTTCTGCGATTCGAGCACGGGCGGTGCGCGCGCCGACCAGGTCTTCGCCGAACTCGGGCCACAGCTTGCGCTCGGCGTGACGCGCGTCCCGATGTCGCGCTATCCGAGCCTCACCGATATGCGCGCCCTCGCATCGGCGGTGTCGACCCGCAAGCGGATCGCGCCGCAAATCGTGCATGCGCATGGCTCCAAGGGCGGCGTCTATGCGCGCCTGCCCGCTCTGGTCGCGCCTGGGCGGGCCTATGTCACCGCCTATACGCCGCATGGCGGCAGCTTTAACTACAAGCCCGGCAGCGCCGAACACCGCATCTACATGGCGATCGAGCGCCTGCTCGAGCCGGCGACCGACATGTTCCTGTTCGAGAGCGCCTTCATCGCCGGACGCTTCGAGGCCCATGTCGGGCACAAGCCTCGCACCGATCACCGCATCGTCCTGAACGGCATCTCGGAGGCCGAGTTCGAGCCGATCGACCATGCCAAGGCCGAATTCGACCTCGTCTATCTGGGAGAGCTGCGCTCGGCCAAGGGCGTCGACACGCTGATCGAGGCGCTGGCGCTGCTGAAACGCCGCGACGGGCTGACGCCGCGCATCCTGATCGTCGGCTCCGGCCCGGACGAGGCGCTGCTGCGGCAGATGACGGTCGACCAGGGCGTTGCGGCGCAATGCGTGTTCGAGCCGCCGGGGCCGATTCGTGCCGCGCTCGCCAAGGCGCATGTGATGGTGATCCCGTCCCGGGCGGAATCGCTGCCTTATGTCATCCTCGAGGCGGCAGCCGCTGCACAGCCGCTGATCGCGACCGATGTCGGCGGCATCAAGGAGATCTACGGCCCCGGCCATGCCGGCCGGCTGATCGCGCCCGACGAGCCGACGCTGCTGGCCGATACGATCCGGAAGACCCTGGCGACCCCGGCCGTGGAGCGCCTCGCCGAAGCCACCGATCTCGCCGCGCATGTCAGGGCGAATTTCCGCCTCGACGCCATGGTCGACGGCGTGCTCGACGCCTATCGCGCCGCGCTCGTTCGGCGCACCGGCTGACGGCCGACAGGCTCGCGAACGTCTTCGGTTCCGCTTTCGCGAATCCTTCCCTATGCTTGTCCGCGTCGCGGGTCCTCGGCGTTGGCCCTATCCGCTCGCGGCGTGAACCGGTTCGGATGGCGCGAGCATGTGGCGCGACGAACGCAAGGCAGCAGCGCGCCGCGCGCGGCTCGAACGCGAATGGGGGCGGCTCTTCCGCTATGCCTGCGCGCTGACGCGCGACCGGGAGCGGGCGGCCGACGCCGCGCAGGAAGCCGCCTTGCGGGTGCTGACGGCGCGGAGCGAACCGGCGGAGGATCCCGCCTATCGCCGCTGGCTCTACAGCATCCTGCGCAACCTGCTGATCGACCAGAACCGGCGACAGCAGCGCGAGCAGGGAACGCAAGCACCCGAGCCGGCCGACTGGCGATTCGACGAACGCGCGCTCAGCGCGATCACGGTGCGGCAGGCGCTGGAACAGCTGCCCGTCGCGATGAAGGAGGTGGTGGTCTTGGTCGATCTCGACGGCTTCAGCTATGCGGAAGCGGCAGCGCTCATCGGCGTGCCCGCCGGCACCGTCATGAGCCGCCTGTCGCGCGCCCGGGCCATGCTGCTCTCGATCATAGGGGGAGCCAATATCCGCGTGCTCCCGGCCCGCCATGCCGCATCAAGCTGATCCGCACCAATCCGAGGACTGGAAGACGCTCAACGCCTTCGCCGACGGCGAACTGGCTCCGGCCGAGCAACGCGCCGCGGCGGAACGACTGGCGACCTCGCCGGACGCGGCGGAAGCGCTGCGCGGCATCATCAGGCTGAAACAGGAACTGCAGGCGCTGCCGGCCGATGAGGCGCCGCCCCTGCCCTCGCCTTCTGAGCCGCGGCGTCCGCGCTGGCCACAGGTTGCGGCAATCGCGGCTGCCCTCGTTATCGCCAGTGCCGTCGCGCTGACACCGGTCCTCTGGCAGCGCGATAGTGCCGAGACTTTTCTGGCAGTGTCTCTGACGGCGCATGGGCAGTTTGCGAGCTCAACGCCGCCCCAGCCCATGGCCACGATTGCGCCGGCTGCGGCATTGCCCGTAGCGAACGAACTCGCCCGCCTCGGCCTGCAGCCGGTCTGGCAGACGACCTCGGCGACGGGCCAGGTCCGGATCGGCTTCGTCGGCGCGCGCGGCTGCCGGCTCAGCCTGCATGTCAGCCCGCAGGCGGAGCCGACGCCTCGTCCCGATCAGGCCGTCGCGGCGCTGATGGGCTGGAATGCCGGCGAGCGCGGCTATCTGCTGATCGCAACCGGGATGCCGCCGGCCCGTTTCGAGATCATCGCGGGCTTCATCAAGGCGCTGACGAGCGAGCCGGCGGACAAGGTCGAGCCGCTGCGCACCGCCCTGCAGAGCGACTGGCGCGGCGCGCAGCCCTGCCTCGCCTGAAATATTTTGCGACCGGATGGAATGATCCGGCCTAGTCGCGCGTCTTGTCCCTCAGAGGCCGGCGCCAGGACGACGCCGCGAGGGAGGACAGCATGGCGAAGCAGGAACGGTCCCTGAGCGAACTCTATGGCGACGATCCGGAGCGGGCCGACGCCCTTGCCTTCGGCCGCCGTACCGGCTCCTCGCGCCGCGGCTTCCTCGGTGGCGCCGGGCTCGCGGCGATGGGTGCGGCCGTCGGCGGCACGGTCCCGTTCTCCGACACGATGCCTGGCGGGCTGATCCCCGCGGCATTGGCGCAGGGTGCGCCCCCTGCCTCGCCGGCTCCCTCCGCCGCCCCGACAACCGCGGCGCCGAAGGGCCCGCAACTGCTCGACTTCCCCGGCAAGGCCAAGGGGCTCGTCCTGCTCGGCGACCGGCCGCTCGTCGCCGAGACGCCGGAGCACCTGCTCGACGACGACACCACGCCGTTCGAGAAGTTCTTCATCCGCAACAACGGCCAGACGCCGGACGCCTTCACCGAGGGCGACGCCTGGGAGCTGACCATCGACGGCGAGGTCAACACGCCGCTGAAGATCAAGCTCGGTGAGCTCAAGCAGAAGTTCACGCACAAGACCTTCCGCACGGTGCTGGAGTGCGGCGGCAATGGCCGCTCCTTCTTCCAGCCGCAGGCACGCGGCAACCAGTGGACCAATGGCGGCGCCGGCTGCGCCGAATGGACCGGCGTGCCGCTCGCCGACGTGCTGCAGAGCGCCGGCCTCAAGTCGACCGCCGTCCATACCGGCAATTACGGTGCCGACCAGCACCTCTCCGGCGATCCGACCAAGGATTCGATCTCGCGCGGCGTACCGATCGCCGCGGCGCTGGAGCCGCATGCGCTGCTGGTCTGGGCGATGAACGGCCAGCCGCTTCCGGCCATCCATGGCGGCCCGCTGCGGGTGATCATTCCCGGCTTCCCGGCTTCGGTCTCGCATAAATGGCTGAAGCGGATCGCGATCCGCGACAAGGTCCATGACGGCCAGGGCATGGGCGGCACCTCCTATGCGGTCGCGATCAAGCCGATGATCCCCGGCGGCAAGACCGACGATGCCAATATGCGCACCATGACCGACATGCCGGTGCGCGGCATCATCACCAACCCGGCCAACGGCACGCGCCTGGCCGCCGGCACGCGCAAGCTCCCCCTGCGCGGCGCGGCCTGGGACGGGCATGAGGGCGTCTCGCGCGTCGACGTCTCCATCGACTTCGGCGCGACCTGGCAGCCGGCGAAGGCGGCCGAGCCGCGCAACCGCTACGACTGGCGGCGCTGGACGGCCGAGGTCGAGCTGCCTTCGGACGGCTATTACGAGCTCTGGGTGCGCGCGACCGACAGCAAGGGCCGCGGGCAGCCACATGTCGCCGGCGGCTGGAACCCGCAGGGCTACGGCGCCAATCCGATGCACCGGGTCGCGGTGCTGGTCGGGTGAGCAGCATGATCGCACGTATCCGCCGCGCCGGGCTTGGCCTCGGCGCGGGGCTTCTCCTCGCCGCATCGTCGGCGTTGGCACAGGCCCCTGCCCCCGCCGAGGAGACGCCGGAGATGTTCCCGGCCGGGCCGAACCGCGACGAGGCCTTTTATGCCTGCATCGCCTGCCACAACTTCAAGCTGGTCGCGGCCCAGGGCTTAAGCCGCGAGAAATGGAGCGAGACGCTCGACTGGATGGTCGCAAAGCACAACATGCCGGCGCCCGCCGCGGACGAGCGCGAGAAGGTGCTCGATTATCTCGCCCAGGTCTTTCCGCCGAAGGCGCCGTCCCAGCAGGGCGGGTGGAAGAACCCGTTCCTGAACTGAGGCGGCGCCGCCCGGTCAGAACAGCTTGAGCGCGACCACGCCGGCGACGACCAGCGCGATGCCGAGCCAGCCGGCCGGGCGGATGCGCTGACCGAAGGCGAGCGCGCCGACCACGGCCGTCAGCACGAGGCCGACGCCGCCCCAGACGGCGTAGGCGACCGAGAGGTCCATGCCGCGGATCGCCTGCGCCAGGGCGGCGAAGGCACCGACGACGCAGAGCACGCCGAGGGCGCCGACGAGCCGGCGCTTCAGCCCGTCGGAGAGCTTGAGTAGGCTGGTGCCGATCACCTCGAGGGCAACGGCGAGCGCAAGCCAGGCAAGCGCGAAGGCCTGCGCAGAGGCGGCGAAGGTCACACCAGCCTCCGCTCGTCCTCCTCAGTGGCGTCGTGACCGACGCCGCGTTCCAGCAGCACGATGCCGCCGATGATCAGGGCCAGCGCCAGAATGCGCGAGGCCGTCAGATGCTCGGCGAAGAAGGCATGGCCGATCAGGGCGATGCCGACGATGCCGAGGCCTTCCCAGACCGCATAGGCGACGGCCATGGGAATGACCCGTAAGGCGACGCTGAGCAGGGCGAAGGACAACCCGATCAGCACGAGCGGCAGGACCGCGACGAGGACCGGGGCCGCGACGAAGGCCTTCAGCGCCGACGTCGCGAGCAGCTCCACGGCAATGGCCGCGAGCAGGATCAACCAATGAAAAGACATAAGTCACACAAGGGCGCTGGCCCGGGGCGCAGGCGGCGCGGGTGCGGCGTCTGCGGGGTGCGCATCGTTAGCGTTTAAGAGACGAAGTTTGAGATGAAAGGAGCGTTCAGGCTTTCGCCCGAGGCCAGCACATCGCCATGCCCAAATCACCGGAAATACCCGTGGGCAAGGTCAATGAAATATGTGCTTCTCAGACACTCATCGCCATCTCAAATGCCTGAATCTATGCTTTTTGTCAACTCAAGCACGACTTTCAGGGCCTTTCGAGCCCGTTTTCAGACTATCGAAACCCTGCGCTAATACCTTGAAGGCCCGAGCGAAAATCGACCTTTTCGTACGCCCGAAAAAAGATGCTCCGACGAGGCGGTTTCGGACTGCTGGCGACGGCTGAATTCACATCAAATCCCGTTCGCTTCCGCAGAGTCCGATTAAGTCTTCCGTGAGCAATTTGCGCTAGGTGACGAGGGCTTTCAGCGCGGCTGTACCTGCCGCCGCGCGCGAGGACTGGACGAGATGGGCGCTTTCGACGTTCGCGACCTGATCAAGGCGGATTCCGCCGGCTCCGCACCGACGAGCGGAGATGCCGGCAGCACCCGGACCTTCCACCCACTGGCCGAGCGCATCGCCGCCATGCCGGTCAAGCAGACATTGTCGCCGGTGCTGATCGAGGGCCTCGTGCGCCTCGCCGACATGCTGGTGATCCTTAGCGTCGGCGGGCTGATCTTCGCCTTCTACGTCGCCGGCGCGGTCGACTACAGCTTGCCTTACCAGGTCACCGTTCCGCTGATGGCGGTCGGCGCGCTCGCTGCCTTCCAGGCGCTGCACCTCTATCATGTCGGTGCGCTGCGCAACTTCATTACCATGGCCATGCGGGTCGCCGCCGGCTGGACCGTGCTGTTCCTGCTCGCGCTCGCCGGCTTCTTCTTTCTCAAGGTCGGCGACCAGGTCTCGCGCGTCTGGCTCGCCAGCTTCTATGCGGTCGGCCTCGCATTGCTGCTGGCCGAACGGCTGGCGGTCTCGCTCATCGTGCTGCGCCTCACCCGGATGGGACGATTGGAGCGGCGCACTGCCGTCGTCGGTGGCGGCCCGGCCGGCGAGGAGCTGATCAAGGCGCTGGAAGCCCAGCGCGACACGGGCCTGCGCATCTGCGGCGTGTTCGACGACCGCAATGACGACCGCTCACCCGATCTCGTCGCCGGCTATCCCAAGCTCGGCACGATCGACGATCTCGTCGAGTTCGCACGCCGCACCAAGCTCGACCTCGTGATCTTCACCTTGCCGATCTCGGCCGAAGCGCGCCTGCTGACCATGCTGCGCAAGCTCTGGGTGCTGCCGATCGACATCAGGCTCTCGGCCCATATGTCGAAGCTGCGGTTCCGGCCGCGCTCCTATTCCTATATCGGCGCGGTCCCTGTGCTCGACGTGTTCGACCGGCCGATCGCCGACTGGGACATCGTCGTCAAATGGGTGTTCGACAAGATCGTCGGCGTGCTGGCGCTGATCGCGCTCTCGCCGCTGATGCTGGCGACCGCCGTCGCAGTGAAGCTCGGCTCGAAGGGCCCGATCCTGTTCCGCCAGAAGCGCTACGGCTTCAACAATGAGATGATCGAGGTGCTGAAGTTCCGCTCGCTCTATCATGAGATGAGCGACTTCGCCGCCGCCAAGCAGGTGACCAAGGACGATCCGCGCGTCACCCGCGTCGGCCGCTTCATCCGCAAGACCTCGATCGACGAATTGCCCCAACTGCTCAACGTCGTGTTCAAGGGCAATCTCTCGCTGGTCGGCCCGCGCCCGCACGCGATCCACGCCACCGCCTCGAACCGGGCCTATGAGCAGGTCGTCGACGGCTATTTCGCCCGCCACAAGGTCAAGCCCGGCATCACCGGCTGGGCCCAGATCAATGGCTGGCGCGGCGAGACCGACACCGAGGACAAGATCCAGCGCCGCGTCGAGCACGATCTCTATTACATCGAGAACTGGTCGGTGCTGCTCGACCTCTACATCCTGATCAAGACGCCGTTCTCGCTGATGACCAAGAACGAGAACGCCTATTGAGCACGCTGGCGCATGCGCATGACGGTGAAGCCCGCCGCAGGCGGCTGACCATCTCCCATGCCGCGATCAAGCGCGGCGCGCTGTGGCTGCTGACGGCGGTCAGCTTCGTCGCGCTGATCGAGCCGTCACCTTACGAATTCGTCTTCCTGATCGCGCTGCTTGTCTTTGCGCTCACCGGCATCCGCTTCTCGCAGAAGCTGCTGCCGATGGCATTGCTGCTGCTGCTCTACAATATCGGCGGCGTGATCTCGCTGATCCCCTGGATGGACGAAGCGGCCTCGGTCCGCTTCACCGCCGTCTCGGTCTACCTGATGCTGACGGCGATCTTCTTCGCCGCGATCATGGCGGAGGACACGCTCAGCCGGCTCGACACCCTGCGCAAGGGCTACCTGTTCGCCGCCTGGTGCGCCGGCCTTGCCGGTGTCATCGGCTATTTCGACATCGCCGGGCTGGGGAGCATCTTCACGCTCAGCGGCCGCGCCTCGGGCACCTTCAAGGATCCGAACGTGCTCGGCCCCTTCCTGGTGCTGCCGCTGATCTATCTGCTGCATGCCGTGCTCATCGGCCGCATCGGGCTGGTGAAGGGCTTCCTGCTGATGAGCATTCCGTTGCTGGCGATCTTCCTGTCGTTCTCGCGCGGCGCCTGGGGCAACATCGTCGCCGCGACCCTGATGATGGTCGGCCTGAGCTTCCTGACCTCGACCAGCGCCTCGCAGCGCGCCCGCATCGTCTTCCTGACCCTGACGATGCTGGTGCTGGTGGTCGTGGCGATGCTGATCGCCCTCTCCTTCGAGAACATCCGCAGCGTCTTCGAGGTCCGCGCCAGCCTGGACCAGGACTACGACCAGGGCGTCACCGGCCGCTTCGGCAACCAATTGCGCTCGATCCCGATGCTGCTCGACCTGCCGAACGGATTCGGGCCGCTGCGCTTCCGCTTCACCTTCCCGGAAGACCCGCACAACGTCTACGTCAACGCCTTCGCCTCCTATGGCTGGATCGGCGGCTTCGCTTACCTGGCGCTGACCGCGGCGACCTGCATCGCCGGCTGGCGGGCGGTGTTCCGCCGCACGCCCTGGCAGGGCCATGCGATCGTGATCTGGTCGGTGCTGTTCGTCACGATCCTGCAGGGGCTGCAGATCGACACCGACCACTGGCGGCACTTCTACCTGATGCTCGGACTGATCTGGGGGCTGGCGGCACTGCCCACACCGGCTTCGGAAAGTCAGCGGTCCTTGCGCACCACGACATAGGCGTAGGTCGTCACGAAGCGCCAGTCGACCTTGGCCGCCAGCCGGTTGAAGGCGGCATCGAGGCCGCGCAGGCCCGGCATGCGGTCGAAATAGCCGCTGCCCCAGAAGGGCTGGATGTGGATATCGCGGAAGCCGGCCCGCTGCAGCATCGGCGCGAGCGTATCACTGCTGCCGCGGCACCAGTCGTAGAAGGCCGGGAACTTCGGATCGCCGCCACCGTCGCGCCGGGCCGGGAAAAGCGCGTGCACGATGGCGCGCGAAGCCTTCTCCGGCAGGATGTGGTTGAGCGCGAAGACCGGCGCCCACAGGGTCGGCACGAAGGCGAGGCCGATGCCGCCCGGCGCCAGCAGAGCGTGGATGTTGCTCCAGGCGCGCTCGACGTCATGGACATGCTCGAACACCATGCGCGAGACCATCATGTCGTAGCCGCCGCGGGCGATGTCCGGCTCGGAGAGATCGCCGGCGATGTCGAAGCGGGCGGTACGCAACCCTTCCGGCGTCAGCGCCAGCTCGCCCGCATCGATATCGTTGACGACGAGGTCGAGCCCGTAGCGGCCCGCCTCCTCGGCGCTGAAGAGCGGGTCGCGGCCGCCACCGATCTCGCAGAGCCGCTTCAGGCGAAACTGATGCATCAGCGCCAGGATCGTCGCCTCATAGTGATCCCAGGCCCAGCTGGAATGCCAATCGGGCTGGAGGCCGGCGAAGAAGCTATCGAGCGAGCCCTTGCCAGCCACAACGGCGCCCTGTGGCCGCAACGGCCGACGATCGGCCAACGCCATCGACATGACGACAATTCCCGTTTCCAGCTGTGAGGCATGGACCCTGCGCCGGTCGCGCCCGCCGGGCAATCAAAGGCTTAAGAGAAGGTTAACAAATGAGCACGAACTGCTCGAAATGACGCACCTGGCCGACCTTCGCCGAAGGCGCGCCCTCAATTGCACTCCGTCAGTTCACCATTGCTGACTTTGTGCGTGTGACAGGTCACGGGGTGCCGGTCGTCTCGCGCGCAGGCCGAGATTGCCAGCGCGACGAGCAGCGGGATCAGACGTCTGGCAAGCGTGAACGACATGCGACGACCTTCCGAAAGGCGGCGGGAACCTTCCGCCTGCGATTGGCGCAAGGTGAGCCGGTTTCGTCGAAGGCGCGGCAGTGCTGCCGGCAACGCCAGCTTGCCCCCAAGTCCTGCCAGGGTGCACAAGCCATTGCTGCCTAAGCGCCCTCGGTGCTCCGCGCCGGCGAGGCGGGGACCAGAGCGTCGATGATCTGATTGTGGTCAGCGTAGAGCCGCGGCAGATGATGGCGATCGAACCAGCGCGCGTCGTCAGCGTCATCGCCAGCAACGAGTTCGGGTCGATCGCCGGCGCGCCATATCCTGATCAGCACGGCGCCGGAGATGATCCTGCTGCGCGGGTCTCGCTCAATTGCGTCGAAAGCTACTGGCCGCTCGACGGCCTGGATCAGCTCACCAGCAAGGAGATCGACACCGGCCTCCTCCTTGAACTCACGCAGTGCGCAGGTCTGGAAGGTCTCGCTGGGGTCGAGGAAGCCTCCGGGCAGGGCCCAAACGCCGTCCCTCCGCCGGCGGACGAGCGCAATCTTGTCACCGTGAACGACGACGGCATCAGCGCTCAGGTGAGGGCCCCTGCCGTATTTGGCCTCATAAGCGGGATCAGGCAGCAGAGCCTCCTGCAGGTTCGAAGGTCGACACGGCAAGGTGCACCCCGGCATCTCCTAGCTTGAGGCACGGGTGGTTGAAATGATGCAGCTATTCTTCGCGTTCACGATCTCATATCGGTGCCCGCTTTTCTTAGGGGCGATTGGATACGGTCTCTATCGCCTGAATATCGCGGGCAGTTGGTCGCTCAGAGGAAGCGCGCGGCGCTGGGCCTCAGCCGACGTTCGCATCCCGGTCCGGCTGAAATGCCCAGCGAAGGACGATGGCATACGCCACCAGGTTGACAATCGTCCGTGAAAACGTCCGAAGAGCGGGCATCGTGGCTCCAAAGCAGCTGGCCTTAGCCAGCCTTCGCAGCAGTCAACGGAACTGCCCCATCCTCGGTTCCTGTTGGAGCGAAGCTGCCTGAAGCATCGCCCGTCTCGCCGTCTGCGACCACCGTCTCGAGATCGTCGCCCAAGACGCAGAACCGCCTCGTCAACGAGGCCGCGATTCTCACGAGATCCAACTGGCCGTCGATCAAAACCGATTGAAGGTCGCGATTGTCGAGCAGGCGGTCGCCGCCGCGCTTTGGCAGCTGCCTTTCGATCTCACGATAGATCGCTTCGGCCAGCCGTTCGCAATCGCACGACATGGGCGGTCGGGTCCTTCGGTGCCTGAGTGTTACCGAACAAATGGGGTCGAATCGCCGGAAAGGAAGTCCCTGGCTGTATTCGCGGGATGCGGCCAGACCGCGTAATCACCGGCGCCCGCCCTGCCCGCTCGATCCGATGGGTCGATTCGCGCAATGCTGACGACGCGAACGCTGATGGGACTTTCTGTCCCGAACGGCGCACCTTGCTCCCGTTTCGTTCCGAAACGGCTGATGCAAGCCGCTCACACGGATCGCCCAAGATATTGAAATTTAAGAAGAAAATGGTCGGAGCGAGAGGATTCGAACCTCCGACCCCTTGTCCCCCAGACAAGTGCGCTAACCGGGCTGCGCTACGCTCCGACGCGACGGCTTATAGAGGGCAGCCCGCCGCGATGCAACGCGGCAATTTCCAGGTTCGACGTGTCTTTCACACTTGCCGGTCGTCGCCGTGCGAAGGTGGCTCGATCTCCGCGGGGGTGATCCCTCTCCGACCCAAGCGACGCACCAGCGTACGAAGGAGCCCGGCGAACACGATCACCAGCGGCAAGGCCAGAGCTGCGCTGTCTTCGAGCGCGAGCCAGATCGAGGTCGCCAGCGTCGCAACGATCCCGACGGCGAGGAGACTGTTGGTCATGCCAGCCGCCAACCGGCCGCAAAGCAGCAGGACGACGAGGCAAAGCCCCGCGCCATGGCCAATCCAGAATTCAGCCGGCCAACCATATCCCAACTCTCCTGGCGAAGCGGCAAATCGTCAAGCAAGGTCAACGCGCGAAGGCGGCCAAAGTGCCGTTGAACCGCGACAGGCTCGGCATCCTGCGGCATGCTGAGAGGCCTTTCCAATAGGGACGCTCGATGATCCGCCCTGCCCTGCTCGCCCTGTTCGGCCTTCTTCTCGATGGCGGCGACGCCAGGGCCTCATCGTTCTGCCTCATCCCCCAAACGGCCGACGGCTTCGTCGCGCTCCGCGCCGTGCCTGGCGCGCAGGGCCGGCTGATCCTGCGCATGAAGCCCGGCGACGAGGTCCAGATCGTCGAAGGCGGGCGCGGCGGCTGGAGCAAGGTCAGACATTGGCCCGGTGATGCCAGGCTGGCGAAGGGCTATGGCGGTTTCACCGAAGGCCATGTCGCGCGTCGCTTCCTCAGGGATTGCGGCTGAACCGCAGCTCAGGACCCCAAATGGTTCCGGTCCATGAAACGCCGTCGGCGACTTTGCCGGCGCGGGTGGAATCGGCTTCAGTGGGCCGGGTACTGGAGAGCGCCCCCATGGCCACGCCCTGCATCATCACGGTCGCGATCACCGGCTCGCTGCCGAGCAAGCGCGACAACCCGGCAGTGCCGATCACGATCGCCGAGCAGGTCGAGTCGACCCATGCCGCCTTCGAGGCCGGCGCCAGCCTGGCGCATTGCCATGTCCGCAGCGACGAGGGCACGCCGACCTCCGATCCCGAGCGTTTCGGGCGCCTGCTCGAGGGTTTGCGCAAGCACTGCCCGGGCATGATCGTGCAGTTCTCGACTGGCGGGCGCTCCGGCGCCGGCCGGGAGCGCGGCGGCATGATCCCGCTCAGGCCCGACATGGCCTCGCTCTCGACAGGTTCCTGCAATTTCCCGACCCGGGTCTACGAGAACAGTCCCGAGCTGGTCGACTGGCTCGCCGGCGAGATGAAGGCGCACGGCGTCAAGCCGGAGATCGAGGCCTTCGACCTGTCGATGATCTTCAAGGCGGTCGAGATGGGCACCGCTGGTGCGATCGAGGGGCCGCTGCACGTCCAGTTCGTCATGGGCGTGAAGAACGCCATGCCGGTCGACCGCGCCGTGTTCGAGTTCTACATCGCGACGCTGAAGCGCCTCGCCCCGGACGCGACCTGGACCGGTGCCGGCATCGGCCGCGACCAGATCACGCTCAACCGCTGGTCGCTCGAGCTCGGCGGCCATTGCCGCACCGGGCTGGAAGACAATGTCCGGCTCGACCGCGACACGCTGGCGCCTTCGAACGCCGCGCTGGTCGAGCGCATCGTCGCGCTCTGCCCGCAATATGATCGCCGGCCGGCCACGCCGGCAGAGGCGCGAGCCCTGCTGAAGCTGCCGGCAGCCGCCTGAGCAAGGACCTGCAACGGCAAGATTCCATTAACGTATTCTGTTCAAAAGCGGTTCACAGGGTGAACGTTATCTTCATGATATAGGCACCGATTCGTGGAGGCCCGTCATGACCCTGGACTGGCGTAACAGCCTGATGCTCGGCTTCATCGCGGCGGTGTTCGTCGCCTGCCTGTTCGGCCCCTATATGATCTCGGTGGTGCTCGGCGGGCTCGGCCTGACGTGCTATTTCACGAAGCACGCCAGGCCTGGAGCCTAGCGTCGTCTCAAGCGGCGAGCGCCGGACGTTGCGCGAACCAGTCCCGCACCAATCCCAGATCCGCCTGCGACAGGCCGTGCCCGGTCGGCAGGCTGCGATGCTCGACTGCAGCCCCTGCCCCAGTGAGCGTCGCCGCCAACCGCGCCGCGTTCTCTTCCGGGATGATCGGATCGAAACTCCCGGAGACGATCAGCACCGGCTTGCCATTGAGAGCCGCCACCGGCGGCCTGGCGAAGGGCGACATCGCCCGCAGCAGCACCGCTCCCGACAGCACCTCCGGCCGCAGCAGCAGCATCGCGGCGGCGATGTTGGCGCCATTCGAGAAGCCGAGCGCGATCGGCGCCGGCAGCCCGTACTGCGCCCGCGCCTGCTCGACGAAGTCGGCGAGCTCATGGGTGCGCTGGCGCAGATCATCCTCGTCGAAGACGCCTTCGGCGAGACGGCGGAAGAAGCGCGGCATGCCGGCCTCGAGCGTACGGCCGCGCGGCGAGAGCAGCGCCGCTCCCGGCGCAACGGTGCGCCCGAGCGGCAGCAGATCGTTCTCGTCGCCGCCGGTGCCGTGCAGCAGCAGGAGCGGCGCCTGGCCGGGTACAGTCGCCGGCTCGAAGCGATGGATAAAGGTTTCGGACACGCTCATGGCACGGCCTCCTTTCAGAATGTTCGGTGAGGGGCGCCCCGCCCGAAGGCGGAGCGCTTCTCAGGTCAGACGAGCGCCGGCAGGACGGCCTCGATCTCGGCGCGGCGCGTCTCGTACTGCGCCGGCAGCTTGAGCGCGCCACCGAGATCCTCGGCCGGCTCGTCGATGGCAAAGCCGGGCGCGTCGGTCGCGATCTCGAACAACACGCCGCCGGGCTCGCGGAAGTAGACGGAGCGGAAATAGTTCCGGTCCCTCTGCTCGGTGGTCCGCAGGCCGAACGTATCGGACAGCGTCTTCACCATGCGCTCCTGCTCGGCGTCGTCGCCGGCGCGGAAGGCGATGTGATGCACCGAGCCCGCCCCCATGCGAGCCGGCAGGAAGCCGCCGGCGGCGCGCAGGTCGACGACGCTGCCATGCGTCGTGCCCTCGGCCCGCATGCGGACGGTGCTGCCCTCGCGGCCGGCTTCGACGAAGCCGAAGACGTCGCGCAGGATCGCCGCGGTCGTCTCGGTCTTGTCGAGCAACAGCGTGACGCCGTGGAAGCCGCGGATCGCGACTTCAGCGGGCACCTCGCCATTGTCCCAGGCCGGCTCGCTCTCGCTGCCGGGCACTGCGACCAGCGCGAGCCGCATGCCGTCCGGATCGCGGAAGCTCAGCACGGTCTCGCCGAAGCGTTTCTGCGGCACGTCATGCGCGACGCCATTGGCGATGAGCCGATGCGTCCAGTAGCCGACCGCCGCTTCCGGAATCCGGAAGGAGGTTTCCTGCGTTTCGCCGACGCCGAGACGGCCGGCCGCGACATGCTCCCAGGGGAAGAAGGTCAGGATCGTGCCCGGATTGCCGCCGCCATCGCCGAAATAGAGATGCCAGGTGGTCGGGTCGTCGAAGTTCACCGTCTTCTTGACCAGGCGCAGGCCGAGCACCCGGCTGTAGAAGTCGAGATTGCGGCGAGCAGGGCCGGCGATGGCGGTGACGTGGTGAATGCCGTTGATCTGCATAATGTCGTCCTCCGGGCTGCGAGACGCTGCCCTCGTTGACGCCAAGATGATTGCGTTTCGCCAGATTGCCAGACTCAGATCATTGCAAAACAGCAATGTCACCCTCTGAAATTGCCAATTTGAATTGCTGAATCGAAATCGTCATTCTTCGCCGCAGACCAAACCGGTCCTTCGGAGAAAGACCATGATCGACACCCGTTTCGCCCCCTATGGCGCGCTCGCCTTGCGCATCGCGCTCGGCGTCATGTTCATCGCCCACGCCTATCTGAAGTTCGCGATCTTCACCGTGCCCGGCTTCGCCGGCTTCCTCGGTCAGATCGGCCTGCCGGGCTTCCTCGCCTGGCCGATCATCCTGGCGGAGACGCTGGGCGGGCTCGCAATCCTCACCGGCTTCTATGGCCGCTATGTCTCGCTCGCTTTGCTGCCGATCCTGCTCGGCGCGCTCAGCGTCCACGCGCCCAATGGCTGGCTGTTCACCGCCCCGAACGGCGGCTGGGAATATCCCGCCTTCCTGGCGTTCACCGCCCTCGCCCATGTGCTGATCGGCGATGGCGCTCTTGCCCTGCGCCCGGCCGGTGCTGCGCCCAAGCCCGCCCTCGCCTGAGCGCCACCTCGCTATCAAACAGAACGGGCGACAGGTTGCTGCAACCTGTCGCCCGTACCATCTTTGCAGGGCAGCCTTTGAAGGGCAGCATGATTTCGCCGGAGCCGCCTGCTTGCCGAACGCCGCCTCTTCCGTCGCCTGGGACGATTTCCGGCTGATCAAGGCCATTGCCGAGGCGCGCAGCCTGCCGGCCGCGGCCGAATTGATCGGTCTCAACCATTCGACCGTGTTCCGCCGGCTCGGCCAGATCGAGGAAAATCTCGGCACGCGCCTGTTCGAGCGGCACCGCTCCGGCTATGTGCCGACCCCTGCCGGGGAGGAGATGGCTGTCCTCGCCGAGCGGCTGGAAACCGATATCGCCGGCTTCACCCGCCGCCTCGCCGGCCGCGAGATCCTGCCGGCCGGAGAGCTGCGCGTCACCACCAACGACTCGCTGCTGGTCGAATTGCTGACCCCGCTCTTTGCCGCCTTCATGAAGCAATGCCCGGACATCAAGCTCGACGTGCTGCTCGGCAATCAGGCGCTCAATCTCAGCAAGCGCGACGCCGATGTCGCGATCCGCGCCACCGACAATCCGCCGGAGAACCTGATCGGCCGACGCGTAGCCCAGATCGGCTGGGCGCTCTACGGACGCGCCGCAGACTTTCCGGAGGGCGCGCCGGCTGATCAAACGGAACTTGCGCAGCTCCGCTGGATCTCGCTCGGCGACCAGTTCAGCAACTTCAAGGTGGTGCAGTACCGGCAGAAGCACATTCCGGCGGACCAGACCGTCTACAAGCTCAACACGGTGCTTGGCCTGGCCGAGGCGGTCGAAGCCGGTATCGGCATCGGCTTCCTGCCCTGCTTCATCGCGGACAAGCGTCCGGGCCTGGTCCGGCTCGCGGCACCGCAGACCGGCTATGCCGCCGATCTGTGGCTGCTGACCCACCCGGACCTGCGCCACTCGCCACGTGTGCGCCTGTTCCTCGATTTCATGGCGGCCGAGCTCACCAAGTTGCGGTCCCTGATGGAAGGCAGCGTCATAGGCAGCGAGGACACAGAAGCATCCTCGCTGCCCGAGACCTGAAGGGAAATCGAGACGAAGATCAGGCCGCCTGACGGTTGATCCCGGACTCCGCCAGCTTGGTCAGCTTGCTGTCGGCGGCATGCTCCTCGTCGAGATTCTGCTGCAGCAAGGCGGCACAATCCTCGCGGCCGAGCTGCTTGGCCCAGGCGGTCAGGGTGCCGTAGCGGGTGATCTCATAATGCTCGACCGCCTGCGCCGCGGCGATGATGGCGGCATCGAGCACCTGCTTGTCCTCGACCTCGCCGGTCACCTCGTCGGCCTCTTCGAGGATGCCGTCGATCGCCGGGCAGTCAGTTCCCTTGGCCTCGACGCCATGCTGCTGGAAGACCTGCTCGAGCCGGCGGATATGGCCTTCGGTCTCGCCGAGATGAGCCTGCAGACCGTTGCGCAGCTGCGTGTCGGTGGCCTTCTCGATCATGGTCGGCAGCGCTTTCCTGATCTGCTTCTCGGCGTAATAGATGTCCTGGAGCTGATGCACGAAGAGATCGTCCATCGTCTTGATGTCCTTGGAAAACAGGCCCATGCCTTCCTCCTGCTCGCATGTGTCCGGATTGCTGAAACCGACGCCGTCTGCCGACAACGTGCTTCCCTGTCGCTGCAACGTGTGCCGCCGCGAACTGTTCCGGAGATTTGCGATGGCGGATGCAGCCCGCGGACATCTGCGCTAGGCTGCCCGCATGGAACTCCTGATCCCCCTGATCGCGGGCCTCGCACTGATCTGGCTGATCGGCCGCGGCGTGCCCTGGAACGCCAAGCTGACGACCATTGTCGTGACGCTCGCCGTCATCGTCGCGGTCGTGCTGCTCGAGCGCAACGGCCTCTGGCCCGAGGCATTCCGGCGGCGCTGAGACGGCCGCCGGTCAGGCCTGCCGAACTCGCTCAGGAGACGAGCTTGAGGCCGACAATGCCGGCGACGATCAGGCCGATGCAGGCAAGGCGCAGCGCGGTCGCCGGCTCGCCGAACAGGATGATGCCGAGGATGGCGGTGCCGATCGTGCCGATACCGGTCCAGATCGCATAGGCGGTGCCGAGCGGCAGGCTCTTCAGCGCGAGGCCGAGCAGACCGAGGCTCACCACCATGCTGCCGACCGTCAGCACGGTCGGGACAAAGCGCGTGAAACCATGCGTGTATTTCAGGCCGATGGCCCAGCCGATTTCGAACAGGCCGGCGAAGAAGAGATAGGTCCAGGCCATGGCGGCCCTCCTCATGAGAAGGGCGAGGTCGTCCGCGCCTATTGGGAAACGCAAGCGGAAAGCCTGCGGAGGTCGTCCTCACCGGCTGATCTAGCGAGCGAGAGCCAAAGGTTCAAGCACCTGGGCTCACGATGCCCCCCGCTCAGGCGTCCTCGCCGGCCGAGGCCGTTGCCAGGGTGCCATGCAGCAGGCGACGACATTCGATCAGCTCTGAGAGCGTCGCCTTCAGGAAGGCAAGATCGTCGGCACCAACCAATGGCTGGGCCGAGCGTGGCAGGGACGAGAGAAGCGCCTTCGCTGCGAAGCCCGGCTCGGCGGCGGCAGGGTTATGCTGCTGCACCATCTGAGGCGCCGGCGTCGGCTCGACACGCGAGGCCGCGACCTGGGCCGCAGGCGAAGGAACCGGAGCCTTGCCGCCGATGATCTCGCCGCCGCGGCCGATCGCCTGGACATAACGCGGTCCCTGTTCCTTCAGGATGCGCTGCAGGCCCTTGATCGTATAGCCCTCGCCATAGAGCAGGCGGCGGATACCCTTGAGCAGGGCGACATCGTCGGGCCGGTAATAGCGCCGGCCGCCGCCGCGCTTCAGCGGCTTGATCTGGGAAAAGCGCGTTTCCCAGAAACGCAGGACGTGTTGGGGAATGTCGAGGTCTTCTGCGACCTCGCTGATGGTTCTGAATGCGTCTGGGCTCTTGTTATCCAATTCGGCCTCGAATCCGCCGTCGTGGAACTCCAGAGTCACTCCTCCTCACCCGCGCCGTTCAGTCCGTTGATCCGCGCCTTCATCACGTTCGACGGCTTGAACACCATCACGCGACGCGGCTCGATCGGGACTTCGACGCCGGTTTTCGGATTACGCCCGATTCGCTCGCCCTTGTCGCGCACAACGAAGGAACCGAACGAGGATAATTTGACGTTTTCCCCACGCGCGACCGCGTCGCAGATCTCGTCCAGCACCGCCTCGACCAGCTTTGACGACTCCGTCCGCGACAGGCCTATCTTCTGATAGACCGCTTCACACAGATCAGCGCGCGTAATCGTTTGCCCCGCCATCAATTCCTCCAAGGCGTTTCTTCCAGTAGCGGCGTCCCCGTTAACCCTAGCCCCACCGGAGGCGGACGCTAGGCGGGCAGGCGATTGCGGTCAATCCTCGACGCGCTCGCACAGGTTGAAAAACGCGGAAAATCCGCGCTGACGACCGCTAAGAAAATGTCATAAATCCAAAGCGCTTAGCTTGGCCGGCCGAACCGGCGCCGCTACCAGCGGATCAGCGCCGAGCCCCAGGTGAAGCCGCCACCCATAGCCTCGATCAGGACGAGCTGGCCGCGCTTGATCCGCCCGTCCGCATGGGCCTCAGCCAGCGCCAGCGGAATCGAGGCGGCGGAGGTGTTGCCGTGCCTGTCGACGGTGATGACGACCCGGTCCTCGCCGATGCCGAGCTTGTGGGCGGTGGCGTCGATAATGCGGCGATTGGCCTGATGCGGCACGAACCAGTCGATATCGTCGCCGGTGAGCCCGGTCTCCTCGAAGGTGTGGCGCACCGTCTCGGCCAGATTGATCACGGCGTGCTTGAAGACCTCCCGGCCTTCCATGCGCAGGAAGCCGACGGTCTTGGTCGAGCCTGGCCCGCCATCGACATAGAGCTTGTTGGCGTAGCGGCCATCGGAGCGGACATGGGTCGTCAGCACGCCGCGGTCGGCGAGCGTGCCGGTGCCTTCCTCCGCACGCAGCACCACGGCGCCGGCGCCATCGCCGAACAGCACGCAGGTGGCGCGATCTTCCCAGTCGAGGATGCGCGAGAAGGTCTCGGCGCCGATGACGAGCGCGGTCTTGGCGGCGCCGCTGGTCAGGAACTTGTCGGCGGTGGCGAGCCCGAAGACAAAGCCGGAGCAGACGGCCTGCAGGTCGAAGGCGGCGCCTTGCGTGATGCCAAGCTCGGCCTGGATATAGGTCGCGGTCGCCGGGAAGGTGTGGTCAGGCGTTGCGGTGGCGACGATGATGAGGTCGACCTCGCTCGCCGGGATGCCGGCATCGGCGAGCGCAGCTTCGGCCGCTTTCAGGCCAACCATGCCGGTGGTCTCGCCCTCGGCGGCGATGTGGCGGGAGCGAATGCCGGTGCGCTGGACGATCCACTCGTCGCTGGTGTCGACCTTCTCAGCCAGTTCGGCATTGGTCAGGATGCGCGCCGGCAGATAGGAGCCGCAGCCGCGCAGGACGGATCGCATTCTGGACAAGGACGTTTCTCTTCCCTACTCGCCGCCGACGGCTTGCGGAACAGCCGGTGCTGCGCTGGGCCGCGCCGTCGCGGCGACCATCTCGCGCACCTTCGCCATCAGATTCTCGCGCGCCATCTCGTAGCCCAGTTCGGTCGCGCTGGCGAACCCGACGGCATCCGTGCCGCCATGGCTCTTGATCACGATGCCTTCAAGGCCGAGGAAGACGCCGCCATTGACCTTGCGCGGGTCCATCTTGTCCTTCAGCGCAGCGAAGGCGCCACGGGCAAGAAGATAGCCGATTTTCGACATCAGCGAACGGCCCATCGCGGCACGCAGATATTCGCCGATCTGCTTGGCCGTGCCTTCGGCCGTCTTGAGCGCAATGTTACCGGTGAAGCCCTCGGTGACGACGACGTCGACCGTGCCCTTGCCGAGATCGTCGCCCTCGACGAAGCCGTGATAGTCGAGATGCGGGAGGTTGCCTTCGCGCAGGATGCGACCGGCCTCCTTCACCGCCTCGACGCCCTTGATCTCCTCGACGCCGACATTGAGCAGGCCGACGCTCGGCCGGTCGATATCGAAGACGACACGCGCCATCGCCGCGCCCATCACGGCAAGGTCGACCAGATGCTGCGCATCGGCGCCGATCGTCGCGCCGACATCGAGCACGACGCTTTCGCCGCGCACCGTCGGCCACAGGCAGGCGATCGCCGGCCGGTCGACCTGCGGCATCGACTTCAGGCAGAACTTCGACATCGCCATCAGCGCGCCGGTGTTGCCGGCCGAGATGGTGACATCGGCCTCGCCGGTCTTGGTCGCGTCGATGGCGCGCCACATCGACGACTTGTAGCGGCCATAGCGCAGCGCCTGGCTCGGCTTGTCGTCCATCTTCACCGAGACCTCGGTGTGGTGGAAGGTGGTGACGGCCTTCAATTGCGGATGCGCGTCGAGCAGCGGCACGACCAGCGCCTCGTCGCCGAAGATCACGAACTTCGTGTCGGGGCGGCGTTCGAGCGTGATGGCGGCGCCCGGAATGACCACGGATGGGCCGTGATCACCGCCCATGGCGTCGAGCGCGATTGTAACCGGACGTGTCATGCGGAGGTGATCGATTCCAGGCGCTGCGCCCCCTGCCGGGGCGGCCGGGCGGGCGGCGGACAATAGCGGGTTGGCCGCCCGCCGCAAGCCAAGGTGTTGAGGTTTTTGGCAGTCATTGCTCGCGCTTCAGCTGCAGGAGCGCAGCGAAGGGCGATTCGGCCGGCGTCTCGGGAGCCGGTTCGCTGAACTCCACGCCAGGCTTGCGCGGATAGTGATCGAGCGACAGCGCCAGGAATTCGAGCGTGACCGCACCGAGATCGATCGCGCCGTCGACGATCGGCTCCGGCTGCTCCTCCTCGTTGAGCAGCACCTCGATGTCGATCTCGTCGTCCTCGGACGGCTGCGCCATTGCGGCGATCTCTTCCTCCGGCACGAAATCGAGCTTGACCGGTACGTTGAGCTCGACCGGGAAGGCCTCGAGCGTGACGACGCAGTTCTGGTGCAGCCCCGCCTTGATCATGCCTTCGAGCTTCACCCGCTCGCCGTTGCGCGAGAGCGAATAGCTCGCCTTCAGCGCCTCGACCGAGGCCACGCCGAGAAAGGCCGCGATCGCGGCAAGATCGCCCTGTTCCGGCACGATCTCGAGCGCGACCGGGCGCAAGGTGATGCTCTCGACCCGGATCGGGCGGCGAAGCGGTAACTTGTCCTGATCGGAAACGGTCATGCGGTAACGCTGTCGGAGAAAGGTGGGAACAAGGGATCGGCGGCAAGGATATCGTCGAGCGAGCGCGTGGCCAAGACGAGCGCAGCCGCCCTGACATGGCGTGCGAGCGCCGATGCGGCAACCCCGGGTGCAATATTGCGGATGAGCGCTGCCTCGAAGGCCTCAGCCTGCTTTGAGGCGAACGCCTCCTCATAGCCGCCAAGACGGCCATAGAAGCTGCGGCCGATCTTCTTCATCCGCTTCGGCACGGCGACGTCGCTGATGCCGCCCTGGCGAAAGCCGAGCTCGAGATAGGCGAAGCTGGCGTCGATCAGATCCTGCGCCGCGTCAGCCGCCGGCGCCGGCAATTCGCGCAGGCGACGCAGCACCAGGAAAAGATGCAGCGTCAACGCCTCGAAACGCCCTTCGAAGTCATCCGGAATGCCGCCTTGCAGATAAAGGGCGGGCTGGCGCGAGGCGCCGACAATGCGCTCCAGCAATACGTTGACCGGCGCCGTGCGCGCGCGCTTCCTGCCGAACAGGCCGAAGATCACAGCCCTACCCCACCTTTCCCGACTTGCTTGACTAAAAAGCGACTTGCCTTGCCAAAGCCATGCTCGGGCGTTACGCCAAGCGCACCCACCCTGACAAGCGCGGCAGCTCCGCGCGCCTCCCCTTCGGATCCGCCACGCATGACTGCTCCGACCCGCCGTACCGCCCTGATCGGCTCGCTGACCGCTGCGCTGGCGCTGGCCGGCTGCGGCAACGCCACCAATCTCGGCTTCCGCGTCCGCACCTCGGCCGGCCTCAACGAGGAGTTCACCCGCGGCTTCGTCATGGACGACGAGCTGATCGCCAAGGTGAAGGTCGGCATGGACGTACAGACGGTGCTGACCACGCTCGGCACGCCGTCGACCACCTCGACCGTCGGCAACCGGACCTTCTACTACATCAGCCAGAAGGTTCGCCGGCGCTTCCAGTTCCAGGATTTCAGCGTCATCGACCAGAACGTGCTGGTGATCTATTTCAACAAGGGCTTCAAGGTCGAACGCATCGCCAATTACGGCCTGCAGGACGGCGTGATCTTCGACTTCATCAGCCGCACCACCGCAACCGGCGGCGAGGAGCAGAGCTTCCTGCGCAACCTGTTCCGTGGCGTCACCAAGTTCACGCCGTTCGGCTCCTGACGAGCGTTTCTCCTCGCGGCATGAAAAAAAGCCCCGCGGCACTGCCGCGGGGTTCTTTTTTTTGGGGGGGCGGTTTCGTACTCCTCAGGCGCCTTTCGGCCTCCGCTCCGGCAGCGTCATCGCGAACACGCCGACGATCACCAGCGCAAGCCCGGCCCAGGCGGTCGTGCTCAGGCGCTCGCCGAGGAAGAGGACACCGATGGCGACACCGGTCGGCACGCGCAGATAGGCGACCGAGGTGGTGCCGACCGTGCCGAGCCGGTCGATCAGCCGGAAATAGAGGATGAAGGCGAGCGCAGTCGAGAACACCGACAGCGCCAGCAGCGCCTGGACCGATTCGCTCGATGGCGAGAGCGTCCAGGGCCGATCGACGAGCAGGCTGAACGGGATCAGGATTACGGCGCCGCAGATCAGCGAGCCGGCGGCCGGCATGATCGGGTCGAGCCCCTTGAAATTGCGCCCGAACAGCGCTGCCCCGCCATAGCAGGCCGCCGCCGCGACCAGAGCGAGCTGCGCCCAGAGCTCGCGGCCGAAGCCCGACAGCGCCTCGACGCCGATGATCAGGCAGACGCCGAGCAAGCCGGCCACGACGCCAAGCAGCTTGCGGCCGGCTGCGGCCTCGGCCCGAAACAGCAGCAGGCTGAGCAGGAAGGCGAAGATCGGCGAACCGGCATTGAGGATCGTCGCAAGGCCAGCATCGACGCTGGTCTCGGCCCAGGCGATCAGCGTGAACGGCACGGCGCTGTTGAGGCAGGCCTGGATCAGGAAGCGCCGCCAGATGACGGGATCGCGCGGCAGGGCAAGGCTGCGCCAGCGGATGACGACGATGAGGAGCACGCCGGCGATCAGCGTCCGTGCCGCGATCAGGGTCAGCGGCGGGATCGTCTCGACCCCGAGCTTGATGAAGCTGTAGGAGGCGCCCCAGAGCGTCGCCAGCACGAGCAGCGCGGCAAGATCGGTCGGATGCCCGGATCGTGCGGTGGTGGAAGCGGCTGGGGTGGTCATCAGGTCCTCCTTGGATGGCCGGGACCATGACAGGCGACGGCGGGCGCGTCGTGCTGGAACGCTACGGTTCTGGCCGTAGGTTCCCGGACCGATTCAAGTCCCTCCGGGATTGATTCCGCTGCTTCGCGCAAGTCTTTGTGCGGCAAGGAAAAACCCCGCGGATCGCTCCGCAGGGCTTCACTTCGACAGGCCGTGTTGCCTGCTCAGCTATGCGCCAGGATGGCGAGCAGCAGGAGCGCGATGATGTTGGTGATCTTGATCGCGGGGTTCACGGCGGGGCCCGCCGTGTCCTTGTAGGGGTCGCCGACGGTGTCGCCGGTGACCGAGGCCTTGTGCGCCTCCGAGCCCTTGAGATGGCGCACGCCGTCCTTGTCGACGAAGCCGTCCTCGAAGCTCTTCTTGGCATTGTCCCAGGCGCCGCCGCCCGAGGTCATCGAGATCGCGACGAAGATGCCGGTGACGATCACGCCCATCAGCATGGCGCCGACGGCCGCGAAGGCCTGGTTCTTGCCGGCGATCGCGTTGATGACGAAGAAGGTCACGATCGGCGCCAGCACCGGCAGCAGCGACGGCAGCACCATTTCCTTGATCGCCGCCTTGGTCAGCAGGTCGACGGCGCGGGCATAATCCGGCCGATCCGTGCCCTGCATGATGCCGGGCTTCTCCCGGAACTGCCGGCGCACCTCCTCGACCACCGAGCCCGCCGCCTTGCCGACGGCGGTCATGCCCATGCCGCCGAAGAGGAAGGGGATCAGGCCGCCGAGCAGCAGGCCGACGACGACATAGGGGTTCGACAGGGTGAAGTCGACGGTGACGCCCTTGAAGTACTGGAAGGTGGTCGAACCCGCCTTGTTGGCCTCGGCCACGAAGAAGTTGAGGTCCGAGGTATAGGCGGCGAACAGCACCAGCGCGCCGAGGCCGGCCGAGCCGATCGCGTAGCCCTTGGTGATCGCCTTGGTGGTGTTGCCGACCGCGTCGAGCGCGTCGGTGGAGTGACGAACCTCCTTGGGCAGGCCGGCCATCTCGGCGATGCCGCCGGCGTTGTCGGTAACCGGGCCGAAGGCGTCGAGCGCGACGACGACACCGGCCAGCGCCAGCATGGCGGTGGTGGCGATGGCGATGCCGAACAGGCCGGCGAGGCCATAGGAGACGATGATGCCGGCGATGATCACGATGGTCGGCAGCGCCGTCGATTCCAGCGAGACCGCGAGGCCCTGGATGACGTTGGTGCCGTGGCCGGTGACCGAGGCCTGGGCGATCGAGACGACCGGGCGCTTGCCGGTGCCGGTGTAGTACTCGGTGATGACGACGATCAGCAGCGTGACCGCGAGGCCGACCAGCGCACAGCCGAACAGGGCGCCCGAGGTGAAGGTCGCGCCCTGCCCCGTGGTGAACGAGGCGGCGAAGCCGCCGAACATCAGGTAGTTGACCGCGGCGATCGCGCCGACCGAGAGCACGCCCGCGGCGATGAAGCCTTTGTAGAGCGCGCCCATGATCGACTGGTTGGCGCCAAGCTTGACGAAGAAGGTGCCGATGATCGAGGTGACGACGCAAGCCGCGCCGATCGCCATCGGGTAGAGCATCATCGCGCCGAGCACGGGCTGGCCGGCGAAGAAGATCGCGGAGAGCACCATGGTCGCGACCAGCGTCACCGCATAGGTCTCGAACAGGTCGGCCGCCATGCCGGCGCAGTCGCCGACATTGTCGCCGACATTGTCGGCGATCGTCGCCGGGTTGCGCGGATCATCCTCGGGAATGCCGGCCTCGACCTTGCCGACGAGGTCGGCGCCGACGTCGGCGCCCTTGGTGAAGATGCCGCCGCCGAGACGGGCGAAGATCGAGATCAGCGAGGCGCCGAAGCCCAGTGCGACGAGCGAATCGATGACGACGCGGTCCGAGGGGGCGAAGCTCTTCACGCCGGTGAGGAAGCCGTAATAGCAGGCGACGCCGAGCAGAGCGAGACCGGCGACCAGCATGCCGGTGACCGCGCCCGCCTTGAAGGCGACGTCGAGGCCGTCGCCGAGCGACTTCATCGCGGCTTGGGCGGTGCGGACGTTGGCGCGGACAGAGACGTTCATGCCGATGAAGCCGGCGACGCCCGAGAGCACGGCGCCGATCAGGAAGCCGATGCCGACATAGGCGCCGAGCAGCCAGGTCAGGCCGAGGAAGAGCACGACGCCGACCATGCCGATCGTCATGTACTGGCGCTTGAGATAAGCCTGCGCGCCTTCCGCCACCGCGCCGGAAATCTCCTGCATGCGCTGGCTGCCGGCATCGCGTTTCATCACGTCGCCATAGGCCCATAAGCCGTAGACGATCGATAACGCACTCAAGACAATGATGATGAGCAAGGCCGACATCGAATTTCCTATCCCTGAGAATTCGTCATCCGGGGCAGGACGCCCCGACGGAGCCGGTTTTCCGGTTCTTTGAACGCAAGGAACGGCTCAGTCGGCCTCGCAAAGAATCAGGCCAACAGCGCCGATCACCAGTGTCGGGGAGGATTGTTGCCCAGTTTCCGCCAGAATCGCAAACGGGTCGGCTGACAATTTTGGGAGAATGTCAGGGCTCAGCACAGCATTGTGCCGTTCGGCCGCGAGCTTTCGAGAATGGCTCTAAAGCGCCACGTCCCGATTGACGTTTTTGTAGAGCAGGTAGCAGGCGTCGCCGAAGCCGGTCGGATAGAATTGCTGCGGGCAGTAGCCGCCCATCCAGATGAAGTCCTCGGCCCAGATCTCGTGCCAGTCCTGCCCGAGGAAATAGAGGCCCTGCCCTTCCAGCATGTAGAGCCCATGCTCCATCACATGGGTCTCGACATCGGGGAAAAACGCGCCGGGCTTGAACCACATCAGGTTCATCTCGAAATCGAAGCGCATGTCGCCATAGGGCAGCAGGAACTGGAAGCCGCGCCCCTCCATGCCGGTGTGGTTGGTCAGCGGCACAGCGTCGCGATGCGACAGGATCGGCTCAGGCACGGCGAGGCTGGGCGCCGGCTCGTAGCGCTTGCGCAAGGCGAGCACGCGCACCGCAGCGCCGCTGTCGTTGCGCAGCGAAAATCGCATCCCGCCCGGGACATAGGCAAAGCTGCCGGGGCGGAAGGAGGTGCCGGCCGAACCGTCGATGGCGAACGCCGCCTCGCCTGAGAGGCCGTAGTAGAAGTGCTGGACGTCGTCCTCGGCGAAGGGCGCGAGCGTGCCGCCGCCAGGCTCGATCTCGAGCACATATTGCGCGAATTGGGCCCCGAGCACCGGCGCCGCGAGAATGCGCGCAATGGTCTTCTCAAAATGCGGCAGCCGGCTGACCAGCACGCCCTCGGGCGGCATGAAGGCGTAGTTCCTCTGCACGACGCCGCGGTTGTGGCCGATCGCGCCCGCGACGGGGCGGCCGGCGAACTGGGGAAGCTGGTGCGGGCGCATGCGAGGTCTCCTGCTTGAAGCGGCCTACCCCGCAAGGATCACGCCGCCACCCGCCTCTGCAAGCCCTGCCAGGCGACCAGCGCCAGCGCGATCGCGACCGGCGGAAAGACCAGCCAGTTGACGCTGTCCCAGCCGCCGGCGCTGAGCAGCCCGCCCGAGGAGAAGGAGGCGATAGCGACCGAGCCGAAGACGAGGAAGTCGTTGGCGGCCTGAACCTTGACCCGCTCCTCCGGCCGGTAGCAGTCGGTGACCAGCGCAGTCGCGCCGATGAAGCCGAAATTCCAGCCGACCCCGAGCAGCACGAGCGCGATCCAGAAATGCGCGACGCTGAGGCCGGTGAGGCCGACCACCGCCGCGAGCGCGGTGAGTACAAGGCCGGCAGCAGTGAGCTTCTCCTTGCCAAAGCGGGCGATCAGGCGGCCGGTGAAGAAGCTCGGCGCGAACATGGCGAGCACATGCCACTGGATGCCCAGCGCCGCGTCACCGACGCTGTGGCCGCAGCCGACCATGGCGAGCGGCGCCGCCGTCATGACGAAGCTCATCAGCCCGTAGGTGACCAGCGCCGCGATCACCGAGGCGATGAACCTGGGTTGGCGCATGATCTCGGGAAGTGGCCGGCCACCGCTGGCCTTGACCGTGGCCACCGGCGGCGCGCGCAGGGCCAGAACGACGCCGATGGCGATGAGAGCGAGCACGCCCTGGGCCAGGAAGCTCGCGGCGAAGGGGGCAGCCGGCGTCAGGTCGCGCGTCCAGAAGACCGATTGCGGTCCGATCACCGCCGCCGCCAGCCCGCCGATCATCACCCAGGAGATGGCGCGCGGCTTGAAGCTCTCGCTCGCCGTATCGGCCGCGGCGAAGCGGTAGCTCTGGACATAGGAGCCGTAGAGCCCGCAGAGGAAAGTCCCGAGGCAGAACAGCCAGAACAGCCGCTCGGCAATACCGGTGGCGGCAATGGCCGCGCCGATCGCACCGATCAGCGCGCCGATGACATAGCCGCTGCGGCGGCCGAGCCGACGCATCATGAACGCGGCCGGGATGACGCCGGCGGCGAGGCCGAGCTGCATCAGGCTGACCGGGACGGTGGCGAAGGCCTGGTTCGAGACCAGCTGCGAGCCGACGATGCCGCCGAGCGAGATCACGATCGCCGGGCTCGCGCCGCCGAGCGCCTGCGCGCCGGCGAGCACCAGCGCGTTGCGCCTGGCGAGCGTATCGCCATCCATCACCGGAACATGCTGGTTCATCGCAGCCGCCGCCCTTCGCGGCCGCGCGGCCGCTTTCTAAAAATGAGCGAAGGAGCCGCGCGCGAAGGTTCGCGGCCGGCCCGCTTCGGTATAGCGCACGCTCCCTGCCTCGGCAGTGACACGCCCGATGCGTGCCAAGCCAAGCCCCGCCGCCTTAGCCGCAGCGGCGAGAGAAGGATATTCTCCTTCTGGGACCGCACAGAGAATTTCGTAGTCGTCTCCGCCCGTCCAGGCCAGTTCCGCCAATGCGGGATCGGCCATGACGGCATTGCGGGCCGCGGGCGAGAAAGGCACGGCGTCGAGATCGATCTCGGCGCCTGCCTTCGAGGCTGCCAGCAGCTTGGCGAGATCGCCAACGAGGCCGTCGGAGATGTCCATCGCCGCCGAGGCATGTGCCTGCAGGGCAGCTGCGAGTGCGGTTCGCGGCTGCGGGTGCAGATAGCGGTCGGCGAGGAACGCGCGATCAGCCTCGGAGAGCTTGCCGACCCATGCCGGGCGGTCCGGCCCATGCGCCTTCAGCCCGAGCGCGCCATCGCCGATCGTGCCGGTGACGGCGACGACATCGCCCGGCTTCGCACCGGAGCGCAGCACCATGCGGCCGGCGGGAACGCTGCCGAAAGCGGTGATCGACAGCGTCAGCGGGCCGGCGGTCGAGACGGTGTCGCCGCCGATCAGCGGGCAGGCGCCCTCGCCCGCCATGGCAGCGAGTCCCTCGGCGAAACCGGCGAGCCATCCTTCCGTCCAGCCCTTGGGCAAAGCCAGCGTCAGCACGAAACCGTCAGGCTTGGCGCCCTTGGCGGCGAGATCCGACAGATTGACGCCAAGCACCTTGCGCCCGATCGAGGCTGGCGGATCGTCCGGGAAGAAATGCACGCCGGCGACCAGTGCATCGGCGGTGATGACGAGCTCATAGCCGCGCGCCGGGCGCAGCAGGGCAGCGTCGTCGACGAGGCCGAGCCCATCGCGGCCGGCGATCGGCGCGAAATAGCGGGCGATCAGCTCGAATTCACCGGGGGATTGGGTTCCGGCCACGGCGCCGCTCACGCCGCCGGCGCGTCGAATTCCTCGGCGCGGACGTCGCGGGCCATCTTGTCGAGCACCGCATTGACCATGCCGACCTCCTCGCCCTCGTAGAAAGAGCGGGCGACTGCGACATATTCCGAGATCACGGCGCGGGCCGGCACGTCCTTGCGGAAGGCGAGCTCGTAGGCGCCGGCGCGCAGGATGGCGCGCACGACGGCCTCGACGCGTTTCAGCGGCCAGCCGGAGGCCAGGAGATCGTCGACCGAGCGGTCGACCAGACGCTGCTCGCGCACGACGCCACCGAGCAGATCGCGGAAGAAGGCGATCTCGGCCTTGGGGAGCTCGATATCCTCGACCTCCTTGCCGATCCAGAAGGCTTCGAACTCGGCCATGGCCTCGACCACGCCGCGCCCGCCGACCTCCATCTCGTAGAGCGCCTGGACGGCCGAGAGCCGCGCGCCGCGGCGCATCTCGGATCGGCTCATTTCGACTCCTCCGCCAGCGAGCGCTTGTAACGCAGCACCGCGAGCGCAGCTTCCGCCGCGCCGCCGCCCTTGTCCATCTCGCTGCGGTTGGCGCGGGCCCAGGCCTGGGCATCGTTCTCGACGGTCAGGATGCCGTTGCCGAGCGGCAGGGCGAAGGCGACCGACAGGTCCATCAGCGCGCGCGAGCTCTCGCCAGCGACGATGTCGTAATGGCCGGTCTCGCCACGGATGACGGTGCCGAGCGCGATGACGGCCTCATAGGGATCGACCGCCTCATCGGCGGCGCGCAAGCCGATGACGATGGCGGAGGGGATTTCGAGCGCGCCGGGCACGGTGACGACGTCGACGCGGCAACCGGCCTTCTCCAGCACGGCGGTGGCGCCGGCGAGGAGCTCGTCGGCGAGGCCATCATAGAAGCGGGCCTCGACGACGAGCACGCGGGCGCCGTCGAGCGGAGTGACCGAAACGGCCGATGATTGCCGGGATCCGGCCATGGTGACATTCCTCGTCTGGGATTGAGGACGCTGGTTAGCCGCCCGGGCGCGCCTCCGCAAGCCGCGCGGCATACCGCGCCATCAGATCGACCTCGACATGGACGCCGTCCCCCTTCCGGCGCTCACCCCAGGTGGTGACGCTGAAGGAATGCGGGATCAGCAGCACCGTGAAGACGTCGTCCTCGACGCTGTTCACGGTCAGCGAGGTGCCATCGAGGCAGATCGAGCCCTTGGCGGCGATGAAGCGGGCAAGCCCCTGCGGCGCGCGGATATGGAAACGCGCCGTCGCGCCCCAGGGTTCGTTCGGGTCAGCGGCGATCTCGTCGATCTTCAGGATGGTGCCGACGCCGTCGACATGGCCGGTGACGAGATGGCCGCCCAGTTCGTCGCCCATCTTCAGCGAGCGCTCGAGGTTGATCTTGGTGCCGGGCATCCATTCGGCGACCCTGGTCTTCGCCAGGGTCTCGGCCGCGGTCTCGACCTGGAAGACGCAGCCGGGCTCGCCCTCCTCGCGCGGCTTCAGCGCCGTCACGGTCAGGCAGACGCCGGCGCAGCAGATCGAGGCGCCGAGCTCGATGCCGGAGGCTTCCCAGGGGCAGGACAAATCGAACTGCTTGAGGCTCGGGCCCTTGGTCTCGGCGCGGGTGACGGTGCCGATGGCGGTGACGATGCCGGTGAACATCAGGCGATCCTCGTGAAAACTTCGAAACGGTCGCAGCCGATCTGCCCGGCTTGCGTGACGGCGTAGATTTCGGGATCGGCGAGCAGCGCCGCAAGCCCCGGCCTGACGGCGACGATGCCCTCGGCCCCGAGCGGCTTCGGCGAGGTCGAGACGATGACCTCGTCGGCGAGGCCCTGCAGGGCGAGTTGCTCGCCGATCGTCGGGCCGCCTTCCGAGAAGATGCGGGTGATGCCGCGCGTCGCCAGCAGGCGCAGCGCCTCAAGCAGATCGAGATGGCCGTCGGCGCCGCGCGAGACGCGCATCACCTCGACGCCAGCGGCGACCAGCTTCTCCTCGGCCGCAACCGGCGCATCCTCGGCCGCTATCACCCAGAGCGGCACTGTCGCCGCCCCTTGCACCAGCTTGGCGGTCAGCGGCAGGCGCAGGGAAGAATCGAGCACGACGCGGACCGGCGAGCGGACTTCCATTCCCGGCAGGCGCACCGTCAGCAGCGGATCGTCGGCGAGAACGCTGCCGATGCCGAGCATGATCGCATCATGGCTGGCGCGCAGGCGATGCACCCACTCACCCGATTCCGGACAGGAGATGGCAAGGCGCGCGCCCCCCGCCCCGCCGGCGAAGCCGTCCGCCGTGCGCGCGACCTTGAAGGTCACCATCGGCCGCCCTTGCGTCACCCGCAGGACATGGCCGCGATGGCTGCGCTGCGCCTCGTCCTCCAGCAAGCCGGTGACGACCTCCACACCCGCCATGCGCAGCAAAGCGTGGCTGAGGCCGGCGATCTGCGGATTGGGGTCGGCCATAGCCGAGACCACGCGCCTGACGCCGGCGAGCAAGGTGCGTTCGACGCAAGGCGTGCCGCCACGGATCGTGCGATGCGAGCAGGGCTCCAGCGTGACGTAAAGCGTGCCGCCGCTCGCGGCTGCGCCGGCCTGCTCGAAAGCCATCGCCTCGGCATGCGGGCGGCCGCCCGGTTGCGTGCGGCCCTCGCCGACGATGACGGGACCATCCGGACCATTCTGCACGACCACAGCGCCGACGCTCGGATTCGGCCAGGTCTGACCGAGACCGCGCGCGCCGAGTTCCAAGGCCCGCGCCATGAAGGCGCGGTCGATCGCGTCCTGATCAGGCATCGTCGCGGGCAGGCGCCGGCTTGGTCGCGGGCTCGATCTCATCGCCGCCGAGCTGGCCGAGCAGTTCCTCGAAATCACGGGCCTCGCGGAAATTCCGGTAGACCGAGGCGAAGCGGACATAGGCGACGTCGTCGAGCGACTTCAGTCCCTCCATCACCAGCTCGCCGATCGCCGAGCTCTGGATCTCGCCTTCGCCGGAGCTTTCGAGCTGGCGGACGATGCCGTTGACCATGCGCTCGATCCGCTCGGGCGCGACCGGACGCTTGCGCAGCGCCACCTCGATCGAGGTCTGCAGCTTGTCGCGGTCGAAGGCGGTGCGCCGGCCCGAGCGCTTGACTACGGTGAGCTCGCGCAGCTGCACGCGCTCGAAGGTGGTGAAGCGGCCGCCGCAATCCGGGCAGACGCGCCGGCGCCGGATCGAGGCGTGGTCGTCGGTCGGCCGCGAATCCTTCACCTGGGTATCGAGCGAGCCGCAATAGGGACAGCGCATGAACTGGGCCTCGAGGTTGACTTGAGGGACGATACCGTCCGCGGCCCTTCATTGCCTCAGCCATGCCGTCGCAGGCCAGCGAAAAACGACCAGCCGGCGGCAAGGGGCACGCACGAGACCGCGTGACCGTCCGGCTACCGGCCGCGACCCTCGCAAAAATGACGACAGGCGATTGGCCTTCCCATGGCAAGCTATCGTCCTGCGACCCGCCTGCGCCTGACTGCCGACCCCATCGCCTGCCAATCGGAGTTTCGCAGATGTCCAATGACAATGTCGGCGACGCCTTTGGCGGCCTGGTCGTCCTGGCCTTCGACCTTCTCGACAGCGAGATCCACAGGTCTCCCGAACGTCTCGCCGAGATCCTCAAGAGCCCGGTCGTGCTGTCGACGGCACAAAAGGGGCTGCTGAGCTTTGCGAACGCCAAGCTGAAAAGCCAGACGACCCAGCTTTCGCCCGAGGATATCCAGAAGCTGCGCTCGATCGGCGACGACGTCCTGTCCAAGGCGGCCGACGAGTATTTCAAGCAGATCAAGAAGTCGTCGGCCTATAAATCTCTGGAGAAGCAGGTCGACGCCTTCAAGGAGGCCGCCAGCTCGTCAGCGCTCGGCGTTTGGGTCGATCAGCACAAGGGCATCGTCTACGTCGTCGGCGCCGCGCTCGCGCTCGGGGCGGGCGCGGCCCTGTTCGTCACCAAGCCGAACAATGGCGCGGTGACGCTCGGCCTGCAGCAGCTGGAGAAGCTGAAATTCGAGGTGGTCAAGCTCGGCGCGCTCAAGCTCGGCGTCGGCGGCATCGTCTTCGATCCGACGGCCGAGCTGGTCGGCGCCAAATTGACCGGCAAGCTGAAATGGGAGCGGCTGAAGCTCGATCTTTCGCTTCAGGTCGTGACCAAGTCGGCCGCGATCGAGAAGGTCGAGGGCGAGGTTATGGTCCAGTACGGCTCGTTCGAGCTCAGCGGCATCATCAAGAAGGACGTGACCAAGCCGACCGTCGACCTCAATCTCAAGCTGAGCGCGACGGAGGACCGCTTCAACGTCGCCGTCGCCGCACAGGTCAAGGACGGCCAGTTCGGCGGCAGCGCCTCGGCCGGTTACAAGGTCATGAAGGGGCTCGACCTCAACGCCGAGCTGAGCCGGACCAACCGGGGCGATGCGCCCGGCGGCCCGGAGAACCTGTTCATGATCAAGCTGACCGGGACCTTCCCTTAAAGACTGGTCCCGGCCTCTTCCCGCTCAGTAGATCGGGAAGCGCGCGGTCAGCTCGTGGGCCTTGGCCTTGACCGCCTGCTCGACGGCGGCGTTGCCCTCTTCGCCATTGGCGGCGAGGCCGTCCAGAACCTCGGCGATCAGCTCGCCGACCTTCTTGAACTCGGCGACGCCGAAGCCGCGCGAGGTCGCCGCCGGGGTGCCGAGACGAATGCCGGAGGTGACCATCGGCTTCTCCGGATCGAAGGGGATGCCGTTCTTGTTGCAGGTGATGTGGGCGCGCCCCAGCGCAGCCTCGGCCGCCTTGCCGGTGACCTTCTTCGAGCGCAGGTCGACCAGCATCAGGTGGTTGTCGGTGCCGCCGGTGACGAGGTCGAAGCCCTTCGACTTCAGCGTCTCGGCCAGCGCCTTGGCGTTGGCGACGACGGCGTGGGCGTAGGTCTTGAACTCCGGCTGCAGCGCCTCGTGGAACGAGACGGCCTTGGCGGCGATGACGTGCATCAGCGGGCCGCCCTGCAGGCCCGGGAACACGGCCGAGTTGATCTTCTTGGCGATCGCCTCGTCATTGGTCAGCACCATGCCGCCGCGCGGGCCGCGCAGCGTCTTGTGGGTGGTGGTGGTGACGACATGGGCGTGCGGGAACGGCGAGGGATGCGCGCCGCCGGCGACCAGCCCGGCGAAATGGGCGATGTCGACCATGAAATAGGCACCGACCTTGTCGGCAATCTCGCGGAAGCGAGCGAAGTCCCAGTGGCGGGCATAGGCCGAGCCGCCGGCGACGATGATCTTCGGCTTGTTCTCGACGGCGAGGCGCTCCATCGCGTCATAGTCGATGATCTGGTCGACGACGCAGACGCCATAGGGCACGACCTTGAACCACTTGCCCGACTGGTTGACCGGGGCGCCGTGGGTGAGATGGCCGCCGGCGGCGAGGTCGAGACCCATGAAGGTGTCGCCCGGCTGCATCAGCGCCATGAACACGGCCTGGTTGGCCTGCGAGCCCGAATTCGGCTGGACATTGGCGAACTGGCAGTCGAACAGGCGGCAGGCGCGCTCGATCGCGAGCTTCTCGGCGATGTCGACGAACTGGCAGCCGCCATAATAGCGCCGGCCCGGATAGCCCTCGGCGTATTTGTTGGTCATCACCGAGCCCTGCGCTTCGAGCACGGCCTGCGAGACGATGTTTTCGGAGGCGATCAGCTCGATCTCGTCGCGCTGGCGACCGAGTTCGAGCTCGATGGCGCGGGCGATCTCGGGATCGACATCGGCAAGGCCGGCGCCGAAGAAGGAGTTGGAGAGGTGCTTGCGCGCGGCGTCGGTCATGTCCGGCTCCTGAAGAATGCGGCGGCCGATCGCGGCCCAGCCCCGTGCGCGGTCCCTATCACGCACGGTGAGGCTGTCCAAGTGATAGATAGCCGCGGAAGAAGCTCTTGGGGGATGGCGGGGCGAGGCTGGATGAGGGCAGTGTAACATCGACCGGGGCGAGGCAACTGCCGCCGCCACCTCAGCAATCGAAAGCGGGGGGAGATGACTCAATCCGACACGCGCTCCCGGATCATCGCCGCAGCCGAGACGCTGTTCTATGGCCATGGCCTGCACAGCGTCGGCGTCGATGCGATCGCCGAGGCGGCAGGCGTCACCAAGCGCACGCTCTATAATCACTTCCAGAGCAAGGACGAGCTGATCGCCGCCTATCTCGGCGCGCGCGACACAGCTGCGATCGAGCGCTACCGGCAATGGCTCGGCGATCCCGGCCGGCCATTGCCTGAGCGGATCGCGACCCTGTTCGGCGAGCTGGCCGAGCATGCGAAGCGCCCGAAATGGCGCGGCTGCGGCTTCACCCGCGCCGCGGTCGAGCTCGCAGGCCAGCCCGGCCATCCGGCGGTCGCGATGGCGGCCAGCCACAAGCGCCGCTTCGAAGCCTGGCTCGCCGGGGAACTGCGCGAGGCTGGCCTTGCCGGGCCGGAGCCGGTCGCCCGGCAGCTCGCGATCCTCGTCGAAGGTGCGATCGCGCAGATGCTGATCCATCGCGACACCAGCTACGCGCTGTCTGCGGGCGAGGCGGCGGGCGTCCTCGTCGAGAGCCATCTCGCCCGGGGCAGGGAGCAGGCCGTGGGGCCAAGTCACCCGCTCCGCGCATGCTGCCCGGTATACCGACTAGTGAATTTCATCTGATCGACCGGCGCCTATCGTCCCCTTGCTTTCGCGGGGAGACCGATCGTGCCGACACCGACATCCAAATCCTGGCCGCCTGCGCTGATTCTGGCCCTGATCGCAGCCGGGACGATCCTGTCGATCTCGATGGGCTTGCGGCAGAGCCTCGGCCTGTTCATGGAGCCGATGGTGCGCGGCGCCGGGGTTTCCGTCGCAGGCTTCGGTTTCGCCATGGCGCTGCAGAACCTGGCTTGGGGGATCGGCCAGCCTTTCATGGGCGCGCTCTGCGACCGCTATGGCGGGCGTATCGTCGTGATCGGCTCATCGGCGCTGTTCTGCGCCGGCCTCTATCTGATCGGCACCGGCAGCCAGCTCGGCCTGCAGCTCGGCGGCGGGCTGATGATCGGCCTTGCCGTCGCCGGCACCTCGCATGGCGTGCTGGTCGGCATCATCTCGCGCCTCGCCTCCCCTGCCGTGCGCGCAACCGCAATCGCGATCCTCGCTGCAACCGGCTCGCTCGGCACCTTCGTATTGGCGCCGACGACGCAGGCGTTGATCGAGCGCTGGTCGTGGCAGGGAGCTCTCGGCGGCTTGGCCGCGCTGGCGGCCGGCATGGCGGCACTCGCCTTGCTCTTCCGATCAGGCGGCAGCGCAGCTGGCCCGTCGCAAGAGAAGCCTGACCCGCGCCGCGCGATCGCCGAGGCGATGGCCGACCGCTCCTTCGTGATCTCGACGATCGCCTTCTTCGCCTGCGGCTTCCAGTTGATCTTCATCGCGACGCATCTGCCGAAATACATCGCGATCTGCGGCCTGCCGCCGTCAGTCAGCGCCGAGGCGCTGGCGCTGATCGGCATCTGCAATGCGGTCGGCACCCTCGTCGCCGGGTATCTCTGCCAGCTCTGGGGCAACCGGACGGTACTGGCGCTGATCTATCTGCTGCGAACCGCCTCGATCGCCGTGTTCTTTGCCCTGCCCGTCAGTGTCGAGACGACCCTGGTCTTCGCTGCCGCCATGGGGCTGCTCTGGCTCAGCGTCGTGCCGCCGGTCAGTGGCTTGATCAACTCACGCTTCGGCACGGCGAATTTCGGGACGCTTTTCGGCGTGATGTTCCTGAGCCATCAGCTCGGAGCCTTTCTCGGCGCCTGGCTCGGCGGGCTGAGTTTCGAGTGGAGCAGCAGCTATGCGATCGCCTGGGTATCGCTGATCCTGGTCGGCGCAATGGCTGCGATCCTGCAGTTCCTGGCCAAGGACGAAGGATCGCCACGGCAGCAGCCGGCGTGAGGATCCCGGCCTCGGCCCCGCAGATCAGTCGCGCATCGACGCCCGTTTGCGACCGCCGGACGGGTGATAGACGAGCTTTCTGTGCGAGGCGGCCTTCAAAAGGCCTCTGAAGGTCGGGCATTCCAGATGGCTCGGAGCAGGACAGTCGGCGACGTGACGGAGCATATCCCGTAGCGCCCGCAGTTCGATGATCTGCCGTTGCAGCTTGTCGGCCCTCGTTCGCAATTGGTCCCGCGGGATCTCGGGCCTGCCGTCGCGCCCGAACATGCCGGCGATCTCCTCCAGCGAGAAGCCGGCCGCCTTGCCCATGGCGATCAGCGACAGCTTCAGCAGCACGTCGGCATCGAACTGCCGCCGCAAGCCATACCGGCCCACGGAGGAAATGAGGCCGATCTCCTCGTAGTAGCGCAGCGTCGACGCCGTCACGCCCGAGCGTTCCGCGACCTCGCCTATGTCCAGAACAAGCATGCTTGACCTCAAGTCGACTTGAATTCGTACGCTCTGCCGAAAGGTTCACTTCGGCAAGAGGTTCATCATGGAAGCTATTCTCGTTTCAAAGCAAATTCCGATCTGGCAGGACCGGCGCGCCATCGCGCTTCTGATGGCGGCATCGCTCACCACCATGGCGAACGCGACGATCGCCCCGGCCCTGCCCGGGCTGGAGCGGCTGTTCGTGGACGATCCCAACGCCGCCCTGCTGACGCGGCTGCTGGTACCGGCGCCCTCGCTCAGCGTCGCGATCTTTGCCCCGCTGGCGGGAATCGCCGCCGACCGGACCGGGCGGCGCAGACTGCTGCTCATCGGCGTCCTGCTGTTCGTCGTCTCGGGATGCGCCGGGCTCGTGCTGCCCGACCTGCCGACGATCTTCGCGAGCCGCCTCGTGCTCGGCATCGCGGTTGCGCTGATCATGACGGCGCAGACGGCTCTGATCGGCGACTATTTCAGCGGCGACAACCGCAACGCCCTGACCGGCCTGCAGATCTCGGCCCGCAATCTCGGCGGCCTCGTCTTCATCCTGACCGCCGGCTGGGCCGCGACGCTTTCGCCGCGCCTGCCCTTCGCGATCTACGGGCTCGCCGCCGCCTTCCTGCCGCTGATGTGGCTGGTCATCGTCGATCCGCCGCGGCTGCTACCGGCTGATGGCACGAAGCCGGCGAGTGTGAACGACGATCAGCCCGCTTGGCGGCTTCTCCTGATCTTGCTCGTGCTGCTGCAGGGCGCCACGAACATGATCTTCTTCGTCATGCCGACGCAGCTGTCCTTCTTTCTGGATGCGCGGGGCTATGACAGCGCCATCATGACCGGCTCGGCGCTGGGCGTGCTGATGCTGTCGGGCGGCGGCTTCGCCCTGCTCTATCCCCGTGTCCAGCGTGCCACCGGCTATGCCGGCATCTTCGCGCTGGGCTACGGAGCGATGGCGCTGGGCTTCCTCTTGCTGGTCACCGCCTCAACGGCCCTATCGATCTTCGGCGCGGTCGCCGCGATCGGCGCGGGCTACGCGCTGGTCTCGCCGAGCTTCGTCGCCCTCGCCTTGAATCTGGCGCCGCCGCAGAAGCGCGGGCTCGCCGGTGGCATCCTCACCGCCTCGATCTTCATCGGCCAGTTCTGCTCGCCGCTGCTCAGTACGCCCTTGATCGCAGGCTATGGATATCCTGCCCTCTTCGGCGGCACGGCCGTGCTCCTCGCGGTGATGACGGCTACGGCTGTATCGGCAGGCGGCACAAAACGGCTCCGCCGGCGCTGATGCGACGAAATGGAATGCGGCGGCGCGCCCGCTCTGCTCTATTCCACAACTTGAGCAGGCCGACTCGCCACCCAGCGGCGCAACCGCCGGCTGCAATGAAACCGACATCGGGATGTCGCAGCGCGCCTGCGATATCCGGCGACAAGAAGAAGGGGATGCCGGCGTGACCCAGGATGCGCAGCAGATCGAGGCCGAAGCGCCGGAATGGCCGCCCAAGCGCCGCTCGCCCCTGCACGCCTTCTTCGAAAGCGGCGCCGCCGCCGGCGTCCTGCTCGTCCTCGCTGCGGCGAACGCGCTGATCATCGCCAATTCGCCGCTCGGCCTGCTCTATTTCAAGGTGCTGGAGACGAAGGTCGCGGGCCTCTCCGTCCTGCACTGGATCAACGACGCGTTGATGGCGCTGTTCTTCCTGCTCGTCGGACTGGAGATCAAGCGCGAGTTCATCGAGGGCCAGCTCGCGAGCTGGAGCCGGCGCGCTTTGCCCGCCTTCGCCGCGCTCGGCGGCATGATCGCGCCCGCGCTGATTTATGTCGCGCTTGCCCGCGGTGACGCCGAGGCGATACGCGGCTGGGCGATCCCCGCCGCGACCGACATCGCCTTCGCGCTCGGCGTGCTTGCCATCCTCGGCTCGCGCGTGCCGGTCTCGCTGAAGATATTCCTGACCGCGCTCGCCATTCTCGACGATCTCGGCGCGATCCTGATCATAGCCCTGTTCTATTCCGGCGACCTCTCGCTGCCGATGCTGGCCGGCGCCGCCGCCTGCCTCGCCGTGCTGATCGCGCTCAACCTGCGCGGCGTGCGCTCGCTGCCGCTCTATCTCATCGTCGGCGCCGTGCTCTGGTTCTTCGTGCTGAAGTCCGGCATCCATGCCACGCTCGCCGGCGTCGCGCTGGCGCTGACCATTCCGATCGGCGGCCACGGCACAGAGAGCGACGAGCCCGAGCATTCGCCACTGCACACGCTGGAGCACAAGCTCCACCCGTGGTCGTCCTATTTCATCGTGCCGGTCTTCGGCTTCGCCAACGCCGGCGTCTCGATCGCCGGCATGTCGCCCTCGCTCCTGCTGACGCCGGTGCCGCTCGGCATCGTGCTCGGGCTCTTCCTCGGCAAGCAGATCGGCGTCTTCGGCTTCGCCTGGCTGGCGGTCCGGCTCGGCCTCGGCACCATGCCGGCCAAGGCGACCTGGGCGCAGCTCTATGGTGTCTCGCTGCTTTGCGGCATCGGCTTCACCATGAGCCTGTTCATCGGGGCGCTGGCCTTCGCGAATAGTGCCGCGCTCAACGACGCCACCAAGATCGGCGTGCTCGCCGGCTCGGCCCTGTCGGCGGTGATCGGCTATGTCGTGCTCCATGTCGCGGGTCGGCATCTGGCGACGGCGGAGGATGAGCCTGTGCCGGTGGCCGTGCCGCGCAAGCGGGCGCATTGAGCGCCGGACCGCAAGATCGCGACAGTCAGCGAAATCGGCAGACGGCCCGATCCGGCGGCAGACCCTATCCCTTCGATCAGCGGATGATCCGCAGCATCGAAGGGAGATCGATCATGAAGACCTGGTTCATCACCGGCGCATCACGCGGTTTCGGCCAACGTATCGCGCGCCTTGCCCTGGAGCGCGGCGACAATGTCGTCGCCACCGCCCGCCGCGCGCCGGCCGTGATCGAAGCCCTGGGCGAGCATCCTAGGCTCCTTGCCCTGTCGCTCGACGTGACCGAGGAAAAACAGGCTCTGGCAGCCGCCGAGGCTGCGATCGCCCGCTTCGGAGTGATCGACGTGCTGCTGAACAATGCCGGCTACGGCCTGCTTGGCGCGGTCGAGGAGGCGAGCGCCCAGGAGGTGGAACAGCTCTACCGCACCAATGTGTTCGGCCTGCTCAATGTCACCCGTGCCGTGCTGCCGCATATGCGGGCGCGCCGATCGGGCCGCATCCTCAACATTTCCTCGGTCGGCGGCTATCGCAGCGCGGCTGGCTTCGGCGTCTACTGCTCGACCAAGTTCGCGGTCGAGGGGCTGTCCGAAGCGTTGCACGCCGAGCTCGCGCCGCTCGGCATCCATGTCACGGTGGTCGAACCCGGCTATTTCCGCACGGATTTTCTCGACGCGTCCTCGCTCTCGGTCAGCCCGCACGGCATCGCCGACTACAACGGCACGGCCGGTGCCGTGCGCACGCATGCGTCGGTGCTGAACCATCAGCAGCCCGGCGATCCAGCCAAGCTCGCGCAGGTGCTGGTCGCGTTCGCCGATGCGCCGAACCCGCCCGTGCGGCTGCCTCTGGGCAGCGACACGATCGCGGCGATCGAAGCGAAGCAGGCGGCGGATGCCGAGATCCTGCGGGAGTGGCGGCCGGTCTCGTTCTCCACCGATTTCGCCAACGCAGCCGCCTGATCTGCCGGCTTGCGATCGTGAGCAGGGGCACCGCTCCCGGTCGCCCGCGACCGAAGCCAGGCCTTGCGCCAGCCCGGCGGTGGATTGCGAGGAGGCCACCGCTTCGTTCATAGTTCCGGCCGCATCCGCACCTCGGCGAACAGCTTCGCCGAGGTGCACTTTCGGTTGCGAGCTTGGGGGCGATGCGTCGTCGCGATCACCATGGCGGATGAGGGTGGGACGCTGGGCAATGCGCCGGCCTCGCTCGGGCGCATCCTCGACCGGGCACCGCCGGTCACCGATGCTGTCCTGCGCGGTGACACCCGCCTGACCGCTCCCTGGGGCCACGGCGCCCTGCACGATTACCTGCCGGGCATGGCCGGCCATGTCGTCATCACCTATTACGGCGAGCCGCAGGATATCGTGTGGCGCAGCGCCGGCGAGCGCCTGGCCGGCAAGACCCGTCCGGGCACGATCACGATCATTCCCCAGGGCCATGAGGGGCGCTGGGACATCGCCGGACCGATCGGCGTCAGCCACGTCTTTCTCCCGCATCAGCGGCTTCTCGCCTGCGCCGAGCAGCTGACCGGCGGCAAACCCCTCGAACTGCTCGGCCGCGTCGGTTTCGACGACCCGATCGCCGCGCGCGTCATGGAGATGCTGGGCCGCGACGCCGCAGCCGCGGCCGATCCGGCCGCACAACTCTTCGTCGAACAGGCGACGGATCTGCTCGTCGTCCAGCTCCTGCGCGGCCACTCCTCCTTCGGCGCGATCTCGGCCCCCGCACAAAGCGGCCTCGCCGACTGGCAGGTCCGCAAGGTCACGAGCTACATGCAGGATCACCTCGGCGAGGCGGTCGGGCTCGACGATCTCGCCGCGCTGGTCGGCCTCAGCCGCTTCCACTTCTGCACGGCGTTCCGGAAGGCGACCGGCCGCACGCCGCATGCCCAGCTCGTCGAATTGCGGATGGACCGGGCCCGGCGCATGCTGACCAGCCCGGAGCTGGCAGTGACCGAGATCGCGCTTGCAGTCGGCTACGAGACGCCCTCTTCCTTCACAGCGGCGTTCCGCAAGGCGACCGGCGTCACGCCGAGCGCGTTCCGCCAGCGGCTGTAGCGCTCGCGCTTCCGGCACCGCAATTTCGCGATAGTGGCCGCAACGGCGGGACGGTCGCGCATCGAGTGCTCCCCTATTCCTTGGACATCGGACGCCACCGGCGCCGACCAGACAAGGGAGCAGGACCATGAGCAAGAAGACCATCCTCATCACCGGCGCCGCGGGCGGCTTCGGCAAGGGCGCCGCGATCGGCATGGCGAAGAACGGCCACGACATCATCGCCACCGTCCATGTCTCGTCGCAGGTGACGGCACTGCGCGAGGACATCGCCGCGCTGGGGCTGTCCGACCGCATCCGCGTCGAGCGCCTCGACCTGACCGACGCCTACGACATCAAGCAGGCGCTCAAATGGGATGTCGACGTTCTCTGGAACAATGCCGGGATGGGCGAGGCCGGCCCGGTCTGGGAAATCCCGCTCGACCTCGTCCGCAAGAATTTCGAGGTCAACGTCTTCCTGCCGCTGCTCCTGACGCAGGGCGTCGTCCAGCGCTGGGTCCGCGAAGGCAAGAGCCAGGGCAGGAAGGTGGTCTTCACCTCGTCCATGGGCGGCCTGTTCACGCCGGCCAACTGGGGCACCTATGTCTCGACCAAGCACGCGCTGGAATCGATCGCCGAAGCCCTGCAGCAGGAGCTGGCCTCCTACGGCGTCAAGGTTCAGACCATCAATCCGGGCGCCTATTACACCGGCTACAACGAGACGATGGCGGACAATCCGTTCCGCTGGCTCGACGACGAGGTCAACTTCACCAAGCGCGCCGAGCTGCGCAAGGGCTTCGACGACTTCTTCGCCACGCCGGAAGGCAAGATGGATCCGGCCAAGATGATCGAGCGGATGATCGAGATCGTCCCGGCCGACGAAGGCAATTTCCGCAACGTCGTGCCGAAGTCGATCGAGGACATGCTGAAGGCGCACCAGCTCGCCGCCTGGACGAACCGGATCTGACCTTGCGTCTCGTCCCCGCCGGCTGCAGCCGCCCTCGCCCGGCTCGCTGCAGCGGCCCCAGCCCCTTCCAAAAGGAACCAGCAATGAGCATCACCCAGGCTCAGGCGCGGACCGCCACGGCGGCCGCGGAACGCGAGGCCGCCGCGGTCGGCGTTCCCATGAACATCGCCGTCTATGACGACGGCGCCAACCTCAGGGCCTTCGTTCGGATGGATGGCGCGTTGCTCGGCTCGGTCGACATCGCGCTCGGCAAGGCCCGCACCGCCGCATTGTTCGGCTTCAACACCGAGGCGCTCTACGAGTTCAGCAAGCCGGGCGGCACCTCGCCGGGCTTCGACCGGACGAATGGCGGGCTCGTGGTCTTCGCCGGCGGCATCCCGGTGCGCGACGCCGAAGGTCGCCTGATCGGTGCCGTCGGGGTGTCAGGCGGTGCAGTCGCGCAGGACTATCAGGTCGCGACGGCGGCTGTCGCGGCGCTCGCCACAGGCGCATGACGGCAGGTGTCGAGAAAGCAGGCGCGCCGAGAGTGTGACCGGCATCATCACAAAATCGCCGCAGCTGCGGCGGAACCATGGCGGGCGAAGCGAGTTACCTCCCCAGCGGTGGAGGCGGCAATGGGCTTCAGTCTTCTGGAAATCTCGATCGTGATGGCGTGCATCTCGCTGCTCGGCTACCTGATCGCCGACAGAGTGGCCTAACCAGACCGACCGCAGGCGAGGTCAGCTCGCCTGCACCAGCCGCCGCAGCCGCTCGCGCCCGGCGGCCCTGATGTGATCACGGGCCGCGGCTTCGGCTTTGGCGGGATCGCGAGCCTCGATCGCCGAGACGATGGCATCATGCTCGGCATGCGCCCGCGCCGCCCGGTCCGCATCGAGCAGCGTCGAAGCCCCGAGCAGAGCCCGCGCATCGCGCAGCGCGTTCAGCGCCTTCAGCAGATAGCGATTATGCGCCGCGCCATAGAGCGCCGAATGGAAGCGCTCATTGTGACGGGCGAGCTCCTGCGGCTGCGCAAGCAGCCCGGCTTCGATCGCATGCAGATCGCGCAGCAGCGCAACCTCGCCCTCCGAGGCATGGCGCGCGGCGAAGGCCGCGACGGTCCCCTCCAGCACCTCGCGCATCGCATAGAGCTCGGACACCGCCTGGTGATCGAGCGTCTTGACGACGAGCGTGCGCGAATCCCGGGTGAAGAAGCCCTCGGCCTCGAGCCGGCGCACCGCCTCGCGCAAGGGCGTGCGGCTCATTTCAAGGCGCGTGGCCAGGTCCTCCTCGCGCAGGCGCATGCCGGGCCTGAGCTCGCCGGCGTCGATCGCCTCGCGCAGGCGGGCATAGGCCTGGCCCGCAAGCGAGCGCACCGGCTGGACATCGGCAAACACCGTCAAACTGCGCCCTCTCCACTTCCAGCACCGGCTGCGGTGATCGCCCGCCCCCGCGCCGAAATCAACGCTTGCCCTCACTCTCTCGTTTCAGCATACTTCGGTATACTGAAAATAAGAACCGTCTGGGAGGCCACCTTGTCACGCCGGATCGCCAAGCTTCTGCTCTCCGCCGCTTTAGTCGCCATGCCCACCATCGCCGCCAAGGCACAGGACTGGCCGAGCAAACCGATCACCATGGTCGTGCCCTATGTCGCCGGCGGTGGCACCGACGTGATCGCGCGGGCGGTGGCACAGAAGCTCCAGGATCGCCTCGGCGTCGGCGTCGTCGTCGAGAACCGCGCCGGAGCCGGCGGCAATCTCGGCACCACCGCGGCGGCGCAGGCCCCGGCCGACGGCTACACCGTGCTGATCAGCAATATCGGCCCGATGGCGGTCAATCCGAGCCTGTTCAAGAACCTCAAGCACGATCCGGCCGAGGTGCTGGAGCCGGTGACGCTGATCGCCAAGGCGCCGCTGCTCCTGCTGGTCCACCCCTCGGTCAAGGCCAACTCGGTCGCCGAATTGATCGCGCTCGCCAAGGCGCAGCCGGAGGGGCTGACCTATGGTACCGCCGGGCATGGCTCGGCCAACCATATCGCCACCGCCCTGTTCGAGCTGATGGCAGGCGTCAAGCTGAAGCACGCCCCCTATCGCGGCGCCGGCCCGGCGCTGAACGACCTCATCGGCGGGCATATCCCGATGATGTTCGCGACGCTGCCCTCGGCTATCGGGCATGTGCATGGCGGCAGCCTGAAGGCGCTTGCGGTCACCACCGCCGAGCGGGCGCCGGCCCTGCCGCAGGTGCCGACGCTGGCGAAGGCCGGCGTGCCCGGCTACGAGGCCAGCGGCTGGTATGGCGTCTTCGTGCGCAAGGGCACGCCGCAGGCGATCATCGACAGGCTGCGCAGCGAGGTCGCGACCATCATCAACCTGCCGGAGGTGCGCCGGAACCTCGAGCTCGAAGGTGCCCAGCCGATCGGCAACACGCCCGCCGAGTTCGCCACCTTCGTCAAGGCCGAGCGCGAGAAGTGGTCGAAGATCGTCGCCGAAGCCGACATCAAGATCGAGTGACGCGTCCTACCGCCCTATCCCTTCCATCAGCCACGGACCGACGCCACCCATGACCGACACGACCTCACCTGCCCTGCGCCTGCTCGTCCTCGAAGGGGATGGCATCGGCCCCGAGATCGCGGCGGCGACCTGCAAGGTGCTCGACGCCGCCAGCGCGCTGTTCGGCTTCAAGCTCGCCTATGAGCGGGCAGAGATCGGTTTCGCCGCTCTCGCGAGCCAGGGCACGACCTTCTCTGAGGCGGTGCTGGAGGCCGCCAAACGTGCAGACGGCGTCATTCTCGGCCCGGTCTCGCACAACGAATACCCGCCGGCCGAGAAGGGCGGGCTCAACCCGTCAGGCCAGCTGCGCAAGCGACTCGACCTCTACGCCAATATCCGCCCGGCGCGCTCGCGCGAGGGCTTTGCGCCGCGCTGCGGCAAGCCGCTCGACCTCGTCATGGTGCGGGAGAACACCGAAGGCTTCTACTCCGACCGCTCGATGCATCTGGGGCCCGGCGAGATCATGCCGACGCCGGACCTCGCCATGTCATTCCGCAAGGTGACGCGGCAAGCCTCCTTGCGCATCGCCGAAAGCGCCTTTGCCCTCGCCCGCCAGCGCCGGCGCAAAGTCACGGCCGTGCACAAGGCCAATGTGCTGCGCATCTCCGACGGGCTCTTCCTCGAATGCGTGCGTGCCGTGGCGGAGCGCTATCCGGATGTCGAATACGAAGAGAAGATCATCGACGCGATGGCGGCGCTGCTGGTGCGCGACGCCAGCGTCTTCGACGTGATCGTCACCACCAACATGTTCGGCGACATCCTGTCCGACCAGGCCTCCGAGATCTCCGGCAGCCTCGGCCTCGCCGCCTCGCTCAATGCCGGCGAAGATCACGCGGTGGCGCAGGCCCAGCACGGCTCGGCGCCCGATATCGCCGGACGCGACCTCGCCAATCCGGCCTCGCTGATCGGCTCGGCCGCGATGCTGCTCGCCTGGCTCGGCGAGCGGCGACAGGCCCCTGCCCTGCTGCAGACCGCGCAAGCGATCGAGCGGGCGATCGACCTGACGATCAAGGCGCCGGAACTGCGCACCCGCGATCTCGGCGGTCCGCTCGGCACCAGGGCCTTCGCGAGCTGCGTTGCCGCCAACCTGGCCGAGGTGGCCTAGCGAGCCATCATTCACAAGCCTCGAACGCTGCCAACAACGCCCGTCCCAGTTCACCATTGCCAGACGGGCTTCTCACTATCTTTCCCGGCAAGGGCTCGTAGCCGTCGCGAGCGCCGCCATTGCGGGTCGGCAGGAAGGAGATCGTCTCCCCGGCCCTCTCGATCTCGACGCATTTGGCGGATTGGGCGAAGCTGTTCCAGGACTTGACGCCGGCTGCGTCCAGCAGTGGATCAGTCAGCCCCGTCCAGTCCGCCGGATGCGGCACGCCGGTCTTCGACCCGGCGAGCGCCTGCAGAACGCCCGCACCGAGTTTGCCGTCTTCACCCGGCTCGTGAGCGAGCACCGGCGGCCAGAAGATCAGGACGCCATCAGTCGTCCTTGCGTCGGGATGCAGGAAGACCTTGTTCTTCCGCAGATAGGCGGTCGCGGCTTGCATGGCAGTCTCACGGATAGACCCGGATCGTGACGGTTACGCCACGCTGCGCGCCATAGGCAACGATGTCGTTGAGGACGGCGCGCTGCGCGGCCGTACCGGCATGCGGCACCGCGACCTCGAGCGTGCGGCCGGCGATCTGTCCGGCCTGGACACGCGCACCGGCCCAGCTTCGCCCGGAAAAAGCAGCAAGATCATCGACATAGCGCGTCATCACGCTCCTCAGCGCCTGCGCGCTCTGGTAGCTGGCAGCGTTCAGGTCGAGGCTCTTGATGCTGGTCGCGATGCCCGCGGCGAAGCGGTCGATCACCGGGAAATTTCCGGGCAGGTTGGCGCCGAGCGCTCGCTCGATCGCGACGCCGCGCGTCGCCGGCCCGAGGCTCCAGACATTACTGGCAGGGCCAGCCATGGGCGCAGCCCGCATCATCGGCACGGACATGCCGAGGCCGGCCAGCGAGGGGCCTATCCGCTGCGCGAAGCCGAGCGGGTCTTCCCGCAGATCCTCGGCCATTCTCTGGACGTCGCCGGGAATGCGGCTGAGGGCCTCCCAGCTATTGCTCAGATAGCTGCCGAAATCGCGGGCAAGGTCATCGACCCATGACGGAGCGGCCGGCTCCGGACGGGCGGCCGGCATTCCATCCAGAGGCTGGCCGGCCGGGTCGAGCCCCGTGACGAAACCGGTATAGAGGCCGCTGGGGTCGGGGAATCCGGCCAGAGTGAGATCGGTCTGCGCCGGCGCCGTTCCCGGTCCCAGAGCCGCGGCTACCGCCGCCTTCTGCACATCGGCAACCGCGGGTCCGGTGACGGCGCGCCCGTTCGCATCGATCTCGCAAGTGATCCGCCCCTGCGCGGTGACGTCGGCGACCACATTGTTGGTCACAGGATCGATGTCGCCGGGCGAGAGCTCCTGGCTCGGGCTGAGATTGGCACTCGCTGCATCGACGGCGCGAGCATCGGCAGCGAGCGAGGCAGCCGCCGGTGCGGCGTCATTGAAATCGCGCAAGCCTTCATCGCCGAGCGTGCAGGCAGCTGGCGAGTCGGCATCGTCCTGCGCAGCCTCGGTCTCGCCGGCCGCCTCGCCGAGGGCACCGCCGAAACTGTCCGCCTCGGCCTCGGAGGTCGCGCCAGCGCTGCCAGTACCTGTCGAATTGCTGCCAGCGACCCCGCCGGCACTGCTGTCGGACACCCCGCCCGTGCCGGCCGAGCTGGAGGAACCGCCCGTTCCTCCGCTGCCCGCGCCACTCGCTCCGCCGACGCTCTCGAAGCAGATCCGGATGCCCAGTCGCTCGAGCAGCTCACCTGACAGCCACATCGGTCGCCTCCCGCGTGATGCGGGAACTGTGCGCCCACGCGCTGACGACAAGCTGTCATCGCTTCCGGCGCGGGCGACGGTCGCTCCGGTGCGCTGGCGAACCCAAAAAATGGCTGCTTGATGCAGGCGCAATCGCCCATCCTGCGGAGGACATGACGGCAGCGGGAACGCCTTCACGACTGGCGAATTGAAAGGAGGCGCCTCTCGATCCGGGGCGCGGCCGGAGCCTTCAGATGCCGACTGCCGATCATTCCGCCGCCGCGATCAGGCAGCTCGCCTCCGACTTCCAGAAATGGCCTTCCTCACAGACAGCGAAGGCGCTCGCGCAGATCGCGAAACAGGCCAGTGCGTCCTCCGGAGAGCTCGCTCCTTATTTTGAACGCATTCACCTCGCGGCCACCGACTTGCTCAAGCCCGGAGCCAGGCCCGACCCGACCTATGCCGCGCTGCGGCGGGCGGTGGCGATCCTCGATACCGTCACGAAGGTCAAGCGACAGGTCGAAGGCGGGCTGCAATGATCTGACATAAAGCAAAAAAGCTCCCGGCTTTCGCCGGGAGCTCGTAATGCGGAAGGCTTTAAACCGAGCCGGGCTCAGATGTCCTGATCGCCCTGCAGGGCAGCGACCGGGACCGGGCCGAGCCCGTCCTTGTTGTAGATGTCGTCGCGGAACTGCACGCCGCCATCGGGCGTCGCCCAGGCGGTGATGTAGACCCAGTAGCAGGGCACCGGATTGGCGATGCGGGCGTTGACGCGCTCGCCCGAGGCGATGGTCTCGTCGATCTTGGCGCGATCCCAGCCGGGCGTCTCCTTGAGCAGGAAGGCGATGTAGTCGCGCACGTTCTGGACGCGGATGCAGCCCGAGGAGACGAAGCGGAAATCGTCGCCGAAGATGCCCTTCGACGGCGTGTCGTGCATGTAGACGCCGTGCGGGCTCGGGATGTTGATGCGCACGAAGCCGAGCGAGTTGAACTCGCCGCCCGGATCCTGGCGGAAGGTGTAGCGGGTCGCCTCGTCCGAGCGCCAGTTGACGCGCTCGGGCGGAATCTCGCCATTGGGACCGATGATGCGGATCTTGTTCTCGGTGAGGTAGCTCGGCTCCTTCTGCATCTTCGGGATCAGATCCTTGCGGATGATCGAAGCCGGAACCGTCCAGGTCGGGTTGAAGTTGACCTCGGGGATCTTGGTCTGCAGCAGCGGCGACTGGCGGTCGATCTTGCCGACGCCGGCGGCGTGGCGGGTCGCGACATGGCCGTTCTCGACCGTCTCGACCGCCGCCGCCGGGATGTTCGCCACGACATAGCGATTGCCGAGATTGCCCGACCAGGTGCGCAGGCGCACGATATTGGTCTCGAGCTGGCGGATGCGCCGGTCGACCGGCACGTTGAGCGCAGTCAGCGTGGCGCGGTTGATGCTGCCGGTGGTCGACAGGCCCATGCGCGACTGGAAGCGGCGCACGCCGCCCTCGACATAGGAATCATAAATGTTGCTGTCGCCGGCGGAGGCGTCGAGATCGCCGGTGATGATCAGCCGCTGGCGCAAGGCGACGACGCTGGCGCCGCGCGAGCCGACGGCGAGCTTGTCGCTGACCTGCAGAGGCTGCCAGCCGCCGCGTGCAGCGAGCGCCCGATAGGCCTCGACCGCCTGCTCGGTCGCGGTCAGTGCGGCCGGAGACAGCATCGGCGTCGAGGAGCGCTGTACCGCATTGCGCGAGCCGGCATCATAGCTCTGGCGCCATTCGGCCTGCTGGGCGAAAGCCGGCAGGCTCGCACCGGCGGCAGCACCCGACAACAGGGCCAGGAGCGTCTCGCGACGCGTCAGGCTGAGTTTCGGCATCGATCGTAACCCCTTGGACTTCGCATATCATCGGAGCGGGACGCGACCCGCCCCTTCGGCCGGGCATGAGCCACGGCCGGTCGCTGGGGACGATCCCTTACCACAGTTAACAGCTCATGATGAGCGCGGCATTTTTAGGGCGGCGATGCGTCGCGCTCACGCGGGTTTGATCGCTGTGGCCGGAAAGAAGTCGCTGTGGCCAGAAAGAAACAGGCGCACGCGCCCCGGCCTGAAGGCTGGAGCGCGCTGCGGGATATTCTTCTTGGAACGGGGCTGAACGCCCCGCCTCTCAGAGCTTGTAGCGGATCTGGTCGGTCCAGAAGCGCTCGAGGCGCAGCAGGGCATTGTTCATCCGCTCGAAGTCGTCGGCCGCGATGCCGCCGATCTGCTCGACCGTGCGGACATGCTTGTCGTAGACGCCCTTGACGATGTGGTGCACCTCGCGGCCCTTGTCGGTCAGGCTGATGCGCACCGAGCGACGGTCGATCCGCGAACGGGCATGGTGCAGGAAGCCGAGCTCGACCAGCTTCTTGACGTTGTAGGAGACGTTCGAGCCGAGATAGTAGCCGCGGGTGCGCAGCTCGCTGGCCGAGAGCTCGGCGTCGCCGATATTGTAGAGGAGCAGCGCCTGCACGCTGTTGACGTCGTCGCGGTTGCGACGCTCGAACTCGTCCTTGATCACGTCGAGCAGCCGGCGATGCAACCGCTCGACCAAGGTGAGGGACTCAAGGTAAAGTGGCTTCACCTTGAGCTGAACCTCTTCGGACGCAGCCGGCTCCACAGTCTTTACATTGCTCTTCATGGTAATATCCCGCCTGTTGATTACCGGCCAGGATTTGTCTCCCGGTCCGCTTCTGAGAGACACCATAGGCGGGGCGGATGAAAACGAGTTTAAATATCAGGATGAATCAGGGATTTACCCTTTTGGGTGAATCCAAAATGAACCGCAAATCTCTTAAGCTAAAGCGATTCTTACCGCAGCTCAGCGTATTCGAGGCAGGCGCGCCGCCTCAGGATTCCTGATTCTCGGCCGCCCAGGTGGCGAGGAAATAAGCCAGCACCAGTGCGACATAGGTGCCGATCAAAGCCGGCGAAACCGTCAGCCAGCGCGGGAAGAAGAAGCCGAGCAGCAGCTGGCTGACGGCGGCGAGCAGCCAGAGCACGCCGCCCCAGGTCGCGGTCAGCCAGAGGCCGACGCCGGCGACGAGATCGAAGACCGCGAAATAGACGGTGATCGCCTGGAAGGTCAGCGGGCGCGTCTCGAAGGCAGGGCCTGGTTCGAATACCAAACCGAGGCCGAGGATCGTCGCCCAGTGCATCAGGCCCTTGCCGATCCAGACCACCGAGAGCAGGCGCAGCAGCCAGACCAGCAGCAGCCGCCAACGAACCCGGCGCTTCACCTCACCTGTCTGGCCCGGACCGCGCAGGATCTCGCCATCGCGCAATACCGCCATCTCAGCCGCCCAGCACGAGTTCGGTTTCGCCGAGCGGGGCGAAATAGGACGCGACCGCTGCCGGATCGAGCTCCTCCAGCGTCTGCGGCCGCCAGGACGGCGCCTGGTTCTTGTCGATCACCACCGCACGCACCCCTTCATAGAAATCATGGCCGTGCGTAACGCGCGAGACGATGCGGAATTCGAGCTGCATGGCCTCGGCGAAGCTGAGCGAGCCGCCGCGGCGCATCTGCTCGAAGGCGATGGCGACGCTGGTCGGCGACTTCGCGCGGATCGTCGCGAGCGTCTTGGCGGCAAAGGCATCGCCAGCGGCCGCCCTGGCGTCCAGACGACCGAGGACATCGGACAGGGTCGCCGCGCCGAAGCAATGCGCGATCGTCGCACGCTCCGGCGCGAGCTTGCCCGGCCCGGGATCGTGAGCGAAGCGCGCCAGCGTCTCATCGACCGGCTCGGGACCGGTCAGTGCCTCGGCGAGCTCGGCCATGCGCGCCGACGGCACTGCATGCGTCGCGAGCCCGAACGCCAGCGCGTCGGCTTGGCCGACACGGTCGCCGGTCAAAGCGAGATAGGTGCCGCTGTGATCCGGCAGTCGCGGCAGGGCATAGGTCGCGCCGACATCGGGGAAGAAGCCGATGCCGACCTCGGGCATGGCGAAAAGCCAGCGCTCGCCGGCGACACGATGGTTGCCATGCAGCGAAACGCCGACGCCGCCGCCCATGACGATACCGTCGACCAATGCGACATAAGGCTTGGGATAGCTCTGGATGCGGATGTTGAGGATGTACTCCTCGCGCCAGAAGGTGAGCATCTCCTCATATTGGCCGGCCTTGCCGAGATCGTGCAGGGCGCGGATGTCGCCGCCGGCGCAGAACGCCTTCTCGCCGGCTGCGGTGATGACGATGCGGGTGACGGCGGGATCGTGCTCCCAGGCGTCGAGCGCCTTGGCCAGTTCGCGCACCATGACGAGATTGAGCGCGTTCAGCGCCTTCGGCCGGTTGAGCACGACGAAGCCGGCGCTACCGCGGATTTCACAGATGATGTCCTGATCCTGCGCCATGCCCGCCTCGACCCGATCCTTAGGCGGTTCTGGAAGGCGAGCCCGGGCTTGTCAACGCGAGTGCCGGCCCGGCCCCGTCCGGGCCTCAGCGCACGGTGACGATGCCGCGGCCGAAGCCGCCATGGGCACTGGGCAGAATCGTGCAGACCATGGCCCGGCCATGGCTCTGCTCGACCGAGCGCAGCGCCGCGACCTGCTCGGCATAACTTTCGGTGGCGCGCAGACCGGCGAGCGTGCCTTTGATCTCGCGCAAATTCCTGTCGAGCTTGTCCTGGCCGACGCGCAGGGACGGGCAATGGCGCTCGGCATAGTCGGCGGAAGCGAGCGCGCTCGCCGTCTGCGCCTTGATCGCATCGCGGCGCGTCACCTCGGCCTGCGAAGTCGTAGCGGTCAGCATTGCCGCAAGCGCAGCGAGAGCAAGAGGCCGTGGGCGCATCGCCTATCCTTTGATGACCGCGAGATCGCCCGCGCCGAGCAGGCTTGCGTCGCTCTGGTCTGCTCTCGCCGGCTGCGACCATCGTGACTGTTTTGGAATCGTTCCGATGTGTTAAAGCATCGCCGGCAAGCAAGTATCGCGTTCGAAGCGGAGGCGTCGATGGCATCCAAGGTTGTGCGCCCTTTCCCGGCACCGCAGGAGCGGAAGGCCGAGGCAGCGGCCGCCATGACGGACGCGCTCGGGCTCACCCGCCGCATGCGCCGCAACCGCAAGGCCGAGTGGTCGCGCCGGCTGGTACGCGAGAACCGCCTGACCACCGACGACCTGATCTGGCCGATCTTCCTGATCGATTCCACCGAGCCGATCTCGCCCGTCGCCTGGATGCCGGGCGTCGACCGGCTCAACATCGACGAGGCCGTGCGCCAGGCCGAAGCCGCGGCGAAGCTCGGCGTTCCCGCGATCGCGCCCTTCCCCTATGTCGACCGTGCCCTGCGCGACGAGACCGGCTCGGAAGCGCTCAACAGCCGCAATCTGATGTGCCGCGCGGTGCGCGCGATCAAGGCGGCGGTGCCGGAGATCGGCATCATCTGCGACGCGGCCCTCGACCCCTACACCTCGCATGGCCATGACGGTGTGATGGATGGCGAGACAATCCTGAACGACCCCAGCGTCGGCATACTCGTCCGGCAGGCACTGGCGCTGGCGGATGCCGGCGCCGACGTGATCGCGCCCTCCGACATGATGGACGGGCGCGTCGGCGCGATCCGCGCCGCGCTCGACGGCGACGGCCACGAGGACGTGCAAATCATGGCCTATTCGGCCAAGTACGCCTCGGCCTATTACGGCCCGTTCCGCGACGCGATCGGCACCAATGCCACGCTCATCGGCGACAAGCGCACCTACCAGATGGACCCGGCCAACAGCGACGAGGCCATCGCCGAGGTCGCGCTCGATCTCGAAGAGGGCGCCGACATGGTGATGGTCAAGCCCGGCCTGCCCTATCTCGACGTGATCGCGCGGGTGAAGGACACCTTCCGCGTGCCGACCTTCGCCTATCAGGTCTCCGGCGAGTACGCGATGATCATGGCGGCGGCCAACAACGGCTGGCTCGACGGCGACAAGGCGATGCTGGAGAGCCTGCTCGCCTTCAAGCGCGCCGGCGCCGATGGCGTGCTGACCTATTTCGCGCCGCGAGTGGCGAAGATGCTGAAGGCCATCGCCTGACCTAGCCGGCCAGGCGATAAACGGAAACGTGCGAGCGCGACTCAGCCGTGAAAAGCGCCCCGGCCCAGTCCGCGTGCCGGCTCTCCAGCACGAAGCCGGCCAGCTGAGCCATCAGGTCGAGTTCCGCCGGCCAGATGTAGCGGTGCGGCGAGCGGAACAGCTCGGCCTGCTTGCCCTCGCTGAATCTGAAATGGTGCGAGACCACCTGCTGGTTCAGCACGTCATAGGTATCGAGGCCGATATAGTCCGCCTCGGATTGCCAGACCACGGCCTGCTGTCCCGGCGGCAGCTTGCGCAGTTCGGGCACCCAGAGCTCGATCACGAAACGACCGCCGGGTGAGAGATGGCGCGCCGCATTGCGAAAGCACGCCACCTGCTGCGCCTGTGTGAGCAGGTTCGAGATCGTGTTGTAGACGAGGTAGACAAGCGTATAGCTCCCAGGAACGGTGGCGGCCGCCATGTCGCCGAGGACGACGGGGATCGTCGCTTCGTCGACCTTGGCCCGTAGCTGCGCGATCATCGCGGGCGAGAACTCGATGCCCGCCACCGGCACGTTCCGCTGGCTGAGCGGCACGGCGATGCGGCCTGTCCCGATCGCGAATTCGAGCGCCCTGCCACCCTCTGCGAGTTGCGCAAGCCGCTCGACTGCCGGCTCCAGCACGTCAGGAGAGAACATCCCGGTTCCCGGCGTGTCATAGGTCCTGGCCGCTTCAGCGTTCCAGAGCTCATCCTGCTGCATGCCAGCCATCCTGCCACCACCGTCCGATCGGGATCGGACAGCCATGACCGGATGTGCGCCGCCCCCTCGATTTATCAAGACCCGCGATTGCGCATGCGCGCAGCATCGCTGCGAGTTCCAACGCCCCGGTTCTCGCGCTAGCGTGCGCCGCGATGCGCGCCCTGCTCACGTCGATTCTGCTCTGCCTCGCGCTCGCTGCCTGCGGGCGCTTCGACACCGATCAGATCCGCGCCTGCCGGCTGGCGATCCCGGCGCTGAATCCGACGGGCACCGTCATCACCATCGAGGGCACCGGCTCAGGCCCGCGCGCCGACATCCTGCGCATCAGCTACCGGGCGCAGGCGCCGGAGGCACAGCCGCGCCGGCGCAGCATCGATTGCATCTTCGCCGGAGAAGGTACCACGCTGCAGCGCGGAGCCTTGGCAGGGCTCGCCTCCGACGGCGTGCCGATGACCGATGCGAGCTTCCTGCTGTTGCGGCGCTTCTATCTCGAATACAAGGCGGAGCCCCCGGTCGACCCGGGCGCCGTGCCGGGCGCCGACCTTCTCACTCTGTCGCCGGGCCTCGCCTACGGCCTGCAGCAAGGTCTCGCCGCCCTGCCCTCGGCCGCGATCTACGCGCTGCTCGCCAGCGCCTATGCGCTGATCTACGGGCTCAATGGCCGGATCCTGCTGACCTTCGGTGAATTCTCGGCCCTGGGAGCGCTCGCGGCCGTGGTCGGCGTGGCGCTGACATTGTCGCTCGCCGTCTCGACACCGGTCTCTGGCCTGTTCATCGCCTTCGCCGTCGCCATCGCGGTCAGTGCATTGCATGGCTTCGCCATGGGCCGTTTCGTGCTCCGCCATCTCGACAAGCGCAATGGCCAGCAGGTGCTGATCGCGACGATCGGGCTCGCCATCGCGCTCTCGGAGTATCTGCGCCTGGCGCAAGGCGCCGAACTGCGCTGGCTGCCGCCGGTGTTCAACGAGCCATTGCCGCTGGCACGGGCCGAGCAGTTCATCGTCACCGCGACGCCGGTCTCGCTCGCCATGGCCGGGCTCGGCTTCAGCGCCGCGACCTGCCTCATCCTCTACCTCGCCCGCTCGGCCTATGGCCGGGCTTGGCGCGCCGTCGCCGACGATGCCAAGACCGCCTCCCTGTTCGGGATCGACCCCGGCGCGGTGCACGACCGGGCGCTGATCATCGCCTGTGCGATCTGCGGCGCGGCCGGCGTCATCGTCACCGTGATCTATGGCGGCATGGGCTTTTCCGGTGGCTTCACGCTCGGCCTCAAGGCGCTGGTCGCCGCCGTGCTCGGCGGCATCGGCTCGGTGCCCGGCGCCTGCCTCGGCGGGCTCGTCATCGCCGCCTTCGAGGTGCTGTGGTCGGCGACAATGCCGCTCGAACAGCGCGACATCGCAGTCTATAGCTTGCTCGCCGTGACGCTGATCTTGCGCCCCGGTGGCTTCTTCGGCGACGGCGCGCTGACGCCGCGCCAAGTGTAAAACGGGGGAACAGATGGGTAGCGGCTTTTCGATCAGCTTCGCCGATATCGAGGCGGCTGCGCAGACCATCGAAGGCCATGTGCTGAGGACCCCATTGATGCCGGCGCCGCGCCTGTCGGCGCTGACCGGGGCAGAGGTCTTCGTCAAGCACGAGAACATGCAGGCGACCGCCTCCTTCAAGGAGCGCGGCGCCGTCAACAAGCTGCGCAGCCTGACGGATGACGAAAAGCGCCGCGGCGTGATCGCGATGTCGGCCGGCAACCACGCCCAGGCCGTCGCCTATCACGCCAAGCGCTTCGGCATCCCGGCGACGATCGTGATGCCGGAGACGACGCCGCTGGTGAAGATCGAGAACACGCGCGCCCATGGCGCCGAAGTCGTTCTGTTCGGCGAGACGCTCTACGAATCGGCGCAGAAGGCGCGCGAGATCGCGGCGCAGAAGAGCCTCGTCTTCGTCCACCCCTATGACGATGCCGCGGTGATGGCCGGCCAGGGCACGGTCGCACTGGAGATGCTGCGCGAGGCGCCCGAGCTCGACATGCTGCTGATTCCGCTCGGCGGCGGCGGGCTGATGGCCGGCAACGCCATCGCCGCCAAGGCACTGAAGCCGTCGATCGAGCTGATCGGCATCGAGGCAGCGCTCTACCCCTCCTTCCACAATGCCGTGCATGACGCGACGATGCCGATCGGCGGGGCGACGCTGGCCGAGGGCATCGCGGTCAAGACCGTCGGTACCCAGACGCTGCCGGTCGTGAAGGAGCTGGTCTCCGACATCGTGCTGGTCGGCGAGGACCTGATCGAACGCGCCGTCAACGCCTATGCAACCCTGCAGCACACGCTGGCGGAAGGCGCCGGCGCCGCCGGACTCGCGGCGATGCTGAAGGAGCCGGAGCGCTATCGCGGCCGCAAGGTCGGACTCGTGCTCTGTGGCGGCAATATCGACGCGCGGCTGCTGGCGGCGATCATGGTCCGCGAATTGGAGCGCGAGCAGCGCATCGCCGCCTTCCGCCTCACCGCCAGCGACCGGCCGGGCCTGCTCGGCAAGGTCGCGAGCCTGTTCGGCACGCTCGGCGCCAACATCCTCGAAGTCAGTCATGGCCGGCTCTTCCTCGACGTCCCGGCCAAGGGCGTGACGCTCGATGTTACCGTCGAGACCCGCGACGAGGCGCACACCGCCGCGATCGAGGACGCGCTGCGCCAGGAAGGCTACGCGCCGCGGCGGATCTACCCGCGTGGCCTTGCGGAACCGGGCGGCTGATCAAACATTACTGTCCGGTGGGCCATGTCGGTCCCTGAGCAATGAGGAACTCAACGTCGATGTCGAACCCGTCCTATCGCCAGCCGCCGATCGTCGCGCTGGAGGACCGGCCGCTGCAGGATACGCGCGGCGTGCTCGGCTCGCGCCTGTTCGCCTGGATCGGCGACGTCGTCGTCCTGTTCATCCTGGGCAGCATGGTCTGGTTCCTGCTCGCGATCCTCGGCATCGTCACCTTCGGCCTGACCTGGCTGCTGATGGGCGGCGCGACGATCGCCGTCGCGCTCGGCTATGCCGCCATCACCATCGGCGGCCGCAAGCAGGCGACGCTCGGCATGCGCATGGCCGGTCTCAGGGTCGAGACCGCCTCGGGCGGCCGGCCGGATGCGCTGGCGGCGGCCGTACACGCGCTGTTCTTCTACGTCGCAGCCGGCACGGTCGGCCTCTGGTTCCTCGACATCGCCTGCGGGCTGGTGCGCGAAGACCGGCGCCTCGGCCACGACCTCCTGACCGGGCTGGTGGTGGTGCGCGCCTGAAGTTTCCCGTCATGCCCGCCCTTGTGGCGAGCATCCACGTCTTGAACACCGCAATGCAGGAAGGAAGACGTGGATGGTCGGGACAAGCCCGACCATGACGACAGAGGCGGTCGGCTAGAAGCGATAGCGCAGCAGGAGCCCGATGCGCGCCAGCGGCGGGATCAGCGAGAAGAACTGCATCGCGAAGCGCGCCGGCCAGGACATCCGCGCAATCTGCGCCGCATCGTAGCCGTCGGGATCGTAGGCGGTGAGCTCCGTCACGAGCTCGAGGCCCGGAACCTGCCGCTCCAGCTCGGCGGGATCGTCGAGCGCCCAGTGCAGCACCGCGCCGGTCGCCTTGATCGAGGGCTGCAGCGCGATCAGCTTGAGGCCGAGCGGGCTATAGGCGTCGAAGACGATCTCGCCGCTGCGGCAATGCCGCACCAGCCGCTCCAGCAGCAGCGGCACCTCTTCCTCCGGCAGATAGGGCAGCAGCCCTTCGGCCACGATCATCGCCGGGCGGTCCTGCGGCAGTGCGTCGAGCCAGCCCGGCTCGGTTACCGACGAGCCGATCAGGTGATAATCGTCGCGCGCCGGATAGAGCTTGCGCCGCAGCGCGATGACGTCGGGGTAGTCGACCTCGAACCAGTCGACGCCGGCAGGCGGATCGATCCGGAAGACGCGGCTGTCGAGCCCGCAGCCGAGATGCAGCACGATCGCATTACGGTTGTCCGCGAGAAAATCGCACGTCCAGCCGTCGAATGTATGGGCGCGCATGGCAAGGCCGACCATCAAATCACGGTCGACCTTGAGCCTGGCGAAATCATAGTCGATGCGGGCTGCGGCCGCGGCGGCGAAACGATCCCGGAGCAGGGAATCGGGCAACAGGCTCTCGCCGGCCTTGGCCCAGAGCGTGATCAGCAGGGTTTCTTTTTCGCGGGTCAACGCGACCGTTTCGGTCTGCATCGCATCACCCCTGCCCTTGGGGGTCTCCGGATATCCCCGCAAGCGCAGGCTAGCATCAATCCGCGGGTTATCCCATGCGGTGCGGCCGCCATAGCCTTGCCGCTTGTTGCCGCCGCGCCGACTGCTAAACTCCCCCTCACCTCGGCGGTTCCGGAGCCTGCCTGACGTGACACGTCCCTTGCGGGATGCCCCGCAATTCTACCTGACCTCGCCAACGCCCTGCCCCTATCTGCCGGGCCGCGAGGAGCGCAAGGTGTTCACACACCTCGTTGGCGCACGGGCGCGCGACCTCAACGATGTGCTCTCGCAAGGCGGCTTCCGGCGCTCGCAGAGCATCGCCTACCGGCCGGCCTGCGAGACCTGCCGGGCCTGCATCTCGGTCAGGGTCGTGGTCGCCGATTTCCGGCCCTCGCGCACCTTCCGCAAGATCCTCTCGCGCAACAGCGACCTGATCGGCGAGGCGCTGCCGCCGCAGCCGCGCTCGGAGCATTATTCGCTGTTCCGCGGCTATCTCGACGATCGCCACCCCGAAGGCGGCATGGCGACGATGTCGGCGCTCGACTTCGCCATGATGGTCGAGGACACCCATGTCGAGACCAGCCTGATCGAATATCGCCGGCGCGGGCCCGATAGCGGCTTCACCGGTCGCGGCCAGGGCGATCTCTTCGCCTTCGCCCTGACCGACCGGCTGAGCGACGGGCTCTCCATGGTCTATTCGGTCTATGATCCTGCACTCGAAGCGCGCTCGCTCGGCACCTTCATGGTGCTCGAGCATGTCGAGCGCGCCCGCAAGCTCGGCCTGCCCTATGTCTATCTCGGCTACTGGGTCGAGGGCTCGCCGAAGATGGCCTACAAGGCCCGCTTCCTGCCGCAGGAGCGCCTGATGCCGCAGGGCTGGGAACGGGTGGGCTGACGCGGCCTCTCGCAATCGCGCATAGTCGGTCCACCAGCGCAATCTAAACGCGAAAATAGTCAGTTTCGGCAGTTTAAATCGTTTAATACGCACGCCAGCGCTGCAAAATCCGCACTTGCCCGCTGTGCCCCGCTCTGCGCAAGGTGCCGGCAAGGCCGCCGGAGCGGCCGCACCGGAGGAAATATGACGGATACGCTGACCGAGCGCCTCGAACGCTGCTACACCGGCATCATCCACGACACGATGCGCGCCATGGGGCTGAAGGACTTCACCCTGCCGCCGGCGCTGCGCCCGCTGCTGCCCGGCGTGAAGCTCGCTGGCCCGGCCTTCACCGTCGAGGGCAAGACCGGCGAATTCGACGCTCACGAGACCCTGCTCGGCTGGACCGGCCTGCTCTCGGCCGCCAAGCCCGGCCATGTCTGGGTCTGCCAGCCGAACACCGAGGAAGTCGCGCTGATGGGCGAGCTCTCGGCCGAGACGCTGAAGAACAAGGGTGTGCGCGGCTGCGTCATCGACGGGCTGTCGCGCGACACCGAATTCATGGTCGAGATGGGCTTCCAGGCCTATTTCAAGGCCTATACGCCGCGCGACATCGTCGGCGTCTGGCTGCCCAAGGCTGTCGACGAGCCGATCAAGATCGGCGAGGTCTGGATCCGGCCGGGCGACTACATCCTCGCCGACCGCGACGGCGTCGTCCGCATACCGGCGGAGATCATCGAGGAAGTGCTGGAGAAGTCCGAAACGGCGATCTCGGCCGAGAACAAGGTCCGCACCGCGATCCTCGCCGGCACCGACCCGCAGCAGGCCTATCTGCAATTCGGCAAGTTCTGATGTCCCAACACGATCCCCGCCTGATCCTGCTCGATCCGCGCGACAACGTCTTCGTCGCGCGCACCCGCCTGCCGGCGGGCGAGCCCATCGAGACCGGCACCGGTCAGGCGGTGATCGATCGCGACATCGCCCTCGCCCACAAGATCGCCCGGCGCGCCATCGCGCCCGGCGAGAAGATCCTGAAATACGGCGCGCCGATCGGCGTGGCGACGATCGCCATCGCTGCCGGCCACCATGTCCACGTCCAGAACATGAAGAGCGACTATACGCCGACCTATCATCTCGAGGACGAGCGCAAGGCGGGAGCGGCGCAATGAGCGAGCTTCAAGGCTATCTCCGCAGCGACGGCCGCAAGGGCATCCGCAACGTCGTCGCCGTCGCCTATCTGGTCGAGTGCGCCCACCATGTCGCACGCGAGATCGCCCTGCCCTGGCGCGAGCACGAGGTCCACGCCATCGGCTTTCCGGGCTGCTATCCTAACCCTTACGCCGAGCGGATGATGGAGCAGCTCTGCACCCATCCCAATGTCGGGGCGGTGCTGCTGGTCTCGCTCGGCTGCGAGAGCTTCAACAAATATGCGCTGGAGCGGGTGGTGCGCGCCACCGGCCGGCCGGTGAAGACCATCGTGATCCAGGGCACCGGCGGCACGCGCGCCTCGATCAAGGAAGGCCGCGCCTGGGTCGAAGAGCAGCGCATCGCGCTCGACACCGCCGAGACCGTGCCGATGCAGGTCAGCGAGCTGGTGATCGGCACCGTCTGCGGCGGCTCGGACGGCACCTCCGGCATCACCGGCAATCCGGCGGCCGGCCGCGCCTTCGACCAGCTCATCGCCGAAGGCGCCTCCTGCATCTTCGAGGAGACCGGCGAGCTGATCGGCTGCGAGCACATCATGGCGGCGCGCGCGATCACGCCCGAGCTCGGCGTCGAGTTGGAGAAATCGGTCGCCAAGGCGGCGCGCTACTATGCGACGCTCGGCTACGGCTCCTTCGCCGCCGGCAATGCCGAGGGCGGGCTCTCGACCATCGAGGAGAAGTCGATGGGCGCCTATGCCAAGTCGGGCGCCTCGCCGATCTCGGGCCTGCTCAAGCCCGGCGACGTGCCGCCGCGCGGCGGGCTCTATCTGCTCGACGTGGTGCCGGATGGCGAGGTTCGCTTCGGCTTCCCCAACATCAACGACAATGCCGAGATCGCCGAATTGATCGCCTGCGGCGCGCATTGCGTCTTGTTCGTCACCGGGCGCGGCTCGGTCGTCGGCTCGGCGATCTCGCCGGTGGTCAAGATCTGCGCCAATCCGGAGACCTATCGGCGGATGAGCGACGACATGGATGTCGATGCCGGCCGCATCCTCGAAGGCCGGGCGAGCCTCGACGAGGTCGGCACGGAGATCCGCGACCTTGTCGTGTCGCTGGCCCAGGGCGGGCGGACGAAGTCGGAAGAGCTCGGCCATCAGGAGTTCATCCTGACCTATAAGAGCTTCGAGCCGCTCGGCCCGGCCTGCCTGCCGGCGGCTTAGGCCTGACGATCTCGCGCGATCCTTGACCCCTACCCGGAGCCCGAACTAACCTTGGGTCATCGGGGACGGGCAGGATCAAGACCATGCCGCTCAGCTCGCCGCGCTTTTCGAACAGTGACCGGCTCAGGAAGGCTGCCGAGAACGCGCCGCCGCTGAAGCAGGGCGAGCGCGGCCAGGCCGTCGCCATCATCCAGCTCGCCCTGATCGATCTCGGCCTGGCGATGCCGAACTCGACCGGCCAGGGTCGCACCCTGCCCGACGGCATCTTCGGCCCGGAAACGGCGAGCCGGGTGCGCAGCTTCCAGACCACCAACGGACTCGTCGCCGACGCGATCGTCGGGCCGCTGACCATGGCGGCGCTGGAGCGCGCCATCATCGCGGTGAACGCCCTCAATCGCCGCGCCGAAGCCGCCAAGGCGCGCACGCACAGCGCAGCGGTTCGCTAAGATCGACGCCCCACCCGAAAACATCAGACAGTCGGATAACCGCAGGAGAAGCCATGGTTGTCGCGATCTCTCCCGGCACCGCCACAATCACCGCCAACAAGGGTGGCTCGCGTACCGACATCCATGTCGGCACCGAGCACGCTTTGCTGCACTGCACGACCAACGCCCGCCGCGCAGCCGCTGACGATCCGGCTGGGCATCCCGGCCATACAGGCCCGATGATCACCTGCACCGGCAGCGTGCTGATGTCGGGCGATCCGGCCAACCGGCAGGACAAGATCGACCTGACGACCAATTGGGAGTTCGGGATGATCCTGGTCGCCGACATCGTGGTCTACGAGGCGCATTATGCCGGGCGGATGGCCAATGAAGGCAGCATCGTCGTCAACCTCAAATCGGCCTTCGGCACCAATCCATCGCTGGACGGCGACGGCGACCTGCCGACCGTCGACGAGATGATCTTCGACCCGAGCAATCAGGTCATCACCGACCAGACCACCGGCACCAAGGGCTTCCTGGTGACCTACAAGCTCGGCGACCACCCCAACAACCCGTTTCCCCTGCGCCAGACCAACAGCAAGGTGCCTGCGCCGAACTTCCTGCACACCGCCCGGCGCGACGAAGGCTTCATCGCCTATTTCGTCGCGAGGGAGCGCGGCTCGACGGTTCACCATCTGGCGCGGATCGGCTGGCACATCATCTGGCATGGCACGCTGGGCTGGACCTCCCCCACCGCCAAGCCGACCGTCGCGATGGTGACCTCACGCATCGACATCGGCCAGCCGACCACCGACGCGGTCGACAACACCGCCTTCCCGAAATCAGCCGCCATCGCCAAGAACCCGCAGCGGCCGACCTGCAACGAGCAGGACGGCACCGCCTTCGACCGGGGCTACGGGTCGGGGGCGCGTGAGCCGGTGCGGGTCGAGTCGACCGCGCGTCCCAGCAACCTGCCGAGCAACTTCTTCCCGGCGCCGTAGCCCGCCGGCGCGGTCGATCCGTCGCTCAGCGTCCCGAGGCCGGAGCGGCAGCATCCACCACAGGAGCGGCGGGCACAGCCGGCGCGCTCCAGGAGCTCGTCCAGGTCTCGCTCAGCGTCTGCTTCGCCGTACGCAGGAACATGCGCAGATCGGTGCTCTCGCCCGGCCGGAGTGTGACGTCGACAATGGCGCGGAAGCCCTTCGCCGCGAAGTTCGGATCGATGGTCGCACGGGCGACGGTGCCGGCCGAGACCGTCGCGACCACTACGACACGCTTGGGATCGGACAGATAGTATTCGAGATCGCCGGCGTTGAAGTCGACGATGAAACGTCGCTTTGCCAATCCTGCCGCCGCGTCGAGCTCCTCGCGGGCGGCGATGCTGCTCTGGACCTGCGCCATCTTATGCAGCGTCTCGGTCGTCGACACCGTGGTGATGCGGTAGTTCAGCTCGGTCGGCTGGCCGCTCGGCAATGGCGTCTTGGGTGTCCAGCAACAGACGATGTTGTCGAATTCCTCGCCTTGGGTCGGGATTTCGATCAGGTCGACCCGGCCCTCGCCCCATTCGCCCGACGGTTCGACCCAGTAGCCGGGACGGGCATGATAATGCGCCTCCAGGTCCTGGTAGTGGCCGAATTCACGATCGCGCTGGATCAGGCCGAAGCCGCGCGGATTGCGATCATGGAAGGAGGAGATCGTCAGCGCCTGCGGATTGCGGATCGGCCGCCAGATCCATTCGCCGGCGCCGGTCTTCAGCATCAGCCCATCGGAATCGTGGACCTCGGGACGGAAATCGGTACGCTGCTCGCGGTCGCCCTCGCCGGCGAGAAACATCGAGGTCAGCGGAGCGATGCCGATGCGCTCGATCGTCCGGCGCGGCACGATCGTGGCCGTGACGGCGACGCTGGTCTGCTGGCCGGGCGTGACGACATAACGGAAAGCACCGCTGACCGAGGGTGAATCAAGCAGGGCGTAGATGACGAGATCGACGCTGTCGGGCTTCGGCTTCTCCAGCCAGAGCGCGCGAAAGAACGGAAACTCCTCGGCCTGCTCGCCGCCGACATCGAGGGCGAGCGCGCGCGCCGAGAGACCGTAGCGATGACCGCGCCCGAGGAAGCGGAAATAGCTGGCGCCGAGGAACGAAATCACCTCGTCCTGCACCTTCAGATCGTTCAGTGTCGTGGTGACGGCGAAGCCGGCGAAACCAAGCGAGAGTGGCAGCTTCTGCGGAATCTGGGCCTTGCCGTACTCGAACAGCGCCATGTTGAACGGCAGCGGGATCGCGATGCCCTCGCTGATCACATGGATCGGCACCGGCTTGTCGTGCAGGAAGCCGAGATGGAACAAGTGCAGGCGGTAGTCGGAACCGCCGTCCTGCCAGAGCGCCTTGTCCCTACGGAATCTGATCTCGCGATAGCTGTCATAGCTCAACGATTTCAGTGCTTCCGGGATGGCGGGTGCGCTCGTGTCGAACGGGCGGGCTGCGAGCTCGCGGGCCTGACGGACGACATCCTCGTAGCCGAAATTGCCGCGCCCTGGCTCAGCGGACGTGGTGTTCGGGGCAGCAGCCGGCGGACGGCCGTCCTGGGCGTGGGCGGATGGGACGAGCCCGATCGCAGCCAGGGCGACCAGCATCGCGCGGCGCGACGGTTCGGCCGCGGCTTGTCGCGAATAGTCTCCAAAGGGGGAGCTCTGCGTTCCCGACCGGCTTGTCATCACACTCCGCATTGTCGCTGGCTCGATAGGCCGCGCATGGGCGGCGATCTGCCAACGTCAGGCGGACGGCGTTGTTCCATCGGCAAGATACCCGATACGCCATTCAGGTTGCGTGGAAATCATCAACACAACCAATGATATGCACAATTGTACTGAAAGTAATGCCAATTCTTCGGTCGGCTTAAGACTAAATCAAATGGAGCGCCGTAACGTCCGGCCATTGCCGCAAACGTGATACTTCGTCGGAATCCGCGCCAATGCTCCAGAACCTCACCCGGATGCCGGCGGAGATGTCCTCCGAATCCCGACGCAAGCTCCTCAACGCCGTCACTGACCTGTTCCTGCTCGACACCGACCCGAGCGAGGAATCGAAGGAGCATTACGGCGACATCGCGCTGCGCTCGTTGCCGCATCTTGATACGCAGGGGCGCCGTGATTACGCCGATTCCGTCGCCGAGACGGAAACCTTGCCGCGCCAGGTCGCGGTATCGCTGGCGAACGATACCGACAGCGAAGTCGCGCGGCTCGTCCTCAAGCTCTCGCCGGTTCTGACCGACACCGATCTCGCCGCCATCGCCATCAGCCAGACGCAGGAGCATCTCGCGGCGATCGCCGAGCGCGCCCGCCTGTCGGAAGGCGTCACCGATATCCTGGTCGAGCGCGGCGACCAGACCGTGCTCCGCACCGTCTCCGGCAATGAAGGAGCGCAGTTCTCCGATCATGGCTTCGACCGGTTGCTGCTGCGCGGCGGCGACGATGCAGTGGTTGGCGAAGCGCTGGCGCGCCGCTCCGACCTGTCCCCCCAACGCGCCGAGCGCGTGCTGCGTATCGTCGAGCAGATGTCCGATCCCGCCGCCGAAACGAGTTCGCGCCAGACCGCAATGATGGCGCGCCAGGCGCGGCAGCAACGGCGCGAAGTCCGGCTGCTGATCGCTGACCTGCAAGCAGGAGAACGCAGCCTCGACGAGGTCGTGACCATGCTGGCGGAGGAGGATCGCGCCTTCCATCTCGCGCAGGTGATCGCGATCCGCGCCGACGTCACCAACGAGCAGGCCCTGCGCGTGCTGATGCAGCGCGATGTCAGCGGCATCGCCGTGCTGGCGCGCACGCTCGAACTCCGCAAGGACACCTTCCATGCAGTCCTGCAACTGCGCGGGCGCCGGCTCTATTTCAAGGCCAAGGACATCGAGGACGACCTCAACGACTACGCCCAACTCGACCTCGCCACCGCCGAGCGGACGATGCGCTTCCTGCGCCTGAAGACCAAGGTGGCCTGAGTCGACAGAGCATTGCGCCACAAAAGCGCGACAATCCCGCCCTCACCTGCTAAGCCATGAGCATGATCCTGGCCGCGGGCACAGCACGCATGAAGCTTCTTTCGGCCGGCGCCGCCCTGGCCGCGCTGATCGCGATCGGCACCCCGGCGCGAGCGCAGGCCTTCCTGCCGCTCTCGGGCTTCGGCATCCTGCCTTCCTTCGCCTGGTCGCAGCCGACCCTGTCGCCCGGCGGCGTCAAATGGGAAGGCTCCTATGCCCGCATCTCCAGCGGCTTCCAGGTCACCAGCTCGAAGCATTTCGGGACATCGGCCGGACCGGTGATCGGGCTCGAAGCCGGCAAGATGTGGCGCGACGGCGATTTCATCTACGGCATCTCCGGCGCGCTTGAATTCTCGCCGTCCTTCGGCGGCTATGCCAATCCGGGCTTCAACCAGGCGAGCTATACCCGCGACATCGCCGGCATCTTCCAGCTCAAGGCCGGTGTGTTCGCGACGCCCGACGTGCTGCTCTACACCACGGTCGGCCTGGCCGCGGCCAACGAGACCTTCCGCTATGGCGCAACCTCGTTCTCGGCGCCGTTCTCGCGCTCCGACATCGCCGTCAGGCCGGAGGCACGCGCCGGCATCGAATGGGCCGTGACCAACAACATCACGCTCGGACTCGAAGTCGGCGTGGTCGGATCCGCGATCCGCTGAGGAAGCGATTCAAGGCGCTGCGGGCTTGATTCAAGTTGCTGGCGGATCGATTCAGCAGATTTGCATAAGTCCTTGATCAGACGCTGGATCGCGCCGCGACCCGCGCTTTCAAGCTGTCAGATTGAGCGAGGCTGCGTGCCTGTCGGACCAGGCCCTGATCTCGCGAAAGACCGTGCCAAGATCGCGCGCTGACGGCGTCAGCTCATATTCGACGCGCGGGGGCACCTCCGGATAGATCGTGCGCTTGACGAGACCGTGCGCCTCCAGGTCGCGCAGCTGGGTCGTCAGCATGTGCTGGGTGATGCCGGGGATCGAGCGGCGCAGCTCGCCGAAGCGCAGCGTCCCTTGCCCGAGCCGCCAGAGGATTTCACCCTTCCACTTGCCGGTCAGCATGCGCATCGCCGCATGAAATTGCCCGACCGCGGCGGAACTCGGGCAAGCATCTGATTCCGCGAGGATTTCCGTATCGCCACCTGGATGGGATGGCTCAATAGTCTTGTTTTTCATACTATACCACAAATTTCATCCTACTTGTGTTTTCGATCTTACTCTCGATTTTCTCACGACGAAAGCAGTGGGCCGCCCCGCTGCAGCCCTCGGGCATTCCTCGGAGACATCGATGTCAATGACTGAAGTTCCAGAGGCGCCGCGTTGGCGCCGGTTCGGGCTATGGGGCGTCAAGGCGCTGCTCGCCGCCGTCTTCGCCACTGCAGGTGGAGCCAAGCTCGCCGGCGTGCAGCCGATGATCGATGTCTTCGACGCGATCGGTGTCGGGCAATGGTTCCGCTATCTGACCGGTGCGATCGAGTTCGCTGGCGCTGCCGCGCTGCTCCTGCCCGCGCTCGCCGGTTTTGCCGCCCTGCTGCTGGCGGCCACCATGGTCGGCGCCACCCTGGCGCATCTCACGATCCTGCCCGGCTCACCGCTCCCCGCCATGATCCTGCTCGGGCTGTGCCTGCTGGTCGCCAGCGCACATCGGAGCACGATCAAGGCCGCGGTCAGGTCCGCGCTTCTTGGGCAAGACTGAGCCCGCCTGGCTCGCACTATCCCCGCACGATCACCCGGAGCAATTCATGTCGCGCCTGATCACCATCGCACTGCTGGCATTTGCCCTGTCGGCCTGCCATACGACCGATCTCGGCCGCTCCGTCGGCTGGCCCACGCCGCAGCGCACCGTCAGATAGCGTGTCGCAACTGGTCGCCTTTCGCCCGGCTCACCCCCCGAACTTGTTGTTCTTCGGGAAGCCCTTGGGCGGCAGGCGGCCGGCCTCGGCGCGGTGGCCGAGCCATTCGATCAGCTCGGCCTGCGCCACCGTCCAGGTCCGGCCGGAGGTGTCGAGCCAGGTCAACCCGTCCTCCAGCTTGAACACCTTGGCGTCCGAGAGACCGCCATCCTTGTAGCGCTGCAGCTTGACGCCCTTGCCGCGGCTCATCTCCGCCACTTCCGAGATCGGGAAGCAGAGCAGCTTGCGGTTCTGGCCGATGATCGCGACATGGTCGCCCTCGGCCGGCACGACCAGCATCGCCTCGACCGGTGCGTCGACATTGAGCACCTGCTTGCCCTTGCGGGTATTGGCGATGACGTCGTCGGTGCCGACGACGAAGCCACGCCCCTCGGTTGTAGCGGCAAGGAGCTTCAGGCCGGCCCTGTAGGGGAAGGCCGCGACGATCTCGGCGCTCTCCTCCAGCTCGATCATCAGCCGGATCGGATCGCCGAAGCCGCGCCCGCCCGGCAGCTTCGAGGCCTCCAGTGTGAAGACCTTGCCGTTGGTCGCCACAACGAGGATCTTCGCGGTGGTCTCGCTGAAGAAGGCGGTGCGCAGGCCGTCATCGCCCTTGAAGGACAGGGTCGAGAGGTCCTGGACATGGCCCTTCAGCGCCCGGATCCAACCCTTCTTCGAGATCACCACCGTCACCGGCTCGCGCTCGACCATGGCCTGGGTCAGGTCGATATCGGCGGTGTCTGGCATGTCGGCGAAGCTGGTGCGGCGCTTGCCGATCGCCGTCTCCGGGCCGAACAGCTTCTTCACCTCACGGATGTCCCAGGAGATGGTCTTCCACTGCTGCGCCTCGGAGGCGAGGAGGCCCTCGATCTGGCCCTTCTCCTGGGTCAGTTCGTCGAATTCGGTCTTGAGCTGCATCTCCTCCAGCTTGCGCAAGGCGCGCAGGCGGGTGTCGAGGATGGCATTGGCCTGGACCTCGTTGAGCGCGAAGACCTTCATCAGCTCGAGCTTGGGCTCGTCCTCCTCGCGGATGATTTTGATCACCCGGTCGAGGTCGAGATAGACGATCAACAGGCCGGCGAGGATTTCGAGGCGCTTCTCGATCTGGCCGAGGCGGAAGCGCGAGCGCCGCTGCAAGACTTCGCGGCGATGGTCGAGCCAGGCCCGCAGCGCTTCAGCCAGGCTGAGCACGCGCGGCACCACGCCGCCGGTCAGCACGTTCATGTTCATCGGAATGCGCGCTTCCAGCTCGGAGAGCTTGAACAGCGATTCCATCATCAGGTTGGCGTCGACATTGCGAGCGCGCGGCTCGATGACGACGCGGATGTCTTCCGCGGATTCGTCGCGCAGGTCGGCGACCAATGGCAGCTTCCGCTCGTTGAGCAGCTCGGCGATCTTCTCGATCAGCCGACCCTTCGAAACCCCGTAAGGAATCTCGGTGACGACGACGAACCAGGTGCCGCGGCCCTGGTCCTCGACATGCCAGCGCGCCCTTGTGCGGAAGGCGCCGCGGCCGGTCCGGTAGGTCTCGACCATCGAGGAGCGCGACTCGACGATGATGCCGCCGGTCGGGAAGTCGGGTCCCGGCACGAAGGTCATCAACTGCTCTGACGTCGTCTCCGGGTGCTGGATCAGATAGAGCGCCGCGTCGCAGAGCTCGGCAGCGTTGTGCGGCGGGATCGAGGTCGCCATGCCGACGGCGATGCCCTGCGAGCCGTTGGCGAGCAGGTTCGGGAAGGCGGCCGGGAGCACCATCGGCTCCTCGTCCTCGCCATTATAGGTTTCGCGGAAATCGACCGCATCCTCCTCGATCCCGTCGAGCAGGAGGCGCGCGACCTCGGTCATGCGCGCTTCGGTGTAGCGGTAGGCGGCGGCGTTATCGCCATCGATATTGCCGAAATTGCCCTGGCCGTCGACGAGCGGATAGCGCTGGGCGAAGTCCTGCGCGAGACGCACCAGCGCATCATAGACCGACTGGTCGCCATGCGGGTGGAACTTACCGATGACGTCGCCGACGATGCGGGCGCATTTCTTGTGGACCTGGCCGGGATCGAGCCGGAGCAGGCGCATGGCGTGCAGGATGCGGCGATGGACGGGCTTCAAACCGTCGCGCGCATCCGGCAGGGCGCGATGCATGATCGTCGAGAGCGCATAGGCGAGATAGCGCTCCTCGAGAGCGCTCTTCAGATCGACGCGTTCGGCTTCCTCCTCCGGAGGCGGCTCGACGGGCTTGCCCATGCTTCTCTACCAACCTAGTTCGACACGCGGCCCATGCTTTAGGCCGACACGGGTCCAGACCTCACGAGACGAGGGAATAAGGGCCCGAATCACTTGATGCAACGATGCAACCGCGATGCAAGCGACGCAAAGCGCCAGCGCCGGAAAATCCGCGGAAATCAGTGGATTCTCGCTGCCAGTTCCAGCAGGCGCGCCCGCTCGGGCGGCTCCAGCAGGCCGCGCGGCTCGTAGAGGTCGCGGCGCAGGAAGAAGCCGGTGAGCGCAAAGCCCGCGGCGATCTCCGCCGGAGCCGGCTGGCGCGCGCCCTGCCCCTCGCTGAGGAAGGGCGGCAGGTTGAGGAGCCGGTCGAGATAGGGCTCGGCGGCCTTGCGGCTCACCGCCTTGCCCGATTTCGGCGAGACATGGGTGAGGTCTTCGCGCAAGCCCGAGACGGCGCAGCGTTCGAGCGAGAGCCCGTAGCCGAGTTCGGAGAGCATGGCGAGCTCGAAGCGCACCATCAGCGCCGGGGCGATCGCGATCTCGTCGAGATGGGCGAGCAGCACCGAAAGGCCTTCATAGAGGCCGGGATGCGGATCGCGCTCCGGCAGCAAGCGCAGCAGGCCCGCGACATTGGCGAGCCCGTAGAGCGCGACCGGCTGGGCCATCAAACGCGCCGCGTGCGAGGTCAGGAGCTCGACCTTGTACTCGCCGAGATGCTCGTCGAGGCGGGCCCGCCAGGTCAGCGCGACAAGATTGCCGGGCTGCAGCACCGGCTGCTGCTTGCTGGAGCGGCCGCCACGGACGAGGCCGAGATGGCGGCCATGGTCACGCGTCATCGCCTCCAGGATCACGGCGTTCTCGCCATGACGCCTGACGCCGATGATCGTGCCCTCGTCGCTCCATTCCATCAGGGAGAGTTATGGGCATCCGGGGTGGTGTTTCCAGTGCCTGCGCGCACAACGTTGTCAGCAGAAGCGCGGGATCCCCTCTCCTGGAAGGAGAGGGGTAGGGGTGAGGTGTTCGGGAGGGTGATCGTGAGCCTGAACCCGACCGCGCGATCAGCGCTCGCGCCACTGGTCCAATCCCCTACACCTCACCCTGCCCTCTCCTTCCAGGAGAGGGTTCCCCGCGCCCTCTCCCCGGCTCACGCCACGTATTGCGCGATCCCTCCCCCAAACGACCAGTCCTCGCGCTTGACCTCGACGAGGTTGATGAAGATGTCGTCGGGCTTCAGCCCCGGCTCCTTCTGCAGGTTCTCGGCGATGGCGGCATAGAGCGCCTTCTTCTGGCTGACGCCGCGGGTGTTGGCGACGGTAAGCTGGATGATCACCAGCGCGTCGCTGCGGTTGAAGCCGAAATAGTTGTTGTCGAAGATGAACTCCTCGGCCTCATGCTGATGCACGACGGCGAAGAGGTCGTTCTCCGGCACCTCGAAGGTGGCGCGCAGGGCACGATAGACACCGTCGACGATTGCGGCGGGATGCGAAGCCGGGCGGCCGCGACGCATCGAAATCCGGATCAGAGGCATGATGGGCTCCATGAAGCGAGGGGCGGTCTCTGCCGCCGACACCCTGAAACTAGGCTTGAAACCACAATCTGAAAACCGTATCTTTGATGATATCAATGATCTCAAATTGCGATCTCAGATGAGCAACACCCTCGATCTCGACGGCGTCAGCGCCTTCCTGCATGCGGCCGAACTCTCCAGCTTCACCCGCGCCGCCGAGGCGCTCGGCACGGCGCAGTCGCTGGTCAGCACGCGGGTCAAGAAGCTGGAAGAGGCGCTCGGCCAGCTGCTGCTGCAGCGGCATCCGCGGCTCGTCCGATTGACCGCCGAAGGCGAGCGCTTCCTGCCGGCAGCGCGCGAACTGATGGCGGCGCATGAGCGGGCGCTCACCTCCTTCCGGCAGGTCCAGGAGCGCATCACCATCGGCATCAGCGAGCAGGCGGTCGGAGCCGACGCCCCTGCTCTGCTGGCGCGGCTCGCCAGGCACGATCCCTCGCTGGTGATCGGCCTGCGGATCGAGCCCTCGGCAGCGCTCGACACGGCCTTCGAGCGCGGCGAGCTCGACGTCGCAGTGATCCGTCGGCTCGGGCCGGGGCGCACCGGCGAAGTACTGCGCCGCGACGCTTTCGGCTGGTTCGGCGCCCCCTCGCTGGCGAAGCCGGACGGGCCGGTGCCGCTGGTCAGCCTGATGCCGGAATGCCGCCTGCGCCGCCACGCCATGGATGCGCTCGACCGCGCCGGCCTGCCCTGGCGCGAGGCCTTCATCGGCGGCGGCATGGCGGCAGTGCTGGCGGCGGTCGAGGGCGGGCTCGGCGTCTCGCCGCTCGCCGCACGGATCGCGCCGCGCGGGGCGGTCGATCTCGGTCCGGACTGGGGATTGCCGGCGCTCGACACGTTCGAGGTCGTGCTGCGCAGCAATGTCGCGACGCCGCGCGCCAATGCCTTCGTCAGGGAGTTGGCAGCGGCATTCCGGGCGGGATGAAGGCCGTGTCCCGAGCCGTCATGCTCGCCCTTGTGGCGAGCATCCATGTCTTGAACATCGGCCTGCCCAAACAAAGACGTGGATGGTCGGGACAAGCCCGACCATGACGAGAGTGCTTACGCCACCACCCGCTCGACCCGGCTGATCACCCGCTTCTCGCGCAGCTCGCTGATGATCGCGCTGAGGTGCTTCAGGTCCCAGACCGTCAGGTCGATGGTGACGTCGGTGAAGTCCGGCGTCGGACGGACCATCGAGACGGCGTCGATATTGCCGTCATGCTCGGCGATGGTGGTGGTGATCTGGGCGAGCGAGCCGGGCTCGTTGATCGAGTTGAGCGCGATGCGCGCCGGGAAGCGCTGCGGGCGCTTGTCGTCGAGGTCCCAGCGCACGTCGAGCCAGCGCTCCGGCTCGTTGTCGAAGGCCGCAAGCGAGGGCGACTGGATCGGATAGATCGTCACCGCCTCCCCCGGCGTCAGGATGCCGACGATGCGGTCGCCCGGCACGGCGCCGCCGCCTGGCGCAAAGCGCACCGGCAGGTCGCCGCCGAGGCCGCGGATCGGGATCGCGTCGCTGCCCGGCGTCTCGTTCGGCAGCTTGAACTTCAGGTTCTCGCCCTGACGCAATTCGAACCAGCCCTTGCCGGGTGGCGGCGCCTTGGCCTCGCCGGTCGCACGCTTCTCCGGCTCGAGATCGGGATAGACCGCCCGGACGACATCGCCGGAGAACATCTCGCCGCGCCCGACGGCTGCGAGCACGTCGTCGACAGCCGTGCGGGCGAGCCGCTTCAGCGCTGCCTTCAGCTTGTCGTCGGTGAAGGGCCGCTCGGCCCGCATGAAGGCGCGCTCGAGGATCTGGCGGCCGAGCCCGGCATATTGCCGGCGCACGGCGACGCGGGTGGCGCGGCGGATGGCGGCCCTCGCCTTGCCGGTCACCACCAGCGACTCCCAGGCGGCCGGCGGCGCCTGCCCTTCGGCGCGGGTGATTTCGACCTCGTCGCCGTTCTGGAGCTCGGTCAATAGCGGCGCGATCCGGCCATTGATCTTGGCGCCGACCGCGGTGTTGCCGACATCGGTATGGACCGCATAGGCGAAATCGATCGGCGTCGCGCCGCGCGGCAAGGCGATCAGGCGGCCCTTGGGGGTGAAGCAGAAGACCTGGTCATGGAAGAGCTCGAGCTTGGTATGCTCGAGGAACTCCTCGGGATTGTCTCCTTCGGCCAGCAGGTCGACGGTGCGGCGCAGCCATTGATAGGCGCGGCTCTCATCGGCCGCCGCGACGACGCCGGCCGTCCGGCCGTCCTTGTAGCGGGCATGGGCGGCAATGCCGAATTCGGCGACGCGGTCCATGCCGTCAGTGCGGATCTGCAGTTCGACGCGCTGGCGGCCGGGACCGACCACAGTGGTATGCAGCGAGCGGTAGTCGTTCTGCTTCGGCGTCGAGATGTAGTCCTTGTAGCGGCCGGGAACCATCGGCCAGGTCATATGGACGATGCCGAGCACGCGGTAGCAGTCCTCCGGCTTGTCGACGATGACGCGGAAGCCGAAAATATCGGAGAGCTGCTCGAAGGAGACGGATTTACGCTCCATCTTCTTCCAGATCGAATAGGGACGCTTGCGCCGGCCATAGACCTGCGCCTCGATACCGCGCTCGGCGAGCTTGGTCTTGAGATCGCTCTCGATCTCGCCGATGACCTTGCCTTCGCGCTGGGTCACCTCTTCCAGACGCTTGGTGATGGTCTCGTGCGCCTGCGGCTTGATGTGGCGGAAGGCGAGCTCCTCCAGCTCCTCGCGCAGCTCCTGCATGCCCATGCGGCCGGCGAGCGGCGCATAGATCTCGATCGTCTCCTCGGCGACGCGCAGGCGCTTCTCGGGCGGCACATAGTGCAGCGTGCGCATGTTGTGCAGCCGGTCGGCGAGCTTGACCAGCAGCACGCGGATGTCGTCGACGATGGCGAGCAGGAGCTTGCGGAAGTTCTCGCCCTGCGCCGCCTTCTTCGAGACGAGGTCGAGCTTCTTGATCTTGGTGAGGCCATCGACGAGGCGGCGGATATCGGGCCCGAACAGGGTCTCGATCTCCTCCAGCGTCGCCTCGGTGTCCTCGACGGTGTCATGCAGGACGGCGGCGACGATGGTGGCGTCGTCGAGCTTGAGCTCGGTCAGGATCGCCGCGACTTCGAGCGGATGGGCGAAGAACGGGTCGCCGGAGGCGCGCTTCTGCGTGCCATGGGCACGCATGGCATAGACATAGGCGCGGTTGAGCAGCTCCTCGTCGGTGTTCGGGTTATAGCGCTTGACCCGGTCGACAAGCTCATATTGCCGCATCATGCCCATGCGGGCGCAACTCCCCACTCAGCTCGGTTGGATTCGCTTCAATATCGACGATGCTACCAGCGCCCGGCAAGGCGAATCCACGCGTGCCGGCCATGAAAAAAGCCCGGCGGAGCCGGGCTTTAGCAGATATCGTCAACGCTTTCCGACAGCGGAACGCATTCAGTCTTCGTCGTCGGCGCTCTCGGTCGGCGGCACGAGGCCGTCGAGGCCGCGCAGCAGGTCGTCCTCGCTCATCCGGTCGAACTGAACCTCCGAATCGGGAGTGGCGACATGCGACTGCGAGGTCAGCAGCGGCACGGTGTCGGCCTCCGGCTCGTCGACCTCGACATGCTTCTGCAGCGAGTGGATCAGGTCTTCCTTGAGATCCTCGGGGGTAAGCTTCTCGTCGGCGATCTCGCGCAGGGCGACGACCGGGTTCTTGTCGTTGTCGCGCTGGACGAGAATCGAGGAGCCCGAAGCGATCATGCGGGCGCGATGGCTCGCGAGCAGAACCAGCTCGAAGCGGTTCTCGACCTTGTCGATGCAATCCTCAACGGTGACGCGAGCCATTCGCGGCTCCTTCTGATCTTGCGCGATGCGATGGAAAGGTTGAACGGCGCTCATACAGGTTGAGCGCCGGAGATGCAAGGTTTTGAACCGGCTGCCGGTGCGCACGCACGCATCATGGCGATGCGACTGCCTTCAGCCACTGCCGGACAGCCTGGACGTCGGCGCTGGCCATGTTCTCCTCGGTGGCGACCAGGTGATACTGGTGCCCTTCGATAACCGGGCCGAACGGGTGGACGAGCACGCCGCGCGCCAGTTCGTCCTCGACGAGCAACAGGCTGGTGATGACCACGCCTTGCCCGGCAACCGCCGCCTGGATGGCATGGCTTTCGTCGGTGATGTGCAGGCCGGCATCGACATTCAGCCCGGGCACCTGCGCCAAGGCCTGCCAGCGCCGCCAATCGGGCTGCAGGTCCCGGCGCCGCCACTCCGAATGGATCAGCGTCGCCGCGGTAAGATCGGCAGGCTCGCGCAGGCCGAGCGCGGGGCTGCAGACGACGCCGAAACGGTCCTGGCACAGCACCTCGGACACCAATCCGGCGAATGGCCCTGCGCCATAGCGCACGGCGATGTCGGCGTCACCGCTCGCCAGATCGACGGCATCGTCCGAGGCATGCAGCCGCAAGGCGAGTTGCGGCCATTGCGCCTGAAACGAGCCTAGTGCCGGAATCAGGCGGCGGGCGGTGAAGAGCGTGGTCGCGCTGATCGTCACCGCGCTACGCCGCGGCTGGGGGGAAAGCTCGGCGATGGTGCGCGCGAAACTGTCCAGCCCCTCCCGGAGCACAGGATAAAGCTGCGCGCCGGCCTGCGTCAGCGAGACGCGCCGGACATGCCGCTCGAACAGCGGCAGGCGGAGCGTCGCCTCCAGCAGCCGCAATTGATGGCTGATTGCAGTGGGCGTCACCGCCAGCTCGTCAGCGGCCTTCTGGAAGCTCAGATACCGGGCCGCCGCCTCGAAGGCACGGAGCGACGCCAATGGCGGAAGCTTGCGAGGGCTCGTCACAGATGAAAATACCTCATCCATCAGCTGAGGGATTCGCTTTTGTCACCCCGGTGAATAGCGACCTATCTGATGGAAAGCGAGAGCTTCGCATGAGCTACTTGGTTTCATGGAGATCGTTATGCAGCCCCTCCACATCCTCCAGATCGACGCTAGCGCCCGTCCCGGTGTGTCCGGTGTCGATCCGCATGGTTCGCATACACGCCGCCTGACCCGTCGCTTCGTCGAGCGCTGGCAGGCGGAGCGGCCACAGGACGGCATCACCTATCGCGATGTCGGGCAGCAGCCACCCTCGCCCGTCAGCGGAAACTGGATCGCGGCGGCCTTCACTCGGCCCGAACGCCGCGACGAGGCGGCGCGAGCCCAGCTCGCCGAAAGCGATGTCCTGATCGAGGAGATCCTCCGAGCCGACCTCATCGTGATCGGCGCCCCAATGTACAATTTCGGCCTTCCGGCCCAGCTCAAGGCCTGGGTGGACAATGTCGTGCGGGTCGGCGTCACCTTCGGCTTCGACCGCAGCCGGCAGGGCGAGCCTTATTGGCCGATGCTGCCGCCCGGCAAGCGCCTCGTCATCCTCTCCTCGCGCGGCGATTACGGCTATGGCGCCGGTGGACGCCTCGAGGCCATCAATCTCGTCGAACGTGGCCTGAGCGTGCCGATGGCCTATCTCGGCCTGACCGAAACGCATTCGGTCGCCATCGAGTACGACGAGTTCGCCGATGAGCGTCTGCGGGCGTCGATCTCGGCGGCCGAAGCCGCCGTCGACGAACTGGTCGGACAACTCGCGCAGGACGTCGCCGCGGCGAGGCCGAATCTCGCCGTAGCCTGACGCGCCGGAGCCCCATCGCACCGGGGCGGGTCGCCCCGGCGGCGAACTGGATCGTCAGCCCCCGCGCATGCGGGCGACCAGCTCGTCGACCGGCGGCTCGCGGCGTTCCGTATCGGAGAGAACATAGCCGGCCATGGCCGGCAACTCCTCCGGCCGCTGCTCCAGAAAGCGCATGCGCATCGTCGTGGCCACCGCTTCTCCGAAGGCGATAGCCTCGCGATTCCCGATCGAGGAGAGGAAGGCGATGGTGCTGGCCGAGGCTCCGGCAATCGCGGCGCGGATGATCTGCTGGTCGCGTTCGTTGGCGAGGCGCATGGCGAAGACGGTCGAGCATTGCGAGAGGATCGTCGCGTCGACCTCGCTGGGCCGCTGCGTGACGACACCGAGATAGGCGCCGTATTTGCGCCCTTCCTTGGCGATGCGGGCGATCGCCTGTCGCGTCGGCGCGAAACCCAGCGCCGGGTCTTGCGGTGCGTAGCGATGCGCCTCCTCGCAGAGCAGCAGGATCTCGTAGCTGCCACGGCTCGCCATGGCGAGATCGAAGGCGACCCTCGCCAGGCCGGACGCCACGGCGTTCACGACTTCCGAGGGCAGGCCGGCGAGCTGGAACACGGTGATCGGCCGGCCCCGATGCGGCACGCGGAAGATCTGGCTGACCACCGGCGCGATCGTCTCCATGCTGTTGGCATGGGCGAACAGAAAGCCGTAGCGCGGATCATTGTGCAGGGCTTCCAGCCGCACCCGCAGCGAGCGCAGGGCCGAGCGCGGATAGCGCAGCTCGTGCAGCCCGATCAGCTCGTCGATCGCGGCGAAAAGATCGGCGATCCGGTAGGGTGTCGCCAGGCCCGTACCGCCGCCGGAATCCGGCGCCCGGCGCGTGCCGAGATCGAGCGGACGCTTCAGCACGCTGCTGCCGAGATCGCGCGCCATGTCCTGGGCCGAGACGTTGCGATAGCGGGCCCGCGCGACGGCGACGGTCTCGCGCAGGATCTCGGCCTCGTCCTCGAGCGGCGGACGACCGCGGAAGACGATGTCGGCGAACTCCTCGAAACGGAAGATCCAGAACGGCAGGTCGAGCGTGCTCGCATCGATCCGCGCCGAATTGTCGGGGAAGGCGTGGGCGTACTCGTTGTGCGGATCGAGGATCAGGACCCGCAGATTCGGCTTTGCCGCGACCGCCTTGCGCAGGATCAAGGCGACGGCACTCGACTTGCCGACACCGGTGGTGCCCAGCACTGCGAAATGGCGCGCCAGCAGACGCTCGATGTCGACGCTCGCGGCGACGGCCGCATCCTGAGTCAGGGAGCCGAGGACGACGCCCTTGCGGTGGCCGAGATCATGGACGTGTTCCAGGTCGCGCGAGCGGATGCGATGCGCCAGCGCGCCGATCGGCGGATAGGTCGTGATGCCGCTGTCGAAATGCGCCGTGCCGTTCTCGCCATCGACGACTTCGCCGAGGAGCTCGACCTCCACCGCGACTGTATTGGGTCCCGCCTCGTCCCAGTTCGGTTGCAGCGCGCGCATCTCGTAGACCAGCCCGACGACACGGCTTTTCCCGAGATTGATCGAGAGCAGACGACCGATGGCGCAACCATCATGCGTGTTTGGCGCAGCCTCGGATGCGCTGGTCGCAATGGTTGCGCGCGAACCTGAACAGGCGATCACGCGCCCGAGCGCACGGTCGCTCGGTTGATTCGTGTCGCGCCGGTCGGGCGTGGTCTCGCTTTCGAACTGCCGATGGTTCGCTGGAAGCTGCATGATAGCGCTGAAAACATCTCCGGAAGCTCGCCGAGGCTAATTTCCGAGGCTTAACAATAGGCACGCCGCATTTTTCGCGACTCTTGCTAATAATACACGCATTACGCGCGCTCATCGATCAAAAAAGCTGACCGGGTCGATCACATCCCTTGCCTTGAACCTGCGCGAGGCGGGGCGTAGAGGCGAAGGACGAGGGGACGACCATCATGCAGAACCGCTTGCGCCTGGGCGTGAACATCGATCATGTCGCGACCGTACGGAACGCGCGCGGCGGCGCCCTGCCCGATCCGGTGCGCGCCGCCCTTCTCGCGGTGGCGGCCGGCGCCGACGGCATCACCGCTCATCTGCGCGAGGACCGGCGCCATATCCGCGACGCCGACATGCAGAGGCTCGCAAGCGAGCTCAGCAAGCCGCTGAATTTCGAGATGGCCGCGACGCCGGAGATGATCGGCCTCGCCGAGAAGTTCAGGCCGCATGCCGCCTGCCTGGTGCCGGAGAAGCGCGAGGAGCGTACCACCGAGGGCGGGCTCGACGTCGTCGGCCAGGCAAATGCGCTCGCCGCTCCGATCGCCCGGCTGAAGGCCGCCGGCTGCCGCGTCTCGCTGTTCATCGAGGCGGACGAGGCGCCGATCGCGATGGCGGTGAAGCTCGGCGCTCCCGTGGTCGAGCTCCACACCGGCACCTGGTGCCACGCGGTCGCCGACGGCCATGCCGACAAGGCGGAGGCCGAATTCCAGCGCCTCACCAACGGGGCGGCCTTTGCGGCCTCGCTCGGGCTCGAAGTCCATGCCGGCCACGGGCTCGACTACGACACGGCCCGCAAGCTCGCCGGCGTTCCCGCCTTCGTCGAGTTCAACATCGGCCATTTCCTGGTCGGCGAAGCGATCTTCGTCGGCTTTGAGACTGCTATCGCCGTGATGCGGCGGGCGATGGACGAGGGACGCGCCACCGGCGGATGAGCCGGCGGCAGCAGCGCGTCACCATGCTCAATCGGACGAGTAGCCCTCCCGGTGCTGCCTGCCCAGGTCACCGATCTCATCCCATGCCGCCTTCGAGCCAACCCAGATGTGGCGGGCGACCCGCAAAGCACTACCGCCCTCGTCAATGAGGCCGGCTGGAATGAACATCCGCCGGTCGTCATTGGGACCAGGCACTGGAGAACCACAGGTTCGACAGAAGCAGGCTTGCCAATCGGCGCCGGGCTTTTTCCAGATCTTGATCTGATCCTGGCCACGCAGCCAGCGAAACACCTGGTTATCGACGACCACGACCGCGATGCCGTTGCCGCCAGTGAATCGCCGGCAGATCGAGCAGTGACACACGAAAACGTCGGATAGCGGCGCATCGACCTCGAATGCGACCGCGCCGCAATTGCACTGCCCCCGTGCCATGTTGCTACCTCCCCTTCGCTGCGCTCGACCGTGTTGCCGGTGTCACGACGAGCCCCCGGGTCAATGGACGAGGGCCGCGCCGCCGGTTAAACCCTCGCCATGATCCTCGGCATCGGCTCCGATCTCTGCGACATCCGCCGCATCGAGAATTCGCTCGCCCGCTTCGGCGAGCGCTTCACGCAGCGCATCTTCACAGCTGGCGAGCAGGCCAAGTCCGATCGACGCGCCACGCGCGCGGCATCCTATGCCCGCCGCTTCGCCGCCAAGGAGGCCTGCTCGAAGGCACTCGGCACCGGCATCAGGTCCGGCGTGTTCTGGCGCGACATGGAAGTGGTGAACCTGCCGAGCGGGCGGCCGACCATGCGGCTCACCGGCGGTGCCGCAGCGCGCCTCGCCGAAATGGTACCGCCCGGCCATGAGGCGGTCGTGCATGTCTCGCTGACCGACGATCCGCCGCTGGCACAGGCCTTCGTGGTGATCGAGGCCAGGCCCGTACGGGCCTGACCCCGGAAGCGCTTCTTCTTACTCGGCCGGAGCCGGGGTGACGCCGGTGACCTGAGCCTCGGGCTCATCGCTCAGCCAGCGATAGATCACGCCGCCGAGCGCACCGCCGATGATCGGCGCCAGCCAGAACAGCCAGAGCTGCTGGAGCGCCCAGCCACCGACGAAGAGCGCCGGCCCGGTCGAGCGCGCCGGGTTGACCGAGGTGTTGGTCACCGGGATGCTGACGAGGTGGATCAGGCAGAGCCCGAGCCCGATCGCGAGCGGAGCGAAGCCGGCCGGCGCCTTGCCGTGGGTCGCGCCCATGATGATGAACAGGAACATCATGGTCATCACGACTTCGGTCAGGAAGGCCGAGGCCAAGCCGTATTTGCCGGGCGAATGCTCACCGAAGCCGTTGGACGCAAAGCCCTTGGCGAGGTCGAAGCCCGGCGCCCCGACCGCGATGAAATAGAGCACGGTCGCGGCGATGATCGCGCCGACGACCTGCGCGACGATGTAGGGGACGACCTGCCCCGCCGGGAAACGGCCGCCCGCCGCGAGGCCGACGGTGACTGCGGGGTTGAGATGGCAGCCGGAGATGTGGCCGATCGCATAGGCCATGGTGACGACGGTCAGGCCGAACGCGAGAGAAACACCAAGCAACCCGATTCCGACTTGTGGAAAGCCCGCCGCGATGACGGCGCTGCCACAGCCGGCGAAGGTCAGCCAGAAGGTACCGATGGCCTCCGCGACATATTTCTTCGTGCTCATGTCGATTCGCCCTTTGGTTGCGGTCACAGGACTGTGATCGCGGGGCAACCCAGCGTCAATCTGGCGCAGATGCGGGGCTGATCAGCACTGGCGGAACGCGGCGAGGCCGTCTGCGCTGGCCCGTGCGAGCACGGGCTCGCCATCGGCCGGGCCACGGTCCGGCCCCGCCCCGGCATCGCCCGCAGGTTCGCCTTGCGCCGCAGGCACCGCCGGAGGCTTTTCGCCGCCGGCTCGAAGGAGTATCGGCACGACGCTTCGGCCGGTGCAACGGCCTTCCGCCCCTCCCATATCGCGATTGCGTTGTCCGGAGCCCGATAGTCGGCTAGACCGCGCACTCGAACCGTAGCCAGCAGGAGGCCCGTGTGGCCAACGACGCCGAGATCAAGAGCAAGACCAAGGACGAAGGCGGCATCCTCGAGACGATCAAGGTCGTCGTCCAGGCGCTGCTGATCGCCCTGGTGATCCGGACCCTGCTGTTCCAGCCCTTCAACATCCCGTCCGGTTCCCTGATCCCGACGCTGCTGATCGGCGACTACCTGTTCGTCTCGAAATACACCTACGGCTATTCCAAGCACTCGATGCCGTTCAGCCCGCCGCTGTTCCAGGGCCGGGTCTGGGCCGCCGAGCCGAAGCGCGGCGACATCGCCGTGTTCAAGCTGCCGAGCGACAACTCGACCGACTATATCAAGCGCGTCATCGGCCTGCCCGGCGACCGCATCCAGATGATCGACGGCGTGCTGCACATCAACAACCAGCCGGTGAAGCGCGAGCGCATCGCCGACTTCGTCACCACCGACGCCTGGGGCCGCGCCGCGAACGCGATCCAGTATCGCGAGACCCTGCCGAACGGGGTCAGCCACAACATCATCGAGCGCGAGGGCGATACCGGCACCTTCGACAACACCCCGGTCTTCCGCGTGCCCGACGGCCATTTCTTCATGATGGGCGACAATCGCGACAACTCGCTCGACTCGCGCGACCGCAGCGTCGGCTATGTGCCGTTCGAGAATTTCGTCGGCCGCGCCGAGATCATCTTCTTCTCGATCGATGAAGGCGCGTCGGCCTGGCGCATCTGGGAATGGCCCTGGACGGTGCGCTGGAACCGCATGTTCTCGACGATCAAGTGAGCAAGACCACCGATAGCGGCCGCAAGCTGCCCGAGCTCTCGCGGCTCGAGGACAGGCTCGGCCACCGCTTCCGCGACCGCAGCCTGCTGGAGACGGCGCTCACACATATGAGCGCCGATGCGCGCCGGATCGCGAGCTATCAGCGGCTCGAATTTTTGGGCGACCGCGTGCTCGGCCTCTCGGTCGCCGACATGCTGTTCACCACCTATCCGCAGGCCGAGGAAGGCGACATGTCGCGCCGCCTCGCCGACCTCGTGCGCAAGGAGACCTGCGCCGCGGTCGCGGGCGCCTGGGATGTCGGGCCGCACTTACGTCTCGGCGAGGGCGAGATCCTCTCGGGCGCACGCAAGAACAAGGCGATCCTGGCCGATGCCTGCGAGGCGATCATCGGCGCGGTCTTCATCGACGGCGGCTATGATGCCGCGCGCAAGCTGGTCGAAGCCGGCTTCGGCGAACGGCTGCTGAAGCCGGTGACGCCGCTGCGCGACGCCAAGACCGCGCTGCAGGAATGGGCGCAAGGTCAGGGTCACCCGACGCCGACCTATGCCGAGCGCGGCCGTTCCGGTCCGGATCATGCGCCGATCTTCCGCATCGCCGTGCGGATCGGCTCATTGGTGGAGGCGGAAGCCGAGGGCCGCTCGAAGCGACTGGCCGAGCAGGCGGCGGCCGAAGCCTTCCTGCGCCGGCAGGGATTGTGGAACGAAGGAGCGGAGGCGGACCATGGCTGAGAGCAACCAGCAGACCCGCTGCGGCTTCGTCGCGCTGATCGGCGCGCCCAATGCCGGCAAGTCGACGCTGCTCAACCAGCTCGTCGGCGCCAAGATCTCGATCGTCTCGCGCAAGGTGCAGACGACGCGCACCCAGGTGCGCGGCATCGCCCTGTCCGGCCCGACGCAGATCATCTTCGTCGACACGCCCGGCATCTTCGCGCCCAAGCGCCGGCTCGACCGCGCCATGGTGACGAGCGCCTGGGGCGGCGCGACCGATGCCGACCTGATCGGCGTGCTGATCGATGTCGGCCGTTTCGACCATGAGGAGAACACCGCGCTGCTGGAAAGACTCGCCCAGCTGAAGCAGCCCAAGTTCCTGATCCTCAACAAGATCGACACGATCCCGAAGGAGAAGCTGCTCGCCATCACCGCGGCGATGAACGAGCAGGCCAAGTTCGAGACGACCTTCATGGTCGCGGCGCTGACCGGCTACGGCGTCAAGGACATCCTCACCTGGCTGGAGACCCGGCTGAAGCCCGGCCCGTGGCTCTATCCCGAAGACCAGATCTCGGATGCGCCGCTGCGCTTCCTCGCCGCCGAAATCACCCGCGAGAAGATCTTCGAGCGCCTGCACGACGAACTGCCCTACCGCTCGACCGTCGAGACCGAGAGCTGGCAGCAGCGGCCGGACGGCTCGGTCCGGATCGAGCAGACGATCTATGTCGAGCGCGAAGGCCAGCGGAAGATCGTGCTCGGCGAAGGCGGGCAGACGATCAAGGCGATCGGCCAGAAGGCCCGCATCGAGATCGCCGAGGCGGCCGAGGCGAAGGTCCACCTCTTCCTGTTCGTCAAGGTCCGCGAGAACTGGAGCGACGATCCAGAGCGCTATCGCGAGATGGGGCTCGATTTTCCAAAAAGCTGAATACATGCGACATCGCACGCGGAACTGGTAAAATTCGACTGCAATCTTGCGCGGTACGCCGCATTCACCACATAAACGCCGAAGGACCGCTCGATTTGGAGCGTAAGCCTGACATTATTCAACCTTGATCCGTGCCGATTCTTATTGATCGACCGTATTTAAGCCAGGAGCCATTACATGGCAGGTGAACCGCGCATCGCGCTCTTCATCGACGGAGCTAACCTCTATGCAACGTCGAAGCAGCTCGGCTTCGACATGGATTACCGTCGTCTACTCAAGGAATTCCAGGGCCGCGGCAATCTGATCCGGGCCTTCTACTTCACGACACTCGTGGAAAGCGAAGAATACACCTCGATCCGCCCGCTGGTCGATTGGCTCGACTATAACGGCTACCGGGTCATCACCAAGGCGGCGAAAGAGTTCACCGACGCGACCGGCCGCCGGCGCGTCAAGGGCAACATGGATATCGAGCTCGCCATCGAGATGCTCGAGCTCGCGCCCCATCTCGACCACATCTACCTGTTCTCCGGCGATGGCGATTTCCGCCCGCTGGTCGAGGCGGTGCAGCGCAAGGGCGTCAAGGTCTCGGTGGTCTCGACCATCAACACCAACCCGCCCATGGTCGCCGACGATCTGCGCCGGCAATGCGACGAGTTCGTCGAGCTCTCCAGCCTGATGCAGAAGGTCGGGCGCGACCCGGCCGAGCGCGCCGCCCGCGCCCCGGCACAGGGCAACCCAGGGCTGGAGCGCCGCTACGGCATCCGCCAGGGCGACGAGCCGCCCGAGGGCTGAACCAGCCCTTCCCTCATGCGTTGTCGACGAATGGACGGGCGGCTTGGCGTCGACGGCACTTGACCGTGACCGCGGCGCGCGCAAGCTCTGTTTCCGCAACGACACCCGGAGGGCACGCCTTGGAACGCCGCAGCTTTCTCACCGGCCTCGCCGCCGGCTCCGCCTTCGTGATCGCCCGCCCGGCGCTGGTGCTGGCGCAGACCGCGCCGGCTCCGGCCGCTCCGCCAGCAGTCTTCACGCTGCCGAAGCTGCCTTACGCCTATGAGGCGCTGGAGCCGACCATCGATGCGCAGACCATGCGCATCCACCATTCGCTTCACCACCAGGCCTATGTGAACGGCGCCAATGCCGCCGCCGGCCAATGGGAGGCGTTGAAGACCACGCCGATCGAGACCGTGCTCGCCGATCTCAGCGCTGCCCCGGACGCTGTCCGCACCGCCGTGCGCAACAATGTCGGCGGCCACTGGAACCACAGCTTCTTCTGGGAGCTGATGACGCCGGGCGGCGCGCAGCAGCCAGGCGCAGAGCTGAAGAGCGCGATCGATGGCGCCTTCGGCTCGATCGACGAGCTGACGAAGCGGGTCAACCAGGCCGGTGCGACGCGCTTCGGCTCGGGCTGGGCCTGGCTCGTTGTCGGCAAGGACAAGAAGCTCGCGGTCATCTCGACGGCGAACCAAGACACGCCGCTCGAGCTCGGCGCCAAGGCCGTGCTCGGCGTCGATGTCTGGGAGCATGCCTATTACCTGAAGTACCAGAATCGCCGGCCGGAATATCTCGGTGCCTGGTGGAAGACGGTGAACTGGGACAAGGCGAACGAGAACTTCAAGAAGGCGATGGGGTAGCCGGCGGAACCTGCCCCTCCCTTTCCCGTTACGGTTGTAATGGGGATATGAGGGGCAGCTTATGCCGAACGACGCCAGCGCTATCGCGCGTGCCTGCTACCAGGCCTATGTCGACAAGGACCGGGCAGCGCTCGAAGCGCTCATCGCCGAGGATTTTCATTTCACCAGCCCGCTCGACAATCGGCTCGATCGCGCGACCTATTTCGAGCGTTGCTGGCCGAACAGCGAGCGCATCCGCGCCTGCCGGTTCAGGCACGTTCTGCCGATCGGCGAGACGGTCTTCGTCACCTATGAAGTCGACGGAATCGACGGCAAAGGGTTCCGCAATACCGAGATCCTGACGATCCGGGACGGCAAGATCGTCGAGGCGGAGGTCTATTTCGGCTGGTCTCTGCCACATCCGGCATCGGATGGGAGCTTCGTCGAGCCGCACGAGATCACCGAATAGCTGCAGCTTTCGGCGCCCTACCCACCCGTCTTCAGGATCCGCGCCTTGTCGCGGTTCCAGTCGCGGGTCTTCTCGGTCTCGCGCTTGTCGTGCAGCTTCTTGCCCTTGCCGAGGCCGAGCTCGACCTTCGCCCGGCCCTTGTCGTTGAAATAGACCTTGAGCGGGATGACTGTGTAGCCCTCGCGCTGGATCGCACCCATCAGCTTGTTGATCTGGCGGCGGTGCAGCAGCAGCTTCCGCGGCCGGCGGACATCGTGGTTGAAGCGGTTGGCTTCGAGATATTCGGGAATATGGGCGTTGAACAGGAAGAGCTCGTTGCCCATCGGGCCGGCATAGCTCTCGCCGATCGTCGCTTTGCCGCCGCGCAGGGACTTGATCTCGGTGCCCTGCAGGGCGATGCCGGCCTCAAGTGTCTCGGTGATGGCATAGCTGTAGCGCGCCTTGCGGTTGTCGGCCGCAAGCTTGTAGCGCTCTGGATCTGGCTTGCTCATCGAAACACTCCGGCAACCGGCGCTCGCAAAGTGGCGACGCCGGTCACCTCACTTAAGCATTCAGCAGGCCGGCGTGAACCATGGCGCTGCGAATGACTTCGCCGGTCGCCGGCGTCACCGGCATCAACGGCAGGCGGACCTCTTCCTCGATGCGGCCGAGGCGCTTCAGCCCATGCTTGGCGCCGGCAAGGCCCGGCTCCTTGAAGATGGCGTCGTGCAGCGGCACCAGCCGGTCCTGGATCTTCAGGGCGCCTGCATAGTCGCCCTTGAGCGCGCAGCTCATCAGGTCGGCGCAGAGCTTCGGCGCGACATTGGCGACGACCGAGATGCAGCCATGGCCGCCGGCGGCCATATAGGCCAAAGCCGTCATGTCCTCGCCCGAGAGCTGGATGAAGTCGGGGCCGAGTACATGGCGCTGCTGCGAGACGCGAGCGAGATTGGCGGTGGCGTCCTTCACCCCGGCGATGTTCTTCAGCTCATAGAGCCGCGCCATGGTCTCGACCGACATGTCGACCACCGAACGCGGCGGGATGTTGTAGATGATGATCGGGATGCCGATCGCGTCGTTCACCGCCTTGAAGTGCTGGTACATGCCTTCTTGCGTCGGCTTGTTGTAGTAGGGCGTGACCACGAGTACGGCCTGGGCGCCCGCCTTCTCGGCGTGCTTCGCCAGCGAGATCGCCTCGGTGGTGTTGTTTGAGCCAGCACCGGCGATGACCGGCACCCGGCCCTTCGCCTGATCCAGAACGATCTCGGTGACGCGGCCATGTTCCTCATGGCTGAGCGTCGGGCTCTCGCCCGTGGTGCCGACCGGAACCAGCGCGGTCGAGCCGTTCTCGATCTGCCAGTCGACGAGGGCGCGCAGCGTCGCTTCATCGATCTTGCCGCCCTTGAACGGCGTCACCAGCGCGGGCATCGAACCGGTGAGTGGCGCATGCTTGGTCATGGACGGTCCTGAAAACGACAAAGTTCAGCGTGAAACGGGCGACAGACATAGCCTTTCAGCTGCAGTCCGCAAAGCCGGCAACCCATCAAAAATCGTGGCGGCATGGTTAGGACTTCCTAAAGCTCCTTCCGGGAGCATGGTCTACTGCTACGATCCGGCTTGCTTGGGGGGACCCCTTGATGGCGCTATCGCCGGGCCGACGGTTCTTCGGAACTGGCCTGACGCTTATCCTTGTTGCTGTTGGACCCTGCTCAGCGGGCCCTGACGGCTCGCATCCGTTGCAGGAAGAGCGCCTGGCCAGCGTCAACACGAGCGTCGATACCAGCAATACGAATGTCGATGTCGGTGTCACCGCCTCGCTCGCGCCGCAGACCGAGCCGCCCGCATCCCCAGTGTCGCCAGCCGAGATCGCCCGGCCGGAAGAGCGCATCGACCTCGAACCGCTGAAGAAGGTGGTCGCAGCCTATCGCGCCGGCAAGCTCGAGGAGGGCGATGCCATCGCCCGCCGTATCGACGACAAGGCGGTGCGCGGCATGCTGGAATGGGTGGCGCTGCGCAGCCTCTCCAATGTCGTCAGCTTCGAGCGCATCGCCGAATTCCTCGACGAGTTCCCGAACTATCCCGGCACCACCCCGTTCCGCCGGCGCGCCGAGGCGGCACTGGTCAACGACCGGCGCAGCCCGGACACCGTCCGTGCCTTCTTCCATGGCCGCGAGCCGATCAGCCCGGCCGGGCGCATCGCGCTCGCCCGCGCTCTCGCAGCCGAGGGCAAGAAGGACGAGGCGCTGGCACTCGCGCGCCGGACCTGGCTGAAGGATCATCTCGGCGCCGGGCTCGAAAAGATCGTGCTCGACAATTTCGGCGACAAGCTCACCGCCGCCGACCATCGCCTGCGCACCGAACGCTATCTCTTCGCCGGAAAGAGCGAAGAGGCGCTGCGCAACGCCGCCCGCGTCTCGCAGGACTATGTCGCCCTGGCGAAAGTCCGGCTCGCCAGCGCCAAGGCCAAGGGACCGATCGCGCAGAAGCAGATCGACGCCGTGCCGGCGCCCCTCAAGAAGGATATCTCCTTCGCCTTCCTGCAGGCGCAGCAGGCGCGCCGCTCCGGCAAGCCGGCCGATGCCGCCAAGGCGATCGCCGAGGTGCCGCGCGACCCCGCTTTGCTCGGCGATGGCGATGGCTGGTGGGAAGAGCGCCGGCTGATCGCGCGCAAGCTGCTCGACGACGGCGACGCCAAGGGCGCCTATGCGGTCGCCTCCGGCCATGGCGCCGAGGACACGGCCGAGCGTATCGACGCCGAATGGCATGCCGGCTGGATCGCGCTGCGCTTCGAGAAGGACGCCGAGCGGGCGGCGAAGCATTTCGCCGAGGCCGCCAAGATCGCGGAGACGCCGATCTCGGTGGCGCGCGCCACCTATTGGCAGGGCCGCGCCGCCGACGCGCTCGGCAAGACCGACGAGGCGAAGACCTTCTACAGCCGCGCCGCCGAGCACCCGGTCGCCTATTACGGCCAGCTCGCCCGCGCCCGGCTCGGCCTCACCGAACTGCCGGTGCGGCGCACCATCGCAGCGCCGCTGGCGCATCTGCCCGGCTTCAAGGCGGCCAAGCTGCTCTATGCGATCGAGGCGCCCGATCTCGCCGGGCAATTGCTGATCGACCTGTCGCAGCGCCTGCACGACGCCGCCGCGCTCGAGGCGATCGCCGACATCGCCCGCCAGCGCGGCGACGCCAAGACGCTGCTGACCATCGGCAAGATCGCGCTGCAGCGCGGCTTTCCGCTCGACGAGGCCGCCTTCCCCACCTTCGGCGTGCCGGACTTCCCGTCGGTGGGCGACCCGATGGAGCGCGCCATCGTCCACGCCATCGCCCGGCAGGAAAGCGCCTTCGACCCGGCCGCGGTCTCGCATGCCGGTGCACTCGGCCTGATGCAGATGATGCCGGCGACGGCACGCGAGACGGCGCGGCGGGCGCAATTCCCCTTCGAGCTCGACCGGCTGACCAAGGACCCGCTCTATTCGGCGAAGATGGGCGCGGCCCATCTCAACGACCTGCTCGGCGACTGGCGCGGCTCCTATATCCTGACCTTCGCCGCCTATAATGCCGGCTCCGGCAATGTGAAGAAATGGATCGCGGCCTATGGCGACCCGCGTCTGCCCGAGGTCGACGCCGTCGACTGGGTCGAGCGCATCTCCTTCACCGAGACGCGCAACTATGTGCAGCGAGTGATGGAAAACCTGCAGGTCTATCGCCAGCGCCTCAACCAGCGCACCGCCTATATGATCGACTACGATCTGAAGCGGGGCGGCAAGCGGGATTGAGCGCCCCTCTCTCCTTCTGAAGCCTCGTCTGCCCGGCGCGTCGTGACGATCGCGGCGCAAACCTATCCACATGCCCGGTGGGGCTCTCTCGCAATGATTATTCCTGCTATTTGCAATATTTGAAACTTTCAATTACCTGACTCCCATAATCGGGAGGACAACAGATGCTGCCGGATATCGCCGCGCATGCGCCGACTTTGCAGGCCTGGCGCCGCGACCTTCACGCCCATCCCGAAACCGCCTTCGAGGAAGTCCGGACCTCAGCCTTCGTCGCTGAGACGCTGGCCTCGTTCGGCGTCACCGTGCATCGCGGCCTCGGCGGCACCGGGCTTGTCGGCGTGATCGAAGGCCCAGCGCCCGGCCCGACCATCGGCCTGCGCGCCGACATGGACGCCCTGCCGATGACCGAGGAGACCGGGGCCGACTACCGCTCGACCGTGCCCGGCCGCTTCCATGGCTGCGGCCATGACGGCCACACGGTGATGCTGCTCGGCGCGGCCCGGCACCTCGCGGCCAATCCGCCCAAGCGCGGCAAGGTCCACCTGATCTTCCAGCCGGCCGAGGAGATCGGCCTCGGCGCCAAACGCATGATCGAGGACGGGCTGTTCGAGCGCTTCCCCTGCTCGGAGGTCTACGCCCTCCACACCATCCCGCTCTATGCCGAGGGCACGGCGGCGGTTCGCACGGGCCCGACGCTCAGCGGCACCACCGTCTTCGAGATCAAGATCGACGGTGTCGGCGGCCATGGCGCGGCCCCGCACACCACGATCGATCCGCTGCAGGTCGCTGCGAGGCTCGCAACCGAGATCTCCTCGATCGTCGGCCGGCATGTCGACCCGCTCGAGCCGGCGGTGATCAGCCTCGGACGCCTCACGGCCGGCACCGCATCGAACATCATCCCGGCCTCGGCCGAGCTCAGCGGCACGATCCGCACCTATGATCCAGCGGTCGAGGCGCTGATCCTGAAGAAGCTCGACGCGATCTGTCAGGGCTTCGCGGCGATGTCGGGCTGCACCATCGCCTGCACGCTGACGGCAAGTTGCCTGCCCTGCGTCAACGATCCGCGTGCCACTGCTGCCGCGGCAGCTGCGGCTGGAGAAGTGCTCGGCGTGGGCAATGTCCGCACCGACATGAAGCCCCTGCCCTTCTCCGACGATTTCGCGCTGATGCTCGACCAGTGGCCGGGCGCCTACATCTTCCTCGGCCAGCCCGGGGCGATGTGCCACCACCCGACCTTCGATTTCGACGACCGTCTGCTGCCCATCGGCGCCAGCATCCTGTCCCGCATCGTTGCACGCCAGACCATGGAAGGGGCGAAGGCATGACCGCCGCCACGATTGAATCCGCCCAGCCGCGCTCGGCCTCGATGGTCCGCCGCGCCGTCATCTCCTCGGTGATCGGCAACGGGCTCGAATGGTACGACTTCCTGGTCTACGGCTTCTTCTCGACGATCATCGCGCAGGTCTTCTTCCCGAGCTCGGACCCGCTGGTCTCGGCGCTGCTGACCGCGGCGACCTTCGCGATCTCCTTCCTGGTCCGGCCGGTCGGCGGCGTCCTGCTCTCGACCTATGCCGACCGTTTCGGCCGCAAGCCGATCCTGACGGTGATGATCCTGATCATGGGCTTCTCGACCGTGCTGATCGGGCTGACGCCGAGCTATCAGACGGTCGGCATGCTGGCGCCGATCCTCGTCATCATCGCGCGCATCCTGCAGGGCATCTCGGTCGGCGCCGAGTTCGCCAGCGCGACGGCGATGCTGGTCGAATACGCGCCGCCGCGGAAGAAGATGCTCTATGGCAGCTTCCAGATGTGCTCGCAGGCGCTGGCGCTCGCGCTCGCGGCCTTCTCCGGCTACGCACTCTCGACGCTGATGACGCCGGAGAGCCTGCAGGACTGGGGCTGGCGCGTGCCCTTCCTGCTGGGCTCGCTGATCACGCCGCTCGGCTTCTATATCCGCCGCTTCGTCGATGAATCGCCGGAATACGAGAAGGACAGCGGCCCGAAGGTCAAGCAGACGCCGTTCCGCACCGTGCTGGCCGAGCATCGCAACGCCCTGCTGCGCAGCTGCGCCATCATGATCCCCGGTACCGCCTCGAACTATGTCTGGTTCATCTTCCTGCCGGGCTATGTCGTGCGGCAATTGAAGCTGCCCTTCACCAGCGCCATGCTGAGCTCGCTGATCGGCGGCATCCTGCTCTTCCTCTTCGTGCCGATCATGGGCCAGCTCGCCGATCGCTGGAATCCGCGCCGCGTCTGGCTCTGCGGCATGCTCGCCTTCGCGCTGCTGTCCTATCCGCTGCTGTCCTATGTCGTGACGGTGCCGAGCTTCGAGCGGCTGCTGATCGTGCAGGCGATCTGCGCCCTGCCGATCGCCGCGATCTGGGCGCCGACACCGGGGCTGCTGGCCGGGATGTTCCCGACCACGGTCCGCTCGACCGGCATGTCGATCGCCTACAACATGGTGGTGCTGCTGTTCGGCGGACTCGCGCCCTTCACCCTGACCTGGCTGGTGGCGAAGACCGGCTCCGACCTGGTGCCGTCCTATTACCTCATCGCCTGCACGGCACTGGCGCTGCTTGCGCTCTGGCAGGCCGATCGCGGCGAGGTCCGGCGTTGAGCCGAGGCCGCAAAGTCGGGTAGGACGGTTCTCGGCGCAAGAAGGAGGCTCGACCTGCCCGAACCGTTCCTGACCTTCCGGATCGATCAGGTCAACCAGGCCGCGATGGCGAAAGCCTCGCAGGTCTACAAGGCGAAGCTCGGCCTGAACATTCGCGAATTGCGCGTGATCAGGACGATCGGCGATCAGCCCGGCCTGTCGTCCAAGGCGCTGTCGGAGGCCAGCTTCATCGAGCAGACGCTGGTCTCCAAGCATCTGCGCAAGCTCATCGCCGAGGGCTATATCCGCCGCGACCTCGAACATGCCGATGCGCGGCGCGTCGCACTGCGCCTGACGACGAAGGGCGAGAGCGTCAGGCAGGAGGCCGACCGGCTCGGCGAAGTCATGGAGCGCGATTTCGTTTCTGCTCTCACGCAGGAGGAACTCGCAGTCTTCAACCGCTGCATCGCCAAGCTGAAGAGTTGGGGCACCACGTCATAGCGCCTTGCGACCGGGTCGGAGCAGAGCCCGACTTTCGCCTCCGGCACCGCCATGGTTAGGTGCGAACAGCCTGCCGAGCCCCCTGAGTCTCCCCTGCATGAATTCCGATACCGGTTTCCGCCCCCTCTTCATCACTGCCCGTGACGGGCTGAAGCTGCACGTTCGCGAATACGGGCCGCAGGCGGCGTCCGCTCTACCGATCGTCTGTCTGGCGGGGCTGGCGCGCACCTCCGCCGATTTCCACGAGCTCGCTCTGGCCCTCGCGGAGGACGGACCGCGGCGCGTCCTGGCGCTCGATTATCGCGGCCGCGGCCGTTCCGATTATGCCAAGGACTGGCACGACTACGACATCCGCGTCGAACTCGACGACCTCATGCAGGTCCTGGCGGCGACCGGTGTCGAGGAGGCCGTCTTCGTCGGCACCTCGCGCGGCGGGCTCCTGACCATGGCGCTGGCGGCGGCACGCCCTGGAGCGGTCCGGGGCGCCGTCCTGAACGATGTCGGCCCGGTGATCGACGCGCGCGGCCTGCTGCGCATCCGCGGCTATGTCGGCAAATTGCCGACGCCGCGCAGCTTCGCCGAGGGCGCCGAGATCCTGAAGCGGCTGTCGGACCAGCAATTCCCGCTCTTCGGCGAAGCCGAATGGGAGATGATGGCACGCCGGACCTGGACCGAGCGCAATGGTGCGCTGGTGCCGGACTACGACCCGCGCCTGCTCAAGACGCTGGAGGAGCTCGATCTCGAGGCGCCACTGCCCGAGCTCTGGCCCTATTTCGCGGCGCTGAATCATGTCCCGATCCTGGCGATCCGCGGCGAGAACTCCGATCTCCTGGCCGAGAAGACGCTGGAGGAGATGGGGCAGCGCCATCCGCATTGCGAGACCTTCACCGCGCCTGGACAGGGCCATGCTCCCCTGCTCGGCAGCAAGGACATGGTCCGCCGCATCGGCAAGCTGATCGCGAAAGCGGAAAAGCAGGCGGCCTGAGGCGAGGCGCGCCGGATCGCCCGGCTCAGCGCTTCTTACGGCTGCGCTTGGCCTTCACGCTGCGCGAATGAGTGGTCTCGCCACCCTTGGCCAGGATTTCGGCTTCCGTTCTCCAGCCTTCCGCCGTGCCGCTCTCCGGGAGGCCGAGATGATCTGCCACGAAACGCAATTCGTCCGGGCCGAGCGCCGCGATCTGGTCGAAATGCCAGAGGCCGAGCGCATTCAGCTTTGCGGCCGTCGCCAGGTCTATCCCCGCGATCAGGCGCAGATTGTCCGGCTTGCCGCCGCGCGCACCCGGTAGGAGATTGCCCGGTCGCTTGCCGGCGCCAGCGCGCTCATCCGCCACCTCGGGAACAACGTCCGCAGCCGGCTCCTGCGTCGCGGAAACCTCGGCCGGAGCGGACGGCGCCGGGAGGGATGGAGCAGGCTGCGGCAAGGCAAGACGTGGGGCCGGTGGCGCGAGCGCCGGAAGAGCCTCGCTGCCGCCCGCGCCGAAGACGCTGCCGACCAGGCAGCCGGCTGCGTAGGCCAGGAGGTGGAGCAAGGCCGTCTCGATCCAGAACGCCGCCTGGTCGTTGACGAGGCGGAACCAGACCAGCCCCGCCAGAGCGCCCCAGAGGACGACGAAGCCGGCGATCGGCCCGGTTGCGACCTCGCTTCGGCCGCGGCCGAGCGTCAGCCAACCGAAAGCGAGCCCGATCGCGAAGGCAGCGAGGAGGAACCAGGAAAACTGGACCGCGAGATAGAGCATCGCCGCCTCCTACTTCGCGACCGTGAACTGGACACGGCGATTCTTGATCTTCGCCTCCGGATCTGTCGGAGCAGCCAGTGGCCGATCGGTTCCATAGGCCTTGGTCTCGAGCTGGGCCGAAGGGACGCCTCGGCGGATCAACTCCTCCCGGACGCGCAGCGCCCGCCTGTTCGCCAGGTCGAGATTGTTGAAGCCGCTACGCTCGCCGTCGAGATTGGTATGGCCCTCCACCGTCACGCGCGCAGCCGGGCACTGCTTCAGGATCGAGGCGGCCTCGGTCATCGCCCGCTCGGTCACCGGATCGAGGGTCGTGACGCCGGTGCCCAGCGCGAAGATGACGTAGTAGCGCTGCGTCAGCGCATCGAGTTCGTTCTGGCAGGTGCTCGCCGGGTCGATGACGCAACCCGTCTGGCGCATGCCGATCTCGGCCTTGCCGGAAAAGCCTTGCGGCAATCCAGTGGCCAGATTGGTCTCGACCTCGTCGCGGATCAACGCCCGGCAGGTCAGCCCGCGCACATTGATCTCCCGGTCAACCACGCTCGCCGAGCCGAGGTCGAGCCGCAACAGATCCTGGACGGCCCCCCGCGCCGCAACGCCGAAACCGGTCGGCGCTGCCGGCAGGATCTCGGTCTCGTCATTGATGCGTCCACGCAATGGCGAAGCCTCGATCAGCGCGGCGATCGCCTCCTTGGCGGCAGCATCGGGCAGATAGCCCGTCAGATAGCCGCCCGATCTGTCGATCGAAGCCGCGAAGCCGTAATTCCGGGCCGCCGGCGCCGGCCGGGTGGGGAGCGTGCCGGGAGCAGCCTGCTGCGCACCACTGGGCGGTTCAGTCACGCCCGTTGCCGAACTCGGCGCGGCAGGAGCAGGATCCGTCGCGGGCGCGGCCGGCTGCGGCACCGGCGACGTCGGCACAGGATCGCTCTTCGGCGCCGGCGCCGGGCAAATGATGCTGGCGAGTGCGACCGAATCGGGGCCGTCACCTTGCGCGATGTTCAGCCGCAGGGCCTCGCAGGCTTCGCGGTTCTCCGGCCCCAGACCTGAAATCCGATAGGCATCACCCTCGATCTCGACCTTGCCGCTGCGCAGACGGGCAAGATCGGCAACGGCACGCGCCACCCTGACCGCATAGGCGGGCGGCTCGCCAAGCGCCGGAACCGTGCGGTCCGTGACAGTCGCGGGGCCCGGAAAGGCGCGCGCGAGCATGGTGGCGATCTCGCGCCGGGCCTGTTCGCCAGGGACGTAGCCCGCGACGGAGACGGCACCGGCAGCGTCCTTCTCGGCGCTCCAGCGATAAGGCGACAGCCTTGGCGGGGTGAGCATGCAATCGACGCGCGTGAACCCCGGGGAAACGGAGGATGCGGCACTGTCGCGCAAGGCGAGGAAGCCCTCCGGGGTCGCAGCCGTCCCCTCGACACAGAAGCGGGCGTCGTCGAGCGCTACCTTGCCAGCCGACAGCCGGCCGAAATCACGCATCAGCGCAGCAACGACATCGGCGAAGCCGGACGGCGCGCCAAAGGCGATTTTCTGCTGGTCGTCGATCCGTATTCCCGGACCGAGGGCCCGTGCCGCCGACAACACCGCGGTTGCACTCGCCTCATCGGGGACGAAGCCGGAAAGGGTCACGAGGTCGCCTTGCCGGGCCGCGGACCAGCTATAGGGCTTCTGCGCGATGACCTGCGTCAGCCCGCCAAGGACGCGCCTGACACCGAATTCGGATTGAAGCTGTGCCAGGGCCTTGTTGGCGCCATCGGCGGTGACGGCCTCGCCGTCGAGATAGACATCCCGCCCGCTGATCCGGACGGAGATACCGCGTGCCCCGGCGGCAGTTCCCGCAGCCGCCCCGGCTGCGAGCGCCCGAGCCTCGATGTCCCGCCGCACCGGTTCGATCTTCAGAGCATTCGCCGTGACCCAGAGCGCAGCGAGCGGAGCAAGCCCCCAGAGCCAACCGGCGTGCCGCGCCATGCCGAAATCCTCGCTCGTCGAGGGATCGCTGGCGCCGAATCCGGACGCCCGCGGCCCTTTGCAAATCACGCCCTATCCCAGCCCCGAGTCAAGCAAGGCGCCGCCCTGCCCTTGCGAGCGACAGACAGGGTTTCCAGCGGCGGCATGGACAAAACGAAAAAGGCCCCGGGTTTCCCCGGGGCCTCTCTTGAACGATCAGATGATCGATCAGAAGTCGCGCTGGATGCGCAGGCGGCCAGCCCAAGCGTCGTCCGACTTGACGCCGATCAGACCGTTGCGGGCGACGCCGAAGCCATTGACGGCAGCGCCGACCTGGTCGCGCAGCTCGACGCGGGTGTAGAGGACTTCCACACCGATATCGAGGCCCGAGACCGGCGACCAGATCAGGTTACCGGCGACGATGAGCTCCTTGGGATCAAGCGAGCGACCGACCGCACCGACGGCATAAGCGCCACCGTTGAGATAGCCGAGCTTGATTTCCGAGTACGAGCCGTAGAGCTCCGAACGCAGCTGCGGGGTCCAGAAGTGACGCAGACCAGCGACGACCGACCAGCCGGTCGAGGTCTTGGTGCGGCCAGTGACCGGATCGTAGCCGATGTCGCCGAGCAGCAGACCACCGGTGCGGCCGACGCCGTAAGCGCCCGACCAGCCGAGGTAGCCGAGAGCGCCGTCAGCATAGGCAGCCTGCAAGAACAGGTGATCGCCAGCCGCAAGCATCGGCAGGTTGATCTTCACGCCGCCCTGGATGGCCCAGCCGAACTCGTCCTGGCTCGAACCGAGCGCAGCACCAGCCAGGGAGAGACCCGAGACCTTACGCTGGGTGAGAGCACCCGACAGCTGAGCGGAGCCCCAGCCCTGATCGACGCGCAGCGAGGCGACGAGATCCGGGAAGTCCTGACCATCATACAGGACGCTGGCGCCACCGAACTGGGTGATCGCGAGGTTTTCGCGGTTACCCGTGCCCGAGGTACGGTCTTCCACCGAGATCGTGGCCGAGAAGCCCGAGCCGAAGGTGGCGGTGTAGGCCAACAGGTTCAGACGCGAGTCAGCCGTGCGAACCGTCGAGAAGCCGAAGTCGTTCGCGTAGAAGTCGAAGAACGACTGAGCGCGACCGGCGGTGATCGGACCGAACTGGATGAAGGCGAGATCGAGGACCGTCGAGGTCGCCGAAGCCGTCGAGTGGATGTTACCCGGGAACGTGATGCCCTGGTTACCAGCCGGGGTGGTGTTCTGATACATCCCCGAGTTGTTGGTGATCTCGTAACGGAAGAACGTACGCAGCGTGCCGAAGGCAGTCGCGGTGCGGGCGTCAACGTTCAGACGACCACGAGCGCGCATGCCGTAGGCGTCCTGCAGATCGCCGTAACGGGTGCCGACAGTGTACTCGGCGCGAACACGACCACCAACGCGAAGGCAGGTGTCGGTGCCCGGGATGTAGAAGAAGCCCGCGCCATAAGCGGAGCAAACGCGAACGTACTCGACCGGAGCGGCCTTCCGCGAAGGAAGGTCGGCGGCCTGAGCCCCGGCAACCGCGGCGATGCCGGCGGCGGAACCGAGGAGGAGGCTCTTGACGAGCTTCATTTGATTACCTCCAAAAGAGTTTCGAGACCCTCGGGCTTCGGCGCGTTCCTTAACCGGCAGCCCCAGGAGACCTATCCGGCGAACTCGCTTATTCCCGGTCTTTCGCCCGCGTCCCCGAACCGTTCGGAGGCGAAGACGAAAAACAGCGACCGGGAACGTCCCGCCGCACAGTCACCATTACGAATGCCCGGCCTCCGATCAACCACGATCACGCCACAGTCCCCACCCTGGACCCGCTTTGCCCCCCGGTGTTGCAGCCGAGCCACGCTTTGACCGCCGAACTTAAGAGAGCGTTAACCGCATAGGGTGGTTTGCGGGCTTCCGGAGCCGCCTGTCCGCCCTCCCGGAGCGCGAATCTGCGGCGTCACCCCGGCGATTGAGTCGGACCGTCAGTATTCCCACTCGGCTCCGACGCCGACCGCGGCACTGCCGTCGGCATTGGTCTCGGCCTGGAGCTTCAGGCGGCGGGTCACGTCGATGCCGACCGAAACGCCGCTGTCCTCCGGCTTGGCGCCGGCCTTCACCCCGAGGGTGATATTGTCCGAGATCGCGCGGGAGACACCGACCGTCGGCCCGCCCGGCCCCATCTGGATATCGAGGTTGTCGACACCGAGCGAGCGGCGGATGCGCTCGAAGACATCGTCGCCGCCGGCCCCGGAGAACTGCGCCGCGGTCTGGGCGAGCTGCAGCGCCTGGAAGGGCGAGAGCGAGCCCGAGGCGCGGGCGAAGAGCAGGCGCGACAGCACTTCGTCCGGCGGCAGCTCCGGCGAGGAGGTGAAGGTGAATTCGGGCGCCGAGGCCTCGCCGGAGACGATGATCCGCGCGGTGACGTCGGCGGCGCGGGTCTCGGCGACGAAATCGAGCGTCGGCATCACGTCGCCGGAGAAGGTGACGCGTCCACGGCTGAAATCGAGGCGCTGGCTGGCGAGGCTGAGGCGCCCGCGCCTGAGGTCGAAGCCGCCGGTCAGCGCCGGCGCCCCGGAGGTGCCGCCGACGCGCAGATCGCCGCCGAGCTCGGCATCGATGCCGCGGCCGCGGATGAAGACGCGCCCCGGCGCCGAGACGGTGATGTCGAGCACGGCATCGAAAGCAGGAGCGCGGCCGCCTTTGCGGCTCGCCACCGCGCGGGCCCTGCGCTCGGCAGCGAGGCGGGCGGCCGCCTGCCCCTTGGCGTTGACGTGGCGGATGCCGTCGATCGGCCGCGAGCTGGACGGCAGGCGGTCGGGGACCGAAACCTCGATTGTCACGACGTCGATGCGGCCGGCGATGCGCGGCCGCTGCGCCAGCGGGCCGGCAAGATCGAGATTGAGATCGGTGACCGCGCGGACCAGCCCGCTGTCGACGAGCTGGGCTCGCTTGCCCTCGATGCGAATCGTGCCGGGAAAACCGGCCTGCGGGTCGAGCTTGACGTTGCCGCGGGCCGAGAGCGTCCCGTTGCCCGGCGTCTGCGCCGCGAAGCGCTCAATGACGAGCTCGGGCCCGTTGGCCGTCACCCTCGCCTCGAGCCCGGTCAGCTTCACGCCCTGGAGCGCGTCGCTGAAGCTGCCGCCGGACAGCGTCGCGCCACCGGAGAGGCGCGGCGCCGAAAGCGTGCCGCCGGCGCGCAGGTCGAGAACGAGCTGGCCGGTCAAGCGCCGGCCGTCGGCGGCGAGCTGGGTGTTGGCGAGCGCCGCATCGGCGCGGCCCTGAACCGAGAGATCGAGCGCGCCGTCGCCGCCGAGCGGCGCCCTGCCCTTGGCGGTCAGGCTGACGAAGCGGCCGGCGTTGAGGCTGGCATCGAGGCTGGTGTGACGGCCATCGAGCGCGCCCTGCCCAGCGATCTCGATTGGCGGCAGGCCGGCGGAGCGGGTCTGTGGCGCGACGAGGCGGGCGATGCGCAAGCGCCACGGGCCCGTCGGCGCCTCGGGCGTACCCTTGATCGTCGCCTCGGCGTCGAGCGTGCCGGAGAGGTCGAGCGTCGGCGATGCCAGGCGCGCGGCCGAGAGCGGCACGTTCTGCGCGGCGAAGCGCAGGTCGAGCGCCTTGCCGGCCTCGCCGTCGAGCGTGATCCGGCCGCCGTCGAGCGCGATGGCGAGGTCGCGGATCGCGACGCCGCCATCGATCGCAGTGAAGCTTGCCGGCTTGGCCAGCGCGATCTTTCGGCCATCGCGTGTCGCGGTGAAACTGGCGAGATCGAAGCGCAGCGGCTCGGCGACCGAGAGCCGGCCCTTCGACGCCAGAGAGAAGCCGCGCGCCGCGGCGTCGAGGCTGATGTCGCTGGCGTCGGCAGCGCCGGTCGAGACCAGGCGGATCGCGCTCACCGGCTCGCCGGCGATCACCGCCCGGTCTATCTGGATAGTGCCATTGATCAGCGGCTTGCGCAGTGCATCGACGATGGCGACATCGGCATTTAGCCGATCAAGCGAAACGCCAGGCGCGACAAGCTTCTGCGCGCTGGCCTTGAGATCGAGATTCTGGCCGCCGGTCGGCCGAGCCAGCCTGACATCGGCCTCGATCCGGCCGCCGAGCTTGGCGAGCGCCAGCGCCGAGAGATCGTCGAGATTGCGCGCCGCGAGCTTGAGATTGCCCTCGGCCAGATTGGAAGCGTCGAGATCGAGCGCGCCGTTCAGCGTGACCGAACCGATGGCGATGTCGAGCTGCGGCAGCGCCCAGCCGCCGGGATCGCGCTTGGCGAATCGCAAAGCCCCGGTCGCCGGGCGGCCGTCGACCTCGCCGGAAAGCCTGGCGTCGCCGGAAAGCGCACCCTGCAGATCACGCAAGGTCGCATCGAGCGCGAGACGCGGCACCGGCCGGCCGAGCGCGGTGGCATTGGTGATGCCCGCCTTCAGCGTCGCACCCAGCTTGTCGAGCGGCCCGGTCAGCGTCGCGTCGAAAGCGCCCTGCCCCGACAGTTTCGGATCGGCCCGGCGCAGATCGGGAATCGCGATATTGGCCTTCAGGCTCGAACCCTGTGCGCCGAGTGCGCCGTCGGCCGTCGCCGCGACGTGGGTCCCGGCGATGCGCAGCCCGTTGACGACGAGGCCGCCGCTGCCGGGCACCCTGATCTCGCCGCCGAGCGAGAGCTTGCCGGCGAGCAGGCGGTCGAGCGCCTCCTGGCCGACGCCAAGCGCCTCGGCGCCGCCGTCGAGCTTGACGGCATAGAGTCGCTTCTTGGGCTCGGCATCGACATCGGCGGTGACGGCGGCAGCTCCCTTGAGCGGTCGGCCGGCGAGCGTGCTGAGCCGCGCCAGGTCCGGCAGGCGCGCCTGCACCTTGCCGAGGATGCGAGCCGGGTCGAGCCGGCCGGCATAGCCGAGCTCAGCTCCGCCGAAGCTGAGCTTCAGTGTCTCGAACTCGCCGCCCCCGCCTTCGGAGGCCGTGCCGCGCAAGGTGAAACGCAAGCGATCGCCGATGAAGCGCGCCAGACCGGGATCGGCGAGCGCGACGCCGGAGGCCTCGCCGTCGGAGACCAGCACGGTCCGCGTCGCCGGATCATTCAGTGCGCCGGTCGGCGTCGCCGTGAAGCTGAAATCGAGCTTGCCGAGCTTGCCGGCCGGAACGCTCGCCCCCTCCGCCTGCAGACTGGCGTTGATGCGCGGCCCGGCAGCCGGCCCACGGATCGTCGCGTCGAAGGCGAGCTTGGCGATCTCGGCGCCGGAGGCGACCGTCCGCCCCTCCGCATTCGGCCGCGCCGCGGCGGTGATCTTGAAATCGAGAGTCTTGTCGACGCCGTAGAGCCCGTTCACGTCGAGCCGCGCCAACGCCGAGACCAGCGCCATCTGATCGACCGAAACCGCGCCGCTATCGGCCAGTCCCACGGTGCCGTCGAGCCGGGTCGAGCCTTCGAACACCGGCGCGACCGGCGGCGGCATCAGGCCGGCGATACGGGAGTCGAGCGCGAGCAGGAGCCGCCTTCCCGCGCCCTGGCGGCTGAGATCGGCGGTGCCGTTGGCGCCGATCGTCGGGCCGGCCACGAAGGCGAGGGTCGCCCGGAAGCGGTCGAGCGGGCCGTCGCCGGAGAGGTCGAGCTTGACCGGCGGCCGGTCGGGCAGATCGGCGATGGTCGAGATCAGGCCGCCCGCCGGCTCGTCGAGCTTGAGCGCGAGCTGGAGCTGCGTCGACTGCGGCACGAAGCGCAAGGTAACGTCGAGCGTGCCGCCCATGTCGAGCCGGCGCCCGGCGAGGCGGAAATCGAGGCCCTCATTCGGCGGGCCGAGGCGGGCCGCGCCGGTCGCCGAGAGCCTGGCCGGCGCCCCGATCACGGTTGGCCCCAGCGCCAGCTCGCCGAGCTGGAAGGCCTCGATGATCACCTTGAGCGGCAGTTCGGGCAGGATCGGCGAATTGTCGGCCGGCGGCGGCGCGCCCGGGTCCGGCAACGGCTTGCGCAGAATCTCGAGCTTGCCGATCTCGAGCCGGTTGACCTCGAGCCGGCGCAGCAGCAGCGCCGAGCGCGTCCAGATCAGCCGGGCCCGGTCGAGCCGGAGCCAGGGTCCGTCGCGGTCGGAGATGACGATGTCGCGGATGGTCGCGTCGGAGGAGAGCGCGCCGTCGACGGCGCCGATCGAGACCTGGCTGCCATCGGTCGAAAGCGCCTTGGAGATCAGGTCGGCGATAACGCCGCGATCGCCGGCATTCTGTGCGAAGCCGCCGAGGCCGGTGACGAGGACCAGCGCGGCGGCGATGACCAGCGCCGCGAGGCCAGCGATCCATCGCGAGATGCGGAGCGCGCCCATCAGAAGGCCTGCCCGATGCTGATATAGAGAGCGACGGGCTTGTCGCCCTTGCGCGGGTTGAGCGGGGCGGCGACGTCGACCCGGATCGGCCCGATCGGCGTATAGTAACGCAGCCCGAGGCCGGCGGCGTACTGCATCTTCTCTTTGAAGTTGGGGAATTGCGAGGCGAAAGCCATGCCGGCGTCGAAGAAGGGCACGATGCCGATCGTGTTGGTGATCTTGATGCGTGCCTCGACCGAGGCCTCGAACAGGCTGCGCCCGCCGGTCAGGTGATTGAGCGGGCCGAGCGGCGAGAGCGTGCGATAGGCATAGCCACGCACCGAGCCGCCGCCGCCGGCATAGAAGCGCCGCGTCGCCGGCACCTCGTCGAGATCGGCGCCGGCGATCGAGCCCAGCGCGACCCGGCCGGCCAGGACATAGCGGGCATCGTCATCGAGTGCGTAATAGCCGGAAACCGAGAACTTGCTCTGGACGAAGGGCGCATCGGTGTCACCGAAGGCGGCATAGGGCGTGACCGAGGCGGCGATCCTGACGCCGCGGGTCGGGTCGAGCTGGCTATCGGTCGAATCGTAGCGCAGCGAGAGCGGCACACCGACGATCATGTAGTTGACCTGGCCGAGCACGTCGCTGGTCTGGCCGCGCTCGGCCTCGATACCAGCCTGGATCGAGAAGACGTCGCTGAAGCGATGGCGGATCGCGGCCGTGATATTGGCGTAGCGCGCGGTGTAGCCGCCATAGCGGTTGGTGCCAACGCGCTCGCGCACGCCGCTGGCGTCGATCAGCAAGTCGTTGCGGCTGCCGCCGAGCGCCGGCTTCAGGAAGCTCGCCGTGAAGCGCGCACCGAGATCGGTCGGCTCGAAATCGCCGAAGCGCTGGACCTTGGTGCCGTCGATGCGCGGCGCGAAGAAGACGGAGGCCTCGAGCCGCAGGCGCTCGGCACCGCCGAACAGGTTGCGATGCTCCCAATAGGTCTTCACCGCCGGGCCATCGATGGTCGAATAGCGGGCGGAGAAGCCGAGCAGGTGCTTTGGCCGCTCGTTGACCTCGACGAAGATCGGCAGATTGCCGGTCTGGTCGAGCCTCGTGCCTTCGCGAATGCGCACCGAGCCGACCGCGGGGATGGTCGCAATCGACTTGCGGGTATCGGCGAGCGCCTTGGGCGAATAAGGCTCGCCCGGTTCCAGATAGATGAAGGAGCGGATCACCTCCGGTGGGATGTCGCCGGTCTCGGTCACCGAGACATCGCCGAAGCCGGCGACGGGACCAGGATCGACGACGAGTGCGACATCCATGGTCTTGGCGGCATGGTCGACGACCGGACGGACCTCGACGATCCGGGCGAGCGGGCGGGACTTGCTGCGCCAGTAGTCGACCAGCGCGCTCTGCGCTGCCCTGATCGAGGAGGAGGTGGCGGGCGCACCCGGAACGAGGCCGGAAACCTTGCCGGGATCGGGAATGACCGCGGCGGCATCGCGGCGGCTGCCCGGCACGATCTCGACATTGCGCAGCGAGAACAGCGGGCCCGGATCGACCGTGACCACCACCGGCGCCGGCGCGCGGTTGCGATAACGCTCGGCCGTGCGCGCGAGCCCCGGCGGCGGCTCGCCGGCCTGCGTCACCGCGACGCCGTCGACGGCGATCGCAACCTGGGCGTTGAAATAGCCTTGGGCCCAGAGCGCATCGATCAGCGGGTTGATGTCGGCGGCGGCGCGGCGAGCAAGGGTCTCGCCGTCGGGCGGCGCATCCTCGCGCAGGCGATAGAGCAGAGAAGCATCCTGCAGGCTGCGCTTCAGCGCGCTCGCATCGGGCACATCGCCGAGCTCGAACTTCAATTCATAGGGCAGCGTCGTCTCGCTGACCGGCGGCGGCTTGTCCTTGCTGCCGAAGAGGTTGAAGACATCGAGCGATGACAGGTCGAAGGCGCGCGCCGGCGAAATCTCACCGGCAAGCATCGCTGCGAAAGCAAACAAGCCTCCGCCGGCAATGCCGATCCTGCCCCTTCGCCATGACCGCATCAAACCTCCAACGCAACCCAACTAGAACGCAGCGAATGCGTTGATTTTGTGATCGCGCCTCCAGTTGATCACAATTCGACGCTCGAAATGAGCGCACGATCAACCGAAAATCTGAACGAATCGTTGGCCGCCCGGACTGTGCCGAACGGCCACGATCAGGTCGCAGTCGTGCCTCAGTCGCCCTGGTCGGCCAGCGCGAAGGAGATCGCCGTGACCGGGTCGAGCCTTGCGATCACCGGTCCGACCGTCGGCGCGAGCACGCCGCCGCAGAGGCTGCCGGTGGTGATGATCTGGCCGGCCTTGAGCGGGCCGAGAGGCCCCTCGATCGAGCGGTTCGCCCAGCCCAGCGCCGTGACCAGCGGATCGCCATTGGCGTGCAGCGCCTGGCGCTCATAGAGCACGTCGCCGTCAAGCTCGACCGTGCAGGTCAGGGCCGGAACGTCGTCGAAGATGCTGAAGGGCACTTCGGGACCGATCAGGTAGCCGCCATGGCCCATCGCGTCGGCGAGCCAGAGCGGGAACGGCACATTGGTCCAGTCGGCGATGCGGCTCTCGACGATCTCGATGCCGACGAGGGCGGCGTCGCAATGGTCGATCAGCTCGGCGCGCGTATAGGGCTGGCCGGGCCGCAGCGGCATGTCGCGGCCGAGCCGGACGGCGAGCTCGATCTCGACGCGCAGTTCGGCGCCGTGGACACCGCGATAGGTGTCGCCCGACTTCAGATAGGGCCCGGGCATCAGCCCGGCCATCGGCCGGCCGCCCTCGCCGAGCGAGACCTTCCAGCCGGCGAGCGGATAGCCCATGGCCTTGTTGATCTCGGCCTGCGCGGCGAAACCGGCATCGACATCGGCGGGGACCGGCAGGGTCGCGATGTCGACCAGCTTGTGGCCGCGGCGAGCGCCGATGAAAGCGCCCGCAAGAGTCTCGGTCGTCACAGCCATGGTCGTCTCGTCCCTGTCGCCAGCGCGGCGATATCTCGCCGCCTCCTGCTCTCTGGCTACAGCATCGACCGGCCTGCGGGAACCCGGAGATCACGCCGGCGGCGCATATCTGCGCAGCAGATCTATTTTCTGCTGGCGAGCACGACGCCGAACACCGCGACGGCCATGCCGACGAGCTGGATCGGCGACAGCGTTTCGCCGAAGAGAATCCAGGCCTCGACCGCGACCGCCGGCGGCACGAGATAGAGGAAGGTCGCCAGGCGCGAGACCTGGCCGCGGCGGATCAGCACGAGATAGAGCCCGATGCCGCCGAGCGAGAGCGCCAGCACCGACCAGGCCAGCACCAGGCCCATGGTCAGGTTCCACTCGATCCGCATCGGCTCGAGCAAATAGGCGAAGGGCAGCGTGAACAGGAAGGCGGCGATGTACTGCACCGCCGTCACCGTGCGCAGGTCGCCCTCGACGATGCGCGCCTTCTGCCAGAACGAGCCGAAGGTGACGGCGAACATGCCGACGACGTTGACGATGATCGGCAGCGCGATGGCGGACAGCGCCTCGGGGGCGACGCCGACCAGCTTCGGCTCCAGCACCAGCGCGATGCCGACGAAACCGAAGACGATGCCAAGCCAGCGGATGGCCGAGATACGCTCGCGCACGATCAGGGGGGCGAACAGTGCGGTGAGCACCGGCTGCAGACCGGCGATCAGGCCGGAGACGCCGGCCGGCAGGCCATGGCGCACCGCCCACCAGACACCGCCGAGATAGATCGCGTGCAGCAGGATGCCGGCGATGGCGCAGTCGATGATGGCGCGGCGGCTTTTCGGCCACTGCGCTCCTAGAGCGATGGCGAGCACGGAAAGGGCAAGCCCGGCGCAGGCGAAGCGAACCGAGAGGAAGGTCAGCGCGTCGGAATAGCGGGCCGAATAGCCGGCGACGATCCAGCCGCTCGACCAGAGGAGGACGAAGAGCGCCGGCGACAGACGCAGGAAGAGCGGGGAATCGAACATTGGCGGAGCTTTCTAGGCGCCTGATAGGCCGGATAGCGGCAGTTGTCGCCGCATGCGGACGCTGTGGCGGCATGTTTGGCGTGCGTCCTTCCCCTCTCCCCACCAATCTCGGGCCTGCCCGAGTTTGGAACTTTCAAGTGCGCATGTCGGAAACATCCGACATGCGGCGGGAGAAGGTGGCAGCGCGAAGCGCTGACGGATGAGGGAAGGACGCACCCAACCTGCCTTCGTCTCACCCCGTCGTACCGCCCTCATCCGTCTGCTTCGCAGACACCTTCCCCCCAAGGGGAGAAGGGAGATACCGCGCCCTTCCCGTCTTGCCAGCCGCCCTGAACCAGCGACAATCACCGCCCTGCCCCGTCCGAGACCTGCATGTCACCGCGCTCAGTCCCCGCCCTCGCCTTCGAGCGCTTCATCGCCCATGACGGCTGGGCGATCGCCAGCCACATCGCGCTCTCGGTGCTGATGTCGCTGTTTCCGTTCCTGATCCTCGTCACCGCGCTCGGCGGCTTCTTCGGCTCGCAGGCGGCGGCCGACGAAGCCGCGCAATTGCTGCTCGAAGCCTGGCCGCGCGAGGTGGCCGAGCCGATCGCGCGCGAGGTCCGCTCGGTGCTGACCGCGGTGCGCAAGGACGCGCTGACGCTCGGCGCGATGCTGGCGCTGTACTTTTCCTCTTCCGGGGTCGAGGCCGTCAGGATCGGGCTCAATCGCGCCTATGAGGCCTACGAATGGCGCAGCTGGTGGCGCACGCGGCTGGAATCGATCGCCTATGTGGTCGGCGGCGCGGTCTTCATGCTCGCCTTCTCGCTGCTCGTCGTGCTCGGCCCGCTGATCTGGCGCGGCATCGTCGGCTTTGCGCCTGCCCTTGCGCCGCTCGGCTTCCTGCTCGCCTTTCTGCGCATTGCCGGCGCGACGGTGCTGATCGTGCTGGCGCTCGCGGTCGCGCACAAGCTGCTGCCGGCCCGCGCGCCGCATATCGGGGCGATGTGGCCGGGCATTTTGATGACGCTGGTGGTCTGGCTGATCGGCGGCATCGTTTTCGGCTGGTATCTCGATTCCTTCGCCGGCGCTTACATCACCACCTATGCCGGCCTCGCCACCGCGATGATCGCGCTGGTCTTCCTCTATTGGCTGGCGGCGATCTTCCTCTATGGCGCCGAGCTCAACGCCGCGATCGCATTGCGCCGGGCGCCGGAAAAGTCGCCCGGCGAAGTGCTGGGCGAGTTGTGAACCATCGTCTACCGCTGCGCCTGCCAAGCGGCTGGAAGCGGTGCGAGAGGCCCTGTTGTGAACTGCCGTTCAAGCCGGCCGGTTGACGGCTCCAGCCCGCGCGCAACCTATCGCGGCGCCGCCGGACGAGGCGGTCACCGATGAGGTTTTCACCATGACATTCAAGCTTTCGGCGCTGCTCCTGGCGGGCAGCGTGCTGGCCAGCGCGGCCGCCTTGGCGCAGAGCGCCGACGACAAGAAATGGGTCAACCAGTGCCTGAGCGACAACAAGGACGCGAAGGTCGCAGCCAGCGTCGTCAGCACCTACTGCACCTGCATGAACGGCAAGATGAGCGACAACGAGACCCGCTCGATCACGCAGTGGGAGAAGGCCAATCCGAACGCCCGCAAGGCCTGCGAGCAGGAAGCCGGCTGGAACTGAGCCAGCGTGAAGGCAGAGGCGGCCGCAAAACTTGCGGCCGCCATCGCAACGAAAACGATCAAGGCGCGAGCGCAGCGAGGCCCTCGCGATAGCGGCGGCTGCCGGCGAAGACCTCGCCGGTATCCATCTCGACCTCGAAATCGCCTGAGGGCCGGCCGGCGATGCGCCGGATGCGGGCGGCATTGACCAGCCTCGTGCGGTGGATGCGGGAAAAGCCGAGCGGGCGCAGGCGCTCTTCCTCGGTCTGCAGCGTGGCACGGATCAGGTGGCGCTTTCCGCTCGCCAGACAGTATTCGACATAGTTGCCGGCCGAGACCACGGCGACGATCTCGGCCGGATCGAGCCGCAGATTGATCGTGCCGTCGCGCAGCCAGAATCCCGAAATTGCAGGGACGACGGCAGCGGGAGCCTGCGGCTGCGGGCGCCGCCGCCAGAGCTCGGCCAGCCAGAACAGGGCGGCGAGCAGCAGGTAGACGAGGACGTCCTTGCGCAATTCGTAGAACAGGTTGCCGCGGGAGAAGCCGAAGCTGTACTCGCCTGCACCGGCGGCCCAGTAGCCGAGCTTGCGCAGCAGGACCATGCCGGCGACGTGCAGCGCCGAGAAGGCGAGGATCGCACCGGCATGCAGCATCGCGAGCTGCCATGGCCGGCTCGTCCATGCCAGCGAAGCGAGCACCAGCCGGCGGACCAGCGGCGCCAGCGCCAGGATGACGACGCCGCTCGACGCCTCCCAGAGCAAGGGCTGCCAGAGCGGCACGGCGCGGCCGACACGAGCGAGATCGTGCAAGGTCGAGAAGGCGTTGACGAGGCAGGTTAAGGCCGTGCCGAGCGCGACCGCCAGATAGGGCGCCAGATCCGGCAAACGACCGGCGCCGCGGCGGGGCGAAGCCCCGCCGCCATTCGTCACGGCAGCGCCCCCGCTCGTCCCGGCCCTCTGGCTTTCGTCACGCAGCATCGGCTGCTCGTCCCGCACCGTCTCGACCTCAGGCCCACCATGCCGGCCTGCTCAGGGCGAGCAAGGGATAGCCGCCATGACCGCGCAAACCAATCATTCGCCGCCACAGACCGCCGAACGCCGGCTCGATCTCGACTGGATCAGGACCGGCGCCTTCGGCCTGCTGATCCTCTACCATGTCGGCATGCTCTACGTGTCATGGGGCTTCCATGTGAAGAGCGCCCACCTTCTGCGCGAGCTCGAGCCGCTGATGCTGCTGCTCAACCCCTGGCGGATGGCGCTGCTCTTCCTGGTCTCGGGCGCCGCGACGCGCTTCATGCTGGGCAAATACGAGGTTGGAGCCTTCGCGCGGCGCCGCTCCGCGCAACTGCTCATCCCCCTCGCCTTCGGCATGCTGGTGGTGATGCCGCCGCAATCCTGGGCCGAGGTCGTCGAGAAGCTCGGCTTCTCCGGCAGCTATCTGGACTTCTGGCTACGGCACTATCTCGCCTTCGACCAAGGCTTCTGCCGGATCGAGAACGGCCGGCAGAGCTGCCTGATCCTGCCGACCTGGAACCATCTCTGGTTCGTCGTCTACCTCTTTCTCTACTCCATGGCGCTCGCCGGGCTGATCGCGCTGGCGCCCGGTTTGGGCGCACGTGGCGAGCGAATGCTCGAACGCGCCCTGCCCGGCCTGCTCCTGCTGCTCGCGCCAGCGCTGCTGCTCGGGCTCAATCGTTTCCTAGTCTTCCCGACGTTTCCGCCAAACCACATCGTTGTCGGGGATTGGTACCAGCATGTCCTCTACGGCTTCTGCTTCCTGTTCGGCTTTCTCGCTGCGCGCTCGCAGGCGCTGGCCGAGCGGGCAGAGCGGCTGCGCTGGCTCGCGCTCGTCCTCGCCGCCGCGGCCTTTTTCGCCATGATCTGGTTGCGCACCCAGCCGCCCGGCGATCTGCGCCGGCTCGCCGGCCCGTTCGTCTACGGGCTCGACCAATGGTGCTGGATCGTCGCCATCCTCGGCTTCGCCCGCCGACATCTCGCCCGCAGCGACGGGCCGGCCCGGCGCTATCTCGTCGATGCCGTGTTCTGCTGGTACATCGTCCACCAGACCGCGATCATCCTCGCCGCGCACTGGCTGAAGCCGCTCGCGCTGCCGGCCGGGCAGGAAGCGTCGCTGGTCATCGCGATCACGGCGCTGAGCTGCGCCGCGAGCTATGAGATCGCCAGGCGCGTCGGCTGGCTCCGGCCGCTGTTCGGGATCGCAGCGGACAGGCGCGGGCGCCTGCCCGCCCCTGGCCTTCAGCCCTCCAGCGCCTCGACCACGTCCTCATAGGTGCGCAGGCCGGTGCGCGGAGCGTAGACCAGCACGGCCATGTTGCCCGGCGCGTGCTCGTTCTTCCACATCTTGTGATGGGCGAGCGGGATCTTGTCCCAGGGGAAGACCTCGGACATGCAGGGGTCGACGCGGCGGTCGATGACGAACTGGTTGGCGGCGCTCGCCTGCTTGAGATGGGCGAAATGCGAGCCCTGCACGCGCTTCTGCCGCATCCAGACATAGCGGGCGTCGAAGGTGATGTTGAAGCCGGAGGTACCGGCGCAGAACACCACCATGCCACCGCGCTTGGCGACGAGGCAGGAGACCGGGAAAGTCGCCTCGCCGGGATGCTCGAAGACGATGTCGACGTCCTTTTTGCCGGTGATGTCCCAGATCGCCTTGCCGAACTTGCGGGCTTCCTTGGTCCACTCGGCATATTCGGGCGAATTGACCGTGGGCATCTGGCCCCAGCAGTTGAAGTCCTTGCGGTTGATCACGCCCTTGGCGCCGAGGCCCAGGACATAGTCACGCTTGGTCTCGTCAGAGATGACGCCGATCGCATTGGCGCCAGAGGCGGCGCAGAGCTGCACGCCGAAGACGCCGAGGCCACCCGAGGCGCCCCAGATCAGGACATTGTCGCCCGGCTTGATCGTATGCGGGGCGTGGCCGAAGAGCATGCGGTAGGCGGTCGCCAGCGTCAGCGTGTAACAGGCCGATTCCTCCCAGGAGAGGTGCTTCGGCTTCAGCATCAACTGGCGCGACTGCACCCGGCAGAACTGGGCGAAGGAACCGTCCGGCGTCTCGTAGCCCCAGATGCGCTGGGAGGAGGAGAACATCGGGTCGCCGCCATTGCACTCCTCGTCGTCGCCGTCGTCCTGGTTGCAGTGGACGATGACCTCGTCGCCGACCTTCCAGCGCTTCACCTTGGAGCCGACGGCCCAGACGATGCCGGAGGCATCGGAGCCGGCGATGTGCAGCGAGCCCTTATGCACGTCGAAGGGCGAGATCGGCTGGCCGAGGCCGGCCCAGATGCCGTTGTAGTTGACGCCGCCGGCCATCACGAGGAGCAGCACCTCCTCCTCGCCGATCGACCAGGTCGGCACGACCTCGACCTTGAAGCTGTCCTGCGGCGGGCCGTGGCGCTCGCGGCGGATCGTCCAGGCGTACATGTTGGCCGGGACATGGCCGAGCGGCGGCAATTCGCCGAGCTCGTAGAGATCCTTCAACGCGGGCTTCGCGACGGGTTGCAGCTGTGCCATCGGCTTCGTCTCCCTTGTCGCCACGCCTCTGATCCGGTGGCGTTGCCGGCATCATGCAGACCAATGCTGCGCTGCGCCATACTCCTATCGAATTATGCCGCACCGCAAAAAACAAGTGGAAATGCGGAAGGTTCCAGCGGAACCTCAGCCGGTCCTCCCCGCTGCCAGCATGTAGTTGACGTCGAGATCGCGCGAGCGCGACCAGCGATCGGCCAGCGGATTGTAGGCGACGCCCTCGCGAGCGAAGACCGAGAGCCCTCCGGTCTCGATCGCGGCCTCGAGCTCGTCCGGGGTGACGAATTTCTCCCAGTCATGCGTGCCACGCGGCAGCCAGCGCAGGATGTATTCGGCGCCGACGATCGCGAGCGCATAAGATTTGAGCGTGCGGTTGAGCGTCGCCATGACGAGCAGGCCGCCCGGCTTCACCGCCGCACAGCAGGAAGCGACGAAGGCATCGACATCGGCAACATGCTCGACCACTTCCATGGCGAGCACGATATCGAAGCGTGCCCCGGACGCGACAACGGCCTCGATCGTCTCCTCGCGATAGTCGATCGCAATACCCGCCTTCCCAGCATGCGCCCGGGCGACGGCGATATTGGTCGTGGCCGGGTCGAGCCCTGTCACCTCAGCGCCCAGCCGCGCCAGCGGCTCGGACAGCACACCGCCGCCACAGCCGATGTCGACGAGGCTCAGCCCCTTCAGCGCCTGAAGCGATTTCGGATCGCGGCCGAAGCGCTCGCAGACGAGGTCGCGGATGAAGGCGAGCCTGACGGGATTGAACTTGTGCAGCACCGCCATCGGCCCTTTCGGGTCCCACCAGCTCTTGGCCAGCGCGTCAAAGCGCGCGACCTCGGCCGGGTCGATGGTGGAGCCTTCGCGTGCCGCTGCCGTCATCGCCTTTGATATCCCGTTTATGCTCGTGCAGGACGCGGCCGCATTGACACTTTCCGCGCTGCCCGTCATCTACACCCGCCCTTCGCTAGGCGCGAGGGGACGTTTCGTCCCGGCCTGGCCGGATGCAAGTTAGAGAGCCTTTAGACGTCATGGCCCGTCTGGTGATGAAGTTCGGCGGCACATCTGTCGCCACTGTCGAGCGCATCAAGAACGCAGCCCGCCACGTCAAACGCGAATTCGACGCCGGCAATCAGGTCGCGGTCGTGGTCTCGGCCATGTCGGGCAAGACCAATGAGCTCGTCGCCTGGTGCAAGGAAGCCTCGTCCGTCTACGATCAGGCCGAATACGACACCGTCGTCGCCTCGGGCGAACAGGTCACCTCCGGCCTGATGGCGATCGTACTGCAGGAGATGGGCCTGCCCGCCCGCTCCTGGCAGGGCTGGCAGGTCCCGCTCTACGGCTCGGACGCGCATGGCTCGGCCCGGATCGAGGGCGTCGACGGCGCCGGCATCCTCGCCGGCTTCGACCGCAATCGCGAGATCGCGGTCTGCTCCGGCTTCCAGGGCATCAACCCGCGCAGCCACCGCATCGTCACGCTCGGCCGCGGCGGCTCCGACACCAGCGCGGTCGCGCTCGCCGCGGGCTTGAAGGCTGATCGCTGCGACATCTACACCGATGTCGACGGCGTCTATACGACCGACCCGCGCATCGTCCCGAAGGCGAGGCGCATGGACAAGGTCTCGTTCGAAGAGATGCTGGAGATGGCCTCTCTCGGCTCCAAGGTGCTGCAGGTGCGCTCGGTCGAGATCGCCATGGTCCAGCGCGTGCCGACCTATGTCCGTTCCTCCTTCGACGACCCCGACAACCCCAATCCAGGCACCCTCATCTGCGACGAGGACGACATCGTGGAACAGCAGATCGTCACCGGCATCGCGTTCTCGCGCGACGAAGCCCAGATCACGCTCCGGCGCGTGGCCGACAAGCCGGGCGTCGCCGCGGCGATCTTCGGACCGCTTGCCGACGCCAACATCAATGTCGACATGATCATCCAGGTCGTCTCCGACGACCAGGCGACCACCGACATCACCTTCACCGTGCCGACCGCCGATTACGAGCGCGCCAAGGGCCTGCTCGAAGCCAAGCACGACAGCATCGCCTATCAGAGCCTGCAGGGCGCGACCGACGTGGTGAAGATCTCGGCGATCGGTGTCGGCATGAGGAGCCATGCCGGCGTCGCGGCGCGCGCCTTCCGGGCGCTGGCCGAGAAGGGCATCAACATCCGCGCCATCACCACTTCCGAGATCAAGTTCTCGGTGCTGATCGACGCCGCCTATACCGAGCTTGCGGTGCGCACCCTGCACTCGCTCTACGGGCTCGACGCGGCCTGAGATCAGGGCGAGATCTTGGCGGCGCTGCCCTGCTCGCGCCGCCATATGATCACGAAATGACCTGATCGCCTCCAGCCTCTGGTCCCATCTCTGGCGTCAACTCGTCCTTCGCCCAACCGATGGAAGGACACGCCATGCGTATGATCACGATCGCCGCCGCGAGCGCCGCGACTATCCTGGCCGGCATTGCCAATGCCCAGGCGCCGTCGACGGAGCGCCCTTCGGCCAAGCCGCCCGCCTCGTCGCAGGAAGCCCCCGCAACCGCGCCGACGATCACATCGGTCAAGGTCGTCGAGATCGACGAGCTGCCCGAGGCCAGCAAGGCCCAGGTCAATCAGCTGGTGGCGACCCGCACCGCCGACGAGCTCGAAAAGCTGCGTCAGGCGATCGAGAAGGCGCCGGCCGTGAAGTCCGCCGTCGAGGCCAAGGGTTTTTCGTCGCGCGACGTCGTGCTCGCCCAGGTGAACAACGAGGGCGAGCTGACGATCGTGACCAGGAAGGCCAGCTGATCGAAGCTGGAGACCATCCGACCCGTGGTGCAGCCAGCCGAGATGCGGACTGCAGCACGGGGCTGATGCGGGCGACCATCTACGCCCAGAAGGGTGTCGCCGCCTCGAACTTGCGCCAGCGCCGCTTGAGCTTGCGGCCGGCTTCGATGGTCTGGCGTGATTGCCAGCCATGCACGGCGCCGGCGGCGAAATGCAGCTCCGGCCCGGCCTTGCCGCTGCGCAGATCGGCGAGCAGCTCATGCGTCGTCGCCGCGTCGTTGGCGAGGCCGAGCGCTTCCTGCAGGCGTGACAGCCGGGCGAGATATCGGCGTGCCGGCGCGCCGTCATGCAGCGGCAGGAAGAACTCGGCGGTGTAGCGCAGCTTCTTCAATGCCAGCCGCAATTGGTGGCGCGCCTCGGGGTGCAGGCTGCCGAAACCGCGACCGCGTTTCAGAGCCTTGCGATGGGTCCGCGCCAGCACACGGCTGCCGAAATCGGCGGCTGGCTCGGCCAGCACAGCCATGGTTTCGCTGGCGAGGCCATTGCGCCAGCCGCGCCGCTCGATCAGGGCGCCGAAGGACAGAAGGAAGCGGCTGGTTTGCGGATTCGCCAGGCGCTTCAGCACCGCGGCATAGCTTTCGGCCTGATGCGGCTCGGCCGCCGTCCGGAGCACCGATAGTCCGGAGTCGCCCAGCCCGTCGGCCTCGATGTCCGGCACGGTCTGGGTGATGAAGACGTCCCAGTTGCGGGCCGGCCCCAGAACATGGCCGAGCCGCTTCGCCTCCTGCCCGATTGGCGCGAATGCGGGCGAAGCCACCTCGCGCTTCAGCACCGACAGTGCCGAGCGCAGGCGGCGCAGCGACACCCGCATCTGGTGGACGCCCTCGGGCCCGGAGCCGGCAGCGACGGGCGCGAGGTTGCCGAGGAGCTGCCTGTAGGTGTTGCCAAGGATCGCGGCGATGGCCGCATCGGCATTGTCATGCGCGCCGATCTCGATCGGCTTGGCCTTCACTGCCCGCGGCAGGCGCGAGAAGGCGAGCCCATAGCCACGCGCCGACTTGCTCTGCGTCTCGACCTGCAGCGCTGCGATGTCGAGCAGGGCCAGCCCGAGTTCGTAGAGCGCCGCCGCCTCGCCCTCCTTCAATTCCAGCTCGACCTCGTTCACCGGCAGGCTCTTCTCGCCGGCCTCGATCGTGCCGTCGTCGAAGGCGATCTCGATCAACGCGCCGGCATAGTCGAGCCGGCGGAGGCGGCGCCTGATGCGCGTCGTGAAGACCGGCGCGAGCTGGCCGGCCGACAAGCTCGCCAGCGGTTCGCCGATCTCGGCGAGCGGCAGCAGAGCGAGATCGAGCGCGCCGTCCGGCAGCGCGACCTCCCATTCATCGCGCGACAGAGGATCACCCGAGCCGGAGCGCTTCAGCGTCTGGACATGGCGCTTGCCGCTGCGGCGCACGCGCAATGACAGGCCGTTGCGATCGAGCAGGCGGTCGGGCGTGTCGTAATAGACCGCATCGAGCCGGCGGGTGACGCCCTGGTTGCGGGCATGGCGCGCGATCAGATCGGCACCGCGCAACGTCTCCAGAGCCTCGGGCGAAGCCGCCAGCTTCAACTCGATCTCGCGCGGCGGCTGCTTTTGCGGCGCAGGGACCGCGGCCTGATCAGGCTGCACCGCCTCGTTGTTCGGCACGGCGTCCAAGGTTTCTCTCCACTGGGCGTTGCGTGACGGAATGGTGACATGGGTGTCGCCGGCGGCAACTTGGCACCACTCCGCCCGGATGTGAACCCGGGCGAAGTGGTTAGAACGTCAGAACGCCTGAAGGATGGCCGTCTCGACCGGCGAGTAGGTTCCATCCTCCCGATCAAGGCTGAGCGGCTCGCGCGGCAGCAGAGGTGGCTGCGCCATGAAGCGCGGCTTCATGCCGCGATGCGGCTGCGCCGCATGCACCAGGAAGGGATGGCAGAGATAGACCGTCCCCGCCTTCCCGGTCGCCAGCACCTCATCGCAGCCGGCGCTGCCGGCGAAGCCGTCGGCAGCCAGCTCACGCAGGGAGAGCCCGGCCTCTCCAGCCGGCGCAAGCTGGCGCGCGATGTCCTGATGCGAGCCCGCCCGGATGCGCGTCGGCGCATCGTCCTCGCTGACATCCGAGAACAGGAAGAGCATCAGCAGCGCCCGGCCCTTCGAGGCGAGGTTGACGCGCCAGTTCATGAAATCCGGATCGTCGAAGCCAAAGCTGACATCGACATGCCAGCCGGCATCGCCCGGATCCTCCAGCGAAGGGAAGCGCACCGGAAAGGTGCCCATGGCGCGGCATGGCAGCCAGCGCCCGGGGCCGACAAGCTGGTCGAAGGCGTCATGCAGGACCGGCGTGTTAGCCGCCGCAACGAAAGGTGCATCGGTGTACATGCCGAGCCGAATCACCGGCTTCGTCCAGCTTGCGGGGTCATCGGGACTGCAGCCGAGATCGCGCCAGAGGATGGCGCGGGCCTCGTCGGCCAGCGCAGCTGGAAAGGCATTGTCGAGCCGGACGAAGCCGCGCTCGACGAAACGGGCGATCTGCGCGTCGTCGAGGACGCGCGTACCGAATTCAGGGTGGGCCATGATGGATGTCTCTCGATATCGGCCAGCCGAACGGCCCGCCACGCGGGCAGGCTGGCAAGGGACCTTCGGACGCGAGGCGCCCGTTTGCAGACCGGAGCGCGCTATGCGCCTCAGGCCTGCAGGAAGGTCAGGCGAGATCGAAAACGGCGAACATCATCATGGTGCGCGCAGTATCGCAGCCGTCTTCCGCACGATCAACCCCCGAGCGATCAACCCCCGAGCGATCACTTGCGCCGAAAGGCGCGCTGGCCAAGCCGGCGACAGCACTGCCACGATGCGCGCCTCCCCGGATTCGGGCCCGGATACTGAATGCGGATCGCCATCCTCTCCGACATCCATGCGAACCGCGAAGCATTCGAGGCGGTGCTGACGGCCGTGCGTCGCCTCGCGCCGGACCGGCTGGTGCTGCTCGGCGATCTCGTCGGCTACGGCCCCGAGCCCGGCTTCTGCGTCGATGCGGCGCGCGAGCTCGTCGCGGCCGGTGCGATCGCGATCCGCGGCAACCATGACGAGGCGGCCGTGCACGGCCCCTCCGGCATGACGCCGAATGCCCACGAGGCCGCGCTATGGACGAAGGCGCAGCTCAACGCCGAGCAGAGCGCCTTCCTCGGCAACTTGCCGCTGACGGCCGAGCTCGACGGCGTGCTCCTCGTCCATGCCAGCGCTCGCGATCCCGCCGACTGGCACTATGTCCGCGACCTCCGCGGCGCCGAGGCCTGCCTGGCGGCGACAGATGCGGCGACCGTGGTCTGCGGCCACACCCATCTGCCTACGATCTTCTATGCCAGGCCCGGGCGCGAACCGGTGGCGTTCATCCCGTTGCGCAATGTGCCGGCGCCGCTTTCGGCCGTGCACCGGCATGTCGTCGTGGTCGGCGCCGTCGGCCAGCCGCGCGACGGCGATCCGGCCGCCTGCTTTGCGCTGCTCAATACGCAGGCTCGGGAAGTCACCATGGTCCGCGTGCCCTATGACACGCAGGAAACCGCGCGGAAGATCAGGGCGGCTCGCCTGCCGGACTGGCTCGGCCTGCGCCTGCAGATCGGCAGATAGGAGGACGGGATGGAGCGGCCTCAGACCGGCTCGGTCATCGACGGCTTCACGCTCGGTGAGCGCTTGAAGGCCGGCGGCATGGCGAGCCTCTGGCACGCCACGCACCCGGATCATCCCGGCCCTCTCGTCGTGAAGATCCCGGTGCTCGATCCCGGCGCCGACGTCTCGGCCATCGTCGGCTACGAGACCGAGGTGCTGATCCACAAGCGCCTGTCCGGGCCGCATGTGCCGCGCTTCGTCGCGTCCGGCGATCTTTCCCGCATCCCCTTCATCGCCATGGGCTTCGTCGCCGGGACAAGCCTGGCCGAGCGGATCAGGCAGGCGCCCCTGCCCTTCGCCGATATCCAGCGCATCGGCATCGCGATCGCGACCGCGCTGGCCGATCTGCACCGGCAGAACGTCGTCCATCTCGATCTCAAGCCCGAGAACGTGATCCTGACCGACAAGGGCGCGGTGCTGCTCGATTTCGGCCTCGCCCGCCATGCCGAGCTGCCGGATCTGCTCGGCGAGGAGAGCTCCGAGCCGATGGGGACATCTGCCTATATCGCGCCCGAGCAGGTGCTGGGCGAGCGCTCCGACCCGGCAAGCGATCTCTTTGCGCTCGGCTGCCTGCTCTACCAGCTGGCCTCGGGCGAAGAACCGTTCGGGCGCCCCAGGACCGTGCCCGGCATGAAGCGGCGGCTCTATCATGCGCCCAAACCGCTGCGGGCCGTCAATGAGCAGGCGCCGGCCTGGCTCGAGGCGATCGTCTCCCGCTGCCTCGAGGTCGATCGTGGCCGGCGCTATGTCGATGCGACCAAACTCGCCTTCGACCTGCGCCATCCCGAACAGGTCACAGTCTCGCGCAAGCGCCGCACGGCAGAGGAGCCCAGCCTCGGCAAGCGGCTGGTCGACCTCTTCCAGAAGCGCGACGAGGCCGAGGTCACCGGTGCACCGACGGTGGCGCGGCGCAAGGCCGGGCCCTCGATCGTGCTGACCGCGGTCGATCTTGCCGAGGGGCCGGACGCGCTCGCGGCAGCGATCCTGGCCGAAACCAGCCGGCTGCTCGCCGCCCGCCCGGATTCCTCCCTCGCCTGCCTGACGGTGCTGCGGACCGAGATCATCGGGGAGACGAAGACCGTCGATGCCGAAGGCCGCTCGCTCTATATCGGCCGGCTGGTGGCGCTGAAGGACTGGGCGCGGCCGTTGCACCTGCCGGAGGACCGGGTCAGCTACCATGTCATCGAGGCGGTCAGCCCCGCCGACGCGATCCTGCGCTATGCCGAGCACAACGACATCGACCATATCGTGCTCGGCGCCCGCTCCTCCTCGCCGCTGCGCCGCCATCTCGGCAGCGTCTCGACCAAGGTCGTGGCGGAGGCGCACTGCTCGGTGTCTGTGGTTCGGGTGAAAGGAGGCGCGGCGGAGTGAGCGATGTCGCGTTGACCTCCCGGCTGCCGCCTCCGAAGATGCCGGCCATGCCGGCTGCTCCCGCCTCCGCCCCACCCGAATTCGATCCCGCCCGGCTGGACGCCTTCCTGCGCTCCGCCTTGCCGGGCCGGGCTGCGGGACGCATGGCGATCGAGCGGATCAGCGGCGGCCAGTCGAACCCGACCTTCTTCGTCTCCTACGCGGATGCCGGCACCCGGCTCGTGCTGCGCAAGAAGCCGCCCGGGCCGCTTCTGCCCTCGGCCCATGCGGTCGAGCGCGAATACCGCATCCTGAAAGCGCTCGCCGGCTCGGCCGTGCCGGTGCCGCCTGTCCTGCTCCTGCAGGAGGCCGACGATGTCGTCGGCACGCCGTTCTACCTGATGCAGCGGCTGGAGGGCCGCGTCTTCCACGATACCGGCCTGCCCGGCATCTCCCCCGACGAGCGCCGCACCATGTATTTCGCCATGGCCGAGGCGCTGGCGGCGCTGCACGGCTTCGACTGGCAGGGTGCCGGGCTCAGCGATTTCGGCAAGCCCGGCAATTACTACGCCCGCCAGCTCGCCCGCTGGGGCCGGCAATGGCGCGAGACCAGGACGCGCGACATCCCGGCAATCGACCGATTGATCGACTGGCTCGGCAACAATCTCGACGAGACGCCGGACACGACCATCGTCCATGGCGATTTCCGGATGGGCAACCTGATGTTCGCTCCATCAGAGCCGCGCATTGTCGCCGTGCTCGACTGGGAGCTCTCGACGCTCGGCCATCCGCTCTCCGACGTCGCCTTCTCCTGCCTGCCCTGGCATTCGACGCCATCCATGTATGCCGGCATCGTCGGGCTCGATCGCGAGGCGCTCGGTATCCCGACGCAGGACGAATACATCGCCCGCTATTGTGCCGCCGCTAAGCGTGCTGAAGGGCCGGGCCGCTTCCACCTCGCCTTCTCGCTGTTCCGCTTCGCTGTCATCCTCGACGGCATCGCGGCGCGGGCGAAGACGGGGAATGCCGCCGCCGAGAACGCCGTCGCGGTCGGCGCGATGGCGGAGAGCTTTGCGCAGCACGCGCAGGCGCTGATCGACCAGACGAACTGACGAGGGACGCCATGGATTTCGCCTATTCGGCCAGGGTCGAGGAGCTGCGCGCCAGCTTACAGGCCTTCATGGACGCCCATATCCAGCCGGCCGATGCCGCCTGGAAGCACGAGGTCGAGGCCGGGCGCTATCCGAGCGCGCTGATCGACGATCTCAAGGCCAAGGCGAAAGCCGAAGGCCTGTGGAACCTCTTCCTGCCGGCGCTCAAGGCCGACGAGCCCGGCACGCGGCTGAGCAATCTCGAATACGCCCCGCTCGCCGAGATCATGGGCCGGATCTACTGGTCCTCGGAGGTGTTCAACTGCAACGCCCCCGACACCGGCAACATGGAAATCCTGCACATGTTCGCGACGCAAGAGCAGCGCGAACGCTGGCTGAACCCGCTGCTCGCCGGCGAGATTCGCTCCTGCGTCGGGATCACCGAGCCGGGCGTCGCCTCCTCCGACCCGACCAACCTGCAGACCACCATCATCCGCGACGGCGACCATTACGTCGTCAACGGCCGCAAATGGTGGACGACCGGGGCGCTGCACCCCAACGTCAAGTTCTGCATCGTGATGGGCCTGTCCGATCCGCGGCCCGAGGCCGATCCGCACAAGCGCCACAGCATGATCATCGTGCCGATGGATTCGCCTGGCCTCACGGTGATACGCAACCTGCCACTGCTGAATCATTATTCGATCGAGGGTCACACCGAGACCGACTTCACGAACGTCCGCGTGCCCGCGGCGAACCTGCTCGGCGAGGAAGGCGCGGGCTTCGCGCTGGCGCAGGCGCGGCTTGGCCCGGGGCGCATCCACCATTGCATGCGCACCATCGGCCAATGCGAGGTCGCGCTCGAACTGATGGTCGAGCGCGCGCTGGAGCGCAAAGCCTTCGGCCGCAACCTCGCCGACTACGCCAATGTCCAGGACTGGATCGCCGAGGGGCGCATGGAGATCGACCAGGCCCGCCTGCTCTGCCTGCGCGCCGCCTGGATGATGGACAAGCATGGCAACAAGGCCGCGCGCACCGAGGTCTCGGCGATCAAGGTCGCGGCGACGCGCCTGCAGACCAAGATCGCCGACCGGGCGATGCAGGTTTTTGGCGCCGGCGGGCTCTCGAACGATACCCCGCTGGCCTTCATCTACAGCTGGGGCCGGGCGTTGCGCTTCATCGACGGGCCGGACGAGGTCCATTTGCGCACCATCGCGCGCGCCGAGATCAGGAAGCGCAAGGAGAGCAACCGCAGCACCTTCGCTGAGCAGGGGGTGGTGCGGCCATATGTGAAGGGGGCGAACTAGCGCTCAATCGGCCGCGACAGGCGGTCCGGCGAGCTGGACCGCGACCGTGCCGAACCAGCGCGTCTCGACCTCGAAGCGGACCGGCAGCGGAAACTCGCCGCCCTCGCGCAGCGCGATCAGGACCGAGCCCTTCAGGGGCCGCATCGCCGCCTCGCGATCATCGTCATGCCGAAAGCCGGCGATCGTCCGGACGGTGAAGCCGCAGCGCAGCGCGCGGCCGTTCAACGGGCCCTGGTCGCTCACCTGCAGCTTCGCCGAGGAGGTCATGACCGCGACCGAGCGGCGGCGGCCGTCATAGATCGCCGTGCTGCCATCGCAGCCTTCAGTCTCCGCCACCTTCCTGAGCATCCCGGCGACGCCGGAGAGCGAGTCGACCGTGCCCCGGATCAGCTCGGGTGGGACGGCCTCGCGATCCTCGTTCGACGGCTCCTGCCGCCGGACGACCGGCAAGCCGCGCTGATAGTGCAATTCGCTGACATAGGCCCGGCCGCGCCATGAGCCGTTCGCCTGATAGAGCCGCGGCTCGGGACCGCCGCGGCCCCAGCGGCCTTCCACCTTGCCGGATTGCTCGGCCGCCCCGACAAGCTGGGCCGCCCGGTAGGGGCGCGTGCGGATCTCGATGCGATAGCCGGCGCGATCCAGCATCGAGGTCACCTCGATCTCGCCCAGCGAAACCCCGCCCAGCACCGTGACATCGTAACGAAGGCGCAGCTCGCGCGCCGAGACGGCCGAAGGCGCGGCGCAAGCGAACGAGCCGGCGATCAGGGCGCCTGCCGCGATGGCCCTGGCCTGTCTCGATGCGATGCTGGCTGCCCTCTCGCCGCGCCCGGGCATCATCGCCGTCGCCGGAGAGGCTGCGCGGCCTCGCAGCCGCTGCGCGTCGTCGCTGTCGCATTCGCGCCCGAGCATCCGCATCATCCCGCACAGGACCGGCCGGTCCCCTTCTCTCTGCGTGACCGCCCGGTGTCATAGGGCCGAGGCGACGCGCCGTTGTAGCGTGATCGACGAGAGCCCCGCCATGCACGAAGGCGCGACGGGTTGCGGACGTGGATCGGCGATGCGGGGGCGCTAATCCCGAAAGCGATGTCGGTCGGACGCATTAACGAAAAAATCCTGCCAGTTTCGTTATGCTGGGGTCCCATAGCGTCGAGTTGCTATCGTTCACTTTTTGTTCTAGGCTGGTCGCAATGGCAGATGCTTCGTCAATTGAATGGACCGACGCGACGTGGAATCCGGTCTCGGGTTGCACGAAGGTCACTGCCGGCTGCGACTTTTGCTATGCAGAGCGCTTCGCTGAGCGTTTTCGCGGCGTGCCCGGACATCCATTCGAAAGTGGATTCGACCTATCGCTAAAGCCTGGGCGCCTACTGCAACCCTTCCAATGGCGGCGTCCACGACGCATCTTCGTGAATTCGATGAGCGATCTCTTTCACAAGGAGATACCGACCGCTTTCATCGACGCAGTGTTCGACACCATGGAGAAGGCGAACTGGCACACCTATCAAGTGCTGACAAAACGCAGTTCGCTACTCGTTCGCTATCTGCGTTATCGCTACGGGGCCGGGAAGGCCCCACCGCATATCTGGCTTGGTGTATCGATCGAGGATGCACAGAACACAGTGCGGCTAAAGCATCTCAAGGCCGCGCAAGCTAGCATCAAATTCGTATCGTTCGAGCCCTTGCTAGCATCAGTCGGCCTAGTGGACCTCACGGGGATTGATTGGGCAATCGTTGGCGGGGAAAGCGGGCCTAAGGCACGCCCCATGGACGAAAAATGGGCGCTTGAGATCCGCGACCAATGCCTTCGAGATGGAGTTGCGTTCTTCTTTAAGCAGTGGGGTGGCGTCCACTCGAAAGCCGGTGGGCGGCTACTTAAGGGGCGCGAGTGGAGCCAATACCCGAAGGTTCCACCGGTTATGCAGATCGAGGCCTGATCGATGACGGCGCCCGCGAATCCCTATCTCGACCGGGAGCAAACACGGGCCAAACACTTCATCTTGAGGCGTTATCTGCAAGCGCTTGCCCATAAAGTGCTGCACTTCTCCGACATCGCCTATATCGACGGCTTCTCCGGACCCTGGCAGTCGGAAACCGCAGACTTCTCCGACACATCTTTCATGATCGCTATCGATGTCCTCAAGGATGCCCAACGACGCGTCGAAGAGAGTAGCGGGCAGCGTAGAACGATCCGATGCTACTTTTCGGAGACGGATCGAGCAGCGTTCGCCAAGCTTCAGGCGGCTGTTGCGCCTCATCACAATCCTTCTCAGCGCTTTGAAGTTCGAACTTTCCACGGTCCGTTCGAAGACGCGGTGAGCGACATCCATGGTTTTATTGGGTCAGCTCTACCGCTGATATTCATCGACCCCACCGGATGGACAGGCTACCCTTTCAGCAAAATTGCCCCGCTTTTCGATCGCCGAAAGTGCGAGGTGGTCATCAATTTCATGTACAGCTTCGTGAGCCGCTTCATCGAACATCCCGATGAAAGGATCATAGCCTCTCTCGACCCGATCCTTGGCGGCCCTGGTTGGAAAGAGAGACTCGACCCGAACTTGCCCAAGGGTCTCGCCGTCGAAAAGCTGTTTCGTGAGACATTGCGCAAAGTTGGGTCGTTTGCCCATGTCGTTTCGACTTGCATAGATAAGAGCACGGAGGACCGGCCGCACTTCTTTCTGGCTTATGGGACCAAGGACCCCGCAGGCTTAAAAACGTTCCGCGAGACGGAATGGCAGGCATTGCGTGAACATGCTCGTAACCGCGCCGCCGCAAAGGATCGCAAACGTGAGCTGAAGACCGGTACGGCTAGTCTGTTTGGCGATCATGATGCGGATGTGAGCGAGGCTAGTGTCGAGGATCTGGTCGAGCAGCAAAAGCTCCGCGCTAGAGAACGGCTGCTCGAACTTCTCCGTGTCAAAGGATCCCAGCGGTTCGAGCAAATCCTCGGTGTGCTTCTCGAAGAGTTCATGATCCGCGAGACAGATCTGAAGAACCTCTGCGTGGATTTGGAAAAAGTCGGCGACATTGAGCGCACATGGGGCCCAGGCAATCGCAAGCCCGACGTGGGAACTGAAATCAGACTGAAGCGAGTGTGAGCATACCCCGATCCTGATCCTACCCGAGTACACCTCGCAGCCTGTTCGAAAAACAACCGCCCCGCCATGCACTTGGCATGACGGGGCCGTTGATAAAGCAGTGACTGGCAGGTCACGGAAAGTCGCCCCCTGCCTCCGATCACTAAGCCGCCTCGGCAAGCTCCCCCTTCCCCTCCACCCCATGCTGCCTGAGCGGCTTGTTCCCCGACAGCCTCCGCATCAGCACGTAGAAGACCGGCGTCAGGAAGATGCCGAAGGCGGTGACGCCGATCATGCCGGCGAAGACCGCGATGCCCATGGCCTGGCGCATCTCGGCGCCCGCCCCGGTCGAGAGCACCAGCGGCACCACGCCCATGACGAAGGCGAGCGAGGTCATCAGGATCGGCCGCAGGCGCAGGCGGCTGGCCTCGATCGCGGCCTCGACCGGCGTGCGGCCCTCGAATTCGAGCTCGCGCGCGAATTCAACGATCAGGATGGCGTTCTTGGCGGATAACCCGACCAGGACGACGAGGCCGATCTGGGTGAAGACGTTGTTGTCGCCGCCGCTCCACCAGACGCCGGCCATCGCCGCGAGCAGGCCCATCGGGATGATCAGCAGGATCGCGACCGGCAGGGTCAGGCTCTCATACTGTGCCGCCAGCACCAGGAAGACGAGCAGGATCGCGACCGGGAAGACCAGGATGGCGGAATTGCCGGCCAGGATCTCCTGATAGGTCAGCTCGGTCCATTCGAAGGCGAAGCCCTTGGGCAGGGTCTCGTTGGCGATGCGGGTGACGGCGTCCTGCGCCTGGCCCGAGGAGAAGCCGGGAGCCGGGCCGGCATTGATGTCGGCGCTGAGGAAGCCGTTATAGCGCATCGCGCGTTCTGGGCCGGAATCGGTGCGAACGTTGAGCACGGCCGAGAGCGGCACCATCTCGCCCGAATTGGAGCGGACCTTGAGCTTGCCGATGTCCTCCTGATAGGCGCGGTAGGGCGCGTCGGCCTGGACGCGCACGGTGTAGGTGCGGCCGAACTTGTTGAAGTCGTTCACATAGGACGAGCCGAGATAGATCTGCAGCGTCTCGAAGACATCGGTGACGGGCACGCCGAGCTGGCGCGCCTTGGTGCGGTCGATGTCGGCATAGAGCTGCGGCACGTTGACCTGGAAGCTCGAGAACATGCCGGCGAGCTCGGGCGCCGTCGCGGCCTTGGCCATGAAGGCCTTGGTCGCCTCGTCGAGCGCCTTGTAGCCGAGGCCGGCGCGGTCCTCGATCTGCAGCTTGAAGCCGCCGATGGTGCCCAGCCCCTGGACGGGCGGCGGCGGGAACATCGCGATGAACGCCTCCTTGACGCCGGCGAACTCCTTGTTGAGCTGCATGGCGATGGCGTTGCCCGAGAGCGAGGGGTCCTTGCGCTGGTCGAAGGGCTTCAGGCCGACGAAGACGATGCCGGCATTGGACGAGTTGGTGAAGCCATTGATCGACAGGCCCGGGAAGGAGATCGCGTTCTCGACGCCGGGATGCTTCAGGGCGATCGCGTCCATCTTGCGGATGACGTCCTCGGTGCGGTCGAGCGTCGCCGCGTCGGGCAGCTGGGCGAAGCCGACGAGGTACTGCTTGTCCTGGCCGGGCACGAAGCCCGACGGCACCTTCTGGAACAGCATGACGGTCAGGCCGACGAGGCCGGCATAGACCACGAGCATCACGGTCTTGCGGCCGAGGATGCGGGTGACGCCGCCGCCATAGGCCTCCGACGAGCGGTTGAAGAAGCGGTTGAAGCCGCGGAAGAACCAGCCGAACAGGAAGTCCATGCCGCGGGTCAGCGCGTCCTTGGGCGCGTCATGGCCGCGCAGCAGCAATGCGGCGAGCGCCGGCGACAGGGTCAGCGAGTTGATGGCCGAGATCACCGTCGAGATCGCGATGGTGAGCGCGAACTGGCGGTAGAACTGGCCGGTCAGGCCGCTGATGAAGGCGAGCGGCACGAAGACCGCGACGAGGACGAGCGCGATCGCGATGATCGGGCCGGAGACCTCGCGCATCGCCTTGTAGGTGGCCTCGCGCGGCGAGAGACCGTTCTCGATGTTGCGCTCGACATTCTCGACCACGACGATGGCATCGTCGACGACGATGCCGATCGCCAGCACCAGGCCGAACAGCGAGAGCGCGTTGATCGAGAAGCCGAAGAGATACATCACCGCGAAGGTGCCGACGACCGAGATCGGCACGGCGACCAGCGGGATGATCGAGGCACGCCAAGTCTGCAGGAAGACGATGACGACGAGCACGACCAGCGCGATCGCCTCGAGCAGCGTGGTGATCACCGCCTTGATCGAGGCGCGGACGAACTGGGTGGTGTCGTAGACGATCGAGTAGTCGACGCCCTCAGGCATGTTCTGCTTGATCTCGCGCATCGTCTCCTGGACGCGGTCGGCGATGGCGATGGCGTTCGAATTCGGAGCCTGGAACACCGGCACGGCGACGGCCGACTTGCCGTTGAGCAGCGAGCGCAGCGCGTATTCGGCGGCGCCGAGCTCGATGCGGGAGACGTCCTTGAGGCGGACGACCGCGCCTGAAGGAGCGGTCTTGACGATGATCTCGCCGAACTCCTCCTCGCTGGCGAGGCGGCCCTGCGCATTGACCGAGAGCTGCAGGTCGAGCCCCGGCCCGCTCGGCGAGGCGCCGATGACGCCGGCCGCGGCCTGGACGTTCTGGGCGCGGATCTCGCGGACGATGTCGGAGGGCGAGAGGCCGTGCTCGGCGACCTTCTGCGGGTCGAGCCAGACGCGCATCGAATAGTCGCCCGAGCCGAAGAGCTGGACCTGGCCGACGCCGTCGATGCGCGCCAGCCGGTCCTTGACGTTGAGGACGGCGTAATTGCGCAGATAGGTCATGTCGTAGCGGCCGTTCGGCGAGGTGATGTGCACCACCATCGTCAGGTCCGGCGAGCTCTTGATGGTGGTGACGCCAAGCCGGCGCACCTCCTCGGGCAGACGGGGTTCCGCCTGGCTGACCCGGTTCTGGACCAGCTGCTGGGCCTTGTCCGGGTCGGTGCCGAGCTTGAAGGTGACGTTCAGCGTCATCACGCCGTCGGTCGTCGCCTGGCTCGACATGTAGAGCATGCCCTCGACGCCGTTGATCTGCTCCTCGATCGGCGTCGCCACGGTCTCGGCGATGACCCGCGGATTGGCGCCGGGATATTGCGCGCGCACCACCACGGTCGGCGGCACGACCTCGGGATATTCCGAGATCGGCAGCGCGCGCAGAGCCAGCAGGCCGGCGAGGAAGATCAGGACAGAGAGGACGCCGGCGAAGATCGGCCGGTCGATGAAGAACTTCGAGAGGTTCATGGGGGTGCCCCTTCAAGGCGGCGGCCCCGCCGGTCCCGAAGCGGCCGGCGGGGCGGGAAATGGATGTGAGAAACCGCGCCGTCATTCCGGGGCTTCGCGGAGCGAAGAGCCCGGAACCCAGAACCGATGCGCCTGTTCACCGAGGCGCGGGATCGGGTCATTCAACCAGGACCGGCATCGGTTCTGGGTTCCGGGCTCAGGCCTTCGGCCTGCCCCGGAATGACGGCGGTGGTTCAGCGCTGCGCGAGCTCGGTCTTGGGCTTCTTCAATTCGGAGCGCTCGGCCATCGGCACCTGCTCAGGAGCGACGGTCGCGCCCGGGCGGATGCGCTGCAGGCCGTTGACGACGATCTGCTCGCCGGCTTCCAGCCCGCTGGTGACGATGCGGAGCCCTTCAGCAGCCGTGCCGAGCGTGACCTCGCGCCACTGCGCCTTGTGGTCCTTGCCGACGACGAAGACGAACTTCTTGTTCTGGTCGGTGCCGACGGCGCGCTCGTTGATGACCAGGGCCGGCTCGGACTTGGCCTGACCCATGCGCAGGCGCACGAACTGGCCGGGCATCAGCGCGCCATCCTTGTTGTCGAAGATCGCCCGGACGCGGACCGTGCCGGTCGCAGCGTCGATGCCGTTGTCGACGAAGTTGAGATGGCCGGAGATCGGCGCGGCCTCGTTCGTCGCCGTCGTCATCTGCACCGGGATGCGCTTCAGGTCGCGGGGCTTGCCAGCTTCAGCCGGCAAGGTCGCCAGCGCCTTGAGCAGCGAGCCTTCATCGGCGTTGAAGCCGGCATAGACCGGATCGACGGAGACCAGCGTGGTCAGCAGCGGCGCATTGGCGCCGGCGGCGACGAGGTTGCCGACGGTGACCTCGAGCCGGCCGATACGGCCGCCGATCGGGGCGCGGATCTGGGTGTAGTCGAGATTCAGCCGCGCCGACTGCAAAGCGGCGCGGGTGGCGCGCTCGTTGGCCTGCGCCTCGCGCAGGGCATTCAGCCTGGCGTCGAGGTCGCGCTGCGAGACGTTCTGGGTCGACATCAGCTTCTGGCCACGCTCATGCTCGTTCTGGGCGAGCGCGACGCGGGCCTCGGCCGCGAGCAACTGCGCCTGGGCGCGCTCGAACTCGGCCTGGTACGGCGCCTGGTCGATGCTGACCAGCAGGTCGCCCTGCCTGACCAGTGCGCCTTGCGAGAAGTGCACCTGCTCGACCACGCCGGAGACGCGCGAGCGGATCTCGACGCGCTCGATCGCCTCGAGCCGGCCGGAGAATTCGGCCCAGCTGACCAGCTCGCGCTGCTCGACCAGTGCGACGGAGACGGGGGTCGGCGCCGCGGCGGCGGGGGCGGTGTCGCCCTGCGCCTTGTCGGAACCGTGGACGGCAACGGCGAGCGCCGCGAGCGAGACGCCGGCGGTGAGAGCAACGCCCAACAGGGCATGACGGATCGTTCCCAGAATCATGGGTCTAGTCCTTCGTGGAGAGAGATTGAAAGAGCGGAGCGAGCGGCCCGCTAGGACGGCGCGGTCGCGGTGAAGAACTCGCTGATGTGATGACAGGCCGCGCACAGGCAGGTGCCGTCGCAGGGGCCCTCGGCGAAGGCGTCCGGCCAGCGGCTCGGGCCGCCGACGACGCGGATGGTGGTGTCGACGCCGGCCGCCTTCAGCCGGCCGGCATAATTGATGCTCTCATCGCGCAGGAGGTCGTCCTCGGCGGTGACGATCAGGGCCGGGGCGAGCCCCGTGAGCCTGATGGCATTGACCGGCGCCGCGTAAGGATGCGCCGCCTTCTCGGGCGAGCCGAGATAGGCATGCCAGCCATCGGCCCAGCGGCAGCCGACCGGCCCGGCCTCCGCCTCGCGGAAGGAATAGGTGCCGAGGCAGGAATCGAGCATCGGCGAGAACAGGATCTGGCCGGCGAGCGGCGGCCCGTGCCGGTCGCGCGCCATCATGGCGAGCGCCGCGGCGAGGTTGCCGCCGGCCTCCTCGCCCGCCACATAGAGCGGCGCGGTCTTGCCGACCCAGCGCGCCTTGTCGCGGGCGATCCTCTCCAGAGCCGCATAGCTCGCTTCGAGCGCCTGCGGAAACGGATTGGCTGGGGCGAGCGGGTAAGGCAGCGAGATCACGATCGCGCCAGCCTCGGCCAGCGTGGTCGCGACAGCTTCGCCAGAGGCAAGCGAGCCGCTGTCGAAGGTGCCGCCATGGAGGTGAACGACGAGGCCGGCCTCGTCGGGCACCGCCGCCGGCGCATAGAGCCGGCCGGCGAGCTTGTCGCGCCCGAGCTGGACGCTCTGCTCACGCCAGAACACGGCGCGGCGATAGCGGCTTTCGGGGATGGACGGGGCGAGCATGGCGTTGACAGCCGACGAATGTTGCGGTGCATCATGATTTAGGTGATGCTCCCTGCTTAATAAACCGCCGATCTGCTCCTACATTGTTTCTGTACGGAAATAATCGCCGGATCGTTCCTGGAGCTCTCGCGATGGATCAGCTCAACGCCATGCGCGCCTTCGTGCGCGTCGTCGAGGTCGGCACCTTCACCCGCGCGGCGGAGCTGCTCGACCTGCCCAAGCCGACCGTGACCAAGCTGATCCAGCAGCTCGAAGGGCACCTGCACGCGCAGTTGCTCAACCGCACGACGCGCCGCGTCACGGTGACGATGGATGGCGCCGCCTATTACGAGCGGGCGCTGCGTGTGCTCGGCGAGATCGACGAGCTCGACCAGAGCATGACCTCCTCGCAGGCCCGGCCGAGCGGACGGCTGCGCATCGATGTCAGCGTGCCGCTGGCGACCGACATCATCCTGCCGGCGCTGCCGGGCTTCCACGCGCGCTATCCCGAGATCCAGATCGACATGGGCCTGTCCGACCGGCCGGCCGATTTGATCGGCGAGAACCTCGACCTCGCCGTCCGCGCCGGCGCGATCGACGACCAGAGCCTGATCGCCCGCCGCATCGGCGAGATGATGCTGATCACCTGCGCGACGCCGGGCTATCTCGCCAAGCACGGCACGCCGCAACACCCGCGCGATCTGGAAGACGGCCATCTCGCCATCGGCTATCGCCGGGCCGGCACCAGCCGCATCCTGCCTTTCACCTTCGCCAGCGCGAAGGAAACCATCGAGATCCAGGGCGAGTATGTCGTCTCGCTGAACGAAGGCACCGGCTATGTCGCAGCCGGGCTGGCCGGGATGGGCGTCATGCAGGTGCCGACCTTCATGGCGATGGCACACATCGCCGCCGGCCGGCTCGTGCCGGTCCTGACCGACTGGTGCACCAAGCCGAAGCCGCTGCACATCATCTACCCGCCGAACCGACACCTCTCCAACAAGGTCCGCGTCTTCGTCGACTGGCTGGCCGAATTGTTCGCGCGGAACGAACTGCTCCAGGGCAAGCCGCTGCTGCCCTGCCCCGGCGGTGTGGCAGCGGTATCGCCAGCGCTCGCGCATCATCCCGAGCAGGCAGCCTGACGGCGCAAGGCCGGGATGACAGCGCCAGCGGTTCCATCGCGCCCCGATCTGGCCTAACCAAAGGCGCCGGCCGTCCGCCGCACGTCCTCCAGCAGCCAGGTCCGTCCGATGTCCCGCAGCGTCCGCGACAAGCTCGAAGCCAATCTCGCCCGCGTCGGCGACGGCGCCCCGGTCTTCACCAAGCTCCTCACCGACACGGCCCGCGCCGAGGCCGATGCCGCCGACCGAAGGCGCGAGGCCGGGCTGCAGCTGAGTGCGATCGACGGCACGATCGTCTCGGTCAAGGACCTGCTCGACGTGAAAGGCGTGACGACCTGGGCCGGCTCGAGCGCGCTGAAGGGCGCAGCTCCCGCGGCTCAGGACGCGCCTTCGGTGGCGCGGCTGCGCCGGGCCGGCGCGGTGATCATCGGCAAGACCAACATGACCGAGTTCGCCTTCTCCGGCATCGGCCTCAACGCCACCTTCGGCACGCCGGGCAGCGCGCTCGACAAGGCGCGCATCCCCGGCGGCTCCTCCTCCGGCGCGGCGGTCTCGGTGGCGGAAGGCTCCTCGGAGCTGACGGTCGGCACCGATACCGGCGGCTCCTGCCGCATCCCCGCCGCCTTCAACGGCATCACCGGGATGAAGCCGACGCACAAGACGGTTCCCGATGAAGGCTGCTTCCCGCTGGCGCCGAGCCTCGATGCGATCGGCCCGCTGGCCAAGGACGTCGCCGGCTGTGCGCGCCTGCTCTCGGTGCTGGCCGACCGGCCCTTCGATCTTGATGACGGCATTTCCGCCGGCCGCATCCGTCTCGGCGTGGCACGTGGTGGCTTCCTGGCCGAGGCCGATCCGTCTGTCGCCAAGGCCTATGAGGCGGCGATCGAGCGCGTGACGCGGCTCGGCATCGCGGTCGAGCCGATCGATCTCGACGGGTTCTACCAGGAGATGCTGGCGGTCGCCCCCGTGCCGCTCGTCACGGTCGAGGCTGCCGCGGTGCATCGCGACCTGATGGCCGCCAAGGCCGATGCCTACGACCGACGCGTCGCAGCTCGCATCGCCATCGGCGTACCCTGCAAGGCGGCCGACTACATCATCGCCATGGAGAAGCGCCGGGCGCTGATCGTTCGGCTCGCCGCCCAGCTCGACGGACTCGACGGCTTCCTGGCGCCGACCGTGCCGATCGAGGCGCCGACGATCGCCGCGGTCGAGGCCGGCGACGAGGCCTTCTTCACCGCCAACCGCCTGATCCTGCGCAACCCGGCCTTCGGCAATTTGTTCGACCTGTGCTCGATCTCGCTACCGATGCCGCTCGGCGACAAGCTCTCCGGCGGTTTGATGCTGAGCGCGGTTGCGGGACGAGACCAGCAGCTGCTCAACATCGCCAGGCTGATCGAGCCGGCGGCGGCGGGCTGAACCCGGCGACATCGTCCGCAAGGGCCGCGACATCGAGCGGCGCGCTGGTGCGGGCCGTGCGTTCCATCAGGAAGATCGTGTCCGGCTCAACGGCAAGAAGGCGGCCGTCTTCATGGATCAAGCGTGATCGCGGCACTTGCGCAGAATGCGGGTGCAACTCCCGCTGGTGCCTTCGTAAGGTCACAATGCCAAACATGATTGGCAGCGGGAATTGCCAACGGATGGCGCGGATCAATCTTGCCGGCAACAAGAAGCATCCGAGGCTATATTTATGGGACTATCTGCGATGAACTCCTGTAGTCGGCAATCGATCCGCGCATTTCACACATTCAGCAACTGATGCTCTATTCTAGCCGCCGCGCGGAGTAACCCATTCCGATGGGGAAGCCCGCCGCACGCGTCACGGACATGCATACCTGTCCGCTTGTTTCAGGCGTCGTCCCGCATGTTGGCGGGCCGATACTGCCGCCATGTTGCCCGACGGTCTTGATCGGCGGCTTGCCAGCAGCACGCGTGACCGATCTCGCGCTCTGCGCGGGGCCTGTCGATGCAATCGTCCAGGGCTCGCCAACCGTCTTCATCGGCGGCCTGATGGCAGCCCGCATCGGCGATTTGACGTCGCATGGCGGCATCATCGTTACCGGCCAGCCCAATGTCCTCATCGGCGATTTGGGGGTCGGAGGCGCCGGTGCCGCAGCAGCAGAGCCAGGTTCCGGGCCGACGAATCAGGCCGTCGCGAAGTCAAATCCCACCGGTGGAAGCACGGTGGTGACCGTCGACAAGGCGACCAAGACTATTTCCATCAAGACGAACATGGAATTCATGGGGCCTGGAGCAACGGAAGCCTACGCCCAAGCGGCCAAGAAGCAGATCGAAGAAACCTGGAGCGGAAAAATGCGCCATGACGGCGCGGAATATAATGTGAACGTCGCGATTACCACCAAGGTATCGCCGACGGGGAACCCGACGCCCGGATATGATACGATCCATGTCGACCCGGCAAATACCCGCATGTCGCAGCATTACTATGGCGCCAGGCCAGGCTATCAGACCCCCGCTGCCGCGACCGACACGGCAAGGCCGAGACGGATCGCGCACGAATATGGCCATACACTCGGCCTGCGGGACGGCTATCACGACAGCCCGCAGGGAGCGGTGAAGAATGATCCAACCAAGCTCAACGATATCATGTCGGAGACTTGGCCGGACCAGCACGGGACGCTTCCGCATCCGCACCAGGATCACTATGAAACCATCCTGAAAAACTACGGTTTCTAGAATTGAGACATCGTCATGAGTCTGCCCAGACTATTGATGAGCCTACTGATTGCAGGAGCGATCATGAATAACAGCGCTCCGGCCGCAGCGGAAAGCGAATTGAACCAGCTGATCGCGCGCTGTGAGCCGAATTGCCCATTGACGTTCCTGTGGTGGACACGGGGCGGAGAACCGGGGCCGGGCTATACGTCGGACCACCTGACGATCACGTTCGAAGAGCGCCGGATCGCCGGGACTTATATCAGGGCGCGTTTCGACCAGACCCGAGACCCACCGTTCAAGGCGCTGCAATACGATGGGGACCTACCCCCAGCAGCCAGGGCGGAACTGATGACCTTGCTGGTGAAGGAATTACCCTTCGACCAGCACCTGCCAAGCGAAGACCGAGACGATCTGGCCGATGCGATCAAGGACACCATACAGGTCGTTCTCGCAGGTCGGCAGTTCGAGAAGACGCTGTACCAAAGCGATGCCGCCGAGCTTGCCGGCCTGAAAGCCTTTCGCTCGAGGATTGCCCGCATGCTTCATGACGCAAAGGCCGGCCCGTGAGCATCGGCCCGGGCATCGCCCGTCCCTAAGCCTTTATCTCGCCGAGCGCCCAGGGCAGTTCCTCGCCGCCGCGGAAGACGACAACGTCCTCCTCGCCGACCGCAACGGTCGGCGAGACCCGGCAGGGCCGCTTCTCCAGCGTGATCGTGCCCTCGTTCAGCGGCAGGCCATAGAAGCGCACGCCGTTCTCCGAGGCGAAGGCCTCGAAATGGGCGAGCGCGCCCTCCTCATCGAAGACCTGGACATAGGTCTGCAGCGCGGTCGCGCCGCCGAAGACGCCGGCCGAGCAGCATTCGGCCTGCTTGGCGCTGCGCAGATGCGGGGCGGTGTCGGTGCCGATGAAGAAATTGCCGTCACCGGCAGTGACCGCCTTGCGTAGGGCAAGGCGGTGGCGCTCGCGCTTGGCGACCGGCAGGCAATAGAGATGCGGGCGCAACCCGCCCTGGAAGATCGAGGTGCGGTTGATGATCAGGTGATGCGGCGTGACCGTGCCTGCCGCCCGGCCGGCATGGGCGCGCACCAGCTCGACCGTCTCGGCGGTGGTGACGTGCTCGACCACGACCTTCAGGCCCTGATGCCGCTTCAGCAGCGGCAGCATCTCGGTCTCCATGAACACGGCCTCGCGGTCGAAGATGTCGACGGCCGGGTCAGTCGCCTCGCCATGGACGAGGACCGGCATGCCGATCCTCTCCATCCGCTCCAGCACCGGGGCGAGCTTGGCGATGTTGGTGACGCCGTGATGGGCATTGGTGGTGGCGCCGGCCGGGTAGAGCTTGGCGGCGGCCCAGACGCCTTCCTTGAAGCCGCGCTCGATCTCGTCCGGACTCGTTGAATCGGTCAGATAGCAGGTCATCAGCGGGGTGAAGTCGTGGCCCTCCGGTCGCGCCGCGAGGATGCGCTCGCGATAGGCGCTGGCGGCATCGACTGATGTCACCGGCGGCACCAAGTTCGGCATGATGATGCCGCGCCTGAACTGAGCGGCGGTGAAGGGCAGCACCGCCTTCAGCATCGCTCCGTCGCGCAGATGCACGTGCCAGTCGTCCGGCCGGCGGATCGTCAGCGTCTGCGACGGAGTGGTGACTGCCTTGGCTTCGCTGCTGCCGAAGAGTTCCGTGACGCTCATGCCCTGCCCCTGTGCTGATCTGCCCGCCAAACGAATCCGCCGGCGAGCTGGCTTTCCATAGCCGCCTTGGCGAGGCGGCGCGAGCACATCGAAACAATCACGCCGGGGACAGTGCGCAGTAGGGATTGACCTTCACCGGCAACCTGTCGAGAAGGGGCCGTTTGCGAATTTGATCCGAGCCGCGCCAACGCCTGCAAACGGCGAAGGATGGCGCGCGCTGGCCCTGGAGAACGAGACCATGTCGAATCTTTACATGCCGGTCGACCGGGAGACCATCGCGCTCGAAGCGGCCAAGATGCTGCTCGAGATCAAGGCGGTCCACTTCTACAGCGACAAGCCCTTCATCTTCACCTCGGGCTGGGCGAGCCCGGTCTATATCGACTGCCGCAAGATCATCTCCTTCCCGCGGTTGCGCTCCTCGCTGATCGACTTCGCCGCAACGACGATCGTGCGCGACATCGGCTATGAATCGATCGACATCGTCGCCGGTGGCGAGACGGCCGGCATTCCCTTCGCCGCCTGGATCTCCGACCGGCTCTCGCTGCCGATGCAGTATGTCCGCAAGAAGCCCAAGGGCTTCGGCCGCAATGCCCAGATCGAGGGCGAAGTGGTCGAGGGCGCCCGCACCCTGCTGGTCGAAGACCTCGCCACCGATGGCGGCAGCAAGGTCAATTTCTGCAAGGCCCTGCGCGACGCCGGCGCCAAGGTCGATCACTGCTTCGTGCTGTTCTACTACGACATCTTCCCGCAGGGACGCGCGATGATGCAGGAGATCGGCGTCGGCCTGCACTACCTCACGACGTGGTGGGACGTGCTCAAGGTCGCCAAGGCGAGCGGGCATTTCGAGCCGAAGGTGCTGGCCGAGGTCGAGAGCTTCCTCAACGAGCCGGCCAAGTGGTCGGCCGCGCATGGCGGAATCTCGGACTTCAACCAGGCCAAGACCGGCTGAGGAGCGATAAGCCTGCCTGCAGACGCGGCCTGCTTCGCGCGGGCTCAGCCAGCGTGCAGGACGCGAAAGCGATCAGGAGCCGCGGGGTCCCGGTCGACGACCTGGATCGGCGGCCAGGCCCATTGCCAGACGCTGATCCCCGGCACGCGCGAGAAGCGAATGGGCCCGCGCGTGCCCTCGACCGACACCTCCGACCAGGCTTGCGCCAAGTGCGCCCGTTCCGTGCCGTGAGAGCGCAGCATCGCGGCGAGGACGGCGATCGTGTCATAGCCCTCGAACGCGACGAAGGACGGCGCCTGCGCCAGCCGACCACGCAAAGCCACTTCAACGCGCGTGCCGAGCGGAGTGAGCCGTTCCGGCAAATAGCGCAGGAACGGGATCGCTGCCCCGTCCTCCCCTAGCAAAGCCAACCATTCGGGCAGCTCGGGCGGCCCGGCCGGCGCGCCGATCGTGATGCCCGCAAGGCGCGGATCATTGCGGACGGCCTTGACGATCGAGACCGCCGGCTCAGGATGGCCAACCAGGAGCAGCAGGGCCGTGGCGCCCTTGCCGGCGAGTTCGTCACAGAGCGCCGCGGGTGTGAGCGAGTTCATCTCGAACTCCATGACGCTGCCACCGCGCGGCGTGATGTAATCCTGCAAGATGCGTGTTCCCGAGGCCCAGTAGACGCTCGGCACGGTGGCGACGGCGATCCGCTGATGCCCCGCGCCGAGCAGGAAGTCGGCGTAGAGCCGCCAGCCGCGCGACTGCGCCGGGGCGATGCGCGCGACCCAATCCCTCGGCTGCTCGGTGAGCGCGTCGAGGACTGCCGAGGAGCAAAGGAACGGCAGCCCCAGGGCATCGGCCCTGGCCGCGGCGGCGCGGGCGACGACACTGTGATATTCCCCGGCCAGGGCAGCAACGCCCAGATCGGCGAATTCATCGACGGCGGCGATTGCCTTCTGCGGATCAGCCGCAGTGTCGCGCGCGATCAGTTCGAGCGGCTGTCCAGCGATCCCGCCGGCAGCATTGACGTCGGACACGGCCAATTCGAGCCCGGCGAGCAGATGCTGCCCGGCCTCGACCCAGCCCGGCCGCGACAGTGGCGCCAGAGCTCCGATCCGGATGGAGAGCGTATTCATGCGTCGGCATCTCCCGGGCGATCATTCGGTCGCACTATGCCGGGATCGCGCCGGTGAACGTCAGTAGCGCGAATGCAGCGCGGTCAACCGATTTCAGAAGGCCGGCGGCCGGCGCTCGAAGAAGGCGTTGATGCCCTCGCGGAAATCGGCCGTGCCGGCATTGGCGACGAAGGCCTTTTGCTCCAGATCGAGCTGTGCGTCGAAGGAGCCATGCGTTGCGGCCTGGACCAGCGCCTTGCTCGTCCCTTGCGCGCCGACGCTGCCGCGGGCGAGCTTTTCCGCCATGGCCCGCACGGTCTCCATCAGCTCGCCATTCGGCACGATCCGGTTGACGAGGCCGAGCTGGAGAGCGGTGTCGGCATTCGCCGCCTCGTTGAGCAGCACGAACTCCAGCGCCCGGCGCGGGCCAAGCAATTGCGTCAGCGTCCAGGTCGTGCCGCCATCGGGGCTGGTGCCGAGCTTGGTGTAGGCCGAGAGGAAACTGGCATCCTGCGCCGCCACCACGAGGTCGCAGGCGAGCGCGAGCCCGACGCCGCCACCCGCGACCGGCCCCTGCACGGCGGCGATCACAGGCTGCGGCATTGCTTTGATCAGGCGCATCAGCGTGTGGAAGCGGTCGATCAGCAGCGTCGCGGTCTGCGGCGCGCCGGCAAGATCGGCCTGGAAGCGGGCGAGATCGCCGCCCGCCATGAAGGAGCGCCCTGCCCCCGCCAGGATGACGGCGCGAATCGATGCGTCCGCCGCCAGCCCCGAGAAGGCCGCGACCAGCGCATCGGCCATCGCCTCGTCGAGCACATTGAGCACCTTGGGGCGATTCATGGTCACGGTGAGGATCGGCCCATGCCGCTCCGTGATCACCACCTCGCCTGCCGTATCGCTCATCGTCTCGTCCTCATCTTGTCTCGTGCCACCGGGCTCAGCCCGGCGCCCTCGTATCGTCGATGACCTTGCCATCGTTCGGCAATGTCCCCGGCGCGACCAGCTCGACCGTACCGCTCAGCTTGAAGACGTCGCGAACCGAGGCCTTCACTGCTTCGACTAGCCCTGAGCTCGGCACGGTGGCCTCGGCCTTGAAGCACATCGCATCCGCCTCGCCGGCGCGCGATACCACCAAACGGCAGCGACCGATCTCGGGATGTCGCGTCGCGACCGCCGCGACCTGCTCGGGCCGGACGAACATGCCCTTGACCTTGGCCGACTGGTCGGCCCGGCCGAGCCAGCCGCGGATGCGCTGATTGGTGCGCCCGCAGGGCGAGCGCCCCGGCAGCACCGCAGTGAGATCGCCGACGGCGAAGCGGATCAGCGGCTTTCTGGGATCGAGGATGGTCACAGTGATCTCGCCGACCTCGCCCTCCACCACCGGTTGGCCGGTGCCGGGCCGCAGGAGCTCGACAATGATGTCCTCGTTGAGGACGAGGCCTTCGCGGGCCGGCGTCTCATAGGCGATGATGCCGCATTCGGCGGTGGCGTAGCACTGATAGGCATCGATGCCGCGCTCACGAAACTCGGCCTGCAGCGAGGGCGGAAAGGCCGCGCCAGAGACCACCGCCCGCTTGAGCGAGGAGAGGTCGCGCCCGCGCGCCGCGCCGAGATCGAGCAGGATCTTCAGGAAATCCGGCACGCCGGCATAGAGCGTCGGGCGATAGGCCTCGATCAGGTCGAGCTGGGCATCGCTGTTGCCCGGCCCGGCCGGGATCACGGCACAGCCGAGCACGCGCGCGCCGGCATCGAAGCACCAGGCACCCGGGGTCAGATGGTAGGAGAAGGTGTTGAGCACGATGTCACGCCAGCCGGCGCCGCTCGCCGCGAGCGCGCGGGCGACACGCCAGGGATCGTCGTCATGGCCCTCGGGCTCGAAGATCGGCCCCGGTGACATCATCAAACGGCGATAGTCGCTCGGGCGGCCCGGGAGCAAACCGCCGAAGGGTGGCTTGCCGCGCTGGGTCGCTGGCAGATCGGATTTGCGCAGCACGGGCAGCTTGGCGAGTGCCGACCGGCCAATGATGGCCTGGGGATCGACGCCGCGCAGATGCTTCCGCCAAGCCGGCAGCCGCTGCGCCGCTGCGATCACCTGCGGCAACCGCTTGAACAGATCGGCCTCGCGTCGCGCCGGCGCGCGGGTTTCCAGCCGGTCGTAGTGCTTGGCCATCGCGTCGCCTCAGGCGAGCCAGCGCTTGCGGCGCCGGTAATGCTTGACCGCGTGATAGTCGACCTTCTGATGGCCGCCGAGATAGGCGTCGGCGACATCGGGATTGGCGCTCAGCACCGCGGCCTCGCCGCTCATCAGGATGCGGCCGTTCTCGATCAGGTAGCCGTATTGGGCGATCTCCAGCGCCGCCGTGGCATTCTGCTCGACCAGCAGCACGGCGACGCCGTCGCGCTCGTTCACCCGCCGGACGATGTCGAAGATCTCGTCGACGAGGAAGGGCGCGAGACCAAGGCTCGGCTCGTCGAGCATCAAGAGGCGCGGCTCGGTCATCAGGGCGCGGGCGATCGCCAGCATCTGCTGCTCGCCGCCGGAGAGATAGCCGGCCTCGGCCTTGGCCCGCTGCGCGAGCCGCGGGAAGGTCTCGAACATCCGGTCGATCAGCGCCGTGACATGGCCACGCTCGCGGTGCATGGTCGCGGCGGCGATCAGGTTCTCCTTCGGCGTCAGATGGCCGAAGACGCGCCGCCCTTCCAGCACATGGACGATGCCGCGGCGGACGCGCTCGGGCGGGTCGACCGCCAGGATCGAGCGGCCCTCGAAGCTGATCTCGCCGCGGGTGACGGCGCCGCGCTCGGGCTTGAGCAGGCCGGAGATCGACTTCAGCACCGTGCTCTTGCCGGCGCCATTTGCGCCGAGCACGGCGACGAGCCCCTTCTCGGGCACCTCGATCGAGACGCCGCGCACGGCGAGGAAGACCTGATCGTAGACGATCTCGATATTGTTCAGCGCCAGCAGCGTCATCGGCCCGATCCGAAAAGGGGCGACGCGGAGGGCCCGCGCCGCCCGGACCTCGTCATTTCCCGGTCTTCTTGAACTCGTCCGAGTTCTTGCGGATCTCTTCCCAGACCACATCCTGGTTGGCGGAGAACCAGTCGGTGATTGGCACGAACTTGGCGCCGTCCCAGCGCGCGATCCGGCCCATGCCGCCACCCTGGTGGTCGTCCTTGGTGATCGTGGTCGGCGGCAGCAGGCCGTCGGCGGTGAAGTTGGTGATGGAGCGCAGGCCCTCGTTGAGCCAGGGACCGGTGACCGGGCCGTTCGGCGCCTTCTCGGCCGCCTTGCGCACGCCCTCGACCATCAGCGTCGCCATCTGGACACCGTAATTATAGTAGGCCGTGCCGACCTTGTTCTCGGGGCCGGCGCCTTTGCCCTTGCCGACGACGTCGGCGAGGATGTCCTTGATCACCTTGGGCTCGCGCCCACCGACGCAGGGCTCGACCTTCATCACGCCCTTGGCCGCCTCGCGCCCGACCACGTCCATGTCGGATTCGGAGAGCCAGACGCTGCCGGAGACCCGGTCCATCGGCAGGCCGTTGCGGATCGCCTCGGTCAGCGCCACGGTCTGGCCGACGCCGGCGCCCCAGAAGATCACGAAGTCGGGCCGCGCGCGGCGCACCTGCGGCCAGATCGCCGACTGGTCGTTGCCCGGCGGCGTATAGGGGAAGGCGGTGAGCTCATAGCCTTCCTTCTTGGCGAGCACGTTGAGGATCGGCAGCGGCTCCTTGCCGAAGGGCGTGTCGATGTGGACGAAGACGATCTTCTTGCCCTTGAGGCTGCCCTTCTCGGTCTTCTTGAACTGCTCGATGATCAGGCCGGCCTGGGTCCAGTAGTTGATCGAGAGCGGCAGCACGTAAGGGAAGGCGCTGCCGTCGGCGGCGTCGCTGCGGCCGGAATAGGCGGTGATCATGTTGATCTTGTCTTCGAGCGCGCGGGGGACGAGCGCGCGCGCCACCGGCGTCGAGAGCGGGTCGATCAGCACCGCGCCCTCGCGCTTGCCGCGCTCATAGGCCTCGATGGCGCGCGGCAGGTCGTTGGCGTGGTCGGTGATGTCGGCGACGATCTTGTAGCCGCCGACGCCGCCGCGATCATTGACCAAAGTGAAGTAGTCGCGCTGGCCCTGGTTATATTCCGAGGTGACGAAGGTGTAGATGCGGGTGAAGTCCTGCGGCAGCGAGAAGCGGACGATCTTCTCCTGGGCGAAAACGCGGGCTGGCAGGGCAAACGGCGCGGCCAGCGCAGCCGAGCCGGCGATGAACGAACGGCGATCGAGCGACATCCTGTTTCCTCCAGCCCTGTCGTTGATTGAAGCACCGTCACCGCTGGGCATGGCGGAACGGCCAGACGAGCAAATAGTTGCGGAAATTGGCGTAGATCTTGGCGAGGCCGAGCGGCTCGTAGAGCAGGAAGCCGATCACCAGCGCGCCATAGGCCATCAGCGGCAGATGGGCGCGCAGGTCGATCGGCAGCGACAGCCCGAAGGTGCCTGCGGCAGCGCCGAGCAGGTTGTTGAGCACAATCGGCGCGAACAGGATCAGCGCCGTGCCGAAAAACGGCCCGAGCACGCTGCCGAGCCCGCCGACGATGATCATCGCCAGGATCTGGATCGAGAGCTCGATATGGAACTGGTCGGGCGAAATCGCCCTCAGATAGGTCACCGCCAGCAGCGAGCCGACGACGCCGCCGATGAAGGACGAGACCCAGAAGGCCAGCAGCTTGTAGCGGAAGGTCGAGATGCCGAGGATCTGCGCGGCGTAGTCCTTCTCGCGCAGCGCGGCCAGCGCCCGGCCGAAGCTGGTGCGCCGGACGTTCAGCATGAACAGCGTGATGACGAAGCAGACGCCGAAGGCGAGGTAATAGGTCGGCAGGTCGCCCTGCAGGGGGATGCCGAGGAAGCGCACCGGCGGCACCTGCAGCGTCGCGAGCGAGCCGCCGCTTATCACCGAGGAATGCGAGATGACGAAGTCGACGACGTACTGCATGGCCAGCGTCGCCATGGCGAGATAGATGCCCTTCATGCGCAGGGCGGCGCCGCCGAACATCGTACCGATGGTGGCGCTGAGCAGGCCGCCGGCGATCATCGCGATCTCAAGCGGCACGCCGAGGCGCACCAGATGCACCGAGCCATAGGCGCCGATGCCCATCACTGCGCCATAGCCGAGATGGATCTGGCCGGACCAGCCCATCAGCAAATTGAGGCCGAGCGCCGCCGAGGTCCAGATCAACCAAGGCAGCAAATAGCCGGAGACATAGAGCCGGTCGAAGATGAACGGCGCCGCCAGCAGGATGGCGATGACCGCGATGATCAGGCCGCGGTCGAAGCCGAGCGGAAAGAGCTGGCGCTCGTCCTGATAGCGCGTGTGGCGGATGCCGGCGCGACGATAGAACACGGCGTCAGACCCTCTCGATATGGTGGCGGCCGAACAGGCCGTGCGGCTTGAGCAGGAGCGTCACCAGGATGATCACGGCGGCGACGACATCGCGCGAGCCGCCGCCGACCAGCGGATCGAGCACGCCGGTGGCGAGGCTCTCGGCAACGCCGACGATGACGCCGGCGATCAGCACGCCCGGGATCGAGTCGAGCCCACCCAAGATCGCGATGGCGAGCGCCTTGATCAGCAGCAGTGAAAGCGACCAGTCGACACCCTGCGTGCTGCCCCAGAGCACGCCAGCGGCGGTGGCGGAGACGGCGGCGAGCCCCCAGGCGACGGCGATCGCACGCTCGACCCTGATGCCGACCGACCAGGAGGCGGTCTGATCGTCGGCGACGGCGCGCATCACCACGCCGAAGCGCGAGTTGAAGAAGAACAGCGAGAGCAGGATCAGCAGCAGCGAGATCGAGCCGCCGATCATCGTGGAGCGGTTGAGCAGGAGCTCGCCGACGAAGAGCGGCTGCTGCGGCAGGCCGATGTCGAGGCGCTTGACCGCGGCACCGAAGATTCCCGGCAGCAAGCCACGCAGCATGATCTCGACGCCGAGCGTCAGCATGATCGTCATGATCACCGGCTGGCCGATCATCCGGCGCAGCGCGATGCGTTCCATCAGCAGGCCGAAGCCGAACATGACGACGAGCGCAGTGGGGATCGCCAGCCAGATCGGCAGGCCGACCAGGGTGGCAAGCGCCCAGGTGACATAGCCGCCGGTCATGGCAACCGCGCCCTGGGCAAGGTTGGCGGTGCCGGAGGTCTTGTAGATCAGCACGATCCCAAGCGAGACCAGCGCGTACATCAGGCCGACGAAGACGCCGTTGGTCGAGAGTTCCGCGAGCAGGATCCAGTCCATCAGGCGACGACCTCACTGATCTTGAGCGTCCGCCGGATCACGCCGCGCTCCCCGTTCTCATAGGCGATGGTGGCGTCGAACACGGTCTCGTCGAGCCCGCCGTAAAGGGCGTCGATCAGCGAGGCGTAGGTCGTCTCGATGACGTTACGGCGCAGCTTGCGGGTGCGGGTGATCTCGCCGTCGTCGGCATCGAAATCCTTGTGCAGATTGGAAAAGCGCCGCACGCGCAGGCCCTCCGGCTGCGTGCCGTTGACGTGCCTGACCACCTGCCCGATCAGCCCCTGCACCTCCGGCTTCTGCGAGAGCTCGGCATAGGAGGTGTAGGAGATGCCGCGCTCCTCGGCCCAGTGGCCGACCGCGTCGAAGTCGATGCAGACGATCGCGGTGAGCTCTCCGCGCCCGGCGCCGATCACCGCGACATTGCGGATATAGGGGCTGAACTTCAGCCGGTTCTCGATGAAGTTCGGGATGTAGCGCTCACCGGATGCCGTGCGTACGACCTCGCTGACGCGGCCGAGCACAACAAGCTGACCGTCCTCGTCGATGCGCCCGGCATCGCCGGTGTGCAGCCAGCCATCGACCAGCGCCTTGGCGCTGCTCTCGGGGTCGTCATAGTAGCCGTCGACCACCGAGGAGGAGCGCACCAGGATCTCGCCGCTGTCGTCGATGCGGATCTCGCTGCCTTCCATCGGCTTGCCGACCGTGTGGAGCTTGACCTGCCCCTCCGTCTGCGCCGCCGTCAGCGCGCAAGTCTCGGTCTGGCCGTAGAACTGCTTCAGCCGGATGCCGAGCGCCCGGAAGAACAGGAAGGTGTCCTCGCCCAGCGCCTCGCCGCCGGTGAAGGCGCGCTCGGCCCGGCCGAGCCCGAGATGGTCGCGCAACGGCGCATAGACCAGCACGTTGCCGACTGCATCGAGCAGCTTCTCCGCCAGCGTCAGTGAACCACCGGACAGGCGCTTGCGCTCGAAGCCGACGGCGCGCTCCATCGTGGTCTCGAACAGCCAGCGCTTGAACGGCGTCGAGTTCTTCATGCCGACCTGGACACGGGTCAGCATCTGGTCCCAGGCGCGCGGCGCAGCGAGATAGAAGGTTGGCGAGACCTCGCGCAGGTCGCGCATCACCGTCTCCTGGCGCTCGGGGATATTGATCGTCGCCGCCATCATCATGCCGGCGCCCAAAGTGAAGACGAAGTCGCCGACCCAGGCTGTCGGGAGATAGGCGTAGAGCTCCTCGTGCTTGTGGAAATAGCCGCTCGCGCCGGCATTGAGCAGGCCGCCGGTGACGTTGCGATGGCGCAGCGGGATGCCCTTGGGCAGGCCGGTCGTGCCGGAGGAATGCAGCAGCACCGAGATGTCTTCGGCCCGCGGCTCGTCGACAAAGCGCCTGACGAGATCGGGCTCGCGCGCCAGCCGCTCGCGCCCTTTCGCCACCAGCGTATCGAGCGACATCAGCCCGGGCAGGTCGTAGCCGTCGAGGCCGCGCTCGTCGTCATAGAGGATGGTGGCGACGCGCCCGGTGGCGGCCCTGAGCTCGAGCAGCTTGTCGACCTGCTCCTGGTCCTCGGCGACGCCGACAGGTGGCGCGCCATGCCGGGTCGCGACGATCAGCTCTTCCAGCGGCACATCCGGAAAAACAGGTGACGGGAAGGCCCGCAGCATATTGGCGGCCAGCATGGCGTAATAGAGCCGCGGCCGGTTGTCGCCGATCACGGTCATCGCGGCGCCGGCGACCAGCCCGGCCTCCTCAAGCCCGGCGGCCATGGCGGCGATCTCGTCGAAGACCTCGCGCCAGTTCTGCTCCTGCCAGATGCCATAGCGCCGCTCGCGGAAGGCGACGCGGTCACCGAACTCGGCGGCATTGCGGGCGAGCGCGGCGATCAGCGTCGCCGGCTCGCCATTGGCGGCGACCGGCCAATGGGCGCCCTCCCCGATCTTGCCAAGCGCCGCCGTCATGCCGCGCTCCCGGCCTGGTGGCGCTTGGCGGCACGCTCGCCGAGATAGGCGCTGACCACGCTCGGATGCGAGATCGCCGCCTGCGGCTCGCCCTCCGAGATCACCTCGCCATAGCTCAGCACGACGACGCGGTCGCAGATCGAGGTGACGACGTCCATGTGGTGCTCGATGATCAGGATGGTGACGCCACGCGCCTCCTGCGCATCGAGGATGAAGCGGGCAATGTATTCCTTCTCCTCCTGGTTCATGCCGGCCATCGGCTCGTCCAGGATCAGCAGGCGTGGCTCGGCGACGAGGGCGCGCGCCAGCTCGACGCGCTTCTGCAGGCCGAGCGGGATGACCTCGACCGGCTCGTCGCGGATATCCTGCAGCTGCATGAACTCGATGATCTCTTCGACCACCCGCCGGTGCGCCAGCTCCTCGCGCTCCGCCCACCACCAGTAGAACAGCGCCCCGAGCGCGCTCGGCTTCATGTGGGTGTGGCGGCCGATCAGGATGTTGTCGAGGACACTCATGCCCTTGAACAGGGCAAGATTCTGGAAGGTGCGGGCGACGCCGCGCGCGGCGATGCGATGCGGCTTCAGCGCCGTGATGTCCTCGCCGAACAGGCTCACCTGCCCGGCATTGGGCGGGTAGAAGCCGGTGACCACGTTGACCATGGTGGTCTTGCCGGAACCATTCGGGCCGACCAGCCCCAGAATCTCGCCCTGGCGGACATCGAGCGAGACGCCCTTCAGCGCCCGCAGGCCGCCGAAGCTGCGCTCGATCCCGGTACAGGAGAGTGCCACGGGCGCGTCCGAAACGCTCGCGGCGGGACGGTATTGAACCTCATTCATCCGAGATATCCGGAACGGCTAGCCGGAAGGCTCCCGACCGCGACATCTGCGAGCACCCGGCGCGCATGCGGCGCCGCCGCGCGAACGGCGTTGACTCCCACGGCATCCTCCCCGGCTGCGCTGGCTTGTTGTCTTGGTAGGCGTCAGCTCGATGCAGCTAATGAACAGAATTCATCTTATGCTGTCAACTCTTTTACCCCTCGGATTCAATGCCGGTGGCGGCTGCGATTTTTCGCACGACGGCATCCCGAACAAGCCGCTTCACCCTCGACGCCGCACCTCCGGCCTGGGCATTGGAAGTACCCTGAATGAACCGGGCTCAGCTCATCTGAAGGCAGCCGCCCGACACGACAACCGCGACGCACCGGCCAGGGCGACCTCGTATTCATCGGCCAGCCGCCGGCAGAGCTCGCCTGCATCAGGCAAATCGCGGATCGCGCCGACGCCCTGCCCTGCCGCCCAGATGTCGCGCCAGGCCTTGGCCTCGGCGGTGCCGAAATCATAGCTCGCGGGCTTGCTGAGATCGTCGGGATCGCGGCCCGCCGCCAGGATGCTGGGGCGCAGGAAATTGCCGTGCACACCGCTGATCGCGGGCGTGTAGACGATGTCGGCCGCCGACGCGCCCAGCAGCATGTCGCGCAGCGCCTGCGGCGCCATGCTCTCCTGCGTCGCCATGAAGCGAGTGCCGAGATAGGCCATGTCGGCCCCCGCCATCCGGGCGGCAGCAACCTGCGCACCAGCGCTCAGGGCCCCGCCGAGCACGAGCGCGCCGTCGAAGATGCGGCGGACATCGGCCAGCGCTGCGAAGGGATTGAGCGGCCCGGCATGGCCGCCGGCGCCAGCCGAGACGGCGATCAGACCGTCAACACCGGCCTCGGCCGCCTTGGCGGCGAAGGCGAGCGTCGTCACGTCATGAAAGACGAGCCCGCCATAGCCCTGCACCGCCTTGATCAGGTCGCGGTTGAGGCCGAGCGAGGTGATGACCAGCGGCACCTTGCGCTCGACGACGATAGCGAGATCGGCGTCGAGCCGTGGGTTGCTGCGATGGACAACCAGATTGACGCCGAAGGGCGCGGCATCGGCCACATCACCCAGCCGTCCCGCGATCTCGTCGAGCCAATCGGCCAAGCCCGCCGTGCTGCGCTGGTTGAGCGCCGGAAAGCTGCCGACGACACCATTGCGGCAGCAGGAGACGACGAGGTCCGGCCCCGAGATCAGGAACATCGGCGCGGCGATGACGGGAACGCGCAGGCGTCCGGCAAAAGCGGCAGGCAACGGCAACGACACCTCCTCCAAGGAACCCGCGCAATCTGGCGCAGACAGCCCGAATGCCCGTCTGGTGCGCGCCGATGATGAATGCTATTTATTAGTGACGCTCCGCCCCAGCGCGCCGCCGCTCGGCCAGAGCAAAGAGCGGCCCGCCGCTTCGTCCCGACAAGGATCATCGATGCCGCCCCGCAGCGCCGTGAAACGCCAGGTCAACCGGCTCCCGCCCGAGCGGCGCATCTCCGACATCATGGCCGCCGCCAAGCAGGTCTTCGTCGAGAAGGGCTACAATGACGCGCTGATCACCGACATCGCGCTGCGCGCCGGCGTGGTCGAGGGCAGCATCTACCGCTTCTTCGCCAACAAGCGCGAATTGCTGGTCAAGGTCGTCGAGCACTGGTTCGAGCAGATGCTTCGGGACGATGCCGAGCAGTTTGCTGCCGTGCGCGGCAGCTGGAACCAGATCCGCTTCATCGTCTACACCCACCTGACCTCGATCCATCGCGACCCGGCGCTGTCGCGCCTGATGTTCCAGGAGATCCGGCCGGCGCCCGACTATCGCGGCTCGCATCTGTTCGAACTCAACCGCGCCTACACGAATCGCCTGGTCGACGTGGTCAAATCCGGCATCGCTGCCGGCGAGCTGCGGCCCGAGAGCTCGCCAAACCTGGTGCGCGACCTCGTCTTCGGCTGCATCGAGCATCGCACCTGGGCCTTCCTGCGTGGCGAAGGCGATTTCGATCCGGCCGAAATGGCGGACGCGATCACCAATCTGGTCCATCACGGACTGGCGCTCGGCGGCGAGCCAGCCTCGCCGATGGAGAGCGTGATCGCCCGGCTGGAGACGGCGACGGCGCGGCTCGAGGCTGCGGCCGGGATCTCCCCGGCGAATCCTGCTTCCGCTCGGCCGCGCTGAGGTCATCGCCTACTCGCCGCCGCTGCTGCCCGGCCCGTCGAAGAAGGCTGGGCGCGGGATCGTCCAGGTCTCGCCCCAGAGCTGCGCGCCACCGGCGACGTTGAGCACCTCGCCAGTGACATAGGCAGCCGCCGGGCCGCAGAGATAGGCGCAGGCCTCCGCGACCTCCCAAGTCGTCGCAGTACGCATCATCGGGTTGGAGCGCGGATAGGCCTTGACCACCTGCGGATCGTAAACCCGCCAGCCCGGCGTCTCGATCGCGCCCGGCGCGATGCAGTTCACCCTGATGCCGAGCGGCGCCCATTCGACCGCCAGCGCCTGGGTCAGGCCGACCACGCCGGCGCGTGCCGCGATGGTATGGGCGACGCCATGCAGGCCCTGGCGCGTCACCACCACGATCGAGACGATGCTGCCCGGCCGCTTCGCGTCGCGCCAGCGGCGCGCGGCCTCCTGCATCATGTACCAGGTGCCGTTGAGATTGGTGTCGACGACGGCATTCCAGCCCTTCGTCGAAAAGTCGATCGCCGCCTGCGGGAACTGGCCGCCGGCGCTGTTGACGAGAATGTCGATGCCGCCGAATTCGCTGGCGATCCAGTCGTGCAGCGCCGTGATCGTGGCGGGATCGCGGACATTCACCGTCCTTGCAGCCGCCTTGAGCCCGGCGGCGCGCATCGCCCCGGCCGCAGCCTCCAGCCTGCCCTCGTCGCGCCCGGCGATGATCACCTGCGCGCCGAGCCGGCCGAGCAGCCAGGCGGTGGCGCGGCCGATGCCGCCAGCGCCACCGGAGATCAGGACGGTTTTGCCGGCGAAGGCCTCCGGCCCATAGACCGTCGGCAGCACGGCGAGATCGGCATCGTCCAGACCGAGCTCGCTGGGATCGGCCTCAGCCATGGCGCTCCATCCCCTTCAGCAATTCGTCGGCGATGATCATCTTGCGGACCTCGGTGGTGCCGGCGCCGATCTCGAGCAGCTTGGTGCTGCGGAACAGCCGGTTGATCTCGGACTCCCAGATATAACCGGCGCCGCCATGGACCTGCACGGCCTTGTCGAGGACATCGTGGCAGGCCTGCGCCGCATACATCACCGAGGCCGCGGTCAGGCGATGGATGTCGCCGCGTCCACCGCCGCCGACTTCGAGGGGAGCCGCCTCCGCCAGGGTGCGGTAGGTGAAGCTGCGCATGGTCTCGACCAGCACATACATCTCGGCCAGCATCGACTGGACCATCTGGAAGGCGCCGATCGGCTTGCCGAACTGCTTGCGCGTCCTGGCGTAGTCGATCGAGAGCTCAAGCGCCCGCTCGGCGACCCCCAAGCAGAGCGGCGAGATCATCGCCCGCTCCAGATCGAGCCCGCTCATCACGATGGCGACGCCCTGGTTCTCGGTGCCGACAAGATTGGTGGCCGGGACGCGGCAATCCTCGAACAGCAGTTCCGCCGTCTGGCTGCCGCGATAGCCCATCTTCACGAGCTTCTGCGCCACCTTGAAGCCGGGGAAATCCTTCTCGACGATGAAGGCTGAGATGCCGTGGGCGCCGCGCTCCTTGTCGGTCTTGGCATAGACCAGGAGCACATCGGCGACCGGGCCGTTGGTGATGAAGATCTTGCTGCCGTTGAGGACATAGTGGTCGCCCTCGCGGCGCGCGGTGGTGCGCATCGAGCCGAGCGCATCCGACCCCGCCCCCGGCTCGGTCAGGCCGAGCGCGCCGATGGTCTTGCCCCCGCAGAGATGAGGCAGATAGCGGCGCCGCTGCTCCTCATTGCCGTTGCGGTAGATATTGTTGGCGCAGAGATTGTCATGGGCGACGACCGAGAGCGCCATGGCGTGGTTCCAGCGGCTGAAACCCTGCAGGACCAGCCCGGCCTGGAGCAGATCGAGCCCGGCCCCGCCATATTGCTCGGGGATCGTCGCACCGAGGAAGCCATTGGCGCCGATCTGGCGGAAGGCTTCGTCCGGCCACCACTCCTCGTCGTCCATACGCTGCGACAGAGGATAGAGCTCGGCGCGGGCATAGCGGTCGGCCCCGTCGAGGATCGCGTTCTGCTCCTCGTCGAGGCCGAAGGCGTGGGCGTGGTTGCTGCCGGTCACGGCGTTCACGTCGATCTCCTCCCTCACCCCGTCACGCAGCGGTGCGGGCAGTGAGCCATTCGGCTCCTTGAATGTTATTGAGCTCATTTCATCAGTGACGCGAGCAGCTGTCAACGCAAGTGAGGCGCTGCAAAATCGAACAATCCATTTATGCGCCATTTCGCCAGCTCTGGCCACGAAACCGCTATTGACACATCAAATGAATTGAAATCATTTATTTCGCGAAGGCTCCCTCAGCGAGCCACGCAGGGATGGAATCGTGAGCGAAGAGGTCATCACCCGACGCGAAGGCGCGGCGCTGGTCGTCACGATCAATCGCGAGAGCCGTCGCAACGCCCTGAACGAGGCGGTGGCGGAGGGCATCGTCGCCGCGCTCGACGCTGCCGAGGCCGATACCGAGGTACGCGCGGTCATCCTCACCGGCGCCGGCGACAAGGCCTTCTGTGCCGGCGGCGACCTCAAGCCCAATGCCGACGGAACGCCCTTCACCATCAAGGCGGCCGACCCCCGCCACTATGTCGCCGGCCTGCTGCGCCGGATGGATGCCTGCCGGCTGCCGCTGGTGGCGCGGGTCAATGGCCACGCGCTGGCCGGCGGCTTCGGCCTGATCTGCGCCTGCGACCTCGTGGTGGCGCGCGACGACATCCTGCTCGGAGTGACCGAGGTCAAGGTCGGGCTCTTCCCGATGATGATCCTGCCCTATCTGATGCGAGTGCTGCCCTATCGCCGATTGATGGAGCTCTGCCTCACCGGCGAGACCATCAAGGCGGGCGATCGGGAAGCCGGCGCCATCGTCAACTACGCCGTGCCGGCTGGTGAGCTCGACGCGAAGACGAACTGGCTGGTCGGCCGCCTCGTCGACAAGTCGCCGACCGGCATTCGCCTGGGCAAGCAGAGCCTTGCCAAGATCAGGGAGATGTCGACCGACGCGGCGCTCGAATACGCCCAGTTCATGCTGGCCAACATGGCCCGCACCGAGGATGCGCGCGAGGGCTTCGCCGCCTTCGCCGAAAAGCGTCCACCGGCCTGGACCGGGCGGTGAACGCCATGCGCGAGAGCATCCGCATCGGCTGTGGTGCCGGCTTCTGGGGCGACAGCCCGGAAGGGCCGCGCCAGCTCGTCCGGCAGGGCGGCATCGACTATCTCGTGCTCGACTATCTGGCCGAGATCACCATGTCGATCCTCGCCCGGATGAAGGCGAAGAACCCGGCGCTCGGCTACGCGACCGACTTCGTCTCGCTGGTGATGAAGCCGCTCGCCCGCGAGATCGCGAACAAGCGCATCCGCGTCGTCACCAATGCCGGCGGGGTCAATCCGGAAGCCTGCCGCGACGCCCTGCTCGCCGCCTTCAAGGAGGTCGGTGTCGAGCTGAAGGTCGCGATCGTCACCGGCGACGACCTCTCGGGCGAGGCCGAGCGCCTGCGCGCCCAAGGCGTCAGCGAGATGTTCTCCGGCGCGCCCTTCCCCGAGCGGACCGCCAGCATCAACGCCTATCTCGGCGCCTTCCCGATCGCGGCGGCGCTCGCCGCAGGCGCCGATGTCGTGGTGACCGGGCGCTGCGTCGACTCGGCCGTGGTGCTCGGCCCGCTGATCCATGAATTCGGCTGGACGCCGGAGGATTACGACCGGCTTTCGGCCGGGAGCCTCGCCGGCCACATCCTCGAATGCGGCGCGCAGGCGACCGGCGGCATCGTCACCGACTGGCGCGCGGTCGCCGACGACTGGGCCGATATGGGCTTCCCCGTCGCCGATTGCCGCGCCGATGGCAGCTTCGAGATCGGCAAGCCCGAGGGCACCGGCGGGCGCGTCAGCCCGGCGACGATCGCCGAGCAGATCGTCTACGAGGTCGGCGACCCCGCCGCCTATATGCTGCCGGACGTCTGCTGCGACTGGTCGCAGGTGAAGCTGGAGACGACCGGTTCCGACCGCGTCCGGGTTTCCGGCGCGCGCGGACGGGCGCCCCCGGGCAGCTACAAGGTCAGCGCCACCTATGCCGATGGCTATCGCTGCACGGCGACGATGATGATCGTCGGTGACGAGGCGACCGCGCGGGCCGAAGCGGTCGCCAGGGCCATCCTCGCCCGCTGCGGCCGGCTGATCCGCGAGGCCGGCCTTCCCGATTTCGCCGAGACCTCGGTCGAGACGCTCGGCGCCGAGGCGAGCTATGGCGCGCAGAGCCGGGCGCGGGCGACGCGCGAGGTCGTGCTCAAGATCGGCGTGCGCCACCCTTCCAAGGAGGCGCTGCAGATCTTCGCCCGCGAGATCTATCCGGCGGCGACCGCAATGGCGCAGAGCCTGACCGGCTTCGCCGGCGGCCGGCCCGAGCCGCAGCCGGTGATCCGGCTGTTCTCCTTCCTGATCGACAAGGCCGAGCTGAACCCAACCGTCAGCTTCGGCGAGGCGCGCTTGCCGGTGCCGGCGCATATCCCAAGTGCAACGGTTGACGCGCCCTCGCCCGCCGCAACCAGCGCGGATACGCCGGACACACCGCCCGGCGAGATGGCCAACGCGCCGCTCGTCGCTCTCGCCTTCGGCCGCAGCGGCGACAAGGGCGACATCGCCAATATCGGCGTGATCGCGCGCGATGCCGCCTTCCTGCCCTGGCTGCGGCGGGCGCTGACGCCGGAGGCCGTCGGCCGGCACTTCGCCCACCATGTCCAGGGCAAGGTCGAGCGCTTCGACTGGCCGGGCCTTGGTGGCTTCAACCTCGTTATGCACCGGGCACTCGGCGGCGGCGGCATCGCCTCGCTACGCCACGACCCGCAGGGCAAGGCGATGGCGCAGGTGCTGATGAGCCTGCCGGTGCCGGTGCCCGTCGCCTGGCTCTTGCCCGACGGCCCCCTCCACGGCCTCAAGACCACGGACGATGCAAGATGACGGCTCCGGACGACACCCCGCCGTTCCGCAAGGTGCTGATCGCCAATCGCGGCGAGATCGCCTGCCGGGTGATCCGGACCCTGCGCGAGATGGGCATCGCCTCGGTCGCGATCCACCATCCGGTCGAGGCCCGCGCCCGGCATGTGCGCGAGGCGGATCAGGTGGTCGAGATCTCCGGCGAGACGCCAGTCGCGGCCCATCTCGACATCGCCCAGATCGTCGAGGCCGCCTGCGCGGTCGGGGCCGACGCGATCCACCCCGGCTATGGCTTCCTCTCCGAGAATGCCCGCTTTGCCCGCGCCGTCGCCGAGGCCGGGCTGATCTTCATCGGACCGGACGCCGATACCATCGCGCTGATGGGTGACAAGATCTCCGCGCGCCAATTCGCCGCCGATCATGGGGTCCCGGTCGCGCCCTCGGTGATGCCGACGCAGGATCTCGCCGAATTCACCCGCCAGGCCACCGAGATCGGCTTCCCGCTGCTGATCAAGGCGGCGGCAGGCGGCGGCGGCAAGGGCATGAGCATCGTGCGCAGCGCCGAGGAGCTGGAAGGTGCCGCCCGCCACGCCGCCAGCGAGGCGCAGCGCTATTTCGGCGACGGGCGTGTCTATGCCGAGCTCTTCGTCGAGAGGCCCCGCCATATCGAGGTGCAGGTCTTCGGCGATGGCAAGGGCGGCGCCATCCACCTGTTCGAGCGCGAATGCTCGGTGCAGCGCCGCTTCCAGAAGATCATCGAGGAGGCCCCCGCCCCCAACCTGCCGACGGACCTGCGCGACGAAATCTGCGCTTCGGCGGTCAAGCTCGCGGCGGCCTCGAACTACCGCAATGCCGGCACGGTCGAGTACATCCTCGGGGCCGATGGGCGCTTCTTCTTCCTGGAGATGAACACCCGCCTGCAGGTCGAGCATCCCGTCACAGAAATGATCACCGGGCTCGACCTCGTGCGCTTGCAGATCGAGATCGCCGCCGGGCGCGACCTGCCCTTCGCGCAGGATGAAGTCAGCACCAACGGCCACGCCATTGAATGCCGGATCTGCGCCGAGGATCCCGAGCGCGATTTTCTGCCCGAGACCGGCACGATCCTGCATCTCGACGCGCCGCAGGCCGCCTATCTGCGCTTCGAGAACGCTCTGGATCGCGGCCAGCGCGTCACCGCCGATTTCGACCCGATGCTGGCCAAGCTCGTCGCGCATGGGCCGGATCGGGCCGGTGCGACGCGACGGACCATCGCGGCGCTGCACGATCTCGCCTTGCTCGGGGTCAAGACCAATATCGACTATCTCGCCCGCGTGCTCGGCCACCCCGCCTTCGCCGCCGGCGAGTTGCACACCGGCTTCGTCGCCCAGCACAAGGCGGCACTCGCCGCCGGCGAGCCGGATGCGGCGATGCGCGACAAGGTCCTGATCGCCGCGGCGCTCGGCTTGCGCGATTTCCGCGATCTCGTCCTCGACGTGCCCGAGCCGCACGCCTCGATCGGGCGCTGGAGGAACTGAGCATGGTCCTCAAGCTCGATCTCGACGGCACCGTCCACCACGTCACCATCCTGGCGCGCCGGCCGCATCTCGTGCTCTCGATCGATGGCCGCCGGCATGTCGTCGAGAACCTCGACGAAGCCGGCGACGGCAGCCGCCGGCTGACTGTGGACGGACGGCCGGCCACCTTCGCCCGCGCCGGCAGCGCAGACGGTGTCATCGTCCGGCTGGACGGGCGCAGCTTCGCATTGCGCCGGCGCGACGCCGCGGAAGCCTCCGCGGCCGGCGGCGGCGCCAATGTCGTGCGCGCGCCGATGCCGGGCACGGTCGTCGTGGTCCACAAGCGCGTCGGTGACAAGGTCGCGCGCGGTGAGACCATCGTCACCATCGAAAGCATGAAGCTGCAGATGAAACTCGATGCGCCGCGCGACGGCGAGATCGCCGAGATCGCGGCGCGTGAGGGCGAAGGCTTCGACAAGGACGCCGTGCTCGCCCGTCTCGCGGCTCCGGCGGAAGGCTGACCCGATGTCCAGACTGCAATCGTCGATCAACACCGCCTCCGCCGACTTCCGCCGCAACGAGGCGCATAACCGGCGGCTCGTCGCCGAATTCAAGGCGAAGCAGGAGGCGGCGCGCCATGCACGGCCGCAGCGCGACCTCGACCGGCTCGCGCGCCAGCAGAAGATGCCGCAGCGCAAGCGCATCGAGATGTTGCTCGACCCCGGCACGCCCTTCCTGGAGCTGTCCTCGCTCGCCGCCAACATGGCCTATGGCGGGGAATCGCCATCGGCCAGCTCGATCGTCGGCATCGGCATGGTCTCCGGCCGCGAGGTGATGATCCGCGCCGACGACCCGACGGTGAAGGGCGGCGCCTGGTATCCCCTCACGGTCAAGAAGATCGTCCGCGCCCTCGACATCGCCATGGAGAACCGGCTGCCGGTCGTCCATCTCTGCGATTCCGCCGGCGGTTTCCTGCAACTGCAGTCGGAGCTGTTTCCGGACCGCTATATGGGCGGGCGGATCTTCCGCAATCAGTCGATGCTGTCGAAGATGGGCGTAAAGCAGCTCGCCCTCGTCTTCGGCCATTGCACCGCCGGCGGCGCCTATATCCCGGGGCTTTCCGACTACAGCGTCATCGTGCGCGGCACCGGCGCGGTCTTCCTGGGCGGCCCGCCGCTGGTGAAGGCGGCGACGGGCGAGGACGTCACGGTCGAGGAGCTCGGCGGTGCCGAGATGCACACCAGCGTATCGGGTACCTGCGACTATCCCGCCGACAGCGAGGAGCACGCCATCGAGATCGGCCGCGACATCGTCTCGCAATGGGACCGGCTGCCGCGCTGGGAGGCGCAGCGCGAGGCGCCGGAAGAGCCGTTCTACGATCCCGCCGAGATCTACGGGATCGTGCCCGACGACATCAAGAAGGCCTTCGACATGCGCGAGATCATTGCCCGCATCGTCGATGGCAGCCGCTTCCACGAATACAAGCCGAACTACGGCACGACGCTAGTCTGCGGCTTTGCCAATATCTGGGGCTTCAAGGTCGGAATCCTCGCCAACAATGGCGTGCTCTTCAACGATTCCTCGATCAAGGGCGCCCATTTCATCGAGCTCTGCAACCAGAACAACACGCCGCTGGTCTTCCTGCAGAACATCACCGGCTACATGGTCGGGCGCGAATACGAGCGGCGCGGCATCACCAAGGACGGCGCCAAGATGATCATGGCGCAGAGCTGCTCGCGGGTGCCGAAGTTCACGGTGATGTGCAACGGCTCGTTCGGCGCCGGCAATTACGGCATGTGCGGGCGCGCCTTCGACGGGCGCTTCCTGTTCTCCTGGCCGAACCACCAGATCGGCGTGATGGGCGGCGACCAGGCGGCGAACACGCTGGCCGAGGTCAAGGCCAACCAGATGAAGCGCAATGGCGGAACGGTCGACAAAAGCGAGATCGACCAGCTCTGGGACGAGACGCGAAAAGCCTATCAGGAGCAGCTCTCGGCCTATTACTCGACCTCGGAACTCTGGGACGACGGCATCATCGACCCGCTCGACACGCGCAATGCGCTCGGCGTGGCGATTTCGGCCTCGCTCAACGCGCCGCTCGGCCCGCCCGGCTACGGCGTCTTCCGGTTCTGAACGCCATGCCGGGAGCGCTGCGCCTCTATCTCGATTTCGCCTCGCCCTACTCTTATTTCGCGCTTCGTCCGCTGGCGCGAATGGCGCAGGAGCACGGCCGGGCGCTGGAGCTGCGGCCGATCCTGCTCTGGGCGGTGTTCAAGCAGCAGGGCGTCGTCAACCCGCTGGAGAAGCCGGCGCGGCGGCGCTATTTCCTCGAGGACGTGACCCGCTCGGCCGAATTCTTCGGCCTGCCGTTCCGTATCCCCGAGCCGCTGCAGATCTCGGCCCATCTCGCCGGCCGGCTCTACCATGGCTGGACCGCGACACGGCCGCAGGATGGTTTGCGCCTGGCGAGCGAGATCTTCGAGACCTTCTTCGCAAGAGGCGAAGACATTACCAACCCGATCGTGCTCGCCACCCTGCCCTGTCTGGCAGGCGAGACTCCCGAGGCGATCCGCGCCATGATCGACGATGCGGAGGGCCGCCAGCGCCTTGGCGAAGCCGTGGACGAGGCCTGCGCTGCTGGTGTCACCGGCGTGCCCTTCGTGACGCTCGACGGCGAAAGCTTCTTCGGCGCCGACCGCCTGCCGCAGATCGCCTGGCGGCTGCAGCATCCGCGCGGCGGAGCCTAGATGGAGGGTACGATGAGCGACGACAGGCTCGCCGGGGCGCTGAAGGCGACGCCCTTCATCGACTCCAATGCGCTGGCGGTCCGCACCTTCGTCGAAGACCATGCCGGCACCGGTCCCGACCGCTATCGCGCGGTGCGGCTTTACTACGCCGTCCGCGACGCGATCCCCTACGACCTCCGCTATTTCGGCATCGAGCGCGACATCTTCGTCGCCTCGCGCTGCCTGGAGGCGAAAGGCTCGTTCTGCGTGCCCAAGGCAGTGACGCTCGCCGCGGTTTGCCGCGCTGCCGGCATCCCGGCACGCGTCGGCTTCGCCGATGTGCGCAACCACCTGGCCTCGCCGCGCATCCTCGAACTGATGGGCAGTGATGTCTTCCGCTGGCACGCCTATACGCTGCTCTTCATCGAGGGCCGCTGGGTCAAGGCGACGCCGGCCTTCGACCTTGCTTTCTGCGCCCGCTTCGGCGTCGAACCGCTCGATTTCGACGGCAGCACGGATTCGATCTTCCAGCCCTTCGACGCGGAGGGGCGTCAGCACATGGACTATGTGCTCGACCGCGGCGACCATGACGACATGCCCTACGAGGCCTTCCGCGAGGCGATGCAAGACGCCTATCCTCGCCTGATCACGGCGATGGCGGCCGAACGCGCGGCGCTGGCGAGCAAGGCTCATCCGAAGCCTGCTCCGGCCGCTTAGCGCATTCGGATTCTGCTCGGAACCACGCCGTCATCCTGGACAAGCGCCGAAGGCGCGCAGCTCCGGGATCCATCGTAAGGCTCCACGGCTCTACGATGGATCCCGGGCCGAGCTTCGCTCGCCCAGGATGACGAGCGTGGTTCCGAGGAAAGTCAGCGCGCGCCAGTCATCGGCGCAGGCCGTGACCGCAATTCTTCCACACTGACCGGCTAGGAAGAAGGCTTGCCAGCGTTGTCGTGGATCGCCACGGCCGCTGGCTGTTGCGCTTTTGAGCGTGCGACGACCGTCCTCCATCTCACAGAGCAGCGAGAGAAGTAGACCATTCCCGCCGGTGATTTTATAAGACGGCTAACAAATTTGGCGGCATAATCCGCCGCCTGACCTCTCCGATTCCGCCGAAGGAGCGCCCTCCCCACGATGAACGCCGCCGAGAGCACCACCGCCATCCTGATCCATCTCGCCGGTTCGGTGGCGCTGCTGATCTGGGCGGTCAGGCTGGTACGGACGGGCGCGACGCGCGCATTCGGCGCTTCGCTGCGGCAGGGCCTGGCGCGCTTCGCCGGAAACCGGTTCTCGGCGATGGCGAGCGGGGCAGTCGTCACGCTGATCCTGCAGAGCTCGACGGCGACGACGCTGCTGCTCTCCTCCTTCGCCGGCCAGGCCCTGATCGGCCTGCCCATGGCTTTTGCCGTTCTGCTCGGAGCCAATATCGGCACGGCGCTCGCCGCCTTCCTGGTCTCGTTCGAGCTCGGCTGGATCTGGGGGGCGTGCCTCGCCGTCGGCGTGACGCTCTACCTTGCCAACGAGGCGATGAACCGGGCCCGCAATATCGGCCGCCTGATCGTCGGCATCGGGCTGATCCTGCTCTCGCTCGCCGAGCTCAAGACCGCTTCGGCGCCGCTGGCGCAGTCGCCGATCTTCCGCATGGCGTTCGAGGCTCTGGCCAGCGAACCCCTGCTCGCCGTCGCGATCACGGTCGCGGCGACCTGGCTGACCCATTCGAGCCTCGCCATCGTCCTCTTGATCGCCTCGTTCTGGGCGGGCGGGCTGTTCCCGGCCCCGACCGCGCTGATCCTGATCGTCGGCGCCAATCTCGGCAATGCGCTGGTGCCGGTGATCGACCAGCTCGGTGCGCCGGTCGCCCAACGCCGCGTCGCGCTCGCCAACCTGCTGACGCGCATCATCATCGCGCTCGTCGTCATCCCCTTCGCCAAGCCGCTGGCGGGGTGGTTCTCGCAGCTCTCGCAGAACCCCGCGCGTCTGGCGGTCGAGATCCATCTGGCGCTGAACATCGTCGGCGCCCTCGTCTTCCTGCCCTTCACCGGCCCGATCGCGGCGCTGGTCACGCGCCTGACCCCGGCCGCACCCGAAGCGGAGACGCGCACGCGGCCGCTCTATCTCGACCCCAGCCTGCTCGACAGCCCATCCGAAGCGCTCGCCAGCGCCCAGCGCGAGACGCTGCATCTCGGGGACCGCGTCGGCGCCATGCTGAAGGACCTGCTGATCCTGCTGGAGCAGGACAAGCTCGCACTCTCGCGCGAGATCGCCGCGGCCGATGATGGCGTCGACACCATCCACGAGGCGATCAAGCTCTATCTCGTCCAGCTTTCGCGCCGCCCGCTCTGCGAGGAGGACAGCCGGCGCCTGTTCGAGATCATCACCGCGACCACCAATCTCGAGCATATCGGCGACATCATCGACAAGAACCTGCGGGAACTGGCGGAGAAGAAGATCCGCAAGCGCTACCGCTTCTCGGAGGAAGGCCTCGCCGAGATCCGCGATTTCCACGCCCGGGTCAGCCACAGCCTGCAGCTTTCGCTCAACGTGCTCGCCTCGCGCGACATCACCCTCGCCCGCCAGCTCTTCGACGAGAAGAGCGCGATGCGCGTCGCCGAGCGCATGGCGACCGAGAAGCATTACGAGCGCCTGCGCAGCGGAGTGACGGAGTCGCTCGAAACCTCGTCGATCCATCTCGACGTGCTGCGCGACCTGAAGCGCATCCACGGCCACATCACCTCGATCGCCTATCCGATCCTGGAGGCGGCCGACGAGCTCAGCGACACCAGGCTGCGCAAGGCCGAGGAGCAGCCTGCCGACGAGAGCTACGGCCTCGCTCTGCCGCACAAGCCGGCCTGAGGCGGAGAGGTCTCGGCTGACGCCGCCTTGACAGCCCGCGGGATTGACCGAGCTTAGGGCCCGAGGCTCGGGAGCATCATGGATCGCATCGACGCGATGAAGGTCTTCATCGCCGCGCTGGACGAGGGCAGCCTCGCCGGGGCGGGGCGCCTGCTCGGCCGCTCTCCGGCCGCCGTCAGCCGGGCTGTCGCCTTTCTCGAACAGCAAGCCGGCGCGCCGCTTTTGCATCGGACGACCCGCTCGATCCGGCTGAGCGAGATCGGCGAGCGCTATGCCATCGCCTGCCGCCGTGTCCTCGCCGACCTGCACGAGCTCGATGCGGTCGGTGCCGGCGAGCAAGCCGCCCCGCGCGGCACCTTGACCATTACGGCGCCACCGATCAGCGGCGAGGAGATCCTGCGTCCGATCATCGACGCCTTCGTCGAGGCCTACCCGGCCGTCACCGTCAATCTCGTCCTGCTCGTGCGCCTCGCCAATCTGGTCGAGGAGGGCATCGACATCGCCCTGCGCATCGCCGAACTGCCGGATTCGGCGATGACGGCGGTCCATATCGGCGGCGGTGTCAAACCCGTCATCGTCGCCTCGCCGCGTTACCTCGCCCAGCATCCGCGCATCGACGAGCCCAGCGATCTCCTCAAGCACACCATCATCGCCTGCACCGATTTCGGGCGCGATTCCTGGGTGTTTCCGCCGGCGAAAGGCGGTTCCGTGCCCCGCTCGGTCCAGTTCAAGCCCCGCCTGATCGTCAACAGCGTGCGCGCCGCCCGCGGGGCCGCCGTCGACGGCCTCGGCGTCACACGCCTGTTCAGCTACCATGTCGGCGAGCGGATCCAGGACGGCTCGCTCCGCCTCCTCCTGCGCGATGCCGAGCCACCGGCGCGGCCGGTCACGCTGCTGATGCCGCAAGGGCGAAACGCTGTCCCGAAGGTCCGCGCCTTCCTGGATTTCGCGGTTCCGCCGCTGCGCGCCGCCTTCGCCCGGCTATCGGCCGAAGCGGTCGCCATGGACGCCTGATGTCCTGAGTTATTCTTCCGCTATAGGGAAGAATGACCGCCGAACAGTAGGCATTCAATCGAGCAGCGAGATACTCCAGATTTCCCTCACCAGGCCGGACAGGGCCATCAGCGGCAATCCTGCTCGCTGACGAGACAGTGAGGATCATCATGAGCAACGAACGGAAGGTCGCCATCATCACCGGTGCTTCGCAGGGCATCGGCGCCGCGCTGGTCAAGGGGTTCCGCGACCGCAATTACCGGGTCGTCGCGACATCACGCTCGATCAAGCAGGGCAGCGACCCGGACATTCTCGCCGTGCCCGGCGACATCGCCGACCCGGTCACCGCCGAAGCGGTCGTCGGCGAGGCGATCGCCCGCTTCGGGCGCGTCGACACGCTGGTCAACAATGCCGGCATCTTCATCGCCAAGCCCTTCACCGACTACACGGCACAGGACTTCCAGGCGAAGATCGCGACCAATCTCGCCGGCTTCTTCCACATCAGCCAGCAGGCGGCGGCCGCGATGCTGAAGCAGGGCTCGGGCCACATCGTCAGCATCACCACGAGCCTGACCGATCATGCGATCGCCGGTGTCCCGGCCGCGCTGGCCAATCTCACCAAGGGCGGCATCAACTCGGCGACCAAGGCGCTGGCGGTCGAATACGCCACCCAGGGCATCCGCGTGAACGCGGTCTCGCCCGGCATCATCAAGACGCCGATGCATGCGCCGCAGACGCATGAGTTCCTGGCGGGCCTGCATCCGGTCAAGCGGATGGGCGAGATCAAGGACATCGTCGACGCCGTCCTCTTCCTGGAGAGCGCTCCGTTCGTCACCGGCGAGATCCTGCACGTCGACGGCGGCCAGAGCGCCGGCCACTGACCGATCACGCCAAGCGATAGGAGGCTTCCATGCCGATCGTCACCATCCAGGTCACGCGCGAGGGCTCCGGCCCGGGCCGCTCCTCGGTCACCGCCGAGGAGAAGGCCAGGCTCATCGCCGGCGCCAGCCAGCTCCTGCTCGAGGTGCTGAACAAGCCGCTCGAGGCGACCTTCGTCGTGATCGAGGAGGTCGAGCTCGACAACTGGGGCTGGGGCGGCCTGCCCGCCGCGGAATACCGCAAGCGGCGCGCGGCGAGCTAGTCTCGCCCAATCCTGCACTGCGGATGGGCTGAGCTTCGCCTTTGAAATCGACGGGTTGCGGCGGACACTGGCCGCTGCCCGTCCAGCCTCGCGAGGAACGATCATGACCAGCACCGCCCAAGCGCGACTGCTCGACCTATTCGGCATCGAACTGCCGATCATTCAGGGACCGATGGCCCTGGCCTCGACGCCGGAGATGGTCATCGCCGTCAGCGAAGCCGGCGGCCTCGGCTCGCTGGCCGGCGCGCAATACAACGAGGCGGGCTTGAGGGCCGCCTTGGACAAGGTACGGGCTGCTACCCGCCGGCCGATCAACGTCAACTTCTTCTGCCACACGCCCCCGGCCGACGACCCGGCCCGGCAGGCGGCCTGGCTGAAGCGCCTCGACGGCTATTATGCCGAGGCCGGGCTCGATCCGGACATGCCGAAGACGCCGAGCGGACGCACGCCCTTCGACGCCTCCCTTGCGACGGTCCTCGAGGAGTACCGGCCCGAGGTCGTCAGCTTCCATTTCGGCCTGCCGGCGCCTGAGCTGTTCGAGCGGGTCAAGCGCACCGGCGCCAAGGTGATCGCATCCGCCACGACCGTGCCCGAGGCACGCTGGCTGGCCGAGCGCGGTGTCGACGCCGTCATCGCGATGGGCGCCGAGGCCGGCGGCCATCGCGGCATCTTCCTGAACGACCGGATCTCCGAGCAGCTCGGCACCTTCGCGCTGGTGCCGCAGGTCGTCGATGCCGTTTCCGTCCCGGTCATCGCCGCCGGCGGCGTCACCGACCGTCGCGGGGTGGAAGCCGCCTTCGCGCTGGGGGCAGCTGCTGTCCAGGTCGGCACCGCCTATCTGTTCACACCCGAAGCCAGCATCTCGCCGATCTACCGCAAGGCGCTCGGCATGAGCGAGCGGCCGACCGCGATCACCAACCTGTTCACTGGGCGGCCGGCACGCGGCATCGTCAATCGGGCGATGGCGGAGCTCGGCCCACTCTCTGACCTCGCCCCGGCCTTCCCGACCGCCGGCACAGCATTGGGGCCGCTGCGCAGCGCCGCCGAGGCGGCGGGCCGCGACGACTTCACCTTGCTCTGGGCCGGACAGGCCTTCCCGCTCGCCCGGCCGATGTCCTCGGCCGAACTGACGCGCAAGCTCGCGGGGCTCGACGCGTGAATGCGGCGGCGAATGGCGGGCTGAGCCCGCCGTCGCTCAGGGCTTGGGCGGGCTCAGCCCGTCGAGATTGAGGCCCGGCATGTTGCCGAGGCCCGGCATGCTGTTGAGCTGCCGCTCCAGTGCGGCGGGGTCGACCGCCACGGGCTTGTCGAGCCAGTAGGTGACCATCTCCGGGAAGGCGATCATCAGCGCGACCAGGATGAGCTGCAGCACGATCCAGGGGATCGAGCCGAGATAGATGTCGCGGCTCTTCACCGTCGGCGGCGCGATGCCGCGCAGATAGAACAGCGCGAAGCCGAAGGGCGGATGCATGAACGAGGTCTGGATGTTGGCGCAGATCAGCAGGCCGAACCAGATCAGGTTGATGTCGAGCTTCGCCGCCGCCGGCGTCAGCAGCGGGATAATGATGAAGGCGATCTCGAAGAAATCGAGGAAGAAGGCGATGAAAAAGACGAACACCATGGTGAAGGCCAGGAAGCCGACCTGACCGCCGGGCAACCCCGTCAGCATGTGCTCGATCCACAAGCCGCCGCCGACGCCCTGGAAGACCAGGCTGAAGACGCGCGCGCCGATCAGGATCATCGTCACCATGGCGGTGATGCGCATGGTCGAGGACATCGCCTGATAGGTCAGCTTCCAGGTCAGCGTGCCGTAGAGCGCCGCCAGCCCGAGCGCGCCGACCGCGCCCATCGCGCCGGCTTCCGTCGGGGTGGCGAGGCCCATGAAGATCGTGCCGAGTACCAGGAAGATCAGCGCCGCCGAGGGCACGATGCCGCGGATGCATTTGATCGCGAGCGCCCAGCCCTTGAGCGTGCGCGCCTCCGGCGGCAGCGCCGGGATATGCGCCGGCTTGAGGATGCCGAGGATCGCGACCCAGATGCAGAACAGCACGACCTGGACGATGCTGGGGCCGATCGCGCCGGCATACATGTCGCCGACCGACTTGCCCATCACGTCGGCGAGCACGACGAGGACGAGCGAGGGCGGGATCAGCTGGGTGATCGTGCCGGACGCGGCGATGACGCCGGTCGCATGCTGCATGTTGTAGCCGTAGCGCATCATCACCGGCAGCGAGATCACGCCCATGGCGATGACCGAGGCCGCGACCGTGCCGGTGATGGCGCCCAGGATCGCGCCGACGAAGATGACGGCATAGGACAGGCCGCCGCGGACGCTGCCGAAGAGCTGGCCGATCGAATCGAGCAGGTCCTCGGCGAGGCCGCAGCGCTCGAGTACCGCGCCCATGAAGGTGAAGAAGGGGATCGAGAGCAGCAGGTCGTTCGAGATGATCGCGTAGAGCTGGAAGGTGAGATTGCCCATGTACTGGGGCGCGATCACCCCCATCTCGATCGCGATGAAGCTGAAGAACAGCCCGACCGCCGCCAGCGAGAAGGCAGCGGGATAGCCGATCAGCAGGAAGACGATCAGCCCCCCGAACATCATGGGGCCGAGATTGGCGCGGATGGCGTCGATCATTGCAGCGGCTTCTCGTAAGCGTATTCGTGCTGGTGGAAGCCGCGCAGCGCTGCGGCGCGCTTGATCATCTCCGAGAGGCCCTGCAGCAGGATCAGGGTGAAGCCGACCGGCAGGAGCAGGATGACCGGCCAGCGGATCAGGCCGCCGGCATTGTTGGAGGCCTCGTTCAGCGTCCAGGATTGGACGAACCAGGGCCAGGTGAACCAGATCATCACCAGGCACATCGGCAGCAGGAACACCGCGCCGCCGACGAGGTCGATCCAGTGCCGGGCCCGGTCGGAGACGATGCCGTAGAACAGGTCGACACGGACGTGCTCGTTGACCCGCAGCGTATAGGCCGAGCCGAGCAGCACCATCCCTGCGAACATGTACCATTGCAGCTCCAGCCAGGCGTTGGAGCTGGAGGAGAAGAGATAGCGGATCGTGGCGTTGCCGGCGCTGATCAGGCAGGCGAGCAGGACGAGCCAGCTCGCGATGACACCGAGCGAGCCGCCGAGCTTGTCGATCGCCCGGGCCAGCGGCATGAGCTGGCGGCAGAACGTCCAGGCCAGCCAGACGGTCGCAGCCATGCCGCCTAGCGTGGCCAGAGCAAGCCACAGTTTGAACATGCGTCAGGTCTCCGCGAGGCTACTGGCTGGAAGCGCGCATCTGCGCCAAGGCTTTTGCAGCACGCGCAGCCGGCGTGCGCCGAGGCCGGTCGCCCGCGCCGCTGGCGGCGGCCCGAAGCAAGGCAGCGCAAAGCGCAAGCGCAACCTGCCGCGCGCAGCCCGAAAAGCCGCTTACCTCAGCGTGAAAGCGCCGCTCTGCGTCGGCCGGATCGTGGAAGACGCCCCAAGGCGCATCGGGAAACAATCGCTCGACGATCTCGGCCGTCTTGCCCAGATCGCCCGTGATATCGGCAATCGCCCGCCACGCCTCCCCCTGCCGGAAAATGCCGCCTGGGCGGGCGTTTCCGCGACCAAGAGGAGCAGGTTTACGCCTGATTTCGAAGCCCAGCAGTTCGTAGATGTCAGCGTCGAGGCTACGGTCGGCGCCTGGGCTGGCTTCGCAGCAGGCGGCGAGCTGCTCGTAACGTTCACGGCCGTCGGCAGCGATGAAGGGCGGCTTGTCCCGGAGCGAACTGCTTCCAGCCGCTTGGCTGGGCGCGATGTCTGCCGTCTTGGCGCGCGCGCAGTGCATGGCGACTTTGCCCCGGTTGCAGCGGTCTTACCGCATACAGACCCGGTAGCAGCTACGCACTTAGCCGTTCCATGTCGGCAACCGGCCTAGCGCATAGCCTGCGCATAGCCGACGGCATCGAGCTGCTCCTGCGTGCGCAGCCGGTAGCCGATGGCAAGCTCGGTCACGAGATAGGCGGGGCGCGCCGGATCGGGCTCGATCTTGTCGCGCAGCTTCTTCATCAGGATGCGCAGATACTGCACGTCCTCGTCGGGGTCCTGCGGCCAGAGTTCCTTCATCAGCTGGCGGTGCGTCAGGACCTTGCCATGATGCGTCGCCAGCACCCGCAGCAGCGCGAACTGCTTCGGCGACAGCACCACCGGGGCGCCGTCGAGGCTGACCAGGCGCCCGACGAGATCAATCGTCAACCCGCCGACCCGCAGCACCGGCTCGGCGCCGCCGGGCTGGGCAATGCGCCGCAGCACGACCCGGGCGCGAGCCAGGAGTTCGGCCATGCCGAAGGGCTTCACCACATAATCGTCGGCGCCCTTCTCCAGCAGCGCGACCTTCTCCTCCTCCGAGCTGCGCACAGAGAGGACGATGACCGCGCCCTGGAACCAGCCGCGCAGCGCCTCCAGCACGCTCGCGCCGTCGGCATCGGGCAGGCCGAGATCGAGCACGACCAGGTCCGGCCGGCGCATCACGGCGAGCTCCAGCGCCTGTTTCGCCGTCTCGGCCTCGGCGATGCGGAAGCCCTGCATCTCGAAGCCGGTCTTGAGGAAGCGCCGGATCTGCGGCTCGTCGTCGACCACGAGGACGAGCGGGCCAGCCTGCTGCCGGGGTTCAGTCATCACCGCTTTCCCTCACGCGCCGCGCTGCGAGCGGCAGCCATATCCGCATCGTCGTGCCCTTGCCCGGGCCTTCGCTCAGCGGCTCGATGGCGCCGCCATTCGCCTCGATGAAGGTCTTGGCGATGGTCAGCCCAAGGCCACTGCCGCCGGCAATATCGGCATGACGCTCGCCGCGATGGAAGCGTTCAAATATCTGCTCGGCCTCGTGCCGGTCGAGCCCCGGCCCTTCATCGCGGACCTCCACGATCAGCCTGCCGTCGCGTTCGCTGGCGCCGATCGCGATCGGCGCCGAGTCCGGCGCGAACTTGGCGGCATTCTCCAGGATATTGACCAGCGCCTGCTCGACCAGCACCGGATCGACCCGGACGAAAGGCAGGTCCCGCGCCAGATCGAGCACGACCTTGCGGCCAGCCAATCGCTCCGCGGCGCTGTCCAATGCGGCGTTGACGATGTCGGCTAGGTCGAGCTCGTCGAAGCGCGGCTGCAGGGCGCCGGCGCGGATACGGGTGACGTCGAGCAGATTCTGGATGCGGCGGTCGAGGCGAGCGGCTTCGCTGGCGATGGCTTTCGACAGATCGGACAGGCGCCGCTCGGAGGCGACGGGCGGCGCGGCCGACAGCACGCTCGCCGAACCCAGTATACCGGCGACGGGTGTGCGCAGTTCATGCGAGACCGCCTCGATCAGGATGTCGCGCAAGGCATCGCTGCGCTGCCGCAGCTGCCGCTCCTCCAGCGCACGGGTCAGGCCGAGCCGCTCGAGCGATTTTTCGCCTTCGGCGAGGATCGAGCGGGCCTGGGCGACGACCGTGTCGGTCGCGCCGATATCATCGCCGCCGAGCGGGACAGCGAGGACCGCCCTCGGCCGGTCCGGACCGCTGAGATTGCAGAGCAGCCAATGCGCCTCGGGTCCGAGAGCCAGCACCTCGGCCTCCGCCCCTCCGGCGTCGCCGGTCCGGGTGGTGAAGCTTTCGACCGCGCGCCCGAGCGCTTCGACGGGCGCTCCCGCCGCCGGGGCGCGGATCACGCGCCAGGAACGGCCATCGGCAGCAGCGAAGAGCGCCACCTCGCGCCCGAACAGGTCGGCCATATGGGCGGCGACGATGTCATAGATCGCGGCGACGTCGACGGCACCGGCGATCTCGCTGCTCAGGCGGTAGAGCTGGCGGGTACGGCGCTCCTCCTCGCGGACCTTGACCATTTCGGTGCGCAGATGGCCGGCGAGCCAGCCCAGGGTCAGCGCCACCGCCAGCGAGGTGACGAGGTCGATGATCTGCGCCGGCCGGAACACCAGCACGCTGAACAGCGGCGGGTAGAACAGCGAGGTCATCACCGCGCCGAGCAGGGCGGCAGCGATAGCCGGGCCGGTGCCGTAGCGGATCGCTGCGACCAGCACCGGCAGCATATAGATCGCCGAGACGCTCTCCAGCGGCGCGAACCAGACGATCAGCCCGGCCAGGGCGGTGGCGCAGAGAACGAGGACGAGCATGCCGGCATAGCCCGCATCGCCCGTGCCGAGCGCCAGTTTCAGAAGGTGCCTCTGCTCCCCTGCCACGATCCGCCGCGTCGCGCGCCCCTGCCCCTGCCTTGCATCACCGCTTACAGAACGGCGCCGATCCGCGCCAGCGAGGCAGCGTTCAGCGCGTCCAGCGGGCATCGCCGATGCGGGCGCCGAAATGGCGCCCGAAGGCGAGCAGGGCTTCGATGATCGGGCGATCGTCGCCGCCGGTGAGGGCAAACAGCGGATAGGAGACGCTGACCGCGATCGAAGTCCCTTTGTGCCGTTCCGTCAGCGCGATCGAGACCGCCTTCACCCCGTCGAAGAGCTCCTGGTCTGAGACCGCATAGCCACGCAGGCGCGTCAGCGCGAGCTCGCGCAAGAGATCGTCGACCGAGTGCAGCGTCCGCCCGGTGGTGGAAGCCAGCGCCCCTTCGAACAGGCCGCGAATCTCCTGGTCTTGCTTGAGCGAGAGCAGCGCCTTGCCCATCGCCGCGGCATGGGCCGGCAGCCTGTGACCGGGCTCGACCGCGAACTGGATCGGCTGCGAGCCACGCACCGTCTTGAGCACGACGACCTCCGCGCCGGAGAGCACCCCCAACCAGACCGTGTGCTGCGTCTCGCGGGCGAGCCCCTCCATGTCCTTCTGCGCCTGCTCGACCAGGTCGAACTTGCGATGGAAGCCAGCGGCGAGCTGGACGGCGAGGATTCCCGCGCCATAGCGCTGGGTTAGCGGGTCTTGCTCGATCAGGCCGCCGCCCGCCAGCGAGGCCAGCAGGCGGGAGGCGGTGCTGCGATTGACCTTGAGGTGGCGGCTGACATCGCCGACCCGCAGCTCGCCACCCGATTCGACCATGAGCTGCAGGGCGCTGACCGCCTTCTCGATCGACTTCATCGGGCCTCGCATTGCGGCTTGACGCGGCGGCAAAGCGCCGCCACGATGAATAAACAACATGTTGCATAATACGCAACACAGTCAAGACGTCAACGGGAGACGACGATGCGAGGAACCGGCGGCGCGCTGCTCTACGCGACCCTGAAGAGCCATGGGGTGACGTGCCTGTTCGGCATGGAGGACCCGATCCACGTCTTCCACGCGGTCGACCGCTCCTTCACCCGCATCGTCACGGTGCGCGACGAGAAGCACGCGGCGATCATGGCGCATGGCTATGCCCAGGTGACGGGCCGCCCCGGCGTCTGCGCGGCGACCTTCGGCCCCGGCGCGACCAACCTGATCACCGGCCTGCTCGAGGCCCAGCGCTCCTCCGTGCCGGTGATCGCGCTGGTGCAGGACCATGCGCTGCGGCTGAAGAACAAGCATGCCAGCAGCGCGCTCGACCACGCCGTGGCGCTCGCCCCTTACGTCAAGGAGGTCATCCGCATCGACACGCCGGAGCAGGCAGGCGACGCGGTGCGCAAGGCCTTCCGGATCGCAACGACGGGGCGCCCCGGCCCGGTCGTGCTGCTCTGCCCCGGCGACGTGATGGCGGCGGAGGCCGAAGCCGAGACCTGGGCAGACCAGACCTACACCCATTTCCCCGCCAACCGGGTCCGCGCGAGCCGCGAATCCATCGCCGGCGCCGCGCAATTGCTGGCTTCGGCGCGCCGACCGCTGCTGATCGCTGGCGGCGGCTCTATCATCTCCGGCGCCGAGGAGGAGGTCCGCATCCTGGCCGAGCTGTTCGACATGCCGGTCGCGACGACGATGACCGGGCGCGGCGCCATCCCCGATGCCCATCCCCTCGCCGCCGGCCCGCTCGGCTCGACCACCGGTGGGCGCTATGGCCGCGGCCGGATCTCGAACACGCTGTTCGCCGAGGCGGACGTCGTCTTCGTGCTCGGCTCGCGCACCGGACAGCTCTGCTACAGCGACTGGACCCTGCCCAAGCCCGGCACCAGGCTGATCCATCTCGACATCGACCCGGCCGAGATCGGCCGCAATTTTTCGACCGACGTCGCCATGGTCGGCGATATCCGCGACACGCTGCGTGACCTCCTGGCCCATTGCGCCGAGCATGGGCTGGCGCGCACCGACGCGGCGGGCCGCGAGCGCCTGGATGGCCTGACGCGCGACTGGCGCGAGGAATTCAGGCCCGTCGCCACCTCCGGCCAGGTGCCGATCCGACCCGAGCGGCTGCTCGCGGAGATCTCGGCCCGTGCCGACGGGAAGACCCTGATCGTCACCGATGCGAGCTATGTCACCGGCTGGGCGATGAGCCATATCGACGTGCCGAAGGCCGGCCGCTTCATCCTCTCGCCGCGCGGTACCGGCGGCATCGGCTGGAGCCTGCCCGCGGCGATCGGCGCCAAGTTGGCCGATCCCTCGCTCAACGTCGTCTGCGTCACCGGCGACGGCGCCTTCGGCTACGTCTTCAACGAGCTCGAGACGGCGGCCCGCTACGGCGTCGAGGTCCAGGTCGTGGTCTTCAACAACGGGACGCTCGGCTTCCAGCGCCACTGGGAGCAGAAGGTGATGGGCCGCTATCTCGAATGCGACTTCCTCGACATCGACTTCGCCGAGCTCGGCCGCGCGCTGAAATGCGGGGGCGAGCGCATCAGCGATCCGGCGAACATCGCCGCCGGCCTCGCCCGCGGACAGGCGGCGAAGGGGCCTTACGTGCTCGACGTCGTGATCGATCCCGACGCCACCGCGCCGATCGTCGGCTTCGAGAGCCTCCTCGCCGCCGACGCCGTCCACTGAGTTTCGGTCGCAATCGAGGGGCTGCCGCAGGGACGGCCCGCAACAGGGAGGGGAAGATCATGTTGAGACACATCGCAGCCATGACGATGGCGGTCGCCATCACCGCGATCGCCGCGCTGTCGGCCTCGGCGGCCAAGGCCGGGCCGACGCTGGACCGGATCATCAAGGACAAGAAGATGGTCGTGGGCGTTGCGCCCTGGAACCGCTTCGTCCTGCTCAATCCGAAGAGCGGCGAATACGAAGGCTTCATCGCCGACGACATCCGCAATTTCGAGCAGATGACCGGGATCAAGGTCCAGCTGGTCAACACGACCTGGAGCGGGCTGGTCGCAGGGCTCCAGGCCGGGCAATGGGACGTGGTGATGAGCGGCCTCGGCGCCACGCCCGAGCGCGCCACCGCCGTCGCCTTCACCGACCCGATCGGCTATCTGTCCTCCACCGCGATGGTGCGCGCCGACAGCCCGGTGCAGGGCTTCGAGGACCTCGACAAGGCGGGCAACACCGTCTCGGTGGTCAGCGGCACGGCCGCCCAGCAATTCGCCCAGCGCACCTTCAAGAACGCCAAGGTGACCCCGCTCTCCGACACTGCCGCAGCGGTGCTGGAGGTGATGCAGGGCCGCTCGACGGCCTATATCGGCGATTCCGTCTCGAACGCGATGCGCGCCGAGGAGCGGCCGACCGAGCTGCGCAACATCCGCTTCGCCGCCGACAAGACCGAGTGGACGAGCATGAACCACGCCGTCCGCTATTCCGATCTCGACCTGGTGGTGTTCCTCAACACCTATGTCCGGGCGATGCAGCTGCGCGGCTGGTACCGCACCCTCGCCGAGAAATGGAAGCTACCGCCCGAGCTCGCCACCGGGCCGCGCTGATCTCACCCGGGACGCGCCGCGCACCAGCGCGTCCTGCCTCGCCTGCAGTCCCGATCGGGTCAGGACATGAACTACACCTTCCAGTTCGGCGTTCTCAGCGATTACGGGCCGTATCTCGCCGGCGGCCTCTGGCATGCCTGGTGGACGAGCTTCCCGGCCATCCTGTTCTCGACCCTGATCGGCGTCGTGCTCGCTGCGATGAGCATGTCGAGGCGCCGGCTGGTGCGCGGCGTCTCCGTCGTCTTCGTCGACCTGTTCCGCACGCTGCCCGTGGTGGTGCTGCTGATCTGGATCCACTACGTCCTGCCGATCCTGACCGGCGCCTCGTTCTCGCCGACGATGAGCTCGGTCATCGCGCTCTCGCTCAACGGCGCGGCGCTGGCCTGCGAAGCCTTCCGCGGCGGGCTGGAGGCGATCCCGCAGACGCAGGTCCAGGCGGCGCAGTCGCTCGGCTTCTCGCGCTGGAAGGTGATGCGCTACATCACCCTGCCGCAGGCCTTCTTCGCCACCCTGCCCTCTTTGACCAATGTCCACATCACCGTGATCAAGAACGTCACCGTGACCGTGCTGATCGCGGTGCCCGAGGTGATGTTCCGGGCGCAGGAGCTGACGGTGCAGTTCTTCCGCCCGCTCGAATTCTACACCGGGGCGGCGCTGCTCTATGTCGCGCTGATCTGGGGCTACACCATCATGATGCGGATGATCGAAAGGCTGCAGAAATGGCAACCGATCTGAAGGTGGTGGCGACCGCCGCCGCGCCGGCGGCCAAGAGCTTCATCCGCATTCGCGACGTCCATAAATCCTATGGTGCGGTCAAGGTCCTCAACGGTCTGTCGCTCGACGTCGCCGAGGGCGAGGTGCTGGTGCTGTGCGGGCCGAGCGGCTGCGGCAAGAGCACGCTGCTGCGCTGCATCAACGGGCTGGAGACGATCAATGCCGGCGAGATCTCGGTCGGCGGCCGCAATGTCGCGACCGCGAGCGCGGCGGAGCTGCAGCAGATCCGGCTGTCGACCGGCTTCGTCTTCCAGAACTTCAACCTGTTCCCGCATATGAGCGCGCTGCAGAACATCACGATCGCGCCGATGAAGATCCTCGGCCAATCGGCGCGCGAGGCCAATGACGAAGGCCGGCGGCTGCTCGAGCGCGTCGGCATGGCCGACAAGGCCGATTCCTATCCGTTCCAGCTCTCCGGCGGCCAGCGCCAGCGCGTCGCCATCGCCCGCGCCCTGGCGATGCAGCCGACGCTGATGCTGTTCGACGAGCCGACCTCGGCGCTCGACCCGGAGATGCGCGAGGAGGTGCTGCAGGTGATCCGCCAGGTCCATCACGACCACGGCATGACCATGGTCGTCGTCACCCACGAGATCGGCTTCGCCAAGAGCGTCGCCAGCCGGGCGATGCTGCTCGACGCCGGCGAGATCGTCGAGGAGGCGCCGGCCCGGAGCTTCTTCACCAATCCGACGCAGGAGCGCACCCGCCGCTTCCTGCGGGCGATCATCAACGATTGAGCGAAGCGGCCCCTGAACCATCGACCGGGCCGCCTGCTCCGGACCGCGGCAGTCACCCCCCTTTCCGCCCAGGCTCGACGATCGAGCCGAGCAGGCGGTTCTTGCCGGCCAGGATATGGGCTTCGGCGATCCGCGCAGCCTCCGGCGCGGCGCCGGCCCGCAGTGCCTGGACCAGGAGGCGATGCTCACCATTGGAAGCCCGCATCGCGCCGGGTTGCACCAGCCCCCGGCGCCGGAACAAGTGGAGCTGCCGCTCGAGCTGATGCCAGAGCTCGGCGAGCTTGCCGTTGTCGCAGCTTTCCACCAGCCGGTCGTGGAACTCGCCGTTGAGCGGATAGAACTGGTCGATCGCATCGGCCTCGACCGCTCCATCCATGCGGTCGACCAGATCCTGCAGGGCGGCGATATCGGCGCTCGTGACGTGACCGACCGCGTGCCGGGCGGCCATCGCGAACAAGGTGGCGCGCAGGTCGTAGATGTCCAGCACCTCCTTGATGCTCAGCTCGGTGACGAAGACGCCGCGGTTGAGGACCGTCCTCAAGAGCCCGTCGCGTTCGAGCAGCCGGGCCGCCTCCCGGATCGGACCACGGCTGACGCCGAGCCTGAGCGCCAATGCGCTTTCGTTGATGCGCTCGCCCGGTTCGAGCTCGCCGACCGCGATCAGCCTCTCGATCTCGGCCTGCACCATCGGCACATGCGAGGCGGTGCGCGGTTTGCGTTCCAAGGCTCGACTCCGGCGAGAGCGACGACTGTCTGCGATTCGCGGCGTTCGCACGCGATCCGTCGTCAGTTTACCGGACGGGGCGCCGTTTAAAAGCCCAACCCGCAGCCAACTCCGCCTTTTCTGGCCCGCCCACGGGTAAGTGTTGACAGTTTTAATTTCACATGCTCAAACTGTCGACAGTTGGCAAGCGGCCACCGCCGCGGTCGGCCCTCACGGAAAGAGCGCTCGGATGAACACAGATACGGAAGACCGTCCCCTGCTCGCGCTGCTGCTCGGCGACGCCACCGGCATCGGCCCGGAAATCGTGGCGCGGGCGCTCTATGACGGCCGCATCCAGGGACTGGCGCGGCTCGTCGTGGTCGGCGATGCCCGGGTGTTCGAGCTGGGAATGAAGGATGCCGGCGTCGCGCTCAACTATGTCCCGATCGCCGGGCCACACGAATTCGCCAGGACCAATGGTGCCATCCCGCTGATCGATCTCGGGAACATCGACCCTGCAGTCCTCCCGCGTGGCCGGATGTCGGCGGAATCGGGCCGGCTGACCGGGGATACGCTCAAGATCGCCGTCGAGATGGCCGAGCGCGGCGAGGTCGATGGCGTCACTTTCGCACCGCTCAACAAGCAGGCCCTGAATGCCGGTGGCTGGCGCTATCCGGACGAGCACAAGATGTTCGCCCATCTCCTGCGCCATGACGGGCACTTCTCCGAGATGAACGTGCTCGGTGACCAGTGGATGTCGCGCGTCACCTCGCATGTCTCGCTGCGCACCGCAATCGAGCAGGTCACGCACCAGAACATCGTCAACGCGATCAGGCTCACCGACCGGACCCTGAAGGATGCCGGAGTCCGCGCGCCGCGCCTCGCCGTTGCCGCGCTCAATCCGCATGCCGGCGAAGGTGGCCTCTTCGGCACGGAGGAGATCGAGATCATCGCCCCAGCCGTCGCGGCAGCCGCCGCCGAAGGCATCGACTGCTCGGGCCCCTACCCGGCCGACACGATCTATCTGAAGGCCTTCGACGGCCAGTACGACAGCGTCGTCGCGATGTACCATGACCAGGGGCAGATCGCGACGAAGCTCAAGGGCTTCAACCGCGGCGTGACCATCACCGCCGGCCTCGCCACCGTCTTCACCACGCCGGCGCATGGAACCGCCTTCGATATCGTCGGCCAGGGTCGCGCCAATACCGGAGCGCTCGAGCGTGCGGTCGAACTCGCCGCGAGGATCGCAGGTGGCCGGCGGACGGGCGATATCCGGCCGCCCGTAGCGGTGGCTGCGGAGTGAGGCGGCGCAGATGAGCGTCTCACCGCCCGGCCCCCGCACCCTGTACGACAAGATCGTCGACTCGCGCACCGTCGCGACACTGTCCGGTGACGGGCTCGTCCTGATCTATGTCGATCGCACCGTCATCAACGAGTATACGAGCCCACAAGCCTTCTCCGGCCTGCGGGAAGCCGGACGAGCGGTCTGGCGCCCGCGCAGCGCCCTGGCGGTCGTCGACCACGTCAACCCGACGGCGGCGCGGCGCTCGCGGGCCATGCCGGACGAAAGCGCGGCCAGGCAGGTCGGTTATCTCGGCCGGAACGCCGCCGATTTCGGCATCGAGCTCTTCGATGTGCTCGACCGTCGCCAGGGCATCGAGCATGTCGTCGCACCGGAACAGGGATTGATCCAGCCCGGCCTGGTGATCGCGGCCGGCGACAGCCACACCACGACCTATGGCGCCTTTGGCGCGCTCGGCTACGGCATCGGCACCTCCGACATCGAGCACATGCTGGCGACCCAGACGCTCGTCTATCGCCGGCTTGGGAACATGCTGGTGCGGGTCGACGGTGCCCTGCCGCTCGGCGTCAGCGCCAAGGACATCGTCATGGCGCTGATCGCCCGGATCGGCGCGGACGGCGCCGCCGGCCTCGCCGTGGAGTTCACGGGATCGACGATCGAGGCGTTGAGCGTCGAAGGGCGGATGACGATCTGCAACATGGCGGTCGAGTGCGGCGCGCGCGGTGCCCTGATCGCGCCGGACGAGACGGTCTTCGCCTATATCGAAGGCCGGCCGCGTGCGCCCGAAGGCGATCTCTGGCAGGCGGCGCTCGAACACTGGCGTACGCTGCGCAGCGATCCGGACGCGGCCTTCGACCGCATCGTCACGCTCGATGCGACTACGCTCGAGCCGATGGTGACCTGGGGGACCAGCCCGGACCAGGCCGGTCCGGTCAACGGCCGCGTGCCGGCGCCGGCGCAGGAAGCCGACGGCTCCCGCCGTGCCGCGGCCGAACGTGCGCTCGCCTATATGGGCCTCGCGCCCGGCACGCTCTTCGAAGCCATCCGGATCGATCGCGCCTTCATCGGCTCCTGTACCAATGCCCGCATCGAGGATTTGCGCGACGCCGCCCGCGTCGCGCGCGGCCGCAAGGTGGCACAGGGCGTGCGGGCGATGGTGGTGCCGGGCTCGACCGCGGTACGGGCGCAGGCCGAGGCCGAGGGCCTCGCCGCCATCTTCGAGGCGGCCGGCTTCGAATGGCGGCAATCGGGCTGCTCGCTCTGTCTGGCGATGAACGACGACGTTCTCGCACCCGGCGAGCGCTGCGCCTCCAGCACGAACCGGAATTTCGAGGGGCGTCAGGGCAAGGGTGGGCGCACGCATCTGATGAGCCCGGCGATGGTCGCCGCAGCCGCGATCGCCGGCCGGATCGTCGATGCCCGCAGCTTCGGGGAGGCGAGCCATGCCTGAGCCCTTCGTCACCGTCAGCGGCATCGCCGCGGCCTACCCGCAACCGAATGTCGACACCGACGTGATCATGCCCAAGCAGTTCCTGAAAGGCGTCGACCGCGCCGGACTGGCGCAAGGCGTCTTCCACGATCTGCGCTTCGACCCTGCCGGGGCGCAGCGTGCCGATTTCATCCTGAACCGTGAGCCTTGGCGGGATGCGCGCTTCCTCGTGGTCGGGCCGAATTTCGGCTGCGGCTCGAGCCGGGAGCATGCGGTCTGGGGTCTGGTTCAGCTCGGCATCCGTGCCCTGATCGGCACGAGCTTCGCCGGCATCTTCTTCGACAATTGCCGCAATAACGGCCTGCTGGCGATCACGCTGGGCGCCGGACAAGTCGCCGAACTCGCCGCGCTGGCGGACGCGGCCGAGACCTCCGCCATGGCGATCGACCTGCCAAGCCAGGTGATCTCGGCCGCGGGCGGCCATAGCTGCAGCTTCGAAATCGATGCGGGGCGCAAGGAGGCGCTGTTGAGCGGGCTCGACCCGATCGGCCAGACGCTGCGGCGCTCCGAAACCATCAAGATCTTCGAACAGGCCCTCGCCCGCCGGGAGCCCTGGGCCTTCGCCTGACGCAACGAGCAGAACGCCGCCGCGACGAAGCGGGGTTGCCGACAACCAAGAACACCATCACGGGAGGAAACCGAACCATGGCCATCGCACTGGAAGCGCATCCGCATCATGCGGTACGCGCATCGCGCCCGCTCTGGCGCCACCCTAACGTCCTGATCATCGCGGCGGTGGCGCTCGGCGCCTTCGTCGGCTGGCTGAACCCGCCGCTGGGCGCCAGTCTGAAGCCGCTCGCCGACGCCTTCATCGGCTTCGTCAAGCTGCTGATCGCTCCGATCGTCTTCCTCGTGGTGGTCACCGGCATCGCGCAGGTCGGCGACATGCGCAAGGTCGGCTCGATCGGCATGAAGGCGTTCATCTATTTCGAGGTCGTCACCACTTTCGCACTGGCGATCGGCATGTTCGTCGGAAACTGGGCGCAGCCCGGTGCCGGCGTGAGCCCTCCAGGAGCCGGCGCCGCCAAGGAGGTGGCGCGCTATGTCAAGGACAGCGCCCTGCTGTCGTTCTGGGAGTTCTTCTTCAAGCTGCTGCCGGACAACCTGCTCCACCCGTTCCTCACCGGCAATCTCGTGCAGATCCTGATCATCGCGATGCTGACCGGTGCTGCTCTGCTGGCGCTGGGCGAGCGCGGCAGGCCGGTCACCGAGGCGCTCGACCAGATCACGCAGGTCGTCTTCAAGGCGATCTCGATCGTGATGATCGCCGCGCCGCTCGGAGCCTTCGGCGCGATCGGCTACACGGTCGGCAAGTTCGGGATCACCACGCTGCTCGCGCTGCTGAAGCTGGTGCTGACGGCCTATGTGACGATGTTCCTCTTCGTTGTCATCGTCCTCGGGCTGATCTGCCACCTCGCCGGCTTCAGCCTCTGGAAGATCGTCAAGGCGATCAAGGACGAACTGCTGGTGGCGCTCGCCACCTCCTCTTCCGAAAGCGTGCTGCCGCAGCTGACCAGGAAGCTAGAGCAACTCGGCGTCTCGCGCGCCGTGGTCGGCCTCGTGCTGCCGACGAGCTATTCGTTCAACCTCGACGGCGTCGCGCTGGTGCTGCCGATCTGCGTGCTCTTCATCGCCCAGGTCTTCGGCGTGCCGCTCTCCTTCGAGCAGCAGCTCGGGATTCTCCTGCTGATGCTGCTGACCTCGAAGGGGGCCGCGGGCGTGACCGGAGCCGCCTTCGTTACCCTGGCCGCGACCGTCGCCGCGACGGGCATCCTGCCGCTGGAGGGGCTCGCCCTCGTCCTCGGAGTCGACAGGTTCCTCTCCGAGGCGCGGGCCCTGACCAACGTGATGGGCAATGTCGTGGCCACGCTGATCGTCGGCAAATGGCAGGGCGAGTTCGACGAGGAACTCGCGCGCCCAATCCTGCGCTGAAACAGCGCGACAGCCAGCCCGGGAGCAAGACGAGAGGGGCGTGCCGGACGGCGCGCCCCTCTTGGCTTGGGCAGGAACGTCGCGGACGCCGGTTACCTGGAAGGTTGACATCCCGGGCGTAATTACGTTGATATCAATCCATATCGCGAGCCCCGGCTGCGCCGACGACCGCACTTTCAAGGGTGCAGTGGAGAAGCAGCGCTCATGCCCGCGATGCAGCCATTCCTGATGTTCCGGGGGCGGTCGCACCGAAGCCATGTCGAGGCTCTATGTCTCGCTGCTCGGCGATGACGAGGGTCTCAAGATGGCGCTCAGACGGACGGACAAACCAGGCGCCGGGGGCCGCAGCAACCTAGCCTGACCTGCGCCGAGCACACAGAAAAGAGGAGACGACCATGAAGATCGTGACCAGCTTGAGCTTCCAGGGCCAATGCCGCGAGGCGTTCGAATTCTATGCCAAGGTCCTCGGCGGCAAGATCACCGCAGCCATGCCTTACGGCGATGCCCCGCCCGGCATGGGCATGCCGGACACCGACGGCAAGTACAAGAACTGGCTGATGCATTGCTGGCTCGATGTCGGCGACCAAGCGCTGATGGGCGCCGACATGGACACCGCCTGGGCTCCCAATGTCGACAAGCCCAAGAACGGTTTCGACGTCACCTTGCACACCAACGACAAGGCGGAAGGCCAGCGCTGGTTCGAACAGCTGGCTGAAGGCGGCAGGGCGGTGATGCCGTTCAGCGAGACCTTCTGGTCGCCCGGTTTCGGCTCGCTGGTCGACAAATTCGGCGTCCCCTGGATGGTCAACACCATTCCGTCCGGCGACTGGAAGCCACCGCAGGGCTGATCGCTCCGCGTCGCTAAAAAAAACGCGGCGGCATGTCGGCAAGGCCGGTGCCGCTGCGTCCTTGGGGCATCGACCACGCGGATTGCCGCCAGACATCGCCGGCGGCACGCGAAACGCCCCGGAGACTCCAATGAACCAGTCCTATCGCTGGGTGATCGTCGCGGCAGGCGGCCTTTTGGGCTGCGTCGCGATCGGCGCCATGTTCTCGCTGCCCGTCTTCCTGCGGCCGATGTCGCAGGACACCGGCTGGTCCGTCACCGGCATCTCGACGGCGATGACGATCGGCTTTCTCGCCATGGCGGGCGCGAGCATGGCCTGGGGCAATCTTTCGGATCGCTACGGACCGCGCCCGGTGGTGCTCACCGGATCGGTCGTCCTCGCCGCGAGCCTGGCTCTCGCCAGCCATGCGAACTCGCTGGTCGAGTTCCAGCTTCTCTTCGGCCTCCTGGTCGGCGCCGCGACCGCCGCCGTCTTCGCGCCGATGATGGCCTGCGTCACCGGCTGGTTCGACACCCAGCGCGGCCTTGCCGTCTCGCTGGTGTCAGCCGGCATGGGCATGGCGCCGATGACGATGGCGCCGCTCGCGGCCTGGCTCGTCACCATCCATGACTGGCGCACCTCCATGCAGATCATTGCCGGCATCGCCGCGGCGCTGATGATCCCGGCGGCGCTGCTCGTGCGCCGCCCTCCGGCCCTGGAGGCCACCGCGCAGGCAGAAGCGACGGCGGAGACGCAAGGGGAGATGAGCGTCGGCCAGGCCGTGCGCTCGCCGCAATTCGTCACGCTGATGCTGGCGAACTTCTTCTGCTGCGCCACCCATTCCGGCCCGATCTTCCACACGGTGAGCTACGCCGTGACCTGCGGCATCCCGATGCTCGCGGCCGTGTCGATCTACAGCGTCGAGGGCCTGGCCGGCATGTTCGGCCGCCTCGGCTTCGGCGTCGCGGGGGATCGCTTCGGCGCCCAGCGCGTGCTTGTCCTCGGACTGCTGGCGCAGGCCTTCGGCGTGCTCGCCTATGCCTTCGTCGGTGAGCTCGCCGGCTTCTATGCCGTCGCGGTGATCGTCGGCTTCATCTATGCCGGCACGATGCCGCTCTACGCCGTGATCATCCGCGAGAACTTCCCGCTGAAGATGATGGGCACGATCATCGGCGGCACGGCGATGGCCGGCAGCCTCGGCATGTCGACCGGCCCGCTGCTCGGCGGCGTGATCTACGACCGGTTCGGCACCTATGCGCCGATGTATGTCGGCTCCTGGGTCATGGGGCTGGCGGCAATGCTGATCCTGTGGACGTTCCGGCCGTTCCCCGAAAGGCGGACGGAGCTGGCGCCGGCGTAGAGTGACCTGAGACCCTTTTCTCCTCCGGTCTGAGGGAGAGTCCTGGGTTTGATTTCTGGCCTTAGGCGGCCTGTTTTTCCAGCGTGGATTTGAAGGCGAACTCGGCGGGCGTGATGTTGCCGAGGGCCGAGTAGGGTCGGTGCCGGTTGTAGTCCTCCTTCCATGAGGTGATGGCGCTGCGGGCCTCGGCGAGCGTCGAGAGCAGCGTGTCGTTGAGACATTCGTCCCGGAAGCGCCCGTTGAAGCTCTCGACGAAGGCATTCTGCGTCGGCTTGCCGGGGGCGATATAGATCAGGGTCTCAGGTCAAAGGGCGCACTCCGCATGTCGTTAGTTCACTTGAATGCCGGCTTCCTTGATCAGCTTCGACCAGCGCTGGGTGTCAGCGGCGATCACGGCTGCGAGCTCGGCCGGCGAGCCGCCAATCGGCTGTGCGCCTTGCGCGCTCATCGCAGCAACCACTTCGGGAGATTTGAGCACCTCCGCCACCGCCTCGTTGAGTTTGTCGATGATCGCTTTCGGAGTGTGCGCAACCGCCATCAGCGCATACCAGGAGACAGCTGCGAACTCCGTGACGCCGCTGGCTTCCGCGATCGTCGGCAGATCCGGCATGACCTTGCTGCGCTCTCGGCTTGCGATGCCGAGGGCGCGAAGCTGCCCGTTGTCTATCAGTGGCTTAGCGGTCGAGAGCTGCGCAATGATCAACCCGATATCGCCGCGCAATACGTCCGTCAGCGCCGGTGCTACACCGCGATAGGGCACATGCGTCATTTCGAACCCGGCCGAGCGCGCCAGCAATTCGGCCGCGAGATGCGCCATGCTGCCGGCGCCGGGCGAGGCATAAGTCAAGTTGGCCGTTTTCGAGCGGCCGAGTGCAATCAGGTCCTGCACCGTCTTGATCGGTGATTGCGCTCCGACGACGAGCACGTTCTCGACGGTGGCAAGTTGGGTGATCGGAGCGAAATCCTTGACTGGATCGTAGGGCAGGTTCGCAAATAGGCTGGGGTTCACCGCTGCGTTGCCAACTGGCATGAGCGCCAGCGTATAGCCATCGGGCTCCGATTTTGCGACGGCGGCAAGGGCCGTGTTGCCCTGCGCGCCGACGCGGTTCTCGACTATCGTAGGCTGGCCCCAACGCTGGGTCAGCTTATCCGCGACGATCCGTGCAAGCGCGTCCGGCGCACCGCCGGCAGCAAACCCGACAACGATGCGAATTGATCGCGTCGGATAATCTGTTGATTGAGCAACAAGCCGTGTGGAGTTCAAGCTCGCTGCGCCCAAGAGCAATGACAGTGCGGTCCGGCGATCGAGGCGCATTGTGGTTTCCTTGCCAGGGTTACTGGGATCAACGTGAGTTCATCATGCCGGCATCGTCAGATTCTTTTCTGCAGGCAGCGATCAGGTTGCGAACTGGCACGATACGCTGGATCAGGCGCGATGATTTGAACCGGCCCGAAATCTGCATACTCGTCGTATCCTCAGACGACAGCTCAATAACGCCGTCGGGAGGGTCAGGGGATTTCGAGAGCAGCGGCGATCATCGGCTGTGACGAATTGCCTTTCAGCTCCACAACGGCAGAACGGCGCAATCATCGAGGCATGCCATACTGGGCTGCAACGGCCTCCGCATCCCAGGCGCGGAGCAGATCGTAGGCCGGCTCGACGACGGTATGGAAGCCTCTCAGGAGCAAGCGATTCCGCAGATCTGCAAGTTCAGGTTCGTTACCAGCAGCCAGAAATCCTTCCCGCAATGCTACGATCACGTCCCGCGGGCAGGACGGTGATGCGACGAAGAAGGGGATTGGCGCCGGCGCCGTGGTCGCGATGACGCGCAAACCGAGGGCGGGATCGTCAGGCGCAGAACGCATAAGGTCGAAGGCATAGGAATCGAGCGGACCGACATCGATCGCGCCAGACAGGAGCGCTGCGACCACGCCGCGCGGCGTATGCAGCGGACCGACGCTTTCCGCATAGAGCGCGGGCCGGCTCGCCGAGCGGTAGCCGAGCAGATGGTGGCGCAAGGCATTGAAGCCGGACTGCGATTCCTCCAGCGTGTAGCCGATGCGATGGCCGAACGTATCCTCCAGCGTCCGGAAGGGACTGTCGGCCCGCACGACGATATCGGTCATGTAACGCGGAGCGCCTTCGTAGCGAGCCGGCGCCGGCACGGGACAGGCGATCGGCACCGGCTTCGGCTCGGCCCGCGTCCAGGGCCGGCCGCACATGAACGCGGCACCCAGATCGGCTCGCGTCCACAGCGCCGTCATCGGCAAGCTCGTGTGATGCTCGATCGTCTCCAGATCGACGCCGCTCTTGCGGGCGACCCAGGCAAAAAGCTCAGCCCAGGCGGCAGAAGCGTCCGCGGTCACCGCGTACATGCGGGCATTGGCGACCCAGCTCATGCCGCGGCATCCGCCCCGTCGAGAATGGCGTCGCGCGTGACATGGCCCAGGATGGTTCCGTCAGAGCCGCGAACGTTCACGCTGCGAATGCCGGAGCCTATCAGGCGCGCCAGCGCTTCTCGGACCGATGCGCCGCTGGCGACCACGGGCGCATCCGCAATTGCCCCCGGCTGCATCAGCGCATCGACCGTGCGCAGGCTGAGGCGCTTGAGCGCACGGTCAGGCCCGACGAAGGCCTCGACGAAAGAATCGGCCGGCGCAGCGAGAATCTCGTCCGGCGTCGCACACTGGATGAGCCGGCCGTCGCGCATGATGGCAACGCGGTCGCCCATCTTCATCGCCTCGTCGAGATCATGCGTGACCATGACGATGGTCTTGCGCACGCGCTTGAGGATGTCCTTGAACTCGTCCTGGAGCCGCTCGCGCGCGATCGGATCGATGGCGCCGAAAGGCTCGTCCATCAGCATGACCGGTGGATCGGCGGCCAGCGCGCGCGCCACGCCGACGCGCTGGCGCTGCCCGCCGGACAGGCGATGCGGCATCATGCTGCGGAAACGCTCCGGCTCGAGCCCGACCAGCGTCAGGAGCTCGTCGATGCGCTCTTCGGTCCTGCCCTTCGTCCAGCCCAGCAGGCGCGGCACCGTGGCGATGTTCTCCGCCACCGTCATATGCGGGAAGAGGCCGATCTGCTGGATGACGTAGCCGATGCGCCGCCGCAGCGTCACGGGGTCGAGGCCGGTGACGTCTTGCCCCTCGATGAAGATACGGCCTGCGCTCGGCTCGATCATGCGGTTGATCATCCGCATCGTCGTGGTCTTGCCGCAGCCGGAAGGGCCGATGAGCGCGGTCGTTGTCCCTTCCGGCATCTCGATGGTCACATCGTCCACCGAGGGCTTGGCGGCGCCGAAGCGCTTGGTGATGCCTTCCAGCCTGATCATCGCGCATTGCCTCCCTCGCGCACGTCCCTGAACAGGCGCCGTTCCGCAAAACCCAGCAGTATTTCGACGCCCATCGCGAGGAGCGCGATCGGAATCGCTCCGGCAAGCAGCCGCTGCTGGTCCATGACCGCGATCCCCGCCGTGATGAAATCTCCGAGGCCGCCGCCGCCGATGAAGGAGGCGAGCGTCGCCCCCGAAATCACCTGGATGGCAGCCGTCCGCATGCCCGCGAAGATCGCCGGGGCGGCTAGCGGGATCTGGACCTTGCGCAGGATCTGGCCGCGCGTCATGCCCATCCCTGCTGCCGCGTCGACGAGATCGGCATCCACTTCCCGCAGGCCGATATAGGTGTTGAGCAGGATCGGCGGCAGCGCCAGCACCACCAGCGCGACGACGGACGGCACGAGGCCGATTCCGAGCAGCGGCAAGGCCGCGGCGAGGATCGCGAGACTTGGGATGGTGCGGAGCGTGTTGACGACGTTGATGGCGAGCGCGGCCAGCCGCTCGCGCCCCAAAACGGAGATGGCGAGCGGGATGCCGATAGCGAGGGCCAGACCGAGCGACCAGAGGCTCATTTCCGCGTGCTGGATCAAGGCGGTCCGCATCAGGTCCCAGTGATCGGCGACCCAGGCGAAGGTTCCGGTAATCAGCGACATGTCAGGCCACCCGTCCGAGGCGCAGGCGCCGTTCGAGGCGCGTCAGGGCGAAGTCGGCCGCCACTGCCATTGCGGACGCCAGCAGGCCGCCGGTCAGGATCTTCTCGGGATAGCGCTGGTCGATGCCGGCGAAGATGATCGTGCCCAGCCCGCCCGCATTGATATAGGCGGCAACGGTCGCGATCCCGATGACAGTGATGGTGGCGATGCGGACACCGGACACGATAAGCGGCGTCGCCAGCGGCAACTCGATCCTCAGCAGCCGCCGCCAGGAATCGTAACCCATGCCCGTCGCTGCATCGAGCACCTCCGGCGGTACCGACCTGATGCCGAGCGCCACATTGCGGACCAGGGCGAGCAGACAATAGGAGACGAGCCCGACAATCGCCGGCTTGAAGCCGAGCCCAAGGAAAGGAATGAGCAGCGCGAACAGCGCCAGGCTCGGAATCACAAAGATGGCGCCGGTCAGAAAGACCACAACCGCGTAAACCGCAGGTCGGCGCGCACTGTAGACGCCGAGAACCAGCGATATGGCCAGGGCGATCGCCACCGAGACCACGACGAGCACGACATGCTCCCACAGCGCCTGAGCGATCTCGGGCAGATGTGTCGGAACCCAGCGCAGCATCACTTCGCCCCCTCGCCGATCCTGCCGAAGACATCGAAGGCGCCTGCCGCGATCATCGCATCCAGCGCCTCGATGTCGGGCGTCGCGGGCCTGTCTTCGGTCAGCATGGCAACGGCGCCGCGCACCGCCGCTTGGACGCCGGCGGTGCCCCGGCCGAGAGCAATGCCCTCCCGCAGATCGACGGCCTGGGCCGCGACCATCAGCTCCACAGCGATCAGCAGCCGCAGCCGCGTGATGATGTCGGCGGTCTTCTCGACCACAGCCGTCGCCATGGTGGCGTAATCCTCGACCCGGTCGGCGACCGGCAGGACGAAGATGGGCATCGGATTGGCCCGATGCTGGATTTCCGCAACCAGGGCCGCAACCGTCTTCTGCACCGTGGCATAGCCATTGCGGCCATTCTGGATGGGGCTGAGAAAGCGCGGCAGATCGCTGGAAGCCGGCGACATCAGCTTCATGATCCGCTCGCCGACCATCGCCGCGACCCGGGCCAGAGCGAGCCCCAGCGTCTCGAAGGTGAGCGTCAGATGGGTTGTGTCGAAATTGGCATTCGGCAGGGAGTGCCCTTCCGCCAGGATCGCCGGATTGTCGTCGCTACTATTGAGTTCGGCCTCGACGATATCGCGCGCCGCGTCGAGCGCCGCAGCCGCCGCTCCCATGACGGGGGCGATGCATCGGAAGCTCAGCGGGTCCTGCAGGCGGCGGGCTGCGCCCGGCTGGACAAGAGTCCCGCCCTCAAGCAGCACGCGCATCGCCCCTGCGACCGCTTCCTGGCGCGGCAGGGGCCGCAGTGCCAGCGCGGCCTCCGATATGGGATTCAGCGAGCAGCGGTAGGCTTCGAAAGAAAGCGCTCCGGCCGCGACGGCGGCCGAGAGCATGTGCCGGGCATCGGCGACGCAGAGCACCGCGAGACCGACCGAAGCGGCATTGGACGACACCAGCGCGAGGCCGTCCTTGCCGACGAGACGGAGGGGAACCAGACCGGCGCGTTCCAACGCCACGGCCCCGGGGATGATCTCGCCGTCCAGAGTCGCAGCGCCCTGCCCGGTGAGAACGGAGGCGATCGCGGCAAGCGGTGCGAGATCCCCCTCTCCGATCGAGCCGGTCATCGGCACGACCGGCTGTACGTCACACTCAATCAGCCCGGTCAGGCCGCGAGCTGCCGCAAGACTCGCCCCGGAACACCCCCAGGCCAGCCGGGCGGCCCGGGTCGCTATGATGGCGCGCAATTCCCGGCGCGAACCGGCCCGGCCGACGCCGACGCAACGCGCCAGCGGCACGCGCATCTGCACGCCGTCATCCGCCTCCAATGCGGTATCGACGGCGGCACCCAGACCGGTGGTAACGCCGTAGATGCGCTCGCCCGCAGCGCTGAGCGAAGCGAGCGTACGCGCCGAGGTCTCGATACGGGCCTCGGCCGCTTCGGAGAAGACGATGGAACGCCGGCCATCGGCGACGTCAGCGATATCGCCGATGGTCAAGCGGGCTGCCCCGAGCGTGACGGCAGGCTTCATGGCGACGGCGTGGCCAACGCTGTGATTCACTTGATGACGCCCTTTTCCTTCAGAAACGCCTTGGCGACGTCCTTCGGCTCCTCCCGATCCTTCTCGACCCGCGCGTTGAGCTTACGCATCGTGTCGTTGTCCAGCAGCGGGGAGAGAGCGTCGAGCGTCGCAGCGATCTTCGGATTGGCCGCGAGCGTGTCCTGCCTGATGACGGGCGCGACGTAGTAGGGAGGGAACAGGTTCTTGTCGTCGTCGAGCGCGACGAGCTTGCCGTCGGCGATCTGCCAATCGGTCGCGAAGCCGTTCGCCACCTCGATTTGCTTGGCGGCCAACGCATCGTAACGCAGGCCGAGCTTGGCGAACTGCTTGAACTCCTTGAACACCGCGCCATAGGTGGCCTTGAGGCCGGGCAACCCGTCTGCCCGCTCGCTGAACTCAGGGCCAGCACCCAGGATCAGCGTGGAGGCAACCTTGCCGAGATCGCTCAGCGTCTTGAGGTTATGGGCTGCCGCCGTTTCCGGCCGGACCAGCAGGGCATAGCCATTGTTGATCGCATCGGGCTTCAGCCATGTGACCTTGAAGTTGTTCTCGTAGAAGTCCTTGACCTCCTTGTAGACGGCATCCGGGTCGCTCTGGACCTTGCCTTTGACGACGGAGATCAGCGCGGTGCCGGTGTATTCCGGATAAAGATCGATCTCGCCGGTGGTCAGTGCCTGATGCGCGATCAGCGTTCCACCGAGATTGATCTTCCTGACAACCTTGATGCCGGCATTCTCAAGCGCTGCCGCGTAGATTTCGGCGAGCACATATTGTTCGGTGAAGTTCTTGCTGCCGACCTTGACCGTCTGCGCAAGAGCCGGGCTGGCGAGCCCGGCGAGAAGAACGGCACCAGCCAGCGCCTTGAAAACCTTGAACATGATCGTACCCCTCTTGTTGTTGGATGTGTACGGTTGACGGCAGTCGCTCAGGCGTAGCGTAGGCGTTGTCCGATGTTCAGTGCCCTGGCCTTTTCCAGCATGGCGTGTCCCAACGCGATGTCGGACAAGGACAGGCCGCGATGCCAGAACAGGTTTGTTTCGCTGTCGTCGGTGCGCCCAGGCTTCAGCCCTGCAACGATCTGGCCAAGTTCGCCGTGGAGCGTCTCCAGAGTCACCTTGCCCTCGTCGACATGCCGGCGAAGCGCGCCGAAGGGGCGACCCGGTTGGCACTGACCCCAGTCGTCGACGACGACCTTGTCCATGATGTCGGTGAGATCGAACTCCAGCGCGCTCATCGTCCCGTAAGGAACCACGAAGGCGCCCTTCTTCACCCAGCTCGTCTTGAACAGCGGCGTCGGCTCGGGGAGGCGGCTCGCCTCCACCATGATGTCGGCGCCCTTCAGGCAATCTTCCCAGTTGTCCGTCACGACGATCTTCTTGCCGAGGTCCTTTTCCAGGCGTGCGGCAAAGGCCTCCCGGCTCTCGGGACGGCGCGAATGGACACGGATCTCGTCGAAATCGAACAGGTGGTCGAGCAGGCGGACGTTCCAGTAGGACGTGCCGCGCGCGCCGACATGGCCCAGGATCTTGCTGTCCTTGCGCGCCAGGTGCTTGGCGCCGAGCGCGGTGATCGCGCCGGTGCGCATGTCCGTGATAGCCGTCGCGTCGATGATGGCCTGTGGCATGCCGGTCCGCGGGTTGAACAGGTTCAGCAACGCCATTTCGGAAGGCAGGCCGACTTTGTAGTTGTCAACGAAGTCACCGACCACCTTCACGCCGGCGCAGTCGAGCGGCTTCACATAGCCGCGCAGGACGTTGAAATGGCCCTTGTCGGAGCTCTCGGGAACCAGGTGAACCCTGGGTTCGATCACTGTTTCGCCACGCCCTTGCGCGGCCAGCGCTTCCGACACGGCATCGAGGATTTCGTCGTTGGTCAGTTCCAGCGCCTTGGTGTCCAATGCGTTGATGTAGTCGATCCAGATTTCCTGCATTTTTCGTCTTCCTAGATTTCAATGCGAGCGAAGATGGCGACCCTTCTTTTGCCGGGCGGGCCGCTCGGCAGGCAGAACGGCATGCGCTTCGCGCAACCGGGCACCGTCGACCACAAAGGGGATCGTGCCGCGCTGATATTGAGTGTCGAGACAGCTCTACTTTCGGACTTGGGGGGCGTCCCCGGCCGGCATCCCGTCGCGCAGCCGAGCGGCTGCCTAAAGGGCAGTCATGACATGCATTAGTTCCCCTGAAGGTCTTCTTATAGGGCAGCCAAGCACAGCTTCTGACTGCTGAGAAGGCCCCTATGACCCTATGTCGAGGTGTATATGTTTTGGGATATCCCAAATTCTTCAGATTGGCATAAGATGCCCAGCATCCCGCACTGCGACTTCATGAATTCTCGAGTGGTATCCGATACTTAAATGACGACAACAAGCGTCGCCATCTAGCCCGGATTGACGCCAGGCCTCGTAAATCGGGTGCGCAGCAGTCTAGCGATTTTCGCTCTTCGCCGCTGGGCGAGGAGCCCCTCTGGTTGAGCGGGGCGGAGCCCTTATGCTGAGGCCGAAAGCGTCGCTGGTCTGGCTCTGTTGCACCACGATCTGACCTCAGACCCGCCAGGCTCGCCGGGCGGTCCTGCGAAGCTGCTCGCGTCGCTAACGATCGGGCGAGGCGCGGAGCCATCGAAGGTCACAGCCCGATCGCGCCTTCGTACTCTCAGGCGCTATTTTGCGTTCTCGCCATAGCCCAAACGCGCGAGCACGGTCAGCAGGGCGTCGGCGGTCTGGCGTCCGCTCTCATTCTTCCGGCAGACAAGCCAATATGGCAGGGCCAGTTCTGCAGGTAGCGGGATTTGCCGCAGGTCACCGCTCATCCGGGCGACCGATTCCGACGGCAGCACCGAAACGGCGCCGTGATGCAGGACCAGATTGATGACGATGGGCATCGAATCCAGCTCGATCACCTTCAGCCTGTCCAGCTCAGCCTCGGTAAGCGTATCCGCCAGCAGGCGATTGATGATCTGGCGTAGCCCGCTCCTTGGGCTTGGGACGGCGATAGGAGAGCCAAGCACGATCCTGGCCAGGTCATCCCGGCCCTCTCCCGCTTTGATGACCTGCGACTGACCGACAAGCGACAGCGGCGATCGTGATATCAGATAACTGTCGAAATCCGTTGGGACGGTGACGCTGTTCAGGAGCACCGCATCGTAGGTGCCGCTCTTCAGGCCAGCGATCAGTCCTTCGGTGGTCGTGTTGGCCACCAACAAGGGTTGGCGGGGCTTGTCATTCATCCAGGTCGCGACGAGCGAAGCGAGCAGCGTAGCGACGAAGCTGTCATGTCCCATTGGACTGATCGAGCCGAGCCGGATCGTCGCGGCACTCCGGCGGGACCGCCCGGCGGCCGCATGGGCAAGTTCGTTCCAGATCGCCTCGATGGCACGTGTCGAGCTTACCAGCCGCTTTCCCGCCTCTGTCATGGTCGAGCCGTCCACGCGACGGTTGAGCAGGCGACAGCCGAGTGTCGCTTCGACATGTGCGATCTGGCGGGCAAGCTGAGGTTGGCCCAGCCCGAGCGACTTCGCCGCCCGGCGGATGCTGCCGGTTTCGGCGACATGTGCGAAGCGGGCCAAAGCGCTCAGGCTCAGCGAGGCGTCCTGCCTGCTGCGATTGCCGATAGCCATGATGTCCTGGACATGCTCGGCGAGCTGCTTGATGGCAGGAGAAAGCCTCTCCGCCTCAAGGGTCAGAACAACGCTCGTCCCCGCCTTCTGCACAAGCGGCACAGAGATCTGGCTCTCCAGGCGATCGATTGCGGCGGCAATGCTTGAAACCGGCTTCCTCATCACCCGGGCAGTGCCCCGGATGCTCCGCTCGCTCATCACCCGATGGACAATTAGGAGGGTCGAGGTATCCATTTCGTGGTCTGTCAGCGCCTATTGTGCCAAGAATTGCCCCGACTGCATGCGGGGACAATGACGAAAGAAGGCATACCCCCCGTAACGCAGGCCTTCCAGTTTGGCCAATGATCTGAAGGGCGTGCGTCCGTGGCCTCCCGGAAGTGCAAGTCCTGAGACTCATAGCTGAGCAGCCGAGAAGCGACCATTCAGGCCCGCTTCTTCTTGTCTGGGTGGTTCAGGGCACCGCAAGCAGGCGGATGAGGCCGAGCGAGATCGTCATCAGCACGAGGATCGAGAGGACGACCGTGGCTGTAATGCGGGGGCCGGCCTTGGCAACGGAGCGGATGTCGACGCTGAGCCCGAGCGCCGCCATCGAGACGATCGTCAGCACATGCGCGACAGTCGCGATCGGCGTCAGCAGAGCCGTTGGAATCAACCCGGCCGAGCGAAGCGCCGCCATCACCATGAAGCCAACGATGAACCAGGGTACGAGGTGTTGGACGGCGAATGGGCGCAATTTGGGCCGAGCTTCCGCCGACTCGTGCGGTGCCGGCTCATTCGCCTCGGGGCGCAGCCGTCCCGACAGCAGCGCGAGTAGCAGGACGACAGGTCCCAGCATGAGCACGCGCACCAGTTTGACCAAGGTTCCGATCTGGATCGCGGTCGGCCCCGCCGGAGCCGTGGCCGCCAGGACCTGGGGGACGGCATAGACCGTCAGGCCGGACAGGATTCCGAATTGCTGGGTGCTGAGGCCGAGCATCGGAATCAGGAGCGGCAAGCCGAGCACGACCACGACCCCGAGCACGGCAGTGAAGGCAATCGAGGCGGCGATATCCTCGCCGTCAGCGCCGATGACTGGCGCCGTTGCCGCGATCGCCGAATTTCCGCAGATGGAATTGCCGCAAGCGACGAGGATCGCCATCCTTTGCGACAGTCCCAGCAGGCGGCCGATGCCGTAGCTCAGGCCGACCGCGACGAAAACCACGGCGGCGATACCAAGCAGGAGTGGAGCGCCGGTGACGGCGATCGTCGCAGCGCTCAGGGAGGCACCGAGCAACACGACCGCAACCTCCAGCAGCGCCTTCGCTGAAAACGAGATGCCCGGGCGCCAGCGGTTATCGGGCTTCCAGAGGGACCTGACCAGGGTTCCGATAAGGATCGCCAAGACGAGCGCTTCGAGCCAGGCCCGCTGGAAGAATGCGGCTTCGAGGCGCTCGGCCGCGAGCGCGGCAACCGAAACGGCCAAACACAGCAGCACACCTGGCCCGAAGCGCTTCACGCCCGAGACTGCTCTATCGGTCAGACTCGCCCGATGTGGGCTTTGAAGCATCATCACAGCACCTGGAATTCTATGGGCCGGGTTTTGAGCCATCTGGTTCAAGCAATCCAACGTGTTGTTTCTCTTGTTTCGATCGATCAAATCGATCATTTTCGTTGCAGGCTGCCGAAACTCCGCGGAACCGTCGACGCTCATGACCCTCGAACAGCTTCGCATTTTTGTCGCGGTCGCTGAGCGTGAGCACGTCACACGCGCCGCCACGGAGCTGAGCCTCACCCAGTCGGCGACGAGTGCGGCGATTGCGGCGCTTGAACATCGCCATGCCGTGAAACTGTTCGACCGCGTCGGGCGCCGAATTGTCCTGACCGATGCCGGGCGCCAGTTTCTGAACGAGGCGCGTGCGATCCTTGCCCGTGCGGTCGCTGGCGAGCAGATCCTGTCGGATCTTGCCGGGCTAAAGCGCGGGCGACTGTCCTTCGCTGCGAGTCAAACGGTCGGCAACTACTGGCTGCCGCAGAAGCTTGCCCTGTTTCGCAGCCAACACCCGGGTATCGAGACACCGCTGATGATCGGCAACACCGAGACGGTCGCAGCTTCCATTCATAACGGACGCGCCGACATCGGTTTCGTCGAAGGCGAGATTGATGATCCGCTTCTGGTGCAGGAGGTCGTCGCGCTAGACGAACTGGCGATTGTCGTCGCGCCCGCTCACCCCTGGGCTAGGCGCACACGCGTGGACCCGTCAGCATTCGGCGAGAGCCCCTGGGTCTTGCGCGAGCCCGGTTCGGGTACCCGGCAGGCCCTTGAAGCGGTTCTCGCGTGCGCCGGCCATTCTATCGCCGACCTCGAGGTCATGCTGGAACTGCCGGCCAACGAAGCCGTGCGCACCGCGGTCGCAGCAGGCTCCGCCGCTGGCCTGATGTCGAAGCTCGTTGTCGCCAGCGACTTAAACTCAGGCCTGCTCACCGAGGTCGCGGCGGAGATTCCCCACCGGCACTTCGTCAAGCTCCGGCATAAGGAACGCTATGTCGGGCGCGCAGCGCAGGCCTTCAGCACGCTTCTCGACGGCGAGCCCGTCGCAGCCCCCGCTCACAGGGTCTTTGATGACCGACCTGGATGATCTTGAGGAGCACATCGCTCTAAAGCGATGATGTGATTTTGAATCTTTCCACGACACCGATCAAGTCGCCGACGTGTATGCCGCGCCGGGCATGGGGATTTGACATGTACGTTGGGCGCATTATCGGAACTGGACGCACCGGGCTGACAGTCGCGGCCTATCGCGTTTCCAGCCGATCCTTTCCCAACAGGGCAGCGAGACAATCCGGGCGGTCAATCCAGATCGTCCCGCGCGCCGGCAGCCCCGATGCCGCTTCGGATAGCCCCTATATTGCCTACGAGTGCATGGTCTGGAATGAGCGGTTCGCAGTTGTCAGCAACGGCACCCATGCCAGGCCTATTTTCGAAAGGCTGAAGGCGGGCAACGCTCCGCGAGATGCGATATTGACTGTCCTTGCAGGGCTGGACCGTGAATTCGACGATTACGATACGCCTCGCATCTGTGGAGTATTGGATGCCGCAGACAATCGGCTTTGGCTCGGCAGCGTGACGGCTCATTCGGTTTGCGTAACACCAATTGCAGTGGAGTCCGGCCAAATGGCGCATCGCGGCGATATGGCGTCGTCGCGATGTGCGTCATAGAGGCGATCAGCGCCGGCGAACCGATCCCGGGAAACCGGCCGAAGACCGAATAGATGGAGCTGACCCTATGATTGAACGAATTGGCATGACGGAACGCTGGAGCGACGCAGTTGTCGTTGGAGATTTGATCTTTCTCGCGGGCCATGTCGCCGAGCAGACGCGCGGACAATCCGTCAAGGTGCAGACCGAGGAAGTTCTGCTCAGCCTCGATGAGACGCTGGCCCAGGCCGGCGTTTCCAAGAACAACCTGGTCAGCGTTACCATTTACCTCGCCGACATGGTGGGGTTCGCCGCCATGAACGAAGCTTGGGACGCCTGGGTCGCAAAAGACCACGCGCCGGCCCGCGCGACTGTCGAGGCGCGCCTTGCCTATCCCGACCTCCTCGTCGAGATGACGGCGATCGCCTCCCGCTAGTCCCGCGCCGGTCCCATCGGCTCTATCGCCAAATGCGAAGACGATCCGTCGGGCTTGATCGCTCGACGGAAAGATGGTGCGCGCCACCCCAAAACCAACCGCTTCTGTGGGCTGGAGGATGCCCTCTGGCTCGGCCCGGCCTGCTCGCGAACTCAATATTGGCCTTCGGTGGGATCGTTTTGGCCCGTGTAGGGTGTGGTCCAGATGTATCCCTCTCGCAGAGCCGAAAGCTCCTGCCGAAGCTCCGCGCGACTTCGGATGGGCCGATATCGATAAAGATACTTCGGCTGAACGAATTGCTCTATGCGCGCCATATGCCCCCGACATCAACGACCGCAGGTTTATCCTTGCCGGAGAAGTGTATGATGTCGATCTCGCATCCTTCCCGGATGCCTTGCCAAGTGATCTGTCACCGGTAACCCAATAGCGCCACGATCTCCTCGTCTCGCGCCAGCTTGAAGATCGGGCTCTCCCGGCATTGCGGACAAGGCCGCTCTCCTCGCAGCGTGGGGGAGTCGACAAGGAGATTTTTGTGCTGGCCGACTAGCTCGCGCACCATCTGACACGCCTCTGCGAAGCTTTCAGGGTGCCAATGGCGGCGATGATCGCGCCATGCGGCCTTCGCTTCGTCTGACGGGCAAGCTGCCGACAGGGCATCGAAATCGCGCGCATGCTTCGTTGGCACAGTCTCGCCCAGACCGAGATCAAGAAGCAGAGCAGCGAGCCGCGCGGTGAGATCAGCGGGCGCGACCAATCGAACAGGATTGCCTCGAAATGCGAGGTTTTGGCTGCGGGCGAGCGTGTCGCCATATGCTCCGAAGATATCGATACGCAACGCGGTGAGGGGATCAACGACCTGAAGCAGCATCCTGCCGGGGCGGGCGTCGAGATGCGCATGGGAAACCAGAAATGCAGCCCCAAGCTTTGGCGATAACTCGTCCGCCCTCGCTACGACGATGTCGAGGTCGTTGAGCCGCCGATGGCTTTGCAGGCATCCTGCTTTGGCCAGATGCAGTGCGATGGCAACGCCGCCCGTCACAGCAGTATCTTCCAGCCCAGCCCGCTTGAGGCGATCCAGAGACCCGATCAGGCGCTCGGCACCTTCGTCACAGAGCACGCGATCCGTCATGGTGTGCGAGAGATGGTTGCGCATCGCAGTTCAGCAGTCCGATCTCTGCAACTGCTTAATGGGTTCGCGGACGAAATCGGGAGTGTCGCGATTCTCGCTTACCGAACAAGTCGCAATAGGAGATGGCAGAGACGCTCTGCACCCCAAACATGACCCCAAATCGGCGAGTCACAGCCGAATAAAGGGCTTATTTTTCAAATAGATAGGGGTAGTGGCGGAGACGGAGGGATTCGAACCCTCGATACCCTTGTGGGGTATGCTCATTTAGCAAACGAGTGCCTTCAGCCTCTCGGCCACGTCTCCGTTGGAAGGCTCTATGCCCGATCGCGACCCGCTTTGACAAGCCATCAGGAGAGCTGATCGACAGGCATCGAACAGATCGCCCCCGATCAGGTCGCGTCAATGGCCGCCGGCACGGTCGATACGCTCGATCCAGGCCATCGCCTCGTCGAGCGTGGCGAAGACCGGGCCCGGCATTGCCGCATCCTCGGCCTCGTTCAGGCCGAAGCGGATGCCATAGCCGTCCGCTTCCCGCCGAATCGCGATCAGTGACGGCTTGGCGAGCGACTGCTTGGCGGCGATGGCATCGGCGGCTGGCATGGACAATTCCCGTTCGGTCGCCGGACTGAACGATCCGGCGCCTGAACGGTTCCCGAACGGCGCGTTCAGGAGAAAGGGCCGTCATTGCGAGAAGCGAAGCGACGAAGCAATCCAGGAGACGTAGGGCATTGCTGCTCTGGATTGCTTCGCTGCGCTCGCAATGACGGGAAAATGAAAAAGGGCCCCGCGGCACGCCGCGGGCCCCTCCCCTCATTCCTGAAGCGCTCTCGTCAGTCGGCGGCAACGATCTTGCCGGCTTCCCACTTGTACATCGAGAAGCTCGGCGAGCTCAGATCGCCGGTCTTGCCATAGGTCAGCGTGCCGATCGCGGTCTTGACCTCGAGGCCAGCTTTCAGCGCCTTGGCGACCGCATCGGCCTTGGCGTCCTTGCCGACCTTCTCGATGCCTGCCTTCAGCACCTCGACGGCGGCATAGGCGTTGAGCGTGAAGGCCTCCGGCGGGATGCCCTTCTCCTTGAGCACGGCCACCGCCTCGGCCGAAGCCGGGTTCTTCAGCGCGTCGGTGGCGTTGGTGAAGAGCGTGCCGGCCGCGGTGTCGCCGCCGATCGCCCAGAGCTCGGTGTTGGAGAGGCCCTCGCCGCCGATGATCGTCGCCTTGACGCCGGCATCGTGCAGCTGGCGGGCGAGCAGGCCGCCTTCGGGGTGGTAGCCACCGAAATAGATCGCCTCGGCACCGCCGGACTTCAGCCGTGTGATCACCGCCGCGAGATCCTTGTCGCCCGGGTTCACGGTGAGATAGGCGACCTCGGTGACGCCGCCGGCATTGATGCCCTTCTTGAAGGAATCGGCGAGGCCTTTGCCATAGGTGCCCTTGTCGTGGACGATGGCGACCTTCTTGCCCTTCAGGTTCTTCAGGACGTAGGCGGCGGCGACCTCGGCCTGCTGGTCGTCGCGGCCGCAGGTGCGGAAGACATTGGCGAGGCCGCGGCTGGTCAGGGCCGGCGAGGTCGCGGTCGGCGTCACCATCAGCACGCCGCTCTCGGCGAAGACGTCGGAAGCAGCCATGGCGACGCCGGAGGTCACCGGGCCGACGACGAAGCGGACCTTGTCGCCGACCAGGAGGTTGGCGGCCGAGACGCCCTGCTTCGGGTCGCCGGCATCGTCGGCGAGCTTCAGGATGACCTTCTCGCCCCCGATGCCGCCCTTCTTGTTGATCGCGTCGACGGCGGCCTGGGCGCCGTTCTTGACCTGGTCGCCATAGGCCGCGACCGGGCCGGTCAGCGGCGCGAGCAGGCCGATGGTGATGTCGGCGCGCGCCGGCGCCCCTGCGAGCACTGCCGTGGCGAAGGCCGCTCCGATGAGAAATCGGGCTTTGATCGTCATGTGCGTTTCCTCTCTAGCCGTGCAATCTTTGCGTGCGATCCGACCCATGGATCGCCTGCGACCTGTATAGGCCAGTGCGGGGCGACGCGGCACTGCGTGGCGCGTTTCTGAGCAGATGCAAAAATGCATGGCAGACATGGCGACGCCGCTCAGAGCTGCCAGAGCGCCTGCGCGAACTGGACCGCGCCTGCCCCGAGCATCAGGGCACCGGTGGCGCAAGCGACGCGCTCGCCTGCCGGAGCCAGCCGCTCGGCGGTGATCGCCGCCGCGATCACGGCCATGCCGCGCAGATCCATCACGCCGCCGACCAGCAGCAGCACGGTCAGCCCGCTGCAGGAGGCACAACAGGCGAGGCCGAGCCGCAGCCCCTGCCCCATTGCAGCCGCCGCGCCGACGCCCTGCGCAGCCGCTGCGGAGCAATGGCCGAGCAGTCCCAGCTTCCAGCGCGATGCCTGGAAGAGACCGGCTGCGATCACGGCTAGGCATGCGACGAACGGCACGGTGCGGGCCAGTTGCGGCCAACGCAGGGCAGCCTCCAGCAGGAGAGCACCACCGGCGAAAACCGCCAGGCCGAGCACTGACCAGACCAGGAGATAGCCGAGGCCGGTGATCGCGGCGAACAGGCCCGGGCTGGTCTCACCGGCTTCTGCAGCACTCTCGCGAAGCCGCCAGAGCACGGGCGCAAGCGAGGGTAGCATCATTGCTGTCGTCATCGCGGCCCACATCCCGGTGAACGCCCCGGCGGCGGCCGGCCACGAACCACCGCAGAGCGGCGTCCAGGCGGTCGACATCGACCAGCCGCCGGCCATCGGCACCTCGCCCATATCGGCCATGGCGAGGCAGATCGTGACGGTCGCGCTCACACTGGCGAGGAACAGCAGCACGCAGACAACGAGGAAGACGCTGCCAGCATCGGCGACGGAGACGCCGGACATAATGTCCGGCGCTCCGCGATCAGTCTGTGCCCGGGGGCTCAGGCACAGCATGATTGCGCCGCGGCGGCTGCCGATGCCGGGTAGGCGTCGCGCAGGCGCCACCAGGGCCCGGTGGGCTCGTTGCGCCCCTTCGGCGCGCGGTCGAGCCAGGGATACATGCTCCAGATCGCGTCCATGCCGCGGGCATAGCTGGAATAGGTGTGGTAGATCGCGCCATCCTCGCGGATGAAGGCGCTCATCCCGGGCCGCTCGCGCATATAGCCTGAAGGCGTCGTACCGCTCTGCACGGCGAGCCCGGAGACGACGCCGTTGCTGCTCCAGTCGATCTGCGGCTCGCGCTGGAAATTGTAGTCGACCGTGCCCTGCCGTTCCTGCTCCTCGGTGTAGGAGGCGCTGAAATCGAAGTTGAAGTCGCCCGTCGCCGAAGAGGCCCAGGGGAAGCTCCAGCCCATGCGCCGCTTGAAGGCGACGAGCTTGTCGAGCGAGGCCAGCGACACCGCCGTCAGCGTCACGTCATGGTTGGCGAGATGGACGTGGATGCCGTTGAAGCCGTCGGCGATCAGCGAGCAGGACGGGCAGCCGGCGGCAAAGTCCGGGCCGAACATGAAGTGGTAGATCAGGAGCTGCGAGCGCCCGGCGAAGAGATCGCCCAGCCCCGCCTCGCCCGCCTCGGTGACGAAGCGATAATCCTTGTCGACCTTGACCCAGGGCAGAGCCTGGCGCTGCAGCGCCACGGCATCGCTCTGCTTGGTCAGCGCCTTCTCGGCCGCGAGCAGGTCGAGCCGGGCCCTGAGCCAGTCCTCGCGGGTGCCGGTGAGATGAGCCGTCATGGTGCTTGCTCCTGTCTTCGGTTGACATTCGCCGCCCGCCGTCTCGCGATGCGGCGCCGGGAACAGGGGTAGGCCCCGGGCGGTTTGGAGCGGGAGTGACAAGTTTGGCGGGATTTCGGGCTCAGCCATGGATTCGCTGATCACGGCGGCCGGACGGGCCCTGGCGGCGGGCGATCCGTTCGGAGCGCTCAACCGCGTCGCGCTGCGCGAGGACGCGCCGGCGCTGGCGTTGCGCGGCATCGCCATGGCGCAGCTCGGCGATCTCGCCCGGGCCAAGGTGCTGCTCAAGCGTGCCGGCCAGGCTTTCGGCGCGCGCGAGCCGGTGGCGCGGGCGCGCTGCGCCCTCGCCGAGGCCGAGATCGCCCTGGTCTCGCGCGATCTCTCCTGGCCGACGAAGGCGCTCGATGCGGCACGCGCCGTGCTCGAAGCCCATGACGACCGCCCCAACGCCGCCCATGCCCGCACCATCGAAGTGCGTCGGTTGCTGCTGATCGGCCGGCTCGGCGAGGCCGAGCTCGTGCTCGCAGGCTTCGACGAGAGCCCGCTGCCACCGGCACTGGAGGCGGCGCGCTCGCTCGCGATCGGCGGCATCGCGCTGCGTCGGCTGCAGGCGGAGCCGGCTCGCGCGGCGTTTGCGCGGGCGGCGGAGGCGGCTCATCGCTCCGGCATTCCGGCGCTCACGGCCGAGGTCGAGGCCGCTGCGCGCGTATTGGAGGCGCCAGCGGCGCGATTGATCCTCCGCGGCGAGGAGCGCCCGCTGATGCTCGGCGAGGTCGCGGCGCTGCTCGCCTCGGGCAGCTTCGTCGTCGATGCCTGTCGCAATGCCGTGCGCGAGGCGGGCATCGCCGTCCCATTGGCAACTCGTCCGGTCCTGTTCGCGCTAGCGCGCACACTCGCCGAAGCCTGGCCGGGGGATGTCTCGCGTGAAGTGCTGCTGGCGCGCGCCTGCGGGGCGAAGGAGGCCGACGAGTCGCATCGCGCCCGTCTGCGGGTCGAGATCGGCCGGCTGCGCGCCGAATTGCATGGGATCGCGCAGATCAACGCGACCGGCCGCGGCTTTGCCCTGAAACCGCACCGGGCGCGCGAGGTCGCGGTCCTGGCGCAGCCGCTGGAAGAGCCGCATGCCGACGTGCTCGCTCTCCTCGCCGATGGCGAGGCCTGGTCGAGCTCGGCGCTGGCGCTGGCACTCGATACCAGCCAGCGCAACATGCAGCGCGCACTCGAGACACTGGCGGCGGCCGGCAAGATCCAGGCCTTCGGCAAGGCGCGGGCGCGGCGCTGGCTGACGCCGCCGGTGCCGGGTTTCCCGACAACCTTGTTACTCCCGGCTCCGCTGCCGGATGGTTAGACCTCGTCCCGGTCCAACCGAACAGAGGAGATCATCCCATGACCAGGACAGCCACGATCCTTCGCGAATACGGCCCCTTCCCCGGCATCGAGGCCGTGCACGGCGTCAGCTATGACGGCAAGAACGTCTGGTTCGCCTCGGGCGACAAGCTCAACGCGCTCGACCCGGATAGCGGCGAGACCGTCCGCAGCCTCGACGTCCCCGCCCATGCCGGCACCGCCTTCGACGGCAAGCACCTCTACCAGATCGCCGAGGACCGCATCCAGAAGATCGACCCCGACAGCGGGCGCGTGCTCTCGACCATCCCCGCGCCGGCCGGCGGCGCCGATTCCGGCCTCGCCTGGGCGGAAGGCACGCTCTGGGTCGGCCATTATCGCGAGCGCCAGATTCACCAGATCGACCCCGAGACGGGCAAGGTGCTGCGCACGCTGCAGTCCAACCGCTTCGTCACCGGCGTGACCTGGTCGGATGGCGAGCTCTGGCACGCGACCTGGGAGGACGAAGAGAGCGAGCTCCGCCAGGTCGATCCCGAAAGCGGCAAGGTGCTGAACAGCGTGCACATGCCGCAGGGCGTCTTCGTCTCGGGGCTCGAGGCCGGCGGCGACCGCTTCTATTGCGGCAGCGGCAAGGGCGGCACGGTTAGGGCGGTGGCGAGACGCAGGTGAACACAACGGAGCTCCGCAGCGGGCGGGTCTGCCGACCGAGCACCAGCCCACCGGCTTGCGAAAACCGGAGCCGATCAGGCCGGGCCGGAGCGATCCGATCCGGCCTTCGCTTTTGGAAGGAGCTCGATCGGCTCCTTTCCCAGCAATCGCAAGGTCAGGTTCCGCCCGGCGCGCAAAGTTGGGTAGAGCAGCCTGGCCAGGCGCGGGCTCCTGAACAGCGCTGCCGTCAGCGTGTTGAAGGCGTCGCTTCGGGTACTCATCAGGGCGAGCCGGTTGAGGACGTCGCCGCCAAAATAGGTGGCGCCGTCCAGATGCAGGACCATGCCCTGATTGATGTCGCGCCCCTCCTGCGCATGCAGCCTGACCAGGTCGGGATACTCGCGGGCATCGAGCATGGCGATCGGCCCGGCCGCCTCCCTCAGCCGCGTATAGGCGACGTAGTTCGAGCAGAACGGGCAATCGCCGTCATAGAGCAGATAGTTGTCGGGCTCGCTCATCGGTGCGTCTGGAAATTCTCGGGGCCGGCATAGGTCTCCACGATCCCCAGCGCGGGGTCGGTCACTTCGATCAGCGTGTAGACGAACACCGTCGGCTCGTGCGTGTTGCTCACGTAGAACTTGGAGTCGATCCACTCCCCGGGCAATGGCTGGGCCGGTACCTCCTTCGGCTCCTCGCGCACATTCCTCCGCGCCAGGATGCGGAAAGACGGGTTCAGGAAGCCATGGGGCCGCAGGCTGATGACATAGCGCTGGCTCGCCTCGTCCCAGTTCAGCGCCGATCCGATGGTCCGAAAGCCCTTCGCGTCTTCGACCGACAGCAGCCCGGAATGGAGGTCGACCAGGGGCAGAGCCGGGCGCGGGGCCGGAGGAACGGCGACGATTTGCCGGTAGGTCCTGATCTCGCCGAGGCCCGCGAGCAGTCTCGTGCCGCTCTGGAGGCCGACGTCGCGCTCGCCATACCGGGTCCGGATCGAGGCATGAACCGCTCGCATCTGCGCCTCGCCCGGCTCGGCCCGCATGATGGTGTCGAGGATATCGCTGTGATGCCAGGCGAATGCGAGAGGCCGGGTCGATCCGGTTTCGGTGAGCTCGACCCAGCCGCGATAGATCGGGAAGTAGCCGGGAACGTCATAGGGCGGGATGTCCCGGTTCTCGCTGTAGAAGGCCATCGAGGAGAACGGGAAGTTCAGGTGCTTTTCGCCGAGGCTGAACACGATATTGGCCGTGTAGTAGCCGAAGAACACCGCTGCGAACGCATAGACGACGGCCCGATAGGCGCGGCTCAGCCGGATGGCCTGCGGCGCGAGGCGGGGGATCCAGAGCGTGCGGACGAGAGGCGGCAGGGATCGATCGGCCGGCAGCGCCGGCGTTTTCCTGCGGATGACGCCCCAGAGCCACTCCCAGTCGATCGACAGGAGGCAGAGCGGCCCCCAGAACGGATGCCAGAAGCTGAACAGATGCGTCAGGCCCATGATCTCCATGAAGAAGAAGAGCCCGCCCAGGATCGCGCGGGCGACGGGCCGGCGGACGAGCAGGATCGCGAAGATCGTCGTGCCCTGCGCGGCGAGCTGCAGCAGGCCGCCGGTCTTGTAGATCCACGGGCTGCTCATGAACCACTCCGCGGCCGCGGGCGGATCGAAGCGGCCATGCCCCCAGGAGATCGCGAGCGAGTTCCTCAGATTGTCGGAGAGTGCCCACCAGATGCCGTTGCCGTTGCGCATCTTCTGGAAGAAGGCGCCCCACATGAACATGTGCGTCGCGAGCTCGGCAAAGAGCACCGGCCACCAATAGCGGCCATCATGTTTGAGCACCGGGTCTGTCATCCCGAGCAAGCGGCGCAGGAGATCATCGACCGACAGCCGGTCACCGCAGCGTCCGAACATGAAGATCAGGGCGGCGAGCAGCTGGACGTTGAGCGCATGCGACCAGAACGGCCCGAACGACACCATCAGAGAGGCATAGAGCGTCGTGATCAGTGCCGCTGCGATCGTCGACAGGCGCGAGAACAGCCCGACGAACATCATCGCGATGGCGACGTAGCCGGCCTTCTGCAGCCCGATCACGAAATCCTGCGACGGGGGACCGCCGAGGACATGGCTGAGGATCTTGACGAGGCCCTTCGGCACCCAGCCCCAGGCCGCGAGCGATTTGAGATAGTAGTCCCAATTGTCCGCGGTGCCGGCGTGATAGAGAGAATACCAGAGCGATACGGCCAGCAGCATGCGCGCGATGGCGGCGTTGTAAGCACCGCCCCGCAGGAAAATGAATCGACCGAATGAAGGCAGGACGAGGCGCGGCCGCAAATCAGCCCAAAGCTTGGATAACAATACAATTCCTCTAAGATATTGTTTTTACTAGTAAAATTTAACAATTTCCTTCATCTGCACATTGCCGATCACGGCGCAACCCCGCAATCTCCCGGGAGCGCCGCCGCGTCTTCTTTCTGTCAGCCGACGGCAGCCAAGCCGAGCGACACGGCGAAAGTTTGGCTGCGACCGGCATCGACGACTGGTCGAGCCGTGTCAGCCCGATCGGCTCCGGCACCAAAACGATGACCGCTTCGCAAAGCGCCTTAGCGCACGACGCGCCCGCGCAGCCGCGCTCCGTTCGGCAGACGGCAGAGGCAAGCCGCACCGGCCCGAGCCCGGCTGGGCGCCGCACAGCTTCGGCGCGGCGTCCGGCAATAGGCCGCGAGCGCGCCGCGGAGGGAAGGATCCTCACTCGCCCCGTAGCGCGGCATGTAGATCGGGTTCGACGAGCGCGGCGCCGAACGCGGCGTGCCGCCATAGTCGATCGGCGGGCCGGCGCCGGGAATGCCACCTGCCCCCGGCGCATGCAGCCTGATGTCGGGCGTATTGTCGAAGATCGAGGGCGGCCCCAGACCCTGGCGCGGCCCACCCGGCGTCAGCGGCGCATTGCCCGGCGTGCCGATCTGGGCGAGCGCCGGATGGGCAAGCAGCAATGCCGCCAGTGCCGGCATCGCCCATTTCCAGGACGTCATCATCTCTCGCCTCCCTCCCGGCTGCTTCGTCCAGCAGTAATCCTATCGGATTAGTTCGAGCGACCTAAAGCTTTCACTCGAATAGAATAAAATCAAGTCAATACCGCATGCTATTGCTTAACGTGTCGGATTGGCCCAGCTCCGAAGTCAAAGCAGGCCTTCCCGAAATACATCTTTTTGCGCTGGGCGGGCACCAGACCTCCCGGGCGGGAGGCACGTCATGCGATACCTGCAGAGCAAGATCTTTATTGCGGGACTTCTCGCGACCACGTCGACCTTTGCTTATGCCCAAGGAGCCGGCTCATGGCCGGAGTACCACGAAGGCGTCGCGGTCAACGGCAGCCCGACACCACGGCCCCACGGGGCCTGCGAACGCAAGCTCATCAGAGACAAATGGCTGTGGGAATGCGATCCGGCGGCGCGCGGCAACCCGTTCCGCCCGAGCACGGCCTCGAGGCCCGGACCGACCCTGGCCGATGCCGGCGGGGTGCAATACTACAACGCCACATCCCCGAACGGCCGCAGAACGCGCGCGCCGAGCCGGGACTGCATCATCGTGCAATATGACCGCGACCTGCTGTGGACGTGCCCGCCACGGACCACCGCGTCGATCGGCACGCCGGCGCCCGCAGCTCAGGGCGCAGCTCCTGGCGGTGTCGAATACTACAACGCGGTTTCCGCCAATGGCAGGCGCACGCGCGCTCCCAATGCCGCCTGCACCCTGATTCAGCAGGGCGGCACTCAGTACTGGATGTGCCCGCCATTGACGACGGGAGCCCTGTCTTCCGGCGGGCCGAGCAGCGATTCGAACTCCGGCGGCAATGGCCGTAACGGAAATGACGGCTCGGGCGGCGGCGGAGACGGAAACTCCGGCAGCGGCGGATCGGGAAGCGGTTCGGCAAGTAACGCGAGCGGCGGCGGCAGCGACGGCAGCGGCGGCGGCGGAAGCGGCGGTGGTGGCAGCGGCGGCGGCAGCGGTGGCGGCGGCGGGCGAGCTGCGACCTGGCGGATGATCTCGATATCGCCCTTGGGATGGACCGTGAGCAGCGCGCTGGC
>NZ_JBWKNL010000009.1:0-137619 GCF_059415545.1 Allobosea sp. GW821-FHT10B12
GGTCGCGACCGGGCGCTCGCTCGCGCCCCATTCGGCCCAGGAGCCGTCATAGACGGCACGCGCCGGCTTGCCGAGCAGCTCCAGCGCCGTCGACAGGACCACCGCCGAGACGCCCGAGCCGCAGCTGGTCAGCAACGGCTTGTCGATGTCGACGCCGGCCTCGCGGAAGGCTGCGGCGAGCGCTTCCGGCTCCTTGAGCTTGCCGTCGACCACCAGCGCCGAGGAGGGCAGGTTGAGCGCGCCCGGCATATGGCCCGAGCGCAAGCCGGGGCGCGGCTCCGGCGCCTCGCCGCGGAAGCGGTCGGCCGGGCGGGCATCGACGACCTGGATCGCGCCGCTCTCCAGCGCGCGCGCCACATCGTCGATATCGGCGACGGCGGAATGGTCGAGCCTGGCGGTGAAGCTGCGCGGCGCGCGCTGCCGCGGCGCGCCATCCCTGACGGGCCGGCCTTCGGCCAGCCATTGCGGCAGGCCGCCGTCTAGGATGACCACGTCCTTGGCGCCGAATGTCTGGAAGGTCCAGCGCACGCGCGGCGCCGAGAACAGGCCGAGCCCATCATAGACGACGATGCGCATGCCGTCGCCGATGCCCATGGCGCCGACGGTGGCGGCGAAGGCATCGGGCCGCGGCAGCATATGCGGCAGGCTGGAGCTCTCGTCCTTGATCACGTCGACATCGAAGCGGACCGCGCCGGGGATGCGCTGCTGCAGATATTCGGCACCCGCATCGCGCTTCTGGGCCGGCAGATAATAGGAGCCGTCGACCACGACGATGTCGGGCGCGTCGAGCCGCTCGGCCAGCCATTGCGTGGAGACGAAGATGTCGTTGCGAGCCATGGACTGCGTCCTCGAAGGGAGTCTGTTTTCAGGATGTTATGACGGAAAGTTCAAGCGAGCGCGATGCGCACGCGCCGGTTCTGTTTGCCCTTCTTCTCGACATCGGTGATGGCGACCGCACCGATCTCGGAGGTGTTGCGCACATGCGTGCCGCCGCAGGGCTGCAGGTCGATACCCTCGATCGAGACCAGCCGGACCCGGCCCGAGCCGCGCGGCGGCTTGACCGACATCGTCTTGACCAGGCCCGGATTGGCGTCGAGCTCCTCGTCGGTGATCCAGCGTTCCGTGATCGGGGCATTTTTCGCCACGAGCGCCGAGAGCTTCTCGGTCAGCTCCGCCTTGTCGAGCCCGCCTTCGGGAATGTCGAAGTCGAGCCGCCCGTCGCCGTCCCCGATCGCGCCGCCGGTGACGGGATAGGGCAGGATGACGCTGAGCAGATGCAGCGCGGTGTGGATGCGCATGCGTTTCAGCCGGCGCTCCCAGTCCAGCCTGGCGAGCAGCGCCTCGCCAATGGCGGGCGCCGCCTGGCCTTCGAGCGGGACATGCAGGATGCGGCTCTTGTCCTCGGGATTGTAGATCGCCATGCCGATCGTGATCTCGGTACCGTCATTGCGGACGAGGATGCCGGCATCGCCCGGCTGGCCGCCGCCGGTGGCGTAGAATACGGTCCGGTCGAGCTCGATGCCGCCGCGCTCGTTGATCGCGACGACGGTTGCGGGGGTCTCGGCCAGATAGGCGTCGTTTCGGAACAGCAACTCGGTCGGCATCGCGATCTCCTTCATCGCCCGAACTATCGCAGGCGAGGCCGGCGCGGAAAAGACGGTGGGTGGCCACGCGGGTGCGCTACCGGCGGGGCTTCCGCTGCGGGCTTCCCATCACTAGGGTCCGGCGCAGGACTGCCGCGGCAAGGAGGCCCGACCGAGACATGACCATGCCGCGCATCGAGCCGCAGGACGGTGTCGCCTGGGTGACCGGGGCGAGTTCCGGCATCGGCGCGGCCGTGGCGCTCGAGCTGGCCCGGCGTGGCTGGACGGTCGCCGCAACCGCGCGCCGGCTCGACAGGTTGGAGGCGCTGGCGCTCAGTGCGGATGGGCTCGCGGGGCGGATCGTCGCCCATGCCGGCGATGTCGCCGATCCGGCAGCGATGGCAGCGGTCGTCGACGGCATCGAGAGCGTGCATGGGCCGATCGCGCTGGCCTTTCTCAATGCCGGCATCGCTCCGCGCAATGGGCCGGGTTTGGTCGACGTCACGGCTTTCGAGCAGGTCTTCGCCGTCAACTTCCTCGGTGTCGTGCGTGGCGCTGCGGCTGTCGCCGAGCGCATGGCGGCGCGCGGCAAGGGACAGATCGCGGTCAACGCCTCGCTGGCTGGCTATCGCGGTCTGCCGGGCGCAGCGGCCTACGGCGCCTCGAAGGCAGCTGCCATTCACCTCTGCGAGGCGCTGAGGTTCGATTGCGAGCGGCGTGGCATCCGCCTGCAACTGGTCAATCCCGGCTTCGTCGACACGGCGATGACCCAGCGCAATAGTTTCCCGATGCCGTTCATGGTCTCGCATGAAGAAGCGGCGGTCCGTATCGCCGATGGTTTCGCCCGGGGGGGCTTCGAGATCGCCTTCCCCCGCCGTCTCGCCTGGCTGATGAAGGGGATGCGGCTGCTGCCTTACCCGGTCTATTTCTGGGCGATGCGCAGGCTCGCCGGCGATCACCGCGGCGGTCGCCGCGACGGGGCGGTGTAGCCGGGGGCGACTCTTTTCCAACGGCTTGGGCGATGAACCTCAGATTCGAGGTGAGGGCGATCCGAACCGTGTCTGGAGCCAGTTGACACCAAAGGCGGTGATCGCCGCCGCATCGACCAGCACGGATGGAGCGGCGCCGATCAGTCCCCGCCGGCCCTGGCCGCCGGCGAGGAACTCCGTCACGATCTCTGCGAAATAATCCTCCGACAGCCCGTCCACGATCGGGTCGCCGGTATCGAACTCCTCGATCATGCGCCATTGGACACCCGTCGCCGTCGCCAGCGGCACCTCGATCCGCCGGACGCGCTTGCCGGGGATATCAGCCAGATGCTCGGCATGGTGCAGCAGGGTCAGCGTATCGAGCGGGGCGCCGAGCATCAGCACCTTGCCGCCGGCCTCGACCAGCTTGGCGAGCGGCGAGCCCTCGCCATAGCCGTAGTCGAGCGGGTGCTCGGCGGTGAACCACGCCGCCTTCGCCCCCAGTGCGACAATGGAGGCGCCAGGATTGCCGCTGCGCAACGCGCCGGGCGTCGTCCGCAGGAACTCCGGCAGAACGCCGTTGTCGCGGATGGCGCGCGAGCGCAGCGGGTCGAAGGGCGGGATATGGTCGCGCCAGCCCGGCGGCACGCGGCCTTCTTCGTCGACGAGGTCCTCATAGCGCGCTTCCCAATCGGCATAGGCGAGGACGGTGCCGCTCGTCCCGACGGTTTCGGACAGGGCGGCAATGATCGTGTCGGGGCCATCGAGCAGGCGGCCGACCCTGCTGACAGCGGCATGGACCATGACCGCGTCGCCCGAGGCGAGGCCGAGTGCGGCGAGATCGGAGGCGAGCGAGGTGCGGGTCACGAAGGAGGCGGTGGCGGACGTCATTGTGGAGGCTGTTCCGATCGAAGGGTGGCAAAGGTGTCGAGGGCGCGCCGGCGACCGAAATCGAGCGCGACGACCGGTTCCGGATAGTCCTGGCCGAGCGCGATCCCAGCCTGCTTCAGTGCACTCGCCGGTGCTTCCCACGGACGATGGATGAATTTGTCGTCGAGCCCTGCCAGTTCGGGGATGAAACGCCGCGCGTAAGCGCCTTCGGGATCGAATTTCTCGCCTTGGGTCACTGGATTGAACACGCGGAAATAGGGGGCCGCATCGGCGCCGGAGCCGGCGACCCATTGCCAGCTCGCCGGATTGTTCGCCGGGTCGGCGTCGACCAGCGTGTCCCAGAACCAGGCTTCGCCGACGCGCCAATCGGTCAGCAGGTGCTTGATCAGGAAAGAGGCCGCGATCATCCGCACGCGGTTGTGCATCCAGCCTGTCTGCCAGAGTTCGCGCAGGCCGGCATCGACGATCGGATAGCCGGTCATCCCCTTCTGCCAGGCCGCTAGGCCGGCTTCATCCTGCTCCCAGGACATCGCATCGAAGCGGCGATCATAGTTGACGCTAGCGAGGTCGGGATTGTGGAACAGCAGATGGTAGGAGAACTCGCGCCAGCCGAGCTCACTGAAGAACTTCTCGGCATCGGCAGCCGAACCCGGCGTGGCGCCTCCCTCCAGCGCCGCTTTCGTCGCATGCCAGATCTGGCGGGGGCTGATCTCGCCGAAGCGCAGATGCGGCGACAGTCGCGAGGTCGAGAGCTTGTCAGGGCGGTCGCGCCCGTCGCGGTAGCCTTTGAGCGTCTCATCGAGGAAGGAGTCCAGTCGCTCCTGCGCCCCGTCTTCGCCCGGCATCCAGGTCTCGCGCAGCCCGCCGGCCCAATCGGGCGCCGTCGGCTCCAGGGCGAGATCGGCAATCGTGAGTGCCTGCTGGCGCAACGCGGCCGGGAGGCTCGCCTTGCTCAGCCTGGCAGGCGCCGAAAGTGGCGCCGACGGCTCGCCAAGTTCGCGCACCGCACGCCAATAGGGCGTGAACACCTTGAACGGGCCGTCCGCCTTGGTCTTCACCTGCCATGGCTCGTTGAGCAGGCTGGCGTTGAAACTCTCGACTTCGATGCCGGCCCCGGTGAGAGCCGTCTTCAGCGCCTTGTCGAGCGCGATCGCAGAGCCGTCATAGCGCCGGTTCCAGGCGACATAGCCGCTGCCTGTCAGCTCCACGACATCGGGCAGCAGCTCCGCCGGATCGCCGCGCAGGATCAGGAGCTCGCCGCCTTTCGCCGCGATCGCCTCGGACAACGCCGTCAGTGAGCGCGACAGCCACCAGCGCACCGCACCGCCGAGCGGCCGGCGCTCCGTCGACGTGTCGAGGATGTAGAGGCAGATCAGTGGGCCACGGTCGATCGCAGCTCTCAGGGCCGGGTTGTCGGACAGGCGCAGATCGTCGCGGAACCAGAGCAGGGCAGGGCGTAGGGTCACTCGGTGAGGCCTTGTCGATGCGATGCTCTGATACGCCGATGGAACCGGTTTGGTTGCATGGCGCAAAGGGATAGGGCCGCCGCGAGCCGCAGCGGTTCGTGATAGATTGGATCGGCTGCGCGCAAAAGAAGAGGGGTGAGGTCATGGCGGCGCCGGAAGTCGAGGCCCTGAGCCGGCGGGTCGCCGCGCTCGAGGCGCAACTCACCGCCCTGCTGCAGGCGTTCAATGTCGGACGGGGCGGTTCGGTCGCGATCACGGCTCCGGCTGGATTGTCGATCACCGTGGGTGGCACCTGCACCGTCAATGTCGGCGCCGAATTGGCGCTTTCGGTCGGGAGCAACTTCCGGACGGCGGTCGGCTCGAACTATGTCGTCAATGTCGGCTCCGGCATGCGCACGGCCGCAGGCACAAGCATCGGCATCATCGCAGGGACCGCGCTCAGCATGAACGCCAATCGCGAGATCAGCCTGGCGACGCGCGCCTTCGAGGTTGCAGCCGCCGTCAGCATCGATCTCGACAGCAGCAAGGATTTCGAGATCGCCAGCGGCAAGGCGCTGGTGGTGAAGGCTGCCGACGGCATCATGCTCGATGCGGGCTCTGCGGATCTCAACCTGAAGAAGGACGGCTCCATCGACCTCAAGGGCAAGGACGTCACGATCAGGGCGAGCGGCAAGATCACTGCGACGGCAAGCTCCGACGTCGTGATCAAGGGCTCGAAGATCAAGCAGAACTGAGCCGCGGCTCAATCGCCGCCGCCACCGCAGCCGCCGCCATCGCCCCCGCCGCTGTCGGAGCCGCCGCTGCAGCCACCGCCACTGCAGCTGGAGTCGGAGGATTGCCGCGAAAAGTCGCCGGCGCATTGGACGCCCCGATCACCGTTGCGGCGCAATTCCTCGCAATCCGGCACGTAGACGAAACCGTTGGCGATCTTGAGCTTGGCATCGAGGGCAAAGAGCAGCGGCAGCCGTGTCGGCCGCTCCGGGTCGATGTTTTCGTCCTGGCAGCATTGCCACCAGACCCGGCGCAGAGCCGCATTGTCGCGGCGCTGACCGTCCCGCAAGGCGATGGCGGGGGTGTGATGCATGAAGTCCCCGAACGCAGCCTTGCAGAACCGGCCATAGTCGCGGGTGTAGAGGATGAACTCGTGCCAGAGGTCGTCAGCGACCTGCGAGGGCATCGCGACCTCGCGCCGCCCCGAGTTGAGATAGGCCAGGAAGAACTGCCGCAGGCCCTCCGAAACCAGCGCGGTCTCCTTGCGCGTAAAACCGTCGCGCTGAGCCGCCAGCTTGTCGAGCAGGCCGCGCGGCCAGCGATAATGTCGGATGAATTCAGCTCGGCGCAGGCGCCGATCCTCGATCCAGACGTTGTAGCCACCGAAACAAGCGATGACCCCCACCACGCCGATCAGGATGGTGAGGGTCATCATCATTGTGAGGCTCTATGTCAGTGCGCCTGCGGCGTGGCCTGCTTCGGCTCGGCTGGCTTCTTCTTGCTACCGAGCCCGGCAAGCCAGCGCACCACGACGTAGAACACCGGGGTGAACAGCAGACCGAACAGGGTGACGCCGATCATGCCGGAGAACACCGCGATGCCTAGCACCTGGCGCATTTCCGCGCCGGCGCCGATCGAGATCGTCAGAGGCAGCACGCCGAGGATGAAGGCGAGCGAGGTCATCAGGATCGGCCTGAGCCGGGTCCTGGCCGCGGCGATCGCGGCGTCACGCCGGCTCATGCCCTCGTCCTCGGCCTGCTTGGCGAACTCGACGATCAGGATCGCGTTCTTCGCCGCGAGGCCGACGAGCACGACGAGGCCGATATCGACCAGCACGTTGCGGTCGAAGTCCTTGTAGCCGACGCCGATCATCGCCGCGAGGATACACATCGGCACGATCAGGATGACCGCCAGCGGCAAGGTCCAGCTCTCGTACAGCGCCGCCAGCAAGAGGAAGACGAAGACGACAGCGAGGCCGAAGGCGATGATCGCGGTGTTGCCGGCGAGCTTCTCCTGCAGCGCGATCTCGGTCCATTCGAAGCCGAAGCCGGCCGGCAGGACCTTCTGAGCGATCTGCTCGACCGCTGCGATGCCCTGGCCGGTCGAGTAGCCGCGCGCCATCGACAGCTGCACTTCGGCTGCCGGATAGAGGTTGTAGCGCGGCACGCGATAGGCACCCGTCGTGTCCGAGAAGGTAGCGACCGAACCGATCGGCACCATCTCGCCATCGGCGTTGCGCGTCTTCAGGTCGGCGACGTCGCGGATGTCGAGGCGATTGGGGTTGTCGGCCTGGGCCGTGACGCGGAAGGTGCGGCCGAGGATGTTGAAGTCGTTGACATAGGCCGAACCCATATAGACCGAGAGGGTCTCGAAAATACGGGTCACGGGAACGCCGAGCATCTCGGCCTTGGTCCGATCGATGTCGGCATAGACCTGCGGCGTCTTGGTCGAGAACAGCGTGAAGGGCTGCTGGATGCCGGGCGTCTGGCCGGCCGTCCCGGCCACGGCCCAAGTCGCGCCTTCCAGCGCCGCCAGGCCCTTGCCGCCACGATCCTGGACATAGCCCTTGAGACCGCCGCCATTGCCGATGCCGGGAACCGCCGGGGGCTCGATGATCAGGGCGAAAGCCTCTCCGATCGAGAACAGCTGGGTGCGCAGGTCGTTGAGGATACCTTGGGTGGTCAGCCCCTGCTTCGCCCTTTCCTTGAAGTCCGTGAGGGTTACGAACGCCACGCCGGCATTGGGCGCCAGCGTGAAGGTCGCGCCGTCGAGGCCGGCGAAGGCGACGGCATGGGCGACGCCCGGCCGCGACAGCAGGATGTCGGTCGCCTTGCGGATAACGGCGTCGGTGCGCGGCAGCGACGAGCCCGCCGGCAGCTGGAAGACGGCGATGAAGTAACCGCGGTCGAGCTGTGGCACCAGGCCGGTCGGAATTGCAGCCAGGCGCTGGCCGGCGACCGCGATGAGCGCGGCATAGACCAGCAGCATGATCACGCCGAAGCGGATCAGGCGCGAGGTCACCGAGCCATAGGCGTGCGAGAGCCAGTCGAAGCCCTTGTTGAAGTACTTGAAGAACCAGCGCAGCGGCGCGCTCAGCATCGCCAGGAAGCCCTTCGGCTCCTCATGGCTGTGCGGCTTCAGCAGAATCGCCGCCAGGGCCGGCGACAGGGTCAGCGAGACGAAGCACGAGATCGCCGTCGAGGCCGCGATCGTCACCGCGAACTGCTGGTAGAAGGTTCCCTGCAGGCCGGTGATGAAGGCCGTCGGGATGAACACGGCGCAGAGCACGAGGGCGATCGCCAGCAGCGCGCCGCCGACCTCGTCCATGGTCTTGTGCGCGGCGTCGACCGCGCTCATCCCCTGCGCGAGGTAGCGCTCGACGTTCTCGACCACGACGATCGCGTCGTCGACGACGATGCCGATCGCGAGCACGAGCGCCAGCAGCGAGATCGTGTTGAACGAGATTCCGACCGCGCTCATGATCAGGAAGGTGCCGACCAGCGAGACCGGGATCGCGATGATCGGGATGATCGCGGCGCGCCAGGTCTGCAGGAACAGGATCACCACGATCACGACCAGCACGATCGCCTCGAGCAGCGTCGTGACCACGGCCGAAACGGATTCCCTGATGAACTCCGTTGGGTTGTAGACGATGGTGTGCTCGACGCCGGCCGGGAAGTTCTTCGACAGCTCCTGCATCGTCTTGATGAGGGCCTCCGAGGCCGCGAGCGCATTCGTGCCCGGGCGCTGGAAGACACCGATCGCGACAGCTTCCTTGTTGTCGAGATAGGAGTTGGAGAGATAGTCCTGCGCGCCGAGCTCGACGCGCGCGACGTCGCGCACGCGGATCGTGCCGCCATCGGCATCGGAGCGGACGACGATGTTGTAGAACTCGTCGATGCTGGTCAGGCGCCCGAGTGTGTTGACCGAGAGCTGGAAGGCGCCGTCAGACGTCGCCGGCGGCTGGTTGATCGCGCCCGCCGCGACCTGGATGTTGGCGGCGCGGATCGCGGCGACGACGTCGCCCGCGGTCAGGTTGCGCGCCGCGACCTTTGCCGGATCGAGCCAGACGCGCATCGAATAGTCGCGCGCGCCGAAGACCTGCACGTCGCCGACGCCTTCGACACGGGTCAGCACGTCCTTGACGTTGAGCGTTGTGTAGTTCGAGACGTATTGCTGGTCGCGCGAGCCGTCCGGCGACAGCATGTGGATGACCATCAGGAAGTCCGGCGAGGCCTTGCGGACCTGCAGGCCGAGCGTACGCACCTCCTGCGGCAGGCGCGGCTCGGCCGCCGAGACACGATTCTGCACGAGAACCTGGGCCTGGTCGACATCGGTGCCGGCCTTGAAGACGACGTTGATCGTCACGCGCCCGTCGCCGGTCGACTGCGACGAGATGTAGAGCATGTCGTCGACGCCGTTGACCTCCTGCTCGATCGGCGCGGCGACCGTCGAGGCCACGACCTCGGCCGAGGCGCCCGGATAGTTCGCAGTGATCGTGACGGTCGGCGGCGCGATCTCGGGATATTCGGCGATCGGCAGGGTGCGCAGGGTGATGGCGCCGGCGATCGTCAGCAGCACCGAGAGCACGGTCGCGAAGATCGGCCGGTCGATGAAGAAATGGGCGAAGCGGAACATGCTTTGGTCCTGGCCAAAGAGGGCAGGGCGGACGGAATATGCCGTCCACTCTTGAAGCGGCCTATTGAGGCCTTCAGTTAGCTGCGGCGGCCTTGATCTCGGTCGGCTGCGGCGTCACCGCGACGCCTGGCCGCACCATCGGATTGGCGATGCCATTGACGATCACCTTGTCGCTCGCGCTGAGGCCGCTGGTGATGACGCGCAGCCCGTCGCTGATCGCGCCGAGCTGAACCGGCTTCGGCACCACCTTGTTGTCCGCGCCGACCGTCAGCACGATCTTGTTGGCCTGGTCGGAGACGATGACGGCATCCGGCACCAGCAACGCGTCGCCCTCGCCGGCGAAGAGCCGCAGGCGCCCGAAGGTTCCCGGCGTCAGCTGCCCGTCGGCATTCGGGAAGACGGCGCGGGTGCGGATCGTCGCCGAACGAGCGTTCAGTGCGTTGTCGACGAAGTCGATCTTGCCTTCGCGGTCCCATTTGGTTTCGCTCGAAAGCCGCACGCGCACCGGGGTGCCGGGCTTCCGCAGATCCTGCGACTTCGCATAGCGAAGATAGTCGGCCTCGGAGGTGTCGAAGACGAACTTGATCGGATCGACCGCCACGATCGTGGTCAGCAGCGTCGCACCCGACTGGCCGCCGGCGATCAGGTTGCCCTGGTCGACGCGCCGGTTCGAGACGCGGCCGGCGAGCGGTGCACGAACTTGCGTCCATTCCAGGTTGAGCTCGGCCGTCTTCAGGTTGGCTTCGGCCGCCTGCTGGCTGGCGATCGCGCCGTTGAGGTTGGCGCGGCGCTGGTCGATGTCGCGGGCGGTGATGGTGCGGTTCTGCGTCAGCGCCTCGGCGCGCTCGACCTCGTTCTGGTTAAGGTCGACCTGTGCCTTGGCGCGCGCGACCTCGGCCCTGGAGGCGTCGACGGCGAGCTTGTAGGGCCGTTGATCGATGGTGAATAGCAGGTCGCCAGCCTTGACCAGGTCGCCGTCACGAAAATGCACCGAATCGAGGAAACCGGAGACACGGGCCCGGACCTCGACCTGGTCGCTGGCCTCGAAGCGGCCGGTGAACTCGTCCCAGTTGGTGACGCGCTTGGCGAGCGGATTGGCGACGGTCACCGGTGGTGCCGGCGGGGCACCCTGGGCGAGGGCCTCGGCGGACAGGGCCGGGAGCAGGACCGCCAGGGCGGCGAGGGCCCGGCTGGAGCGGCGGATCATGTGAAACTCCGAAAATGCGGGCGCGGCGCAACCTTCACGGTTTCCGGCCGAATGCGCAACAACTCCATCCCGCTGACGATTGTCAAGTTTCTTCACTCGACATTTCGGTACTAATTTCAACGGCAACCGGGGATTGTCGCTTCCAGGCCACGTTCGCAAGCGTCGTGAGCATCAGACGCTTGCTGGCGGCTGGTTGAAGCTCTACCTGAAGAACGCGCGCGCCCGCGTCAGTAGCAACACCGCACGGAAGTCGTCTCATGAATGCGCATGTCCGCCCCGCCGACCCCAAGAAGCTGATCAAGGGTGCGACCGGCGACTGGGAGATCGTGATCGGCCTCGAGATCCACGCGCAGGTCACCTCGAACGCCAAGCTGTTCTCCGGTTCCTCGACCGCCTTTGGCGGCGAGCCGAACGCTCATGTCAGCCTGGTCGACGCGGCGATGCCGGGCATGCTGCCGGTGATCAACGAGGAATGCGTGCGACAGGCGGTCCGCACCGGGCTTGGCCTCAACGCTGCGATCAACAAGCGCTCGGTCTTCGACCGCAAGAACTATTTCTACCCCGATCTGCCGCAGGGCTACCAGATCAGCCAGTACAAGCATCCGGTCGTCGGTGAGGGCGAGATCGCGGTCGATCTCTCGCCGACCGAGCAGATCAGCGTCGGCATCGAGCGCCTGCATCTCGAGCAGGACGCCGGCAAGTCGATGCACGATCAGCATCCCACCATGAGCTTCGTCGACCTCAACCGTTCGGGCGTGGCGCTGATGGAGATCGTCTCCAAGCCTGATCTGCGCTCGGCCGACGAGGCCAAGGCCTATGTCTCCAAGCTGCGCACCATCCTGCGCTATATCGGCTCCTGCGACGGCGACATGGAGAAGGGCAACCTGCGCGCCGATGTCAACGTCTCCGTCCGCAAGCCCGGTGATCCTTACGGCACGCGCTGCGAGATCAAGAACGTCAACTCGATCCGCTTCATCGGCCAGGCGATCGAGGTCGAGGCCCGCCGCCAGATCGGTATCATCGAGGATGGCGGCACGATCGACCAGGAGACCCGGCTCTACGATCCCGGCAAGGGCGAGACCCGCTCCCTGCGGTCGAAGGAAGAGGCGCATGACTATCGCTACTTCCCCGATCCGGACCTGCTGCCGCTCGAATTCGACGATGCCTTCATCGCCGGGCTGAAGGCCGGTCTGTCCGAATTGCCGGATGCCAAGAAGAGCCGCTTCATCGCGCAGTACGGGCTCTCGCCCTATGACGCCTCGGTGCTTGTCGCCGAACGCGAGCAGGCCGACTACTTCGAGGCGGTGGCGAAGGGCCGCGACGGCAAGGCCGCAGCCAACTGGGTGATCAACGAGCTGTTCGGCCGCCTCAACAAGGAAGGCAAGGACGTTTCGGCCTCGCCGGTCTCGGCTGCGCAGCTCGGCGGCCTCGTCGACCTGATCGGCGAGGGCGTGATCTCCGGAAAGATCGCCAAGGACCTCTTCGAGATCGTCTGGACCGAAGGCGGCGATCCGCGTGAGATCGTCGAGGCCCGCGGCATGAAGCAGGTCACCGACACCGGCGCGATCGAGAAGGCGGTCGACGAGATCATCGCCGCCAATCCGGACAAGGTCGAGCAGGTCAAGCTGAAGCCGACCATGCTCGGCTGGTTCGTCGGTCAGGCGATGAAGGCCTCGGGCGGCAAGGCCAACCCGCAGGCGCTGAACGAGATCCTGAAGAAGAAGCTGGGGATCTAGAGCTCCTAGCAGAACCTGGATGGGCCTCGATGGGCTTTGGAGGAGCCGAATGCCAGGAGGAGCGCGCAGCCGATATCTTTCGATATCGGCAAGTCGATCCGACGCCGCAGTCGGCCCTCCAAAGCCCACCTTTGGCGCCGGGAATTCGCCCGCCCGCGGCGTCGCGACGCTTGCCGATACTCAGCGTATCGGCTGCGCATCGCTCCTGGCGGATCGAACGAATTGCCGGCGTCGAGACCCATCCAGGTTCTGCTAGGAGCTCTCGGTGACGCCAAAGGACTTGATCATCCGCGATGCGCTCGCCGCCGATCTGCCGGCGGTCCGCTCGCTGTTGGTCGAGACCTGGCACGATGCCTATGACGGCATCTATGGCTGGCAGCGGGTCGCGCAAATCACCAATGCCTGGCATTCGCTCGATGCGCTCGCGGCCCAGCTTGGTCGCGACAGCGGTGTCTTCCTGGTCGCGCTCCTGGGCGAGGAGCTCGTCGGCACCGCCTCGGCCCGCCGCGAGCCCGACCGGGCGGCGATGCTGACACGGCTCTACGTCTCGCCGGCTCGGCAAGGTGAAGGCATCGGGCGCACACTGCTGCAGGTCGCGCTCGCCTGTTTTCCCGAAGCGCCGGTGGCGCGGCTGGAGGTTGAGAGCCAGAACGAGCTCGCCATCGCCTTCTACGAGCGCATGGGCTTCTTCCTGCAGCGCCAGGCCCGCTTCGACGGGCGCGAGGATACGCCCAACACGCTGATCATGGCGAAACGGCTCTTCGTCGTATGAAAACCTACGACGTGATTCCCTTCGGTGAACGGCAGTTCCTGCTTCACTTTTGGCCTGTCACGGGCTTCCTGAAGCAGTTCGACGCCGGGAGATATTACGCGACCACCTGCAAGATCGCACTCTCGGACGGCCATGCGGACTCGCACGATTGCATCGTTCGCAGAGAACGCGGGCCAAATTTTGCTAATACGCTGGTCGACAGTGTCTACGTCCTTGTGAAGTCGGACCGCGTTGCAGGGGCGCTTTCTTCTGCAGCCTATCAAATGACGGATGTCGGTAGGATAATCAGCGAGACTGAGGCTATAGCTTGGAAAAGCGATCCACGATCGCAAAGCTCTGACTTCGCGAGCAAAACGAAGAAGCCTACCGATGACCACCTTGGACAATAATATGATCCAGATTCGTCCGGCGCGCCGCGACGATGCCGCGCGTATCGCCGCCCTGATCATGCTGGGGGCCGCCAAGCAGACGCGCAGCGATGACGAGATTGCGCAGGAGGCGGCTCACCCCTCCTATCTCGACGCCTTCGATGAGGTCGCCGCCAGCCCGCACAACACGCTCTTCGTTGCCGAGCTCGACGGCAAGGTGGTCGGCACTCTGCAGGTCACGCTGATCCCCGGCCTGATCAGTCGCGGCCGCAAGCGCGCCAAGCTTGAAAGCGTCCATGTCGATCCGGCCCTGCGCGGCCGGCGCATCGGCGAGGCTATGGTCGCTTATGCGGTCGACTTCGCCCGTAAGAATGGCGCCGGCCTGGTCGAGCTGACCTCGAACAAGTCGCGCGAGGCGGCGCACCGCTTCTATCGCCGCCTCGGCTTCGACCAGAGCCACGAGGGCTTCAAGCTGGAGCTGTGAGCGCGCTGCCCGCATGCCGCGCCCGCGCCGGGCGCGCAGGCCGGGTTCTTACAGGAGCACCGCCCGAGGCCTAGATGTCCCGACGACCCGCAACAACCCGCGAGGACTGGGACATGGCAGCAGTGCAGGGCAAGTCGATCGATCTCCATTACTGGCCGACACCGAACGGCTGGAAGATCACCATCATGCTCGAGGAAACCGGGCTGCCCTACACCATCATCCCGGTGAACATCGGCAAGGGCGACCAGTTCAAGCCGGAGTTCCTGGCGATCTCGCCGAACAACCGCATGCCGGCGATCGTCGATCCCGACGGGCCGGACGGCAAGCCGATCTCGGTCTTCGAATCCGGCGCGATTCTGCAATATCTCGGCCGCAAGACCGGAAAGTTCTACCCGGCGGACGAGCGCGGCCGTGTCGCTGTCGACGAATGGCTGTTCTGGCAGATGGGCGGCTTCGGCCCGATGCTCGGACAGACCCACCATTTCCGCATCTACGCGCCGGAGAAGGTGCCTTACGCGATCGACCGCTACACCAACGAGGCCAACCGCCTCTACGGCGTGCTGAACAAGCGCCTCGAAGGCCGCGACTACATCTGCGACGCGTATTCGATCGCCGACATGGCCTGCGTCGGCTGGGCCCGCGGCTGGGAGCGTCAAGGCCAGGACATCAAGCAGTTCCCGAATGTCGCGCGCTGGCTCGACACCATGCTGGCGCGCCCGGCGGTGCAGCGCGGGCTCAAGGTCGCCGAGGAACTGCGTAACCCGGCTGGGATCAGCACGCCGGAGGAAAAGGCTGTTCTGTTCGGCCAGAAGGCGCGCTGAGGCGCCGGCTTGCCACTGCCGTCATGCTCGCCCTTGTGGCGAGCATCCACGTCTTGAACACCGCATTCGCGGATTGAAGCGGAGACGTGGATGGTCGGGACAAGCCCGACCATGACGAATGGCAGAACCTGAGGCGCGCTGGATCAGTTGCTGCGCGACCACTTTACCGAGCGGCAGATCAGCCCGCCCATGACGCAGCCGGCGGTGGTCAGCGTGTCGCCGGAGAGCGACATCGTGCCGGAATAGGTCTTGCCGTCCTCAGGGTTGAAGGCGCTGCCGTTCCATTTGCCGGCGCTGGCCGGCTTCATGTCGTAGAAGATGCGCTGGCCGAGCTTGGCCGGTCCGCTCGCATCCTTGAGCCAGGAGATCGTGCCGCACATCGCCTCGCCGCATTTGCTGAAGCGGACCTTGGATGCGCCGCTGTCGCGCAACCAGGTGCCGGTGACGTCCTGCGCCGAAGCGGGCATGGCGAAAGCGAACAGTAGGCTGGCGGCAGTCAGGGGCAGGCGAATGGCCATGGCGTTCCTCCTCGTTGCTGGCGATCTTCGTCGCTCAGATGGTTCAGATGTAAACCATATCCGAAGCCGCGCCAGCTTCCAAGATGGCTCTTCGTGAAGGCTCGCTAGCCGTGCTGACCTTGGGCAAGGTGAATCGCAAGTTGACGCACAAGTTGGCGGCGAATTCGGAATCGCTTGAAATCATTGCCGGATTCGGCGCGGGAGCCTGAATCGAATCTTGCTTTAACCCCTCGTTTGCGACTCGTTGAGCTTCGATTCATCTCAAAATTTAGCGGGTTGTTTTACCGCTCGGCCCGAACCTCTCCTCACAAGCCGCGGCCTCCAAACGGGCTGGCATCGAAGGAAAACAGGGAGAGTTTGTCATGGCACGCATGGAAATGAGCGCGATCCCGGCCTCGCTGGCGATCCCGATGGAAGCCTCGGCGGATGCGTATTACGAGCTCGGCCTGATGCATGCGTCCGGTCGCTCCGGCCCGGTCGACCTGGTTGCTGCCCAGACTTGGTTCAACGTCGCCTTCGCCAAGGGCTGCGCCCGTGCCGCCGCTCACCGCAGCGAGCTGGCACTGGAGATGAGCCGCGACGAGACTGCCGAGGCCCTGCGCGAGGCGCGCCGCTTCCTGACCCGGCATTGAGGTTCAGGCCGGCCATCGAGCCTTGTGGCCCGGGGAGGGCGCCGCTATAAGCGCGCCGCATTCCCCGATTTTCCCGCAAGGATCACAACGATGGCTGTCCAGCGTACCTTCTCCATTCTCAAGCCCGATGCGACGAAGCGCAATCTCACCGGCGCGGTCAACGCGGTCATCGAGAAGGCCGGCCTGCGCATCGTCGCGCAGAAGCGCATCCAGATGACCACGGCGCAGGCGCAGACCTTCTACGCCGTCCACAAGGAGCGCCCCTTCTTCGGCGAGCTCGTCGAGTTCATGACCTCCGGCCCGGTCGTCGTGCAGGTCCTCGAGGGCGAGGACGCGATCGCCAAGTACCGTGAGGTGATGGGCGCGACCAACCCGGCCAACGCCGCCGAGGGCACCGTCCGCAAGCTCTTCGCCCAGTCGGTCGGCGAGAACACCGTGCACGGTTCGGATGCGCCGGAGACCGCCGCGATCGAGATCGCGCAGTTCTTCTCGGGCAACGAGATCGTCGGCTGAGCCGGCTTTCCTTCCCAGACATGAGAAGGGCGGGTCCGACGGACCCGCCCTTTTTCTATGCCTGGCCGCAGCGCTCAGAAGCCGAGGTCGAAGGCGTAGCTCGCGGAGATGCCGAAGGTGAGCGAGTCGCGGTCGCCGAAGGCCTTGACGATCGGCGCGCTGGCCGCGTCGCCCATCAGGCGCTTGTACTCGACATAGGCGGTGGTCTGCAGCTTGTCCGACCAGTGATAGGTCGCCTGCGCGATCGCGCCGACCGAAAGCACGCCGGCATTGTAGCGGCGCAGGAGCCCGCCATTGCCGGCGACGGTGCCGCCGAAATAGGTGCGGACATAGTCTGAGCTGACGACCGTCATGCGCGGGCCGATGCCGAGCGACCAGGCGCCGATGCGCTGGAAGACATCGACCTTGGCTTCGGCCACCAATCCCTCATGGGCGACGATGCCGCGGCGCAGATCGACGCGGGTGCGCAGCCAGGATGTCGGGTAGAATTCGACGAAGGCGCCGGCCTCGGCGCCGAACTTGGTGTTCGGCACGCCCATGGCGAGCAGTGCCGGATTGGTGTCGGCCTTGCGCTCCCAGAGCAGGTTGCCGGAGAAGCCGACGCGCCAGGCCTTGCCCGAGAAGAAGCCGATGCTGATCGCGTCATCCTCGGAGGTCCACCAGGTGCTCTTGGTGCCGCGTGCCAGCGAGATGATCGGTCGCGGCCGGAAGACATAGTCGTTCGAGCCCATATAGTCGGGCTGGTAGCGCAGGCCGGCGCCGAGCGTCAGATGCCAGTTCTGCACGGGCTCCGGCGAGGTGTACTGGCTGTACTGCGAGGATTGGGCCTTCGCCGGCGCGCCCAGCGCCAGGGAAAGACAGGCGGCTGCAAGGCCGGCAAGGAACGCAACGCAACGCATCGTCAGAACTCCGGCGCCAGAGCGCCTTGGACTACTCGGATACGTGCAAACTGAATCATTAGTCTTAACCCGGAGTTGACGGGCAGCTGCCTGCGACAACGCTACCCGTATGGCTGATGGCCCGGCCGAATCCCCAGCCGCCGGATGCCGGCACCTTGCCTTGCCGCAGCTGGGCAATGCAACCGCACCGCTTCCGCCGACCCTGGACCTGTTCTAGGAAGGGGATATGACAGAGCTTCCCCTCATCGCGCGCCGGCCTTCCGTCTGCCCGCATGACTGCCCCTCGGCCTGCTCGCTTGAGGTCGAGGTCATCGACGGCAAGACGATCGGCCGGGTCCGTGGCAACAAGCGCCAGAGCTACACGGACGGCGTGATCTGCGCGAAGGTCGCCCGCTACGCCGAGCGCATCCATCATCCCGACCGGCTGCTGCACCCGCTGCGCCGCACCGGGCCGAAGGGCTCGGGCGCCTTCGCGCGGATCTCCTGGGACGAGGCGCTGGACGAGATCGCCACACGCTTCCTGGCGATCGAGGCCGAACACGGCGCCGAGGCGGTCTGGCCCTATTACTACGCCGGCACCATGGGGCTGGTGATGCGCGACGGCATCAATCGCCTGCGCCACGCCAAGCGCTATTCCGGCCAGTATTCGACGATCTGCACCACCACGGCCTGGACCGGTTTCATTGCCGGCACTGGCAAGCTCGCCGGGCCCGATCCGCGCGAGATGGCGAAGTCGGATTGCGTGGTGATCTGGGGCACCAACCCGGTGCACACCCAGGTCAACGTCATGCACCACGCCATCAAGGCGCGGAAGGAGCGCGGTGCCAAGATCGTCGCGATCGACATCTATCGCAACGCCACGCTCGACCAGGCCGATCTGCCGCTGGTGCTCAAGCCCGGCACGGACGGCGCGCTCGCCTGCGCCGTCATGCATGTGCTCTTCCGCGACGGCAATGCCGATCGCGACTATCTCGCCCGCCTCGCCGATGCCCCGGAGGAGCTCGAGGCCCATCTTGCCACCCGCACGCCGGAATGGGCGGCGGCGATCACCGGCCTCAGCGTCGGCGAGATCGAGGAGTTCGCCGCCCTCGTCGGCACGCGCAAGAAGAGCTTCTTCCGCCTCGGCTATGGCTTTGCCCGCCAGCGTAACGGCGCAGTCAACATCCACGCCGCTTCCTGTATCCCGACCGTTACCGGCGCCTGGCAATATGAGGGCGGCGGCGCCTTCCATTCGAACAGCGGCATCTACAAATGGCGCAAGGGCCTGATCGAGGGGCTCGACAAGATCGACCGCACTGTCCGCCAGCTCGACCAGTCGCAGATCGGCCGCGTCCTCACCGGCGATGCGCAGGCGCTGCGCCAGGGCGGCCCGGTCAAGGCGCTGTTCATCCAGAACACCAATCCGGTCTCGGTCGCACCCGAGCAGGAACTGGTAAAGCGCGGCTTTGCCCGCGACGACCTCTTCACCGTCGTGCACGAGCAGTTCATGACCGAGACCGCGCGCATGGCCGACATCGTGCTGCCGGCGACGCAGTTCATGGAGCATGACGACCTCTACCAGGGCGGTGGCCACCAGCACATCATGTGGGGCGGCAAGCTCGTCGACCCGCCGGGCGAATGCCGCTCGAACCACGAAGTGATCTGCGCCCTGGCCCAGCGCCTCGGCGCCGAGCATCGCGGCTTCGGCATGACCCCGCGCGAGATCGTCGACTGGACCTTGCAGGAGACCGGCCGCGGTACGCTCGAAGAGCTGGTCGCCAATGATTTCATCGACATCCAGCCGGATTTCGAGACGGCGCATTATCTCAAGGGCTTCGGCTGGCGGGATGGCAAGTTCCGCTTCAAGCCGGATTGGACCAAGGTGCCGAACAGCAATGCCGGCCTGGTCGGCCCGCACGAGACACTGCCCTCATTGCCCGATCATTGGGCCGTGATCGAACAGGCTGATGCCGAGCATCCGTTCCGGCTCGCCACCAGCCCGGCGCGCAATTTCCTCAACTCCAGCTTCACCGAGACGCCGACCTCGCAGAAGAAGGAGGGCGTGCCGACGCTGATGCTGCATCCGGCGGATGCAGTGGCGCTCGGCATCGCTACCGGCGACCATGTCACGGTCGGCAACCGGCGCGGTACGGTCGAGCTTGATGCGGTGCTGTTCGACGGGCTGGTGCGCGGCGTCGTTATCGCCGAATCGATCTGGCCGAACAGCGCCCATCGCGGCGGGCGCGGCATCAACACCATCACCGGCGCGGATTCACCCGCGCCCTATGGCGGCGCCGCCTTCCACGACAATAAGGTCTGGATTCGCAAGGCGGTGTGACCTTTGCGTCATTGCTTTTTCACCGGGCCTATGGACCATCCGGGCCCGGGCGACGGCATGGCCTGTCGAGGGGAGATTCGGGTCTCCCGGGCTCGAGCCGCGGAAACGGACAGTGCGAACAATGATGAAGCGGCGGGTTGGTGCGGTCGTCTGGGCCGCTGGGTTGTCCTTGTTGATGTCCGCCGGTGCGGCGCTGGCCGCCGGCAGCACGAGCGCGCTGCCGCCGCCGGATCCGACGGCGAAGAACCTGACGCCCTATATGATCCAGCTGCGCGCCTTCGACGCTTGCCTGATCACCCAGTCGCGCCTGATGAACACGACCCGCGAGGCCGTGCACACCCCGTGCAGCTGCTACGCCAAGGGCACGGTCAACGCCATGACCAAGGACGAGCTTCAGGCCTTCCGCGACACCGGCTACTTCAATGACTCGGCTCGCGAGAAGGGCTACGACTTCATCGATCGCTGCAAGCTGAAGCGGCCTTGAGGGAAGGGCGGTTCACGCCGCCTTTGCTGCCTCGTCCTTGAAGTAGCGCGAGCGCATTCGCTCCGCATAGGCCACGAGGTTGGCGTGCTCCTGCAGCGCGCCCCGGATCGGCGAATCGAAGATCTCGCAGAGCCCGGCGATCATGAAGGCGCCGAGGGTCGCATCGGCGCCGCTCGGGTCGGGGCCTGTGAGATAGGGATTGCCGCCGAGGATACCGGCGAGCGCATCGAGCGCCCGCCGCGCCAGCACGAGCCGCTCGGCATCGCTGTGCCGGCCGATGCCGTGGCCATGCAGATTGCGCTGAATCTTGCGCCTGATCATCGCGACGACCAGCGGCCGGAGCGGCGCCGGTACGGCGTCGAAGAATTTTCGCGGTCCGCGGTCGAAATTGGCGGGGTTGGCCCAGCGCTCCTGCACAACCATCCAGTACATGTGGTCTTCGAGCATCTTCTCGACTGCCCAGGCGGTGCCGCGCTGCTCGGCCGAGAGCCCCTTGTCGAAGTCGATCCCGTGCGCCTGCTCCAGATGCATGCGGATGAAGGTCGTGTCGGGTACGACCTTGTCGCCGTCGCGCAGCACCGGGAACTTGCCCTTCGGCGCCTTCTGCAGATTGCCGCGTACGCGGCGATAGGGCAGGCCGGACATCTCCATCAGGATGATGCCTTTCATGCAGAACGGGCTCGGGTCGGGTTGACCGAAAGCGGGCCCGAACACGTGAAGCTCCAGCATTTTTCCTCCCCCAGCCAATGCTTTCGGTATGCAGCATGCACTGCTGCCACACTCCTGACATTTGATGTCAGGGCGAGTAGAGCAAGATCACTCTACGCCATCTTCCTATAAGCGGAACCACGCCATGCAGCGCGCTGAACGCTTGCTCGATCTGATCCAGGGACTGCGCCGCCGGCGCCGTCCCGTCACCGCCGAGACGCTTGCCTCCGAGCTCGACGTCTCGGTCCGTACCGTCTATCGCGACATCGCCGCCTTGCTGCGCCAGGGCGTACCGGTGCGCGGCGAGGCCGGCATCGGCTATGTCCTCGACGCCGGCTTCGACCTGCCGCCCCTGATGTTCTCGCCCGACGAGATCGAGGCGGTGCTGGTCGGCATGCGCTGGCTCTCCGAGCGCGCCGACCCGACGCTGGCGCGCGCCGCCGAGGACGTCGTCGCCAAGGTCGCGGCAGTGCTGCCGCCGCATCTGCGCCCGATCCTGCTCGACGGCGCCCTGTTCGCGCCGGCCTATTGCAAGGATTCCGCGATCGTCGACCAGGTCGACGCCGCCGCGATCCGGGCAGCGATCCGCAATGGCCGCAAGCTCGATATCGCCTATCGCGACGAGGCCGGCGCCGAATCGCGGCGGATGATCTGGCCGATCGGCATGACCTTCTTCGACCGGGTCCGCGTCGTCATCGCCTGGTGCGAGCTCCGGCAGGCCTTCCGCCATTTCCGCACCGACCGCATCGCCGAGCTCACCGCCCGCGAGGAGCGCTACCCGGCCCGCCGCGCCGATCTGTTCCGGCGCTGGCAGAAGGAGGAGCAGGAGGCCGCCGCGCGCCGCGCGATGGAGCAGCAAGCTATGCAGGGCGAGACGGTGACGGTGCAGTAGCAAGGCGGCCACGCTCCGTTCCGCCTTCTAAGGTTTCGGGGCGTCCAAGGCGCGGAGACTTTCCGCCGCTTGTGCGAGGCCGGCCTGAGCCGCCCGCTCATACCAGCGCCGTGCCTGCGCCAGATCCCGGGCGCCGCCCTGGCCTTGCTCCAGCATGATGCCGAGATTGTACATCGCGGTCCGCTCGCCGCCTTGTGCGGCCTTCTCGAACCAGCGCCGTGCTTCTGGCAAGTCCGTCGATCCGCCCATTCCGCCCTCCAGCATGGCGGCGAAATTGCTCATCGCCCGGATCTCGCCGGCCTGCGCACCCGCTTCGTACCAGCGCCGTGCCTGCGGCAGATCCTCCGGCCCGCCTGCGCCCATACGCAGCATGTCGGCCAGATTGTTCATTGCGCCCGAATGGCCGGCCTGGGCGCTTCGCTCGAACCAGAGCCGGGCCTGAGGTCGGTCCTCCGGCCCGCCGCGCCCCTGGGCCAGCATGATCGCAAAAATGTTCATCGCGTCGCGAGCGTTGTCTCGAATGTGCTCTGCATGCCAGCGCCGCACGCCAGGTAGATCGCGGGGCATGTCCGGGCTTTTGATGCGGTCGAACCAAAGCATCACGCTTCGCTCGCCCTCATTCGCGGCCTTTTCCACCCAGTGCCGTGCTTCTGGCGAATCCTGCGGGCCGCCAAGCCCGCCGTCCAGCATGCGAGCCAGGTGATACATGGCGTCGTCGTTGCCGGCCTTCGCGGCGGCGTCATACCAGTGCCGCGCGTCCGGCAAGCTCGGAGGGCCGCCGAGTCCACCCTCCAGCATCCGGGCGAAGTCGTACATCGCCCAGGCATAACCGGCTTTCGCGGCCTGCTCGTACCAATGCCGCGCCTGCGGCAGGTCTTGTGGCCCTCCCTGGCTCCTGTCGAGCATGAGGCCGAAGAAGTACATCGCCTCCGGATTGCCGGCCTGAGCGCCCTTCTCGAACCAACGCCGGGCCTCCTGCCGGTCCTCCACGCCATCAAAGCCAAGCCTCAGCGACTTGCCGGCCTTGACCATGGCCGCGATGTGACCTGCTTCGGCTGCTTGGCGATAGGCCGCGAGCGCCTCTTCACGACGCCGTGCACGATCATAGGCACGGCCGAGTTGGTAACGCAGCCGGCGAAGGTCCAGCCGCTCCTCTACGGCGGCCAAGCAGACGACAATCGCGTGATCGTTGCGGCGTGAAAACGCCCTGCCGATCATGCCCGCTATATCCGGGACTGCGCGAACTCGCTCCGGGTCATCCGGGTCACCGGCGAGTGTATCGCAGCTGCGCACATTCGCCGTGTCCGCGGAGGACGAGCCGTCAGGAGAACCGTACGCCAGCACCGCACTGACATAGTCCGAGATTGGCGCCCACAGCGCGAATCCGATCCAGCCGAGCAACAAACCGATGGAAATCCAACGAAGCATTACGAAGCCCGCCCCCGATACAACGCTCGGTTGCGGTGATTGCCTCGCCCAATGTCGGCTGTCGAGGCGACTTTGCCGGGATAGTTAGCGGCGAAGCGGTGAGGTGGCTCCGATCCGCTCAGCTTGAATTAATCCGGCGGTAACGGGCTCCTAAGCGTTGACCACCACCCCGTCGTCCAGCCTGGCCGCCCCGGACGCCACCAGCGCCAGCGCCTGCGGGTAGATCCTGTGCTCCTGCTCGAGCACGCGGGCTGACAGGCTCGCCTCGTCGTCGCCGGGCAGGACCGGCACTTTCGCCTGCAGGATGGTCGGGCCGGCATCGAGTTCGGGTACGACGAAATGCACAGTGCAGCCATGCTCGGCGACGCCGGCTTCGAGGGCCCGCGCATGGGTGTGGGTGCCGCGGAAATCCGGCAGGAGCGAGGGATGGATGTTGATCATCCGGCCCTGCCAGCGCGTCACGAACCAGGGGGTCAGCACCCGCATGAAGCCGGCAAGCACGACAAGTTCGATCCCGTGCGCCTGCAGCTCGGCGTCAAGTGCCCGCTCGAAAGCCTCGCGGTCCTTGCCGAAGGGGCGGTGGTCGACGCTGGCCGTGGCGATGCCGGCCGCGGCCGCTCGCTCCAGTCCGCCGGCATCTGGCAGATTGGCGGCGACCAGCGCGATCTCGGCCGGGAAATCAGCAGTTTTGGCCGCTTCGATCAGCGCGATCATGTTGGAACCGCGCCCGGAGATCAGGATCGCGGTCCGCACCCGCCTTGCCGTGCTCACAGTGCGAGCTTCCCGCGATAGGTCACGGCCTCGTCGGCGCCACGCGCCGTGACCTCGCCGAGCCGCACCGGTTTCTCGCCGGCGTCGGTGAGCGCCGCCATGACGGCCTCGGCCTGCGCCGCCTCGGCGACGACGATCATGCCGATGCCGCAGTTGAAGGTGCGCAGCATCTCGCGCTCGGCGACGCCGCCGACCTGTGCCAGCCAGCCGAACACCGCCGGGACAGCGATCGCCGGCAGGTCGATCGCGACGCCGAGGTCGTCGGGCAGCACGCGCGGGATGTTGTCTGGGAAGCCGCCGCCGGTGATGTGGGCGAGGGCCTTGATGCCGGGCGCTGCCTTCAGCGCTTGCAGCAGGCTCTTCACATAGATCCGGGTCGGCTCCAGCAGCGCCTCGGCCAATGTCTTGTCCGCCGCGAAGGGAGCAGACGCCTCCCAGGTCAGGCCCGAGAGGGCGACGATGCGGCGGACGAGCGAATAGCCGTTCGAATGTACGCCGGAGGAGGGCAGGCCGAGCACGACGTCGCCGGCGACGACGTCGGCGCGCGGCAACAAGGTGCCGCGCTCGGCGGCACCGACGGCGAAGCCCGCGAGGTCGTAGTCGTTGCCGGCATACATTCCCGGCATCTCGGCCGTCTCGCCACCGATCAGGGCGCAACCGGCCTGGCGGCAACCCTCGGCGATGCCGCGGACGATCTCGACGCCGGCCTGCGGGTCGAGCTTGCCGGTGGCGTAGTAGTCGAGGAAGAGCAGCGGCTCGGCGCCCTGGACGACGAGATCGTTGACGCACATGGCGACGAGGTCGATGCCGATGGTCGAATGCCGGCCGCTCTCGATCGCGATCTTGACCTTGGTGCCGACGCCGTCATTGGCCGCGACCAGGATCGGATCGCTGAAGCCGGCGGCCTTCAGGTCGAACAATCCGCCGAAGCCGCCGATCTCCGCATCGGCGCCGGGCCGGCGCGTCGAGCGCACCAGCGGCTTAATCGCGTCGACCATGGCATTGCCGGCATCGATGTCGACGCCCGCCTGCGCATAGGTCAGCCCATTGGCGCCCGGTTTCGTCATCGGCTTCGCTCCTTAGAGCCTGTTTTACCGATCAGGTCGCTTCGATCTGATCAGATACTGCTCATGCTGCGCGAGCGAATAGGCAAGGGCAGCGCTGCGGGCAAGCCCTTCCGCGAAAGCGTTTCGCACTTCTCCCGCCCATGTTCTACCTTGAGATGCGATTCTGTCGGCAGGTCTCCCGCGATGACGCTACCGAACTTGATCACTATCGCCCGGCTGATCCTGGTGCCGCTGGTGATCGTCATGATCGTCAATGCCCGCTGGGACGAGGCCTTCTTTCTCTTCGTCGCGGCCGGGGTCTCCGACGCGATCGACGGCTTCATCGCCAAGCGCTTCGACATGAAGAGCGAGCTCGGCGCCTATCTCGATCCGCTCGCCGACAAGGCACTGATCGTCTCGATCTACATTACCCTCGCTATCGTCGGCATCATCCCAATCTGGCTGGTCATCGTGGTGGTCTCGCGCGACCTGATGATCGTTGCGGCGGTGATCCTGTCCTGGCTGATGGAGAAGCCGGTGACGATCGCGCCGATCGTCGTCAGCAAGCTCAACACCGCTGCCCAGCTCGTCTTCGCAGCATTGGTGCTCGGCTCGAAATCCTTCGAGATCGATGCCAGCGCGGTGATGCCGGCGGCGCAGATCATCGTCGCGGCCTTGACGCTCGCCTCCATGGGCGCCTACCTCGCCCTCTGGCTGCGGCACATGGCAGGCTGAGCCGGTACCTTGGATGATCCCTGGCGGATCACCATAATCAGGACGCCGTGCGATCCGGCTCTAGAGGCGAGTGCATGAGTCTTCAGCGTCAACTGCTCTTCTGGCTGCTCGCCCTTGCCGCCCTCGTGCTCGCGTTGATGCTGTTCCGGGACGTGCTGCTGCCCTTCATCGCGGCATTGGCGCTGGCCTATCTGCTCGATCCGCTCGCCGATCGGCTGGAGCGCTGGGGGCTCAGCCGGCTCACCGCGACGATCGCGATCCTCTGCCTCTTCCTGCTTGTCTTCATCGTCGGGCTGGTGCTGCTCGCGCCGCTGCTCAGCCAGCAGCTCGCCGGCCTGGTGGCGCGCCTGCCGGCCGATGCCGCCAAGCTGCAGGCGCTGATCATGGAGCGCGGCGCGCCGCTGATCGAACGCTTCGGCGGCGCCAAGCTGGCGCAGGATGCGCAGAGCTCGCTCGGCAATCTCGTTGGCGAGGCGACGAGCTGGGCCGGCAAGCTCCTGGGATCGCTCTGGTCCGGTGGCACGGCGATCATCGGCGTGTTCTCGCTCCTGGTGCTGACCCCCGTCATCGCCTTCTACTTGCTCGCCGACTGGGACCGCATGGTCGCGACGGTCGACAGCTGGCTGCCGCTCGACCATCGCGAGACGATCCGCGGTCTGCTGCATGAAATGGATGTCGCCATCGCCGGCTTCCTGCGCGGGCAGGCGCTGGTGTGCCTGCTGCTCGGGACGTTTTATGCGGTCGGCCTGTCGCTGGTCGGCGTCAATTTCGGCGCGCTGATCGGCATCATCAGTGGCTTCCTCTCCTTCATCCCCTATGTCGGCTCGCTGACCGGGCTCGTGCTCTCGGTCGGCGTCGCCACCGTGCAGTTCTGGCCGGACTGGACGATGCCGCTGCTGACGCTCGCCGTCTTCGCCGCCGGCCAGTTCATCGAGGGCAATATCCTGCAGCCCAAGCTCGTCGGCGACTCGATCGGTGTGCATCCGGTCTGGCTGATGTTCGCTCTGCTCGCCTTCGGCTCGCTCTTCGGCTTCGTCGGCCTGCTGCTCGCCGTGCCGCTGGCGGCGATCATCGGCGTGCTCGCCCGCTTCGTGCTGCGGCAATATCTCGCCAGCCCCTATTACCGCGGGCGCTCCGGCCAGGTTCCCGCGCCCCATGTCGAGCCGTGAGCCGCCGGTGAAACCGCGTCAGCTCGCCTTCGATCTGCCGGTCGACAGCCGGCACGGCGTCGAGGATTTCCTCGTCGGTCCATCGAACGAGCAGGCCTATGGCCTGATCGAGAGCTGGCCAGGCTGGCCGGCGTCCTGGCTGCGCCTGGTCGGGCCGGAAGGGGCGGGCAAGACCCATCTCGCTGCGATCTGGGCGGCGCGCGCCCATGCCTGGACGCTGTCCGCAGACGAGCTTGACGAGGCCAAGGTGCCGCATCTGGCGTCCGGCGGCGCGCTGGTGATCGAGGATTGCGACCGCGCTCCGCTCGACGAGCCGGCCCTGTTCCATCTGCTCAACGCCACCAAGGCGCGCGGCGCCTCCGTGCTGCTGACGGCGCGGACGGAGCCGGGGCAATGGGGTTTGAAGGTGCCGGACCTGCTCTCGCGCCTGCGCCTGGCGCCGCAAGCCGAGATCGCGCCGCCAGACGACGCGCTTTTGCGCGCGCTGCTGGTCAAGCTCTTCGTCGACCGCCAGCTGATCGTCGACACCGGCACGATCGAGGCGCTGGCGCTCAGGATGGAGCGTTCCTTCGCCGCGGCGCGCGACCTCGTCGACGCTCTCGACAGGCTTTCGCTCGAGCGTGGCCGGCGCGTCACTCGCGCCATGGCCACCGAGGTGGTCGCCTCGCTCTTCCCGGAGGAATAAGGCCTTAGGCCTTCGCGGTAGCAGCGGCCCCGGTCAGGCGGGCATGGATCGTCTCGATCAAGAGGTCATGCGCCCGCGCCGCGATCGCGTCGAGCGACGGCGTCTTGACGAACATCGCCGCGGCCTTCTCGGTGAGCTCCTCGCGGCTCGGCAGGGCCGGCATGTGCCACTGCGCGATCGCGTCCTGCGCCTGCGTCTGGACAGCGTGCAGGCGCTCGCCGGCGCGGGCCTGCAGCGCGGTGAGTGCCTCGCGGAACTCGGGCAGCGTCAGCGTCGGCAGGTGCAGCTCGGGCAGGCCGGGCGCGTTGGCATAGGCGTCACGCAAGGCCTGGACGATGCGCTCCACCGGGACGGAGGCTGCGAGCCGCTCGGCGGAGCGCTCGATCACGCGCGGCGGCAGCGCCTGCGAACGCTCGACCACTGCCTGCGGCGGCGCCTTCAGGTCCCAGACCAGACGCAGCTTCGACAGGCCGAGGATGAGATAATAGGTCGGATCCCACTGCCACCAGCGAAAACCCTGGCGGACGCTGTACTGATAGGCGTGGTGATTGTTGTGCCAGCCTTCGCCCATGGTGATGATCGCCAGCCACCAGTTGTTCCGGCTCTCGTCGCCGGTGACATAGTCCTTGTCGCCATGCACATGCGCCAGCGAGTTGATGCAGAAGGTGCCGTGGTAGACCGCGACCGTCGACCAGAAGAAGCCGACGAACAGGCCGCTCCAGCCGTCGATGGCAAAGCAGATCAGCGCCAGCGCGACCGCCGGCAGCAATTCGAACCGGTGCAGGAAGTTGAGCTCGGGAAAGCGCGTCAGGTCGGTGACGGTCGAGGTATCGCAGCGGTCGTGGCCATTGCTGAAGATCCAGCCGACATGGGAATAGAAGAACGAGGTCAGCACCGGCGAGTGCACGTCGTGCTCGGTGTCGGAGAAGCGGTGGTGGTGCCGGTGCTTCGAGGCCCACCAGATCACGCTCTTCTGCGCCGTCGACTGGGCGAGGAAGGCGAGCACGAACTGGCCGACCCGGCTGGTCTTGTAGGTCCGGTGCGAGAAATAGCGGTGATAGCCGCCGGTCACCGCGAACATGCGCAGCCAGTAGAGGCCGAAGGCGAGCCAGAGCGAGGTCGCGCTGACGCCGCTCCAGAGTGCGCCGAAGCAAGCAAGATGGGCCAGCACGAAGGGGATGGCGGAGGGATAGACGATATCGCCATGGTCGGCGTGCTGGTGCTCGGACAAGTTGGCTCTCTGGACCGGTTCGAAGGCATGCGGGATTCGCATGCCGACCAAACAGCAGGGGCGGGGCTGGCGCAAGCGCCCTCAGCGCCGCAGCACAGGAAATGACAGGCGGTTGACGATGAGGCGCAACGCGCAGGCGCCGAGCAGTGCGGCCATGAAGGGCCAGTAGGCCATGTCGAGCTGGGCGCGCTTGCCGAAGGTGACCATGAAGCTCAGCCAGAGGTACCAGGCGCCGAACAGATGCAGCCGGCGCCAGGCGATCGGGCCGATCAGCGCAGCCGTCCGGTCGAAGGAGGTCGCTGCCATTGCCGCGATGACGAGATAGGCGCTGCCGCCGGCGACGAGCATGCTCGATCCGCCCAGCGCTGCGAACAGCGTCGGGTCGGTGACGGCGAGCGCGATGATGGCGATGGCGTGCAGCAGGTGCGAGACTGCGAAGCCGAGGCCGAGCTGCCGCCGGTTGCGCAATTGCCAGCGCGTCCACGGATTCGGGCAGATCCGGAACAGGGCGGAGGCAGTGAAGGCGAGGAGGAAGAGGGCGAGCGAGGTCCGCGCTGTCAGCCGGATCGCCATGCGGATGCCATCGCTGCCGCCGGTGGAGGCGAAGGCGGCGAGGGTTGCGACGGTCAGGATCGCTGCGAGCGTGCCCAATAGCGGCCAGCCTTCCGGGCCGGCCGGAAGAGCCGGACTGCGCCTGTTTTCGTTCGGCATCACGCTTCTCCTGTTGAATGGCCCTTACATGTAATCAGTGATTACATTTCAAGGGTGGCAGGGCAATGAAATGTAATCGGCGATTACATGATCGTGATGACGATGCTTGGCGGCCCGGCTCGGCTGCAGCGGGACGGGAAACTGGTCTAGGCTCGCCGCAATGAGCACGACGAAAGCGAGTCGGACGGGATCGGGAGGGAGCGCGGCGAGCGCCTCGACCTATCATCACGGTAATCTGCGCGAGGTGCTGATCGCGGAAGGCTTGGCGCTCGCGGCCGAAGGCGGGCTCGACGCCGTCAGCATCCGGGAGGTGGCGCGCCGTGCCGGGGTCTCGCCTGCAGCCCCGTTCCGCCACTTTCCCGACAAGGTGGCGCTGATGACGGCGGTGGCCGAGGAGGCAATGGCACGCTTCAGAGCCGAGATCGCCGCTTCGCTCCAACGCGAGACCAGCGACGATCCGATCCGGCGGATTCGCGCCATTGGCAAGGCCTTCCTCGACTGGGCGCGGCGCAATCCGACGCATTTCGAGATCATCTCCTCGCGTCGCGCCATCGATTTTGCCGGATCGGCCTCGCTGGGTGCGGACAATGCCCAGATCCAGGCGCAGATGGTGAGTTTGCTCGAGGAAGCGGCGCGGCGTGGGCTTCTGCGCGTCGACGATCCCGCTCTGATCCAGATCACCGGTCGCGCGTTGGTCTATGGCCTGGCGCGGATGCTGATCGATGGCCAGTTCCCGAGTTGGGGTGTGATGGAAGACGAGGCCGAGAACGTAATGGAGCGGTCGCTCGATCTTTTCCTTGCCGGCCTGCTGAAGGCCCCGGCATCCGCTGACCCGGGTCGTTCATGACGTTTCGGCCTCGCTTGTCATCGAACCGTCACGCTACGGTGGCTTCAAGATCGGCGCGGCCACTGCGGCTGCAAGCAAAACGACACAGAGCAGAGCTACAGGATCGGCAGTGGCACGAGCAGCGTCGACAGCGAGAGCAAAGCGCATGACCCAGGATGTGGCGGAAGCACCGGTCCTCAAGGCTGCGGCCCCGGTGGCGGCAGAGGTGGTCCTTCATCTCGACGAGGCGCTGCGGCAGTCGCCGAAGCGCTTCATGAATCGCGAGCTGTCCTGGCTGCAGTTCAACCGGCGCGTGATGGAGGAGGCTTCCAACCGCAACCATCCGCTGCTCGAGCAGCTGCGCTTCCTCTCGATCTCGGCGAACAATCTCGACGAGTTCTTCATGGTCCGCGTCTCCGGCCTGCGCGAGCAGCTCAAGGCCGGTGTCGTGACGCCGAGTCAGGATGGCCTGAGCCCGGCCGAGCAGCTCACGGCGCTGGGCGAGGGCGTTGCCGCCCTGACGAGCGACCAGCAGACCCGCTGGACCGAGCTCAAGCACGATCTCGAGGCGAACCGGATCGTGCTGCTGCGGCCGGCCGATATCGGCGCGCAGGATCGCATCTGGCTGGAAGACCGCTTCCTGCATTATGTCTTCCCGGTGCTGACGCCGCTGGCGATTGACCCGGCCCATCCCTTCCCGTTCATCCCCAATCTCGGCTTCACCATCGCGCTCGCGCTGGAACGCGTCAGCGACGGGCGCGCGCTCGACGCGCTGATCCGTGTCCCGGTGAAGATGGACCGCTTCATCGAATTGCCCGATCTCGCCCGCGAGGGCGTCCAGCGCTTCATCATGCTGGAGGACCTGGTCGCGCTCTTCATCGGCAAGCTCTTCCCCGGTTATGAGGTCAAGGGCACCGGTTCCTTCCGCATCATCCGTGACTCTGATCTCGACATCGAGGAGGAAGCGGAGGATCTCGTCCGCGTCTTCGAGACCATGCTGAAGCAGCGCCGCCGCGGCGTCGTCATCCGGCTCGAGCTCCACGCCGACATGCCGGCGCATCTGCGCGACATGATCATCCGCGAGCTCAAGGTCGATCCCGACGAGGTCGTGGTCGTCGACGGCATGATCGCCCTGAACGAGCTCTCCCAGCTCGTCGGCGCCGATCGGCCGGACCTGAAGTTCAAGCCCTACAATGCCCGCTTTCCCGAGCGCATCCGCGAGCATGGCGGCGACTGCTTCGCCGCCATCCGCCAGAAGGACCTGATCGTCCACCATCCCTATGAGAGCTTCGACGTCGTCGTGCAGTTCCTGCAACAGGCGGCGCGCGATCCCAACGTCGTCGCGATCAAGCAGACGCTCTACCGTACCTCATCGAACTCGCCGATCGTCCAGGCGCTGGCGGAAGCCGCCGAGGCCGGCAAGTCGGTGACGGCGCTGGTCGAGCTCAAGGCGCGCTTCGACGAGGAAGCCAACATCCGCTGGGCCAAGGATCTGGAGCGCGCCGGCGTTCAGGTCGTCTACGGCTTCATCGAGCTCAAGACCCACGCCAAGCTCTCGATGGTGGTGCGTCGCGAGGCCGGCCAGTTCGTGACCTACTGCCACATCGCCACCGGCAACTATCACCCGATCACGGCGCGCATCTACACCGACGTCTCCTTCTTCACCGCCGATCCGGTGATGGCGCAGGATGTCGCCCGCATCTTCAACTTCATCACCGGCTATGCCGAGCCGGCCGAGCTGGAGCGCATGGCCGTCTCCCCGGTGAATCTGAAGAAGCGCCTGCTCGACGACATCGCCGAGGAGGTCGCGCACGTGAAGGCAGGCCGCAAGGGCGCGATCTGGGGCAAGTGCAACTCGCTGGTCGATCCCGAGATCATCGACGCGCTCTACGACGCCAGTCAGGCCGGCGTGCAGATCGATTTCGTCGTGCGCGGCATCTGCTGCCTCAGGCCAGGCGTGCCGGGTCTCTCCGACAACATCCGCGTCAAGTCGATCGTCGGGCGCTTCCTTGAGCACACCCGCGTCTACGCCTTCGGTGCCGGCCACGGCATGCCTTCGGCCAAGGCCAAGCTCTACATTTCCTCGGCCGATCTGATGCCGCGCAACCTCGACCGCCGCGTCGAGGCACTGACGCCGATCCTGAACCCGACGGTCCACCAGCAGCTGCTCGAACAGATCATGCTGGCGAACTTTCTCGACAACGAACAGAGCTGGACCATCTTGCCCGATGGCGGCTCGCGACGCATTGTCCCGCCATCGGCCGAAGAGTCGTTCAACGCCCACAAGTATTTCATGACGAATCCGAGCCTGTCTGGTCGTGGAAAATCTCTCTCGAGTTCGAGCCCGCGAAGCCTCTCCCGTCGCGCCGGCAAGAAGGCCTGAACAAGCGTCGGGCCGGCTGAGCGTCGGCGACACCGTCGCGATCATCGACATCGGCTCGAACTCGGTCCGTCTCGTCGTCTATGAGGATCTGTCGCGGGCCCCCGCGCAGGTCTTCAACGAGAAGGAGATGGCGGGCCTCGGCCGGCAGGTCGCCTCGACCGGCATGCTGGCTGAGGATGCGATCGACAAGGCGCTCTCGGCGCTGGTGCGCTTCCGCATCCTCTGCGAGGCGATGCATGTCGGGCAGCTCAGGGTCATCGCCACGGCAGCGGCCCGCTATGCCTCGAATGGGCCCGACTTCATCGCGCGCGCCGAGGCCGCGGTCGGCCAGCCGATCGAATTGATCTCGGGTGATCGCGAGGCCTATCTCTCGGCGCTCGGCGTGATCTCCGGCTTCGATCAGCCGCATGGTGTCGTCGGCGATCTCGGCGGCGGCTCGCTCGAACTCATCGCGGTCGACGGCGGCAAGGTCGGGGAGGGGATCAGCCTGCCCCTCGGTGGCCTCGCTCTGATCGACCGCTCCGGGAATTCGATGAAGGCGGCCGAGAAGATCGTCCGCGACGATCTCGACCACCATCCGCAGCTCGGCGCCATGCGCGGGCGCGATTTCTATGCTGTCGGCGGCACCTGGCGTGCGCTCGCGACCCTGCACCAGCGCCAGTCCGGCTACCCGCTCAACGTCATGCATGGCTACATCGTGCCGGCGCGCGAGGCGAGCGACTTCGTCCGCCTGGTCGAACGCGCCGACGCCTCGATGCTGGAGGCGATCGAGGCGGTCTCCTCCGCCCGCCGCCCGCTGCTCGCCTATGGCGCGCTGGTGCTCGACCAGATCATCAAGCGCGGCCGCCCGCGCAATGTCGTGATCTCAGCCAATGGCGTGCGCGAAGGCCTGTTGCACGAGCAGCTCGACGAAGGCGAGCGCTCGGCCGACGCGCTGTTGCGCGGCGCCGAGGACTACAACCAGCTGCGCGCCCGCGACCCGCGCCATGCCGCCGATCTGATCGCCTGGACCGACAAGCTCGTCGCCGGCGCCTATCCGCATGACGATCCAGCGCTGAAGCGATTGCAGCTCGCCGCCTGCCTGCTCTCGGATATCGGTTGGCGCGCCCATCCCGATTATCGCGGCGAGCAGACTCTCAACGTCATCGCCCATGCCTCGTTCAGCGGTGTCGACCATGCTGGCCGCGCCTTCCTCGCGCTGATCGCGTTCTACCGCTATGCCGGCCTGAAGGCTTCGGCCCCGGCGGCGGAGGGGTTGCGACGGCTCCTGACGACACGCCTGCTCGAGCGCATCCACATCCTCGCAGCGGCCTTCAGGGTCGCCTATCTGATCTCGGCCGGCATGCCTGGCATCCTGCCGCGGGCACCATTGACCTGCATCGACAGCCGGCTCGTCCTGCGCCTGCCCGACGATCTGAAGTCGCTGGCGAGCGAGCGTGTGACCGGGCGCCTGAAGCAGCTCGCCAAGCTGCTCGGGCGCGAGATCGATATCCGCTGAGCGGCAGGGCCCGATCTAGCGTGGTATCAGCTGCTGGAACGCCGTCGGCTGGATCGAGATCCGGCCCACGAACGGCCGGTCATGCGCCAGGATGACGAAATAGGCGGCCGAGACGACCAGCACATAAAGATGCGCGGCCACGATCTGCATGCGCAAGGCGTGGCTGTTGCAGATGATGATCGAGAGCAGCGTCGTCGTCGAGATCAGCCACATCGCGCACCATTGCGCCCAGGTGACGCCGGCGACCGAAGCGGACAGCCGCGCGAGCCGGGCGTGGCGGATCTCCAGCAGCTGGTTGAGCAGCGGTGAGTAAGCGGCGGTGGCATTCAGCCGCGAGACCAGCTGGATCGCGCCGAGCAGGTGCTTCTCCGACTGGTCGAAAACCGCATCGCTGAGCGGCATGCTCCTGGCCATCGCCGGCCAGTCGACCGCGACGACCTCGCGCAGATAGGCCTGCAGCCCGCTGGTCAGCTCGGACCGGATCTCCTCCGGCAGCACCACGGACAAGGTGAGCGCGGTCTCGACCGCATCTGCTTCGCGCTGCACGGCGGTTCGCGCCGAGACGGCGTCATTCCAGATGCCGGCGGCGGAGAAGGCGACGATCAGCGCGAACAGCGCTCCGCAGGTGTTGATGATCGAATCGCGGATCGGCAGCGGCTCGCCGAGCCGGTAGCCGAGACGCGGAACGGCGAAGCGCACGAGGCCGATCAGGAGCCAGCAGGCCGCGACGCTCAATGCCAGAACGGCGAGGAACATCGCCGTCAGCGGCAATTGATGGAACAGGATGAACACGTCGCCCCCGAAAAATCGGCCAGCCATCTGCCAGCGCTCAAACGACCGCAGCAGACCCCAGCTCCCTCCCGGCGGACAAGTCCAGCTTGCGGAATAGCCTAGGACAATCGCCGCTGCAGCGGTCCCTAGCCGACCGTCACCCGCCCGCGCACGATCCTGAGCGCCAGCGAGCCGTTTTTCAGTGCCAGCGCCTTCTCGCCGAAGATCTCGCGGCGCCAGCCGTGCAGCGCGGGGACATCCGCTTCGTCGTCGCTGGCGATCTCCTCGAGATCGTCGGTCGAGGCAATGATCTTCGGCGCGACGCGCTCGGCGTCGGCGGTTGCCTTGAGCAGCACCTTGAGCAGGTCGAGCACGGCGCCGTTGCTCGGCCGGCCGCGCTCGCGCTCCAGCCGGGGCAGGTTGCGCGGGTCGATGGCCAAGGCGCGTTCGACCGCGGCCAGCACCTCGCCGCCGGCGCGCGAGCGCTCGAAACCGTTCGGCACCGAACGCAATTCGCCGAGCGCCTCGGCCGAACGCGGGGCGCGCTGGACGATGTCCATCAGTGCATCGTCCTTGAGCACACGCTGGCGCGGCACGTCGCGATGCTGGGCTTCGCGCTCGCGCCAGGCGGCGAGCTCCATCAGCACCGCCAGCTCCTTCGGCTTGCGCAGGCGTCCCTTGAGCCGCTGCCAGGCGTTCTCGGGCTTGACCTCATAGGTTCCCGGCGAATTCAGAACCGCCATCTCTTCGGCGACCCAGCTCTCGCGGCCGCTCGCGGCGAGGTCGGCCTGCAGGGCCAGATAGATGTCGCGCAGATGGGTCACATCCGATTCGGCATAGACCAGCTGCGCCTCGCTGAGCGGGCGGCGCGACCAGTCGGTGAAGCGCGACGACTTGTCGATGCGCGCCTTGGCGAGGTCGTTGACGAGCTGCTCGTAGCCGACCGAGTCGCCGTAGCCGCAGACCATGGCCGCGACCTGCGTGTCGAACAGCGGCGTCGGCAGCACGCGGCCGAGCATCCAGACGATTTCGAGGTCCTGCCGGGCAGCATGGAAGACCTTGACCACGTTCTGGTCGGTCATCAGCGTCATGAAGGGTGCGAGATCGAGCCCTTCCGCCAGCGGATCGACCATGACGGCCTCGTCCGGCGAAGCGATCTGGATCAGGCAGAGCTTCGGATAATAGGTCGTCTCGCGCAGGAACTCGGTGTCGACCGTGACGAAAGGGTGCGCGGCGAGGCGGGAGCAGGCCAAGGCCAGCTCTTCGGTCGTGTTGATCAGGTTCATGGCCGGCGCTCATAGCAGATCAGCGCGCGCCATGTCGCGGGCGTTCTTGACAACCGCGCCGCGCGCGTGTGGTTACGGCGCCAAATCGCTTGCGCGCCCCGACCACGGCCGCATGGACGCCCGGAAAGCTGAACCCGTGACCCTGCATCGCTACCGTTCCCACACCTGCGGCGCGCTCCGCGAGAGCGACATCGGCGCCTCCGTGCGCCTCTCCGGCTGGTGCCATCGCATCCGCGACCATGGCGGCGTGCTCTTCATCGATCTGCGTGACCATTACGGCCTGACCCAGGTCGTGGTCGATCCGGATTCGCCGGCTTTCGCCGATGCCGAGAAAGCCCGCTCGGAATGGGTCATCCGCATCGACGGCAAGGTGAAGCCGCGCCTCGCCGGCACCGAGAACGCCAACCTCGCCACCGGCGCGGTCGAGGTCTTCGCCACGGCGATCGAAGTGCTGGGGCCGTCGGCAGAGCTGCCGCTGCCGGTCTTCGGCGATCTCGAATATCCCGAGGACACCCGCCTGAAATACCGCTTCCTCGATTTGCGCCGGGAGAAGTTGCACAACAACATCATGCTCCGCGGCAAGGTGATCGACTCGCTGCGCCGACGCATGCAGGCGTCTGGCTTCTCCGAGTTCCAGACGCCGATCCTGACCGCGTCCTCGCCTGAGGGCGCGCGCGACTTCCTGGTGCCGAGCCGTCTGCATGCCGGCAAGTTCTACGCCCTGCCGCAGGCGCCGCAGCAGTACAAGCAGCTCCTGATGATGGCGGGCTTCGACCGCTATTTCCAGATCGCGCCCTGCTTCCGCGACGAGGACCCGCGCGCCGACCGCCTGCCGGGCGAGTTCTACCAGCTCGACGTCGAGATGAGCTTCGTCGAGCAGGAGGATGTGTTCGCCACCATGGAGCCGGTGATCGCCGGGGTCTTCGAGGAGTTCGGCGAGGGCAAGTCCGTCACCAAGAACTGGCCGCGCATTCCCTATGCCGAAGCGCTTCGGAAGTATGGCTCCGACAAGCCCGACCTGCGCAACCCCATCGAGATGCAGGACGTGTCCGAGCATTTCCGCGGTTCGGGCTTCAAGGTCTTCGCCCGCATCCTGGAAGGCGAGAAGAACCGGGTCTGGGCGATCCCTGCGCCGGGCGGCGGCTCCCGCGCCTTCTGCGACCGGATGAATTCCTGGGCGCAGGGCGAGGGCCAGCCCGGCCTCGGCTATCTGATGGTCAAGGAGGGCGGCGAGGGGCAGGGTCCGATCGCCAACAACATCGGCCCCGAGCGCGTCGCAGGAATCGTCGAGCAGATGGGGCTCAAGGCCGGTGACGCCTGCTTCTTCGCTGCGGGCGATCCCGACAAGTTCTACAAGTTCGCCGGCAGCGCCCGCAACAAGGTCGGCTCCGAGCTCGGGCTGATCGACGAGAACGCCTTCGCCTTCGCTTGGATCGTCGACTTCCCGATGTTCGAGTACAACGAGGACGAGAAGAAGGTCGACTTCTCGCACAACCCGTTCTCGATGCCGCAGGGCGGTCTGAAGTCGCTGGTCGAGGATGATCCGCTCTCGATCAAGGCCTTCCAGTACGACATCGCCTGCAACGGTTACGAACTCGCTTCCGGCGGCATCCGCAACCACCGCCCCGAGGCGATGGTGAAGGCCTTCGAGATCGCCGGCTATGGCGAGGAGACGGTGATCGAGCGCTTCGGCGGCATGTACCGGGCCTTCCAGTACGGCGCGCCGCCGCATGGTGGCATGGCCGCCGGCGTCGACCGCATCATCATGCTGCTCGCCGGCGCGACGAACCTGCGGGAGGTCGCGCTGTTCCCAATGAACCAGCAGGCCGTCGACCTCCTGATGGGTGCGCCTTCGCCGGCGACGCCGAAGCAGCTGCGCGAGGCGCATTTGCGCGTGAACCTGCCCGAGAAGGAAGGCTGAGCGACCCATGGCCTTCCTGCCTGCCGGGCGAGCGCTGCTGCTCGCCTGCTTCGTCGCGCTGCCGCTAGGCGCCTGCGTCGCCGGTCATGCCGATTCCGCCGCGGGCCGCGCCTCCGTGCTGGCGACGACGGTCTCGCGCGCCATCGCCTGCAAGGCCGGTTCGCCCCAGCGCACGACGCTCGACCGTTTCCTCGCTGCCGAAAGGGAGCGCGGTGCGAGCGATGAGCAGCTCGCGGCGGCCCGCTCGGCCTATGTCTCCGTCTCGGAGGCCGAGATGATCAACCAGGACGTCCGTCCGCAGCCCTGTACCGCCGAGGAGCGGGCGGCACTGCGCGGCAAGATGAAGGATGTCCGCGCCGGTCGCTTCGAGGAACCTTGATCGTCCATGACAGCGTTGAAGCCCAGCCTCGTTGCGTTCGCGGCCGCGAGCCTTGCCGGCTGCATCGCCGCGGGGCCGATGCCAGGCACGCCCGAGTTCACAGCGGCGCAGGTCTCTCGCGCCTATGATTGCGGGCTGAGGGTCGATCGCAGCCGCATCATCGCGCGGCTGCCGGCCGAGCAGCGCGGCCGCTTCGTCTCCGCCAATGCGAGCTATGCGGTGAAGTCCTATAACGCACCGCGCGGCTGCGAGGCGCATGAGCGCGAACGGCTGCAGGCGGAGCTGCGTCTCGGCAGCACACGGCGCTGATCGCCTCTTGCCTCGGGCCGCTCATCCCGCGCAGATGCAGGCCATGAGCTTTTCTGCCGCCGACGTCACCGCCATCGTCGTCAGTTTCGACAGCGCTGGAGTGCTGCCGTCCTGCCTCGCCGCGTTGGCGGCTGAGGGCGTGAAGGCCATCGTCGTCGAAAACGCCAGCGGTGATACTTCAGCCGAGATCGCGGCGCAGCAGGGCGCGCAGGTTCTGCGTAATGCGCGCAACGAGGGCTATGGCCGCGCCAACAACCGTGGTGCGCGCGCCGCGACGACGCCCTTCGTTCTCATCGTCAACCCGGACCTCGAGGTGCAGCCGGGTGCGGTGGCGGCCCTGCTCACGGCGGCCGAGGCCTATCCGGATGCGGCTGCCTTTGCGCCGCGCCTCGTCGAGCCCTCTGGCCGTGTCTTCTTGCAGCCGCGCTCCTTGCTCTCGCCGGATCATCTCAACCAGGCGCCCAAGATCGTGCTGCCGGAGGGAGATGCCTGCTTGCCTTTCCTGTCGGGCGCCTGCCTGCTGCTGCGGCGCGAGGTCTTCCTGGCGCTCGGCGGCTTCGACCCGGCGATCTTCCTGTTCTACGAGGATGACGATCTCTGCCGACGCCTGCGCGAGGCCGGGCATGCGCTGGTCCATGTCGACGGTGCCGGCGCCCGGCATGGCCGCGGTCGCTCCAGTGCGCCGTCGCCGCAGCGGCGCTTTACGGCGCGCTGGCATCTCGCCTGGTCGGAATATCACATGGCGCGCAAATGGGGCTTGCCTGTGCCGGGCCTGGGCAAGACCATCGAAAACGCCGCCAAGGCAATCGGTTATGGCCTGATCTTGAATCAGGACAAGATGTATGCGCATGCCGGCTCGGTCGCCGGCGCGCTCGCTGCGCGCGCCGGCGGGAGCGCGCTCACCCGGCAGGGGCTGAACGAGGCGGAGATCATCGCGTGACGGGCTTCCTGCGTGCCGCCAGCGCCGCCGACGGGCTGAGCCTCCCACACAATCACTTCGGCCTGCTGCGGCTGTTGCTGGCGCTCGCGGTCGTGGTCTCGCATGCGCTCAGCGTCACCACCGGCAAGGTCGAGGACGAGTTGCTGGCGCATTCGACCGGCTTCACGCTCGGCGAGCACGCGGTCAACGGCTTCTTCGCCATCTCCGGCTTCCTGGTGACGATGAGCTACGAGCAGCGCGGCTGGCGCGACTATGTCGTCGCCCGCAGCTTGCGCATTGCGCCCGGGCTGATCGCGGCGACGCTCGTGGTCGCGCTGCTGATGGGCAGCGCACTGACCAAGCTCGACCTGCGCAGCTATCTCGCCGATCCGCAGCTCTGGCGCTTCATCAACGGCACGCTGACCAGCTTCAAGAGCTCGGCGCCCCTGCCGGGCGTCTTCTCGGACAACCCGCTGACATTTCCGATGGGGACGGTCTGGACGCTGAAATACGAGACGCTGTGCTATCTCGGCGTCCTCGTCGCCGGGCTGGTCGGCCTGCTGGCGCATCGCCGGATCGTGCTCGGCCTCTGGGCGGCGCTGGTCGTCGCGACGGTTCTGCGCGAGATCCTCACCCCGGACGGGTCGAAGGGTCTCGAGACGGCGCTGCGCCTGCCGCTGATCTTTTTCACCGGCGGCCTCATCTATCTCTGGCGCGAGAAGGTGCCGCTGTCGCTGCCGGGGCTCGTGGCGGCGCTCGTCGTCGTGGCCCTGTCCCAGGCGACGCCGGCCTACAAGGCGCTGCTCTATCTCGTCACCGCCTGGGGCGCGCTGGTGCTGGCGCTGGCGCCGCCGCTCGCCCGTTGGCGCAGCGAGCCGCCGGCGGACCTGTCCTATGGCGTCTATCTCTATGGCTGGCCGGTGCAGCAGGCCTTCGTCGCGCTGTTTCCGACGGTCGGGGCGCTGACGCTGTTCGCGCCCTCGCTTATCGTGACGCTGCTGATTGCGGCGGCGTCCTGGTACCTCGTCGAGAAGCCGGCGCTCGGCCTCAAGCGCCGCTTGCTGAAGCCGGCCTGACCGCCGCTGCGAGCTCATCGATGCGCTCGGACATCAGCAGCGGCAGAAGCTGGGAGACGCGCTCCGGCGGCAGCTCCCACCAGCGGCTCGCCAGCAGTGCCTCGACCTGCGCCTCCGGCAGGCGCAGCCGCACGACCCTGGCCGGGTTGCCGGCGACGATCGCATAGGGCGGCACGTCTCGCGTCACCACGGCGCGGGCTGCGACGACCGCGCCATGGCCGATCCTGACGCCGGACATGATCATAGCCTGCGAGCCGAGCCAGACATCATGGCCGATCGCGACGTCGCCGCGCGTCGCGTCGTGGCCGCCCATGCCCTGTGCCGCTGGCCAGAGGCCGGGAAGGGCGGGGAAGGGGTAGGTCGTCGCCCAGTCGGTGCGATGATTGCCGCCGAGAAGAATCTCGACACCGTCGGCGATCGAGCCGTAGCGGCCGATCGAGAGGCGCGCGCCGCTCTCGGGGAAGCGGACCTTGGGCCGGCCATAGGTGAAGGCGCCGATCGTGACCTGCCCGGAACGGCGCGCCAGGAGCTTCGCCAGATGGATGCGCGTCTGATTGTCCGGATTGACCCAGCGCCGCAGGAAGCTACGTGGGCCGGCCGGCAGGCCGGCCCACCAGATCGCGAGCGCACCCGGGCGCCAGTCGGCGTCCGGGCTCGATATGTCGCGGGAGCTCAAGCCGTCCGCCTCACTCGGAGGTGGCCTGCACGTCGATCTTCTCGAAGATCTCGTTTGGTTCGCCGAGCGTGATCACGTCGGCGAGGCCGAGCCCGGTCGGCGTCTTCGCCGTCGCCTTGACGGTGAGCGTGCCGGGCTTGGCGACGAAGCGGGCGACTGCGTTCGCCAGCGCCTTGGCGCCGTCCGACGGGCCGAGGATGGCGGCGAGGCCGAGGCTCGCCATCATGCCGTATTCGCGGCGCACGTCCTCGACCTTGCGCTTCGACTTCTTCGCCTCGTTCTCGATCAGCTTCTCGGCCAAGCCGAGATTCTGCAGCTTGAGCTCGACATTCTTGGCGGTCGCGCCGAGCAGCGCCACCTGGGCCAGGGCGATGTCGCCGGAGAAGACCTCCTTGCCGACATTGCCGAGCATGCCTGTGGCGTCGAGCCTGGCCATGCCGACCCCGCCGAGCGAGAGCGTGCGGATGGCGAACTCCTTGCTCGCCTCCTGCCAAGCGAGAGCGAGCTTCGCCGAGAGATCGAGATTGCGATAGCCCATCGCCAGCAGGTCCTTGGCGGCGGGATTGTCGGCGCTCTCGACGATCGGGAAGGTGATCTTGTCGAGGCTCAGCGCCATGTCGGTCGGGATGCCGTTGATCTGGTCGCCGGCCTTGAGCTCGAAGCTGCCGAGGCCGACCTGGATCGGCGCGCCGGCCGGGCGGCCGCGCTTGCCCTCCTGCGGCACCGTCATCTGCACGCCATTCATCTTGACCGTGCCGAGCTTCGGGATGAAGCGGCGGAAATCGAGGGTCTTGAGGTCGACGGCGGCATCGCCGAGCGCCTTGACCTCCCGCACCACCCCTTCGAACGAGAAGCCGGAATAGCCGAGCGAGGCGATCACGCCCTTGGCGCCGCCGCCTTCGAACTGCAGGCCCTCGATCACCACGCCCGATTTCTCCGGCGTGTCCTCGCCGAAGGCGACACGCGCGATGCGCATGTCGACGGCCTCGGCCTTGGCGCCGGGCTTCGGCGGCGTCTTCAGCGCCATCACGATGTCGCGGATCTCGCCGCTGCCATAGTCGAACGCGTCGAAGATCTCGGCCATCGCCAATAGCAGCTTGCGATCGCGCGCTTCGCTGATCGCCGGGTCTTCCTTGCTGTTGAGATTGCGTGCGGCTTTCTCCGATTCGTCGCTCAGCACGGCGATGCGCGTCATGAGCTCGCCCATCGGCTCGGAGGCGACACGTGCCTTGAAGCCGCGCAGCGAGGCCTTGCCGGCCGTCATCTTGCCCTGCTCGCCGAGGTCGAGCGAGTAGCCGTCCTGCTCGATCTTGCCGATGACCGGCTGCAGCGGCGCTGTCTCGCCGGGCTTGGCCTTTTCGGCGAAGACGCGCGCGATCTGCATCAGGTCGAGCGTCTCGAAGCTGGTGCGCTTGATCTCGCCGCTGACCGGGCCGGTGGCGCCGCCTTCGATCTTGATCGCGCCGTCGCTCGATTCACCGCGCCCGATCCGGCCCTCGCGGATGTCGGAGAACTTGATGTTGCGATAGGTCGTGATCTGCTTCTGCGGGCCGAAGTTCTGCTCCATCACCAGGGTCGGAGCGCTGATCTCACTGGCGTCGAGCTTGCCGAGCCGGGCGATTGCGCTGTCGCCGCTGCCCTGGAAGAGGGCGAGGAAGCCGTCGCGGTCGAGCGAGGTGCCCTTCACCTCCAGCTTCGGGATCGACAGCACGAACTTGCCGAGGTCGAGCTTGATGTTGTCGAGCTGAAGATCGGCAGCGGAGGCAGGGCCGGCCAGGAGGACGAGCAGCAGGGCTGTCGTGGACAACGGCCGGAAGCTGGCGAGGCGTCGGCCGGGCGAAATCGTCATGGTGATCTCCTGAAGCATGCATCGAGGCCCGCAAGGCGAAAATGGGGCCAAGCTCCGATTGGCGGCGCCAGAGCCGGATTCGCTGACGAGGCAGCAGACCCGTCCTTGGCCGGAAGTCGGCGCCGACCCTGCCGCAAGGCGATGACGAAAGAAAGATGGCGCAGGCGCGAGTTGGGCGAAAAGCTTGACGAAACGGTACCGCTTCGTGCCATTGGCCGCATAACCGCCACGAGGCCACGGCAAGGCTGGCGTCAGGGTGGCTTGTCTGGCGCGAGGCGCGATGATGTCTGTTGTGGAACGTTTCCTGCGCTTGGCCTCCGTCGTCGCGCTGGCCCTGGGTGTCCTTACGGTCGTGCCGAAGCCGGCGGAGGCGCAGAATGCGCCCGCGGCCGGCCTCGAGCCGCTCACCATCGTGACCGCCTCGGGCCGCCACGCTTTCCAGGTCGAGGTGATGCGCACGCCGGACCAGCGGGCGCGTGGGCTGATGCACCGCCAGTTCATGCCGGCCGATCGCGGCATGCTCTTCGACTTCAAGCAGGTCGAGCCGGTCGCGATGTGGATGCAAAACACCTACATCTCGCTCGACATGCTCTTCATCCGCGCCGACGGCACGGTCGCCCGCGTCGCCGAGCGGGCCGAGCCGCTCTCGACCCGGACCATTCCCTCCGGCGAGCCGGTGCTCTCGGTGCTCGAGGTCAATGCAGGCATCGCCGAGAAGCTCGGGATCAAGCCGGGCGACAAGGTCGAGCACCCACTATTCAAGCGCTGAGCGGCATCGCTCCGCGACCTGTCACATCGCAGCCGCAATTGCTTCGGACAACCGCATCCTGACGTTGTCAAGATGATCGCTCTCGGAGGCTGTCAATGGCGGACTGGACGAGGGCGCTCTTGCGACGTTCGGCCGTGTTGGCTCTGCTCGCCCTATCTGCCTGCCGCCAGGGCGACATCGTTCTCGACGCCGGCGCGCCGGTCGTCAGTGCCGGGCGCTACGTCTCCACCGCCTCGTCGCAGGTTGAACCGGCCAGGCGGGCGCCGGTCCGCAATGTCCTGGTCCTGACCAGCGGCGGCGCCGACGGCGCCTTCGGGGCTGGCGTGCTCCAGGCCTGGTCCCGGAGTGGCAGGCGTCCTGTCTTCGATGTCGTTACCGGGACCTCGACAGGCGCGCTGCAGGCGACTGCGGCGTTCCTCGGCCCGGCCTCGGACCATCTGCTGGAGCGGGTCTACACCACGACACGGACGCGCGACGTCTTTCGCTCCAACGGCTTGAAGACCCTGGTTGGCACCGGCCTCTACGATCCGGCGCCATTGCGCCGCCTGCTGCTGGAACTGATCAGCGACGACATGCTGGATCAGGTTGCGGCCGAGCATCGTAAGGGCCGTCGCCTCTATGTCGCGACCACGGACATGACGGCGGGCAAGTCCATGTTCTGGGACATGGGCGCGATCGCCGCCTCCGATGGGGATCGGCGCGGCCACTACGTCGACATCCTCGTCGCCTCGGCTGCGGTGCCGGGCCTCGTCGAGCCGGTGCGCATTCGCGACAGCCGAAGCGGCGCGGTTTCGATCCACAGCGACGGCGGCGTCAAGGCGCCGGTGCCATTCGAGAGCTTCATGCTCGGCAGGACAGGGCGCGGCAGCATGATATGGGTGCTCGCCAACGGTCATGTCAGCCGTGACGCCGCCGTCAGTAGCTCGGCTGCGACGACGCTGGCTCTGGCCCGCCGCGGCGTCTCCCAGCTCATCCGGCAATTGCTCTACAGCTCGGTGCAGGAGGCGCAGGCCAAGGCTGCGGCGGCGGGAGCGCGGTTTAGGCTGGTCGCGCTGCCCGAGACGGTACCGGAGGCGACGGATCCGCTGCGCTTCGATCCTGACGAGATGCGCCCTTTGTTCGAGGCGGGGCAGGCGGCAGGCACGCGAATCTTCGGGGCGTCGTCAGCGCCATCGTCGCCTGACGAAACCTTGCCGGGACGCTCAAGCGCAGCGGAACGTGCGGCATCGGCCAGTCGCGGGGAACCGGCGCTCTGACGGGCAATCGCCATTGCGAGCGGTCGCCTAGCGTCCTCGATACAGCTATGATCGCGCCGTGGGCGGCAGGACGGAGACCAGGACATGCCGGGAAGTGCTGAGCGGGCGGAGCTGGACGACCGAATCGCGATTGTCCGCAGGAACATTTCCGAGCTGATGGAGCAGGCGACTGGTGCGTCCGGCGCTGCCGTCGAGGAGAGCCTCGCCAACCGGCTCAACGAGCAGCAGGACCTGCTCAACGAGCTTTTGAAGCAGCGTGAGGCGCTGGGCTGAGACAGTCGTCGATCCCATTGGAACTGCGTGTTCCCAAAGCGGGCGGTTGGTGATATTGCGTTCCGCATCCGCCGGCTCGGAGATGGCTGGCGGAACCGATTTGCGAGTGATTGATTGCACTTGCGAGGCGGCGGGGTATAGCGCAGCCCGGTAGCGCATCTGCTTTGGGAGTTGTTCCCTCCGGCGTGCATATCAGGCCCGGAGATTGAATGGGTTAGCTGTGTGAAAGCTAACAGTTTGCGTAACATCGGGGCGTAGCTCAGCCTGGTAGAGCGGATGCTTTGGGAGCATCAGGTCGCACGTTCGAACCGTGTCGCCCCGACCACCTTGATGATCGAGTGCAGTAGGGCGCGGGAAGCGATTCGTTTTGCCCTCGGTCGCCGGCAAGGCTAGCTAGCCTCTCTGTGGAGAGGCATCTCGAGTATTCAGAATTCTTTCGTGCTGGACATGCTCTAGCTTAGGTCTTGTGGCCGTCTTGGATTCTGATTCGGAACGTTGTTTTAATCGAGCTTTTTCAAGTGGGCCTAGAATTAAAGCTTCCGTGAGATCCGGAACGTCTTCTGCCTCTCGCGGCAACGAGATTGCCTGAACAATTGCGCGCTTCCCGATGCGTCCTGCGCGACCGACAATCAGGCCGGAGCGAGCGCGGTTTCCACCCGGACGCAGCGCACGAGCCGGCCTTCGCCGAGCGCCACTGCCGGAGGCAAGGCCGTCCGGCAGGCATCCTCCGCCTGCTTGCAGCGCGGCGCGAAGGAGCAGGAGGAGGGCGCCTCGTTCAATGGCGGCGGCGCGCCGGGGATGGCCTCCAGCCGCTCGCCCTTCTTCGCCCCGTGTAGGTTCGCCGCGAGGAGGCCGCGGGTATAGGGGTGGCGTGGGTCCTTGAGCAGTTCGCGAACCGTGCCGGTCTCGACGATCTGCCCGGCATACATCACTGCGAGCCGGTCCGAGACCTCGACCGCGACGCCGATGTCGTGGGTGACGAAGATCACGCCCATGCCGAGATCGCGCTGGAGCTGGCGCAGCAGCAGCAGGATCTGGATCTGCACGGTTGCGTCGAGCGCCGTCGTCGGTTCGTCGGCGAGCAGTAGCTTCGGGCGGGCGGCGAGCGCGAGCGCGATCATGGCGCGCTGGCGCATGCCGCCGGACATCTCGTGCGGATAGGCCTTGAGGCGCCGTTCGGGGGAGGGGATGCGCACCAGCTCGAGCAGTTCGAGCGCGCGTGCCATCGCCTGCTTCGCCGAGAGCTTCTCATGGCGCATGATCGCTTCGGCGATCTGCTCGCCGACCGTGTAGACCGGGTCGAGCGCCAGCGCCGGATCCTGGAAGATCATCGAGGTGACGGCGCCGCGATAGTCGGAGAGTTCCTGCGGGCCGAGCGCCAGCACGTCCTTGCCGTCGACCATGACCTTGCCGCCGATCTCGGTGCGGCTCTCCGGCAGGAGGCGCAGCAGCGTCTTCAGCGTCACGCTCTTGCCCGAGCCGGACTCGCCGAGGATGCCTAGCACCTTGCCGGGTTCAAGCGTCAGCGAGACGCCGTTAACCGCATGCACGGTCTGCGCGCCCTTGAAGCGCACGGTGACGTTCTCCATCGCGACGAGCGGAGAAGTCATGCGGCATCCTCCAGCACGGGCGCGCGGCTATGGCCGGAGCCGGGGATTTCCATGTGGCAGGCGGCAAGCCGCTCGCCGCTGCCGACCGGGGTCAATGCCGGCTTGGCCTTGGAGCACACCGTCTGCGCCTGCGGGCAGCGCGGATGGAAGCGGCAGCCTTCGGGCGGGTTGATCGGGTTCGGCGGATCACCGGCGAGCGGCGCCTCCATCGTCCGGTTGTCCGGGTCCATCGACGGCATCGCCGAGAGCAGTGCCCGCGTATAGGGGTGGCGCGGATCGTCATAGAGCTCCTCGACCGGCCCGATCTCCACGACCTCGCCGAGATACATCACCATGACGCGGTCGCTGATGAAGCGGACGACGTTGAGGTCGTGGCTGATGAAGATGTAGGTCAGCCCGAACTCCTCGCGCAGGTCCATCAGCAGGTTGAGCACCTGCGCCTCGACCGATTTGTCGAGCGCCGAGACGGCCTCGTCGAGGATGACGAGGCGTGGCCCGAGCGCCAGCGCGCGGGCGATGTTGACGCGCTGGCGCTGGCCGCCGGAGAGCTCGTGCGGATAGCGCGCCGCGAAGCGGGCTGGGTCGAGCCCGACGCGGGCGAGCAGGTCGCGGGCCCGCAGGATCGCGCCGGACTTCGGGACGCCGTGCACGGTCGGGCCGAAAGCGATCGAATCCTCGATGGTGAGGCGCGGGTTGAGCGAGGCGAAGGAATCCTGGAAGACCATCTGCGCCTGGCGGCGATAATCCTTCAGCGACAGCGCGCTGCTGCCGACGGCCTCGCCGTCGAACAGCATCTGGCCCTTGTCCTGCGGGATCAGCTGCATCACGACGCGCGCCGTCGTCGACTTGCCGCAGCCGGATTCGCCGACGACGCCCAGCGTCTCGCCCTTCATCACCGTGAAGTCGACGCCGTCGACCGCGCGCACCACCGCGCCGCGCCCGAGCGGGAAATGCTTGGTCAGCGTCCGCGCCTCGAGCAGCGGGGTGCCGGCGCCGCCGCGGTCGAGTCCGTCTTCGGCATGGAGCGAGAGCGACATGGGTCAGCCTTTCACGTCCATGGCCGAGCGCAGCCCGTCCGACAGCAGGTTGAAGGAGATCGAGGTGATGAAGATCGCGACGCCCGGCAAAGCGGCGACCCAGGGCTGGACATAGATCGCGGTGCGCAGCGTGTTCAGCATCAGGCCCCATTCCGGCGTCGGCGGCTTGGTGCCGAGGCCGAGGAAGGACAGGCCCGAGGCCAGGATCATCGAGACCGAGATCAGGCTGGTGGCGTAGACGAAGATCGGCCCGAGCACGTTGCCGAGCACGTGCACGCGGATGATGGTGCCAGAGCCGGCCCCGGAGGCGCGCGCTGCCTCGACATAATCCATCGACCGGACCTGCGTCGTCACGCTCTCGGCGATGCGGGCGATCGGCGGGATGAAGACGATGGTGAGCGAGAGCAGCGAGTTGAAGATACCGGCCCCCAATGCTCCCGACAGCGCGATCGCCAGCAGCACCGAGGGGAAGGCGTAGAAGATGTCGACGGTGCGCATCGTGATCGTGTTGAACTTGCCGCCGAAGAAGCCGGCAGCGACCCCGATCAGCGAGCCGAAGCCGAAGGCGATGAAGACCGGCACCACGCCCATGAACAGCGACAGCCTGGCGCCGTGGATCAGGCGCGAGAGCATGTCACGGCCGAGCTCGTCTGCACCGAGCGGGTAGCCCGGCGTGCCGATCGGACGCAGGCGCCGCAGCATCGAGGAACGGGTTGGATCGGCCGGGGCGATATAATCGGCGAAGACCGCCATCAGGATGATCGCCAGCACGACGAGGCCGGCGCCGACCGCGACCTTGTCCTTGCGGAAGCGCCTGAAGACGCCGGACCAGTAGCCGGGAGAGCGTACCGGCTGGGGTATTGCCGCTGCCGGTGCTGCGGCCGGGGAGGTCACTGCACTCATCAGCGTCTCCTCACGCGCGGGTCGAGCAGGCCCTGGACGATGTCGACGAGGACGTTGAGGCCGACGAAGAACATGGCGAGCACCAGGATCGTGCCCTGCAGCAGCGGCAGGTCGCGCTGGAAGATGGCGTTGCCGAGCAGGAAACCGGTGCCCGGCCAGGAGAACACCGTCTCGATCAGGATCGAGCCGCCGAGGAGGTAGCCGAGCTGAAGGCCCATCACAGCGAGCGCGGTCGGCGCAGCATTCTTCACGACATGGCGGAAGACGCCGAAATCCATCAGCCCCTTGGCCCGCAGCGCCGGCACGAACTCCTGGTTCAGGATATCGGCGACGAGCGCGCGGACCGTGCGCGAGATGATGCCCATCGGGATCACCGACATGGTGACCGCCGGCAGGATCATGTGGCTGACATGCTCCCAGTCCCATTTCCAGGCGGCCGAGCCGCCAGGGCCGGCGCCGCCCGGCGGCAGCCAGCCGAGCTGCACCGAGAAGACGATGACCAGCACCATGCCGAGCCAGTAGTGCGGGACCGAGACGCCGAGGACGGCGAGCAGCGAGGCGAACTTGTCGAGGAAGGAGCCGCGGAAATAGCCGGCGACGAAGCCGAAGAAGCAGCCGAGCACGAAGCCGATCACGGTGGCGAGGCAGGCGATCAGCAAGGTGTTGCCGACCGCGCGCCAGACCTCGGCGGCGACCGCCCGCCCGGTCGCGATCGAGGTGCCGAGATCGCCCTGCACCGCCTTCCAGAGCCAGAGCCCGAACTGCACCGGCAGCGGCCGGTCGAAGCCGTAGAGCTTCCTGATCTCCTCCTGCATCTGCTGGGAGGCGTCGGGCGGCAGCACCGAGGTCAGCGGATCGCCCGGAGCGATATGCACGAGCAGGAAGCAGAACAGGCTGACGCCGAGCGCCACGGGCAGGACGTAGAGGATGCGCTTGGCGAGATAGGTCAGCATGGTCGGCGCTGCGCTTTCATCGCCGCCTCACTTGTCCATCGAGATCGGCGAGAAGTCCTGGAACCAGTTCTGCGCCTGGACGAAGCCCTTGACCTTCGGAGACAGCGCGCGCGGGTTGACGTCATGCGTCACCATCAGGAAGAGCGCGTCGTCGACGTATTTCTCATGCGTCTTCTGCAGGATCTTCGTCTGCTCGGCCGGATCGAAGGTGGTGCGGATCTGGTCGAAGAGCTTGTCCATCTCGGGGTCGCAATAGATGCCCCAATTGGTGCCCGCCGGCGGCTTCAGATCGCATTGCAGGTGGCGGATGAAGCCGGTGAACGGGTCCTGGATGAAATAGGTGTAGTTCATCCCCGTCGCCTTGCGCGACGAGTCATGGCTGGCGCCAGCGCGCCAGATGTTGATCAGCGTGTTCCACTCGACCACCTCGAAATCGACCTTGATGCCGACCTCGGCGAGATTCTGCTGGACGAACTCGTTCATCGGCAGCGGCTGCATCTGGCCCGAGCCGGAGGGCGAGATCAGGATGCGGGTCTGGAGCGGCTTGGCCGGGGAGTAGCCGGCCTCGGCGAGCAGCTTCTTCGCCGCCGCCGGGTCGTATTTCAGCTTGAAGCTCGGCTTGCCGAACCATTGGTGACCGGGCGGATAGAAGCCTTCGGCCGGGATCATCATGCCGCCGAGCAGTTCCTTCAGCCCGTCGCGGTCGATGGCGAGATTGGCGGCCTTGCGCACACGGATGTCGTTCCAGGGCGAGCCCTCGACGCGCGAGAGATGCCAGGTCCAGTTGTGCGGATAGGCGTTGGTGACGATCTTGTAGCCGGCACCCTTCAGCGACTCGACGAGATCGGGCGCTGGCGCCTCGATCCAGTCGACCTGGCCGGAGCGCAGCGCGGCGGCGCGCGCATTCGGCTCCGGCAGCGGCAGCAGCACGAGCTTGTCGAGCTTGGGGACGCGCGCCTTGTCCCAATAGTCCTTGAACGGCGAGAGCTCGGCCCGCTCGCGCGGCTGGAAGGCAGTGAGCTGCCACGGGCCGGTGCCGGACGGCGTCCTGGCGAAGGCTTCCCAGTTCCTGCCGAGCTTCTCCCACTGCGCGGGCGACGAGATCATGACCCAGGCGAGCTGGTAGGGCAGCGTCGCATCGGGCGATTTTGTGGTGATCTCGACCTTGTACTTGTCGATCACCTTGTAGGCGGCGACCGCCGGGATGCGCGAGCGGCCCTGCGCCGCCTGGCGCTGGTCGAATTGCGGGCTGTCGTTCTTGAGCAGCTTGTCGAGGTTCCAGACCACGGCCTCGGCGGTGAATTCGGAGCCGTCATGGAACTTCACGCCCTCACGCAAAGTGAAGGTCCATTTGGTCTTGTCGTTGGCGTCGACCGCCCAGGCCGTGGCGAGGCCAGGCTTGAGGTCGGAGGGCTTGTCGGCGCTGGAAAGGTCCCAGTTGATCAACGCGTCATAGACCGTATAGCCCATGAACCGCATGCCTTCGCCGCCCTGATCGGTCTGGCCGGTGGTCAGCGGAATGTCCGAGGCGGTCATGCCGATACGCAGCGTGCCTTGCGCCAGCGCCGGCTGGGCGAAGAGCGCGACGCCGGCGGCGAGCGAGAGGGCCAGGGCAGTGCGGACCATCGGGCACCTTTGATCTGGAAGGGTTCTGAACCGGCTCAGCAAGGGCCGTGCCATGTTGACGGCTGAAAGGACGCCGGCGCCTCGCCGTCATGCTCGCCCTTGCGGCGAGCATCCACGTCTTGAACACCGCACTCGTCGAAGGAAGACGTGGATGGTCGGGACGAGCCCGACCATGACGAGGAGGGGGCAGGCCTGTGGCCTCGTCACTCCATCGACATCGGCGCGAGGTCGATGAACCAGCTCTTGGGCTGGACCACGCCCTTGACCTTGGCGCTCATCGCGCGCGGGCCGACATCGTGCGCCACCCAGACGAAGGGCGCTTCCTCGACGATGCGGGCATGGAGCTTGGCCAGCGCCGCGTCGCGCGCCGTGCCATCGAAGGAGGTGCGGGCGTCGGCGATCAGCTTGTCGAACTCGTCATTGCCGAAATAGCCCCAGTTGTTGGAGACCGGCGGGAAGGTCTTGGTCGAGACGAAGCGGACCATGGCGAAGAACGGGTCCATCGCCGCATAGGTGACATTGGTGGCGTTGGCGCCGCGGGCATTGGCGTGCTTGGCGCCCTCGCGCCAGTTGGTGAAGACCGCGTTCCACTCGCCGACCTCGAGCGCGACGTCGAAGTAGCAGTCCTTCAGGGCCTGCTGCATGAACTCGTTCATCGGCAGCGGCTGCATCTGGCCGGAGCCCGAGGCCGAGGTCAGCACCTTGACCTTCGCCGGCTTGGAGGCCGAGAAGCCGGCTTCGGTCATCAGCTTCCTGGCGGCATCGAGATCGTATTTGATCTCGAATTTCGGATTGCCCCACCAGGGATGGCCGGGCGGCACCGTGCCCTTCGGCACCTCCATCAGTCCGCCGAGCAGCGTCTTCAGCTCCTCGCGATTGACGCAGAGATTGGCGGCATGACGCACCTTCTTGTCGAGCCAGACCGAGCCCTCGGCGAAGGAGAGCTGCCAGGGCCAGACATGCGGCTGGGCGTTGGTGTAGACCTTGAAGCCGCGGCTCTGGATCTGCGGCACGGCGTCGGGCGCCGGCGCCTCGATCCAGTCGACCTGGCCGGAAAGCAGGGCAGCGGTGCGGGCATTCGCCTCCGGCAGCGGCAGCAGGACGACCCGGTCGACCTTCGGCGTGCGCGCCTTGTCCCAATAGTCCTTGTTGGCCACCATCTCGAAGCGCTCGCGCGGCACGAGGCGCGTGCCCTTGAACGGGCCGGTGCCGGACGGGTCGGCCGAGAAGGCGACCCAGGCCTGCTTGGAGCGCTCGGCGGCATCGGTCACCGAGGCGGGCACGGCGGCGAGCTTGGCGGCCCAGTGCGCCGGCGAAGCCATGTAGAGATTGGTCAGGTTGATCGGCAGGAAGGCGTCGGGCTCTGAGGTGGTGAGCTCGACGGTGAGCGGATCGATCGCCTTGGCCGCCTTGAGGGTCGGCATGCGCGAGACGGTGACGCCCACCTGATCGGCAGCAAAATGCGCTGCCTCTTTGTTGAGCACCTTTTCGACATTCCAGACCACTGCAGCGGCATCGAAGGCCGCGCCATCCTGGAACTTCACGCCAGGCCTGAGCTTGAACACCCATTTGGTCTTGTCGCCGGCATCGACCGCCCATTCGGTGGCGAGGCCGGGGATGACGACGCTGGCCTTGTCGGATGAGGACAGGTCCCAGTTGGTCAGCCCGTCATACATCGGAATGCCGGTGAAGCGGTTGCCCTCAAAGCCCTGGTCCGGCTGGCCATGGGTGCGCGGGATATCGGCGGCGGTCATGCCGATGCGCAGGACTTTCTCCTGCGCCAGCGCGGCACCCGCGAGCGCGGTCGAGAACCCCAGCGCCAGCATGACGGCGCGCGTGATGGAAGTGGATGACATGACGGTGCTCCCCTCGAGGCCCGGCGTTGGTTCGCACGGATCGGGGAGGGACTAGCAACGGGCATGCCATTGCCCGGATGGCCGCGACGAGCAAAGAGAAAGAAGGCGTTCGCCGCAGCCCGAAACCAACCTGAAGCATCTCTTCGGAATGTCCGCTGCGGGGACCCGTACCAAGGTTCGCTATTGGCGCATGCCGTCTGCGAAACCGATCTGCGGTATTTTTCGTCCGTTATGGAGTCAGAACGACGTGTCCGAGACAGGCGTCTTGCGCTTGGGCACGCGCTTCGGCAGCCGCCGCGAGCGGGAAGGTGCAATCCACGATAACGTCGAGTTCCCCTCTGGCCGCCCGGTACAGCATTGTGGAAACCGTTTGATAGACACCCGGCTGTTCGAACGGCGTCCCCATGTACACACCGAGGAGCGACTGGTTTCTGTAAAGCGCAGGCCAGAGATCGAGTTGAGGGTTTGATCCACCAGCGTTGCCGACTAAAGCCCGTCGTCCCTCGGGCCGTAGCACAGCCAGGGAAGTCCGCAGGGGCGCGCCGACGAATATCCTCAGCAGCCTCGTCGATGTCGACATGACCTGGCGACATCGTCAGTGTTCTCTTCGGGGATGGCGAGCCGCGACATCAGCTCCGCCGTCTCGCAACGCATCTCGCCGCTTCTCGCCATCCCGGTTTGGTCAGCCAGCGGCGCTCGGCACCGGCGTGTTGAGCAGCTGCTGCTCCCACAGGAACGCGATGCCGCTGCCGGCCATATGATCCTTGAGGAGCTCAACGAATGCAGCGCCGGTCTCGGTTCGCGCATGATCGCGCTGCCATTCGGACGCAAGCGCCAGCCATGTCATCATGTTGCAGCCAGCCGCGATCATGCGCTGGATCGCCACCTGATGGGCCTCGACCGACACAGCGCCGCAGGCGTCCGTGATCACCGTCACATCCCAACCTTCGCCGGCAGCCTGAATCGCGGGCATTGCGACGCAGATCTCCGTGTACAGGCCTGCGATGATCAGCTGCTTGCGCCCGGTCGCCTTGACCGCGTCCACGACCTTCCGGTCCTCCCAGGTGTTGATCAATGTCCGGTCGATCACCTCCTGGCCTGGGAAGACGTCGGTGATCTGCGGGAAGATGAGACCGCCTCGGTCAGCGATCACGCTCGTGAGAATGGTCGGGACACGAAAGGTCTTGGCGGCCTTGGCCAGAGCTGCCGCATTGTTGACCGCCATATGCGGGTCGTGGCTGTTCAGGTTCGTGAGCTGGAAAGGCTGGTGGTCGATCAGGACGAGGACAGAATCGTCTGGGCGAAGAAGCGACTTCAGGCCGTTGCGAAAGGTCATGACTATCCTTTTCTGATGTCGTCGGTGAGCTCAGCGTGTTCCGAGGCGATTCCTTCGGAGCACGCCGCCTTGTTCTGCCGTTCCCTCAAGCGTTACGGTAGTGCCGCTGAGCGCGAAGCTGTGTCGCATAAATAGGAACGCGGACTTGGAAATCGAGGATCTGCAGACATTCGTCGAGATTGCGGATGCCGGGGGCGTTTCGGCTGCCGCGCGCCGGCTTGGCATCTCCAAATCCATCGTCAGCCGACGACTGATCCGCCTCGAAGCAGATGTCGGCGTGCAGCTTGTCGCGCGAACCACCCGCGGCGCTGCGCTGACGGAAGCCGGGGCGTTGTTCCGGGATTATGCAGCCAGGGCTTGCCTCGAGATCGATACCGCCAGGGAAACGATCGTGCCGGACGGCGACCTGCGCGGCCGTCTGCGGATCGCCATGCCGCTCACATTCGGCCCGACGCATTTTACGCCCATGCTCGCGGAGATGTCGCGACGGCACCCGCAACTCCACATCCACGCTTCCTACAGCGATCGCTTTGTCGATCTCGTCGCGGAAGGCTTCGATTGCGCGATCCGGGTTGGCACCCTCCGGGATTCTAATCTGGTCGCCAGGCGCGTCGGGCCGATCCAAGGAACGCTGGTCGCAAGCCCGGACTATATCAAGGTCCATGGTTCACCTGAGACGCCGGATGATCTCCTTTCCCATCAAGCCCTGATGCAGGGTACCGAAGCCTGGCGGTTCATGGACGGCGACGAGATCGTCGTCGTGCAGCCCAGAGGACATTTCAAGGCCGATAACGGCACGGCGCTCGCCGTCGCCGCGGTGGCAGGACTGGGCATCGCCCGCCTTCCCGACTGCATTATCTACGAGCATGTGGCCTCCGGTGCGCTTGTTCCGGTCATGCCTCGCTACCCGCTGCCACCATCAGGCGCCTACGTCGTGCGCCCACCGGGCCAGCATCCCGAACGGAAGATTCGAGTCCTCACCGAATTGCTGATCGAGTTGCTCGAACACGATCCGCGCTTTGGGGGAGCGCGTCGCTAGCAGGTGAGCCGCGGAGGCCTCGCATCGGTCCTCTGCGTTCCGCTTTTCGCGACACAGCTGGACGCGTTTCGCGGCTAGTCGCGAGAGCGGCGGCTCGCTAGGTCGACCGTCCGTAGAGGCCGCAGCCAGGAGCGACGCGCATGAGTTGGAACCCAGCCATCGAACCGGGCTGCCCCGACGAGGTCGGCATCGACGCGATCGAGACCCTGATCGTTCCGCGCGCCCGGGACCTCGGTGGCTTCGAGGTCCGGCGCGCCTTGCCGGCGCCGAAGCGGCAGATGGTCGGGCCGTTCATCTTCTTCGACCAGGCCGGGCCGGCTGAGCTGTTGACCGGCCAGGGTATCGACGTCCGGCCGCACCCGCATATCGGTCTTGGCACCGTAACCTACCTGTTCCGCGGCGATTTCCATCATCGGGACAGTACCGGGGCCGACCAGATCATCCGCCCCGGCGCGCTGAACTGGATGGTCGCCGGGCGCGGCGTCTCCCATTCGGAGCGTACCTCCGCAGCCAGCCGAAGCGGGCCGAACAGCCTGTTCGGCATCCAGACCTGGGTGGCCTTGCCCGAAAGCCATGAGGACATCGCGCCTACCTTCGAGCATCACGGCAAGGAGGCGTTGCCGGTCATTGAGGACCGCGGCGTCTCCGTCAGGCTCATCCTTGGACACGCCTATGGCGAGCGCGCGCCGGCGACGATGTTCTCGGAGACGTTCTACGCCGATGTCGGGCTCGAAGCGGGAAGCCGGCTGCCGATGCCGGACAATCACGAGGACAGGGGCATCTACATCGTCGAGGGCTCGATCTCGATCGCAGGCCAGGAATACGAGGCTCCCCAGATGATGGTCTTCCGCCCCCGCGACAGGATCACTGTCGCGGCCGGCGCCAGGGGCGCGCGGCTGATGATCCTCGGCGGCGCCACTCTGGGCGGACCACGTTACATCTGGTGGAACTTCGTCGCCTCCTCCAAGGAGCGCATCGAGGAAGCCAAGGCCGAGTGGCGCGCGCAGAACTGGGGCAAGGGACGCTTCGACCTCCCGGTCGACGACCGGGACGAGCACATTCCTCTCCCGGATTGAACCACGTTCTCCTCCCGAATGCGACCCTAGAGGTCTATCCCGGCTGATCGCGCGGGCTCGCCGAGACCGAGATCGAACGTTTCAACGCCGCTGTCCTGGGCTTCATTCGTGCCTGAGTGCGCCTGCATTCCCTGAAAGGAAAAACCATGTCCGCGCTCATCGTGGCGGCCGCAAAACACTATTCGACGAAGCGAACGATGGTTCCTGGCTTCACCATCTGCGCCAATTCCTCGGCGTCCCAATTCGTGAGGCGGATGCAGCCATGCGAGGAGGCCTTACTAATTCGGGATGGCTCTGGCGTGCCATGAATGCCGAAGGTCGGCTTCGAGAGCTCGATCCAGATCGTACCGACCGGATTATTGGGCCCCTTCGGCAGCACCAGCCGGCGCTTGTTCTTGCCCTGCTGGAAATTCTTGACCGGGTCATAGTGGTAAGTGGGGTTTCCCACCACGCGAACGACCTGATGTTCGCCGTCCGGCGAGGGGCTGTCGTCGCTGCCGATGGTGGCAGGATAGCTCGCAATCGTCTTTCCTGTCGCGTCGAGAGCGCGCACCACACCGAGTGTTTTGTCGGCCTCGATCAGCTTCACATCGATGGGCGGACGCGCTTGCCCTAGTGAGATGACATGCAGCGTTTCGCCGCGTTTGCGATAGCGAGCCCCCCGATTGAGTGCCTTCAACAGACCCTCGCTCATATGGAACCGCTCGGCGAACATTTCGCCGGGTGTCTTGTAGCCGAGGCGCTTCATGCGCGCCTGGCGAGCATAGTCGTGAGGTATCCGCCTGGAGAAGACGTATCGGGTATCCTCCCGGGTCAGGCTGTAGTTGGATACGATGTCCGCGCTGGTGCCGCCACCTAACGCTTTCCACGTCGCTGCATCGATGTTCTCACCATCGCCGAGATTTTCGCGGCGGCGGAACTGGCTGACCGCTTTGCGGTAGTTATCGCCGTCCATGCCGTCGATCTCGCCGGGCGAGATACCTTGGCGCGCCAGCAGGACCTGCGTCTTCACAATCGATGCGCTCGGTCGGACCAGCTTGCGCTTCGGTGGGGCGGGAGGGGCGGCATTGTTGACCTCATCAACGGTAAGCGCTTGCGCGTTTCCGATCGCGAACGCCAGGAAACAGCATATCAAGCCAGCCCGGAGTCTGAGAGGTTCAAGCACGAGCACCAGGCCCTTTCGCGGGAAATGTGCATCGCAAACGCGGCGCAGCATCCTGGGGTTCCGCGGCGATTCTTTTGGGATAGGGCAGCTCGCTCGTTGCAGATCTTCCAAGCGAGCAGGGAGCCTGCACTGCTCCCATCAGCAAACAGACGGCAGCGAACTCCTGGAGAATGCCTGCAGCTTCGGTCTTGAAGCCAGCTCACGGCCAGGGCCGCGTATCGCGACCGGACGCATGACCACAAGCTGCGTCACTCCTCGTTCAAGGGACTGCGCGACAAGGCAGACGAGGCGAAGGTTTAGCGGCTCGGCCGATGTCGGCTTCTGACACATTGCGGGCTTAGTGGAAGCCATCTACCGTTGGTTGTGTCATTGCCGGGAGACGTGCCAGTGCGTTCGATCAGAATTGCTGCGGCACTGGTTCTGAGCTTCTTTCCTGGGCATCTGTTGGCGTGCGAAGTTGCGATCCGGGATGCCAAAGCCGCGATTGCTGCAATCACCGCAGTATTCGAACCTTACCGGGAACGATGCCATTACGAAAACGAGGGCATCCAGTGCCTCGTCAAGGATCGGTCTCTATCAACCAGTTCGGTTGCCGTGCCCGGTTATGTGCCTGGATACTTGGCCGTGCTGAGCGCATCCGCCAGCCAAAAGGCGGACAAGGACAGTTTGGCCAGGATCTTCATAGCCCATCTTGCTGATCGTTCCCCGAATAAGGACATCAGATCGCGCTTGGCTCGGGCATTCGAAACAGGGGAAGAGCTGAAATTTTCAGGAGAGGGCTGCTCGATTTGGGCCCGCACACAAGACGGCTTGATGGAGGTTTCCATGGCGGGGCCGATGGTCCGCTAGTGGCCCATTGTGGACATCTGGAGTGTCCGCAACGGGCCATCGCCGCAGTTCAGGACATGCGGATCGGCTGAAGAGCTTCGCCCCCGCGCAAAGAAGGCATGCCTCGAGCTTGCGCCGAGGCATGCGACCTTGGGCTCCGTGGAGCTAGGCCACACCTCGCCTCAGCGGAATAGGGCGAGCGACTTGGACAGGGTGATCCAGACGCCCCAGGCGATGGGAATGGCGACGACGGCCCAAGCCAGCGCGGCCGCAGCGTCGAAGCCGCCCTTGCCGATACCGAAGGATCCGTAATGCGTCGTCGCATTGGCATTGGCGCTCTTGGCCTGCAACGCGGCGATTTCGGCATCCTTCATGAACCAGCGCGTCGCCACCGGACGGACCAGCAGGTTGCAGATGAAGCCGAGCACCAGGAAGCCGGCGAGGATGTACATCGTCCGGTCATAGACCTGCGCCCGCGGCACGCCGGCGGCGATCTGTGCCTCGCGGATATAGTTCACCACGACCGGACCGACGATGCCGGCCGTCGACCAGGCGGTCAGCAGCCTGCCATGGATCGCGCCGACGAACTGGGTGCCGAACATGTCGGCGAGATAGGCGGGCACGGTGGCGAAGCCGCCGCCATACATCGACAGGATGACGCAGAAGAAGGTGACGAACAGCGCCAGCGACCCGGCATGGGCCGCCCAGGGCGAAAGCGCATAAAGCGCAATGCCGAGGACAAAGAAGGTCGCATAGGTCAGCTTGCGGCCGAGCTTGTCCGAGAGCGAGGCCCAGAAGAAGCGACCGCCGATGTTGAACAGCGAGAGCAGGCCGACGAAGGCCGCCGCGATGGTGGCGACCTGCACCTTCTGCTGGGCGTCGAGCGCGGCGAAGCCGATCTCTGGCCTGCCGATCAGCGATCCCGCGAAGATCTCCTGCAGCATCGGCGAAGCCATGCCGAGCACGCCGATGCCGGCGGAGACATTGAGGCAGAGCACCGACCAGATCAGCCAGAACTGCGGGGTCTTGTGCGCATCCTTGAGATGGACGTGGCCTGAGGTGATCATCGCGTTCTGCGTCGCCGACGGGGTCCAGCCTTCCGGGCGCCAGTTGGCCGGCGGGATGCGGTAGCCGAACGTGCCGGCCATCATGAAGACGAAGTAGATGCCGGCCATCACGACGAAGGTTTGCCAGACGCCGACCGAGGTCGGGGTCCTGAAATAGTTCATCAGCATGTCGGCGAGCGGCGAGCCGATCATCGCGCCGCCGCCAAAGCCCATGATCGCCATGCCGGTCGCCATGCCGCGCCGATCCGGGAACCATTTCACCAGGGTCGAGACCGGCGAGATGTAACCAAGACCGAGGCCGATGCCGCCGATGACACCGGAGCCGAGCCACATCAGCCAGAGTTGGTGGGTGTAGATCCCGAAAGCCGAGATCAGCAGGCCGCCGCACCAGCACATCGTCGAGACAAAAGCGGCCTTGCGCGGGCCGACCCGTTCGAGCCAGCCGCCCCAGATGGCCGCGGACGAGCCGAGCAGCACGAAGAACAGCGTGTAGATCCAGCCGAGATCGGCGACCTTCCAGTCACAGCTCGTGGTGAACAACGAGCTGATCAAGCCGACATCGGCCGCGCAGGCGACGGGCTTGCTGATGCCGATAGCCTGGCCGAGTGGCAGCCAGAACACGCTGAAGCCATAGGCCATGCCGATGCACAGATGGATGCAGAGCGCTGCCGGCGGCACCAGCCAGCGGTTGAAGCCTGCTTTCGCGATGGTGCGCTCGCGATCGAGAATCCCGGCAGCCGTGCCGCCCTCGTCAAAGGTCCCTGTCGCAGTGGACATGAATCGTTCCTCCTGGCCGCCGATCCCGGCAGCTCCTCAGTTTCTGGTTCTGGTTGATTGGAATGGCCGCTGCGCTCAGGCGCCGGCCCTGTCACGCACGGCCCGATGGCCCGCATGACGAAACGCCCCCGTTCGGCTCCCCCTATCGCTCGATCGATCTTGCCGATCAGAGCGCAAGGGTCATGCCGAGAGCGTCTGCCTAATATTTTCAAACAGTTATGGTTCTAAACGATATAGGTCTTGGACATTTTGTCCAACCTGCCGGACAAAATGTCCGGGCTAAAGCGACTGCGGCAACCAGATCGCGAAGCGTGTGCCGCCCCCCGGCTCGCTTTCTGCACTGATCGCCCCGCCCTGGCGCAGGATCAGTTTCTGGCTGATCGACAGGCCCAGCCCCGTGCCTTCCCGGCTCTTGGTGGTGAAGAAGGGATCGAAGATGCGCGCCAGCGTCTCGGCGTCCATGCCGATGCCAGTATCGGCGACCTCGATCACGATGCCGGGCGTGCCGTGCCGCTCCTCGTCAAAATCGCGCAGCGTCAGGGTGCCGCCGGACGGCATGGCATGAATCGCGTTGACGATCAGGTTGACCAGCACCTGCAGGAGTTCGGTGCGGTTCATCAGGACGAGGCCGGTGGCGCGATGGTCCTCGACGATGTCGATCTCGGCCCGGTTGAGCAGATGCTGGACCAGCGGCAGGCAATGCTCGATCACCTCGCGCGGTGCGTGGCGCTCGACATAGCCGGCGAATTCCTCCGGCCGTGCGAATTGCAGCAGGCGGGTGACGATGTCCTCGATGCGATGGATCTGCTCGTCGATCAACCGGAACTCTGTGCTGGCGAGCTGCACCTGGCTGCCGAGCACCTGCCGGACCACGTCGAGATTGCCCTGGATCACCGCGACCGGATTGTTGATCTCATGGGCGACGCCGGCGGTGATCTCGCCGATCGCCGCAAGCTTCTCCGACATGATCAGCTGCTTGGTGGTGAGTTCCAGCTCCTTGTTGGCTGCCTCCAGCTCGCTTGTCCGCTCGGCGACGCGCTTGTTCAGCTCCTCGTTCCAGCCGCGCAATTGCCGGTCGCGCGCCTGCAACCGGTCGAGCAGCTCGTCGAGATGGGTCGCGACACGGCCGATCTCGTCGCGCGCCGCGGGCAGGCTGGTGCGGGCGTCGAGATCACCCCCTTCGACCCTCGAGATCGTGTCGGTCATCTGCTCCAGCGGCTTGAAGATCGCCCGGGCCCAGCGCAGGAAAATCGGCACGCTGAGGGCCGTAACGAGCAGGAAGGCGCCGACGATCGTCGCCAGCGTGATCAGCTTCTCCTGCCGGAACGGCGTCTCGAGGAAGCCGACATAGAGCATGCCGACGCGCCTGCCATAACTGTCGCTGATCGGCTCATAGGCCGAGATGTACCAGTCGTTGACGACGAAGGCGGAGTCGAGCCAGGTCCGCCCGTCGCCCAGCACTGTCTGCCGCACGGCGGCCGAAACGCGCGTTCCCAAGGCGCGCCGCCCCTCGAACAGGCGGACATTGGTGCTGATGCGGACATCGTCGAGGAAGAGCGTCGCGGTGCCCTGGCTGCCTTCCGGTAGGCTCGCCTGGCGATAGACGAGGTCGTTGATCGTATCGATGAAGACGAGATTCTGGTTGAGCAGGATGCCGCCGACAAGCACTGCGCGGCGCCCGTCCGCGAGCTGGACCGGGCTCGCCGAATGCACGACCATGCCTCGCGTCTCGGCCGCCTTCTCGGTCGGCACGGCATTGGCTGTCGGGACCAGCTCGACCCTGGCGCGCTCGGCGAGCGCCGGCGAAATCGCGGCAAGCTCAGCGGCGCTGAAGATATCGACCGCCGTTGACGGCGTCCCGGCCATGGCGGAGACGATGACCGGCCAGTCCCTGCGCGAGTGCGCCTCGTTGGTCTGAGGCGCCGTGGCGAGCAGCTTGCCGTCGTCTTCGAGGAGGTTCAGGAAATCAAGGCCGAGTTCCTTGCGACTCGACTCCAGCCAGTCAGCCAGCTTGGTCGTGGCGTTCTCGGCCGCGACGCTCCGGAATGCCGCCGAGTCGCCGAGTGCGCGGACATGGTCGCTGGTGTTCTCAAGGATGCGGGCGAAATACTGATGCGCGATGGTGAGGTCGCCATTGACCTTGGTGATCAGCAGTGCGTCGAACTTGGTGTTGAGGCGCCCGATGACGAGCGCCAGCAGCAGCGGCACGACGACGAGGAACGGCAGCAGCGCGATCGCCAGCAGGCGGTAGCGGACCGAGCGCCCGCGCCGGGCTGGCGCCTGGATGACGGCGTCAGACATTCCAGGCCGCGCACTTCCTGTCGATGGTCTTGCGCGAGACGCCGAGCCGCCTGGCCGCGTCGTTGCGGTCGCCCCCCGTCTCCTGCAGCATAGCGAGGATATGCCGGCGCTCGACCTCGTCGAGGCTTTCCTCTGCACCGGATTGCTGCGTCGCCCGGCCGCCGAAATCCTGCGGGAACTTGCCGAGGATCAGCGTGCGCTCGATCAGGTTGCGCAGCTCGCGCACATTGCCAGGCCACCGGTAGCGCGCCAGCGCAGCGCGTATCCCGGCATCGATCGGCACCTGCGGCATTTTCAGCTGCTGCGACAGCCGGCGCATGAACAGCGTCGCCAGCTCCTGCACGTCGTCGCCGCGGTCGCGGAGCGGCGGGAGCTGCAGCTGCATCACGTTGATCCGGTAGAACAGATCGGCCCGGAAACGCCCACGCCTGACATCGGCTTCGAGCTCTGCATTGGTCGCGAAGACGAAGCGCAGGTCGATCGGCACCTCGCGCTCGGAACCGAGTGGCCGGACGCGCTTGTCCTCCAGCACACGCAGGAGCTTGCTCTGCGTCGCCGGCGGTAGTTCGCCGATCTCATCGAGGAAGAGCGTGCCGCCACGTGCGTGCAGGAAAAGCCCTTCGCGCGAGGCGTTGGCGCCGGTGAAGGCACCCTTCATATGGCCGAACAGCTCGCTCTCGATCATGTCCGCCGGAATCGCGGCGCAGTTCACCGGCACGAAGGGCTTGTCGGCGCGGTCGGACAGGGCATGCAGAGAACGGGCCGCGACCTCCTTTCCGGTGCCGGATTCGCCGGTGATCAGCACCGAGGATGGCAGCGGCGCGACGCGCGCGATGGTCTCGCGGACATGGGCGATGACATTCGAGTTTCCGATCAGCCTGTCGCGCAGCAGGATGTGATCCGAGGTCGAGCGCAATTCGTGCCTGAGCACGATGTTCTCGCGCTGGAGCCGGACCCGGTCGAGACAGCGCGCGACCGCGTTGAGGATCTGGTTCGAGCGGAACGGCTTCAAGACGAAATCGACGACGCCGGCCCTCAGCGCCTGGATCGCCGTATCGAGATCGGCATAGGCGGTGATCAGGATGACATCGGAGAAGAAGCCGGTGGCGCGCTGTTCGGCCAGCCAGTCGACGCCGTTCTTGCGCGGCATGATGTTGTCGAGGATGACGACGTCGAAATGCTGGGCGTCGAGCTTGCGCGCAGCTTCGTCGACATCGGCCGCCTCCTCGATCCGCTTGCAGCGCGGCCCGAGGATACGCAGCAGGAAGTTGCGCATTCCTGGCTCGTCGTCGACGACGAGGATCGAGGCTTGCGCCAGCCATGGGCCGAATTCCGGATCCTGCAAGGCCAGGGCAGGGGCCCTCTCCACGTCAATCGCCACGTTTCCCGACCTGAAGTCCGATTCTTGCTTTCTGGCGCTGTCTGTACAGCGCGGAGCATGGATCATCGAGCCGGATGCGTGGCGATGCAACCAGTTGCATATTCAGCCTGGGAAAGGCGCGCCTGGATGTTTCGAAATTCCGCGTCCTTCCCAACGCATCTCCGAGAGACGTCGCGTCGGCAGGATGGCTTTCCCAGGCCAAACTTGGAGACAATGCAGCGCATCGAAGAGACTGGTCGCGACGTTGGCACCCTCAGTCGGGAGGCTTGTCGGGCAAATCATCTTGGCGATCGACCCTGCGCTCACGCGAAATCTTCAACCTCTCGTCGTGCCGATCTCGAGTAGGACGACTTCGCAGGTCTTCTCCAGAGCCGTCGGGCAACGTTCGACGCCATGCGGCACAATGATGAACTCGCCTTCTGCGATGATCTCGTCGCGGTCGCGGAACTTCATCAGCAAGCGCCCCTTGTGCACGAAGAACACCTCGTCCTCGCGGCTGTTGAAATGCCAGCCAACCTCGCCCTCGAACTTGGCAAGCTTGATCTGGAGATTGTTGACGCCTGCAGCGACCTGAGGGGGCCAGCTATCGGAAAAACGGCCGAAGGCGCTGTTCAGGTTCTCCTTGTGAAACGGCGAGATGTGCCTGTTCAGCGTCGCGACGTCGCGGATGATCGTAGCAAGCTGGCTCGGCACATCCGTGCCGAGGGCCGGATACTTTCCGTCGAGGGCGGCCGTGCCGATCGTGAAGCCAGCCGCCCCTGCCTCCTTCAAAGCCGAGATGCGGCCCGGCGTGTCGATCGATCCGGCCACATAGACAGGCTTCGCCACCGCCGAGCAGACGGCTTCGATGAGCGCCGGAACATTCTCATGGGAACGATAGGCCAGCAGATCGAGCCCGTGCACGCCGTCGCGTGCAGCCAACGCCCTCGCGCTGGCGACGATGTCGTCGATGCTGCCCTCCAGGACACTCGGATGCCCGGAGATCGTGCCGGGGAACGGGCAGTACTGGATCGTCGTGCCCGCGATGATCGGCAGCACGTCGTCGACCCTCGTGCCACCGAGCAGAACGTCGATGCCGATCTCGACCGCGGCCTTCGCCGATGCGATCTCGCTGTCGCGATCGAGCGAAACCACCTCCAGATAAGCGGTCGCGCCACCAGCCTTGATCGCTGTCTTGAGGGCCTTCAGCTCCTCGAGCGGCAGGCCGATATCCTTGAAACCGATATGCCGAACGCCGAGCGCCAGAGCCGTCCGAAGCTGGTCCAGCGCATCGCTGACCGTCCGGTCGTTCCGCGTGAGCATGAAAATGAAGCGAAGGCCCATCAGAACACCTGTTCCGTTCCGTTTGTCCAGGCTGCGCGGCCATGAGCCGTCATGCATCCGCGAGTATGCTGGCTCAGTCTGCGAGTTTAGCAACCGCTGTACGCTTGGCGGGGCTGCAGCCGGCGCTCTTTGAGCGGATCGGAGGCCCGCCCTATCAAGGGGCTGGTCTCCTTTTCGTTCACAGGGCCGGTCCTCGATGAACTCTCACGTTTCCGCTGGCAGCCACACCATGGCCTCGGTTGGCATAGGACAGCCCGTGCCGCGCCAGGAGGATGCGATCCTCGTGCAAGGGCGCGGACGCTATACAGACGACCTGAACCTCGAGAGACAACTCTTCGCGGCTTTTGTCCGCAGTCCTCATGCGCATGGCCATCTGCGGGCCGTGGATACGGCAGAGGCGCGATCGATGAAGGGCGTTGTCGCGATCTACACCGCGGCGGACCTCGACGGCCACGGCTACAACGCGATCGTGACGCCGATCGCTGTGCCAGGCCGCGATGGCGCGGCGATGAGAAGGCCCCAGCGGGCGGCGCTCGCGGCCGACAAGGTCCGCTTCGTCGGCGACCCGGTTGCGATGGTGGTCGCCCGCACCGCCGATCAGGCCCGCAACGCTGCCGAGACGATCAGGCTCGACATCGACGTCCTGCCTGCCGTCACCGATGCCGAGCAGGCGCTAAGGACCGACGCCCCGCTACTTTATGATGATGTCGCCGGCAATCTGATCGTCGATTTCCAGTCCGGCGACGGCGAGAAGGTCGCTGCGGCCTTCGCCGAAGCCGCGCACATCGCCCGGGTGCGGATCGTCAACAACCGTGTCGTGGTCAACCCGATCGAGCCACGCAGCGCCATTGCGAGCTTTGATGGCAAGTCGAAGCGCTACACGCTGCAGGCTCCAAGCCAGGGCGCCTTCGGCATGCGCAACAACCTGGCCGCGGCCATGGGGGTGAAGCCGGCCGAGATGCATCTGGTGACAGGTCATGTCGGCGGCTCGTTCGGCATGAAGGCCTCCGTGTTTCCCGAATACGTCGTTCTCCTCCACGCAGCCCGCATGTTGAAGCGGCCGGTCAAATGGACCGATCAACGATCCGAGAGCTTCGTCTCGGATCATCATGGGCGCGACATGGTTTTCGAGGCCGAGCTGGCCCTCGACGCGCGCGGTCGCTTCCTCGCCACGCGCTTCACCGGCGTCGCCAACATGGGCGCCTATCTCACTCCCGTCGGAGCCATGATGCCGACGGCGAACATCGGGAAGAACTCCGTCGGCATGTATCGGACACCGCTCGTCGAGGTCCGGACGCGTTGTGCGGTGACGAACACCCCGCCGATCGGCGCCTATCGCGGCGCGGGGCGCCCGGAGGGCAACTACTTCATGGAGCGCCTGATCGATACGGCCGCCCGCGATATGGGCGTCGACAGCGCGAGCCTGCGGCGGCGCAACCTGATCCCGCCTGCCAAGCTGCCCTGGGCCACGCCGGTCGGGACGGTCTACGACAGCGGCGATTTCCCGGCGCTGTTCGAGCGAGCCCTCGAGGCATCGGATTGGAAGGGATATGCCGCGCGATTGAGGGCGAGCCGGAAGGCGGGCTTGCTGCGCGGGCGCGGCATCGGCTGCTATCTCGAGGTGACCGCGCCACCGACGAACGAGATGGGCGGGATCCATTTCGAACCGGACGGGAGCGTGAGCATCGTCACCGGCACGCTCGACTACGGTCAGGGACATTGGACACCCTTCGCCCAGCTGCTCACCAGCCAGCTCGGCGTTCCCTTCGAGCGGATCCGGCTCGTCCAGGGTGACAGCGATCGGCTGATTGCCGGCGGCGGCACGGGCGGCTCGAAATCGCTCATGGCGAGCGGCTCGGCGATCATCGAGGCGAGCGAGCTGGTCATCGAAAAGGGCAAGCTGCTCGCCGGTCATTTCCTCGAGACCAATGCCGCCGATATCGAGTTCGCGAACGGCCGGTTCACCATCATCGGTACCGACCGCTCGATCGAGATCATGGACATCGCGGCCAGGCTGCATGGTGGTGCCGCGCTCACGCCGGACCTGCCGCAATCGCTCGACGTCGATCATGTCTTCAAGTCCGCGCCCTCGGCCTATCCCAATGGCTGTCACGTCGCCGAGGTCGAGATTGATCCGGAGACCGGGCATGTCGAGGTCGCGCGGTACGTCATGATCAATGACTTCGGAACCGTCGTGAACCCGATGATCGTCGAGGGCCAACTCCATGGCGGCGTTGTCCAGGGCATCGGGCAAGCGCTGTTCGAGAGGACGGTGTTTGATGACAGCGGGCAGCTCATGACGGGGTCCTATATGGACTACGCCTTGCCTCGGGCGGCGGATGTCCCCTTCTTCTCATTCGCGAACCGGGGCGTGCCGACGCTGAACAATCGCGTCGGCGCCAAAGGATGCGGCGAAGCGGGCTGCGCCGGCTCCCTGCCGTCGGTCATGAACGCAGTCGTCGATGCCCTGGCGCCATATGGCATCACGCATCTGGACATGCCTGCGACACCTCAGGCGGTCTGGCGGGCAATCCGGTCCGGACGGACCGGATCCGACCAGGACAGCTCGTCGGCCACGGCCGCTTGACGCCGTCCCCATGCAAGGCAAGCCCGCCGCTTCGGCTGAACGAGACGGTGGCACGGCTCAGCGCCCTCCCACCAAGCTTGCAGCGGTTACGGTCGGCCGGTCTCAGCTCAGGCCGGCCTTCTGCATGAATGCTCCCAGCCGTGAAGTGGTCGCGCCGCCGGCGAGTTCGGCCGGGCTACCGCGCTCAGCCAGCTTGCCGGCCTCCATGAACCAGATCTCGTCCGCGACCTCGCGGGCAAAGCCGATCTCATGCGTGACGCAGATCATGGTCATGCCGCCGGCCGCGAGCCGCTTCATCGCGGCCAGCACCTCGCCGACCATTTCAGGATCGAGCGCCGAAGTCGGCTCGTCGAACAGCATCACCTGCGGGTCCATCGCCAGCGAGCGGGCGATGGCGACGCGCTGGCGCTGGCCGCCGGAGAGCATGCCGGGCATTTCGTTCGCCTTCTCGGTCAGGCCGACGCGGGCGAGCTCCTCCATGGCGCGTTCACGTGCCGCCGCCTTGGGCATGCCCCGTAACTTGGTCAGGCCAAGCGTGATGTTGCCGATCGCCGTGAGATGCGGGAACAGGTTGTAGGCCTGGAAGACGAAGCCGACGCGCTGGCGCAGCCGGTTGATGTCGAGGCCGCGGGCGGCGATGTCGGCGCCATCGACCAGCACCCGCCCGGCCTGGATGCGCTCCAGACGTGTCACGGTGCGGATCAGGGTCGACTTGCCCGAGCCGGACGGGCCGACCAGCACCTTGACCTCGCCGCGCCGGACCTCGCCGGAGACATCCGCGAGCACCTGCAGCGGCCCGAACCATTTGTCGACGTTCTCGAAGCGGATCATCGCTGCCTCATGCCGCGACCAGGACACCGGGCGCGCCGCCACGGCCAGCTGAGATGCGCCGTTCGATCAGCCGCGCCAGCGAGGTCAGCGCAAAGCAGAGCGCGAAATAGGTCAGCGCCAGGATGCCATAGACCTCGAAAGGCTGGGTCAGCAGGACATTGTTGACCTGGGCTGCCGCGAAGGTCAGCTCATGGGCGCTGATGACGTAGCCGAGCGAGGTCTCCTTGATGGTCGAGACGAACTGGCTGACCATGCTCGGCAGCATGTTGTGCAGCGCCTGCGGCAGCACGATTTTGATCGTCGTCGGCCAGTAGCGCAGGCCGAGCGAGGTCGCCGCCTCAGTCTGGCCCTTGGGCAGGCCCTCGATGCCGGCTCGGATGATCTCGGAGAGATAGGCGGCTTCGTAGACGACGAGCGCGATCACCAGCGTCTCGACCCCGCCGACCGCCCGGCCGATGATCAGCGGCGAGAAGAAATAGGTCCAGAAGATGAACATGATCAGCGGCAGGCCGCGCACCGTGTGCACGATCGCGGTGGCCGGCAGGCGCAGCCAGCGATAGGGGCTGAGGCGGGCAAGCGCCAGGCCGATCGCGAAGGGAAAGCACAGCGCCAGCGAGAGCGCAGCCATGAACAGCGTCATGGCGAGCCCGCCGATCGGCCCGTGCGGATACTGTCCGACCAGGAAGAGCAGCCAGTTGTTTTCGAGGATTTCGAGCATCAGCGCGTCTCGAGCTTGAGGCGCTGGCCGGACCAGCTGCCGAGCGCCATGATGCCGAAGGAGATGGTGAGGTAGATCGCGGTGGCGACCGCGAAGGCCTCGAAGGTCTTGAAGGTGTAGCTCTCGACCTCACGCGTCCGGTAGGTCAGCTCGCCGACGCCGATCGCCATGGCGAGACTGGTGTTCTTGAACAGCAGCAGGGTCTGGTTGATCAGTGGCGGCACGGCGATGCGCATCGCCTGCGGCAGCACGATGTAGCCCATGGCTCCGAGATAGCCGAAGCCGATCGAACGGGCGGCCTCGTACTGCGCCTTCGGGATCGAACGGATGCCGCTGCGGATGTCTTCCGCGACGTAGGCGGCCGCGGCGAGACCGAGCGCGATCGCCGCCAGCAGGAACTCGCCGTGATGGGCGTTGATCCATTGCCGGGCCGGACGCGGCAGCAGCGAGGGCACGCCGAAATACCAGACGAAGATCTGGACCAGCAGCGGCACGTTGCGGTGGTACTCGACATAGAGCGCCACGAACCAGCCGAGCGGCGGGAACGGGATCATCCGGACCAGCGTCAGGATGATCCCCATCGCCATGGCGAGGCACCAGGCGACCGCCGTCAGCGCCAACGTGGTGGCGATGCCGATCAGGAACCAGTCGAGATATTTCCCGCTCAGCACGCTGCCGAGATCGAAGACGTAGCCCATCGACCGGCTCCCCCGGTTCTAAGTCAGGCGATCAGCTCTTGATCTCTTCGACCTTGTAGTCGCGCTTGATGTTGAAGGCGGTGCCTTCGCCCAGCCACTTGTTGAAGATCGTGTCGATCTCGCCAGAGCTGACGAGCTTGGTCAGGACGCCGTTGACCTGCTCCTTGAAGGCAACCTCGCCCTTGCGCAGGCCGAGGCCCCAGGGCTCGACGAAGAGCGACTTCTCGATCACCAGCATCGGCACCTTCGATTGCTTGGCGAGCTTCACCAGGATGAGCTCGGAGCCGCAGAAGGCGTCGACCTTGTCCTGCGCCAGCGCCAGGAAGGCCGAGGAGGTGTCCTGGAAGGTCACGGTCTCCGCCGTCGGGATCAGCCGGCGCACGCCCTGCTCGGAGGACGAGCCCTTGATCGCGGTGACCTTCTTGCCGGCCAGCCCCTCCAGCGTCGTGATGCCGGAGTCCTTGGTCGTCAGCAGCTTCTGCTGGCTGACGAAATAGGAATGGGAGAAGTCGATCTGCTGGGCGCGCTCCGGCGTATAGCCGAGATTGGCGGCGAGGATGTCGACGCGGCCCTGCAGCAGCTCAGGGATGCGCGCCTCGACCGCGATGCCCTTGAGCTCCAGCGAAACGCCGAGCGCGTCGGCGACCTTCTGGCAGATGTCGACGTCGTAGCCGACGATCTGTCGGGTCTGCGGGTGCTGGAAGGAGAACGGCTCGGCGGTGCCGAGCGTGCCGCAGATCAGCTTGCCGCGCGCCTTGATGTCGGCGAGCTGGTCTGCCTGGGCGGTGCCAGAGATGCCGGCGGCGAGGGCGGCCGCAAGGCCGAGAACCGAAAAGAGCTTCATCGTCATCCCCTTTTTATGATCGTTGCAGTGCTTCGCTCGCCCGTCTGATGCGGGCGCAGGCCTCGTCGATAGCTTCCGGTGAGGTCGCGATCGACAGGCGCAGATAGGGCGAGAGCCCGTAGGCCGAACCATCGAGAACGGCGACGCCGGCCTCCTCGAGAAAATAGAGGGCGACGTCGAGGTCGCTCTCGAGCACCCGCCCATCCGGCCGGCGCCTGCCGATCAGCCCGGCGCAGCTCGGATAGACATAGAAGGCGCCGTCGGGCTTGAGGCAGCTCATCCCGTCGATGGCGTCGAGCAATTCGACTGCGCGGTCGCGCCGCTGGCGATAGGCGGTGCGCGCCTCGCCGACGAAACTCTGGTCGCCTTCGAGAGCCGCTGCGGCCGCCGCCATGCACATCGAGGCGGCGCCCGAGGTCGTCTGCGACTGGATGACGTTGATCGCCTTGACCAGCGCCTTCGGTCCGGCGCCATAGCCGATGCGGAAGCCGGTCATCGCATAGGTCTTGGAGACGCCGTTGACGAGCAAGGTGCGCTCACGCAGCTCCGGCGCGAGCGCCATCGGGCAGACCGGCTCGCCACCGTCGAAGCGGATATGCTCGTAGATGTCGTCGGTCATCAGCGCGACCTGCGGATGGCGCTTCAGCACCTCGGTCAGCGCCGTCATCTCCGCGGCGGAATAGAAGGCGCCGGTCGGGTTCGAGGGCGTGTTCAGGATCAGCCAGCGCGTACGCGGCGTGATCGCCGCTTCGAGCGCCTCGGCGGTGAGCTTGAAGCCGGCGTTCTCGCCGCAGGCGACGATGACCGGCGTGCCGTCGCAGGCCAGCACCATGTCGGGATAGGACACCCAATAGGGCGCGGGAACGATGACCTCGTCGCCTTCGCCGACGGTTGCCGCGAGAGCGTTGAAGATTACCTGCTTGGCGCCACTACCGACGACGATCTCGTCGGCGGCATAGGTCACGCCATTCTCGCGCGCGAATTTGGCGATGATCGCCTTGCGCAGGCGCAGCGTGCCGTTGACCGGTGCGTAGCGGGTCTCGCCGGCGGCCATCGCGGCCGTCGTCGCCTGCTGGATGTGCACGGGCGTGTCGAAATCGGGCTCGCCGGTGGTGAGGTCGATGATGTCGCGGCCTTGCGCCTTCAGCTCCTGGGCGCGCAGGCGCGCCATCATGCTGGGCGAGGGCTTGATCCGGCTGACGCGGGCAGAGAGAGGGATTGCGGAGGCGGTCACGACGCAGCCTTTCCGGCGTTCATGTAGAAGCTGTCGACTTTGCCCTCCGCGATCGCGGCGAGCGCATTCGCCTCGCGCTCTTCCTGCTGGCGCACCAACTCGAGGAGCTCGGCAGCGTCGGTGCGGTCGAAGACGACGACGCCGTCGGCATCGCCGACCACGACGTCGCCCGGCATCACCACCATGCCGTCGATCGAGACCGGGACGTTGATCTCGCCCGGCCCGCTCTTGTACGGGCCGCGATGCGTCACGCCGCGGGCATAGCAGGGAAAATTCGCCTGCTGGAACGCATCGACATCGCGGATCGCGCCGTCGATGACGAAGCCGGCGACGCCCATCGCCCGCGCCCGGCTCATCATGATCTCGCCGACCAGCGCCTGGGTCAGGTCGCCACCGCCATCGACGACAAGGACGTCGCCAGGGCGCAGCAGCTCATAGGCACGATGCAGGGTCTGGTTGTCGCCGGGCCTGGTCTTCACCGTCACAGCCGTGCCGATGAGCCGGCCGGAGCGGTGATAGGGCCGCAGCGCCCTTGTCCCGTGCAGCCGGTTCATCACGTCGGAGATGATCGAGACCGGGGCGCTTCGGAAGCCATCGAGGATCGCCACCGGGACAGAGGGGCTGTTCGGATTGGTACGGTGGCCGATCAGCGGCATGAAAGATTCTGTCCCCGAAAGTTTCGTTACGAAAATTATGTGACATGGCATCGATGACAGAAAGCGAATATATTTCTCGCTGGCCATCGCTTTTCTTCATCTCTTTGGGCGATAGCAAACAGGGCAGGGGTGATGCGGTGCCGGCGAGCCTGAGACAGATCGAAGCGTTCTACTGGACTGCCAGGCTGGGCGGTTTCACCGAGGCGTCAAGGCACCTTCACCTGGCGCAATCGACGGTCTCGAAGCGGATCATCGAGCTCGAAACGGTGATCGGCGGGCCGCTCTTCGACCGCACGAGCCACGCCCTGCGCCTGACGCGGGCCGGCGAGGCGAGCCTGCCGATCGCCGCCGAGATGCTCGCGCTGGAACCACGCTTCCGCGAAGCGGCGGGCGGCGCGGCAACCTTCGCGGGTCCATTCCGCTTCGGCGCGACCGAGCTCGTCGCCCTGACCTGGCTGCCCAAGCTGATCGTCGCGATGAAACGCGACTATCCCAATGTCGTGCCGGTGCCGGAGGTCGCGGCCAGCGTCGACCTGTTCGGCAAGCTGGCGGCCAACGAGCTCGACCTCGTCATCGGCCTCGACCCACCGCAACGCTTCGAGTTCGCCAACCTCCCGCTCGACAGCGTTCAGCTCGAATGGGTGTCAGCGCCGGGCTTCGGCCCGGAGGAGAACCTGATCCCACTGGGCGAAATGGCGAAATATCCGATCCTGACCCAGACGCAAGGCTCGGGCCTGCAGAAGCTGGTGCTCGACTGGGCGCTTGCCAACGGGCTCGAGATCAACCGCGTCGTCCAGTGCAACAGTCTGAACGTGCTGGCCGGCCTCGCCGCCGCCGGGCTGGGCGTCACCTTCCTGACCGCAAGCTATTTCGGCCCGGAGCTCGCCCGCGGCTACCTGCGCGTCATCAGGACCGAGCCGCCGATCCCGCCGCTGCGCTACTACGCGGTGCATCGCAAGGGCGACATCTCGCCGCTCGCCGCGCGCGTCGCCGCCATTGCGCAGCAATCCTGCGATTTTACCGCCCGGAGTTTGCCGCGCGATTGAGGGTTGAAGCGGATGCCTTAACGGCTTGCCTGCGACTGGGAAATTTCGGTCCAAGTCGGACACCAACACCACGCAGCTCCTGAACGAATGCCGCTTTCCAGCACCGTGCCAATGTCGGCTTGTGGCGCTACGCCGCCGCGGACTTTGGCTGAAAGGAGCACCTCCAGCTTCATAAAACACCTAATCTCGGTGTCCACGAAACCCGCAGCAGGCCAAGCCCGCGAACTGTTCAGACGAACCGCGCCAGCTCTAGCTGTGGAAGGTGTTTAACCTGAACGTCACCAGCGATGCCGCATAGCACCCCAGAATGATGGGAGCGGTCGAATGAATGGCCATGATGCGCTGGTTGTTCGCGGTCTGGTGAAGCGCTTTGGCAGCTTCACGGCTGTCAACGGCCTTGATCTCAATGTACGGCGCGGCGAGCTCTACGCATTGCTGGGGCCGAACGGGGCGGGCAAGACCACCTCGCTCAGGATTGTCGCGGGGCTGCTCTCTCCGGACGTGGGCGAGATCAGCATTTGCGGGATCAACCGCCTCCGTGATCCGGTTGCGGCAAAACGTGTGGTGGCGTGGCTCCCAGATGAACCGATGGTTTATGACAAGCTCACGCCTGTCGAGTATCTCGATTTTGTCGCCGGCCTTTGGCAAGTTGAGCCAACGGCCGCAAAGCGCCGCCGCGACGCCCTGCTCGAGACCCTCGACCTTACCCGCGTGGCAGATCAGCGCTGCGAGGGCTTTTCCAAGGGTATGCGCCAAAAGGTTGCTCTTGCTGGCGCGTTGATTCACGAACCCGAGTTGCTGATCCTTGACGAGCCGCTGACGGGCCTCGATGCGTCGATGGCGCGCCACGTGAAGGAACTGCTTCAGCAACGTGTCGCAACCGGCGTGGCGGTGATCCTCACCACGCATATCCTCGAAGTCGCTGAACGGCTCAGTGACCGCATTGGCATCATCCGCAATGGCAGGCTGGTCTGCGAGGGCACGATGGCCGAACTGCGCAATGCCGGCGCCTCCCAGGGTTCTACCCTTGAAGATGTTTTCCTCGATGTCGTCGCGCGCGAAGAGGCCGCCTGAGATGAAGGCCCTCGTGTCCGGTGCATCCCGCGCCGTGCTGGCGCTCGAGGCCCGTCTGGCATTGCGCGGCATTGCCGATATGGCAGGCCCGAAAACGGCAATGCGTCCCTGGCGCATCGCGGGCGTGTTGGCTGTGGTCTGCACGATCATTTTCGGCGTGTCGCAACTTCTGCTGATGACGGCCGGCGAACTGGACCCTGCCGATCCACGCTTTCAGATCACATTGACGATCAATCTTGCCTTCCTGTTCGTCCTCATGATCTCAGCCGCGCTCGATTCCGCCGCCTATGCGCTCTACGCGCGCGGCGACTATGAACTGATGTTCTCCGCGCCCCTGCCTCCGCAAACGGTGCTGCTGGTCAGGGCTCTCAACGTCTTTGGTTTCACGCTGACAAAAGCCGGTCTTTATGGCGCTCCGATGCTGATCCTGCTGGCGGTGCAGCGCGGACCTCATTGGTTGGCTGGCCTGCCCCTGATCCTTGCCCTTGCGCTCAGCGCAACGGCCATCGCGATCGGACTGGCAATGGGCCTGGTTCGCCTTATCGGTATCCGCAGCACGCGCGTTGCGGCGCAGGTGGCTGCAGCGCTGGCCGGTCTGCTGGTGCTTGTGATGGTGCAGTGGGACGCGATCTTTGGGCCAGGTCCAAAGGACGCCTTCGTTGCGGACTATGTTGCCAACTCTCAATCTGTTGTCTGGCAATTGGCGATGCTGCCTGCCCGCGCCATGACGGGCGATGTTGTGGCCCTCTTGGCTGTAGTCGCCTGCGCTGCGCTGATGGCCGTTCTGATGTTCATCGGCCTTGCCGAGAGCTTTGTGCGCAATGCGGCCCTCGCAGCAGGATCGACGTCTGCGGTTCCACCCCGCGCCAGGCGTAGTCGCGCATCCTTCGGAACGTCACCAGTGGCGGTACTGATGCTCAAGGAACGGCGCATCATTCTACGCGATCCGTGGCTGTTGTCGCAGATCCTGATGCAATGCATTTTTCTGATCCCGATCGCCGTCGTGACAGTGTATCGGGTCGCGAGCGGAGCTGACGATGCCTCGGCGCTCATGCCGGTCCTGATCGTTCTGTGTGGCCAGATCGCCGGTGGTCTGACCTGGATCGCGATGTCGGCAGACGAAGCTGCCGAACTTGCCTTGACCGCACCGCTGGACCCCCGCTTACGCGAGCGCGCCCGTTTTGGCGCCGTATCCTGGCTTGCAGTCATGTTCGCCGCACCGCCGTTGATGCTCTTGCTGATGTTCGATGCCTGGGCCGGCCTGGTCAGTTTGCTCGGTGTTGCATGCGCCATCGCCTGCGGCTTTTTCATTAACGTCTGGCATCAACCAAGACTGGCGAGGACCGGCATGATCAGGCGGCGCATGAAGAGTCCCATCTCCGTGACGCTCATAGAGCTTCTGGCCTTGACGATGGTTGCGGTCGGACTCTGGCCCTTGCTGGCTGGCAACTACCTGGCGGCGATGCTGGGCTCGCTCCTGGCCGTGGCAACGATGGGCGTGCTGTATGCGGCGCGCCCACGCGCAGCAGCCTAAGCGCGAATGTCCGCTTCCGGGTGAGGCCCCAATGTCAGCTATTGGCGCTCGGCGGCCGTTTGAGTTGGCCTAGCAAACTCAGCAAATTCGTAGCCAGCTGCGACTGCCGGGCGCAAGCAGCCTTCGAAATCACCACTAAGGACGACCCTTCGGCGGCGGTCGCGACGGCGACTGGTTGAAATCGGTCGCAACAATATCAGTTATTGCATTTACAATCCAGAATATGCAAAATGCATCATGCTTCAGTTCACAGCGATAAGTTCAGTCGAGGAGGCAGTCCGAACGGATGCCGCGGGCCTGTTCGGGCCCGACTATCGACGTCTGCCGCACATCTTCCGCATCCTGGTCGAGAATGTCGCGCGAAATGCATCCTCTTCGGTCGAGCGTGATGCGGCCATTGCAGCGATCCGCGACTGGCTGAAGGTCGGCAGCAGCAGCGCCGAGATCGCCTTTCAGCCCTCGCGCGTGCTGATGCACGACACCACTTGTACGCCGGCGCTGGTCGACATTGCCGGAATGCGCGACGCGCTGGCCGAAGCCGGCGGCGATCCGCGGGCTCTCAGTCCCGTCCTGCCGGTCGATGTCTCGGTCGATCATTCGCTCGGTGTCGACGTCTCCGCTGTGCCGGGTGCCGCCGACCTCAACAAGGAGCGTGAATATCGCCGCAACGGCGAGCGCTACCGCTTTCTCAAATGGGCGACGCAGGCGATGCGCGGGGTGCGGGTCAATCCCCCCGGCACCGGCATCATGCACACGATCAACCTTGAGCAGCTCGCGACCGTCGTCGGCACGACTGTGATCGAGGGCCGTACGGTCGCCGCGCCCGATACGCTGATCGGGACCGACAGCCATACGCCCATGATCAACGGGATCGGCGTGCTGGCGTGGGGCGTGGGCGGGCTCGAAGCCGAGAGCGTGATGTTCGGCATGCCAGTGATGATGCGGCTGCCCGAGGTGATCGGCGTGCGCCTGGACGGCCGGCTGCGCGAGGGCGTGCTCGCCACGGATCTGGCGCTCACCGTCACGCAGCTCCTGCGCGAGCGCGGGGTGACCGGCGCCTTCGTCGAGTTCTTCGGACCGGGCGTCTCGACCCTGTCGGCCGGCGAACGCGCGGTTGTCGCGAACATGACGCCCGAATTCGGAGCGTCCACAGCCTTCTTCCCGATCGACGAGCGCACGCTCGTCTTCCTGCGCGAGACCGGCCGCGACGAGCGGGCGGTCGCGCTGGTCGAAGCTTATGCAAGAGCGCAGGGGCTCTGGTTCGAGCCGGCTGCCGAGCCGCGCTTCACCGACATCGTCGTGCTCGATCTACGGACGGTCGAAACGAGCCTTGCCGGCCCCTTCCGCCCACAGGACCGGCTGCCGCTCGCCAGCGTGCCGGCGGCGCTGGCAGCGCTTCCGCAGCCGACGACACTGTCGGAGGCCTTGCCGAGGCACCCGGTCGCGATCGCCGCGATCACCAGCTGCACCAACACCAGCGATCCGCGCCTGCTCGTCGCGGCGGGGCTGGTGGCGCGCAAGGCCCGCGCGCTCGGCCTTGTTCCGCCGCCCTGGGTCAAGACCTCGCTCGCGCCGGGCTCGCCGGCGGCCGAGCATTTCCTGCGCCGCTCCGGTCTCCTCGACGATCTCGAAGCTCTGGGCTTCGGGATTGTCGGCTATGGCTGCACCACCTGCATCGGCAATTCCGGGCCACTGCTGACGGTGATGGAGCAGGCGGTCGCGGCGGGAGAGACGCTTCCGGTCGCGATCCTGTCGGGCAATCGGAACTTTCCCGGCCGCGTCCATGCCCAGGTCGAGGCGGGTTTCCTCGCCTCGCCGCCGCTCGTCGTCGCCTATGCGTTGGCTGGCGATGCGACACGTGACCTCGCACGCGAGCCGATCGGCCGCGCCGGCGATCGTGCGATCCATCTGTCCGAGCTCTGGCCGTCGGGCGAGGAGATCGATGCAGCCCTGGCTGCCGGCTTCGACCGCCGCGACTTCCGCGAAGCCTTCGCGCGCGCCTCGGCCGATGTGAGCTGGGCCGGGCTCGAAGCGCCATCGACGCCGCAATTCCCCTGGGACCCGTCGTCGACCTATCTGCGTCGGCCTCCCTTCGCCCGCGCCGACGCGCCGGTTTCTCTCGGCCGGTTCAGCGCCCACCCGATCCTCGTCCTCGGTGACGACATCACCACCGACCACATCTCGCCCGCCGGGCAGACGCCTGCTGCCAGTGAGGCGGGCCGGTGGCTGACCGGGCATGGCGAGAACCCGCGCGACCTCAACGTCTACGCCTCGCGGCGCGGCAATTGGGAGGTCATGCTGCGCGGCCTGTTCACCAACCGCACTGTGGTCAACCGGCTGGAGCCGGATCTGCCTCCGGGGTCGACCCGGCACGTAGCCAGCGGCGAGGTCCTGCCGCTCTGGGTCGCCGCGGAGCGCTATCATGCGGCTGGCGAAGCCATCGTGATCGTCGCAGGCGAGCGCTATGGCACGGGCTCCTCGCGCGACTGGGCGGCGAAGGGGCTCGGCCTGCTCGGTGTCCGCGCCGTGCTCGCGGCGAGCTTCGAGCGCATCCACCGCTCGAACCTGATCGGCATGGGCATCCTGCCGCTCACCTTCGACGATGCTGCGCAAGGTGTCGGTCTGTCACTCCGGCCCGGAGACCGCATCGAGGTCGCGGTGCCCGAGGAATGGCTCGCGCCGCGCCTCGCCACGCAGGTCACGCTCCTGCGCTCCGGCGGCGAACGCCTGTCGATTCCGATGCATCTCGCGGTCGAGACGGACCTCGAATGCGAGACGCTACGCGCCGGCGGCATGCTGCCGCTGATCCTGCGCCGCTTCCTGCCCGATCACAGAGATCGCCCGCCGGGTGATGACGATGCGGCGGAACGCCGCCGCGCCTGACAGGGCCTCGCGCCGCGACCAAACCAGACCACAAACGGAGGAAACCCCCATGATCGACCGTCGACTTCTGCTCGCCTGCGCCGCTGCCATCATCGCGGTTCCGGCCGTGGCTCAGGCCCCGTCCGAGCTCAAGATCATTGCTCCCGCCGGACCGGGCGGAGGATGGGACACCGCTGCGCGCTCGATCCAGCAGGTCCTGACCGGTACCGGACTCGCCAGGAGCGTCCAGGTGCAGAACGTCACCGGTGCGGGCGGCACCGTCGGCCTCGCCCAGTTCATCAACGGCTCGAAGGGCGATCCCTCGCAGCTGATGGTCAACGGCATCACCATGGTTGGGGCGATCCTGACCAACAAGGCGCCGGTCAGTCTCGACCAGGTCATGCCGCTGGTACGCCTGACTGGCGATCCGCTGGTCATCGTCGTGCCGGAGAACTCGCCGCACAGGACGGTCAAGGATGTGGCTGCGGCTATCAAGGCCGATCCCTCGCGCTTCATCTGGGCTGGCGGATCGGCCGGCGGGGCCGACCACATCCTCGCCGCGCTCGTGACGAAAGCGGCCGGCAGCGATCCCGGCAAGCTCAATTACGTCGCCTTCTCTGGCGGTGGCGAGGCACTCGCCGCCATGCTCGGTGGGCGCGTGACGGCCGGCGTCTCGGGCTATGGCGAGTTCGAGAGCCAGATCAAGGCAGGGAAGCTCCGGGCCATTGCCCTGTCCTCCGGCAAGCGCCTCGACGGCACCGATGTCCCGACACTGAAGGAGCTTGGCATGGACGTCGAGGTCGTCAACTGGCGCGCCGTGATGGCGGCGCCCGGCCTCTCGGCCCAGCAGCGGCAGGACCTCACCGCCGTCTTCGACAAGATGGTCAAGTCGAAGGAATGGCTCGAGGTGCTGAAGGTCCGCGGCTGGGACGATTACTACCTCGCCGGCGAGCCTTTCGCCGCCTTCCTCAAGGAGGAGCAGGTCCGTGTCGCCGACGTCCTGCGCTCGATCGGCCTCGTCAAATAAGCTTCGAATCGCCGCCCGGCTCGGGTAGATGCTCTCGTCGGCGGGCTGCGCAGCAGGCCGACGGGAGCGCATCGTGGCACGGGCGAGCAGGCAGGACCTCGGAGAGACGCTGGCGGCGAAACTGCTCGGAGAGATCCGGGAGTTGCGGCTCGCCGCCGGGACGCATCTGCGCGCCCAGGATCTTGCGACCCGTCTCGGCGTTTCGCGCTTCCCGGTGGGCCAGGCCCTTCAGCTGCTCGCCGGCAAGGGCGTGCTGCGCCATGAGCCCAACCGCGGTTATTTCGTCGGCGAGAGCGAGCCCCCCAGCGCGGAAGATCTGGGGCTTGCGATCACCGACGGCCGCGACGCGATCTATTTCCGGATCGCCGAAGACCGTCTCGGCGGCGCGCTGCCCGACCGGATCACCGAAGCCGAGCTGCGCGAGCGCTACGGGTTGACGCGTGCCGAGCTCACGGCGGTGCTGACGCGCATCAGTTCCGAGGGCTGGGCCGAACGACGCGCCGGCTATGGCTGGACCTTTCTCCCGGTCCTGAACACGCCCGAAAGCCTGGAGCAGAGCTACCGGCTGCGTCTCGTTCTCGAGCCTGCAGCTTTGCTCGAGCCGGGCTACGAGCTCCTGCCCGAGCAGATCGCAGCTTGCCGCCATGCCGAGGAGAGATTGCTCGCGGGCGCCATCGAGACCGACTCCGCCGACGCGCTGCACGAGCGCGGGGTGCGTTTCCACGAAACGATCGTCGGTGCGAGCGGCAACCCGTTCTTCCTCGATACGATCAGGCGGCTCAATCGCGTGCGCCGCCTGCTCTCCTACCGCTCGATGCTGGACCGCGAGCGTTACCGCGCCCAATGCGAGGAGCATCTCGCCATCCTCGACAGCCTCGCGCGCCGCGATCAGGACGAAGCTGCCGCCCGGCTGCGGGCTCATCTGGCGCACACGATCGAGAATCTGGCGCGCATTCGCCCAATCCTGTCGCGCTGAGCAAAGGCGCCCTCATTGCGATCACTGAGAAGTTAGATTGCATTTATTGATATCAATATGCTAATTGACTGATCAGTCAATCGGGAGGATCGGTCATGGTCTTGGATATTGCGCGGCGAGCCGCATTGGGATTGCTGGTGGCTGGAGCCGGCATCCTCGCAAGTGGGCTTGCCCAGGCGCAGGGCTATCCGACCAAGCCGATCCGCCTCATCGTGCCTTTCGCGGCTGGGGGCGGCGTGGACACGGTCGCGCGCATTCTCGGCGAAGCTCTCAAGCAGGAGCTCGGGCAGGGCGTCGTCATCGAGAACCTGCCGGGAGCCAGCGGAACACGCGGCGCCGAAACGGCCGTCAAGGCGGATCCAGACGGCTACACGATCCTGCTGGCTTCGGCCGGCGAGATCGCCGTGGCGCCTCATATCCAGAAGGGGCTGCGCTATGTGCCGGAGCGCGATCTCGCGCCGATCACGCTGGCTGTGCGCGTGCCCAATGTCCTCGTGGTGAAAGGGGATTCCCCGTACAAGAGCGCGGCGCAGCTGATCGCGTTCTCGAAGGCGCAAGCCAAGGACGGTACCTATTCGTCGAGCGGCGTCGGCAATCCGCAGCATCTCGCCGGCGAGCTGATGAACAAGATGGCGGGTTCGCAGCTCCTGCACGTCGCCTATCGCGGCGCGGCGCAGCAGATTCCGGACGTCCTCGCCGGCAGCGTCACCGCGACCTTCGCGAGCTACCTCGCGGTCGCCTCCTTCGTGCAGAGCGGACAGCTCCATGCCGTCGGCGTGACATCGAAGGAGCGGATCCCGAGCCTGCCCAATGTGCCGGCTTTGGCCGAGACGCCCGGGCTGGCGAAGTTCGACGTCGTCAACTGGTTCGGCCTGTTCGCCCCGGCCAAGACGCCGCCGGCGATCCTGGGCGCGCTGCATGCCGCTGCGATCAACGCCCTCGGGAAGCCGGAGATCGCCGCCAAGCTGTCGGAACTCGGCAGCTATCCGAGCCCGATGCCGGCTGCCGCCTTCGGTGCGTTCGTGCGGGATGAGACGGCGAAATTCAAGGACATCGTCGCCGCTGCCGGTATCGAGGCGCAATGAGCCGCGTGGTGGCGCCGGAAACTCATCTTGCCTATGTCGGCTCGCGCACGACGCGCGAGCGCGGCGCCTCGGGCGAAGGCATCTCGATCTTCGCGACCGACGCCAGCGGCCGGCACTGGCGCCACCTCGAGACGGTGGGAGATCTCGTCAATCCGTCGTTCCTGGCGTTCGGCCGGGGAGGGCGGCATCTCTACGCCGTGCATGGCGACGGGGCGGAGGTGAGCGCCTTCGCCATCGACGAGGCGACGGGTGGGCTGAGCCTTGTCAATCGCGTCCCCTGCGGTGGGCACAATCCGGTTCATCTCGTCGCGTCACCAAGCGGCCGGCAGCTCTATGTGGCCAATCACTTGTCGTCGAATGTCGCCGCGATCGAAATCGCGCCCGACGGCGCTCTCGGATCAATCGCACAGATCGTGCTGCTGGCCGGGAAGCCCGGTCCCCATCGGGTCGAGCAGGCTTTTGCCAAGCCGCACCAGCTGATCCTGAGTGCTGACGAGCGCTACCTGATCGTCCCGGACAAGGGGCTCGACGCGACCTTCATCTTCTCGATCGAGCGCGATGGCAGGCTGCGCGCCACAGGCGAGCCGGCGGGGGACCGCGAAGGCAGCGGTGCGCGCCATGCGGTCTGCTCGCCGGGCGGCCGCCATGTCTATGTCGTCAACGAGCTCGATTCGACAATCAGCGCTTTCGCCTTCGATGAGAGCAGGCTTGTCCCCATCCAGCGCGTCAGCGCTCTACCCGACAGCTTCTTCGGCTTCAGCCGCGCGGCCGGCATCGTGCTGACGCCAGACGGACGCCATCTCTTCACGTCCAATCGGGGGCACGACAGCCTCGCGGGTTTCGAGATCGACCCAGACTCAGGGCGCCTGAGTCCGAACGGCATCACACCCTCCTGCGGCCGCACGCCCCGCTTCATCGCGCTTGCGCCGGATGCCTCGGCCGTGGTCTGCGCCAATGAGGAAAGCCACGCATTGACCCGGCTGGAGGTCGGTGAAGTCGGCGCCCTCCAGCCAGCGGCTCAGATCGCGCAAGTGCGCAGCCCCGTCTGCGTGGTATGGAAAGCGCTGCCGGTACAGCTGCGCTTGCGCTGACGTTGATCACTGCGCTCCGCGACGAAGGTGCGCTTTAGGGCTGGGCGCGGTCAGCGCCATTGCTTCGGCAGCCTTGATCCGATCAATCCCTCCGAAGCGCCCGCGCGCGCCACGCCAGGGATAGCGCCCGAGCGTCACGAGCTCCTGCGCCAGCATGCCTGCCACCACCGGCGTCTGCTGTGGGAGATAGGCGACCTTGCGGGCAAAGGCGCGATCACGCCAGTCGCGCAGAGGCATGCCCTCATAATGGATTGCACCCGACGAGACCGGTTGCCGGCGGGCGAGCAGCTCGACCAATGTCGACTTGCCGGAACCGTTGTGGCCGATCAGGCTGATGATGCGTCCCGCCGGCAGCGACAGATCCAGCGGCGCGAGGAGAGGACGCCCGGTGATCGAGAAGCTGACGGCCTCAAGCGCGAACAGCTCGCCGACCCCGGCTGCGGCGTGGCGAGGCGATCCTTTGAAGTCATGATCTTGCGTCAGGCAGCGGGCAGGTCGAGCAATAGCCGAGATCGGGGATGAGATAGCGGATGCAGCAGACCCGCCGCAGCCGCTTCGGGCCGTCCCCCTCGTCGGGATAGCGGACAGGGTCGAACAACGGGTTCGGCCGGCCGTCAGGCAAGCGCCTTGCCGCCATCAGCGCCAGCGCATCCGCAACCGGGGCCGTGCGACCGATCGCTCCCTCGATACGCCTGACGATAAAGTCGAACATGTTGCCGGCATTGCTCCAGAGCACCTTGCGGGAGACACCGCTTGCAGCTGCGACAGCCGCGATCACCGGAGTAAGATGCCCGTCCATCAACGGGAGGAAGCGCTGGAAGGGGTTCGTCGGGATCGCGGGCTTGCCGGCGTCGCGCAGATGGATCGATTGCGTTACGCAGTCGTCGGAAAACGTGCAGCCGATCGCATCGATGCCAACATCGACCTCGTGTTCGGCCAGCAAGGCGATCGCCAGGAATGGCGGCAGCAGCGTCGCGAAATGCTGCTTGGCCCAGAGCGAGGCCACCGCCCGCCGGTCCGCCCCCGGATAGCGCCCGCTGCCGAAACGGGACAGGAGTTCTGCAAGGCGTTCGGCATCGACGAGATCGCTGCCGGGCGAGGATGGCGGCCTTTCGCTCGCCAATGCGAAACGCTCGCCATAGACGGCAAGGTCCCCGCTGAAGAGCGGGGCGAAAGCCGGAATCATCGCTGCCTCCACATCAGCGCGATGAAATAGCTGCCGCCAAGGAAAGTTGCGACCAGTCCGGCCGGGATCTGCCAGGGAAAAGCGACGATGCGGCCAGCGAGATCGGCCAACACCATCAACGCAGCCCCCAGGGTCGCCGCCGCAACGAGCTGCGGCAGCGGCTGACGAAAGCCGAGCAGGCGGACAGCATGGGGCGCCATCAGGCCGACGAAGCTGAGCGGTCCGATGATCAGGGTTCCGGTCGCCGTGGCGAGCGCCGTCGCCAGCAGGACGCTGAGCCGTGAAACCGTCAGCGGCATGCCGACGGAGCGCGAGGTCGTTTCGCCCAATGGCAGGATGGTCAGCCAGCGCGCGATCAGGGGTGAGCTTGCAAGGAGGAATGCGCCGATCGCGCAGGCGATCAACGCCTGTTCGGGCGTGACCCGATAGGTCGACCCCGCCATCCAGCCGAGGACGATGATCATGCGCGGATCGCCGGTCGCCAGCAATGTCGCCGTCAGCGCCGCGACCAGAGTGCTCAGCGCCACGCCGGTCAGCAGAACATGCTCCGGCGAGAGGGCCGAGCGCCGGCCGAGCCAGAGCATCAATGCGAGCACGATCAAGGCGCCCGAGGTCGCGGCCGCCAGGGTCAGAGCCGCAGTCGGCTGCGCCGCGATGAAGAGCACCATGATCAGGCCGAGCGTGGCACCGGATGAGATGCCGAGCAGTTCCGGACTCGCCATGGCGTTGCCGGTCAGGCGCTGCAACAGCGTGCCAGCCAGGCCGAAGAGCGCACCGGCCGCCAATGCGCCGGTCACGCGCGCTCCGCGCCATGGCAGATAGGTCGGCAGTTCGGGCAGGCTGCTCCAGTGCCACCCGTCCGGCACGCGCGCCAGCGACAGCGCCATCCAGATGGTCAGCGCGAGCACTGGTAGCGCACACAGCAGCAACAGCCATGGCCGCCCGAGTCGCGTAGAGGCTGGCTCGCCTCGCGTGCGCGGGTCATGGCCGGTGCGCAGTCGCGGCAGCATCCAGAGCAAGAGGCCGGCGCCGATCAGCGAGGTCATCGTGCCGGCTGGCAGATCGAGTGAGGGCCCCAACACCTGCAAAGCCTGGTCGGCGAGGCTGAGCAGCAGCGCACCGAAGATGGCGCTCCAGACCAGGCGGGAACCCAGTCGCCGCGCACCCGTCAGCCGCGCCAGCAACGGACCGGCGAGGCCGATGAAGCCAACCACTCCGACATGGGCGACGACGAGTGCCGAGAGCACAACGGCGAGAGTTAGGGCGGCGAGGCGGGTTAGCGGCAGCGACAGGCCCATGGCGCGCGCGACGTCGTCCTGCAGCGCCAGAACCGTCAGCGGGCGCACGAGCAGGGCGGCGAGCCCGGCAGCGACCATGGCGGGCGGCAGCAGCGCCCGCACGGCCAGCCAGTTGTTCTGGTTCAGCGATCCGGCCTGCCAGACGAAGAGATCGCGCAGCGCCTCCTGATGGAACAGCGCCAGCATGGCGTTGATACCGCTAAGATAGATGGTGACGACGAGGCCGGCGAGGATCAGCGCAAGTGGATCGAAGCGCTGGCGCCAGGCGAGCAGCATGACCAGCGCCATGGACGCGGCCCCGCCGATGACGGCGATGGCCTCGAAACCATAGTTGAACAGATTGGGCGTCCAGAGCGTCGCTGCGGCCAAGGCGAGCTTGGCCCCGGCGAAGACGCCCAGCGTCCCCGGCTCGGCCAAGGGGTTGCGCAGCACCTGCTGGAGCAGCGCTCCGGCGAGCCCGAGCGCGCCCCCGCAGATGAGCCCGACGATCAGGCGCGGCAGCATGCTGTAGTGCACGAAGAGCTGACGTAGATCGTCTGCTGCGGGTGACCATAGCGCCGTCCAACGCTGTTCCGGCGCGATGGTGCCCGCCAGTGCGAGCCAGAACAGGCCGGCCGCGACGGCAGCCATCGTCGTGGCCAGCAAAGGCGGCCTCGCGGCGCTCATGTCAGCCATGCGACGCCACCGTTCCTGCGAGCACGTCAGCGAGTTGCCGTGCGAAGCGGATCACCGAAACGGTGCCGCCATTCGGATAGATGACGGGCATGCCGAGCACACGCCCGCTCCGCACTGCCGGTAGCGCGTTCCAGATCGGGCTCTCGGCCAGCCGTTTCATCGCGCGCACCGTCTCGGCGCCGCGCTCGAAATGGACGATCAGCGCCTCCGGCGCCTCGACCAGCCGCTCGATCCCGATCGAAGCCGTGCCCCAGATATTGGCGCGCCCGGTGAAGGCGTTGTGCAGGCCGGTCCGGACGAGCACGTCCCCGACCATGCTGGCGGCGCCGAAGATCGCGGTACGCCGGCCGTCCTCGGCGAAGCGAAGCAGATAGATCGGCCGGCCGGCATGAGCACGCAGGCGTTCCGTCGCCGTCGCCAGTGCCGCATCGGCCTCGCGCTGCAGCGCTGCCGCCTGCGCCTCTCGACCGGAGAGCCCGGCGATCCGTGCAAGGAGGTCGCGCGTGAAGTCGAGCGGACCCTGGCCGCGTGCGAAGGTCGGTAGCCAGGTCACAGGCGCGATGCGCTCGAGCGGCTGAAGTGCCGAGGCTTGCCAGGACGCCGCGAGGATGAGGTCGGGTTTCAGATATTGCAGCAATTCGAGGTTCGGCTCGGTCAGCGGGCCGAGGTCGACAGCATCGGCCGGAGCGGTCGGAACACTGACTAGCCGCTGGTAGAGCGGCACATTGGCGATGGCGGCCGGCCGCGCACCCAGCGCGAGCAGGATCTCGGTGAAGGAGAGGTCCATCGAGACGATGCGCGGGCCGCCCTCGCGCCCCAGGGCGGCGGCGGGCATGAATGCCACCGCGCTGCCTGCCAGGAACCTGCGCCGTGACAGCACCCGTGCTTACCAACGATAGCTGAGCGAGGCCGAGACGGTGCGCGGATCGCCATAGCGGCAGCCGGTCGAGCCGGCGCAGGTCATGTACTGCTTGTCGAGCAGGTTCTTGGCCGAGACCTGCAGCACCATGCCCTTCAGCGACGGCGCGAGCTTCTCGAAATCATAGCTCACCATCGCGTCGACGATGGTCCGGCCCGGTACGTCATAGTCGAAGCCGATCAGGTTGGTGCCGCTGAGATAGCGCACGCCGCCACCGAGCCGGAGGCCCGGCAGGCCGATGCCGGAGAGCTCATAGTCGGCCCAGAGCGCGAAGGAGTGATAGGGCACGAGCTCGACCCGCTGTCCGAGCGCAACCGGGTCATTGCTCTTCGTTGTCCGGGCGTCGGTATAGGAGTAGGCGGCGACGAGGTTCAGCCGGTCGAGGCTGGCCTTGGCCTCGAGCTCGACGCCGCGCGAGCGCACCTCGCCGGTCTGGACCGAGAAGGCGAAGGGCGCCACCGGGTCCGGCGTCAGCGCGTTCGTCTGCTTGAGGTCGTAGACCGCCGCGCTGAACAGCAGGTTGGTGCCCGGCGGCTGGTAGCGGATGCCGGCTTCGTATTGCTCGCCCTCGGTCGGTTTGAACGGGTTGCCCAGCCTGTCGGTCTGGATCTGCGGCTCGAAGGACTGGCTGTAGCTGACATAGGGCGCAAAGCCGTTGTCGAAGAGGTAGACGAGGCCGGCGCGGCCGGTGAAGGCGCTGTCGTCGAACTTCGCGATGCTGTTGTTGGCGTAGCGGCGGATGCGGGTGTCCGCCCAGTCATGCCGGCCGCCGAGGACAACCACCCATTTGTCGGCGATCTTGATCTGGTCCTGCAGATAGACGCCGTATTGGTTGCTGAGATTATCGGTGCCGTTGTCGACCGCGCCAAGCGTCGGATAGGTCGTGCCGTAGACCGGTGCGTAGATGTCGAGCAGCGGGCCGACCGTGCCGTTGCGCCGGTGCGTGTCGTAGGTGCGCCGGTAGGTGTCGAGCCCGCCGATCAGCGTGTGCTTGATCGGGCCGGTGTCGAATTTGGCCTCCAGCGAGGTGTCGGTGGTGAAGCCGGTCGACGTCTCGTCGCGTTTGCTGACGCCGCGGTTCAGCGTGCGCCCATTGGCGGCGAGGCTGCCGAAGGTCAGATAGTCCCAGGCCAGATCGGCGTGGAAATAGCGCAGATTGTGCCTGAGCTTCAGAGTGTCGCTGAAGCTGTGCTCGAACAGGTAGCCGAGCGCATATTGATCGCCGTCATAGCGGTCAAAGCTCGGCTCGCCGATGAAGAGGTTTCGCGGGATCTGGTTGAAGCGCGTATTGGCATAGGGCATCGGCGGCGCGAAGCGCGTCCGGACCTGCTGGTAATAGCCGAGCAAGGTCAGCGAGGTCGCTGCGCTCGGCGTCCACGTCAGCGCCGGCGCGATGTAGATCTTGTCATCACGGACATGGTCGACCTGCGTGTCTGATTTCCGCACCAGGCCGGTGAGCCGGTAGGAGAACTGGCCGTCCGCGGTCAGCGGGCCACCTACGTCGGCAGAGAGTTGGCGCCGATTGTAGCTGCCATATTCGAGATTAACCTCGCCGAAGCGCGTCGGCGTCGGGCGCTTGCTGATCGCGTTGATGGCGCCGCCAGGCGTGAGCTGCCCGTAGAGCACCGAGGCCGCGCCCTTCAGCACCTCGATGCGCTCGAGCCCGTAAGGCTCCTGGCTGCCATCGTAGACATTGGACTGCAGCTTCATGCCGTCGCGCAGATTGCCGGAGTTGCCGGTGGCGACGTTGAAGCCGCGGACCATGAAATCGTCGGCGATGCGCGTGAAGATCGAGGATTGCGAGGTGACGCCGGCGGTGTAGCTCAGCGAGTCCGCGATCGACTTCGATCCGGTGTTGCGGATCTGATCGCGGGTGACGATCGAGATCGACTGCGGCGTCTCGAGCAACGGCGTGTCGGTCTTGCTGCCGCTGGCGCTGCGCGTCGCGACATAGCCGTTGACCGGCCCCCAGGCCGTCTCGCCTTGCACCTCGATCGTGTCGAGCGACAGCGCCCCGCCCGCCTGCGAATAGGCGGCAGCGACGCCGGGGCGTTCAATGGTCACGCTGCCCGGCGCCGTGAAACGGTATGTGAGGCCCGTGCCGGCGAGAAGGGTGGCGACCGCCGCCTCCGGCGTGATGTCGCCTGCTACCCCGGACGTGGTCTTGCCCCTGGTCAATGGCGTCGGAAAGACGAGGCGCAGACCCGCCTGGCGGCCGAGCGTGAGCAGCGCCTGTTCAAGCGGGCCGGCCGGCACCGAGATCGCGATCGTCCGGCGCTGCTGCGCAGCAGCGGGAGCGGTGGAAGCAAGCGTCATTGCCGCCAGCGATACGCCCATCGCCGCTGCCCGCAGCATTCTGGTAGCCTTGCGCACTGCGCCACCCGTCACCATTACGACCCTCTTGCATCACCCCGGGCGCGCCGGTCTGCGCGCCGTCCCGATGGGTAAGAGCCTGGCGCTCGCAACCTCCTGACCTCGGCGACGAAGTTTTTCAGCGAGACCGCACGATCACCATCAACCCGGTCAGCCGCGTCACGCTGACCGGCAGGCTGGCCTCCAGCGTCGCCAGGGCCTCGTCGGTGTCGGAGACGTCGAAGACGCCCGAGATGCGCTGGCGGGCGGCGCGCTCGTCGAGGACAAGGATGCGGCCCCTGCGGTAGCGGCCGAGCGTCGCCAGAACCTCGGACAAGGGCCTGTCGGAGAAGACCAGCTTGCCGTCCTTCCAGGCGACCTGCTCCGCGACGTCGGGACGGGAGAGCACAAGCTTGCCATCGCTGCCCAGCGTCGCCTCGTCACCAGCCTTCAATTCGACCTGCGCTTCACGACTGCGCACGGCGACACGTCCCTCTTCGACCGCGACCTCGGGCCCGCGGCCGTCATGCGAGAGCTGCATCGCAAAGCGGGTTCCGAGCGCCGTGGCTTCGAGCGTCTCGCCAGCCGCGACGAACGGGCGGGTCGGCATCGGCGCGACCTCGAAATACGCTTCGCCGCGCAGGAGTTCGACCCGGCGGCGCGAGCTGTCGAAGCGCAGGCGCAGCGCCGTATCGGTGTTCAGGACCGCACGGGACCCGTCCGGCAAGGCGACGCTCCGGATCTCGCCGACGCCCGTGCTGTAATCGGCTTGGAGGCGCTCGACCCATCCGGTCTGCGAAACACCCAGTCCTACTGCCGCCAGCAGCAACACGCCAAGACCTGCCGCGCGGCGTGCACGGCGGGCCGCGCGCAGCTTCCGCAGGCGATCCTTCGGAACGGGAGCCTCCTTGAGCTCGCCCCAGAGCGAGGAGAGATCCCGATAGGCCTCGGCGTTCTTCGGGTCGCGGGCGCACCAGGCGGCGAATCCGTCGCGGTCGGCGGCCGTCGCGTCGCTCGACTGCAGGCGCGCGACCCATCCGGCAGCCTCCTCGCTGCGACGCTCTTCCTGCGAATGATCGTCTCGTTGCGCCATACCTGTTCCTGCCGAGCGATCAACCAGGGCGCGGCCCTCGGCGAACGCCTCTATCCGAGGTAGAGCGCAGAAGCCGCCGGCTCCTGACCTGGCTTCAGGAGAAAATCTCGGCACGGATGTCGCGGCAGCGCAGCAGCGCCTTGATGATGTGCTTCTCGACCATGTTGCGCGAGATGCCCAGGAGCTTGGCAATCTCGCCATTGGCGAGGCCGTGCAGGCGACTCAGGATGAACACCTCCTGGCAGCGGGCCGGAAGTGCCTCGATGGCCCTGGCCATCATCAGGAGCGCTTGCCTGCTCTGGACGACGCGCTCGGGGCCCGGAGCCTCTTCCGCATGATCCTCGACCTGTCCGTCGACGAGGAACAGCGCATTGTCGAGCCGTGCCCGCTGCGCGCTTGCCCGCGCAACCGATTTTGCGATCTGGAAGAGATAGGCCTGCGGATTCTCGATGACCGTGCGCGGCGCGATGTCGAGCAGGCGCACGAAGGTCTCCTGCGTCGCATCAGCGGCGTCCTCTCGATTGCGCAGCCGGCGCATGAAGAAGCGCCGCAGGCGCCCTTGCTCCACGCGGTGCAATCTCTCGAAGGCAGCGGCATTCATCGGCGCGAACCTCACCCTGCTCATGCACTTCGCCGGCATGCACGCGCGAAAACCAACAGTCGAGATCGGGGCGAGGGCCCCAATATCGATCGAGCAAACGCTCACCCAGCGACGCCAATGTGAAACCCGCGCCGCGTGCGGCACGCATAGCGACTTCAAAAAAGAGACGCAATCGCAATGATTTAGAGAGTTTCTAGACTGCTTGGGCGCCTAGGAAACGCGATGAAGCGCTCATCCTGTCTCGCAGCCCAATCGAACTGCCGCGTCATGTCTGCTTTACGAGGCGCCTCAGCGTCGGCGTAAGGGGAGCGGCTTCCAGCGAGCATTCTGCCGAAGTGCCGGCATAGGTGCCGTGGCTATCGTTATACTTTCTCATCGCGAGTGAGCCGCCAGAGAAGATAAATCCCGCCAAGCAATCCGGTCGTCAGGCCGATCGGCAGGTTGAGGCCGGACGGGACGCGCTGGCTGATCAGGTCCGCCGCCAGCAGCAGGACCGCGCCCATCGCCGCGCCGGGCAGCAACGGCACGTCAGGTGAGCGGCACAGCCGGCGGGCGAGCTGCGGCCCCGCCAGGGCGATGAAGGCGATCGGCCCGGCCGCCGCCGTGGCCATGGCGGTCAGGCCGACTCCCGTCATCACCATGGCAAGCCTGGTGCGCTCGACGGCAACGCCGAGCTGGCTGGCGGTGTCGTCGCCCATTTCGAGCAAGGCGAGGCGCCGGGCGTAGAGCAGCGCGATCGGCGCGATCAGCGTCAGGCCAAGCGCAGCCGGCACGGCATGGGACCAGCTACGCGCCGTAAGCGATCCCGCCAGCCAGATCTGGGCGGAGATCGAACGGTCGAGATCGCTTGCCACCAACAGTACAGTGTTGACGCCAGACAGGGTTGCCCCGACGCCGATCCCGACCATTACCAGCCGGTAGCCGCCGGTGACGCGCCCTTTCAGCGCGAGCAGGAGGACGAGCGCTGCGGTCGCCATCCCCGAGAACACCGCCGCCAGCGCGACGGCGAGTGGATCGGCGCCGAACAGGATGATCTGCACGATCGCGCCGGTCGCTGCTCCGGTGGTGAAGCCGATGATGTCGGGCGAGCCCAGCGCATTGCGCGAGATCGACTGGAAGATGGCGCCGGCCATGCCGAGCGCCGCACCGACGCAAGCGGCTGTGACGACCCGCGGTAGCCGCAAGCCCCAGATCACGCGCTCGGCCATCGGGTTTTCGCCGCGGCCGAGCAAGGTGGCGACGACCTCGGCCGGCGCTAAGGCGAGCGTGCCGGTGCCGAGCAGGATGATGGCGAGCGCGAGACCGAGGCCGGTCAAAAGGGCGCAGACCAGCACGGTGCGCGGCCGCCAGTGCAGCGAGAACGAGCCGAGCCTGAGTGGTTCTGCGCGCGTGGTCATGGCCGGCTCACCCGAAAACGGCGCACTGCCAAAATGAAGAAGGGACCACCGAGAAGGGCGACGACAATTCCCACGGCGACCTCCGCAGGCGCCGCGACGACGCGCCCGACCAGATCAGCGCCGAGCAGGAGGAGCGCGGCGAAGAGCGCCGAGCTAGGCAGGATCCAGCGATGGTCAGGACCGGCAAGCGCCCGCGCCAGATGCGGCGCGATCAGGCCGACGAACCCGATCGGCCCGGCAGCGGCCGTGGCGACACCGGCCAGCAGCATCACTGCCAGGCAGGCCAACAGCCAGATCGTACGCGGCGCGGCTCCGAGCGCTTGGCCGAGCTCCTGGCCCAGAGCCAGGGCGTTGAGACCGCCGACGATCGACAAGGCCACGGCAAAGCCCGCCGCAACGCCGACCGCCAGGACGAGTGAGGCTTCGAAGCTTGCTCCCTCGACCGAGCCGGCCGCCCAATGGCGGAAATTGTCGAAGGCAATGGGTGAGGCGTTGATCACCATGATGCCGGTGATCGCGCTAAGCACGATCGAGAGCCCGGCGCCGGCGAGCACGAGCCGGACGGGATTGGTCCCGGTCTCATGCGCCCGCCCGAGCAGGAACACGGCGGCGCCGGCGAGGCCCGCTCCGAGCGCAGCGAGCCAGACATAGTGGGCGGGCCGCGTCAGGCCGAGCAGGGTGACCCCGAGCACGACGGCGACAGCAGCGCCGGCATTGATGCCGAGCAGGCCCGGCTCGGCCAGGGCATTGCGAGTGACCGCCTGCATGATTGCCCCGGCAAGGCCGAGCGCCGCGCCGGCGAGAACCGCCGTGATCAGCCGCGGCACCCGCAACTGCCAGACGACCAGATGCAGATCGTTGCCGGGATCATAAGCCCGCAGAGCGGCGAGAACGGTGGCGGGCGGGATCGGCCGCGACCCGACCGCCAGACTTGCCAGCGCCAGCACGGCGAGCACGATGATGCCGATGGCGAGCCACCACCGGCGCCGGTGTTGCCTCATATGCGCTGTCTCATGGCTTGGCGAAGCTCTCGCGCAAGCGCTCGATGACCTGGCGTCCGGAATAGGGATCGATGCGGAAGGAGGTCAGACCGAGCGGGTAGACCCGCTTGCCGGTGACGGCGGGATGATTGGCCAGCACCGGCTCGGCCAGAAAGGCCTCGACATCCTTCTGCGTCGCGCGCAGGAGGAGGACAGTATCGGCGGCGATCGCGGCCGAGAGGTTCTCGCGCGAGAAGAACTCGAAATCCGAGGGGCGCGCCGAATTCGGCTTCAGCTCCGGCGGCAGGCCGACGACCTCGAAGCCCAGAGCCGAGACGAGCTTGGCGACCGGGCTCGCCGTCCGCGCCACCGAATAGCTGCCGGCAATGTTGTAGCCGACGATGCTGGCCTTCGTGCCCTTCGCGGCGATGGTGGCCGCAGCGGCGGCGAGATCGGCATCGAAGCGGGCGATCGCGGCCGCCACCTCCTTTTCCAGGCCGGTCGCCTTGCCGAGCTCGCTCGCCAGCTCCTGCCAGCTCCTGCTCGAGTAGTCGACGACAAGGGTCGGCACGCCAAGCGCCTCCAGCTCGGTCCGATGCTGGAGGATGCTGTCGGCGCCGGTGGTCGAGGCGATCACCAAATCCGGTTTCCAGCCGAGCACCGCCTCGATGTCGAATTTCAGGTTGGGATAGAGCACCTTGACGCCGCGCTTGTCGGCATCGCCAGCCCATTGCGAGAAGAAGCCCTTGGCGTCGGTGAGCGGGCTTGGCGTCGTCGCCGTGCTTGCCAGCAAGGGCGCCTCGATCGCCAGCAGGATGCCGGTGACGCTCGGCGTGGTCGAGACGATGCGCTGCGGCTTCCTGGCCAGCGTCAATTCGCCGGCGGCGTGCCGGATGGTGCGGGGCCAGCCGGCATTTTGGCTATGGGCCGGCTGACCGTTTCCGCCCAAGGCAGCCGCGAGGGTGATGACAGCGATGAAGAGCTTGATGAGGGGCATCGTCGATGTTTCTGGCCGGTGTCGTCCTGCGGGGCCGGGAGCCGGGCTCTGCCCCCGCGCTGCGCGTCCGAGCGCATGCACGCCATTCCTCATGACGGATCGTATCCCGCCATGCAATATGGACGTAGGATAGGGAGTCAGTTATCGAGCGTAAAGCCGCTGACGGTGACTGCTTTACCACAACAAGAACCGAAAGGGATGCCGTCGAAGGTCACAAATTCGACGATGTCGACTGTAGATTGGAAGAATTGAAAAGTACTTCGCGACCCGACTCCCGCCTCCACGCGGATGCGCTGACGCTCCGCTACGAGGCGCGCACGATCTCGACCGGTCTCTCGCTCGCGATCGCCGACGGCTCGTTCACCGTGATCGTCGGCCCCAATGCCTGCGGCAAGTCGACCCTGCTGCGAGCCCTGTCGCGCTTGCTCACGCCCGCCGCCGGCCAGGTGATCCTCGATGGACGGCGGATCGGCGAGCGCCCGGCCAAGGAGGTCGCGCGGCGCCTCGGCCTCCTGCCGCAGAGCGCGATCGCGCCCGACGGCATCAGCGTCGCCGACCTCGTCGCCCGCGGCCGCTATCCGCATCAGTCCTTCCTGCGGCAATGGTCGAGAGCGGATGAAGCGGCGGTCGACGCCGCGATGCGGTCGACGCGCGTCGACACGCTTTCGACGCGCCCGGTCGACGAGCTCTCCGGCGGCCAGCGCCAGCGCGTCTGGATCGCGATGGTCCTGGCGCAGCAGACGCCGATCCTGCTGCTCGACGAGCCGACGACCTTCCTCGACATCGCCCACCAGATCGAGCTGCTCGACCTGCTCGCCGAGCTCAACGCGCAGGGGCGGACGATCGTCGCGGTGCTGCACGACCTCAACCAGGCCTGCCGCTATGCCTCGCACGTCGTCGCGATGAAGGATGGCGCGATCGTCGCCGAGGGTAGCCCGGCGGGCATCGTCACGGCCGAGCTGATCGAGGCGGTCTTCGGCTTGTCCTGCATCGTCATCGCCGATCCGGTCGCGGGAACCCCGCTGATCGTGCCCAGGGGACAGGGCCGGGCATCCGGTTCCGGCGAACGGTCGAACTGACCATGGCAAAGCAGCTTCACATCGGATTGAGCCTGACGCCGACCTGGCTGAAGGGCAGGACGGCGGATGATCCGGACGCCGTGCCGGCCCGCGATCCCGTCGAGTTCAACCTCGCGCTGACCCGGATGGCGGAACAGGCCAAGCTCGATTTCGTCTTCAAGCCCGACTACCTCATGCTGCATCCGGGCATGAGCAGCGGTTTCGTCGGCCTCGACCCGACTCTGTTGCTGACCGCGATCGCGCGCGAAACGCAGAAGATCGGGATCGTCACCACCGTCTCGACCAGCTTCAACCCGCCCTATGTCGTGGCGCGCCAGATCCAGTCGCTGCACTGGATCAGCAAGGGACGCGCCGGGCTCAACATCGTCACCTCGATCGAGGGCGCGGAGAACTTCGGCGAGGCGCCGATGCCGCCGCCGGAGGTCCGCTACCGCAAGGCAGCCGAGTTCACCGATGTCATGCGTCGGCTCTGGCGGAGCTATCCGCATGAGGCGCTGACGGGCGCGGTGCCGAGCGCCGCGATCGAGCATTGCGGCGAATTCTTCAGCGTGAAGGGGCCGCTCAACGTGCCCGGCCACGCGGCGGGGCCGCCGCCGCTGTTCCAGGCCGGCGCCTCCGATATCGGGCGCGACTTCGCGTCTTCGATCGCCGATGCGACCTTTGCCGCCATGCCCGATCGTGAGGCGGGCATCGAACTGCGCGGCGACCTGCGCCGGCGCGCGCAGGGGCATGGCCGCAGCCCGGATTCGGTGCGGGTGCTGCCGGGCCTGCATTTCTTCCTCGCCGAGACGCGCGAAGAAGCCTGGGCGCTGCATGCGCGGGCGCACGCCCATCTCACCGCCGAGCAGCGCCGCAAGATGGTGACGTCCGTCCTCGGGCTCGACCTCGGCGACCTGCCACCCGAAGCGCGGGTGACGGCTGAGATGCTGCCGCCTCCCGATACGCCGGTGCGCAGCCGCACCCATGCCGACCTGCTCCGGCGCTTCATCGAGACGAACCACCCGACGGTGGCGCAGGTGCTGGCGCGGCCGGAAGTCGTCGGCTCGGCTCACTGGGTCTGCGTCGGGACCGTCGACGACGTCCTCGCCGAGATCACTGCCTGGTTCGAGGCCGGAGCGATCGACGGCTTCATCGCGATCCCAGGCGGCTCGATGCAATCGCTGCGTCTGTTCATGGAGGAGCTGGTGCCGGCGCTGGCGCGGCGAGGCCTGTTCCGCAGCGACTATGAAGGCACGATGCTGCGCCAGCATCTGCGGATCGACGAGGAGCAATAATGCGGCTCAGGCGCCGCCAGAGTCCCGCGTCGCAGCCTGCGCCGCCGCGAACAAGGCGGCGCGGTGGCCCTCGGTCTCGGCCGTCTTCACGAAAGAGACGGTGGTGACGACGCAGGCGATCTCGCCGAGCGCGTTGAAGACCGGCGCCGCCTTGCCGGTCAGCAGCGAGAACAGATGCTCGTTCAGCTCCGCGCCGCCCTCGCGCCTGACGGTGTCGAGCATCTCGCCGGGCGGGCGGTTGCCGCGGAACGAGGCCGGCTGCAGCTTGCGCGCGGCAGCGATCGCCTCCTTCGGCAGATGCGCCTGGAAGACGAAGCCGCAGGCGGTGTTGTCGACCGGCAGGACATCGCCCAGCGTCACCGTGCTGAGCGCGAAATCGGTATTGCGATACCAACGCACGATGGTCGGGCCGCGCTCTGTCCAGATCGCGACGCCGCAGCTGGCGGCGATCTCGGACGCCAGCGCCTTCATCGCCCGCGCCGCGACCTCGACAGCGTCGATGCGCCGGAGCGCACGCACCCCTATGCTCAGCGCCATGGGGCCGAGATCGTAATAGCCAGTCACATCGTCCTGCGCCGCCAGTCCTTCCCGCACCAGGCTCTGCATGTAGCGATGGGCGGTGGACGAGCCGGTGCGTGCCCGCCGGGCGATCTCGCCCAGAACAAGGGGCCCGTCCGCCTTGGCCAGGATGTCGAGGAAGCGGGCGGCGATCGAGACCGACTGGATCGTCGCCGAACGTTTGGTGCTGAGGCTGGTCGTCATGCGAATCGCGGCAGGAAAGCGCGGCAGATGCCGGCCCGCGCTTTGTGACACCGGGAGCCTGCTGGGGACAAGCACCACCCTCATTCGAGGGCTTCCAAACACCACGCCACACCAGGCCTAAGAACTGCGACAGGAAAAGCACAGCGGGGTGGCAATACGGCGATTCTGCGCCTGCTTCGTGTTGACATGCGGAATGCATCCCACACTGTAGGATCATTCAATGTGACCTCGCGAGCCACGGCCCCGTCCCCAGCCAGCGAGACTCGACCGGGTGGTGGGGAATCATGTCGTCCAAGCTTGTCCTGATGCGCAGCGTGAGCTTCATGTCGCTGATCGCCGTCGCGGCGGCGATGCCGGCCTTCGCGCAGAGCACTTCGGCCCCGGCTGCCGGCACGATCGAGCTCGATGCGATCACGGTCACCGGCGAGAAGGTCGAGCGCGATCTGAAGAACACCGCTTCGTCGGTCTCGGTCAAAACCGACAAGGACATCGCCCGCGAGAACACCGGCAACGCCACGGTCTCCGAGATTCTCGTCGGCACGCCCAACGTGACCTACACCGACACGGTCAGCGCCCCGATCATCCGCGGCCAGGACACGCAAGGCCCGCTCACCGGCCAGAACTCGTTCTGGGGCGGCACGGTGCCGCGCGCCACGATCAATGTCGACGGCCACTATCTCAGCTACAACGAGTTCTATTTCGGCGCGACCTCGCCCTGGGACGTCAAGAGCATCGAGGTCTTCCGCGGGCCGCAGACGACATCGCAGGGCGCCAACGCCATCGCCGGCGCGATCATCGTCAACACCAAGGACCCGACCTTCACGCGCGAAGCGGGCTTCCTGACCGAGTTCGGCAGCTATGCGACGCGGCGCGCCGCGCTGATGCTGTCCGGTCCCATCATCAAAGATCAGTTGGCCGGGCGCATCACGCTCGACTATTCCGGCCGCGACACCTTCATCGACTACATCAGCCCGAACTTCCAGACGCGCTATGCCGACCAGGACTTCCGGAACCTGAACCTGCGGGCCAAGTTGCTCTGGCGCCCGAGCGAACTGCCCGGTTTCGAGGCGAAGCTCACCTATTCGCGCAATGAGAGCAACCGGCCGAGCCAGGAGGCGGCGTCGGCCCCGTTCGACCGGCTGAAGCACGTCACCACGACGATGCCGAGCTTCAAGCAGAACAGCAACACCGGCATCCTCGATCTCAGCTATGACTTCGGCAACCGCTTCAAGATCTTCAACCAGACCCAGTACACCGACCTCTCGGTGAGCCGGAAGACGGGCCTGCTCGGCAATGGCGACGCCTATATCAACCAGACCAACATCTCGAACGAGCTCAGGCTGACCTATGGCGACCAGAACGACGTCCTCAGCGGCGTCGCCGGCGTCTACTATGCCCACACCAAGACGGACGAGATCCTCTACCTCACCGGCCAGTCAACCTTCGACGATACCAAGCGCAATCTCGGCGTGTTCGGCGAGATGAGCTACCGTCTGACCGACCGCTGGACCTTCACCGGCTCGCTGCGCTTCCAGCAGGATCAGATCGAGCGCGTCGGCCGCACCGTCTTCGCGGCGCAGGGCGTCGATTTCGACAAGACCTTCCAGGCCGTCCTGCCGAAGGCCTCGATCGCCTATGCGGTGACGCCGGACTGGACTGTCGGCGCATTGGTCAATCGCGGTTACAATCCCGGCGGCGTCTCGCTCAACCTCACCGCTGGCCAGTGGCAGCCGTTCAAGGAGGAGACGCTCTGGAACTATGAGCTGTTCACCCGCGCCAGCCTGCTCAACAACCGGCTGAATGTCAGCGGCAACCTGTTCTACACCGATTTCCAGAACGCCCAGTACTTCATCCCGGTCGTGCTCACGACGGGCGTGGTCCAGTCCTATGCGATCAATGCCGAGAAGGCCCATGCCTATGGCCTCGAGGTCAGTGCCGACTATCGCCTGCTCGACAATCTGACGCTGAAGGCCGGCGGCGGCCTGCTGCGCACCGAGATCGACAAGATCTCCGCCAATACCGGCTACAAGGGCAACGAGTTCGCGAAATCGCCTGGCTATATGCTGAGCTTCGGCGTGAGTTGGGACGTCACCAGCAAGCTCAACCTCACCGCCCAGCTCCGGCACACCGACGGCTACTATTCAGACGTCGCCAATACGCGTCTCTACCTGATCAAGCCCTATACGATCGCCGACTTCCGGGCGAGCTACCAGGTCACCGACAACCTGCAGGTCTACGGCTACGTGAAGAACATCTTCGACGAGCGCGCGCCGACCTACATGCAGCAGAACCGCGGCATCGGCGGCACCGAGGCGAGCATGACCGAGCCGCGCATGTTCGGCGCCGGCATCAAGGGCACGTTCTGAACGAAGGCGCCCTCCGCGCCTCACAATCCTGGGCCGGCGGAGCGATTGTGCCCGCTGCGCTCCTGTCGACCTCGTCCCGCCGTCCTGCAAGGAGGTTCGCATGAACGACCTGTCGCGCCCGGCCGCGCCGCCGCCCGGCCCACCCCTGCGCCTGCTCCAGCAGATCGCCGCCTATCGCACCTCCCATTGCATCCGCACCGCCGTCGAGCTCGGCATCCCCGCTTTGCTGCAGGAGGGGCCACAGACCGCAGGTGAACTCGCCGAACGCATCGGCGGCAAGGCAGAGCTGCTCGCGCGGCTGCTCGGCCACCTCGTCAATGAAGAGATCATCGGTCGCGATGATGCAGGCCGCTATATCGCCCTGCCGACGACGCGCGCCCTCGTTCCCGGCCATCCCCATTCGCTGGTGCCCTGGGTCCGCTTCGAGCTCGATCCGCTGCACGGGCGCGCCTGGGAGCGGCTCGGCGAACAGATCCGGCGCGGCACGCCTGCCTTCGAGCTCGCCCATGGCAGCCCGTTCTTCAGCTGGCTCGGCCAGGACGAGGCGGCGCAGGAGCGCTTCGACATCCAGATGCGCGCGATCGCGACGGCGCTGATCGGCGTCGCGGTGCGTCACATCCAGTTCGCGGCCGGCGAGACGATCGTCGACGTCGGCGGTGGCGACGGCTCGCTGCTGGCTGAGTTGCTGGGCCGCAATCCCGGCACCACCGGTGTGCTGTTCGAGCTGCCGCGGGCAACCGAAGCGCTCAATCCGCGCTTCGCCGAGCTGGTGCGGGCGGGGCGCGCCCGGGTGCAGCACGGCTCGTTCTTCGACGAGATCCCGCCCGGTGGCGACGCCTACGTCTTCAGCCGGATCCTGCACGACTTCGACGACGCAGCCGCCGGCCGGATCCTCGCCAATGCGAAAGCCGCGACCAAGGGGCCTGAGCGTTTCGTCGTGGTCGACATCATGGTCGATCCCGCCCGCGCTAGGCCAAACGAGACCTCGCAGGATCTGCTGATGATGGTGCTGATGGGTGGGCAGGAGCGCAGCGCCGGCGAGTTCTCTGAGCTGCTGGCCGCGAGCGGCTTCGAGACCGCCGCGGTGACGCCGACCGCGTCGCCTTTCCATATCCTGGAGTTCCGCCACCCGCGGTGACGCGGGCGGCGCGAAGCCGGCCCGTCAGTCGAGGATGAGCACGCGCGTCAGCAACAGGTCGCCGAGCCGCGCGAAGCGGGCATCGATTTCTCGCCCGGTCAGGAAGTCCGGCGACAGGTCCTCGGCGAGGCGTAGCCGCACCCGTCCATGCGCGTCCCAGTGCGTCAGTTCGGAGGCGTGGAAAGACATCGGGCGGCGCAGCAGCGGATGCAGCGTCTTGAACAGGCTCTCCTTGGCCGAGAAGGCCAGGGTCGCCAGGAAGGAGTGGATACCGACATGGCGGCGCTCCCATGGCGTCATCGCCTCGAGCGCGATCTCCGCTACGGCCTGCCGGTCGAGCATTCGCTCGACATCGACCCCGACCCCGCGGCAGCGCCCTGGCCTGGCAACCATCGCAACGGCGATGTCGGCGCTATGCGATATCGAGCCGATGATGTCTGCCGGCCAGATCGGCGCGCGATCAGGCGCAATGCCCGGGCTGCCACCCCGCCCAGTCAGCAAGCGCATCGCCTCGCTTGCGCAGCTGCGGCCGGCGAGCCATTCGGCGCGCCGCCGGGGCGCGGCGCGCGCTACCTGCTCCGGTAGGGCAATGTCGACGCCTGTAGGGCCGGCCTCCCGAGTGAAACGCATCGCTACGCAGCGATAATCTATGGGTTCGTCACCCCACGGGCGGATCGGCTGAGGAAGGCCCTCACGCACCGAGCGTCGCACCACCGTCCACGACGATGTCCTGCAGCGTCACGTGGCCGGCCTGGTCCGAAGCGAGGTAGAGGACCACATCGGCGACGTCGTCGGGCGTCGCGATCTTGCCCAAGGGTATGCCGAGTTTGAACTGCTCGGGCAGGCCGGCGACGAGCCTGTCTTTGCCTGCGGGATCCTTCAGCATGCCGCCCAGCATCGGCGTGTCGGTCGAACCCGGCGAGACGACATTGCAGCGCACGCCAAAAGGCGCGAGTTCCAGTCCGACGCAGTGGCTCAGAGCCGTCAGTGCCGCTTTGGAGGCGCAATAGGCGGTCATGCCAGTGCGCGGCACATGGGCGGCGTTGGAGGCGATGTTGACGATCGCACCCCGGCGCTGACGCTGGAAGACGGGGATCCATTGCTGCAGCAGGTAGAATGGGCCGCCGGCGTTGATGTCGATACAGGCGCGCCAGTCCTCCGCCGTCAAAGTCTCGGCCGCACCGAGTCGCAGCACGCCGGCGGCATTGACCAGGATGTCGAGATGGTCGGCTTCCGCCTTGAGGCCGTCGCTCACCGCCTTGATCTGTGCAGGATCGGCCAGATCGACTGCGAGCATCCTGAACGGCGCCTGCTCTCCCGACTGTCGGTCCAGGCCGACCACCTCGGCGCCCGCCTCGACAAAGCGTTCGGCGATGCGCCGGCCGATGCCCTGGGCCGCGCCCGTGACCAGCACGCGCCTACCTTCGAATTGCCGTTCCATGGCCGATGCGAGCTCAAGCGGCCAGACGGCGCTGCTCGATCAGCGACCACCAGCCGTTCAGCGTCGGCACGCGGGCGAGGTCGTCGAAGCTGACGGTGACGCCGCGTTCCTTCAATTCGCCGGCGAGCACCATGACCTGCACGGAATCGAGCCCGTAGAAGATCAGATTCTCCTCGGGATCGAGCTCGGTCTCGTCCTCGACCAGCTCGAGCAGGCGCGCCTGCAACCATTCGCGCGTTGCCTTCGGGCGTTCTGCGGCTCCTGCCAGGCTCTCGGTCGCGACCAGCGCGCCGCAGCGCGTCGCGACATAGCGCAGCGCCATGCGGTGCTCGGCCTCGGAGAAATCGGCGACGGCATCACCGACGAGGAAGGGTTGGATGTCGCTCATGAAGGCGTCGACCGCTGTCACCATGCAGCCGATATGGGCATAGACGCCGCCGATCACGAGTTGGTCGCGGCCGAGAACCCGCATCCGTTCCAGCAGGTCCGAGCGCTTGAAGGCGCTGTAGCGCCATTTGGTCAGGACGATGTCCTCCGGTCCGGGCGCCAGCTCGGCCACGACCTCCTGGAGATCGGGCGCAGCGACAGTGAGGCCGGGCCCCCACATGTCGTTGAGCAGGGCGCGATCGCCGGCTGGCTGCTCATGCGGCTGGGCGGTGTAGACGACCGGCACGCCATTGGCCCGCGCCCAGTCGCGCAGGCGCACGAGATTGCCGATCAGCTGCGGCAGCAGCCGGCCCTTCGCATCGTAGAAGCGTAGGAAATAGCGCTGCATATCGTGGATCAGCAGGACGGCGCGCTTCGGATCGGGCCGCCATTGCGTGCGATTGGCCGGGAAGGCGCTCGGCTCCGGCATCGGATAGTCGGTGATCTGCGGAATGGCCATGGGATCTCTCAAGACATGGGGAAGGGGTCAGGCGAGCTCGGCGCGCAGGCGCTTCTTGTCGATCTTGCCGACGGGGGTGAGCGGCATTGTCTCGATGAAACGGACGCGGTCCGGCAGCTTGTATTCGGCGACGCCGAGCTCCAGCAGGTGACGCCTCAATGCTGGCCCGCGCAGGGCCGCGTCGCGCGCGACGATGAAGGCGCAGCTCTTCTCGCCGAGCAGGGCGTCCTGCATGGCGACGAGCGCCGCATGCGTCACTTCGGGATGGCGCAGCAGCAGGTTCTCGATCTCCTCGGCCGCGACCTTCTCGCCGCCGCGGTTGATCTGGTCCTTGACGCGGCCGACCACGCGCAGATAGCCGCCGCGGACACGCTGGACGACATCGCCGGAGTAGTAGAACCCGTCCGCGTCGAAGACCTTCGCGCTGTGCTCGGGCGCGCGGTAATAGCCGCGAAAGGTGTAGGGGCCACGCGTCGCCAGCTCGCCGCTGGCTCCCTCCGGAACGGGGTCGCCGTCCTCGTCGACGATCTTGATCTCGTCATCGGGGCTGATCGGCCGACCCTGGGTGGTGAAGACGAGTTCATCGTCGTCACCGAAACGGGTGTAGTTCACCAGCCCCTCGGCCATGCCGAAGACCTGCTGCAGCCCGCAGCCGAACACGTCAGGCACCTGCCGCGCCAGCGCCTCGGCGAAGCTGGCGCCGCCGACCTGCATCAGCTTGAGCGAGCCGATAGCCGGCTTCTGCCGGCCTGCCGCCTCGAGCCAGAGCGCCACGGCCGTCGGCACCAGTGCGACCATGTCGACCCGGTGCTTCTCGATCAGGGAGAAGCAGGCGAGCGGCTCGGGGCTCGCCGCCAGCACGACACAGCCGCCGGCATGGAAGACGCCGAGCGCGCCGGGCGATGACAGCAGGAAATTGTGCCCCGCCGGCAGCGCGCAGAGGAAGCGCGTGTGTGGCGAAAGCCCGCAGATCTCGGCGCTCGCCCGGACGCTGTAGTCGTAGTCGTTATGGGTGCGCGGGATTAGCTTCGGCGTACCCGTGCTGCCGCCCGAGAGCTGGAAGAAGGCGACCTCATCGGCGGGCGATGGCAAGCCGGCAGGCGCGGCGCTGGTCTCGGACGCCAGCCAGCGTTCGAGATCGTTGTAGGCGCGGTTGCCGCCGAGCAGGAGCACGAGCGACAGGCGCGGCGACAGCGTCCTGAGCTCGGCAGTGAAGCTGTCATCGGCGAACAGCTCGTGCGCCCGGGCCCCCACCACCAGACTTGGCTCGATCTGTTGCGCATAGGAGGCCATCTCCAGCTTGCGATGGCTGAAGAGCGCGTTGACCGGAGCGACGCCGATCTTCAGCAGCGCGAAGAAGACAATGTAGAACTCGGCGCAGTTCGGCAGCTGCACCAGCGCCGTATCGCCCTGTCCGAGCCCGGCTTCGCTCAATCGGAAGGCAAGATTGGATGCGCGCCGGTCGAGCTCGGCATAGCTGATCTGCCTGTCGCCGCAGATGATCGCCACTGCGTCGGGGCGTTCCCGGCGCTGCGTGTCGAGGATGCGGGTCAGGGGCTGGTCGAGCCAGTAACCGCGCTCGCGATAGCGCGAGGCGAGCTCCGCCGGCCAGCGCTGGAATTCGATCGTCATCTCGGCTCTCCGAAGGCTCAGGCAGCAAGGCCGCAGGCGCTGAGCATGGTGCCGAGCTTGGCCTGGACTTCCTCCCATTCGGAGGCTGGATTCGAGGCTTCGACGATGCCCGCGCCGGCGAAGAGCCGCAGTGTGTCGTGCCGGGCGATGCCGCAGCGGATCGTGATCGCCCATTCGCCATTGCCCTGGGCGTCGCACCAGCCGACCAGGCCGGTGAACAGCCCGCGCTCGAACGGCTCGACATAGCGGATCAGCTTGTGGGCGCTCTCGGTGGGGAAACCGCAGACCGCGGGGGTCGGATGGATGATGCAGGCGAGCTGGAGCGCGGTCATCTCCGGATCCGTCAGGACGCCCTCGATCCGGGTCGAGAGATGCCACATCGCCGCCGTGCTCATCAGCGATGGCGCATCGGGAACGTCGAGCTCTGCGCAAAGCGGCGCGAGAATCGCCTGGATGTTCTCGATCACCAGCCGATGCTCGTACTGGTCCTTCTCGGAGCGTTCCAGGCCGTCGGCCGCGGCCCTGTCGGCATCCGGATCGCGTTGGCGCTTGGCCGAGCCGGCAAGCGGGTTCGAGACGATCCGGCCGCCTTCCTTGCGGATCAGCAATTCCGGACTCACACCGACCAGCTCGCCTTCGTCGGGCAGGGGGATCCTGAACAGATAACCCTGGCTGTTCTGGGCGCGCAGGCTGGCCAGCAGCCGGCCGACATCCATGCTGTCGGCGAAGCGCAGCTCGCGGACCACCGACAGCACAGCCTTGCGGACATCGCTGTGGCGGAAATTGACGATGGCGTGCTCGACCGCCTTCTTGAAGCCGTCCTCGTCCGGAAGGCTACGCTGGTCGAGCAGGTCGGGAACGCCTGATGGTTCGCTTGGCGCCTGCGCAAGAGCGGCCTGCTCGCGCCACTCATACGCTGCCGGGACATAGAGACAGGAGGGCTCCCGCACATCGAAGGGAATGGCGCCGATCAGGATCGGATTGTCCTGACCCGTCCGCCGTGCCCGCTCGAAAGCGGCCTCAACTGCCACGTGCAGGCCTTGCCCGCGCTGCTGCCCGCCTCGGGCTGGCACTGAGACACATTCGTGAACGCCGGAGGAAAGTAATTCTTTTCCATTTGATGCGAATAAAGCACCAAATTTGAAATTAATGCTCTGTTGCAAGGCTAAATTTTCCAGCATTGAAGTTACTCTACTTCTAAAGAGGCTTCATTCGCAATGCTGATCGCAAGCGTTGACAGCTTCTTGCTTTCGTAAGAAGCAATGTCAACCAAAATCGACTTGCGATCATTCATTATAAATTCTCAAAATAAACATCATGAGCTCACGAGAACTAACACTTATGCAAGCGGCTTACTGGGTTGGCCGTCGCTCTTCCGCGCCGCTCGGCGGGGTTGCTGCACATCTTTATGGCGAGTTCGATGGCCGCGATCTCGAGCCGGGTCGGCTGCGCGATGCTGTCCGCAGGCTCTGCCGGCTGCACCCGATGCTGCAATTGCGGGTCGACGCCGAGGGCGCCCAGCATCTCGATCCGGCGGCCGATCTGCTGCCACTCGAGGTCGAGGACATGCGGGGGCTTTCGCCGGAGGTGCTGGAGAAGCGCCTCCTCGCCAAGCGCCGGCTCTGGGCCCATCGCCAGCTCGACCTTGCGGACGGCCAGGCGGCGGCATTCGGGTTGAGCCTCCTGCCGGGCGGCGCTTTCCGTTTGCATGTCGACACCGACATGATCGCAATCGACCCCAACAGTTTCCGGCTCGTCGTCGAGGATCTCGCCCGCCTCTACGACCATCCCGATCAACCCGCGGAGCCGGCCTCGCGCGGCTTCTTCGACTGGTTGGACCGGACGGCCGCGGATGCCGACCTCATGGCGCGGCGCGATCGCGACAGAAGTTGGTGGCGCGCCCGTCTCGCTGACGTCCCCCCGGCGCCCGACCTGCCCACAGCACCTCATGCTCTGGCAGAGCCGACAAGCGGGCGCTTGGCAGCCCGACTTTCGCCCGACGAGCGCCGCGCCCTGGAAAGGCGCGCCCGCGATTTGCGGGTGACGCCGTCCGTGCTGGCGCTCGGCCTCTTCGCCGTCGTGCTCGGCCGTGCGACCGGCCAGACCCGCTTCCGTCTCAACGTGCCGAGCTTCTGGCGCGTTCCGCTCGTCCCCAACGTCGAGCGGATCGTCGGCGAGTTCTCGAACGTGCTCATCCTCGGCGTCGACCTTGCCACTCCACCGACGTTGGCGGAGCTGTGCCGCGACATCGGCCGCCAGATGGTCGAACTCATCGCCCGTGATGGCTATCCAGGCGTCAGCGTGATGCGCGACCTGTCGCGGCTGCACGGCTCGGTGCAGACCGCGCCGGTCGTCTTCACCGCCGGCCTCGGGCTCTCCGGCGGCGAGCTCTTCAGCGAGAGCGTCGGGCGCGTTTTCGGGCCGATGAACTGGGTGATCTCGCAGGGGCCGCAGGTGGCGATCGATGCCCAGGTTGCGGCCTGCGACGGCGGCATCCTGATCAACTGGGATGTCCGCCTCGATGCTCTGCCGGAGGCCTGGGTCCGCGAGGCTTTCGAGGCCTATGCCGCGCTGCTGCGCAAGGTCGCCGCGCAGCCGGAGGCGCTCGACGCCGCGCCGACCGCGGCAAATGCACGGCCGAGCCGTGAGCCCGCCAACCCGACCGAAGACATGCTGATCGGCCTGCTCAGGCGCTTGTCGCCGGGAGAAGCGGTACACGGGGGCAGCGTGATTATCGAGGCCGCCCAAGCCGAGATCACCCGCTTCCTTGACCGCTACTGCCCCACTGGCACGCCGACGCATGCGGATTTCGGCGAGGCCGTGTCGCCTCGCAGCCTCGCCCGTCTCGTCCGCGCCCGCTCCGACGGCGCCTCGGACGAGATCGCGCGCATCTTCCTGGAGACGATCGATGCGGGATGATTTTTCCGATGCCGTGCAGGGCGGCGCCTTCGACCCCAACGAACTGCCGCTGGCCGACCTGCAGCAGGCCTATCTGCTCGGCCGCGAGCGGCATTTGCCGCTGGGCGGCGTCGCCATGCAGGAATTTCGCGAGTACCGCGGCGCGATCGACATCGAGGCGCTGCCGCAGCGCCTGCTTGCCATGGTCGCGCGGCATCCGGCCCTGCGCACGCATATCGACGCGCAGCGCCGGGTTTCGTGGGTCTCGCCCGAGCCGGGCGTCAACTATGACGAGATCGACCTGCGCGGTCTGTCACAGGCAGAAGCGTTTGTCTGGATCGACGGGCAGCGCGAGGACTATGCGCACCGCCTCTTCGATCTCGCACGCTCGCCCTGGAACGTGACGGTGTTTCGCCTGCCGGAGCCGGAAGCGGATGATCCCGACCGGACGACCTGCGTGCTGTTCGCCCGCTTCGATGCCTTGATTCTCGATGGCCGCGCCATCGCTTCGCTGCTGGTCGAGCTGCTGGGCGGCGAAGCACCGAGCTTCGAGGCTGCCGCCCTGCCGCCGCCTGCCGACGAGGCGAAGCGGCGCGAGGACACCGCCTACTGGGTCCGGAAGCTCCAACCGGTCGAAGGCCCGCCGCAACTGCCCTGGACCAAGCCGCTGGAGGCGATTCCCGCCTCGCGTTACGAACGCGAGAGCCTGACGATCTCCCGCGAGAGCTTCACCCCGCTCTGCCGCTTCGCCGCCAGGGAGCGCCTGTTCAAGAACACGGCTGTGACGGCCGTCATCCTCGAAACCTTGTCGCATTGGCTGAGCGAGGGCGCACTCTGCGTCGGTATCCCCGTCGCCCCTGCCGCTTCCGCGGAGCTCGCAAACCGGTCGAGCTTCATCGCAGTCAACTGGGATGCCCGGCAGGGTAGCTTCCGCGAGCGCGCGCAGGCCTTGCAGGGCGATGTGCTGGAGGGACTGGAGCATCTCTCGCAATCCGGCGTCCAGATCAGCCGGTTGCTGATGAACGCCCATCCGGGTGGCCCCGCTCTGCCGGTCGTCGTCACCAATTGCCTGTCCTGGCCGAAGCTGGCGAGGGACTCGGGCATCCGCCGCCATGGCGGCCTGACCCAGACTCCGCAGGTCGCCATCGACATCCGCTTCTCGGATGATGCCGAGGGCAATCTCGTCATCGGCATCGATCGCGCCCGCGAGGCGATCGACCGCGGAATCGTGCGCGACATCCTCGCCGCACTCGACCGGCAGATCGCGGCGATCTGCGCGTACGGCGCCTTCGAGAGTGCGCGGGGCGAGATGCTCGACCTAGCCCACTACCGGCTCAACGGCTCCGAAAACGACTTCACCTGCAGCCGTTTCCTGCAGCGGATCGCCGATAATCTCTTCACCGGCGATCCCGACAAGATCGCCTTGATCTCGAGCGCCCGCCGGATCTCCTATGGCGAGCTCGGCATGAGCGTCGGCAAGGCGATCCAGGCGCTGCGCGAACGCGGTGTAGGCAAGGGCGATGTCGTCGCGATCTGCCTGCCGCGCGGCCCGGAGCACACCGCGATCACGCTCGCCTGCGCGCTCGTAGGGGCGATCTGGGTTCCGATCGACGCGGCCTCGCCGGCGGAGCGGCTCGACTATCTCCTGGCCAATTGCCAGCCCGCCCTTGTCGTCGCGGCGACCGCCGTTGCGGGCCACGAGGCGGCGACGCCCGAAGCCCTGCTGGCGGGCGAGCCGCCGGACGATCCGCTCGCGCTCCTGCCGGCACTCGACGCGCTCTCGGCGAGCAACGAGCCCGCCTATTACCTCTACACCTCCGGCACCACCGGCCGGCCGAAATGCGTGGTGCTCTCGAACCGGGCGACCTCGAACGTCATCGGCCGCACGCTGGAGAACTGGCAGGCGACGGCGAGCGATGTCTTCATCTCGGTGACACCGCTACATCACGACATGTCGGTCTTCGATGTGCTCGGCTGCCTGACGGCGGGTGCGACCCTGGTCCAGCCAGCGCCGGGGGAGGAGAAGGACGCGATCGCCTGGAACCGGCTCGTCGCCGAGCACAAGGTCAGCCTCTGGTGCTCGGTGCCGGCGATCCTGGAGATGCTGCTCTCCTGCCGGCGCGGCGACGAACTGCGTTCGCTCAGGCTGATCGCCCAGGGCGGCGACTACATCAAGCCGGCGGTGATCGCCGAGCTGCGCCGTCTCGATCCGGCGCTGCGGCTCATCTCGCTCGGCGGACCGACCGAGACGACGATCTGGAGCATCTGGCACGAGATCGCTCCCGAGGACACCGGGCAGATCCCCTATGGCCGGCCACTGCCGGGCAATCGCTACTTCATCCTGAATGAGCGCGGCGAGCATTGCCCGCTCGAGGTCGTCGGGCGCATCCACACCGCCGGCGTCAATGTCGCGCTCGGTTATCTCCAGGACGGCGTGCTCGGACAAAGCGACTTCGTCACCGTCGCCGATGAATCCGGCAAGCCGGTGCGCGCCTTCCGCACCGGCGACCGTGGCCGCTATCGCCATGACGGCAACATCCTCTTCGCCAGCCGGGTCGACGGCTATGTCAAGGTCCGCGGCGTGCGCGTCTCCTTGCCGGATATCGAGGCGGAGCTCGGCGCCCATCCCGAGATCCGCCAGTTGCTGGTGGTCGATTGCGGCAGCGAGCAGCGCGGCGAGGCCGAGATCGGCGTCATCTACGTGCTGGCGCAAGCGGGCAAGCTCAGCGCTGCCGACTTGCGCGCCCATGCGAGGCGCGTGCTGCCGGATTCGCATGTCCCGACCCGTTTCGTCGAGGTCGATGCATTGCCGCTTTCGGCGAACGGCAAGCCCGATCGCCGCAAGGCCCGCGAGCTGCTGGCTGCTGCCACTGAACGCCGCGAGCCGCAGGCGGCAAGGGCAGCGCCGCCAGCCAACTCGCGCAGCCGCAGGATCCTCGATCTCTACCTCGCCGTGCTCGGCCAAGCGGCCTCACCGGACATCGACGACACCACCGACTTCATCCGCCTCGGCCTGCTGCCCTCCCACCTCAAATCCGTGGCGAGCCGAATCCGCAACGAGCTCAACGCCGATCTGACGCCGCATCAACTGCTGCGCTGCCGCAATGCCGGGCAGGTCGCGCTGCTGCTCCGCGACCAGGAGCGGTGAGGCAACTCGCCGCCGCCCGCATAGTCTGAACAGGAGATTCCCATGTCGCAGGCCGATTCGCGCCGCGCCCTCATGCCGCTGACCCTGCCGCAGCTCGATTTCTGGGAGGAGTTCACTTTCCATCCTGACGAGCCGATCGCGACCGTCGCGCATTGCCTCGACATCGACGGCGTGACGGACGAGTCGGCGTTGGTCGCGGCCATCGTCCAGACCATCGCCGAATCCGACGTGCTCTGCGTGCGCTTCCATGTCGAAGAGGGCCGCGAGAGGCCGCGTCAGAGCTGTGATCCGCAACTGTGGCCCGCTCTGCAGCAGATCGACCTGAGGGGGGGCGCCGACCCTTTGCAGGACGCGCGGTCGCGGATGGAAGCAGACGTCGCGGCGCCGCTCGACCTGCGTGGCGACGGCCTTGCTGCGACCTGGCTCCTGCGCCTCAGTGAGCACCGTTATCTCTGGTACATCCGCGCTCACCACATCGTCCTCGACGGCTATGGCTTCACGCTGATCGAGCAGCGCTGCGGCCAGCTCTATTCGCAGCGCCTCACGGGGTCTGAGGCCGGCCCGGCCTTCCACCCCTTTGCCAGTTTCATCGCGGAAGAGGAGGCCTATCGCGCCGGCCGCCGCCACGAGAGCGACGGCGCCTTCTGGCGGGACGAGTTCGCCGCGCACGCACCGCTGCCGATATTGCATCGTGGCGACAAGCAGGCCGGTGAAACACCGCACGAGGTCTATGGCACGCTGTCAGCAGGCGTCAGCGCGGGCTTGCGCCGGCTCTCGCAGGAGACCGGCGTCGGCTGGCCCGACCTGCTGGTGCTGCTCTCCGGGCTCCATCTGTCGCGCAGCTTGCCACGGGAACGGATAGACGGGCGCGAGGTCCTGGCCTTCTGGCTGCCCTTCATGAGCCGCTGGGGCAGCCTCGCCGCGCACATGCCCGCCATGGTCGTCAATATCCTGCCTTTCCATCTGTCGTTTGGACCGGAGGAGAGTCTCGCAGACGTCCTGCGCGGGAACGCCGCCACGCTGCGGACGCAGCGTCGGCATGGCCGCTACCGGATCGAAGAGATCGCCATGGACAACGGCATGCCCGAGGGCAGCCGCTATTTCTTCTCGCCGCTGATCAATGTGCTGCCGTTCAGTGCCCCGAGCTTCCATGGCTGCACGGTGACCCGGGACATCATGGGCAGCGGCCAGGGCGAGGGCATCGACCTCACCTTCCGCGGCGAGGACGACGGCAGCGAGCTGTCATTCGCGATGTCGGCCGACCCAGCGATGTTCGCGAAGGAGCCGTTCGAGCGGCATGGCGATGAATTACCGGCCTTCCTGGCCCAGGCACTCGCGCCGGAAGCACTGCCTCGTCCGATTGCGGAGCTTCTGGCGGAGCAGCGAGAGGATGCGCTCGGCTTGGTGTGAGCGCGATGACGTCGTCATGCTCGCCCTTGTGGCGAGCATCCACGTCTTGAACACCGCCTTGCCCGAAGGAAGACGTGGGTGGTCGGGACAAGCCCGACCATGACGGGAAGGCAGCGCCCATAGGCGCTCATCCCTCCTGTAAATGCGCGCCCAGCTCGGCCAGCTTCACCTGCGCCCCACCGGCACGCCCCATCAGCTTAAAGACGGCACTGGTCGTCGCCTTGATCTTCTCGACCTCCTGCGGCCCGTAATGCTCGGAGCGATAGCTCATCAGCACGCGGATCGAGCGGTCGCCGGCGAGATCGGCCTCCTCCATCACCTCGAAATGCAGGCCGAGCATCGATTCATGCCGCTCGGGGTCGACCTGCCGGAAGGCGATGCTGCGCCCGTCCGGCAGCGCCAGCTCGCCGTTCAGCTTGTTCTTGGCGTGGATCTGGATGAAGACCTCGAAGAGATGATCACGGCCCGGCGTCATGCCGAGCGCCTCCTCGACGAGGTCGATCGGGATCTCGCTGGAGGGCAGCGACTCGTTGATCACGTTCCTGACTTGGCCGACCAGGCCGCCGAGGCTCACCGCCTCGTCGAAACGGATGCGGTGGGCGACGACGGTGGTGAAGTAGCCGACCGTGTCGAAGAAGGCAGCGTCGCTGCGGCCCGAGGCCGACGTGCCGACCACCAGCTCCGATAGAGAGCCGAGCTGGCGCAGCGAAGCGGCGATGCCGGCATAGACCACGTTGAACAGTGAAGCGCTGCTCTGCTTGGCGAGGGCATAGAGTCCTTCCGTCGCCTCCCGGTCGAGCTTGAACTCGACCCAACCGCCGGCAGCGGACGCCTTTTCACCGGCAGGCTCGGCCTGATCCTGACGCCGGAGGATCGGTTGCGGCTGCGGCGCGCCGCGCAGCATGTCGGTCCAGTAGCCGAGATGCGCCTGGTCGACGCCGGCCGCATACTGGAGGCGTGCGAATTCGTGGAAGGGCGCCGGCGCATCCGACCAGACCGGCATGCCGCCGGCCGCACGCACGCGGTAGCAATAGGCGATCTCGTCCATCATCAGGTTGACCGACCACTCGTCGAGCACGACGTGGTGGAACAGGAAGGACAGCACCTGCCGTCCGCTCGCCGGGTCGACCAGGAAGCGCAGGCGGAACGGCAGCTCGCTGGCGAGGTCGAAATGGTGCAGCGCCTCGTCGCGGCGCTCGACGCCGACGCTTTCGGCGCTCGTCCAGAACCATTTGTAGCGCGACAGCTCGGCGGCCGGCACGACCTGCTGGATCACAGCATCGCCCTCGCGCCGGAACAAACTGCGCAAGCCAGGATGGCGCTCAAGCACATCAGTGAAGGCACGTCCGTACAGCGCCTCATCGACCGGCTCGAGGAAGTCGAGCGCGAAGGGCAGGTTGAAGATTTCATTGAAGCTGAAGGCGGCATAGGCCTTCCACAGCGAGGCTTGCGCCAGCGAGAGCGGCGCGCTCGGCGCCTCCTCGATCACTGCGACCCGCGACATCTCCGGGTTAGACTGGCCGGTGCAGCGCGCCCTTTGCGCGAGGGCAGCGGCGCTTGGAAAGCTGAACAGGTCATTGAAATGAACTTCGACGCCGTGCTGGCTCAGCAAGCGCCCGATGATTCGTGTCGCGATCAGCGAATGGCCGCCATGGTCGAAGAAATCGTCCTCCGGACCCAGTTCCGGCGCGTTGAGGGCGGCGCGGAACTCGGCGAGGATCAGGGCCGTCACCGCATCAGCGGCTGGCGCCTCGGCCGCGGCTGTGACCGAGCCTGGCACTGGGGCTGAAGACAGAGGCGAGATGCCGGGCAGGGCGGTGTCGCCCTCGGCGAGCCAGGCTAGGAAACGCTCCAGCAGAACCGGGCCGATATGCGGCGTGAGCGCCTGCCCCGTCACCAATTCGACGGCGATGCGGCCAGTCCCGCCGCGACCGACCGCCAGCGCGAGATCCGGCCGATCTTCTAAAGTCGGCAGTGGCAGCCGTTCGACCGAGACACCGGCGATGCAAAGCTCGCCGGCTGGATTGCCCAGCCAGCTCACGGTCAGTGTCGGGCGACCACCCTTGCCAGCCCGTAGCCCCGGCGACGCTGCGCCCGCCTCATCCAGACGCTCGAGGATCGCGCCGACCGCCGCCTCGGTCTGTCCGCGGCCATCGACCGTCAAGACGGGAAGGCCAGGATTGACCAGCTCCTGCGGTGGATCGGCGAGCTCTTCGGTTGCGAGCAGCAGATCGATCTCGCCATGGCCGCTGAGTGCCGAGAGATATCCGGCAAAGCGCCCGGCGAGATGCGCGAGGACCTTGCGATCCGGCGCGCCCGGTTCGAGCCCGGTCAGCAGACCGGCGTCAACCTGGGCGCTACAGCGCCCGGCCAACCCTGGCATCTGCGCCACGTCACCGCCCGCACCATGGTCTGTGATAATGTTGGCGCTCCTGCGTATCCAGCCGGGCAGCATCGCAGACGTTTCGCGCGCTGCCGGACCAATGCCAGGCGCCCCGGCTTTCATGCGCTGCGCCGAGCACACGGGCTTGCCGGCATAGGCTTCGGCGAGCGCGCGAAGAAGCTGCTCGATCGATCCGGCCTCGCCGAGGATGCGATGCGCAATCAAAGCGAGGAGCGTCTCCTGTGGACAGGCGATCACGAGCGCTTCGAAAGGCGGCTCGCTCTCGCAATCCCAGCTCGCGCCTTGCCGGTCGAGAACCAGCGCGATCGCCTGCTCGCGCGTGTCGGCCCGGATCAGGCGCAGAAATCGCCCTTCCTCGCCGGCGTGGCGCTTGTGCAACTCGCCGTCCTCGCTGAAACGGAAGCGGGAGTTGAGATCAGGCCAAACACGGACGACATCGCGGGCCGCGCCGGCAAGCCGGGCGAGGTCGACATCGCCGGTCAGCCGGCAAGCGACGACGTGCTTCAGGATCGCATCCGGAGCCTGTTGCTGCGCCAGCCAGACATGCTCCTCGTATTCTGTCGGCGTTGGCGTCGCCGTCCCGGCGAGCTTCTGCAGGGCGGCATCGAGACGCCGCTGCTCGTCGTGGGTGAGCAGGTGGTCGAAGTCGGCAGCCATTGCTGGTTTCCTCTCGCTTCGGCAAATCTCGGTGGACGGGGTTCGCGCGGTCTCAGGCGTCGAAATCGTCATGGACGGCGACGGCGCCGCGGCGCCAATAACCGTGAGCGCGAACCCATTTGCCATTGGCGCCGCGCTCGTCGACGACGACGCCGCGCAATTGCTTGGCGGTGCCAGATTCGCAGGCGATCCAGGCGAAATAGTCTCCGGCCGGAAGATTCACGGCGCGCAGAGCGGCGAGCAGCGCCGCGCCGGGTTCCGCGCCGGCCGCACGGTGAGCCCAGATCACCTCGATGCCCGCAGGGCAATGCAGCGGCAGTTCCTCCTGCGCGCCGCCGACCTCGATCAGGGCGATCGCCCGGCTACCCTCTGGCAGCTCCTCGAGCCGCCGCGCCAAAGCGGGAAGCCCGGTCTCGTCTGCGACCAGGAGGTGCCAGTCGAAGTCGAAGGGAACGATGAAGGAGCCGCGGGGGCCGGCGATCCAGGCGGAATCGCCGGGCTCGACCGTCGACGCCCAATGGCTGGCCGGCCCTTCGTGCAACAGGGCGAAATCGATATCGAGCTCACCCGCCCGCGGATCATGCCGCCGCGGCGTGAAATCGCGCGCCAGCGGGCGCGGGCCGCTTTCCGGAAATGCCAACCCGTCCGGGCCGACGGTAGGCAGGATCGGCTTCGCTTCGCCGGGGGCGGCGAAGAACATCTTCACATGGTCGTCGAAGCCGAGGCTGACGAAGCCTTCGAGCTCGGGACCGCCCAGCGTCACGCGCCGCATCGACGGGCTGAGATCGGTCACGCGCAGGACGTGCAACTGCCGCAGTACCACCTTGTGACGCTGGCGCTTCGGCAGGCGTTCGCTCAGCACGCCCGTTCCATCGGCGTTACTCATCATCTCGATTCCTTGCGCGTGCTGGCTCGTGGCGGCGAGGCCGCATCGAGTTCGATCCGGCCATGCTTCCTGGCCGTGGGGTTCTACGACGCCGCAATCCGTAGCCGGTGGTCATTTGGTCAGGATCAGTTTTCCCTGCCGCGTGATCTTGAGGCGATAGAGTTCACCGTGATGGTCAATCCCAATCTCCGTCTTCCCTTCGAAAACCGCCGTGCTGAAGATCGTCCTGACTGGTCTCATCGCAGCCGAGCGAAGCCGGCCAGTCTCCCGATCGGGGCATCCAGGGACGATTGAGGAAGACGAGAGGTACTGGCTATTCATGAAAACCGCTCGGAATGACAGGCTGCAGCAAATGCACGAGCAGCTTAATCAATCTCAAAAAGGCAAGCAATTACAATAGTTTATATGTGTAAGCATTAAAAGTTGCGGGATGAAGCTCAAGAACGCTCGATTGCGGGGGTGAACTCACGAACCAATCCGGACGGATTGCGCTGGAAAGCCTTCAGCGCGCGCCGGTTGCCGGAAGGGGCGGCGGCATCCACCGCGGCCGCCGGTGCAGGCGCCTGCGACGCCGGCGCAGTTACATCATCGTGTTGCCGCCCGAACAGGGCGAAGCCTGGTCCCGACAGTACGCTGGCCGGTGGTGCGAGCGGCTCGGATGTCGGCCCGGCCCAGACGATCGCCTCGGAATGGCTCAGGGACCGTTCGATCACACCCATCAGCGGACCTCGATGCGCGGGTCGAGCCATGCTTGCAGCAGGTCGACGACCATGTTGACGATGATGACGAGCAGCGAGCAGAGCAGCAGCACGCCGAGAAAGACGTTGAAGTCGCGCCGCATCATCGCTTCGAAGGCGAGGCGCCCGAGGCCGGGCCAGCTGTAGACAGTCTCGACCACGACGGCGCCGCCCAGAATGCCGCCGAAATGCATGCCGGCGAGCGTCGTCACCGGTAGCAGCGCGTTGCGGAGGATGTGCCGCGTCGCGACATGGAAGGGCGTGAGGCCCTTGTCCGCCGCGGTACGGATGAAGTCCTGCGAGGCGACCTCGAGCATCGTCGCCCATGTCAGCCCTGGCGTAGATCGCGACGTAGAAGAGCGCGAGCGATGCGGCCGGGAGGATCGTGGCGGGCCTTGTCGAGAAGGCTCTCCAATCCCGAATGGTCCGCGCCGATCGTCTCCGCACCGCCGCTCGGCAGCCAGCCGAGCTTGACCGGGAACAGCACGATCGGCATCAGGCCGATCCAGAACCCGGCACCGAATAGAAGATCAGCGAGCCGACGGAGATGACCCGGTCGGGCCAGCGGCCTGCATTGAGGGCCATCACCGTGCCCAGCGTGATGCCGAGCAGAAGCGCCATCGACAGGGCAAGGTCCATGAGCAGCAGCGTACCCGGCAAGCGCTGCGCGATCAGATCGGCGACGGGCATGTTGTAGCGCGGCGAGAAGCCGAGGCTCCCTTGCGCGAGATTGCCGAGATAGGTGAGCAATTGGTCGAGTACAGGCAGGTCGAGGCCGAACTGCTTGCGCAGCACCGCCATCGTCTCTTCGGTCGCGGCTCCCGCCTCGCCGGCCATTCCGTCGGCTGCGTCCCCCGGCGCGAGCTGCAGCAGGAGAAAGTTGAGGATGACGATGCCGATGACCGTCGGCACGGCCTGGATCAGAGTCTTGCGCAGGACGCCGGATAAGCGGGAAAACGACATTCAAGCAATCTACTGATGTTATAGATTATTTGAGGGCGCCGAGGCCCACTTTGTCTCCGGTCCCTAGTGCAGGCTGAACCGTGTCGGAAAACGCTCGCCGGACTTGCCCGGAGGCGCGCTGAAAGCGGTCAGCCTTTCGAGCAGATCGAGACCGGCGGGCCAGTCGCCAAGGCCGCTCTCGGCATCGAGATGTCCGGCATTGCCGACGTCGATGAAGGCGGCGTCCCACATATTGGCGAAGATGCGCGCCCGATCGATAGCCATATGAGGATCCGTACGGCTGGCGACGACGAACGCCGGAAACGGAAACGGGTCGCATGGCAGTGGGCCGAACGAGGAGAGCCCGGCCGTGAAGGCGGTTCCGGTCTCGGGATCGACCGGGGCGACGAGCATGGCGCTGCGGATCGGCCGATCGGGATATCGCGCCGCCAGATGAGCAATCACGGTCGCGCCGAGCCCATGGCCGACGAGCACGGCATTGGGGCGATGTCCGACATGCTCGCACAAGATTTCGAGCCATGACTCGAGATGCGGGCGGGCGGTTTCAGGTTGCTCTACACGATGGACGAAGTCGAGCTGGCTTTCCCAGCGGGCCTGCCAATCCGTAGACTTCACCCTTGATCCGAGAACGATGAGGATGGCCATGCGGCGCCTCCTTTCATCGTGTCATCATCAATGCCAATTGCTTGTTCGGTCAATAAAACGACTTAGCAAATTTGGACCTGATTAGAGAACGATACTCTGCCGTTTATCGGCGGAGATAGGATAGTCGCCCCAAGGCTCAGATGCCGGCGCCGTATTGCAGAGTCTCGTCGAGTTTCCCGTAAATTCCACGCCAGTACAGCAGCGCACCCTCGTCCTGCGCTTGCCGGATCGCCTTGATCCGGCCGATCAGGATCGTGTGCGAGTGACGCTCGATCGCCTCCTCGGCCTCGCAGTCCAGGACGGCGAGGGCGCCGACGAGCGTAGGCGCACCGGTCACGAGCGGGGCCCAGCCGCCGTCCGCGAAACGGGCCTCGCCCTTGAAGCCGCCGCGACCGGCGAAGCGGTCGGCAATGGCCTGATGGCGGGCAGCCAGGACATTGATCGCGAAATGGCCGGCGGTCTCGATCTTCGGCCAGGCCGAGGCGCCGCGGTTGATGCAGACGATGACTGTCGGCGGCTTAGCCGAGAGGGCGGTCAGCGACGTCGCGGTCAGGCCGGCGCGCTCCCCACCATGAGCGGCGGTGATGATACTGACCGCACCCGCGACATTGCGCATATGACCGCCTTGAACGCGTCGGCGTGGATATCGGCGGCGGGTGGGGCGAACTGCTGATTCATGATCTCACCGGAATGCGGTTTCCGCTCCGGTTGAAAATAAGGGTCGAGGTTAATTTGTCTACTAAAGAAATAGAATTTAGATGGCGAAGTCGATCTCGGGCTTGTGGGCCGCGGCGCGGCTGACCAGGTCGGCGATGGTGGTGGTGTCGACCACGGCCGCCATCGCGTCGCGCACCTCCCGCATCACCGAGCGAACGACGCAAGCTTCGATGTCGCCGCAGTCCTGGCACGGCCTGAAGGCCGACTGGCTGGCGCAGTCGATCGGCGCGATCGGTCCTTCCAGGGCCCGGATGACAGCTCCAACCTTGATGGTCCGGGCTGGCTTCGCCAGCGCGTAGCCACCGCCTGGACCCTTCTTGCTGCGCAGCATGCCGGCATTGCGTAGGTCCAGCAGGATAGCGTCGAGGAATTTCTTCGAGATGTTGTTGCGCTGCGCAATCTCGGCGATCTGTGCAGTTTCGCCGGCGTCGAGCCTGGCGAGGTGCACCATCGCCTTGATGCCGTATTTGCCCTTGTTGGTCAGCACTTCCAGTTCCCGGTCAAGAAGTATATTTTATCACTCAATTTTAAGGGCAATTGCAAGATGAAGCTGTTGCAAACGCCCGTCCTCGTAGAAGGGTCTTCTCCGAGGCAGTCGAGTCGCCGGACGGCTTTGGCTGCCGGTTGGCATCGGGGACGGACCTGCTCCGCAAGCGGCGCGATGCGGCGCAGATATGCTCCAAAGAGGCAAATATGCGATTAAACTGCTGAATTGATCAGTCGGCAGCATGACGTCGCGGCCATAGAAGTCGAGCATTTCCGCCACGCACGTGACGCGCATTCCGCCCGCGGCCTCGGCAATGCGCCGGCAGGTCTCGGCGGAATAGCCGAGGCGGCCGCCATGATTGGGGAAGATCGCTGCATCGACGCCGGTAAGCCGCCAGGGCCAGGTCAGGCAGGCCGGATCGATCCGCGCTGCGCTCGCGGATGAGCCATGGCTGAAGCGTGGAGTTCCGGTGTGTGAGTGCCAGCCGAAATGTTCTTTTTGAAGAACAATCCGTCAAAGCAATTTGTTGCTCTCCGCGCTGTCGAGAAAGAAGAATCACCTTTCGCTGCCGTATCTGATCAATTTGCGTCCAATTATACGGCCGCGCGCTAGAATATTCTGCAGATATCGTTCTCTTTAAAAAACGATTCTCTTGACCTGATGCTGTCTCGCCCAGCATCGTTGCGACAATGGCTTGCGGCTCGTTCGCAGGCCTGAAACGTCGTAAAGATGCGAGGTCCGCGATGTCCAAGGCCGGCCGCCAGCTCACCCTCAATCTGTTCATCTATCCCGGCGGTCATCATGAAGCGGCTTGGCGCTACAAGGAGTCCGAGCCGGAGCGGGTTCTGGACATCCGCTACTATCAGGAGCTCGCCCAGAAAGCCGAGGCAGCGAAATTCGACGCGATCTTCTTCGCCGACGGGCCGTCCTTGCCCGAGAACGTCCGCTATTCCTCGCGAGTGCGCTTCGAGCCGGTCACCTGGCTGACGGCGATCGCGGCTGCTACCGAGAAGATCGGCCTGATCGGCACCGCCTCGACCACCTATAACGAGCCCTACAATCTCGCCCGCCTCTTCGCCTCGCTCGACCATATCAGCGGCGGCCGGGCCGGCTGGAACATCGTCACGACAAGCGACGCCGGAGCCGCCCATAATTTCGGCCTCTCGGAGCATCCGCCCCATGGCGAGCGTTATGAGAGGGCGCGCGAGTTCCTCGACGTCGTGACCAGGCTCTGGGACAGCTGGGAGGACGACGCACTCGTTGCCGACGCGCAGAGTGGCGTCTTCGCCGACTCCGACAAGGTCCACCGCATCGATCATGTCGGTAAGCACTACCGGGTGCGCGGCCCGCTGAATGTCTCGCGCTCGCCGCAGGGCCGGCCGGTCTATGTCCAGGCCGGCTCGTCGGAGGATGGCCGCTCCTTTGCGGCGCAGTTCGCGGAAGCGATCTTCACGGCGCATCAGACCCTCGCCAGTGCGCAGGAGTTCTACGTCGACATCAAGACCCGTGCGGTGGCGCTCGGCCGCCGGCCCGACCATGTCCGCATCCTGCCGGGGATCAGCCCGTTCCTGGGCTCGACGCAGGCTGAGGCGGACCGGCTCGAGCAGGAAATCAACGACCTGATCCAGCCCGCGGCCTCGCTCGACCAGCTCAAGCGCATGATCGGGCTCGACCTGACCGGCTTCGATCTCGACGGACCGTTTCCGCGCCATCTGATCGACACGAGCGGGCCGAAAGGCCTGGCGAGCCGCTTCCAGCTCGTCGTCGACATCGTCAATCGCGAGAATCCGACGATCCGGCAACTGATCCAGCGCCTCGCCGGCGCCCGCGGCCACCGTGTCGTGGTCGGCACGCCGGAGCATGTCGCGAACGAGATCCAGACCTGGTTCGAGCAGGGCGCTGCCGACGGCTTCAACGTCATGCCGCCCTGGATCCACGGCGGCTTCGAGGTCTTCGCCGCCGAGGTCGTGCCGATCCTGCGCAAGCGCGGATTGTTCCGCGAGGACTATTCCGGTTCGACGCTGCGCGAGCACTACGGGCTGCCGCGCCCCGACAGCATCTTCGCCGCAAAGCAGCGCAAGAGCGCCTAGACCCTTTCCCGCCGGGACGTTCCCGCCACCCATCCTCTTCCGCGAGGCGGGGCGCCGACCGCGCCGCCAACGAGGCCGTGCGCGCCTGGCGCGCCGGCGCTTTCCATCCGCACCACCCTCCGAGGACTGCAGCATGCCACACCATCCCGATTCGATCGCCGTGCCGGAGGACGAGGGCCGGCGTGTTTTCCTGAAGGGCGCGGGCGCCGGCGTGGCCGCGGCCGTCTTGAGCGTGGGTGCAGCCACGCCGGCCGTCGCGCATGGCTCGCCCGAAGCCGCACCGGACACCCGCAGCTATGACGAGGCCTTTGTGCGGCGCGCTGCCGAGCTCCGCAGCAAGCTCGCCAGCTCGCTGGCCGACGTGACGATTCCGCCCCATCCGACCAATGGCGACGAGCGGCGCTACTCCAACCAGATCGGCAGCGACACGCGCGGCCTGCCGCACAATGAGCGGGGCGAGGTCGATCCCGCCGCCTGGCGTACAGCTGCCGCGGCCTTCGCTTCGCGCGACCCGGCCGATTTCGAGAAGATTCCCCTCGGCGGCACCCGCCGGCTGGTCAACCCGGTCGGTACGCTCGCGGTCAGTCTCGAAGGTCTGAACGCGGCGCAGTTCCAGCTACCGGCGGCCCCGGCGCTGGCCAGCGTCGAGCGCGCCGCCGATGCGATCGAGATCTATTGGCAGTCGCTGCTGCGCGACGTGCCGTTCTCCGACTATCGCGACGATACGAGCAATCCGGACCTGCGCGCCGCGGTCGATGAGCTCAACCGGGTCGAGGGCTTCAACGGGCCGAAGATCGATGGACGGGCCACGCCGCAGACGCTGTTTCGCGGGCGTGTCGCTTATGTCGACCCGGCTGATCCGACCGGGGCTCGCGCCCGCTGGGTCACGCCGCCCGGCGTCCTCGACGGGCCGGTGGTCTCGCAATTCCTCTATCGCGACGTGCCGCTCGGCAACCAGACATTGTCGGCCCGAATTCGGGCCTACAAGGCGATACCGGATTTTCTGACGAAGCCGGAGGAATGGCTTCACGTCCAGAACGGCAATGCGCCGCGCGAGCGCATCGTCCACGAGGTATCGCCGCGCTATATCGCGAGCGGTCGCGATCTCGGCGCCTACGCCCACAGCGCTGCCGCCTTCAATTTCATCGGCAATCAGTTGCTCGGCACCGGCGCCTCCGCGGCCGATCCGGCCTATGGCGGCGTCCTGCCGGGGCGTTCGGCGTTGGCTCCGAACAACCCCTATCTGAAATCGAAGACCCAGGACGGAGCGGCAGGGACCTTCAGCGGTCCCTATTTCCAGGCGGTGATCAATCTCGCCATCTCGCATGCGATCCGGATCAACTATTACCAGAAGTGGTACGAGCAGCGCATTCTGCGCCCGGAGGCCTTCGCCGGGCTGGTCCATCAGCGCCTCGCCAACAGGGGCGCGGACTATCCGATCCATGAGAATTTCCTGGGATCGCAGGCGCTCGAGCGCAGCCGGGCCAGACACGGCACCTATCTGCTCGGCCACATCTTCCCGGAGGGTGCGCCCCTGCATTCGTCCTACCCCGGAGGCGCCGCCATCATCGCGGCGGTGACCGTGACGCTGCTCAAGGCCTTCTATGATGAGAGCAAGGAATGGCCGAACCCGGTTCAGCCCGATCCGGCCGATCCGACCCGCCTGGTTCCCTATCAGGGTCCGCCGCTGACCATCGGTGGCGAGCTCAACAAGGCGGCACTGAACTATGCCGGCGGGCGCACCTGGGGCGGCATCCACTGGCGTTCGGATGCCGCGGTCTCGTTTGCTCAGGGCGAAAACCTGGTGATCAGCCTGCTGCGCGAGCAGAAGCAGACCTACGCCGAACCCTTCGACGGCTTCTCCTTCACGCGCTTCGACGGCACGAAGGTCACGATCTGAGCGCAGGCGCTCATCGCCAGCTTGAGCCGAGCGGGACCGAAAAAAGGCGCGGATGCAATTGTATCCGCGCCTTTTCTAATCCAGATCATCGGCGTATCGGCTCAAGGAGTCGGGCTGCCGTGGAGCCGGTGAGCAGCGTTGATCCGCGCCTCGATCTCCGGCGCGATCTTCACCTCCAGGGCGGCAAGGTCGCTGTTGAGCTGCGCGAGGCGGGTGGCGCCGAAGATCGCAGAAGTGATGAAGGGCCGGCTCACGACATAGGCGATGGCGAGCTGGGCCGGGTCGAGGCCGAAGTCGCGGGCGATGGGTGAGATAGCTGTCGATAGCTGTTTCCGTGCCCGGCTTCTGGCAGCTCTGGCCGCGCGAACAGGGTCGTGCGGGCTCCGGCCGGCCGGGCGCCGCGCTGGTATTTTCCGGTGAGGAAGCCTTGTCCGAGCGGTGAATAGGCCAGCAGGCCGACCTGCTCGCGCCGATGGACGATAGTCAGGCATGGTTGACCTGGTGAGCCGACATAGCGGTGCGAGCGCTCGGCTTGCCGGGAGCGCTCGCGGGAAGGGCAGGGTGCTCAGGCGACCCGGCGCAGCTCGGTCTCGGTAACGCCGAGGCTCCGCAGCAGGGTCAGGCGGACCTCGGTGAAGCGCTGCTCGCGCGCCCGGGGCTCGTTAGGCAGGTCGATCTGCTGGTCGACGATGAAACGGCCGCCATCGAGCACCAGCACGCGCTGGGCGAGATGGATCGCCTCGTCGACGTCATGGGTCACCAGCAGCACCGCCGGGCGATGCCTGGCGAACAGATCCAGCAGCAGGGCCTGCATCCGCAGCCGCGTCAGCGCATCGAGCGCCCCGAAGGGTTCGTCGAGCAGGAGCAGTTCGGGCTCGCGTACCAGTGAGCGTGCCAGCGCGGCGCGCTGTTGTTCGCCGCCGGAGAGCTGCGTCGGCCAGGCCTGGGCGCGCGACGTCAGGCCGACCTCCTCGAGCGCGGCCAGCGCCCGCTCATGCGGCGCCGACACCTTCAGGCCGAGCGCGACATTGTCGGCTACCCGTTTCCAGGGCAGCAATCGGGCATCCTGGAACACGACCGAGACGGCATCCGGCACCTCATAGGAACCCTCGCCCGGCACCCCGTGGTCGAGCCCGGCGAGGGCGCGCAGGAAGGTGCTCTTGCCGGAGCCCGAGCGGCCAAGCAGGGCGACGAACTCGCCCCGCCCGATCTGCAGGTCGACGCGGTCGAGGATGGTGCGCTCGCCATAGCGACGCGTCAGCCCGTGAACATCGACAACCGGCGGGGCGGTCAGTCCGCCAGGATCTTGCGCCATGGCAGGGCCTTTCGCGTGATGAAGCGGACGAGCCAGTCGGAGCTGAGCCCGAGGGCGGCGTAGACGGCGAGGCACAGGATGATGACTTCGGTCTGGCCGTAGGTGCGCGCGAGGTTGATCATGTAGCCGAGGCCGCTCGTGGCGTTGACCTGCTCGACCACGACGAGGGCGAGCCAGGAATAGGTCACGCCGAACCGCAGGCCGAGCAGGAAGCCGGGCAGCGCCGCCGGCAGCACGACATGGCGCAGGAACTGCCAGTTCGAGAGGTCGAGTGTCTCGGCCAGCTCGATGAAGCGGGCATCGGTCGAACGCAGCCCGTCATGGGTCTGGATGTAGATCGGCGCGAAGGTTATCAGCGCGATCGTCAGGACCTTCATGCCCTCGCCGATGCCGAACCAGAGCATCAGCAGCGGGATCAGGGCGAGCGCCGGAATGGCTCGCTTGATCTGGATCGGCCCGTCGACGAGGTATTCGCCGATCCGGCTGAGGCCCGCGATGACGCCAAGCGAGGCGCCGGCGACGATGCCCCAGAACAGGCCCCAGAAGGAGCGCTGGAACGACGTCCAGAGGTTCTCCTGCAGCCGCCCGTCGGCGATCAGTTCGTAGCCGGTCGCAACCACAGTCCACGGCGCCGACAGGATACGATCGTCGATGTATCCGGTCGCGCTGCCGATGCTCCAGAGCAGGAGCAGGATGGTCGGGCCGAGGGCCTGACCGAACTGCAGCGTCCGGCCGGGGCCGAGCTTGCGCTTGCGGCGGGGCGATGCCTTGACCGGGCGGGACGCGACACGGCCGGAGAGCCAGCCGGTGGCGCCGGCCGCTTCGCGCGAGGCGCGGATCGAGAGATCGGCCATGGCGTCAGTCCGCGTCGCGATAGGTTGCGCCGGCGATGCGCTCGAAGCGCCGGTCGAACAGCGTTTCGGCCTTGATCGCCGGCTTCTTGAGCTCCTCGGCGAGCAGGTCGATCGTCTCCTGCTGGCGCTCGATCGCCGCGGCCCAGTCGAGGGGAACGTCCGGGCTGCCATTGGACTTCACGAGGAAGCGCCCGGCATCCTCCTTCAGTCCCTGATCCTTGATGTAGTAGCCCTTGATCCACTCTTCGGGATGGGTCTCGATCCATTTCGCCGCGCGGCCCCAGGCTGCGACATAGGCGCGGATCGCTGCTGCCTTGTCGGCATCCTCCAGCGAACTCTTGGCGACGTAGATATAGGAGGGGTCGTCACGCAGCCCATGCGCCAGCAGCCGGGCGCCGTCGCGTTCGTAATTCTGGGCGAAGCGCTGCTTGTTCGCCTCCGCGATCGGCGCGGCGTCGACGAGCTTGCTGGCGAGCGCGTTGACATAGGCATCGCCGACGCTGGGCAATTCGATCAGGGTAACGTCGCCGCGCTGGAGGCTGAGTTTCTTGAGCACACGCAGGACGAGTGCGCCCTGCGCCTGGCCGGGGCTGAAGGCGATGCGCTTGCCCTTGAGCTCCTCCAGCCTGGTGATGCCGGAGCCCGGCGCGGTGGCGATGACGTAGATCGGATGCGCGGTTGGGTCGAGCCGGAACTTGGCGCCGACGATCTTCGTCTCGAGCCCGGTCCATTGTGCATGGATGGGCGGGATGTCGGCGACCGAGCCGAGATCGAGGGCTTTGGCACGGAAGGCTTCGATCGTCTGCGGTCCGCCCGAGATGTTGGCCCATTCGATCTTGAAGGGCAGCTTGGCGAGTTCGCCCGAGAGCGTCAGCGCGACACGGGTCTGGGGATCACCGACGACGAGCCTAGTGCCCGGTGCGACGGCATCTGGAAGCGGGGCGCTGTCGGAGAGCGGTCCGGCTACGGCGGCGCTGGCGAGAGCCAGGCCGGCCGCGACGGCGAATGCGAGCGCGCGATGCTGCGTTGGAAATGCCATCAGAACCTCTTGGAGATCGCTGAGTCGAGCATGTCGCTGCGCTAAAGATTAGTCTATAGAATTGATGTTCTAATATCGCGCCCGCAGGGGAACATCGATCTGTCGAAGCTCGCCTGCGAGGAAGGTCCGATCGCGGGACGATGATTCAGAAGAAACCCAGCGCCGGCAGCGGAGTGCCCTTGAGCTCATAGGCCCCGAGCGCGAGCGCCTTGTAGGATCGCGGCCGTTCGCGACGGCGCGGCGGCGCAGGTCGCCGATATAGGCGAGCGCCAGTTCCTCATCCTCGCCGACACTGAAGACCGCTTCGGACTCCATCAAATTCAGTTGACTTGGTTGGTCCAGCTGGGCACTACGGCCGTTGAAGACGTACCCGGTAGGTAGGTGTTATACCTCAGCGGGGAAACATGGGAGCAGAGGGTCCCAGATTCGAATCCTGGTGCCCCGACCAATCTCGACGAGCTTTGCCGGAAGGCGAGGGGAAGCATGACGGCACGCATCTATTCGCCGGCGCGCAACGCGATGCAGTCCGGCACGGCCAAGACCGGTCGCTGGCTGCTGGAGTATGAGCCTGAGCGGCCGCGCGAGATCGAGCCGCTGATGGGCTGGACCTCGTCAGGTGACATGAAGAGCCAGCTCCGACTCTGGTTCGACACCGCCGAGGAAGCCGTCGCCTATGCGACTCGCAACGGCATCGCCTACCGCCTGGAGCAGCCGCACGCACCCAAGCGTCGCGGCATGGCTTATTCCGATAATTTCAAGTTCAACCGCGTCGGCCAGTGGACGCATTGAAGCTTTAGCGAATCGGCAGGTCCCAAGCCTGCCGCTTCCTTCAGGGCCCGTAGCTCAGCTGGATAGAGCAGCAGCCTTCTAAGCTGCTGGTCACAGGTTCGAATCCTGTCGGGCTCGCCATATCTGTCAAAGGCTTACACGATTTTCCGTATCCTTTGAGAGTTGGAAGGCATGCCGCTTTATTCCAGCTCCTTTCCTTCTTGCAGCTTGGTGCTTCGTGCGCCAGCTGCTGAACGACAGCGGCGATGCTGCAATCATCCGGGCTACGATTGATCTTGGCCGTTCACTCGGGCTGTCGATCATCGCCGAAGGCATTGAGGACATCGAGACCGCCAATTGCCTCAAGGGCATGGGATGCGAGGAAGGGTAGGGCTACCATTTCGGCCGGCCACTTCCTGCGGTTGAATTCGAGCAGCTGTTTCTGGCGCGCCGACATGTCGCGTAACTCGGATCCGCCACCTGACCAGGTGATGCTGCAGACACGCCTCGACCAGGCACGCTGCGATGAAGGACGTTCCCGAAAGCTGCGTCTGTCCGGCACAGATGGATCTCCCATGGCATCCGATCCGAAAACGACTCCTCGCCGCGGCACCACTGGCCTGCGCCAATTCCTGGATCCCGAGCAGCAGCGCAATTGGATAGAGGGCAAGATCGACCTGTGCGACGCCGACGAGCGCTCGGAGTCCCTCGAACTGCGGTTCAAATACCTCACGCGTTTTCAGAAGCTGCTTCGTCGGCCGCAGGCGCAGGACGTTCTGGAGATTCTCCGGCTCTACGGCCAGAACTGCATCCCCATCCCGCGCAAGAGCGAGCGTCACTACTGGTCGGTTTCCTGTCTGCCGTCGACGTCCGACAAGCCGCTCACCCGCGTCAATGCGAGTTGGATGGAGCTGTTCACGCTCTATGCCGACGGCGAGGACATCCGTGCGAGATTCCTGGTGCACCTTTCGGATTTCACCACGGACCGTTCACAGGTGCAGGGCCATGTGGACGAAGCTCTTCTCGATCACTGCGTAACGGCGCCGGAAGATGTCAGCTATTTCTTCCCGCGCGGCGCAGACATGTTCGGCGTCAATGTCCGAGGCTCCGCCTCGATCCGCAGCGTCCTGGCGGCCCCCCGTGTCCTCAGTGCCATTCGGACTTTCAATCTGACGCACATGAATCGGGGGCGGAACGCTTATCAGGCGAGCCACTGCTACAGCTTGGCGGATTGCATGCTGGCAGGCTGAGTGGGTCCGCTATGAGCGGCACCACCACTTGTTGGCCCGCGTCTGGCCGAGAACGGCTGCGCTCGGTTATTAGCCGACCGGGCTGCTGTCGGAGACTGGCGGGCGATCCGCGATCAACTCGTTGAGGCAGCTCAAGGCGACGATCAGCGCGCATGTCTTGAGTGCGGAGGAGAGCAGGAAACTTCCTGCGACCTGGCCTGTGAGCTGGCCGAACTCCAGCACCGGGATCATCTCGAACAAGAACGAGGCAAGTCCGACCGATACTCCCAACAGCACCAGCATGGCGTGTCTCCCAGGCTCCGGATGACACGCAAGCTTGCATTTTATGGTTAACGATTGGTTGACGCTGCTGTCGGAAGGCAGTTTGGCCGCAGCCGTAGAGTGAGCACGAAGAGGGTCAGCAGCCTCTCGGTTGATCCTGTCACTCCTGCGCTTCGTCGCGGCGCAATTCGAATGCCAGCATGGCGTCCGCTAGCGCTTCCAGTTCGCGTTCCTTGTCCTTGCTGTCCGGAGCGGCATTGAGCTCGGCCACGCGCTGCTGGGCCCGCTCGTAGTCTTCGTCGGTGTGAACGGCGATCGGCATCTTCATTGTGCTCATGCCTTTCCTGGTCTCTGTCCGGGGCGGCTGGCGATCTGCATAGGCAAACCCGGTTGGGGATGTGGGGTTCCCAGGCGGGTTCCGCCATGATTGGGACGCAAACAGGCCTCAACTGCCGGCCCGACATGTCTTCGCGCCATGCCTGTGTCGAAGCGGATTGCACCTGCGCGCTTGCCGCGAACGGTGCGAGGCCGTAAACGCGCCGCGGCCAACCCGATCGCCTGTCCACCAGCCCGCACCCCCGCAGGATGCGGGCTTCGCAAGATTCGGCCGCAAGGAGTGTCGATGTTCTCGCACGGCTCCGGTCTCGACCGGCTCGCTAGCTTCGCGTCCGCGAGCCATCGGCGCGCCTGCCTGCTGCTTGCGCTGTTGTCGCTCGCCGCCTTCCTGCCCGGCTTCGCCAGCCTGCAGCCCTTCGATCGCGACGAGCCGCGCTTTGCCCAGGCCAGCAAGCAGATGCTGGAGACGCGCGACTTCGTCGACATCCGTTTCCAGGACGAGGCCAGGCACAAGAAGCCGGTCGGCATCTACTGGCTGCAGTCGGCGAGCGTCGCCGCCGGCGAGGCGCTCGGCGTGCCGCAGGCGCATACGACGATCTGGCTCTACCGGCTGCCCTCGCTCGTCGGCGCCGTCGCGACGGTGTTGCTGACCTATTGGGCGCTGCTCGCCTTCGTCGGAGCGCGCCTCGCCTTGCTCGGCGCGGCCATGATGGCAGCGGCGGTCCTGTTGGGTGTCGAGGCCCGCATCGCCAAGACCGACGCCCTGTTGGCGGGCTGTGCGGTCGCGACCATGGGCGCGCTCGCCCGCGCCTGGCTCGACTGGACCCGCTCGCTCGCCTTCGTGCCGAGCCGGCACAACTGGCTGGTGTTCTGGTCGGCAACGGCGCTTGGGCTTCTGATCAAAGGGCCGATCGTGCCGATGGTCTGGGGGCTGGCGGTGCTGGTGCTCAGCGTTCGCGAGCGTTCGTTGCGCTGGTTCGCGCCGCTGAAGCCGGGCCGCGGGCTGCTGCTCTGCCTTGTCGTGGTGCTGCCCTGGTTCGTCGCCATCGCGCTCAAGACCGGCGGCGACTTTTTTGCCGAGAGCGTCGGCAAGGACATGCTCGGCAAGGTCGGGGAGGGCCAGGAGAAGCATTGGGGGCCGCCCGGTCTCTATCTGCTGCTGTTCTTCGGCACCTATTGGCCGTCGGCCGCGTTGGCGGCGATGGCGATTCCTTTTGCCTGGGTGAAGCGCCGTGAGCCGCAGATCCTGTTCCTGCTCGCCTGGATCGTGCCGTCCTGGCTCGTCTTCGAAGCGGTGCCGACCAAGCTGCCGCATTACGTGCTGCCGCTCTACCCGGCGATCACAGCGCTGCTGCTGCTCGCCCTGGTCAATGGCGGCATCAACCGCTTTCGCCGCGGCTCCGACCTGACCGCCTTCCTCGTCGTCCTGGTGCCGGCAGCGCTCGTCGGCGTGATTCTCTACGGCACCTGGACGCTCGACAAGACCTTGCCCTGGCTCGCCTTGCCGGTGCTGGCGCTGGCGCTCATCGTCGCGTTCCGCAGCTTCCTGGCCTTCCGCGAGGGCGCGTTCGAGGGCGCGCTCTGGCGCGGCGTGGTCGCCAGCCTGTTGCTCAGCGCTGGCGTCTTCGGCCTGGCCTCGCCGAGCCTGCGCGGCCTCAAGCTCTCGCCGCGGCTGGCGGAGGCGGTGCAGGCAGTGACCTGTCCGAACCCGCAGGTCATGACCGTCGGCTATCGCGAGCCGAGCCTGGTCTTCCTGGTCGGCACCGATCTGCGCATGGGGGCGGATGGAAGCGTGGCAGCAAACTTCCTGCGCGAGCCCGGCTGCCGCGTGGCGCTGGTCGAGGGCCGTTTCCTCGACGGCTTTCGTCAGGGGCTCACCGCCTCGGGGGTAACGCCGCGGCTGCTGACCACGATCTCCGGCTTCAACCTCAATGGCGGCAGGCGCATCGAGATGAGCGTCTATGTCCGCGAATGATCGGCGCTTGCCCCGTCGCGGCGCTTGACGCAGTTTGCGCGCCGCAATGCAGAAAGACTTGGAATCCGTGACTGAACCCGTGCCTTCCGCCGGCCTGCCCCGCATCAGCATCGTCGTGCCGGTGCGTAACGAACAGGGCAACATCGCCCCGCTCGTCCACGACATCGAGAGCTCCTGCGCGGCGGTCGGCAGCTTCGAGCTGATCTATGTCGACGACGGTTCGAGCGACGGCACTGCCGCGGCGCTCACCGAGCTTGCCGCGACGCGGCCATGGCTCAGGATTGTCCGTCACGCGCAGTCCTGCGGCCAGTCGGCGGCGGTACGCAGCGGGGTGAGGGCGGCGACGGCCCCGATCGTCGCGACCCTCGACGGCGATGGTCAGAACGACCCTGCCTTCATCCCGGCGATGCTGGCGCAGCTCGAGGCGGCCGGCCCATCCGCCGGCCTCGTCCAGGGCCAGCGCATCGGGCGCAAGGACACCGGCTTCAAGCGCATGCAGTCGCGCATCGCCAACAAGGTCCGCGGCGCCATCCTGAAGGACGGCACGCGCGACACTGGCTGCGGCCTGAAATGCTTCCGGCGCGAGGCCTATCTGGCGCTGCCCTATTTTGACGCGCTGCACCGCTTCATGCCGGCGCTCGTCGTGCGCGAGGGCTTCACCGTCCTGCATCACGAGGTCCGCGACCGGCAGCGCCTGACCGGCGTCTCGAATTACGGTTTCTTCGACCGGCTCTGGGTCGGTATCCTCGATCTCGCCGGCGTCTGGTGGCTGATCCGGCGCCGCAAGCGGGTGCCGCAGATCGCGACGGAGGCGCGCTGATGCTTATCGATCTGCAGAACATGATCGGGAACTATTTCCACGACGTCTTCGTCAACAACGTCGACTGGTGGGTCCTGCTCGGCGTGGTCGCACAGGGCCTGTTCACCATGCGCTTCGTGGTGCAATGGCTCGCCAGCGAGAAGGCGCAGCGCTCGGTCGTGCCGATGACCTTCTGGTGGTTCTCGATCGGTGGCGGCATGCTGCTTTTGATCTACGCGCTCTATCGCCGTGATCCGGTCTTCATCATCGGCCAGGGCTTCGGCGTGTTCGTCTATCTGCGCAATCTGCAATTCGTGCTGCGCGCGAAGGCGCGCGGCGAGGACACGAATTCCGCGCCGGGCTGAGGCAAGACGTCAGTATTCACCAGCGGGGAAGCCGTGGCGCGCCATCATCGCGCGATGCCAGTCGCTTCCGATGAGGCTTTCGAGCGCTGCGTCGAAGCGCGTCCGCAGCGCGGTGTGCTGCTTGCCGAAGGCGAAGGCTCCGGCGGCCGACAAGTTTTCGCTCGCAGGCACGTTCACGATGGCAAGCTCTGCATCGGGTTCGCGGGCGAGGTAGCCGCGATGAGCCATGGCGACGCTGGCATAGGCGTCGGCCTGCCCAGTTCTGACGGCTGCTACAGCCTCCTCCTGTGTCGCGACGCGGATCATTCGCTCCGGCGCAACGCCGGCAGCGAGTGCGGCTTGCTCCTGCACCTGCCCACCGACGACGACGAGGCGGGCGCCTGCGGCCGCGACGGCGCGATAGCCGGTCAGCCACCCGTGATCGGCTGACCGGACCAGCAACCCGTCGGAAAGCGCCCAGACAGGGCGGCTGAAGTCCGCCTGCTGTCGGCGCTCTGCCGTGACGAAAAGCGGCGTGGTCACTGTCCAGCGTCCGCTGGCGAGGCCAGGCAGCAATTCGGCGAAGGTGGTCAGCCGCTGCTCGAACTGCGTGATGCCGAGTGCCTTCAACGCCGCGGTCACGAGCTCGACGTCGCAGCCCTGCGCGATGCCGTCGGCTCCCGGCCAGCAGAAGGGCGGCTCGTCGAGATAGGCGAAGACGAACGACCCATCCAGCATTGCAAGCGCGCTCAGCTCGCTGCCCTCAACCGCGCAAAGCCGGCGTCGAGATCCTCCTTCAGATCCTCGAGGTCCTCGAGCCCGATATGGAAACGGATCGTCGGCCCCTTGAAGCCGGGCTTGGTCGCGGTGCGGTAGCGCTTGCAGTCGAAGGGCAGCACCAGGCTCTCATAACCGCCCCAGGATGCGCCCATGCCGAACAGGGTGAGCCCGTCGAGCATGGCCGCTACCGCCTTCATCGAGACGGGTTCGAGTTCGATCGAGAACAGCGAGCAGGCGCCGGTGAAATCGCGCTTCCAGATGGCGTGACCGGGATCATCGGGCAGCGCTGGGTGGATCACGCGGGCGACCTCGGGCCGCGCCGCCAGCCAGTTCGCCATCTCCAGCCCCGCCGGCTGCTGCTCCTTGAGCCTGACAGCGAGTGTCCGGATGCCGCGCAGCGTCAGATAGGCGTCCTCGGCAGCGATGATCACGCCGAGCGCGTCCCAGCTCAGCTTGAGCTGGGCGTAGAGCTCCGGCGTGCGGGCCGACACCGTGCCGATCAGCACGTCCGAGTGGCCGGCATAGTATTTCGTTCCGGCCTGCACCGAGACGTCGACGCCGAACCTGTGCGCGTCGAAGAAGAGCGGCGTCGCCCAGGTGTTGTCCATCATCACCATGATGTCGCGGGCATGGGCCGCGGCGACGATCGCTGGGATGTCCTGGACCTCCAGGGTCTGAGAACCTGGCGACTCCGTCCAGACCGCCCGGGTGTTCGGCTTGAACAGCTCGGCGATGCCCTCGCCGATGAGCGGGTCGTAATAGGTGACCTCGACACCGTAGCGCGGCAGCATCCGCTCGCAGAAATTGCGCATCGGATGATAGACGCTGTCGGTCACGAGAAAGTGGTCGCCGGCCCTCAGGAAGGCGAGCGTAGGCAGGGTGCAGGCGAGCAGGCCGGACGAGCAGGCGAGCACGCCGGCGCCGCCCTCCATCGTATTGGCGGCGGCGAGCAGCGCGTCGATCGTCGGGCTGCCCGACGTCCCGTAGCTGTAGCGCGCCTTGCGGACGAGAAAGTCCTCGGTATTCGGGTAGACCACGGTCGAACCGCGCACGATCGGCGGATTGACGAAGCCGTAGCTGTCGCTCGGATCGCGGCCGGCGAGGGCGAGCCGGGTCTTCTCGCGCAGACGCGCGAATTCGGGCTTGGACAGTTTTTTCATGGGCCGGGAGGTCAGCGCGAGCGGGATTGGGGCAGGGCGGGTTGTGGTCGCACTTGACCACCTCCGGAAAGTCGCATGTGATGCTCGCAGTGAAAAGAGATGGGGGCACGGGGCGCCTTTGCTTGACGCTCATGCACGGCTCTGGCAATCGGCGCGCGCCGCACTTCGACTAATGTTTAGGCATCGAACGGGATGAAAAGTCGCGACGATGCGAGGGGATCGGCACGTTCCGGCCGGCAGGCGCCGGCGGGGCCATTCATGGGAGAGATCACGATGAAGAAATTCATGGCAGCCGCGGTCGCCGGGTTCGGCTTTGCGCTGGCGGCGGCGAGTGTGCAAGCGCAGGCGCCGCAGACCCTTGCTCAGGTGAAGAGCCGCGGGATGCTGAATTGCGGCTCCAACACCGGCCTCGCCGGCTTCGGCGTGCCGGATGCGCAGGGCAATTGGGCTGGCCTCGACGTCGATTACTGCCGGGCGATCGCCGCGGCGATCTTCAACGACCCGGCCAAGGTGAAGTTCATCCCGCTCTCGGCCAAGGACCGGTTCACGGCCCTGCAGTCGGGCGAGGTCGACGTGCTCGTGCGCAACTCGACCTGGACGATGTCGCGCGACACCGCGCTCGGCCTGCAGTTCACCGGCGTGAACTACTATGACGGCCAGGGCTTCATGATCCGCAAGAAGCTCGGCGTGAACTCGGCGCTGCAGCTCAACGGCGCCTCGGTCTGCACCCAGCAGGGCACCACGACCGAGCTCAACCTCGCCGACTTCTTCCGGGCCAACAACCTGAAATACGAAGTCGTCGCCTTCGCGACCTCGGACGAGACCGTCAAGGCCTATGATTCCGGCCGCTGCGACGCCTTCACCACCGACGCCTCGGGACTTTATGCCGAGCGCCTGAAGCTGACCGCTCCGGACGACCACATGGTCCTGCCCGAGATCATCTCGAAGGAGCCGCTCGGACCGGCAACCCGCAACAACGATGCGCAGTGGTTCGGCCTGGTGAAGTGGGTCCATAACGCCATGCTGAACGCCGAGGAGCTGGGCGTGACCAAGGCGAATGTCGACGAGATGCTGAAGTCGAGCAATCCCGAGATCAAGCGCCTGCTCGGCACCGAGGGCAAGTTCGGCGAGAGCGTCGGCCTGACCGCCGATTGGGCCTACCGGATCGTCAAGCACGTCGGCAATTACGGCGAGAGCTTCGAGAAGAACGTCGGCCAGGGCTCGCTGCTGAAGATCGCCCGCGGCCAGAACGCGCTGTGGACCAAGGGCGGCCTGCAGTACGCTGCGCCGGTGCGCTAAGACATAATGCGGGGCGGGGGGGGGG
>NZ_JBWKNL010000009.1:137628-142887 GCF_059415545.1 Allobosea sp. GW821-FHT10B12
CTTCCAGCCCCCGCCCCGATTCTCTCTAGACGACTGGAAACGGTGGGGTTTCCGGGCTGGCATGGTCCAGTGGACGCCACCGACAGAGAACGGGACGAACCCGTTCCGCCGGACAGGGGACGTGCATGATCAGGATCATCAGCGCGGCATTGCTCGCCGTCGCGGCAGTGTTCGGCGCCGCGAATGCGCAGGCGCAGCAGACCCTCGCTCAGATCAAGAGCCGTGGCATCCTGAACTGTGGCTCCAACAACGGCCTGATCGGCTTCGGCGCGCCTGACGCGCAGGGCAACTGGAGCGGCCTCGATGTCGAGTATTGCCGCGCCATCGCCGCGACGATCTTCAACGATCCCGGCAAGGTGAAGTTCGTTCCGCTCTCGGCCAATGACCGCTTCAAGGTGCTCCTGGCCGGCGAGATCGACGTGCTCGTCCGCAACTCGACCTGGACCATCACGAACGACACCCCGCCCGGCCTGCTCTTCACCAATGTGAACTATTATGACGGCCAGGGCCTGATGGTGCGCCGCAAGCTCGGCGTCATGTCGGCGATGCAACTGGCCGGCGCCTCGATCTGCGTGCAGCGGGGCACGACGACCGAACTCAACGTCGTCGACTACTTCAAGACCAATAACCTGCGGCACACCATCGTCTCGTTCGACACCGGCCCGGAGACGCTGAAGGCCTATGATGCCGGCCGCTGCGACGCTTTCACCACGGATGCCTCGTCGCTCTATTCCGAGCGCCTCAAGCTGACCGTGCCGGACGACCACATGGTCCTCGTCGAGATCATTTCGAAGGAGCCGCTCGGTCCTTTGACGCGCGACAACGACTCGCAATGGTTCAAGCTGGTGCGCTGGGTCCATTTCGCCATGCTCAACGCCGAGGAACTCGGCGTGACCAAGGCCAATGTCGATCAGATGCTGAGGTCGGCCAACCCCGAGATCCGGCGCCTGCTCGGTGTCGACGGCAAGTTCGGCGAAGGCCTCGGCTTGACCAATGACTGGGCCTACCGGATCGTCAAGCATGTCGGCAATTACGGCGAGAGCTTCGAGCGCACCGTCGGCAGCCGCTCCGTTTTGAGGATGTCGCGCGGCCAGAATGCGCTCTGGACCAAGGGGGGACTGCAATACGCACCGCCGATCCGGTGAGTTTTTGGGGATTCGCCTCGGTTTTCGTCAGGGAGTGAAAGAGGAGAGTGAGGTCGGCAGGGGCTGGCCTGGGGCTTGCTAGCTAATCGAGAGCGGGAAAACCCGTTCCGCCAAACAGGGGACAGAACAACAATGAAACAGATCATTGGCGCGGCGCTCATCGCCGTCTCCGCCGCCATGTGCGCGAGCGGAGCACTCGCCCAGTCGGCTACTCTGGCGCAGGTCAAGAATCGCGGCATCCTGCTCTGCGGCTCCGGAACTGGTCTCGCCGGTTTCGGCATCCCTGATCAGCAGGGTAATTGGAGCGGCATGGACGTGGACGTCTGCCGCGCCGTCGCCTCGGCCATCTTCAACGATCCGACCAAGGTCAAGTTCATCCCGCTCTCGGCCAAGGACCGCTTCACCTCGCTGCAGTCGGGTGAGGTCGATCTGCTGTCGCGCACCACGACCTGGACGATCTCGCGCGACACCTCGCTCGGCCTGAACTTCGCCGGGGTCAACTACTATGACGGCCAAGGCTTCATGGTTCGCAAGAAGCTCGGCGTCGATTCCGTGCTGAAGCTTGCCGGCGCCTCGATCTGCACCCAGCAGGGCACCACGACCGAACTCAACCTCGCGGACTATTTCCGCAGCAACAAGATCAAGTACGAGGTCGTCGCCTTCGCCTCCAACCAGGAGACGGTCAAGGCCTATGAGGCCGGGCGCTGCGACGCCTTCACCACCGACGCCTCCGGCCTTTACGCCGAGCGCCTGACGCTCTCGAATCCGGACGACCATATGGTGTTGCCGGAGATCATCTCGAAGGAACCGCTCGGCCCGGTTGTGCGCCATGGCGACGATGTCTGGCTCGATATCGTCAAATGGTCGCTCTTCGCCATGGTCAATGCCGAGGAGCTGGGCATCACCAAGGCGAATGCCGACGAAATGCTCAAATCCGAGAACCCGGAAATCAAGCGTTTCATCGGGACCGAAGGCAAGTTCGGCGAGCCGATGGGCCTGACCAATGATTGGGCCCATCGGATCGTCAAGCATGTCGGGAATTACGGCGAGAGCTTCGAGCGCAATGTCGGCGCGGGCTCGCTGCTCAAGATCGCGCGGGGCCAGAACGCGCTCTGGAGCAAGGGCGGGCTGCAATACGCGCCGCCGATCCGCTGAGAACCACCGGTGCGCGGCCCAAACCGCGCATCGCTCATTGAAGCTGTCTTGTTCCGGCGAACCGGATAACAATACCGGCCGGCAGTGGTCCTCGCGGGTCGCTGCCGGACCCTCGGTCGCCAACATTTGAGAAGGGCGTCAGACGTGTCGACTACTTCCGCAGAGGTCAGGCCAGGCAAAGCCTCGCTGTTCTACGACCCGAAAATCCGGGGCTATGTCTATCAGTTCCTGCTGCTCGCCGCGGTGGGCTTCCTGATCTGGTCCGCCGCCTCGAACGCGATCGAGAACCTGCGGGCCCAGAAGATCGCCTCCGGCTTTGGCTTCTGGCACAACGCCTCGGGCTTCGACATCAACCAGAAGCTGATCCCCTACGACGCCTCGAGTGGCACCTATGGCCGCGCCTTCTGGGTCGGCCTTCTGAACACGCTGCTCGTCGCTTCGATCGGCATCGTGCTCTCGACCTTCCTCGGCTTCTTCGTCGGCGTGGCTCGGCTGTCGAGCAACTGGATCGTCTCGAAGATCGCGATGATCTATGTCGAGGTCATCCGCAACGTGCCGCTGCTGCTGCAGCTGTTCTTCTGGTACAACGCGGTGCTGAAGCCGCTGCCCAATCCGCGCCAGTCGATCGAGCTGCCGGCGGGCGCCTTGCTCAACAACCGCGGCCTCTACGTTCCCGATCCGCAATTCGGCCCCGGCGGCGACCTGATCATCTGGGCTTTCCTGATCGGCCTCGTCGCGACCTTCGTCTTCCGCTCCTGGGCCCGCAAGCAGCAGGCTGCGACCGGCAGGCAGTATCCGATCGGCTGGGTCGGCTTCGGCCTGATCGTGGTCCTGCCGACGCTGGTCTATTTCGCCACCGGCCGGCCGATCACCTTCGTTTATCCGGAGCTTGCGGGCTTCAACCTGCGCGGCGGCATCCAGATCTTCCCGGAATTCGTCGCGCTGCTGATCGGCCTGACGACCTATACCGCCGGCTTCATCGCCGAGGTGGTCCGCGCTGGCATCCTGGCCGTCTCCAAGGGCCAGACCGAGGCCGCCAATGCGCTCGGCCTGCGCGCCGGGCCGACGCTGAAGCTGGTCGTCATCCCGCAGGCGATGCGGGTGATCATCCCGCCGCTGACCTCGAACTATCTCAACTTGACCAAGAACTCCTCGCTGGCGGTCGCGATCGGCTATCCCGATCTCGTCCAGGTCTTCACCGGCACGGTGCTGAACCAGACCGGCCAGGCGGTCGAGGTCGTCGCCATCACCATGGCGGTCTATCTGACCATCTCGCTGGTGACGTCTCTGTTCATGAACATCTACAACAAGCGCATGGCGCTGGTGGAACGGTGAGGGCGCCCCGATGACCGACGCAACCACCGAAATGGCTCCCTACGCCTTCGTCCGCAAGGAAACGCTGGAGCAGCAACCGGCGCCGCTCTCCGTCGCCGGGCCGCTCGCCTGGGTCAGGCAGCATCTGCTCTCCAGCCCGCTCAACATCGCGCTGACATTGCTCAGCCTGTACATCGTCGTGACGACGGTGCCGGAGATGATCCGCTTTTACTTCCTCGATGCGGTCTGGACCGGCACCAGCCGCGACGCCTGCCTCGCCGACAAGGTCGGGCGGCCGGTCGGAGCCTGCTGGGCCTATATCGCCGACCGTTTCCAGTACTTCATCTACGGTTCCTATCCGATCAGCCAGCGCTGGCGGGTCAACATCGTCTTCGTGATGTTCGCGCTCGGCGTGGCCTGGCTGCTCTGGACGAACGCGCCGAAGAAGAAGCTCGGCATCTTCTTCTTCTTCGTACTGCTGCCGATCTCGGCCTATGTGCTGCTGCTCGGCGGCCCCGGCGCCGAGCGCTTCCTCGGCATCTGCATGACGCTGACCCTGGCGCTCGCGGCGCTCTACCTCATCCTGTCCTTCGTGCCGCAGCTCGTCCGCTTCTATATCGGCGAGGCGGCGCTTGGGGTGGTCGAGCAATTGCCGGTCTGGAAGCGCTTCTTCGGGCCGAAGCAGCTCGTGCTGTTCGCGCTCGCCATCTTCGTCTTCCTCAGCCTGCTGGCGAGCAGTGTCGGCCTGCCGCGGGTCGATACCGGGCTCTGGGGCGGCATGACCGTCACCTTCCTGATCGCGGCGGTCGGCATCGTCTTCTCGCTGCCGCTCGGCGTGATCCTGGCGCTGGGGCGGCGTTCCAGACTGCCGATCATCCAGCTGCTCTCGGTGATCTTCATCGAGTTCGTTCGCGGCGTGCCGCTGATCACCGTGCTGTTCATGGCCAACACCATGCTGCCGCTGTTCGTGCCGCAGGAGTATTCGCCGGACCGGCTGCTGCGGCCGCTGGTCGGCGTCGCGCTCTTCGCCGCCGCCTATATGGCGGAGGTGGTGCGCGGCGGCCTGCAGGCGATGCCCAAGGGCCAGTACGAGGGCGCGATGTCGCTCGGCCTCGGCTATTGGAGCATGATGCGGCTGATCATCCTGCCGCAGGCGCTGCGGATCGTGATCCCGGGCATCGTCAACACCTTCATCGGGCTGTTCAAGGATACGACGCTGGTCACCATCGTCGGCATCTTCGACTTCCTGCGCACCATCGAGGCGACGCTGGTCGATCCGACCTGGGCGACGCCGACCACCCGCGCGACGGGCTATGCTTTCGCCGCGGTTTTCTATTTCCTGTGTTGCTGGGGCATGTCGCGCTACTCGATCGCAGTCGAGAAGCGGCTTGCCGCCGGCCAGAAGCGTTGAGGGGAACAAGAACATGGCTATGGCAGAAACCACCAGCTCGCGCCCGGCGGCTCTGAAGCAGACGGCGCTGAACACGGCGACGGCGGTCGAGATGGTCGCGGTCAACAAGTGGTATGGCGAGTTCCACGTGCTGCGCGACATCAATCTGAAGGTGTCGCGCGGCGAGAAGCTCGTGATCTGCGGCCCGTCGGGCTCGGGCAAGTCGACGATGATCCGCTGCATCAACCGGCTGGA
>NZ_JBWKNL010000010.1:0-141170 GCF_059415545.1 Allobosea sp. GW821-FHT10B12
GGTCACGGCGGCGGCGGCCATGGTGGTGGCGGCGGTCACGGCGGCGGCGGCCATGGTGGTGGCGGCGGTCACGGCGGTGGCGGCCATGGTGGCGGCGGCCATGGTGGCGGCGGTCACGGCGGTGGCGGCCATGGTGGTGGCGGTGGCCACGGCGGCGGTAACGGCTCCAATGGCGGCGGCGGTGGCGGAGGTAACGGCGGCGGCCATGGCGGCGGCGGTCACGGCGGTGGCGGTGGCCATGGTGGTGGCGGTGGCGGCGGCGGCCATGGCGGCGGTGGCGGCGGCGGCCATGGTGGCGGCGGCGGCGGCGGTGGCCATGGTGGTGGCGGTGGCGGCGGCCATGGTGGTGGCGGCGGCGGCGGTGGCCATGGGGGTGGCGGCGGCGGCGGTGGCCATGGGGGTGGCGGCGGCGGCGGTGGCCTCAGCCGTTGAGACCAGGCTTGTATCCGATCAGGCTGGTACGCAGCCTGATCGGATCATGCGCTCTCCAGTACGCACGACGATCCTGGCCTCGGCGCGCAGCCGGGCACCAAAGCGAGCAGATCCTCCGATGTCCCGGCTTCGCGGAACAGGTCTTCCCGGCGACCGGGCCGCTCAGCGCCGATCCGGACGCCGGGTCGCAGCAGTCACGACGACGGTGCCGCCATCGATCGCCTCCCAGGCACGCGGATTGGCCTGCGACATGCGGGTGAAGAACAGGTACCCGGTCTGCGTCCAGGGCAGCAGGCGGGAGGTCTTGTTGTCGAGAACGAGATCCCCTTCCGAGGTCGCGGCCATCAGCACCGCATGCCCCTCGCCGGCGGGCGTGCCGACGACCGCGATCAGCAGGGCCGAGGACGGCCAGCCGCGCTCGATCAGTTGCTTGCGCTTCAGCAGCGCGAAATCCTCGCAATCGCCCTGGCCGTCGGTCGGGATGCTCCAGACATCCTCGCGGCCATGATGCGCCTGGTCGGAGATCTCCGAGATGGCGGAGTTCACCCGGCCATTGACCTCCTGCAGGTCGCGCTGGCGTTCCGGGGTCAGGACGACCTGCCGCGTCAGCGCCCCGGAGCGGCGGCATTCCGCCGGGTTCCTGGCGCAGAAACTGACGAAGGCCGGCGGCGGCGAGGCCGATCCGCGGGTCCTGGCGGCGAGCTGCTCGGCCTGGGCAGGGCCCGGCAGAACTCCGGCCAGCAGCGCGGCACTGAGCGCCCATGAGGCGAACGAGACAGGCTTCGTCATGGTCGAAACCACATCGTCATGGTCCGCCTTGCAGGGAGAGATCGCGGGAACGGCCGGTCGAAGGATGGGCGCCTTTGCTTAAGAAAGAAGGCAATTCTGTGATGAGAAATGACGGGAGATTCGGGCGGCCGAGGCAAGGCTGAAAGCGCCCCGTCAACAGAATCCGCAGGGTGCGCCAGCGCGCGCCAGGTGAGATTTTTGCCTCAATACGCTGATTTCGCCCGAGAAAGCGGCCGGAGTTCAGATCAAGATTCAACCAGCGGCATGGCGAATTTCGGCGGATCAGGCGGTTCCGTCGCCGCCGTCCTGCGGCCGCTCCGGCCTGCCGGCCCAGCGCTCGATCGAGTGATCGACGGCGAGCAGTGCCATGGCGAGCACGGTCGCCGACAGCACGATCGCATGGTCGCCGAGCCCGGCGGCGCAGCCGAGCGCCGCGGTCACCCAGATCGCCGCCGCCGTGGTCAGGCCCTGCGGCGTGGTATGGCCCTTGCGCAGCACGATGACGCCGGCGCCCAGGAAGCCGATGCCGGTGACCAGCCCCTGCACGACGCGGCTGGCCGCGTCGATCTCATGCGGCTCGCTGAAGATCGTCGCGGCGGCGGCGGTACCGAGGCCGACGAGCCCGAAGGTGCGGATGCCGGCGGCGCGCTGCCTGTGGGTGCGCTCCCAGCCGACGACGATCCCGGCCGCCATCCCCGCCAGCAGGCGCAGCAACAGATCGATCTCGCCCCAGACGTCGAAGCTCATGCCAGTGACGCTCATCCCGCCCTCCCCGCAGCGATTGCCCGTGGGGCGTGAACGCGCGAGGAAGCGAGGTGTTGCCGCATGTGGTTCATGCGGCTGAGATCACCGTATCGCCGCGAGGTCCGACAGATGCCCTATACCGACCCGCTCGAGCCGATGCTCCAACGCGAGGAAGAGTTGCGCCATCAGATCGCCAGGCGCCTCGTCGAGGAAGCCGGCGCCCCGCCGCCGCCTGCTTTGTCAGCCGATCAACTCGCCGCCGCCGATGAGGCGATCGCCGCCTGGGAAGAGCAAGGCGAGGAAGAGCAGGACCAGCGCGCGTTCCGGGCCATGGGGCCGCTGCAGGAGCTGCTGGCGGAGCATCGGGAGGTTGTGGAGCGGATTGTTGAGGAGCGTGATCGGCGCCTTTCTTAACGGTAGCCCGACGACTAAAGATGGATGCGCTAGGGCAGAGGAGTAATTTTAGACTACCTAATCGACATATTTAGCTCATTCTATGCAGCCCGACCGACAGACTGGTCGATAATTTCCTTTATGTGCGGATCATTTCTATGCACGTGACAGATCGTAACGATGGATAATGCTGAGGCACTGGGAGCACGATGAGACCGACTCCACTAGAAAAGCTCAGGAAAATTGGCCCCGTCTTGAAAGGCCCCATGGATCAATTGGGTCCGATACAATTCAGCTCCTGGGTGAATGAGATTTTGCCCGATATGCTTTGGGCAATCTTGCTGATTTCACAACTACCTCGCGAGAAGGCTCTTAGCGCCTTTCGAGTGGTTCTTCGATTGCTTCGAGAAGTGCAACCTGAGCTTAATCGCGGAATGCTCGGCCATTCCCGCTTAGCAGCTGTGGAAAATGCACTGTTCGATAAGTTATTCGGGCTGATTTGTGAGGATAGCGAAACCAAGACCGCGTTAGCACCGCTTCTTTCGATCGAAACCTTGCCGGACGCAGAACATTGGCGGCGGATGCTCGGCAATCAGGAAACGAGAGATGGAGCCTCGATTCTGGCCGGCGCCATTGCGCAATGCTTCAATCATCAATCTCAGCAGGCCACCGATTGTAGATGGCTTCGGGTCATGACGTTTCTGGCCCAGGATCGCATGTTTTTCGCTGACACCATGGCAGACAGAGTGAAGGAGATTATCGAATATCCTTCGAAAGGCGATATGCGATCTGTTCGACCGCATATTCGAGCCAATGAGATGGCTACTCGGTCAATAGACGCCGATTTATTCCAACCCTACAACGAAGAGTTCTGGAAAGAGTGCTGGGAAAAAACAGACTGCATTCTCGAAGTAGTCGAAAAAAGCGCCGATTTGATATCACGGCCAAAATTGCTTGATGCCCTTGCGAAGCTTGACAACGAAATTGCGGGGCATTTTGTTCAAACCATCAAAACTACAAATATAGACCCCCGTCACGATGGAGCATTTGGGCTCGTATTTTATTTAACTCACCAACTGTTGTTTAATATTAAAGCCGCAACCGGCCAAACCTCGGTTGGCAGAATGGCGCTACGAGCCTCAGTAGAAGCTTACATCACGTTAAGCTATCTAACAAAACACGACAATGAGACTCTATGGCTCCAATATCGAAACTACGGAAATGGTCAGAATAAACTTACATACTTAAAATCTTTGAAGAAAAAGGACTATCCTGATTTTATTAGCAAAGAGACTATTGAATTATATATTAATGAAGATATTTGGCATGAATTCCTTGATATTAAACTTGGCGCTTGGGACAATAAAGACCTCAGAAAGATGGCTTCCGAATGCGATCTTAAGGATTTTTATGACAAACATTATGATGCACTTTCCGGCTATACGCACGGAAATTGGATGGCAGTGCGACACACCGTCTTTGGCCAATGCTGCAACCCGCTTCACAGGTTCCACCGCGTACCTGTGCCTCCTCGACTGTTTGCCGAAGACGCACTGCCTGACATGATCAAAATTCTGAATCTCAGCTTGGATCGCCTCAACACACTCTACCCGACCTTCAAGCCGCGTTTGCACAAGACAGACTACGAAGCTGCGCTGGCCAAGACCGCAGAAGCTCCCGCTTCCGATCAGTAGACACGGACGTTTTTGGAGGCTTGTGGAAGCTATTGAGAAGCGAATGGTGCCCAGGGGCGGAATCGAACCACCGACACTGCGATTTTCAGTCGCATGCTCTACCAACTGAGCTACCTGGGCATTCCCGCGAAGCGCGCTGCGCTTCGGTTGGTGCGAGGCGATATAGAGGGATGGGCGCGGGCTGTCCAGCCGACAAACGATCCTGCCGGTGGGAAAATTTCGTTCGGACCCGCAGAGCCGTGAAAACCGCAGCCAGGACGGCGATTTACCGCGCCGCGCCCGGCGGTGGCGCCAGCCTGGTCAGCCGCGAGCCCGGTTCGCAGTGCAGATGCTGACAAGTCCTGGAACCAAAGCGCGGTAGTCGGGTTGATGCGGCGGCGCCAGCAACGGTGCCGTGCCTGCCGCCGATCTGGAGCAAGCCGCGGATGTACCGGCAGCTCGATCGCGCGGGAGGCGGAATTCGGGCGCTCTCGCCCTCCGGATAGTCCTGACCCGTCGCGCGGCCGGTCAGCGAACGGCCCGGCGTCCTCCCGAAAGGGACACGCCGGGCCTTTCCATTAATTGTCCTCGTCGCGCCGCATCGGCGCTTCCTCGGTCTCGTCCAGCGGCTCTCCCGGAATCACGTAGCTGCCCTTGAGCCAGCGGCCGAGGTCGATGTCGGCGCAGCGCGACGAGCAGAACGGCTTGAAGCGCTGCACGGAAGGCTTGCCGCAGATCGGGCAGGGCCGTGCGGGCGGGGCAGGTTTCTCGGGTTGTTCAGGCGCCATATTGCAAGGTCACTCCGCCATCGACTGGAAGCTCGATGCCGGTGACATAGCGCGCTTCGTCGCTGGCGAGGAAGAGCGCTGCCCAGGCGACGTCCCAGGCCTCGCCCATATGGCCCATGGGAACTTGACGGTCTCGCGCCGCCCACATCGCTGCGACATCGCCCTTGCCATAGCTCTGGGCGAGCCCAGCCGAATGCTCGACCATCGGCGTCTTCATCAGCCCAGGCAGCACGGCGTTCACGCGAATCTTCTCGGGCGCGTACTGCGCCGCGGTGGTGCGGGTGAGCTGGTTCATCGCCGCCTTGCTGGCGCCATAGCTGGCATAGGGCACGCCGGTATGGCGGATCGAGGCGATCGAGGAGATGTTGATGATCGAGCCGCCCTGCCCGCCCTCGGCGAACTGACGCTGCATCACCGGAATGACATGCTTCATCGCCAGGAAGCAGCCGGTCAGGTTGACCCTGAAGACGCGCTCCCAGGTCTCCAGCGGCAGGTCGACGACGCTGCCGACCTCGGCGATGCCGACATTGTTGTCGAGCACGTCGATGCGGCCATAGGCCTTGAGCGTCGCCTCGACCAGCGCGCGCAGGTCGTCCTCGCTGGTGACGTCGGTGCGGATCGCGAAGGCCTCGCCGCCCTCGCTGGCGATGATGTTCGTGGTTTCCTCAGCGGCCTCGAGGTTGCGGTCGGCGCAGACGACCCGCGCGCCCTCGCGGGCGAACACCGTCGCGGTCGCCTTGCCATTGCCCCAGCCCGGGCCGATCGAGCCCGCACCCGCGACGATCGCGACCTTGCCTTCGAGACGTTTCGTCATACCGGTGTTCCCTGCCCTGCGCGCCATCTGATGCCGGCGCCTTCGCGATGGCGCCACCATCGGCACTCGCAGCGGCCTGGGCAAGCGCATGGCATGCAAGCCGGCATGCGCGGCCGGGCCGGCTTTCTCAGGCGAGTTGAGCGGCAGCGAGAGCAATCGCGGTAGTGAGGCCGACGACCAGCGCGAACCAGGGCCAGAGCGCGCGCAGCGCCTGCCCGGTCTCGGCCGTCGTCGCCTTGATCAGGACCTGGCCCATGGTGACGCGGACCGGGCTCACCGCGGTGAGCAGGCTGCCGGCGACGACCGCGGCGGCGATGACCAGAAGCCTCGCCTCGCCGGCCGGGACGAGCGCGGTGGCGAGCGGCATCGAGACTGCGCCGGCGCCGGTATTGGAGCCGGTGAGATAGCCGCCGAGCGCACCCGCGACCGGTACGATCCCGGCCGACCAGGAGCCGAGCACATTGCTGACGGCGAGCCCGATACCGCCGGCCAGGCCGGAGCCGACCATGATCCAGGCCATGCCGACGAGCAGGAAGGTCAGCAGCGCCGCGCGGCCGGCGCGCTGCAGCGTCAGCTTCATCAGGGCCGTGGCCTGCTTGGCCCCGCCGCGGCGGATGGCGACCACGAGCGCGATGATGATCAGAGGCAGGGCGGGCGAGAGCAGCGGCGCGAAGGCGGAGGCGTCGGCGAAGGGCTTGAAGGACGGATGCTCCAGCCGGTCGTGGATCGCCGGCACCAGCCGCATCAGCGCCAGCGCGACGACGAGGGCGATATAGGGCGCAAGGCGGGTCAGGAGCGTCCGGTCGAGCCCGGCAAAGCCCTTCACGCGCAGGAAGCGCAACAGCATCACGGGGGCCAGAGCCGCGATCGCGGCGAGCTCCAGCGGTAGGGTCAGGTTGGCGGCGACGAGCAAGGCCATCAGCAACGCGATCAGGCCGGCCCATTCGAGGCGGTCGGCGAGCGCGGGTGGCAAGCCGGCCTGCCGCGACAGGCGCCAGAACAGCGGCAGCAGCACAGCGCCGAGCAGCGCCGTCACCAGCGCGACCCGCCAGATCAGCTCGTTCAGCGAGACGCCGGCGATGTCGGCGCTGATCCTGGTGCCGATGCCGAGCGCACCCCAGGGCACCAGGATCTGGCTGAAGGTGGCGAGCGCCAGCGCCGGCGCCTTGTCGACACCGAGCCGACGAGCGCCGGAGACGGCGACGACATAGCCGACGCCGAAGCCGGTCGCGGTTTCGAGGAAGGGTCCACGCAGCAGGCAGGCCTCGGCGAGCGAGCCATGCTCCGGCTTGCCTGCGTCGGCTTCGTCTTTCGTCCGTTCCAGGCTGAGCGAGAAGGCGAGCCCGGCGACGATGACCAGCACTGCCGGCAGGCCGATCCAGGCGCCAGCGGCGAAATGCCTGATGATCGCGGCGGCGTCCGGATGCGCCGGGCCAGCGAACCAGGCGACGAGTGCCGCGCAGAGCGTGCCAAACAGCCCGGCGACCAGCGCCGAGCGGCCCGAAAGAATTAGCCCGAGGAAGAGGATGAGCGGCGAGAGCCAGATCAGAATCATGGCCGCCAGGTCTCGCTCGGCTCAGCCGACATTCAGCCAGCCGAGCCGCACCGGGAAGCCCTCGCCGCCGAGCAGGTTGACCGTCTCGTAGAGCGGCAGGCCGACCACGCCGGTATAGGAGCCGACGAGCTTGACCACGAAGGAGCCGGCGATGCCCTGGATGGCATAGGCGCCGGCCTTGCCGCGCCATTCGCCCGAGGCGAGGTAGTTTTCGAGATCGTCGCTCGACAGCCGCTTGAAGCGCAGGCGCGTCTCGACGACGCGCTCGCGGATCGCGCCGGAGGGGGTTGCCAGCGCGACACCGGTATAGACCCGGTGCGCCCGGCCGGAGAGCAGGCGCAGGCAGGCGGCGGCCTCGTCGACGATCTCCGCCTTGGGCAGGATGCGCCGGCCGACCGCGACGACGGTGTCGGCAGCGAGGATATAGGCGCCTTCGAGATCAGGCCGGCCCTTGAGCCCGGCCAAGCCCGCCTCGGCCTTGGCGCGGGCGAGCCGGCGGGCGAGATCGCGCGGGCGCTCGCCCTTGAGCGGGCTCTCGTCGAGATCGGAGGGCAGCAGCGCGTCGGGCTTGAGGCCGGCCTGTTCGAGCAAGGCCAGGCGCCGCGGCGAGGCCGAGGCCAGGACCAGCTTGGGCCGCCAGCCGGGCGGCTTCTGGGAGCTGAAGAGATTCAAAGCGTATCGGCTCGCTGCGCGTCGAGGGCGGATTTCCTGCAAGGCTTTAGAGCATGTTCCGCCGAACTGGGAACCACTTTCGCTCTTGCGGCATGGTTGCATGCCGACCGGCGCGTCGCACGTGGCTCCCGACATCTCCTGTGCAAGGCCCAGAATTTGGGCACCGCCATGCATTGTCCCGGATTGCACTAAGCCGTTTAGCTTGCCACATCGGACGGGCGGGCGTGGCGGCGACCCGCAAGGCTTGGCCCATCGGCCCCCTTCTCGTCACCGGAGAGCTTTCGCCATGGCGTCACGGACTGGATCTGCCTCGACTGTCGCATTGGCGGCGGATGCGCAAAGCGTTCTCGCCGAGATGGTCGCGATGCAGGTCGATGCCGGTCTCACCATCGCGATGCGGCTGCCGATCCTGGCCAAGGGCGCGCTCGGCGACGCCAGGGGCCAGCGCGAGGCGAGCAAGGCGGTGGTCGAGAAGGCTGCGGCCATGGCGGAGAGCAGCTTCGCCATCGGCCATGCCGCGGCGCTGTTCTGGTGGAGCATGGCGCTCAACCCGCTGACCCCGAACGGCCTCGGCGAAGCGACGGCCAAGGCCGTCCACAGCACATTGGAGCCGTTCTCGCGGCGCACCCGCGCCAATGCCAGCCGGTTGTCGAAGCGGCGCTAGGCTTTCGGTTCGGAGCCCGGCTCGATCACGGGGTCGGCGACGGTCGGCAATGCAGCCGCCGCTGCATGCTCGCGCTCCAGCTTGCGATAGCGCGCGACGCTGACCGGGATCAGCGCGAGATAAGCGACGACGATCAGCGCGAGCATCTCGAACGGATAAGCGAAGAGCAGACCTGCTGCGACGACGACCGCGACGAAGATCGGCAGCACCTGGTCGCGTGGGATGCGGGTGCCGAGGGTCTTGCCCGCATAGCAGGGGATGCGCGAGATCGTCAGGAAGGCGATGAACAGGATGTAGAGGCCGACGAAGGGCGCGCCATAGTCCTGCACGGGCACGCCGATGAAGTGCAGATAGAGCGGCAGCATCGCGGTGATCGCGCCGGCCGGGGCGGGCATGCCGACGAAGAAGTTCTTCTGCCATTCCGGCCGGTCGGGATCGTCGATCATCACGTTGAAGCGCGCGAGTCGCAGCGCCATGGCGCAGGCCAGCGTCAGCACGATGATCCAGCCGAACGACCTGAGGTCGTGCAGGACGAAGACCCAGAGCACATAGCCGGTGGCGACGCCGAAATTGACGAAATCCGAGAGCGAATCGAGCTCGGCGCCAAAACGCGAGGTGCCCTTGAGCAGGCGCGCGAGACGGCCGTCGACGCCGTCCAGCCCCGCCGCCACCAGGATGCAGACCACCGCCAATTCGAGCTTGCCCTCGACGACGAGGCGCATCGCGGTCAGGCCGAGGCAGAGCGCCAGCAGCGTGATGACGTTGGGCGCGATCAGCCGGAACGGGATCGGCTTGAAGCGCGCGCGCTTGGTTTCGACGCGCTCGGGCTCGAAAGGCGGAAAGAGGTCGCTCATATCAGCCGGAATACGCGGTTTTCAGGTGGGAGGCTAGCGTGGGAGCGACGCTTGGCGTCATGCTCGGGCTTGACCCGAGCATCTCAGGACCAGAGAGCGGCATCGCCATCTCGTCACGAGATTCTCGGGTCTGCGCTTCGCTCCGCCCGAGAATGACGACCCTGGCTCAAATCCCGCGGAACACCCGGGTCGGGTCGTTGCCCGAGAAATCCGCCAGCACGGTCTCGCCGGCGATCGCGGTCTGGCCCTCGCCGACCAGGGGCGTCACGCCCTGCGGCAGGTAGACGTCGACGCGCGAGCCGAAGCGGATCAGGCCGAAGCGCTCGCCCTGGCCGAGCGGATCGCCCTCCTTGACGAAGGGCACGATGCGGCGCGCGATCAGGCCGGCGATCTGGACGACCGCGATGGTGCCGGCCGGGGTCTCGATCGCCAGCGCGTTGCGCTCATTGTCCTCGCTCGCCTTGTCGAGCTCGGCATTGAGGAAGAGGCCCGGCGTATAGGCCATCTTGAGCAGGCGGCCGGCGACGGGGCTGCGATTCACATGGCAGTCGAAGACGTTCATGAACACCGAGATGCGCGTCATCGGCTCGGCCGGCAGGTCAAGCTCCGGCGGCGGCACGGCGGTGGCGATCTGGCTGATGCGGCCGTCGGCGGGTGAGATCACCAGCCCCTCGCGCTGCGGCACGATGCGCACGGGATCGCGGAAGAAATAGCAGATCCACAGCGTGATCAGCGTGCCGATCCAGCCGAACGGCCCCCAGAGCTGGCCGAGCACCAGCGTCGCCACCACGCCGATGGCGATGAAGACATAGCCTTCCTTGTGGATCGGCACGATCGTCCGGCGGACGGAGTCGACGAGAGACATGGGCGTTAGTCCTGTTGCTCTTGTTGGCGCGACGCGCGCATCTGGCAGTGCCTTCGCGGCCGGGTTGAGGCCGCAAGACGGCGAAGCTGTTTAAGCTTTTGCGGGCTTTTGCGAAAGAGGCGCGGGGATGGCGCGACAATCAATCCCCGCGGTTTAAAGCCGTTGTATTCTCACCCCGTCCCGTCCGACCGAGGGGGCTGTCGCGAGGCATCGTGCGGCCGGGCGGGAGAGCGGTGTCCGCTTTGAACAGCCGTCGCGGGCTGGAATGGCGGAGGGGCCTCGTCGTCCGGGCTTGAGCCCGGTCCTGCCGGACCTGAAAGCACGGCGAGGCACCTCAAAGAGAACCGCGCGCGAGGTTCGGGAGCGGCGAGCATCGCTGCTTCGACATCTCGACATCGACATTCGACACAGCGGCGGAACGCTGCCGCATCCGGACCTCGCGCACCCCTTGGGCTTGCGCTCCTTCAAATCCTCGCGGCGAAAGCCGGCGAGGCTTTTGGCGCGGGGATTGTCCTTCTCCCCTCGGGGGAGAAGGTGGCAGCGCGAAGCGCTGACGGATGAGGGAAGGACGGTCACCCAGTCATACCGCCCTCATCCCCCTGCCGGGACCTTCTCCCCCGAGGGGAGAAGGGGAGCCCTACCCCACCGCCAGCGCTGCCGCCCTGCCCGCGACCCGCCCCGAGAAGATGCAGCCGCCAAGGAAGGTGCCCTCGAGCGCGCGATAGCCGTGCAGGCCGCCGCCGCCGAAGCCGGCGGCTTCACCGACTGCATAGAGCCCGGGCACCGGCTCGCCATCCTGCCCCAGCACGCGTGCCGACAGGTCGGTCATCAGCCCGCCGAGCGACTTGCGCGTCAGGATGTTGAGCTTGACTGCGACCAGCGGGCCATGGGCCGGGTCGAGGATGCGATGCGGTTTTGCCGTGCGGATCAGCCGGTCGCCGAGATAGGCGCGGGCACCGCGCAGCGCCGTGACCTGCAGGTCCTTGCCATAGGGATTGTCGGCGTCGCGGTCGCGCGCCTCGATCTGACTGCGCAAATGCGCCTCGTCGATCAGCCCGGCACCGCCGAGCGCGTTCATCCGGGAGACCAACCGCGAGAAATCCGTCTCGACGATAAAATCCTCGCCCTTGTCGAGGAAGGCCTGGACCGGCGCCGGCATGCCGGCCCGGGCACGCTGGATCACCTGGCGCCAGCTCTTGCCGGTGAGGTCGGGGTTCTGCTCGGAGCCGGAGAGTGCGAACTCCTTGGCGACGATGCTGCGGCTGGTGACGAACCAGGAATGGTCGAAACCGGTCTTGCGCAGGTGTTCCAGCGTCCCGAGCGTGTCGAAGCCGGGAAAGAGCGGCACCGGCAGGCGGTTGCCGCGCGCATCGAACCAGAGCGAGGACGGGCCGGGCAGGATGCGGATCGCGTGCGCCGGCCAGATCGGCGCCCAGTTGGCGATGCCCTCGACATAGTGCCACATCCGGTCGCCATTGATCAGCCGGCCGCCGGCGGCTTCGGCGACACTGAGCATCTTGCCGTCGACATGGGCCGGGACGCCGGAGAGCATGTGTTTTGGCGGCTCGCCGAGGCGCTGCGGCCAGTTGCGCCGGACGAGCGCGTGATTGCCGCCGATACCGCCGGAGGCGACGATCACGCCTTGCGCCTTGAGCGCGAAGCTGCCGGTCACGGTGCGCGAACTCGCCTGCCCGCGCTCGATCGCACTGTCCTCCAGCACCTGGCCCTCGACGCCGTCGACGATGCCGCTGCTGCGGGTCAGGCCGGTGACACGATGACGGAAGCGCAGCGCGATCAGCCCTTTCACCTCCGCCTCCGCGACGCGGCGCAGGAAGGGCTCGAGCACGCCGGGGCCCGTGCCCCAGGTGACGTGGAAGCGCGGCACGGAATTGCCGTGGCCGGTGGCGAGATAGCCGCCGCGCTCGGCCCAGCCGACGACCGGGAACCAGCGCATGCCCTGCCGGTGCAGCCAGCTGCGCTTCTCGCCGGCGGCGAAATCGAGATAGGCCTCCGCCCACGCCCTGGGCCAATGGTCCTCCTGCCGGTCGAAGCCGGCCGAGCCGAACCAGTCCTGCCGGGCGAGAGCGAGCGAATCCCTGATGCGCAGGCGGCGCTGCTCGGGCGAATCGATCAGGAAGAGCCCGCCGAAGGACCAGTGCGCCTGCCCACCCAAGGAGGCGTGCGGCTCCTGCTCGACGATGACCACCTTGCGGCCGGCATCGGCCAATTCGGCGGCAGCGACGAGACCGGCAAGGCCCGCGCCGACGATGACCACATCCGCATCGAGCGCCATGCACCCTCCCAGCCGCCGGATTCCCGTTGCGGTTGAGCTTGCCGAGAAATCGGCGGACCGCAAGGGCGTATCCGGCCATGGGCGGAACCGGGACGGGAACGACACGTTGCCCGAAACAACGGGAAAGCGCGCAAGGAGGCGACGATGGCCAAGACCGCCGTGAAACGGACAGACGACCGGGCACCCAAATCGGTGAAGGCCGCGGCCAAGCAGCAGCGGCGCATCCAGAAGGACATCGCCCGCGCCGATGCCCGGCCGCTGAAGAAGAAGGATGGCGCGATGCAGGCCGGCGCGCGCCTCTACCCCGTGCCACCGTTCAAGCCCCAGCATCAGGCCAAGCCCGGCTCGGAAGCAGCGCTCGATCCGGCACCGATGTACGATGCGCCCTACTACAAGGGCTCGGCCAAGCTCGAGGGCAAGGCCGCGCTGATCAGCGGTGGCGATTCGGGAATCGGACGGGCGGTGGCCGTCCTGTTTGCGCGCGAAGGTGCCGATGTCGCGATCCTGCATCTCGGCGAGGACGCTGATGCGCACGACACGCTGGCGGCGATCGAGACAGAAGGCCGCAAGGGAATCGCCATTTCCGGAGATATCCGCGATTCATCCTTCTGCCGGAACGCCGTCGCAAAGACAGTGAAGGCGTTCGGCGGGCTCGACATCCTCGTCAACAACGCCGCCTTCCAGGTGCATGCGCCGCGTTTCGAGGATCTCACCGAGGAACATTTCGACACGACGATCCGTACCAATCTGCACGGCTATTTCCACCTGACGCAGGCGGCATTGCCGCATCTCGGCAAGGGCAGCGCGATCGTCAACACCGGCTCGGTCGTCGGCCTGGAGGGCAGCAAGGAGCTGATCGACTACGCCACGACCAAGGGCGGCATCCACGCCTTCACCCGCTCGCTGGCGGCGCATCTCCTGCCGCGCGGGATCAGGGTCAACGCCGTCGCGCCCGGCCCGGTCTGGACACCGCTCAACCCATCGGACCGGCCGGCCAAGGCGGTCGCGGAATTCGGTTCGCAGGTGCCGATGAAACGCCCCGCCCAGCCTGAGGAGATCGCGCCGGCCTATGTCTTCCTCGCCTCATCGCACTGCTCGAGCTATATCAGCGGCGAAATCCTGCCGATCATCGGCGGGCATGGCTAGATCATTGGCCGCATCAAACATTTGCCGCAGAATGGTCACGAAAGACTTCGGAACGCATCCACGCCGCAGCGGTTGAATCCTCAGGACACATCATCAACCCTGGAGGATGAGGATGAGACCTCTGAAGATTGGATTGGTCGCCGGCGCGTTGGCGCTGTCCCCGATCGCGGCTCTGGCGCAAGGCGTCGACCTGCGACCGGAGAACAGCATTCCGAAATATGAGCGCGGGCCGACCAGCTACGACAATGCGCCCTATCGCGGCGGCACCTACAAGCCGGACGATGAGCGCCGCGGCTACGACCGCGGCGGCTATGACGGAGCGCGCTACGATACGATCTCGCAGCGTGAGGCGATCCGGATTGCGCGCCGCAACGGCGTCGCCGAGATCGACCAGGCCCGCTGGAGCGGCAATGTCTGGGTGATCGACGGCGCCGACAGGCGCGGCCAGGACCTCCGCGTCGAGATCAACTGGCGCGGCGAGATCGTCGACGTCGACCGCAACTGAGGCGGAAGCAGAAGACCAACATGGTGAGAACTTGGGCGGCCCCCGGGCCGCCCCTTTTTCATGCCGGCCGGGTGAGGCTCACCCCATTGCCGAAGCGCCTTGCCGCCAGCACCGTCAACGTCAGGAAGATCGCAAGCGCAATGCCCTGCGCGATCGCGAAAGGCGGCTCGCTCTGCGTCGGCGCCATGTCGTGCAAGACGTTCACCTTGAGGAACAGCTGGGCGATCAGCACGAAGATCAGCAGGTAGAATGAGAGCACTGCCGTGATCGCGTAGATCCGCCGCCAGGCGCCGCGCAGGCCGAAAGCGTAAAGCCCCAACCCGGCGACGACGATCAGCACCAGCGAGATCCCGCCGACGATATGCGAGGGCAACACGCCGCTGAAGGGAAAGGCGTAGCCGGTGGCGCTGGTTGCAAAGGCGGTCGACAGGAAGATGCCGTTCCAGCGTTGGCTGAGATGGCCCTTCAGCAACGCCGCCGTCATCGGAATGCCGGCGACGATGGCGATGATGCTGAGCCAGGTATGAAAACCGACCAGCGTGGTCGGGTCGAGCACGAACATGATGAAGCCCCCCGCTTCAAATGCAGTGCGCCATACTGGCAAATCCGGGGCCATCCTGGCGAGGGCTTTGTGGAAGCTTTCTCAACTGGAAGACTCGACGACCGGTGCTGCGCTCTCCGAGCGCTCTGGCCGCCGGGCCGTGGAGAAATAGGAGCCGGCGACGATCAGCGCGAAGCCCGCGAGCAGTGCGAGAGAGAACGGCTCGCCCAGCACCGTGACCCCGAGCAGGACCGCTACGGCCGGATTGAGATAGGCGATCACCGTCGCGCGCGACGCGCCGACCTCGGCAATCAGCGCAAACAGCAGCTGGAAGGCCAGGGCCGTGCAGAAGACCGCCAGGGCGATGACGGCGAGGGAAGCGTCCAGCGGGAAACGTGCCGGCCAATAGGCCGGGACGAAGGGCAGATAGATGACAGACGCGACGATGAGCGAGGCGACGACCACCGCACCATCGTCAGCGTCGGCGAGCTTGCGCGCTACGATGATCGGACCGAGCGCATAGCCGAGCGCGCTCGCACCCAGGGCCAGTGCCGGCCAGAGCCCGGCCGGCTGCTCGTCGAAGCCAAGCAGCGCGACGACGCCGGCGAGGCCGAGCCCGAGGCCAACGAGCCGGCCTGTCCCGAGCCGCTCCTGCGAGAGCACGACGCCCAGGATCGCGGCGAGGATTGGCGTCAGCGCGATGATCAGGCCGGCGAGCGAGCTCGTGACCTTCGTCTCGGCGAAGCCGATCAGGAACCAGGGCCCGCTGATCTCGACGAGCGTGAACAGGATCAGCCAGCCCGGCTTGCGGAAGCCGGCCATGATGCCCTTGCCGCGCAAGGCAAACGGCAGCAGCACCAGGGCGCCGATCGCCGCGCGGCCGAAGGCGACGATGATCGGGTGATAATCGACGACGGCGATCCGGATCAGCAGATAGGGCACACCCCAGATCACGCCGAGGGCGAGGAAGAGCAGCAAGGCTTTCCGGCTCATGCGGGCAGGCCCTTTCTGAACAAGGCGGTCAGCCAGCGGCCTTCGCGACCATCGAACGAGTAGGACCAGTGCAGAGCGAGGCCGAGCGCGGCCAGAGCGGCAATGATCTCGGAGCGTGGCCACAGGGCGACGTAGTACTCGTTCCCCTTCGAGCCGAGCTCGGCGGTCTCGCCCTGCCCTTCCCGCAGCGCGAGCAGGAAGACGCCGCCTTCGCGAATCGCCTCCGCGATCCTGGCGAAGACCGAAGGCAGGATTTCGCGCTCGACATGCTGGAGCACGTGGAGCGCGACGATCCCGTCATAGGGGCCGCCGAGCGGATCGCCGGTCACATCGAGGCGCTCGGCCTGGCGGCCGCGCCCCGCCTGGAAGTCCACGAAGGAGTCCGCGCCGTCGGTGCGCCTGACGATGAGCCCCCGCTCCTCGAGCCAGTCGGCGTCCCAGCCGGGGCCGGAACCGATCTCGAGCAGGCGGCTCCCGGGCGGGGCAATCTTCAGCAGCTCGATCAGCGCTGGCTGATCATCCGCCTCCGGCCTGGGCGCGGTCGTTTCCGCATACTCGTCGGCGCAGCCCTCATAGCCAGCGAGGGTCGACGCGTTGGAAGCCGAACGGCTCATCGCCTCGTCATCGCCGGGCGCATTCGGTGATGTCATCTCCCGCTCCCGTTTCCATCGCGCTCCAGGGGGATCCAGATCGTCAGGCCGCCGAGCCCGGTGCCCGGGTCGAAGGCATCATTGTGGAATTCGAGGACGGGACCGTTCGCCGCGTTGAGGCCGGCGGCAGGCAGTGCCTCGTTCCAGATCGCTGTATAGGTGTCGTAGATCGTCGAGACATGGTCGCGATGGTCGAAAACGGCGTAGCTCCGAGGCTCGATCTCCAGAGCGGCGAGCGGCTTTCGCGGCGCGGAGACCGAGCTGACCTCGGCAGCGCACATATACTCGAAGCAGCCATCCTCGTCCGGCGCGCGGCAGACGCCGATCGGTATGCCGGGAGCCTTGTCGACGATGTCGGCATAGTGGTCGCACATGAACGCCTGCCATTGCGCCGGAATCCCGATCGCCGATTCAAAGGAGCATGGGGCGGACAGGCCGACGAGACGCAGCCGGCGCAGCTCCCGCACCGTCGGGATCGGCGTCCGCGCACAGCCATTCGTCAATCGCAACGGCGCGACGAGGTCGATCCGCTCGGTGCTGCCACTATTGCGGACCTCCTCCGGCGTGGCACCAAACTGGTCGCGAAAGGCGCGGGTAAAGGCCTCGTGCGAGCCGTAGCCGAATTCGAGCGCAACCGAGAGGATGTCGGGCGCACCGGCCGCCAGGCGCTTGGCAGCCTCGCTCAGTCGCCGCGCCCGCAGATAGGTCATCACGGGCCAGCCGCTGGCCGTTCCGAAGGCGTTGGCAAGATGCGAGCGCGAGACCCTGCAGGCGGCCGCGATCGAGCCGAGCGTCAGCTCATTGCTCGAATTACGCTCGATTACCCAAAGCGCCTTGTCGGCAAGCGACATGCCCCGGCTCCTCCCCTGAGAGCCCCGTGCATATCACCCGCTTTAGCCCGTCGCTTGATCGTTCGTCCACAACCGGCGCGGAGCAGCAGCCTCACTGCGTCAGGCTGACCCTGACGCTCTCGCCCTCTTCCTGGGTCGCGCGCTGCAGCGTCGCCTTGGCCTCGTCGACCTGGCGCTGGCGGTTCCAGAGCGCGGCATAGACGCCATCGGCCGCGAGCAAGTCACGATGGTGGCCGCGCTCGACGATCAGGCCCTTGTCGAGCACGATGATCTCGTCGGCGTTGACCACGGTCGAGAGCCGGTGGGCGATCACCAGCGTGGTACGGCCCTCGCTGACCCGGTCGAGCGCGTCCTGGATCTCCTTCTCGGTGAAGGAATCGAGCGCCGAGGTCGCCTCGTCGAGGACCAGCACCGGCGGTCCCTTCAGGATGGTGCGGGCGATGGCGACGCGCTGCTTCTCGCCACCGGAGAGCTTCAGGCCGCGCTCGCCGACCGAGGTCTGGTAGCCTTCCGGCAAGGACTTGATGAAGCGGTCGATCTGGGCGAGGCGCGCCGCATCCTCGATCTCGGCTTGCGTCGCCTCGGGCCGGCCATAACGCAGATTGTACTCGATGGTGTCGTTGAACAGCACCGTGTCCTGCGGGACCATGCCAATCGCCGAGCGCAAGCTGACCTGCTGGACCTCGGCGATGTCCTGGCCGTCGATCAGGATGCGCCCGTTCTGCGGCTCGTAGAAGCGGAAGAGCAGGCGCGAGATCGTCGACTTGCCGGCGCCCGACGGGCCGACGATCGCGATGGTCTTGCCGGCCGGCACCTCGAACGAGATGCCGCGCAGGATCGGCCGCTCCGGCACATAGGCGAAGTGGACATCCTCGAAGGTGACGGTGCCGGCGCGGACATCGAGCGCGGGTGCGCCCGGCTGGTCCTGGATTTCCGGGTCGCGGCCGATCAGCGAGAACATCTGCTCGATGTCGAGCGTCGCCTGCTTGATCTCGCGATAGACGGTGCCCATGAAATTCAGGGGAATGTAGAGCTGGATCAGCATGGCGTTGATCAGCACGAAATCGCCGACCGTGTTGGTGCCGGCCTGGAAGCCGTGCACGCACATCACCATCGAGATGGTGAGGCCCGCCGCGAAGATCGCGGCCTGACCGAAATTGAGCCAGGCGAGCGAGGTGTAGGCCTTGATCGAGTTGCGCTCATAGCGCGCCATCGAGACATCGTAGCGGGCGGTCTCGCGCGCCTCGGCGCCGAAATATTTCACGGTCTCATAGTTGAGGAGCGAGTCGATCGCCTTGGCGTTGGCGTCGGTGTCGGACTCGTTCATCTGGGCGCGGATGGCGATGCGCCATTCGGTGGCCTTGATGGTGTAGGCCATGTAGCCGACCACCATCACGACCAGCACGACGACATAGCGCCAGTCGAACAGCCAGAGCAGCACGCTGATGATCAGCGTGACCTCGATAATCACCGGCACGAGCTGGTTGAGGCCGAGACGCACCATCTCCTCGATGCCGTTGCGGCCGCGCTCGAGCACGCGCGTCAGTCCGCCGGTCTTGCGCTCGAGATGGAAGCGCAGCGAGAGATGGTGGAGATGGCCGAAGGTCTGCAGCGCCAGCGTCCTGACCGCATGCATGAAGACCGGTGCGAAGATCGCGTCGCGCAACTGCACGAAGGCGGCCGAGCCGACGCGGGCGAAACCGTAGATCACAGTCAGCGCCAGCGGCGCGCCGACGAGCCAGGGCAGCCAGTTCGACAGCGAGGTCGGATTGTTGGCGAGCGCATCCGTCGCCCATTTGAAGGTGAAGGGCACGCCCATCAGCACCAGCCGGCCGATCACCAGCAGCACGAAGGCAGCAACGACGCGCTGGCGCAGATCGGCCCGCTCCGGCGGCCAGAGATAGGGCCAGAGCGCCTGGAAGGTGGCGATGAAGCCGGAGCCGGGCTGGAGCACAGCCGAGCGCGCGAGGGGCGCCGGAGCCGGCGTGGCAGGCGAGGACATTGAAATGCTTCCAAATGGAACCGCCGATATAGGCGGATTCTCTGGGGAATGCAGGGGGCGGGAGGAGAAATTGCGCCCCGGCTGGTTTCGTCAGAGCGCAGCGCCGTTCCGCCATAGGATGTCGGCCGGGTGGCTTCCTGCGATCACCAATCGCGCATTGGGCAGATCGTTGCCGTCGACCCAGCTACGCGCGGCCTCCTCGCTGCGGCCAAGATCGCGCCAGCGGGCCAGCAATCGGCGCTCCAGCTCGGCGAGCGGCACGTCGATGAAGATGGTCAGGTCGAAGAGCGGTGCGAGCTCGGACCAGGGCGCCCGATCGAGCAGGAGATAGTTGCCCTCGACCAGCACGAACCGGGCATCGGCGGGGATGATCGCCGCGCCGGCACGGGCAAGATCGGCCTCGCGATCGAAAAGCGGAACCGCGACATCACCCTCGCCCGACCGGATGCGCTGCAGCGTCGCCGCGAGGCCGGCGCAGTCGAAGGTCTCGGGCGCGCCCTTGCGATGGCGCAGCCGCTTCGCATCGAGCACGGCATTGTCGAAATGGAAGCCGTCCATCGGCACCAGCGCCGCCTCGCCGGTCAGAAGCGCCTCGAGCAAGCGGCCGCTCAAGGTCGATTTGCCGGCGCCCGGAGGTCCGGCGAGCGCAACGATGACACGGCGCAGATCACCGGCCCGCTCGACGATCCGGGCAGCGATGTCTTGGGCAGTCTGCATGGTCAAAGGCCCGGAAACTCCATTTTCCCGCAGCAGGATCGGCGACGTTCAGGGCGCCTGCAACCGAACGCTTTCGCCATGAACCGGCACCGATCAGGCCTTGTTCTCGTCGCAACTGCGATGTCAGACTAGTCTAAAGCCTTTAAAGGCTGAGGCTTGGAGAAGACGCCCATGACGCTTCGACGCATCCTTCCCGCCGCCTGCGCGCTCGCGCTGCTGCCGATCGTGCCGGCCCTCGCGCAATCGCGCCCGCCGGCGCAGATCAAGATCACCAATGCCCGCACCGTGCCGCTGGAATCGCTGGAGATCACCACCACGGGCGAGCAGGCCCGGCTCGTCGGCAAGCTCGCCAAGCCGCTGGCACCCGGCAAGAGCATCATGATCAAACTCAACAAGCCGGCCGGCTGCAGCTACTACCTGCTCGGCAAGTTCAGCGATGAGAGCGAGAGCGATAATGACGGCATCGACCTCTGCAAGGAGAAGTCGCTGCGCCTGACGGAGTGAACTCTTCCCCTTCTCCCCTCGGGGAGAAGGTGGCAGCGCGTAGCGCTGACGGATGAGGGAAGGAAGGCTGCAGCCTGCCCTCGTCTCACCCGGTCGAACCGCCCTCATCCCCTGCCGGACCTTCTCCCCCGAGGGGAGAAGGAGGCTGGCTACGCCGTCGCGCCCTCGCGCATCAGCTTGTAGGTGATCGAGTCGACCAGCGCCTGGAACGAGGCGTCGATGATGTTGGCGCTGACGCCGACCGTGGTCCAGCGCTCGCCGGTCTCGTCGGCCGATTCGATCAGGACGCGGGTCACGGCGTCGGTGCCGCCCTGGAAGACGCGGACCTTGTAGTCGACCAGCCTGAGGCCGCCGATCAGCGACTGGTAGCGGCCGAGGTCCTTGCGCAAGGCGAGATCGAGTGCGTTGACCGGGCCGAGAGCGCTTTCCGCCACCGAGATCAGCGATTCCTCGCCGACCTTCACCTTGACGATTGCCTCCGAGAAAGTGACGAGCTCGCCCAGCGCATTGTAGCGGCGCTCGACATTGGCGGTGAAGCGCTCGATCTCGAAATAGGCCGGCAATTCGCCGAGGATGCGCTTGGCGAGCAGATAGAACGAGGCATCGGCGCCCTCGAAGGCATAGCCCTGCGCCTCCTTCTCCTTCAGCTCCTCCAGCACGCGCGAGAGCCTTGGATCGTCGCGGCCGATGGTGACGCCGATGCGTTCCAGCTCGGCGACGAGGTTCGACTTGCCGCCCTGGTCGGAGACCAGCACCTTGCGGACATTGCCGACCAGATCGGGCGCGACATGCTCGTAGGTGCGCGGGTCCTTCAGCACGGCCGAGGCGTGGATGCCAGCCTTGGTGGCGAAGGCGGAGGCGCCGACGAAGGGGGCGTGGCGGTTCGGCGCGCGGTTCAGCATCTCGTCGAGCGCGCGCGAGACATGGGTGAGCTCGCCGAGTTCGGCCTCGCCGACGCCGAGCGAGAAGCGGCGATTATAGCGCTCCTTCAGCTTGATCGCGCCGATCAGCGTGACGAGATTGGCGTTGCCGCAGCGCTCGCCGAGCCCATTCAGCGTGCCCTGGATCTGGCGGACGCCGGCCTCGACCGCGGCCAGCGAATTGGCGACGGCGCAGCCGCAATCGTCATGGGCGTGGATGCCGAGATTGTCGCCGGGCACGACCTTGGCGACCTCGGCGACGATCCGCCCGATCTCGTCCGGCAGTGTGCCACCATTGGTGTCGCAGAGCACGACCCAGCGCGCGCCGGCCTCATAGGCGGTGCGAGCGCAGGCGAGCGCATAGTCGGGATTGGCCTTGTAGCCATCGAAGAAGTGTTCGCAATCGAGCATGACCTCGCGGCCAGCGGCCTTGGCGGTGGCGACGCTGTCGCGGATGCCGTCGAGATTGTCTTCCAGCGAGATCTCGAGCGCGACATGAACGTGGTAGTCCCAGCTCTTGGCGACGAAGACGATGGCGTCGGCCTTGGCATCCAGCAGTGCCGCAATGCCGGGATCGTTGGAGGCCGAGCGCCCGGCCCGCTTGGTCATGCCGAAGGCGGCGAACTTCGCCCGCTGCGTCGGCTTCTGCGCGAAGAAGGCGGTGTCGAGCGGGTTGGCGCCGGGATAGCCGCCCTCGACATAGTCGATCCCGAGCTTGTCGAGCATCGCCGCAACCGCGCGCTTGTCGTCGAGCGAGAAGTCGACGCCCGTGGTCTGGGCGCCGTCGCGCAACGTCGTGTCGAACAGGTGGATGCGGGCGAGCGCGGCCTCGCCGGCCTTGCGCGGCGCGGCGTCAGCCAATGTGGCGGGGGCTGCAGTGCTCATAGCCTGGACCGCAGCCGGTAGCGCAGTACCTTCGGCATCACCATGGCGAGCATGACGAGCTTCATCGCGATCGAGAGCGAACCACGCTTGCGGATCTTCGGGGTCTGAGTGGTCATTGTGCTTGGTGTTCTTTCAACGGAATGGGGCAACGCCGCGACACGGCAACAGGTTCAAGGCACTCGCTGGGAGGTGAAGCGTCACCGCTTCACCTCCCAGCTGGTCATCAGCTCGCCGGTGGCCGGGTCCTTGCCGTCCATGAGGACAATGCCCATCGCGACGAGCTCGTCGCGGAGGCGATCGGATTCGGCGAAATTCTTCGCCTTGCGGGCGGCCAGGCGAGCGGCGATCGACGCCTCGACCTTTGCCCGCAGGGCATCATCGATCTCGGCCACGGTCACCTCTGGGAGGGCGATGCCGAGCAGAGCAAGGCTCGCCTTCAGGCCGGCATGATCGCCGGCCTTGCGCAGAGCGTGCAGTTCGGCGAGCACCTGCGAGGTGTTGAGATCGTCCGCCAGCGCTTCGATCACGCCGGCAGGAACCTGCCCGACCTCAGCCTCTCCGGCAGCCGCAGCCCAATCCGCCAGTGTCCTCTCCGCCTCCTCCAGCGCCTTCACCGTCCAGTCGATCGGCTGGCGGTAATGGGTCTTGAGCATGGCGAAACGCAGCACCTCGCCGGGCCAGGCCCGCCCGCCGAAGGTGTCGGTCGCCAAGAGCTCATTGATGGTGACGAAGTTGCCGAGCGACTTCGACATCTTCTCGCCTTCGACCTGCAGAAAGCCGTTGTGCATCCAGACATTGGCCATGCGCGGCGCGCCCTCCGCCCCGCCGAAGGCGCAGCAGCTCTGGGCGAGCTCGTTCTCATGGTGCGGAAAGACGAGGTCGATGCCACCGCCATGGATGTCGAAGACGTTCCGGGCGGGATCGTCGCATTGCAGGCCGCCGCCGAACGGCTCGAGCAGCGTCTTCATCGACATGGCCGAGCACTCGATATGCCAGCCGGGGCGCCCGGGCGTCGCGATGCCGGCCGGCGACGGCCAACCCGGATCGATGCCGGCGCGGCTCGGCTTCCACAGCACGAAATCCATAGGATCGCGCTTGTAGGGCGCGACGTCGACGCGCGCGCCGGCTTCCATCTCGTCGAGCGAGCGGCGGGCGAGCGAGCCATAGCGCGGCGCGCCCTTCAGCCCGGCCACGGCCGGAACATGGAAGAGGACGTGCTCCTCGGCGACATAGGCGACGCCACGGGCGATCAGGCGCTCGATGATCGCCTTCATCTCCTCGATATGGCCGGTGGCGCGCGGCTCGTCGTCGGGACGCAGATTGCCGAGCGCATCGACATCGGCGCGGAACTGCGCCGTCGTCGTCTCAGTGACCTTCGCGATCGCCTCATTCAGCGGCAGGCCAGGAAAATCACGCGCGGCGCGGGCGTTGATCTTGTCGTCGACGTCCGTGAGGTTGCGGGCATAACGGACGTGGGCATCGCCGTAGAGATGCCGCAACAGCCGGTAGAGCACGTCGAAGACGATGACCGGCCGGGCATTGCCGATATGGGCGTAGTCATAGACCGTCGGGCCGCAGACATACATGCGCACGTTATGGGGATCGACGGGGGTGAAGACCTCCTTCGTCCGCGTCAGCGTGTTGTAGAGCCTGAGGGTCGGCTGCATCGAAACGGTATCCTGACGAGAAGGCGACAAAAACGGCGTATCCTGGCCGCTGGCCGGGGCGCTGTCTGTCTTTTCGTTGGGACGAGGACGTGAGCAGCCGGCCAGCGAAAGCTAGCGGCAAATAATGCAAATAATGGCGAGGGCTCGCGTCATCCAGCCGTGATGCCTGTCATGTGCGCTTACGTCAAGTGGCAGCTGCGCAACGCTTGCGCGCCATCGCCCTGTCCTCCTGCGATTTCAGCTCTCGCCGCCGCAATGCCGCCACAAGCGCCCGACGGTTTGCGCGCAACCAAGATTGCCATGGTTCACGCAGTCTTAACCATTTGGAACCAGTTTGACATGTCGAAGGTTCAGCCCCGGTCGGGTCTCAGGGACAGTATCATGCGCCGCGCCGTTGCTCTGGTTGGACTCTTCGGAATCCTCGGCGCCGGCCTGTCGCTGGCCATGCTGCCCGCCACCGGCACCGTTGCCGCCCCCAAGGCCGAGCGCACCTATCTGATCCCGGCCGCAGACGGCTACGGCGTCGCCGACTGCATCGCCAGCAAGTCGGAATGCGGCCAGATCGTCGCCGATGCCTGGTGCGAGTCGCAAGGGCACCGCACCGCCACCGCCTATGGCGTCGCCGCGCAGGAAGACTTTACCGGCTCGACCCCGCGCCAGGCCAGCACGACTCCAGCCGAACAGCCGCTGGCGATCACCTGCGGGGGCTGAGACCGCCTATCCGCCTTTGCGCGAACCGGGGCGGTGGGCTTCCCACCAGTCGCATTGCCACTCCTCGTAGCCGAGAAGCAGGCCCTGACGGCGTTCCCGCGTCTCATTCCAACCGCCTTCATGGTCCTCAAAGAGCTGGATGTAAGCGTCTATCCGCCACTGTTCGCCCGGCAACGCAACATAGACGTGCCTGACACCGTCGACACGCTCGCCCCCTGAGATGCGAGGCTTTGGAAGCGGCGTATCGACGATGCGCCTAACGAATCGGCCGTCAGCGACGTATGGATCGAAACGAGCGATGAGTCCGTCGAACCATTCCGACGGATAGGCGTCGCCAAAGACGGCAAGCGGCTTCCTGCCCTCCAGCATGAGGGCGAGCTCGTATTCCGTGTGCACGAGATAGGGAATTTCTCGAAGCGGGCTCCACGGAACGATCTGGACCGGGCCGAGATCGCGAGGAAATGGCAGACCGATCAATCGTTGGATCGCGTCGAGATCCTGACCGTCCAAGTCGTAGACACAGCTGAAATCGGGATCCTCTCCGTCCTCGACATGGAGCACACTGCGAAGGGCATCCAGATCGTCGATCGAGGCGCGCGCCTCCAGAATCGGACAATCCGTCACCGGATCGCGAGCTTGCAGGATGAAGCGACGGGCGCCGCCAACCGCAGACGCCCTGTCAATTCTCATCTCACCCATTCCGAGCATTTCGCCACGTCGCCACTGCTGCCCCAGGGCATGATCGGCACGCTCGAGGTCGAATTCTGCGGCGAGCCGTCGATCAGCTTGTCGGTGTAGACCATGTAGATCAGCACGTTGCGCTTGGCGTCGCAGCCGCGCACGATCTGCATCTTCTTCCAGATCAGCGAGCGACGTTCGCGGAAGACGACATCGCCCTGCGAGGCCTTTTCCTTGAAGCGGATCGGCCCGATCTGCCGGCAGGCGAGCGAGACGTCGGAGACCTCCTCGGCGACGCCGAACATGCCGGAAACGCCGCCCTTCTCAGGCACGGTGTAGTGGCAGGCGACGCCCTCGACGACCGGATCGTCGACGCCATAGACGGCGAGCTTGTCGTCCGGGGTCAGCATCTTCCAGACTGTCGACTTCTTGAAGATCAGGTCCTCCTGCGCCGCGGCCGGCGCGGCGACGCCGGCGAGCGCGAGCACTGCCGAAGCAGCGAGAAGACAACGACGAAAGCTCATTCAGATTCTCCCAGAGCGTTCCCGAGGGACAGCCGGCAGGATATGGGATGGCGCGCCCCGCCGCACCAGTGCAGGCGGCCCGATAGGCGGATAACGCGACAAGGTGACGATCATGCTGCCGGAGCTGGAAACCGAGCGTTTGCTCCTGAAGCCGCGGACCGTGGCCGATCTGGATTTCATCGCCGCCCTCAACGCCGATCCGGAGGTGATGCGCTATATCGCGGCCATCGGCGACCCGGCGATGGGTCGCGAGGGCGTCGCGGCCCGCAGCTTCCTCCATGTCGAACGCGGGCTCGGCTACTGGACGGTATTCGCCCGTACGAACGAAGCCGCGGCGCTCGGCTATGTCGGGCTCATTCCGGACAGCGACGACCCGAACCAGGCCCAGGTCAGCTATCGCTTCGCCACCCGTCATTGGGGACAGGGCTTCGCCCGGGAGGCAGTGAGCCGGCTGCTGCGCTACGGCTTCGAGACGCTCGACCTGCCGGAAACCCTCATCGTCACGCATCCGCAGAACGCATCATCGTTGCAGCTGGCAACGCGGCTCGGCTTCGAGCCTGACACGACGCGGGCTGCACCGGCCATCGGCAACCCGCCGGTACCAGCCGCCTGCTTCCGCCAGACCCGCGCCGCCTGGCGCGAATACGGTCAGGCGACCACGGGCTTGAACGCCAGGTAGTAGGCCGCGATCGCGCCGACGAAGCCTAGGCCGGAGAGGACGAGCTTCAGCCGGGTGAAGCCGCTGGCGAAGGCGACCGTCCCTTGATCCACCGTGGGGTAGCGATCGAGCAGGCGCGCGATGGCGAGGTTCTCGGCGACATCGCAGAGCCCGCCGAAGAGCCAGCCGCCGCCGCAGAGCGCCGCCACCCACCAGGGATAGCCGCGCATCGAGAGGCCGGCGACGATCAGGGCACCGACGACGGCGTAGACCAGCGCAAAAGCGAGGTCGGCCGGCAGCAGCTTGTTGCGGTAGATCGCCCGGCGCTCGGGGCCGTAGAGCGAGAACAGCTTCTCGACGTCGTCCTTGGAGAAGCCGTTGAAATCGCTCTCCAGCGCCCGGTCGACCTTGAGGCTGCGCGCCCAGAGCCAGGAGAGCAGCAGCGTCAGCACCACCAGCGCCGGGCCCCAGAAGAAGAAGCGAAGCGGGATCAGGGTGGAATAGAAGGTCGGCAGCTCTTCCATTTGGCTCACGGCTCCAGGCGTCGTGAGCCGGAGCCTAGCTTGCCTCGCGCGCCAGCGCCACGGCTTCGCGAAGAACCTGCTCGTCGCCGATGTGATTGGCGAGGATCAGCACGAGCCGGGCATTGAGCGCAGCGCTCGCCCGCTCATCCAGATTGCGATGCGCCTGCGTCAGCAGCCGGAAGGCGGCATCGGGATCGGCGAAGCGCGATTCGCGCGCGAGGCCGCCTGCGGGAGCCATGCTGGCCGCGGCATTCATCCCCTGCCCTCCATCCGCTCGATCGCAGCATCGATCGCAGCGCGCTTCGGCTCGCGGAACCGGGCCGCGACATGCCCGTCCGGCCGCAGCAGCACGGCCGACCCACGCTCCAGCCCATAGCGCTGGCGCAAGGCGCCGTCACCGACAGCCGGCTCGATCGCGAGGACGCCAGCAGGTGCGAGCGCTGCCGCACCTTCGCCAAGCAGGATCGCCTGCCCCACCGAGAAGGCCTCGCTCAGCCAGGCGCATGAAGCGCCGGCGAGCGGCGCATCGAGGAAGGGCGCGCCCGGCGGCAGGCCGGCGTCCCAGCCATCGTCATCCACGCAGAGCGGCGAGTCCGCATAGGCCGAGGGTAGCGACAGCCGGCCGGAATTGACGAAGCGCTTGGCGAAGCCGGTCAGCGGCGCCAGCGACAGCGCCGCCTCGCGCAGCAGGCGCTCGCCCGGCGAGCGCGGCGCGATGAAGTCGGTCGCCCGCGTCGAGTTGAGGATGTTCTCGTCGGCGGCGGCGACGCGCTCGCTGTCATAGCTTTCGAGCAGCGCGGCGGGACTCTTGCCCTGCACCACCAGCGCCAGCTTCCAGCCGAGATTGTCGGCGTCCTGGACGCCGGAATTGGCGCCGCGTGCGCCGAAGGGCGAGACCTGATGGGCGGCATCGCCTGCAAAGATCACCCGGCCATGCAGGAACTGGTCGAGCCGCCGGCACTGGAAGCGGTAGACCGAGACCCATTCGAGCGCGAAGTCGGCATGGCCGAGCATGCGCTCAATCCGCGGGCGCACGATCTCCGGCTGCTTCTCATGGTCCGGATCGGCATCGGGGCCAAGCTGCAGGTCGATGCGCCAGATGTCGTCCGGCTGCTTGTGCAGCAGCGCCGACTGGCCGGAATGGAAGGGCGGATCGAACCAGAACCAGCGTTCGGTCGGGAACGGCGCGGTCATCTTCACATCGGCGATGAGGAAACGGTCCTCGAAGGCCTCGCCGCGGAATTCCAGGCCGAGCAGGCTACGCGTCGGGGAGCGTGCCCCGTCGCAGGCAATCAGCCAGTCGGCATTCAGCGAATAATCGCCTTCCGGCGTGGCGATGGTGAGCTTCGCCCCATCCTCGCGGTTGTCGAGGCCGGCCAGGCGATTGCTCCAGCGCAGATCAACCAGCGGCTCGGCGAGCACGGCCTCGACCAATGCCGCTTCGACATAGAATTGCTGGAGATTGATGAAGGCCGGCTGCTTGTGACCGCCCTCGGGCAGGAGGTCGAACTCGTACAGCTCAGTCTCACCGCGGAAGACCCTGCCCTTCTGCCAGGTCACGCCTTTCTCGACCATCGCCTGGGCGAGCCCGAGCCGATCGAAGATCTCGAGCGTGCGCTTGGCGAAGCAGATGGCGCGCGAGCCTTCGCCGATCCGGTCGGCATCATCGATCAGCACGACCGGAACCTGCCGGCGCGCCAGATCGAGCGCCAGCGTCAACCCGACGGGACCTGCGCCAACGATGACGACGGGGTGCCGGGCGGGGGCCGGCGCATCCTGATCAGCGCTGCGGCGATAGGCGAACTGGCGGAAGGGCTGCATGCGGCGATGCCTTCAGCCCCGCAGGTCCAGCCACATCTGGCGGTCGCGCTCATCGGTCCAGATGCGCGGATGGTCGAGGCCGCCGGCCTCGTCATAGGCGCGGGTGACGTTGAACGGCAGGCAGTGCTCGAAGATCACCCAGTCGCCATAGGACGGCTTCAGCGTCTCATGGACGCGCTCGAAGGTCTCGCGCAGCGAGCGGCCGGCGGCGACATGGTCCTTCACCGCCTCGAACAGGTCGGAGAGGAAGGCGCGCGTGCCCTTGATGCCGTCGGCGACCATGCCGCGATTGGTCAGCGCCGCGCCGCGGCCCGGCACCATGGCGGCGGGGGCGAAAGCGGCGAGCGCATCGAGCGTCGTCGGCCAGTCGGTGAAATGCGCGTCGCCGCAATAGGGGGTCGCGCCGTATTCGACGAGGTCGCCGGCGAAGATCACATTGGTGTCGGGCATCCAGGCGACGATGTCGCCGGCGGTGTGGCCGCGGCCGAGCCTCATCAGCCGGACCTCGCGGCTGCCGAGCCAGATCGAGGCGTTGTGCGAGAAGGTCGTGGTCGGCCAGGTCAGGCCCGGGCGGATCGAGTCGGCGCCCTGGAACAGGCGGGGAAAGCGGCCGATCTCGCTCGCCTTGTCCTCCTCGCCACGCTCGACGATCATCGCCCGCGCCGCATCCGATGAGACGATCTCCTTCGCGCCATAGGCGGGAGCGCCGAGCACGCGTACGGCGTGGTAGTGCGAGAGCACGACATGGCTGACCGGCTTGTCGGTGACCTCGCGCACCTTGACGATGACGCGCTCGGCCATGGTCGGCGTCGCCTGCGCGTCGAAGACGAGGACGCTGTCGTCGCCGACGACGATGCCGCTATTGGGGTCGCCCTCGGCGGTATAGGCGTAGACGCCCTTGCCGATCTCGTCGAAGGAGACGGTCTTCTCGCCGAGATCGGCGGTGGAGGCGAAAGCGGGGGAGGACATCGTCAGGACCTCATTCTTGTTTGACGGCAGGCGCGGCGAGCGTCAGCCCGCATGCGGCAGGATGTCCTGCTCGATCGCGCCGAAGATCGAGTGGCCGGCGGCGTCCTTCATCTCGATACGGACGCTGTCGCCGAAGCGCAGGAACGGCGTCTTCGGTGCGCCGTGCCGGATGGTCTCGACCATGCGCTGCTCGGCGATGCAGGCATAGCCGAGCCCGCCTTCCGAAACCGGCCTGCCTGGCCCGCCATCGGCGTCGCGGTTCGAGACCGTGCCGGAACCGACGATCGTACCGGCGACGAGCGGGCGGGTCTTGGCGGCATGGGCGATCAGCACGCCGAAGTCGAAGGTCATGTCGACGCCGGCCTGCGGCTTGCCGAAGGGCTTGCCGTTGACCTGGGCGAGCAGCGGCAGGCTGAGCTTGCCGTCCTTCCAGGCCGAGCCGAGCTCGTCGGGCGTCACCGCCGCCGGCGAGAAGGCCGAAGACGGCTTTGATTGAAGGAAACCAAAGCCTTTGCCCAACTCGTTCGGAATCAGATTCCGCAAGCTCACGTCATTCACGAGCATGACGAGGCGGACGAGGCCCCTCGCCTCCTCGGGACTGACGCCCATCGGCACGTCGCCGATGATCACCGCGATCTCGGCTTCGAGATCGATGCCGTAATCCTCGCTCGCCAGCTTCACCGCCTCGCGCGGTCCGAGGAAGGAATCGGAGCCGCCCTGGTACATCAGCGGGTCGGTCCAGAAGCTCTCGGGCATCTCGGCGCCCCTTGCCTTCCGGACCAGCTCGACATGGTTCACATAGGCCGAGCCGTCGACCCACTGATAGGCGCGCGGCAAAGGCGAGGCACAGTCATGCTCGTGGAAGCGGAAGGACGGCACCGAACCGTGCTCGAGGCTCTCGGCGAGATCGGCGAGCCGCGGCGCGCAGCGATCCCAGTCGTCGAGGGCCCCCTGCAGCGTCGCGACCACCGGGAAGGCGTCGGTCGCGCGGGTCAGGTCGTTCGAGACGACGACGAGGCGGCCATCCCGGCCATGCATGAGGGATGCGACTTTCATCTCTTTTCAATCCTCGCCGAACAGTGATGATGGCAGCAAATCTGTCCCCGGGAGGAAAGTCCATGCAACGCCGTACGTTTTTGAAGACGGGCGCGCTCGCCGCGGCCGCCGCGCCGATCGCGATGCCCGCGATCGCGCAGTCGATGCCCGAGGTGAAATGGCGCTTGACCTCGAGCTTCCCGAAGCAGCTCGACACGATCTACGGCACCGCCCAGCAGTTCGCGAAGTTCATGTCGGACGCCACCGACGGCAAGTTCCAGATCCAGACCTTCTCGGCCGGCGAAATCGTGCCCGGCCTGCAAGCGCTCGACGCGGTCACCTCCGGCACGGTCGAATGCGCGCACACGCCGACCTATTTCTACGTCGGCAAGGAGCCGGCGCTCGGGCTCGGCACCGGCATCCCCTTCGGCCTGAATGCCCGCCAGCAGCACAGCTGGTGGTATTTCGGTGGCGGCGAGCAGGTCGTCAACGGCGCGCTCGCCAAGTTCAACGCCTACTCGATCCCCTGCGGCAATTCCGGCTGCCAGATGGGCGGCTTCTTCCGCAAGGAGCTGAAAACGGTCGACGACCTCAAGGGCCTGAAGTTCCGCATCGGCGGCATGGGCGGAGCGGTGCTGGCCAAGCTCGGCGTGGTGCCGACGCAGATCGCAGCCGGCGACGTCTATCCGGCACTGGAGCGCGGCACGATCGACGCGGCCGAGTTCGTCGGCCCCTATGACGACGAGAAGCTCGGCTTCGTGAAGGTCGCGCCCTATTACTACTATCCCGGCTGGTGGGAGGGCGGCGCCATGCTGCACCTCGTGATCAACCAGGAGCAGTGGAACAAGCTGCCCAAGCACTACCAGGCGATCGTGCAGAACGCCTGCGAAGCCGCGAACAACTGGATGCTGGCGAAGTACGACTTCGTCAATCCGGGCGGCCTGCGCAAGCTGATCGCCCAGGGTGCCCAGCTCAAGGCCTTCCCGCAGCCGATCATGGAAGCTTCGCTCAAGGCGGCCGAGGAGTACTACGCCGAGACCTCCGCCAAGAGCGAAGCCTTCAAGAAGGGTTATGAGTCGATGGTCGCCTTCCGCGGCGAGAACCTGCTCTGGTGGCAGGTGGCGGAACTCTCCTACGACGCCTTCATGAACCGGCTGCGCAGCCGGTAGGCCGCGACGCTCCCGCACACCGTCATGCTCGCCCTTGTGGCGAGCATCCACGTCTTGAACACCACCTTCGACGAAGGAAGACGTGGATGGTCGGGACAAGCCCGACCATGACGGAAAAGGTGCACCCAAGGATTCCCGGTTATTCACTTCGCGAAGCCCCGGAATCACGGCACCTCTCACCACGCCTCACGCTTGTTCGGGTCGAAGCGCTTCTTCAGCCCGCTCCAGCAATCGGCGTAGTTGTCCTGCAGTTCCGGCAGGCCGGCGGCATAGCCAGTCAGCCGCTGCGGGAACCTGGTCTCGAACATGAAGGCCATGGTGCCGGTGAGCTTCACCGGCTTCAGCTCCACGGTCGAGGCATGCTCGAAGGCCTGCGCATCCGGGCCGTGCGACAGCATCATGTTGTGCAGGCTGAAGCCGCCGGGGGTGAAGCCCTCGGGCTTGGCGTCGTAGACGCCATAGATCAGCCCCATGAACTCCGACATGATGTTGCGGTGGTACCAGGGCGGGCGGAAGGTGTTCTCCGCCACCATCCAGCGCTCCGGGAAGATGACGAAATCGATATTGGCGGTGCCGGGCGTCTCGGAGGGCGCGGTCAGCACGGTGAAGATCGACGGGTCGGGATGGTCAAAGGAGATCGCGCCGACCGGCGAATAATGCCGCAGGTCGTATTTGTAGGGCGCGTAATTGCCGTGCCAGGCGACGACGTCGAGCGGCGACTGGCCGACCTCCGTCGAGAACAGCTCCCCGCCCCACTTCGCGTAAAGGGTCGAGGGCTCCTCGATGTCCTCATAGGCGGCGACGGGCGTGAGGAAGTCCCTGGGATTGGCGAGGCAGTTGGCGCCGATCGGCCCGCGGTCGGGCAAGGTGAAGCCGCCGCCATAGTTCTCGCAGACATAGGCGCGCGCCGGCCCGCCCATCAATTCGACGCGGAACATCACGCCGCGCGGGATGATGCAGATCTCGCCCGGCTCGATCTCGATGATGCCGAACTCGGTGAAGAAGCGCAGGCTGCCCTCCTGCGCGACGACGAGATACTCGCCATCGGCGTTGAAGACGTATTCGCGCTCCATCGAAGCGGTGACGAAGAGCATGTGCGCGGCCATGCCGGCCTGGGAGTCGGCATCGCCGGCCGTGGTCAGGGTGCGCAGGCCGGTGAGGAAAGTGAGCTTTTCCTGCGGCACCGGGATCGGGCTCCAGCGCAACTGGCCGAGCGACGGCTTCGTCTCGTCACGGCAGGGCGCAGTCCGCATCAAACCCTTGTCGACCAGCGTCCAGCGGCCGCCATGCTTGACGCTCGGACGGATGCGGTAGAGCCAGGAGCGCTCGTTCGTGGAGCGCGGCGCGGTGAAGGGCGAGCCGGAGAGCTGCTCGGCATAGAGGCCGTAGGCCGCCTTCTGCGGCGAGTTGCGGCCGACCGGCAGCGCGCCCGGCAGGCTCTCGGTCTCGAAGGAATTGCCGAAGCCCGACATGTAGCGGCGCCCGCCCCGGACCTGCTCGCCGAAGCTCGACTGAACCGTGGTCTGCACGTTCATGGCTGGCCTCCTCCCGATGCGTTTCCGATCTTCGCCGCTTTGACAGATGCTGCCGTTCGGTAATGATCTGGCTGCAGCCGCCGGCGGCCTTCTGTCACTCCAGTTAGTTACATGTGCAACTAATGTCAACGAAACAAAAGCCTGAAGACCGCTCCCTGCATCTCGAGCAGTTCCTGCCCTACCGGCTCAACGTGGTCGGCTTCTTCGCCAGCCGGGCGCTCGGCCGCGTCTACGGCACGCGCTTCGGCATCGGCATCCCGGAATGGCGGGTGATCGCGCAGCTCGGCGAGTTCGGGCAATTGACCTCGCGCGACATCGGCGAACTCTCGCAGATGCACAAGACCAAGGTCTCGCGCGCCGTCTCCGAGCTCGACAAGCGCGGGCTGGTGACGCGAGCCGAGAACCGGGCCGACCGGCGCGAGGCCTTCGTCGCCCTCACCGCCGCCGGCCAACGCATCTACGCCCAGATCGTGCCGCTGGCGCTCGCCTTCGAAGAGCGCTGGGTCGAGGGAATCTCGGCCGATGAGCTGCGCGTCTTCGAGCGCGTTCTGGCGGTACTGACCGAACGCGGCCGCCATCTCGCCGGGGCCTACCAGACCGAAGAGGCCTGACCTCAAAAGACTGTGATACGGGAGGCGGGATTTGCCGCCCGGAGCACGATATGCGATGCGCAAGGCCTTCCGGGCGGCACCTCGAATCGGCTCTCACGGACGATCTGACGCGTACCTCCTTAGTTCCGTCGCGTTTGTAGCATGTGCTTTGCCGGTGCAGGCGGCCGACGCCGGCATGGGACGAGTCACAGGGATAGCAACTCTGCCTTCGATGATTTTCGCTTCGCTCCGACGCGCGCTCGCTCCGGCGCTGGCTTTCGCCGCGCTCTCGGGAGCTGCATTGGCGCAGTCGCCGGCTTGCGACAACTGGCGCGCCGAACTCTCCAGCCTGCAGGGCCAGCGCGGCGGCGATGCCCGTGCCGCCCAGGCGGCACAGCGCGTCGCCGGCCAGCTGGCGCAGCTCTCCAGCCAGTACCGGGCGATGGGCTGCGACCGCGGCGGCTTCCTGTTCTTCGGCGAGCAGCCGCCGCCGCAATGCGGCGGCATCCGTGCCCAGCTCGGTGGGCTGCAACAGCAATATGCCCAGCTCCAGCAACAGGCCCAGGGCGGCGGCGTCGAGCAGCGCCGCGCCCAGCTCGCAGCGCTGATCAACAACAACTGCCGGGCGCAGCCGCGCGGCTTCTTCGAGACGATCTTCGGCATCGAGCCGCGCCGCGGCGAGATCGATTCGACCCTGCCCGAGCTCGACCCCGACGAGCCACGCGAGCCGACGGAGGGCGGAGCACGCCAGGGCGGGCCCTATTCGGTCTGCGTTCGCAGCTGCGACGGCTATTTCTTCCCGCTCGCCAACAGCCCGGGCGGGCGTGAGAGCCAGGACGAGATGTGCCAGTCGCTCTGCCCCGGCAGCGAGACGCTTGCCTATGGCATGAGCAATGGCGGCGACATCCAGAACGCGGTGGCGCGCAGCAGCGGGCAGCCCTACTCGTCCCTGCCGAACGCACTGAAATACACCCGCAGCTTCGACGCGTCCTGCACCTGCCGAGCCCCCGGCCAGAGCTGGGCCCAGGCACTGCAGAACGCCGAGCAGATGCTCGACCAGCGCAAGGGCGACATCATCGTCACCGAGCAGCGCTCGCAGGAAATGTCGCGGCCGAAGCCCGAGCAGCCGCCGCGCGGCAAGAAGGGCACCGCCAACGCGGCCGAGGCCAAGCCGGCCGGCCCGGCGCCGACCACGCTCCAGGCCGCCCCCGGCGACGAGCCGACACCGGACGCCAATGTGCCGACTGCCAGTACCGAATCGGCCGGCGTCGGCCCGCAGCGGATCGACGGCGAGAAGACGCTGCAGCAGGGCGACGGGCTGAAGCGCGAAAGCAAGAGCGTCACCGGTGAGCGGCGCACCGTGCGGATCGTCGCACCGAACCTCGCCCCCAATCTCGGCACAGGCGCGACCGCGCGGCCGTGAGGGCAGCGCTTCCACGCGCCGCTATGCACTGGAAGCAACTCAGACCAAATTTCTCGCTGCTGCCTCGCGAGGAACGCAAGGGTTAGATCAGCGTTCTGCCGTCGGCGCCCGCTGCTGCTCGCGCCGCCTTTTCGAGCGCGGAGCGAGCCATGTCGGAGCCAGCAATCGCCACCCCTGCACCCCATGGCATGGACGTCGCCGATACGGCGCGGCGCCTGAAGGCGATCTTCATCGGCTCGGTCGGCAATCTGGTCGAGTGGTACGATTTCTACGCCTACACCGCCTTCGCGCTCTACTTCGCGCCGAAATTCTTCCCCTCGCATGATCCGGTGGTGCAGCAACTCAATGCCGCCACGCTGTTCGCCGCCGGCTTCATCGTGCGGCCGATCGGCGGCTGGCTCTTCGGCCATATCGCCGACCGCTATGGACGGCGGCTGTCGCTGACCATCTCCGTGCTGATGATGTGTTTCGGCTCGCTGATCATCGCAGTGACGCCGACCTATGAGACGATCGGCTTCGCCGCGCCGACCCTCCTGGCGCTGGCGCGCATCATCGAGGGCCTGAGTCTCGGCGGCGAGTACGGGGCGAGCGCGACCTATCTCACCGAGATCGCCCATCCCGATCATCGCGGCTTCTATTCGAGCTTCCAGTACGTGACGCTGATTGGCGGACAGCTCACCGCGATCCTGGTGCTGCTCCTGCTGCAGAACGTCTTCCTGACGCATGAGCAGCTGGTCGACTGGGGCTGGCGCGTCCCCTTCGTCATCGGTGCCCTGCTCGCGGTCACCGCCATGTACATGCGCCGCGACATGCACGAGACCGACTCCTTCGTCGCAGCCAACAAGGCCGGCAAGACACGGGAAAGCTCGCTGCGCGGGCTGCTGAAATACCCGCGCGAAGTCGCGATCGTGGTCGGGCTGACGGCCGGCGGCACCGCCGCCTTCTACACCTTCACCACCTATATGCAGACCTTCGTCAAGCAGACGGTCGGGCTCTCCGACATCGTCACGACCTATGTGATCGCCGGCTCGCTGATCTTCGCCTCGCTCCTGCAGCCGCTCTACGGCATGCTGTCCGACCGGGTCGGCCGCAAGCCGCTGCTGATCTTCTTCGGCATCGCCGGCACGCTGCTGACCGTGCCGATCCTGTCGGCGCTGGAGCAGACCAAGTCGCCCTTCGTCGCGTTCCTGCTGATCTCCGGCGCCTGGATCTTCGTCGCCGGCTACACCTCGATCAACGCGGTGGTGAAGGCCGAATTGTTCCCGACCTCGATCCGCGCCACCGGCGTCGCCGTGCCCTATGCGCTGACCGTCTCGATCTTCGGCGGCACCGCGCCGGCGATCGCGCTGTTCTTCAAGCAGCAGGGCCACGAGCAGTGGTTCTACTACTACCTCTCGGCCGTGATCTTCATCTCGCTGCTGGTCTATTCGACCATGCGCGACACCAAGCACGAATCGGCGATGCACCGGCACGAGTGAGGCAGAGACCGAGCACCAGGCTCCGGACAGGCGTCGACTTTGCGATGCCGGAATGCAACGCCGGGGCAACGCTGAGCCATCACCCTCACCGAAGAGAAATCGACGGTGAGGACGACGATCGTGACGAAGTGTCTGCCGGCTGCCCTGCTCTTCCACTTGCCATCGCGCATCACCGTTTTGCGCCATACCGGCCCGTGCATTTCCTTGTCGATGGCGTTGGCGGCGGCAGGCTGCATAACGGTTCCGCCGAAGCAGGCCGGCACGCTGTCGACCTACCGGAAGCTCGGCGAGGAGAAGGGCAAGTTCTCGAAGTCCCGGACCTATGTCGACGGCCAGGCCCTAGTCGCTGCGAAGACAGCCCGGATCGTTCCGACGAGCTTCGCAGCCAACGCCAGCGCGCTCGTGACGGCACAAGCCGACCGTGCTCTGGTCACCAATGCGCTCGACCGGGAGCTCTGCATTGCGCTCAGCGACAAATACGAAATGGTGGCGCCGACGCAGCCCGCCGACCTGACCGTGCGGGCGGTGATCACCGACATCGTGCCTACCGACAAGACGATGGCGGGGGTGTCGACGGTGGTGACCCTCGGGAGCAGCGTCGCGCTTCCTGTCGGCATACCCCGCCTTCCCGTCGGGCTCGGCGGCCTTTCAGTCGAGGCCGAAGCGCTCGACCGTGGCGGGGCACAGCGCGCCGCGATGGTCTGGGGGCGCGGCGCCAATTCGATCCAGAACACGCCCCAGGCATCCGAAGTGTCGGACGCCTATGGCCTCGCCTCGACATTCGCCGGCGAATTCTCGCGCATTCTGGTGACCGGCGAAGAGCCGGAAGGGCTGGACATCTCCCTGCCGTCCCGCCAGCGCGTCCGCTCCTGGCTCGGCGGCTCGCACAAATACGCGACCTGCGAAGCCTATGGCCGGGCGCCCGGCGTCGCCGGCATGATTGCACGCAAGTTCGGCGCGCCGCCCGAGCTCGCCGACAAGCAGGCGGTCAAGACGCCCCTTGATCCGGCGGAAGACCGAGGCCGACCGCAGCCGGCCCCGGCGCATTAACGACCTCTTTACCCGCGCTTGCTGATCTGGCCGTCCAATTCTGCGCGAGGCCGGGACATGGATGCGTCCACACCCGAAGTGATGCGCGAGCGGGACAGGCTCGAGGCGCTCGCACGCTACGACATCCTCGACACGCCCAGCGAGGAAGCCTTCGACCGGATCACGCGGCTCGTCTGCCGGATCATGAAGGTGCCGATGGCGACGGTGACCTTCCTCGACGGGCACCGGCAATGGTTCAAGGCGCGCGAAGGCGTGGCGAACTGCGAGGATGAGCGCCGCATCGCGTTCTGCGACATGACGATCCGCGAGAACGCCCCGCTGATCGTGACGGACGCAAGCACCGACCCGCGTTTCGCCAGCAACCCGCTGGTGACCGGCGCACCGCGCTTACGCTTCTATGCCGGCATCCCGCTACGCACCTCCGAAGGCCAGAACATCGGCACGCTCTGCGCCTTGGGCTCCGCGCCGCGCGCGATCGATCCCGGCGAGATCGCGATCCTGTCCGACCTCGCCTCGATCGTGATGAACGAGCTCGAACTCAGGCTCCTCGCCTCGACCGACGGGCTGACGGGCGCCCTTGCCCGTCGCGCCTTCCGCGAGGAGGCCAGCCGCACCTTGGCCCTGGCGCAGCGCCACCGGCACGAGGTGAGCTGCATCGCCTTCGATCTCGATCACTTCAAGACCATCAACGACACGCATGGCCATGCCGTGGGCGACGCCGTGCTGGCCGGCAGTGCCGCGACATGCCGGAGCCTGCTGCGCCAGAGCGATCTGTTCGGGCGTGTCGGCGGCGAGGAATTCGCGGTGCTGCTGCCGCATACCGGACGCCAGGCGGCACTCGGCGTCGCGGAAAAGCTGCGCGAGGGCATCGCCGCGCAACGCTTTGACGGAGCCGAGGGGCCGTTCGCGGTCTCCGCCAGCTTCGGCATCGCGGCCGCCGCGCCCAGCGGCGATGTTGATGCCCTGCTGCGCGCTGCGGACGAGGCGCTCTATGCCGCGAAGGCGACCGGCCGCAATCGCTGCGTCGTCAACCAGATCGGCCTCTCCGCCGGCTCGATAGTGGGGCGACGTGTCCTGAAGGCCGGGAACATCGTCTTCAACGGTGGCAAGTCGGTGATCGACTGCACGGTGCGGCGCCTGTCCGACGATGGCGCGAGCCTCGCGGTCATCAGCACCGCCGGGGTGCCGGACCGCTTCAAGCTGGCGATCGAGGCCGACGCCTTCTCCCGAGCCTGCCAGGTCGCACGCAAGGCCGGAACCGAGATCGACGTGCAGTTCGCCTGAGCTGCGGTCGGCGCGCCCGGCATTCCACCCATTCGCCGGCAGCGCGGTGACATCCATCGACCAGCACTGCTACGCTGTATCTGCTCCTACATAGCGATCGCTACAGAGCGCGTCGGTCACGATCGGCCCGCGAAGTGGTCGCCCGCAGCCAGCAAGGAACCGGCCAATGTCTCACGCTCTCCAGTTCTACATCGATGGCTCCTGGGTCGATCCTGCCGGCGGGCTGAAGACGCTCGACGTGATCGATCCCTCGACCGAGGAGGCCTTCGCCCAGATCGCGCTCGGCAGCCAGGCGGATGTCGACAAGGCCGTGGCGGCGGCGCGCGCCGCCTTCCCCGCCTTCGCAGCGACTTCCAAGCAAGAGCGCCTGGCGCTGATGCGCCGCCTGCTCGAAGCCTACAAGGCCCGCTATGCCGAGGTCGCCGACACCTTGTCGCGCGAAATGGGCGCGCCGAAGGAACTCGCCCACCGGGCCCAGGCCGGGATGGGCACCGCGCATCTCTCCAAGATGATCGAGACGCTGGAGAATTTCGAGTTCGAGGAGCTGCGCGGCTCGACCCTGATCTCCAAGGAGGCGATCGGCGTCGTCGGCATGATCACGCCGTGGAACTGGCCGATCAACCAGATCATGTGCAAGGTCGCTCCGGCGCTCGCCGCCGGCTGCACCATGGTGCTGAAGCCCTCCGAGATCGCGCCGCTCAACGCCATCATCTTCGCCGAGGCGATGCACGAGGCCGGCGTGCCCAAGGGCGTGTTCAACCTCGTCAACGGCGACGGGCCGACGGTCGGCGAGGCGATCGCGCGCCACCCGGAAGTCGACATGGTCTCCTTCACCGGCTCGACCCGCGCCGGCATCCTCGTCGCCAAGGCGGCGGCCGATACGGTGAAGCGCGTGCATCAGGAGCTCGGCGGCAAATCGGCCAACATCCTGCTGGATGACGTCGACCTGAAGCGGGCGGTGAAGCTCGGCGTCGAGAGCGTGATGCGCAATTCCGGCCAGTCCTGCAACGCGCCGACCCGGATGTTCGTGCCGGCCCAGCTGCACGAGGACGCGCTCGCCATCGCCAGGGAGACCGCCGAGCCGCTCAAGGTCGGCGCCCCCTCGGCGGAGAGCGTCTTCCTCGGCCCGGTCGTCAGCGAGACGCAATACGACAAGATCCAGCGCCTGATCGAGAGCGGCATCAAGGAAGGCGCGACGCTGGTCACCGGCGGCCCCGGCCGGCCGGAGGACCTCAACCGCGGCTACTATGTGCGGCCGACGGTGTTCGGCGGCGTGACCGACGAGATGACGATCGCCAGGGAGGAGATCTTCGGCCCGGTGCTCTCGATCCTGCCCTATGACAGTGAAGCGGAAGTGATCGCGCGGGCGAACGACACGCCCTACGGGCTCGCCTCCTACATCCAGTCCGGCTCGCTGGAGCGGGCACGCAAGGTCGCGGCGCAGATGCGCTCCGGCAATGTCTACATCAACTACCCGGCCTGGGATGCCGGCGCGCCCTTCGGCGGCTACAAGCAGTCCGGCAATGGCCGCGAATACGCCGATTTCGGGCTGGAGGAGTTCCTCGAGATCAAGGGCACGGTCGGCTACGCCGCGGCCTGAGCTCGTCATTCGAAGCACACGCCGCCGGTCATCCCGGCGGCGTGTTTTTTGGGAGTTACGCCGCTTCGCCAGTGAGCCGCTTCAGCGCCTTCTCGCGCCCGATCAGCGGCAGCAGCGCCGCCAGTTCAGGGCCATGGTCGAGCCCGGTCAGGGCCTGGCGCAGCGGCATGAACAGCGCCTTGCCCTTGGCGCCGGTCTGCGCACCGACTGCCTGCGTCCAGCTTTTCCAGGTGGTCTGATCGAACGGCTCGGCCGGCAGCAGCGAAGCCGCAGCCGCAGCGAATGCCGTGTCGGCGATATGCGGCTCGATCGGCCCTTCGACCACCTGCCACCAATCCTTCGCACCCGACAGCCGGGCGAGATTGCCGCGCACGGCGAGCCAGAACAGCTCGGTGGCGGGGATATCGAGCTGCTTCAAGCGCCCCTCGACCGTGGCGAAGTCGAGCTGATGCAGGGTGCGGGCCGAGAGCGTCTCCAGTTCGTGCTCGTCGAACTTGGCCGGCGCCCGCGAGACATGGGCGAGATCGACCAGGCCGGCGAGCTCGGCGAGGCTCGACACCGGCCGGACCGCATCGGACGAGCCGGTGAGTACCGCCAGCGACGCCACCGCCAGCGACTCGATGCCGGATTCGCGCAGGCCCCGGAGCGAGAGATGGCCGAGGCGCTTCGACAGCCCCTCGCCGCTCGCCGTGGTCAGCAGGTTGTGGTGGCCGAAGGTGGGCAGCGTTCCACCCAATGCCTGCATGATCTGAATCTGCACGGCGGTGTTGGTGACGTGATCCTCGCCACGGATGACATGAGTGATCCCGACGTCGAGATCGTCGACGACGGAAGGCAGCGTGTAGGGATAGGTGCCGTCCTCGCGGACCAGCACCGGGTCGGATAGCGAGGCGCAGTCGACATGGGACGGGCCGCGCACCAGATCGTCCCAGCCGATCTCCTCCCAGTCGAGCAGGAAGCGCCAATGCGGCTTGCGGCCTTCGGCTTCGAGCTTTCCGCGCTCCTCGGCGGTCAGCTTCAGGCCGGCGCGGTCATAGACAGGTGGCAAGCCGCGGGCGAGCTGGCGCTTGCGCTTGCGGTCGAGCTCGTCGGCGCTCTCATAGCAGGGATAGAGCCGGCCGGCGGCACGCAGCTTCTCGGCCGCCGCGTCGTAGAGCGCGATCCGCTCCGACTGCTTGATGCTCGCATCCGGAACGACGCCGAGCCAAGCCAGGTCCTCGCCGATCGCATCGGCGAATTCCGGCTTCGAGCGTGCCTGATCGGTATCGTCATAGCGCAGCAGGAAGCGCCCGCCATGCCTGATGGCGAAGAGCCAGTTGAACATCAGCGAACGGGCGTTGCCGATATGGAGATAGCCAGTCGGCGACGGGGCGGTGCGGACGAAGGGAGTGGTCATGACCGGCCGCTTGTCGCGCGGGAACGGCGCGAGGGCAAGGGCATGGCGCAGGCCTGTCGAAAGGAGATCGACAACCGGCCAGATTGACGCAAGGTTAGACGGGACGGGGATGTCGATCTCTACGCTGGGAGGCGAGGATGAGCATCACGGCTTCAGTCGGGCTCGGCGGCAAGAACACGACGCCGGATACGCGCCTGGTCCAGGCGATGATCAACCCGCATGCGGCGGCGCTCGGCATCGACCTGCTCGAGGTCGACGGCGATTGCGGGCCGCTGACCAGAGGCGGGATCAAGCGCTACCAGCAGGTCTTCGTGAAGATGCCGAGCCCGGATTCACGGGTCGATCCGGGTGGCAAGACCTTCCTGCACATGGCCAACAACCCGGCACCGGCCGGCGTGGTCGTGAGCTGCGTGCGCGCGCCCGAAAAGCTCAAGGTCGGCGATTTCGTGCAGTTGCCGGTGGTGATGGACCCGGCCGATGGCACGGTGCAGGACGCCTACACCGCCTTCCGCTACGACATGCCGGACCGAGGGGCCCGCATGGTCGGCACCGACTACGCCATGGGCGTGCCCAATTTCATCTTCGTCGATCCCGACGCCAAGGTGCGGATCGGCGCGACATTGACCCCTGCCCTGCTGGCGCATGAGCAGTTCCACTACGATGTCGGCTTCGTCGTCTGCCGGACGTTGGCGCACCAGATCACCATCGCCCGCGCCCCGACGCTGGCCGGGCTGATAGCGAAGCTGAACGGCCTCGTCGACCTCCACATCAGGCGCCGCGTCGCGCTGATTCAACGCCGCTACGACATCGACACCCAGCACGGGCTCAACGCCAAATACCAGCGCATCTGGCTCGACCGGATGACCGCCTGCCTCGCCAATCCGAACGCCAACCAGATCGGCGGGTTCTGGCTCTAGAAATCGAAGCTCTCGCCGCCAGCCTTGCCGACGCCCTTCACCAGCGAGCGGTCCGGCTCATGCGCCGGTTCGCCGGAATCGCGGAAGCGGTTGACGATCGGGTAGCGCCGGTCCCGGCCGAAATTCTTGCGGGTGACCTTGACGCCCGGCGCCGCCTGGCGGCGCTTGTACTCGGCGAGATAGAGCAGCCGCTCGACCTTCTGCACCGTCTCCAGATCGTGGCCACGGGCGACGATGTCGGAAAGGCGCATCTCGTGCTCGATCAGGCAGGCGAGGATGTCGTCGAGCACCTCATAGGGCGGAAGCGAATCCTGGTCCTTCTGGTTCTCGCGCAGTTCGGCTGAAGGCGGCTTGACGATGATGTTCTCAGGGATCACCTCGCCGTCCGGCCCGAGCGCGCCGGCCGGTTTCCAGCGGTTGCGCAGGGCGGAGAGCCTGAAGACCTCGGTCTTGTAGAGGTCCTTGATCGGATTGTAGCCGCCATTCATGTCGCCATAGAGCGTGGCGTAGCCGCAGGACATCTCCGACTTGTTGCCGGTCGTCACCACCATCGGCCCGAACTTGTTCGAGATCGACATCAGCAGCGTGCCGCGCACGCGGCTCTGCAGGTTCTCCTCGGTGATGCCGCGATTGGTGCCGGCGAAGAGCTCGGCCAGCGCCTGTTCGAAGCCCTCGACCGGATCGGCGATCGGCACGATCTCGTAGCGCACGCCGAGCGCCTCGGCACATGTCTTGGCGTCGTCGAGGCTCTCCTGCGAGGTGAAGCGATAGGGCATCATCACGCAGCGGACGCGCTCCGAGCCGAGCGCATCGACCGCCATCGCGGCGCAGATGGCGGAATCGATGCCGCCGGACAGGCCGAGCACGACGCCGGGAAAGCGGTTCTTCTCGACATAGTCGCGCAAGCCCAGCACGCAGGCGGCATAGTCCGCCTCGTCGCCGCTCTCGATCGGGGCGACCTCGCCCGGCAGGCAGCGCCAGCCATCGGGCCCACGCTCCCATTGCGTGATCGCGACCGCCTCGCGGAAGGCCGGCAATTGCTGGGCGAAGCTGCGGTCGGCATTGAGGACGAACGAGGCGCCCTCGAAGACGAGCTCGTCCTGGCCGCCGAGCTGGTTGAGATAGACCATCGGCAGGCCGCTCTCGACGACGCGGGCGACGGCGACGTTGAGCCGCTCCTCGATCACGCCGCGGCGGAAGGGCGAGCCATTCGGGACGAGCAGGATCTCGCCGCCGGTCTCGGCGATGCACTCGACGACCTCCTCGCCCCAGACATCCTCGCAGATCGGAATGCCCAGGCGGACATGATTGCGGAAGACGACCGGGCCGGGCAGCGGGCCCGGCTCGAACACGCGCTTCTCGTCGAAGACGCCGTAATTGGGCAGGTCGACCTTGAAACGCACCGACTGGATCAAGCCGCCATCGAGCAGCGCGTAGGCGTTGTAGAGCTTGCCATCCTCGAGCCAGGGCAGGCCGACGAGCACGGCCGGGCCGCCATCGGCGGTCTCGCGGGCGAGCTCCTCGCAGGCCTTGCGGCAGGCATCCTGGAAGGCCGGCTTCAGCACCAGATCCTCCGGCGGATAGGCCGAGAGGAAGAGCTCCGGGAACATGACGAGCTCGGCGCCGCCAGCGGCCGCCTCGCGGCGGGCGGCACGGACCTTGTCGGCATTGCCGGCGACATCGCCGACGATGGGGTTGAGCTGGGCGAGCGCCAGGCGAAAGGACGTCTTGGTCATGCTTCGGATGTAGCTTGCGGCCGGTGCGTCAGCAACGGGCCGGCGTCCTGCCCGCCCCTGCGTTTTCGCAAGGTCGGTCAAGCAAGCGCCGAGCGGAAATCGGCCGAGTAGCGCAATTCGCGCAAGGGACGCACCGCCTGCGTCGTCTCGTCATAGATCGGATGCGCCTTCCAGGCGGCGAGCGCGGCCTCGTCGGCGAACTCGGCGTAGACGACGATGTCGATCTCGTTGCCGATCGGATCGATCCTGGCGTTGGCGGCGACCTCGAAGGTGAGCGCATGCGGGATGTCGCCGAGCCGGCCGAGCAGGCGCCGGATCCTGTCGAGATCCTCGGCCTGCCTGGCCGTGAAGAACACGATGTGCCGGATCATCCGCCCTCTCCTCACAGCCGGGAATCGCATGGGCCGACCGCGGGCGGATGTCTGATCGAGGATGATCGGATCGGCAATCCATTAACCCGACATTAGGGTTAACTGCGCATGAATCATCTCCGGGCCGGTGCAACTGCTGCTTCGGCCGCTGCTCGGAGAGACACGCGATGCGTGCTGCATCTATCGCCGCCCTCGCCCCAGTCGTCGCGATGGCCTGCACGCTGGCGCTGCCACAGGCGGCGCAAGGTGCCGATAACCTGCGCGGATCGCAGATCGAGCAGCCGGTCGAGCCGCCGCCGATGTTCGGCGGTGGACGCTTCGACTGGTCCGGCTTCTATGTCGGCGGTGGCGCCGGTATCAACGAAACCAAGTTCAAACCGGGCGAAGGCTTGCGCGATTTGGCGAATTCCGCCTTCCGCAATACCGACCTCGCGGCCGAGCGCGACATGGGCTCGTTCATCAACGACCTGCCGGACAAGCGCGACAGCGGCACACAGTTCTTCGGCATCGTCGGCTACAACTACCTGTTCGACGATGTCGTGCTCGGCCTGGAGGCGGACTACACCCGTTCAGGCCACAATTACCGCATCACCGACTACATCGCCCGCCGCAGCCCCCTCTCCAACGGCAATGTCTACGACTGGTCGATGGCGACCAACCAGGCGGCCAAGCTCGACGATTATGCGACCCTGCGCCTGCGCATGGGCTGGGCCTATGGCCGGATCATGCCCTTCGGCACGATCGGCGCGGCGCTCGGCCGCTTCAACACGACCTCGACGATCGATGCCGATGCACTGATCGTCACCAATGCCGGCCAGGCCACGGAAACCCGCAGGCAAGCGAACGGCTACCCGCTGCAGGTCGGCACGGTGCGCAAGAACACCTACGCCTTCGGCCTCAGCGCCGGCGTCGGCGTCGACTGGGCCCTGACCGATAATCTCTTCCTGCGCGCCGAATACCAGATCATCCGCTTCGCGGAGATCGAAGGCACGACGACGACGATCAACACCGGCCGCGTCGCCGCCGCGCTGAAGTTCTGATCGAGCCGGTCAGCGCTCGAAGCGCTGGCCGATCAGCTCGGACTTCGCCCGGCTGATCATCCACAGGGTGTCCGCGCCGCCGCTGCGATCCCAGGCGATACCCTGGCCCTCGCCCTCGATCGGATAGGTCGCGACCAGCTCCAGCACCGAGCCCATCTTCGGCAGGCGCAGGGCATAGACCTCCTTGTGATCGTGGCCGGTGGCGTAGAGCAGCCCATCCTTGCCCCAGCTGCCGCCCGACATGCTCATCGGCTCGGCCCGCTTGATCACGGCGGCGGGGAAGGTCCAGCCCTGCACCGGCTTCCAGGCCTCGTCGAACTTGACCAGCGTCGTCCAGTAGGAATTGCCATAGGGCTGCTGGCTCTGGCCGAAGACGCGGCTGTAATTGGCAAAGACGCCCCACCAGGCACCGTCATGCCTGTCGAGCCAGGTCAGCGAGCCCAGCAGGATGCCGAAGCTGTGCGAGCCGACATGCTCGAGCGTCTGGGCATCCCAGATCTCGACCGAGCTCGTCATCGGCGAGGCCGGATAGTTGGAATGGGCGGCGTAGAGCTTGCCGTCGACCACCGCGCCGCTGTCGAGATGGATGATCGGGCCGTCTTCGGCCCCCTTCCATTCCTTGACCAGCGCACCGGTTGTCTTGTCGTGCTTGGCGATGGCCCGGTCAGTGATCGCGTAGACATGGGCAGCATCGACTGCTGCGGCCTGGCGGGCGGAGGGAGCCTTGAAGCGCGCGATCTCGACGAAGCGTCCGGCCGGGGCCGCGGGCTTCTTGGCGGCGTCCTGTGCGAACGCCGGAGCCGCGACCAGACAGGCGGCCAGCACGGCTGCAAATTTGAGCTTCATCACCGTATCCCCCGCCTTCGTCGGCTTCAGCCGTTCTCGGCGTCGGCCATGGGAGGCGGGGGGTTAGGTGGTCAAGGTGACGGGCCGATGAAGCCGGTCCGTCACTGTGACGTTCACTCGGCCGCTTCGACCTCAGGCCGGGCGCGGCCGGAGCGCTCGCGCTTGACCAGCTCGGCGACGAGGAAGGCGAGCTCCAGCGCCTGCTCGGCGTTGAGACGCGGATCACAGACCGTATGGTAGCGGTCGTTGAGATCGGCATCGGTCATGCCGCGGGCGCCGCCGGTGCACTCGGTGACGTTCTTGCCGGTCATCTCAAGATGCAGGCCGCCGGCATGCGTCCCTTCGGCCTGGTGCACGGCAAAGAAGTTCTTCACCTCGGTCAGGATCAGGTCGAAGGGTCGGGTCTTGTAGCCGCTCGCCGCCTTGACCGTGTTGCCATGCATCGGATCGCACGACCAGACGACGTTGCGCCCTTCCCGCTTGGTGGCGCGCACCAGAGCCGGCAGGTGGTCGAAGACCTTATCGGCGCCGAAGCGGCCGATCAGGACGAGCCGGCCGGCCTGGTTCTGCGGATCGAGCGCGTCGATCAGCTTGAGCAATTCGTCCGGCTTCAGGGACGGACCGCATTTCAGGCCGATCGGGTTCTTGATGCCGCGGAAATACTCGACATGGGCATGGTCGAGCTGGCGGGTGCGATCGCCGATCCAGACCATGTGGCCGGAGGTGGCGTACCAGTCGCCGGTGGTCGAGTCGGTGCGCGTCATCGCCTGCTCGTAGCCGAGCAGCAGCGCCTCGTGGCTGGTGTAGAAATCCGTCGTCCGCATCTCGGGATGCGTCTCGGGATCGACGCCGATGGCGCGCATGAAGTCGAGCGACTCGGTGATGCGGTCGCCCAGCTCCTGGTAGCGATGCGACTGCGGGCTATCCTTGACGAAGCCGAGCATCCAGCGATGCGCGTTGTCGAGATTGGCGTAGCCGCCGGTCGCGAAGGCACGGATCAGGTTCAGCGTCGCCGCCGACTGCCTGTAGGCCTCGAGCTGCCGGCGCGGGTCGGGAATCCGCGACTCCGCCGTGAACTCGTTATCGTTGATGATGTCGCCCTTGTAGCTCGGCAGTTCGACATCGCCGATCTTCTCGTTCGGCGCCGAACGCGGCTTGGCGAACTGGCCGGCGATACGACCGACCTTCACCACCGGCGAGCCGCCGGCGAAGGTCAGCACCACCGCCATCTGCAGGAACAGGCGGAAGAAGTCGCGGATGTTGTCGGCCGAATGCTCGGCGAAGCTCTCGGCGCAGTCGCCACCCTGAAGCAGGAAGGCCTCGCCGGCCGCGACCTTGCTCAACGCCCGTTTGAGCTTGCGCGCCTCGCCCGCAAAAACCAGCGGCGGAAAGCCGGCGAGCTGCTGCTCAACCGCCTTCAAGGCTGCCTGATCCGGATATTCCGGCATCTGCTGGACGGGCTTTGCCCTCCAGCTGTCGGGCGTCCACCGCTCGGACATGGGTACTGCTCCTGATTTCAGACGTCGCGCCTACCGTTAACCTCATCTTGGCGCGAAGGGGGGCCTATACACCCCCAGATGGCTGCTGGCCACCGTTACGGCAAGGATGGCAGGTCGCAGCACAAAAGCACGAAGCCCGTCAGATGGTTGGCGCGGTCGGCTGCGGCTGCGATTCAGGCCTCTGAGAGACCGATTCAACATGTTCGGATCCTGATTCAACCGGATCCGCGCCAGGATAGGACGGCCCCATGCCCAAGCGCAGCGTTTCCTCCGACCGCGTCTACAAGAGCCGGCTGCCCTTCGCCCAGGCGACGATCGCCGGCGATTTCATGTTCGTCTGCTGCGTCGGCGCCGACCTGCAGGGGAAATACGCAATCGGCGATGCGAGGCGGCAGACGCAGCAATGCATCGACAACATCAAAGCGCTGCTCGAGGAGGCAGGGGCAAGCCTGAAGGACATCGTGAAGTGCACGGTCTACGTCACCGACCGGGCCTATTGGGAGCCGATGAACGAGGTCTATTTCGCCAACTTCGCCGAGGAGCCGACGCATCGGGTCTCCTGCATCGTCAACGGCCTGGGCTCGCCCGACTGCCTCGTCGAGATCGACGCGACCGCCTATCTCGGCAAGGAGGGTTGAGGCAGCGCAGGCTTTGATGCGTTACCTGCATCAATCTTCCCGGCATTTGCATTTCACACCTGCTTGCAAAGACCATTGTCTCCCTCGTTGGGCGCGACCGAAGATGGCCGCGTAACCAACAACGCCCATCGCGGCGACGGGAGGAACCATGAGACGTCACGTTCTGGCGGCCGCTTTCGGCCTAGCCTGCGGCCTCGGTGCAGCGCAGGCCCAGCAGGCGCAGGAGCCGATCTCGCTGCGCGGCATGGGCTCGTTCCATGTCGGCGGCAAGCTGGTCGAGATCTCCGGGCGGCCGGTGAAGGAGGTGGTGTTCACGCCCGGCGGCACGCCCGCCCGTGTCGATCCAAACGGCACCTACCAGACCGGGCAGATGTATGTGCAGTACTTCCTGCCGCAGAACGAGAAAGGCTCCGTGCCGCTGCTGCTCTGGCATGGCGGCGGCATGACCGGCGTCAACTACGAGACGACACCGGACGGACGCCAGGGTTGGCTCGAATTCTTCCTGCGCAAGGGCTGGTCGGTCTATAATTCCGACGCGGTCGAGCGCGGGCGCTCGGGCTGGGCGATGTATCCCGATGTCATCCCCGGCGAGCCGCTGTTCCTGACCACGGCGAACCCGTTCGAGCGCTTCCGCATCGGCGCGAGCGGCGGCTATGACGGCGACCCGGCCAAGCGCAAATACCTGCCGGGCAGCGAGTTCCCGGCCGAGGGCTACGACAATTTCGTCAAGCAGATCGTGCCGCGCTGGACCTCGACCGACCAGATGATCATCGACGCCTATATCGCCGAGGTCGACAAGGTCTGTCCCTGCGTGATCTCGTTCCACAGCCAGTCCGGCCAGTTCGGCTTCAAGGTGGCGCAGGCGCGGCCCGACAAGGTCAAGGCGCTGATCGCGGTCGAGCCGGCCGGCATCGGCGACCCCGCCAAGGCGGCGGCATTGAAGGACATCCCGGTGCTGATGGTGTTCGGCGACTATATCGAGCAGGACGCGCGCTGGCCGACGATCCGCAAGACCGCGACCGATTTCGGCGACAAGATCACCGCCGCAGGCGGCTCCGTCGATGTCGTCAACCTTCCTGCGGTGGGCATCAAGGGCAATTCGCACATGCTCATGATGGACAAGAATAATCTGGCTGTCGCACAGCTGATTCAGGACTGGCTGGCGAAGAAGGGTCTGACGAAATAGGCGTAGGCTCGCGCGCCTGCTCCAGCAGCCAGTCGCGGAACAGGCTGATCTTGCGCGCGGTCCGGCGCCGCACCGGGTAGGTCAACCAGTAGTCGTTGCCGCCCCCCAGCATCAGGTCGAAGGGCTGGATCAGCAGCCCTTCATTGAGCTCGCGCCGGAAGAAGATCGGCGAGCACATGGCCGCGCCGTTGCTGGCGAGCGCGGCGGTGACTTCGAGCTGCTGCACGGCGAGATCGAAACGTGGCTCCACCGGCGTGGCCTCGGAGTTGACCCCGGCGGCAGCGAACCAGCGATCCCAGGCCTCTGTCTTGCCGATGCGGTTCACACGCAGCAGATCGGCAGGCTGCGGCGGGCGGCCGAGATCGCGGAACAGGTTCGGGCCGCATAGCGGCGTGAACTCGCTCTTCATCAGCCAATGCGCCTCCAGCCCGGGCCATTGGCCGCCGCCACGGTGGATGGCGACATCGCAATCGTCGCGCTGCGGATCGTGCGGGCCGACCTGCGTGACCATCCGCACCGCCAGCCCCGGATTCTCGCACTGGAACAGGCCGAGACGCGGCACCAGCCAGTTCGAGGCGATGGTCGGCAGCGCCTGGATCGAGAGCACGCCCTCGGCCGTCTGCGTCACCGCGGCGAAGGCCGCGCGCAACCCGTCGAAGGAATCCATCACCGACGATGCCAGGCGCTCGCCGGCCTCGGTCAGGATGACGCGGCGCGCCTGGCGCTGAAACAATGGCAGGCCGAGCCGCTCCTCCAGCAGCTTGATCTGATAGCTGACCGCCGCCTGCGTCATGCCGAGTTCGGCTGCGGCCCGGGTGAAGCTGCCATGCCGTGCCGCCGCCTCGAAGGCGCGGACAGCGCTCAGCGGCGGCAGGCCTGTCGCCAAGTCATTCATCAGCTAGCCTTATACGAGAGGCGCGAAATCCAGTTTGTCTGCAGCCCGGTTCATCGGCATCCCTGAGTGCGATCAAACCGCTCGGGAGCCGCATCATGTCGGCCGAAATCTGCACAAGCAATAGATATGTCAGCCTTATGCCAACACTGAAAACGGCACTGGCTCGCATCCGTCGTTTCCAGCGCAATCGTCTGGTCGCGCTCGACGACCGGCTCGACCAGGAGGGGCTGAGCGCTCACATGGCGCGCGATGTCGGGCTCAGCGATGCAAGCCTGATCTATGACAGCCGCCGCGCGGACCGCGAGCCCTGACGCCAGAGCGCGGCGTTCCGATGGTGACGGCGGATCGCGGCAAGGCCCCTCTGCTCATGTCCCCGGCACCGCTTCGACGATGCTTACATCGGAGTTGGTGGGGATCACCCGCGTCAGGCGGAAGTCGGCCTTCGCGAGGAGCAGGCGGTATTCCTCCTCCGTCCGCTCCTGGCCGCCGGGGAGCGCCAGCATCACCATGTCGAGCACCTTGCCAGGATGGGGCGTGTCGCCGGCGGGCAGCACCATCTCCACCAGCAGGAGCCGCCCGTCCGGCCGCATGGCCTTGCGGACATGGCCGAGGATCGTGAGGCACTGCTCCTCGCTCCAGTCATGGATGACGTGCGACAGCACATAGGCGTCGCCGCCGGAGGGAACCGTCTCGAAGAAGTCGCCGGCCTCGATCGCCACGCGCGCCTCGACGCGCCGTGCCGCCAGCAGGGCCGGTGCGTCGGCCACCACATGGGGCCGGTCGAACAGGATTCCGCGCGGCCCCTCGTGCCGCGCCAGGATCGCCGCAAGCAGGTTGCCGGTGGCGCCGCCCACGTCCACGACGGTGCCGAGGGCCGAAAAGTCATAGGCCTCCGCGACAGCGGGCGGCTCCTGGCCGTGGAAACCGACCATCATCTCGCTGAACAGCGAGGCCGCGTCCGGATGCCGGCCGAGATAATCGAAGACCGGCATGCCGTGCATCTTCTCGAACGCCGTCTCGCCGGTCTGCAGCGAATAGATGATTTCGTCGAGGGCTCCCGCGAACCAGGGGCTGCCGGCGGTGAGGATGGTGGCTCGGGCCGAACCGGGCGCGCCGGTCTTCAGCGCCTCCCCTAGCGCGGTCAAGGCAAAGCGCTGCCCGGCCTGCTCGGCGAGGAGACCCAGGCTGGCGAGGCAGCGCATGAAGCGGTGGAGCGAGAGCGCATGGAGCCCAAGCGGGCCGGCCAGCTCGGCCGCGCTGCGGGGACTGGTGGCGAGGTGATCGGCCAGACCAAGCCTCGCCGCCGCACAGATCAGGCGCGAGACCCAGGCAGCGGTCGCCATCTGGATGAGAGCCACATGCGGGGGAGGTTCCAGCGCCGTCACGGGCGGCGCGAGGGTCGAAGCAGCGCGGGACCTGTCGTCCATGGCACTCTCCAGAGTAGCCGGCGATGGACTGGAACGTCTCCCCATGGATAGCACGGCCGGGACTCGGCCGGCACCGCGTCGATAAGCGGAAGCACGCCCTTGAAGAGGTAATCCGCCCGGCTTCCCTTCAGGACGGCCCGAGGCGCTACAGAGCGCTCTTGCGCGGCGTGCGCATGGTGACGAGTTCCTCGGCCGCGCTCGGATGCAAGGCGACGGTGCGGTCGAAATCGGCCTTGGTCGCGCCCATGGTGACGGCGATGGCGACCGACTGGATGATCTCGCCGGCATCATGGCCGAGGATGTGGACGCCGAGCACCCGATCGGTTTCGGCATCGACGACCAGCTTCATATAGATGCGCTCGTCCCGGCCTGAGATCGTCGCCTTCATCGGCCGGAAACCGGTCTCGAAGATGCGCAGCGGCCGGCCGGTCGCGAGCGCCTGCTGCTCGGTGAGACCGACAGTGCCGAGCTCCGGCGTGGTGAACACGGCGGAGGCGACGAGCGCATGGTCGACCGTCCACAGCTTGCCGCCGAAGGTTGAGTCGGCGAAGGCGTGGCCCTCGCGGATCGCGACCGGGGTCAGGTTGACGCGATCGGTGACGTCGCCGACCGCCGCGATCGACGGGACATTGGAGAGCGAGGCGGCATCGACCATGACCTGGCCGGCGGGACCGAGCTTGACGCCCGCGGTTTCGAGGCCGAGCCCGGCCGTGTTCGGGCGGCGCCCGGTGGCGACGAGGACGACATCGGCATCGATTGGCGAGCCATTGGCGCAATGGGCGCGGCGGGCGCCGTCCGGCAGCAATTCGATGCGGTCGACCGTGCAGCCGAGGCGTAGCGTGATGCCGGCATGGCCCAGCGCATCGCGCAGGCGGGTGCGGAGGTCCTCATCGAAGCCGCGCAGGACATTATCGCCGCGATGCAGCAGCGTGACGGCGACGCCGAGCCGGGCGAAGACGCTGGCGAATTCGAGCGCGATATAGCCGCCGCCGACCACGAGCATGCGCTTCGGCAGGCTCGGCAGATGGAAGACCTCGTTCGAGGAAATGCCGAGCTCGCCGCCGGGGATCGGCGGCTCGAAGGCGGGATGGCCGCCGGTCGCGACCAGGATGTGGCGGGCACGGATGGTCTGCCCGCTCTTCTGCAGCTTGACTTCATGCGGCCCGGCGACGACCGCCCGCTCCTCGCGGATGTCGACGCCGGCGCCGTCGAGGCCCTTGCGATAGAGGCCGGAGAGGCGCGTCACCTCCTTTGCCACGGCATCGCGCAGGGTCGGCCAGTCGAACTCCGGCTTGCCAACGTTCCAGCCGAAGCCGGCGGCATCCTCGAACTCGTCGGCGAAGCGGCTGGCATAGACGAAGAGTTTTTTCGGCACGCAGCCGCGGATGACACAGGTCCCGCCGATGCGGTCCTCCTCGGCGATCATCACGCAGGCGCCATGGCCGGCGGCGATGCGGGCGGCGCGCGTGCCGCCCGATCCGGCACCGATGACGAAGAGATCGACGTCGAACTCAGCCATGGCTGTCTCCCTGCCGCGAGGCGGCATCTGTCCCGAACCAGAGAATGGCGGCACCAAGGCCGGCGATCCACCAGCCCTGCCAGGCGCCGTGCCCGACCGTGGCGATGGAGAAGGCGGCGGCGAACAAAGCGAGGCGCGGCGCCAGTTCCGCCGCGGGCAGGCGCCGCAGCCAGGCCAGCAACAACAGCCCGGCGAGCGTCAGCAGCCCGGCGCCGATCGCGCCGGTCTCCGCCCAGGCCTGCAGCGGCATGTCATGCGGGTGGCCCACCCCCAGCAGCGTCCTGTGCTCAGCCGAGACCTCCGCCGCCACCGGGTGCTCATGCATCGTCGCCGAGGTGCCGAAGCCGGCGCCGGCGATCGGCCGGGCCCGCGCCACCTCGCCAAAACTGTCCCAGATATCGATCCGCGCCTGGGCGCTCATGACATCGAGGCGGTTGAGCACGAAGGACGGCACCAGCTTTTCAGCCATCGGACCAAGCAGCGGCGCGATCGCCATGGTCAGGACAAAGGCGAGCGCGGTCGCCACGAGCGCGAGGCGCGGAGCGAGAACCGCCAGGGCCCAGCATGGGACCAGAATCAGGACGCCGAGCTTGGCCGCCTCGCTCTCCGAGCGGAAAACGAAGACGATGACGACAGCCGCCAGCAAGGCAGCCAGGACACGGTCAAGCCAGCCTGCAGGGCGGGACCAAAGTGTGTGGACGGTCGGCACGGCGAGCAGCAGCAGGACGATGGCCGGGCGATTGAAGACGAAAGCCATCATCTTGCCGGTGCCGAGCGTGGCGCGCTGCGACAGCCCCGAGGCGAGCTCGATCATCACCAGCACGGCTGCGACGATGATCGCCAAAGCGAGTACGCGGAGCAGCAGCGGGGTCGCCCGCCACTGTCCGGAGACGGCGATCGCCAGCGCGAACACGATCGGCAGGACGAGTTCTCCCCAGGCCTGCAGGGACGCCGACGGCTTGTGGCTCCAGCCGATCGAGACCAGCGCCCAGGCGAGGAAGGCGGCGATCGCGAGCGCCGGCGGCCCCGCGAGCAATGCCCGCAAGCGTCCGAGGATCGCCGCTGCCGGCTCCGACAGCAGTGCCGCGCCGAGAAAGGCCGCAGCGGCGAGGCCGAGCATCAGCGGGGCGGAGCGGTTCGCCAGCCACATGGCGAGCGGCATCAGAACGAGGCAGACCCCACCCGCAACGCGAAGGGCTCGGCTTGCCGCCGACTCGCCTGCAGAGAACGGCGAAGTGCCTGTATGGGCGGAGGGAGAGGTTTGACTCATGCGCCGGGGCTTACGCGATGGGACATGCCGCGCCTAGCGCATGTTCTGCAGATGTGCTCACCGCTTTGCAACGGTGCTCGAAACAGCGACGCGAATTCCCGCCTGAGGCTTACGACCTTCGGCGAAATCAGGGTCACCATTCGTCGAATTTTCCTGCGCCCGCAGGCCTCTCACGCGAAACATCTTGACTTGTGATTATGCAATCAGGCGCAATTGATCCGCGGTCTGATGCAGTGCCACAGGCGAGCGTCGGCAATCGGCGCGTCAAACGCGCCACTCGGGAGGTAACTATGCTCACGTCCTTCTTCAAGCGCGGGGCCGTAGCCGCCGTCGCTCTGGCTGGCCTCACCACGGCCGCCTTCGCCCAGATGGAGCTGAAGATCATGGCTCCCGCCGCCCCGGGTGGCGGCTGGGACGGCACGGCGCGCTCGATGCAGCAGGCGCTGATGGCCGCCGGCATCGCCAAGAGCGCCCAGGTGACCAACGTCACCGGCGCCGGCGGCACGATCGGCCTCGCCCAGCTGATCAACGCCAAGGGCGACGGCCATCAGCTGATGGTCAACGGCTTCGTCATGGTCGGCGCGATCCTGCTCAACAAGTCGCCGGTGAACCTGACGCAGGTCACGCCGATCGCCCGGCTGACCGCCGAGGCACTGGTCATCGTCGTGCCGACGGATTCGCCGGTCAAGAACGCCAAGGACCTCGCCGACCGCGTCAAGGCTGACCCGGCCAAGGTGACCTGGGCCGGCGGCTCGGCCGGCGGCGCCGACCACATCCTCGCCGCGCTCTTCGCCGAGGCCGCCGGCGGCGACGCGAAGAAGATCAACTACATCCCGTTCTCCGGCGGCGGCGAGGCACTCGCAGCCATGCTCGGCGGGCGCGTCACCGCCGGCATCTCCGGCTATGGCGAGTTCGAAGGCCAGATCAAGGCCGGCAAGCTGCGCGTGATCGGCGTCAGCGCCAGCAAGCGCCTGGAGAACGCTCCGGATGCCCCGACCCTGAAGGAAGGCGGCGTCAATCTCGAGCTGCTGAACTGGCGCTCGGTCGTCGCTCCTCCGGGCCTCAGCGACGCGCAGAAGAAGGACCTCTCCGGCGCGGTCGACAAGATGGTCAAGTCGAAGGAGTGGACCGAAATCCTCAAGGCGCGCGGCTGGGATGATGCCTATCTCGCCAGCGCCGAGTTCGACAGCTTCCTGAAGACCGAGACGGCTCGCGTCGAAAAGGTCATGAAGGATGTCGGCCTGGTGAAGTAAGGCCCTCCTGAGACGTCAATCGAGGGCGGGCAGCCGCGAGGCCGCCCGCCCTTTGTCACCTTCGCTCCAGACAGACGGTCGCGCCCATGTCCCGCTCCATCGACCGCCCGGCCCTTATCGTCGGGCTCCTGCTGCTCGCTGCGGCGGCGATCGTCGCCTTCGATGCCTCGCGCCAGACCATCACCTCCAACTATGGAGTCGGGCCGACCGCGATGCCGTATGTCGTCTGCGCCGGCCTCACCGTGCTCGGGCTGGCGCATTTCATCGTCGCCCTCAAGGACGGCCTGCCGAAGCCGGAAGAGGCCGACGGCAAGGCGTTGCTCTGGATCATCGGCGGCCTCGTCGGGCTGGTCGCCTGCATCGCGCTGGGCGGCGGCTTCATCATCGCCACCGCGATCATCTTCGCCTGCACGGCGCGCGGCTTCGGGCGCGACGCGCTCCCCGTCGACATCGTCATCGGGGCAGTGATGGGTACCGTGATCTACATCGTCTTCCTCAAGCTCCTGACCCTGTCGTTACCGGCCGGGCCGCTCGAAGCGCTGCTGAGCTGAGGAGGCTCGTAAGATGGACACCCTGCTCTCGCTCGCCAACGGCTTCTCCGTCGCCATCGAGCCCTCCAAGCTGCTGTTCTGCCTGATCGGCGTCTTTCTCGGCACCGCCGTCGGCGTGCTGCCCGGCATCGGCCCGGCGCTCACCGTGGCGCTCTTGCTGCCGGTGACCTTCAAGCTCGACCCGGCCGGCTCGCTGATCATGTTCGCCGGCATCTACTATGGCGGCATGTATGGCGGCTCGACCACCGCCATCCTGCTCAACGCGCCGGGCGAGAGCGCCTCGCTCGCAACCGCGCTCGAAGGCTCGAAGATGGCCAAGGCCGGCCGCGGCGGCCCGGCGCTGGCGACGGCGGCGATCGGCTCCTTCGTCGCCGGCCTGATCGCGACGATCGGCCTCGCCTTCCTGGCGCCCTGGCTGGTCGAACTCGCGATCAAGTTCGGGCCCTGGGACTATTTCGCCCTGATGATCCTCGCCTTCGTCACGGTGTCGGCGACCTTCGGCGATTCGCCCCTGCGCGGCCTGACCAGCCTGTTCCTCGGCATGCTGCTTGGCCTCATCGGCATCGACAAGCTGACCGGCCAGGCGCGCCTGACCTTCGGCGTGCCCGAGCTGCTCAACGGCGTCGAGGTGACGACGCTGGCGGTCGGCCTCTTCGCCGTCGGCGAGGCGCTCTATGTCGCCTCCAAGCGCTGGCGCGAGCCGGAGGAGATCATCCCGATCAAGGGCTCGCTCTGGATGAACAAGCAGGACTGGAAGCGCTCCTGGGCGCCCTGGCTGCGCGGCACGGCCTTCGGCTTCCCGATCGGCGCGCTGCCGGCTGGCGGCGCCGAGGTGCCGACCTTCCTCAGCTATTCGACCGAGAAGAAGCTCTGCAAATATCCGGAGGAGTTCGGCAAGGGCGCGATCGAAGGTGTCGCCGGGCCGGAAGCCGCCAACAACGCTTCGGCCGCCGGCACGCTGGTGCCGCTGCTGACGCTCGGCCTGCCGACGTCGGCGACGGCCGCGATCATGCTCGCAGGCTTCCAGCAATACGGGCTCAATCCCGGCCCGCTGCTGTTCGCCGAAAAGCCGGACCTGGTCTGGGGCCTGATCGCCTCGCTGTTCATCGCCAACGTCATGCTGGTGATCCTGAACCTGCCGCTGATCGGGTTGTGGGTGCGATTGCTGGCGATCCCGCAGCCCTGGCTCTATGCCGGCATCCTGGTCTTCGCGACCATGGGCACCCTCGCGGTCAACCCCTCGCCGGTCGAGCTCGGCATGCTCTTCGGCTTCGGCTATATCGGCTATCTGATGCGGCGCTACGATTACCCGGTCGCGCCGATGGTGGTCGGGCTGATCCTCGGGCCAATGGCCGAGGCGCAGCTGCGCCGCGCTTTGCAGATCAGCCTCGGCGACCCGATGATCCTGCTAGAGAACCCCGGCTCGGCGACGCTGCTCGGCATCGCCTTCATCGCCCTGGTCGCGCCCTTCGTGATGAAGGGATTGAACAAGTTCAAGGCCTCGGACGACTGAATAACGCGACGCGCAACCGGTGCGGCACGCCCCGGTTGCGCTTGAACAAAGATGGCGTGACTGTGTTCTCCTCTTCACCGGCCTTCAGGCCCGTCGAGCGAGGATGAACCATGAGCGACGCGACGCTACCCCCCTCCACCGCAACGCAGGCCGAAGCCGCCGAACCAAGTCTCCATCGCGTGATGGGTCCCTGGCTGCTGCTGCTTTTCATCGTCGGCGATATTCTCGGCACCGGCATCTACGCGCTCACCGGCCAGGTGGCGAAACAGGTCGGCGGCGTCGTCTGGCTGCCCTTCCTGGTCGCCTTCGTCGTCGCGATGATCACGGCCTTCAGCTATCTCGAACTGGTCACCAAGTACCCGCGCGCCGCAGGCGCCGCGCTCTATACGCACAAGGCCTTCGGCATCCATTTCGTCACCTTCATCGTCGCCTTCGCGGTGATGTGCTCGGGCATCACCTCGGCCTCGACCGCCTCGCGGGCCTTCGCCGCCAACATGTCCCATGCCTTCGGGCTCAACCTCGCCGGCGGCATCGGCATCACCATCGTCGGCCTCGCCTTCATGGCGCTGGTGGCGGCGATCAATTTCCGCGGCGTCGGCGAGAGCGTGAAGGCCAATGTCGTACTGACCTGCGTCGAGCTGACCGGCCTCTTGATCGTGATCTTCGTCGGCCTGTGGGCGATCGCCGCCGGCCAAGGCGACGTCTCGCGCATCACCCAGTTCAAGCCGGCCGGCGATGGCGGCATGTTCTGGCCGGTGATCGCGGCGACCACCCTCGCCTTCTTCGCCATGGTCGGCTTCGAGGACTCGGTCAACATGGCCGAGGAGACCAAGGACCCGACGCGGACCTTCCCGAAGATCCTGCTCGCCGGCCTCGTCATCACCGGCACGATCTATGTGCTGGTCTCGGTCTCGGCGATCACGCTGGTCTCGCCGGAACAGCTTGGCGAGGGCGAGACGCCGCTGCTCAAGGTGGTCGCGGCCGGCGCACCCAACTTCCCGATCTGGATCTTCGGCTTCATCACCATGTTCGCCGTCGCCAACAGCGCCCTGATCAACATGCTGATGGCGAGCCGGCTGGTCTACGGCATGAGCCGCGAGCACGTGCTGCCGCCAGTGCTCGGCAAGGTCCACCCAACGCGGCGCTCGCCCTATGTGGCGATCGCCTTCACCACGCTGCTCGCCTTCGCGCTGATCACCTTCGTCGGCACTGTGCCGGCGCTCGGCGGCACGACGGCGCTGCTGCTGCTCTGCGTCTTCACCGTGGTCAACATCACCGTGCTGATGCTGCGCAAGGACACGGTCGACCATGAGCATTTCCGCACGCCGACGATCCTGCCGATCGCCGGGGCGATCTTCTGCGCCTTCTTCGCCGGTCCCTGGACCGGGCGCGACCCGGTCCAGTACAAGATCGCCGGCATCCTGATCGGCATCGGCATCGTGCTCTGGGTGGTAACCGTGATGGTCAACCGGGCCACGGGGGTGCGGCCGAGCGATCCGACGATGGAGGATATCGGCGGCGCCGGCCCGGTGAACTGAGGCTCGGCCAAACGAAAAAAGGCCGCCGGTCTCGCCGGCGGCCTTTTTATCATTTGCGGGAATTTTCCGCTCAGAGCTGGTGGCCGCGCTTGCGCATCTCGGCCTGGAAGAGATCGAAGAGCCGGTTGCTGGTCGCGGTGCTCCAGGGCTGCAGCAGCGCGAAGATCTCGTCGATCACCTGCGGGCGATAGGAATTGTAGCGCTGGCCGACCGGCGAGTTAAAGAAGGCGGCGACTTCCTTGAGGTCGGCCTCAGTCATCTTGCTCGCAAAAATACGGGCCGAGGAATCGACGATCTCTTCACGGCGCAGGTCCGACTCGGCCTTGAGCGCGGTGAGGACCTCGTCCATGTCCTTCTTCAGCTCGGGCCGGGTCGAGCCGATGTTCTGACGGACGCCGGTGGTGAATTCGGCATAGATCGAGTCGAAGGATTGCGACAGGCCGGAGGAGATCACGACCTCACGGGCGGCCTTGAGATGCTCCGGCGTCGGCGCCTGCTGCGCCAGCGCGGGCACGGCGAACAACGCCAGCGAAAGAAGCGCACCTGCCAGGCTGTGACGGATCATGCGGTTACCCCTTGGTCGATCGTCCGGAATGCGGCGATTCCATTATTCTGGTGCGGCAACGTCCCTGACCGGGGCGAGCCGCCGGCCGCTCTTAGAACATGTCCAGCCAAAGTGGAAACCACTTTTGCGGCCGGACTACGCCGTTCCACGCCCGTCAGCCGCGCTCGGCTGCGGGATCGCCAAGGACGCGCACGCCATCGGCACCCGCGAGGAAGGCTGCCGTCGCCAGGCCGAGGAAAAGGCCGTGCTCGACCACGCCGGGAACCTGGTTGAGCGCCAGTCCCAGCACCTCGGGCAGCTCGATCCGGCCCAGATGCGCGTCGAGGATGTAGTGGCCGCCGTCAGTCAGCAGCGTCGCCCCATCGGGACGCTTGCGCAGCTTGAGCTCGCCATGCGCGCCCGACGACGCGATCGCGGCCGCAACCGCCCGGCGCGTCGCCTCGAGCCCGAAGGGCACGACCTCGATCGGCAGCGGGAAGCGGCCGAGCGTCTCGACCTGCTTGCCGGTATCGGCGATCACGACCATGCGCTTCGAGGCGGCAGCAACGATCTTCTCGCGCAGATGCGCCGCGCCACCGCCCTTGATCAGGCGCAAGGCGCTGTCGAGCTCGTCGGCGCCATCGATCGTGAGGTCGAGCTCAGGCGTCTCGTCGAGCGTCGACATCGGGATACCGAGACCGAGTGCCTGCGCCTGCGTTGCCTCCGAGGTCGCGACACAAAGCACCTCAAGGCCGGCGGCAACCTTCGCCCCGAGTCCGTCGACGAAGAGCTTCGCGGTCGAGCCAGTGCCCAGACCAAGCCGCATGCCCGGCTGCACCAGCTCCAGTGCCGCCAGAGCGGCCGCCTTCTTCAGATCCTCGCTCACGCGCCGAGCCCACCCATCAGCATGTACTTGATCTCTACGAACTCCTCGATGCCGTGGAGCGAGCCCTCGCGGCCGAGGCCGGATTCCTTGACGCCGCCGAAGGGCGCGACCTCGGTGCCGAGAATGGCCGAGTTGACGCCGACCATGCCGTATTCGAGCTCCTCGGCGACGCGGAAGGCGCGGCCGAGATCCCTGGTGTAGAAATAGGCGGCCAGGCCGAAGGGCGTGTCGTTCGCCATCGCCACGACTTCGTCCTCGCTCTTGAAGCGATAGATCGGCGCGATTGGCCCGAAGGTCTCCTCGGTGGTGACCAGCATCTTCGTGGTCACACCGGAGATCACGGTCGGCTCGTAGAAGGTGCGGCCGAGCGCATGGCGGCGGCCGCCGACCATCACCCTGGCGCCATTGGCGACGGCATCGGCGACGTGGCGCTCGACCTTCTCGACCGCGCGCTCGTTGATCAGCGGGCCCTGCACGACGCCGACCTCGACACCGTTGCCGACCTTCATCCTGGCGACATCGCCAGCGAACTTGGCGACGAAGTCGTCATGGATCCCGTCCTGGACGAAGAGCCGGTTGGTGCAGACGCAGGTCTGGCCCATGTTGCGGAACTTGGCGATGATCGCGCCCTCGACCGCCTTGTCGAGATCGGCATCGTCGAAGACGATGAAGGGCGCATTGCCACCGAGCTCGAGCCCGACCTTCTTCACCGTCGTGGCCGCCTGCTGCATCAAGAGCTTGCCGACCGGCGTCGAGCCGGTGAAGCCGATGAAGCGCACGGCCGGATGGGAGGTCATCACGCCGCCGATCGCGACCGCATCGCCGGTGACGATGTTGATCACGCCCTTGGGGAAACCCGCCCGCTCGGCAAGCTCGACCAGCGCGAGCGCCGTCAGCGGGGTGTCCGGGGCCGGCTTGACCACGAAGGTGCAGCCCGCCGCCAGGCCCGGCGCGCATTTGCGGGTGATCATCGCCGCCGGGAAGTTCCAGGGCGTGATCGCGGCGCAGACGCCGACCGGCTGCTTGGCGACGATGATGCGCGAATTCGGGAAGGGCGAGGGAATGGTCTCGCCATAGATGCGCTTGGCTTCCTCGGCATAGAACTCGACGAAGGAGGCGGCATAGGCGACCTCGCCGCGCGCCTCGGCCAGCGGCTTGCCCTGCTCGGCCGTCATGATCTGCGCCAGGTCCTCCTGGTTCGCCATGATCAGATCGAACCATTTGCGCAGGATGAGCGAGCGCTCCTTGGCCGATTTCTTCGCCCAGGGCTTGAAGGCGCGCGAGGCGGCCTCGACCGCAGCGGTGGTCTCGTCAGCGCCGAAACGCGGCACCTTGGCCAGCACCTCGCCGGTCGCGGGATTGTCGACCGGATCGACGCCCTCGCCGATCCAGGCGCCGTCGATGAAGCACTGCGAGCGCAGCAGCGAGGGATCCTTGAGCGCGAGCATACGAGCCTCCGGCGTCATGAACGGGTGGCCGGGGCTCTAGCACGCAGCGGGAGCGCTTGCCGATAGCAAAACGCCGCATGCAGGCGGTGCGCCGATTGCAGTTACCGTTCGGCCACCAGCCCGCCGGCAGCCGCTACTTCGCCATCGGCGTGCAGACGACCTTGTCGTCGAAGACGTAGCAGACGCTGAGCTCGCCGGTGCGGACATTGGCGCGGAAGATGCCGCCCTCGCGCTCATGGCGCGACGGGACGAGCACATAGTCGCTCGGCGCCTGCGGTCCCGCTCCCTCCCCGGCCGGGAAGCAAACGGTGACGCCGACGCCGCCCTCCTTGAGCTGGAACTGGCAGGCACCGACCTCGCCGGTCGCCTTGTCGATGCGATAGACGCGGTTGAGGTCGGTTTGCGGCGCCGGTGCGAACTCGAAGGGCGCGGCGAGCGCCGCCCCCAAGGCCGGCAAGACGAACAGGCCGACGCCCAGCGCCCGGCGGAGGGAGCTTCTGGAACAGCTCGACAGTTTCGACACCGCTACGACCCCTTTCGACGATTCGCCCGCACCCTATCATGCCGGGGAAGCCGTATCATCGCGATTGCGGCAAGGTGACGACGACATGGCACCCCTTCCGTCTCAAGCCTTGCCAAGCCGCGACGGCCGGCCTTTATGCGGATGGCCACGCCACAGGATCGCCCATGTCGCTTCCCCCGATCGTCGTCTTCGATCTCGACGGCACGCTCGCCGAGACCGCTCCCGACATCATGCGCACGCTGAACGTCATCCTCGAACAGGAGGGGCTTGCGGCTTTGCCGCTCGAGCGCGCGCGCGAGCTGGTCGGCGCCGGCGCGCGGGCGCTGATCGAGCGCGGCTTCAAGGTCAGCGGCCGGCCGCTCGAGGCCGAGAAGCTGGAGCAGTTGTTCCAGGAATTCCTGACGATCTATGCCGGCGCGATCGCACAGGACAGCTATGTCCATGACGGTGTCGTCGCCGCGCTCGATACGCTGGCTGCAGACGGCTTCGTCTTCGCCGTCTGCACCAACAAGCCGATCCTGCACACCAAGCTCTTCCTCGATGCGGTCGGCCTGACCGACCGCTTCGCCGCCATCGCCGGGCGCGACAGCTTCGCCTTCTGCAAGCCCGACCCGCGCCATCTGACGCAGACGATCACGCAGGCCGGGGCCGATCCGGCCCGCGCGGTGATGATCGGCGATTCGCGCACCGATGTGGACACGGCGCGCGCCGCGGGAATCCCGGTGGTCTGCGTGCCGTTCGGCTATACCGACGTGCCGGTCGAGGCGCTCGCGCCCGATCTGGTGATCCAGCACTTCAGCGAACTACCCCAGGCGGTCCGCAGTCTGACCAATGGCCAGCCGGCGCTTGCTACTCATTCTTGACGGCGCAGGCCGACCCCACTAGGAACAGCGCGGTCCGGGCGGCTAGCTCAGCGGTAGAGCACTCCCTTCACACGGGAGGGGTCACAGGTTCGATCCCTGTGCCGCCCACCATTTTCCCAGTTCTGCAAAACGATGCACGGTCGGTACGCGCCGCCGGACGAGACAGCCTCGCCCGGCGCCGGGCAGCTCACTCGGCCACCACTGCAACGCCCTGGATCTCGATCAGCATGGTGGGATCGGCGAATCCCGTCACGGTGATGGCCGCGCTCGCTGGAAAATCCGATCCGAACACCTCGTTGCGGATCTCGGTCATGCGGGTCGTATGACGCGGATCGGTGAGGAAGACCGTCATCGTGACGATGTCCTTCAGGGACGCCCCCGCCTCCTTGAGGGTCTCCTCGATATTGCTGAAGGTCTGGTATGTCTGAGCCTCGAAGTCGCCGGCCAGCGAACGGCCCGATGCGTCCTTCTGCCCGGTATGGCCAGCAATCCAGACGGTTTTTCCGCCTTCGGTGATGACGGCGGGAGAGAACGCGCGCGACTTCTGCCACGTGCCGCGAATGAATGTCTTTTTCACGCTTGAGGCTCCAGCTTCGATCTGCAAACGTTTGCAGGCCACCTGATTGCTGTCAACCGTGTTGTCCCCTAGGGTGGCTGCGCAAGATTCTGCGAGAGGCCGTACGTGCCCCCCAGCCCACCGAAGGCCCGCCCCGTCACGATCAAGGATGTCGCCCAGCTCACCGGCGTACATTCCTCGACAGTCTCGCGAGCCCTCAACCCGTCGACGCGATCCATGGTGGCCCAGGAACTCGCCGCCAGCATCCTCCAGGCCGCGCAGAAGCTCGGCTATCAGCCGGACCATCTGGCCGCGAGCCTGCGTACCGGCCGCTCGCAACTCGTCGGCGTGCTGCTTCCCGATATCGCCAACTCGGTCTTCGCCCCGATCCTGAGCGGCATCACCGAGCGCCTGATCGAGGACGGCTATTCCACCATCGTCGCCGATGCGGGCCCCGGCTCCCCTCCTCCGACCGCATTGCTGGACGGGCTGATCGCCCACCGCGTCGACGGGCTGATCCTGGCGACGGCGGCACGCGAGGACGCGCTCGTCGGCCGCTGTCTCGAGCGCAACGTACCGGTCGTGCTGGTCAACCGGGCCGAGGCGCAACCGCGTGTCTCGGCCGTGGTCTCCGACGACATGCGGGGCATGCAGCTCGCCGTCGACCATCTCGTCGCGCTCGGGCATCGCAGGATCGGCCATATCGCCGGGCCGCCGACGCTGTCGACCGGCCTGCTGCGGCTCAGGGGCTTCGAAGCCGCCATCCGCGACCAGGCCATCCCGCTGGAGAGTTTCAGCCAGAACGCAACGGCCTATTCCCGTGAGGCGGGCGCCGAGGCTGCCGGCAAGCTCCTTGCGGCGGCCCCGCAGGTCACCGGTATCGTGGCGGCGAACGACCTGCTGGCGCTCGGGGCCTATGACGCACTGCGCGATCGGGGCCTGCATTGCCCGGACGAGGTTTCCGTCGTCGGGCACAACGACATGCCACTGATGGATCTCGTCGCGCCGGCACTCACCACCGTCCGGATCGAGCACCGGGCGATGGGCCGCGAGGCGGCGGACCTGCTGTTCCAGCGCATGCGCCGCGACGACATCCCGACGCGCATGGTGATGCTGACGCCGCGCCTCATCGTTCGCGGCTCGACCTCGGCCCCGCGCTAGGCCTCAAGGCCGGCCCGCAACTGCGAACGTCTCGTCGCAATAGGAAGCGGGATCGCCAAGCGGGAGCATGGACGCGGCGTGGCGGGCCCGCAGCGACAGGACGGTCGCCAGTCCCGGTATCTGAATCCGCAGGTCCCGCTGAAATCCGCCCTCGGAGAAGAGCTGCCGATATGTTGCCGATGCGACAGGCGCGCTCAGCCCGGGAGTATGCTCGCGCAGGACCCGCACGGCTGCCGCCTCGTTCTCGGCCAGCCATTGCAGTGCCTCGGCGAATGCGCCGATGAAGTCGCGCAGCCGTGCGCGATGCCGCTGCGCCCAGCTGCGCCGGGCAGCGCCCACAATGCCCTGATAACTGCCCAATTCGGGGCGGGCTCGCGCCAGCAGGGTCATCCCCGCTTCGGCGGCCATCAGGTCCAGCGGCGTGTTGAGCAAGGTCGCCGAGACCTGCCCGGCCAGGAGTGCCTGCAGCCGCTGAGCGCCGTTACCGACGCTGACCAGCTCGAACTCGCCGGCCTCCAGACCGGCACGGTCGAGCAACTCACGCAGGACGAAGGCGAAGCCGGTCGTCTGGGCATCGACCGCGACCCGATGGCCCCGCAGATCCGCCACGCGTTCGATACCGGGGCTCGCGACCAGCGTCAGCAGCCCGTCATCCACGCCCATGAACGCGAAGAAGTCCGGCCGTTCGGGCAAATTCTCCTCGCCCTGCCCCGAAGTGTAGGCCACGACATTGTCGACCGAGGTCAAGGCGATCTGCGCGCCGCCGTCGTACAGCTCCCGTGCCATCACCCGCGAGTTCGGAACGATGCGATGGGTCAGGCGAAGGCTCCGGCGACTGAAAAGGCCCTGCTCCAATCCGGCCCATATCGGCCAGTTCGCCGCCCCGGCGAATGCCAGCACTGACAGATCGTGATCTTGATGAGCGTCGGGCATGCACGGCTCCTGAGCGCGAATTCAGCAATCGATTGTTTATCGACGCGAGACACTAAGGCAGGCATAGCTGGCCAATCACACAAAAATCAAGACAGCCGGCGTTGCATTGACTTGAGATTTGATAATACGATAGCAATCGATTGCAGAGAGGTTCGGCGGCACTCATATCGCAGGAAGCCCGCGTGAAACGCTGGCCTGCGACTGGGCGCACGCCCAGGTCTGGCCGGCTGAATCACAAGAGCAATCGGCCGAAGGCTTTGAAGACGCATGCCACCGGGAGAACGCCATGAAGCAACACCGTTTCCGGACCGCCATCATCTGCCGGGCGAGGCAACTGCTGGCGCTGGGCGCCATGTGGCCCGCCTTGCTCGCCGGGCCAGCCGCTGCGCAGGCCTGGCCGGAGCGGCCAATCACGGCCGTCGTGCCACTCGCCGCGGGCAATGCCATCGACGTGGTCGGCCGGATCGTGCTCGATCAGATGTCCAGGCAACTCGACCGGCCAATCGTGGTCGAAAACCGCGTCGGAGCCGGTGGCACGATCGGGGCTGCGACCGTCGCGAAGGCGACGCCGGACGGCTACACCATCCTGGTCCATTCCTCGTCGATCGCGATAGCGCCCTCCCTCTATTCCAAGCTCCCCTATGACACGATGGGCGATCTTGCGGCGGTGATCCCCTTCGGCATCCAGCCGAGCGTGCTGGTCACGACACCCAAGAAGGGGTTCAGGACCGTCGCCGACCTCGTCGAGGCGGCGAAGGCCAAGCCCGGTGCCCTGAACTACGCCTCGGCGGGCAGCGGCAGCACATCCCATCTGGCGGCGCTGCGCATGCTGGCCGGCGCCGGGCTGCAGATGCACCACGTGCCCTATCGGGGCCCGGTCGACGCCATCACTGGCCTGCTCGCCGGCGAGATCGACGTTTATTTCCTGCCGCTGTCCGCGGCACTCCCTTATCTGAAAGAGGGGTCGCTGACGGCTCTGGCGGTCAGTACCTCCAAGCGCGTCGCCGCCTTGCCCGAGGTTCCGACGACGCTGGAGGCCGGGCTGCCGGATTCTGCCTATGAGTTCTGGATCGGCCTGTTCGTGCCGAGCAAGACGCCGCCAAGCGTGATCGAACGCCTCTATGGCGAGGCACAGAAGGCGCTGCGCCTGCCCGAAATCCAGGAGAAACTGCGGACCGTCGGAATGGAGCCGATGCCGCTCGATCGCGAGCAGTTCGGCAAGCGCCTGCGCACGGAGATCGAGGACATCGGGAAGCTGGTGAAAGCGGCCGGCATCCCGCCCGCCAACTGAGACTGCCGCAGCCCTACCGCTTCGCGCGGGCGCGCGGACTCACTTGGCGGCTTTCGCGCCATAGCGACAGCCCGGGTTGCGGTCGACTGCAGGTCACGCTCACGAGCCTCAGCCGTCGGATCCTGTCGGGCACCCCTGACTACCGCCAGACCATCGCATCTCCACTCCCCTGAAGAATGGCGATGAAACCGGCTGCACATTTCGTGCAATGTAGCCACAGAATCCTAGGCGGCAGGCGCAGGCGCGACACGGTGACGGTGGCGCGCGCAGTTCTGTGCCGCTTTCAGGTGAATGGGTGACTCAACAACATGATCGGATATCAGCAGCGTTTCCTGCGCGCCCTCGGCGTGCTGGCGGTCCTATCGTCGTTCGCCATCCCGTCAACCGGCCGGGCGGAGACGCCGATCACGGTCAAGGGCGGCGAGACCGTCACGATCGCCGGCGTCCGCAGTATCCTCATCCGTGCCGCGCATTCCAAGGGCAGCGTGATCCTGCTCGCCGGCGGTGATGGCCGCCTCGAGGTCGGCAGCGGCGCGCGCTTCGGCAAGGCTGGCGACAATGTCCTGATCCGCAATCGCGACGCCTTCGTCGCGCAGGGCTACAATGTGCTGCTCGCCGAACTCGGGACGAGCCTCTCCGCTGCAGTCGACCACATGGCTGCGATCAAGCGCCCGGTGATCGTGGTCGCCACCAGCATGGGCACGCAGCGTGCCGCCCAGGGAATCGTGGAGGGCGCCATGCCGGATAGGCTGGTGCTGACCTCGGGCCTCCTCAGCAAGGCGTCAGGCCCCGGCGATAGTACCGTCCAGAGCATCCTGGGGACGCCGAACCGGCTGCCGCGCACGCTCGCCCTGCATCATCGCGAGGATCGCTGTCGCTTGACACTGCCCGCCGGCGTCGCCCCATTCCAGGCCTGGGCAGGCGGGCGCGTCCAGGTCGAGTGGATGAGCGGCGGGCAGGCCGATGAGGCCAATCCCTGCCGCTTCAGTGCACATCACGGCTTTGCCGGGCAGGATGAGGAGCTCGTCGCCCGCATCGTCAAATTCATGATGCGCTGAAGAGACGGCCGCAGGGCCGCGCAATGTTGGAGCAAGCCGACGCGCCGATCCCTCCATCGGAATCACCGTGGAGATCGGATCATGCGATTCGGCAATGGGCAATCTGCGGCGTTCGCCGGCCGCGCCTTGCACGTCTATCTCGACTTCGTCCAGCGCACGACCCGGTTCAAGCCGGCGATCCCGGGCGCGAGACCGTGGGAGCGCAGCCGCGAGCCCTTCATCGCCCTGACCTGGCACGGCCAGCAGATGCTCAGCCTCGCCGCACTCGACGGCGCCTCGCAGGTGGCGATCCTGACCTCGCTGCATTTCGACGGGGCGGTGGTCGCCTCGGTGGTCGAGCGGGCGGGCTTTCGCGCCATTCGTGGCTCGGGCACGCAGAGCCGCCCGAAGATCAAGGTCAAGCGCGCCGTTCCCGCCTTCTTCGAGATGCGCGAGGCGCTCCGTGAAGGCACCAGCCTCGTCCTGACCGCCGATGTCCCGAAGATCGCCCGCGTCGCCGGCAAGGGCGCCGTCCAGCTCGCGCGCGCCACCGGCCGGCCGATCTATCTCTTCGCCGCGGTGACCAGCGCCCGCGTCGACCTCGACAACTGGGACAGGGCCAGCATCGCCCTGCCCTTCGGGCGCGGCTGCGTGCTCTGGTCGGAGCCGCTCTATGTGCGCCGAACGGCCAACGAGCGGGAGATGGGCCTGATCGCGCTCGAGATTTCGAGCCAGCTCGACGAGCTGCATGCCACGGCGCACCGCCTGCTCGACAGCCGCCGCTAGGAGGCGAGCCCTGCCTGCACAGAATCCGTCAGCGGCCCGGCGGCGCGCAATCGGCCGGCGTGGCGCAGATCCGGCCCGGCGGACGCAGCTGCTCGGTCGGCCCCGCCGGCTCGATGACGATGCGGCTGAGATCGCCGGAAAAGCGCAGACCGAGGCCGGAAGAGATCAGAACGATCCGCGCCCGGGAGGAGGCCAGGATGGTGGCGTTGGCGCCGGCAAGGAAATGGGCGCTGCCGCCGAGGCTAGCATAGGTGCCGAATACGTCCTCGTAGCGATCAAGCCCGTAGACCAGCATGATCACCCGGCCATAGTCGGCGCCGAGGCCGATGCCGACCGAGAGCGCCGACCAGGTCACCGGAACCGGGATGCCGTCGGAGAAGCGCAGCTCGCCGCTGCCATGCCGCCCGCCGAGCACGAAGGAGCCACTGAGCTCACCGCCGACGATATAGGCGTTCGGCTCGCCGAAGAGCGCGAGCGAGCGTTCGATCGGAAGGCTGACCGTCTTGGTGGTGGTGTCGAAGACGCCCTCGACGAGGCGGAAGATGTCCTGCCGCGGGGTCGTCGGCAGCTGGCCGGCTCGGACCTCGCCCTTCGTCACGGCTCCTTGTGCGAGCACGAGGCTCGGCACGAGGGCCAGCAACGTAGCCAACATGACGCGCAGCGAAGGCCAACTCCAAATGACGCGCAACGCAGACATCAGGCCGGCAGCTCCGGAAGAGAGTTGAACGGCAATGGCGATACGGTCCATGCAGAGACTGGAAGGGGCGAACGCCCGGTTGCGCAAGCCATACCCGCATCGAGGTGCCGTGACGACTCACAACACTGTATCGCCCCCGCGCCAGGCGCTACCGGCAAGTCAGCCGCTGCCTGCGGCAAGGCATGGCGGCGGAGCCCGGCAATGATCTCCCTGTCGCGCGCCCTCACCCTGCGCCTGTCGCTGCTCGGCATCGTCCTGTTCACCGCCTTCATCGGCGCCGTCATCGCGTTTGCCCTGATCACCGAGGATCCCGGCGTCCTGCGCAATGACGTCACCTCCCAGATCATCCAGCAAAGCGTGCGCCAGCCCTCGGGCAACGCCTTGCAAGTCGAGAAGACCGCCGGTCTCACCCGGATCGAGCGTACCAGCCCCTCGCTTTGGTACCTCGTCTCCGATGGACGTTCCGTCGTCGAGTATGCGCCAGAATTGCGGCCGGGCCTGCCGATCGACATCCGGCTCGACGGTCCGACGATTGCCGCGCAGATGCGGGTCGGCGGCGACAATGCGCTCGCCTTCGACGTGATCGAGAAGGACGGCAACCGCGTCATCGTGGCCACCGGGGGCGGCTTGCCCGGCTGGGACCTGATCCTCGCCCACTATCTCCGCGCCATCGCCGGCTCGGCCCTGGCGATCTCGGTGGTCTTCGGCCTCCTGATCGCCGGCGCGATCGCGATGTCGGTGTCCTATATCGGCGAGCGGCTGCGCAGCGCCGCGGAAGCCGCGGCGAGGATCGATCCGAGAGCGCCGCGTGGGCTGCTGCCGACCGAGGAGACCCCGATCGAGCTGATGCCACTCACCACGGCGCTCAATGCCGCGCTCGACCAGATCGCCGGGAACATGGAGGTGCAGCGGCGCTTCATGAACAATGTCGCGCACGAGCTGCGCACCCCGCTCACCGTGATGCGCGGCCGGATCGACGCGCTGCCGAACGACCAGATGCGGCTCGCGCTCACCACCGACGTCAGCCGGCTGACCACGATCGTCTCGTCGATGCTGCAGCTCGCCCGGCTGCACAGCACCGAATTGCCGTTCGAGCCGCTGCAGCTCAACCGGATCGCCCGCGCAGTCCTGGCCGATCTCGCGCCCATGATCCTGAACAACGATGCCGACGTCGCCCTGGAGGAAGAAGGCGAGCGCCAATCGCTGATCGAGGCCAACGAACCAACGGTAAGGGCCGCCATCGCCAACCTGGTCGACAATGCGCTGCGCCATGCCCAGGCGAAATCGACGATCCTGGTGAAGGTGATCGACGGCGCCGTGCTCGAGGTAGCCGATGACGGGGTGGGAATCGAGGTTGCCGATCGCCCGCAGGTGACCGAGCCCTTCAACCGGATGTCGCCGAACTCCACCGGCGCCGGGCTCGGCCTGACGATCGTGCGCGACATCATGGCCGCCCATGGCGGGACGCTCACCATCCTCGGCCGGCCAGGCGGCGGCACCAAGGTGCGCCTCGTCTTCCCGCCGCGCGAGACCGGCGGCGGCTGAGTTTGCGCTACTGCGCCAGTTCCGATGTCCGCATCATGTAGCCGATGCCGCGCAGCGAAGTGATCTCGACCCGCGCGCCGGCTTCCTTGAGCTTGCGCCGCAGCCGCGAGATCTGCGCTTCGAGCGTGTTGGACTCGATCAGGTCATCGAAGCCGTAGACCGCCTCGATCAGGACGTCACGGGTGACGACGCGGCCGACGCGCTGGACCAGCGCCTCGAGGATCAGCGCCTCGCGCCGGCGCAGGTCGAGCATTTCCGAGTCGACGGAGGCACTGCGCCCCTCGAGGTCGAGCGAGAGATTGCCGGCGGTGATCACCAGCGAGCGCTTGGGATGGCGCCGGCGCAGGATGACGCGCAGGCGCGCCAGCAGCTCCTCCGGCTCGAAGGGCTTGATCAGATAGTCGTCCGCGCCAGTGTTCAGGCCCTCGATCACGTCGGCCTTGGCATCACGAGCGGTCAGGACCAGGAAGGCGGGCCGCGTCTCGGCCGTGCTCAGCGCCTTGACGATCGAGAGGCCGTCGCCATCGGGCAGGCGCCGGTCGATGATGGCGATGTCGAAAGGGGTCGAGCGCAGGGCGGCCAGCGCCGCATCGATCGTCGTCGTGCGATCGGCGATGAGGCCGGCATTGGTGAGGAGCGAGGACAGGAAAGCCATCAATTGTGGCTCGTCCTCGACGATCAAGGCGCGCATTGAGGGGTCGTTTCAGGGTGCACGGATGGAACGTGATGCCGGAATAGGGGCGAAATATCCAGACGCATCACGCTCCATCCATGCCTAGGCGCGGCCATTAAGACCGCAGGGCAAACCGGGGCGGTCTCCCGCCCCGGAGTTTCGAGGATCAGAACCGGTAGTTCAGACCGGCCTTGACCAGATGCTCGTTGACGCCGACGCGGGCGCGGCCAGTGGTGAACTGGAAGTTCTGCTTGCCGAGCGAAACGTAGTTGTATTCGAGCTTGGCAGAGAGGTTGTCGGTGATGCCGTATTCGGCGCCGGCGCCGACGACATAGCCGACCTTGCTCTTCTCCTTCGAGACCAGGCCGTCGCTCGCCTTCAGGCTGCCATAGGCGACACCGCCGAGACCGTAGACCAGGAAGCGATCGAAGGCGAAGCCGGCTCTAGCCTTCAGGGTGCTGACATAGCGCATGTCGGCGCTGGTGCCTCCCGTGCGCTTGGCGCCCTTGCCGAGGCCGTTCATCGAGATGTCGGCCTCGAGACCGGTGACGAGACCACCCATCTGCAGGTTGTAGCCGAGCTGGCCGCCGAGCAGGATCTCGTTGCGGCTCTTCTTGGCAGTCCCCTCGAAACGGTCGAATGAGGCACCGGCATGCACACCGGCATAGACGCCGTTCCAGTTATAGGCGCGCGGCTGCGAATAAGCCGGCTGCCATTGCTGCACGGGCATACGAGGATCGGCCGCCATGGCCGGTGCTGCGAGCAGGGCCAGCAGGCCGACCATCGAGGTGAAACGCTTCATCAAAGACTCCTTGCGGCGGCCTAGGTCGCCGCCGACGCATCAGGCCAGACGAGTAAGAGACGGTTTCACCGATCAGGCTGATTCAACCTGGTCGGATCCGGCTCTTGCGACCCCAGGTCCGCACAACGGACCGGGTCAGCACGGCACAGATTGCGTGCGAAGATTACGGCAACGTTGCCCGCAAAACGGGCACGCTCCGGACAGGGTGCTGGAGGTTCACGCCGAGGCGCTACGAACGGATGTGCGCAGGGGGCTCAGTTCCGGGCGCTCGGCCCCGGATGCTGCTGCGCGCCCCTCGCGCTGTTCGTCCACTCGGCCAATGGTGCAGTGGCCATGAACTGCTCGATCGCGAGCAAGGCGATGTCGCCGGAATGGCCGGAGCGACGCAGACCGAGAATCAGACGCGCGAGCCATTCGCGATGGGGGTTCTCGAACGGTCCATAGATCGGGCCGACATGCCCCCACGCCTCGTGAAAGGCAGCACCCAGGGCAGCGAGCTCTTCGGGCCCGGCATTGAGTTGGCAGGCAGGCATGGCGAACCTCCCGGCGTTCGCATAAGCGGACCAGAGCCGGCCCGGCTTTGCAATCGGAAGTTGCCCCTTGCTCGAAGATTAGGGGAACGGCCGGTTAACGACAATCGGAGAAGCCGTCAGAGGCTGCTCACGATCTCGCGCGGATAACGGGCAGCAAAGGCGCGGGCCGAATCGCGGAAGGCCACCCAGGCGGGCAGCGGCACCGCGCCGACATCATGCGCAGTGGGAAGCAGCGGGCGGGTGCGCTCGTCGATCGCAGCATCGGGGTCGATGCGCGCCGAGCGACAGAGGGCGCGCGCGATCCTAATGATGCGCTGTTCCTCTTGGTCTTCAGGAATCATTGGTCGGCAGGCCTCGAGATCGTCGCCGGCAAGCGGCGCCATCACAACGCGGTCGTGACGATGAGGTTCCGCACTCCCGCACCAATCGCGCGATCCCGTTTCGGCCGCATTTTGCCGCAGGGAACTTTTTCCCTGCGCCGCGCTTTTGTCCGAAAATCGCCCAAATCCCCTCAAGCAGCCATACAGACGGCACCGCCTGTTGCAGCCCAGCAACGGGCGCCTTCAAAGCTCGAAAGGTCGCGCCGATGTGAACACGCATCGATTGAACGGCAGCCCCCGCTCTGCCAGAGATTTGGGGAATTGTTGACGTTTTTCCGTCACCTTTCCTCGCGCCCGCCCATCCCCGAAACGCCCCGAGGCCGCTATGCTCCGCTTCCTCCGTTTGGCCCTGATCGCCGGCACGGCCTTCGCGGCCACCGCGACCGCCGCCGTCGCCGAGATCGACCCGCTCACCCGCCAGCCGCTCGTCACCTATGTCGACCCCGCCAAGGCACAGGCGACCGCGATCCCGCGCGAGATCGTCTCGTTCAGCGGCACCTACCGCCCCGGCACGATCGTGATCAACACGAGCGAGCGCCGCCTCTATTTCGTGCTGCCCGACGGCAAGGCCGTCCGCTACGGCGTCGGCGTCGGCCGTCCCGGCTTCGAATGGGGCGGCACCCAGACCGTCACCCGCAAGGCCGAGTGGCCGGGCTGGACCCCGCCGGCGCAGATGCTGAAGCGCCGCCCCGACCTGCCGCGCTTCATGCCCGGCGGCCCGGAGAACCCGCTCGGCGCCCGCGCCATGTATCTCGGCTCGACCCTCTACCGCATCCATGGCTCGAACGAGCCTGAGACGATCGGCCAGGCGGTCTCCTCGGGCTGCATCCGCATGCTGAACGAGGACGTGATCGACCTCTACGAGCGTGCCAAGGTCGGCACCCGCGTCGTCGTCGCCCGCTGAGCGGCGGACGCATCGGAGCTTTGGAAAGGCCGGCCTCGCGCCGGCCTTTTAGCGTCCGCCACGCTGAGTCGATCAAAACGGCGCCGTAGCGTAGATCCGCACGGCCAGCACGGCGGCGAGCAGGAGCAGAAGGACGAGGGACTGCAACAGGTCCCTGGCGATCTCGCCGGACTGCTTGTTGCGCGGCCCGGTCCGGGACGCCGCCTCGCGCTGCCGTTTCACCGCTTCATAAGTGGTCATGCCTGACCTCCATCACGTGATGGAGGATGATCGGCCAGGCCCGCATCAGCTCGCGATGCCGCCTGTGGGGCGGCGGCATCAGCTCCGCATAAGGAAGCGGGACAAACCTTGTCGCGCTAGGCCGCCGAACGGTGCCCGGCCATTTGGCCATTGACCGGTCGCGGCAGATCGTCGAGCGCGTATCTCAGTTCGTCTGCCAATGAAGGCTGTGCTGCGACGAGGGGCAACCGGCAGATGGGCTCGACACCCGGATGCTGGAACGACAGGGCCAGCTTGACCGCGACGGGATCGGGCTCGCGGGAGAGCAGGCCATGGAGCGGGGTCAGGCGCCGCTGCAGGGTCTGGGCCTGTTCGAACGCCCCGGCGCGGCAGGCTTCCCTGATGCGGCGCAGCAGGCGCGGCGCGAGGTTGCCAATGCTGGTAACCGCGCCGCAGCCGCCGGCGGCGACATAGGACGGGATGGTGTCGCTGGCCCCGGTGAGGCGCAGGAAATGCCGGCTGCAGCTGCGCATGATGCGATCGCAGCGGGCAATGTCGCCGCGCCGCTCGAGGATGCCGACGATCGCCGGATGCGCCGCCATCTCGGCCAGGGCCTCGGGCGTGAGATCGACGGCGCAGCGATCGGGATCATTGTCGACGATCACGGGGAGCGAAGTGACCTCCGCCACCGACAGGACATGCTGGACGAGACCGGCCTGCGTCGGCCTGCTGTAATAGGGCAGCCGCAGCAGGATGGCGCTCGCGCCCGCCGCCGTCACCTCCTTGACCTCCGTGACACTGTCCGCGGTCGAGTATGAGCCCGCAGCAGCCAGGATCGGATAGCCGGACCCGGCCGCGGCACGCGCCAGCCTGACGAGCCGGATGCGCTCATTGCCGGTCAGCGTCGAATATTCGCCGCTCGCGGAGCCAAGCACGATGCCATCAGCTCCCTCCTGGACCTGCCAATCGACCAAGCGCAGCAGGCTCGGCTCATCCAGGGCGCCGGCGCTAAAGGGCGTGACGAGAGCAGTGAACATCCCGTGAAGCCAGTGATCCATGTCGACCTCGGTAGTGTGGCTTGAGAATGGTGGCGCGGCAGAACGGGGCGCTCCGCCGCGCCACTGCCGGGCTCGGGATAGGCAGCGAACGGATGCAGAAGGCCACCGAACCCCACGGGGCGGCCGGGGCTCGATGGCGCCCCTGCTCCGAAAGCGACCGGGCACGACACCGAGTGCAAGCTAGGCCGGGCGACATAAGGATTCGATGCGGATCGGAGCGGATACCGTGAAGCCGGCATCAGGGCCCCGCCTCGCCCTCCCCCGTTGGGCCCGCAGGTGCAGTGCTACCTCTGAACAGATCGCGCTGCGCTCTCCGCAGTCCTCAGAACCTGACGGCGAGGTTGGCCTTGAAGGCGTGGTCCTGGGCGCTTTCGGCGAGCTGGCCGGCATAGGAGGCTCCGAGGGTGACGCCGGCACCGAGCGCAAGGTCGAGCCCGGCCTCGACGAGGGCGGCGTCGCGAGCGATCGGCAGACCGCCAATGGCGAACCTGTTGCCCTCGGCGAAGGCGAGCGTCAGCTTGGGATCGACATCGCCGAAGGCATGGCGCCAGCCGAGGCCGCCGCGCAGGGTCAGGTCCATGCCGGACAGGCGGGCCGTCGTCGCGGCGCGCAGGCCGAGCGTGGCATAGCCGAGGCTCACGTCGTCGCTGCCGCTGGAGAGCGCCGCCGCCCCGCCCCGCTCGGTGAAGCCGTCGCTGCGCAGATTGACATAGGCCAGGCCCGCGAACGGCTCGAAGGCGACCTGCCCGATCTCTATGCGATAGCCGAACTCGCCAAAGGCCTGCACGGTCCCGGCATCGTAATCGGCCCGCAGGAGGTCGCCGAGCCCGGCCGAGACGATGCCACGCCGGGTCGAGAGATCGTGCCAGGTGTAGCTCAGGCCGGTGCGCAGGCTGAGCGCGCCGAACTGCCCGCCGCCATAAAGGCCGAGGTGGTAATTGTCGCTCTCGCCGGAGGAGAGCCGGCCGTTCACCTCGAAGCTGCTGCGGCTATAGCCGGCGACGACGCCCAGGCGCAGATTCTCGAAGACGGCGGCATCGGCGCCGACCAGCAGGCCGCCGGTCGAGCGCGAGAGGCTCGCGGCATTGCCATCGCTGCTGGTGCGGCCCCAGGCGCCATAGCCCTGGCCCCAGGCCGCGAAGCGCTCGGCTGAGGGCGGCCTCGGCATCGGCCCCTTCACGGCGGGGGCGAGGTCGGCGGTAAAACCGTAGTTCAGCGTCGCCATCGGGGCGGCGCCGACCGCGCCGAAGGCCGAGCGCAGGCGGTCGTTGACCGCGGCCCGCAGCAGCCAGCTCTCGTCGACCAGCACGGTGCGGGCCGAGGCATGGATCTCGCCGGCGAGCTGGCCAAGCGCATCGCGCGCCGCATCCACCGTCGGCTTGTTCGTCACCTCGGTCTGCACGGGATTGCCGGCCGGCAGGCTATCGACCGCCTGGCCGACCTGCTGCTCATTGCCGGTATTGCCGATGCTGCCGACCGAGCGGGTCTGGATCACGCTGAGATAGGCGTTGGTCGCGTCGGTGCCGTTGCGCAGGCTGAGGAAGGGGCTGACCACGATGTCGGTGTTGCCGTAAGTGCCGGTCAGCCCGCTCGAGGTCAGGATGGTGTAGCGCTGGCCGGCGACATAGCTCCCGCCGGTGGTGTTCGTGACCGCGATCGTCGCGCCATTGGCCAGTGTCGCCGTGCCCTTCACCTCGATGCGGTCGGAGGTGACGCTGCGCGGATCGATCTCGACCTCGTAAACCGCTCCGGCATTCTGGACATAGGCGCCGCCCACGGTGAGCGTGCCGATCGAGTTGCCGGGGGTGATCCGCCCGCCCGCGGCGACCGTCGTCGCCCCGACCGTGCCCGAGCCGCCGAGCCGGGCGCCGGACGCAACCGTCACCGCCGAACCGGAGAGCGAGCCGTTCACCAGCAGGGTTCCCTCGGCGATCGTCGTCGCGCCGGTGAAGCCCGAGCTGTCGCCGGTCAGGTTCAGCGCGGCGCCGCCGGTCTTGCTGAACGTGCCGGTGCCGCTGATCGCGTTGGCAAAGGTCGCATCGCTCGACTGCGCGATGATCAGCGCGCCATTATTGGTGATCTTGCCGGAGCCGAAGCTCGCGGCCGAGCCGGTCAGCGTGCCGGCGGTGATCTCCGTGCCGCCGGCATAGCTGTTGGCGCCGGTCAAAGTGAGCGACGCCGTCCCGAGCTTGCGCACGCCGCCGCTGCCCGAGATCGCACCGGCGAAGCTGACGTCGTCCGAGCGGTTGAAGGCGAGCGTGCCATTGTTCGCGACATCACCGACGATCGCCCCGGTCGTCCCGCCATTGCCGAGCTGCAAGGTGCCACCGCTGATCGTGGTGCCGCCGGTATAGCTGTTGCTCGCGGTCAGCGTCAGCGTGCCGCTGCCGATCTGCTGCAGGGAGCCGCTGCCGGAGACGATGCCGGCGAAAGTGACGTCATCCGAGCGATTGAAGGCGAGCGTGCCGTTGTTCGCGACGTCGCCCACGATCGACCCCGTCGTGCCGCCATTGCCGAGCTGCAAGGTGCCCGCCGCGATCGTGGTGCCGCCGGCATAGCTGTTGCTGCCGGTCAGCACGAGCGTGCCATTGCCGGTCTTGTTCAGCGCGCCGGCGCCGCTGATCGTGCCCGACCAGGAGAAGTCGGCATCGGTCTGGACGGTGCCGCCCGCCGCATTGATCACGGCGTCGCGGGCCGAGGCGGTGCTCGCCGTGGTCCGCAGCGTGCCGCCGTCGAAGGTGAGCGCACCGCTCGTCGCGCCGAGGCTACCGTCGCTGGCGATCGACAAGGTACCGCCGACCAGCCGCCACGGCGTCACCGCAGTGGTCGTCCCCGTCAGCGTCCAGGTGCTGCTACCGGTCTTCTCGAAACGGTCGAAGTTCTGGTACTGCGCACTGTTGCCGATCGCCGAAGCGTCGAAGCTCGCGTCGGCCGTGCCGCCGAGGCGAAAGACGTCGTTGCTGCCGGCTGCGTTGGCCACGACATTGCCTGTGATCTCCGACCCTGCTTGCAGTTCCAGAGTGAGCTTGCCCGTTGTCGGCGTGACGCCGGCCAGCCACCCAATCGCGTTCTGACCCGTGCCCGCCCGGATCTTGCCGCTGTTGACGATGTCGAGCGAGATTGTCGCGCTGTTGGTCACGATTGCCGCGGCGTTCGTTCCCTCGATCAATCCCGAATTGACGATCAGATTCGAGCCAGCGGTACTGGACCGCACGAGAATGCCGAGACCACCCAATGTCCCGGTCCCGCCTCGAATGGTGCCGTGGTTCGTCAGCGTGACAGCAGCACCGGGACCGCCCAAATCGACGCCTGGACCGCCGTTCCCGGAAGCGGCTGTTCCGCCCTGGACCAGGCCCAAATTCGTTATCGAAGCTCCATTGCGCACTTGCAGCGCGGCGCCTGAAGTCCCGCCATTGGAGCCCTGGAACGTGCCGACCAGCGTCCTGACGGCACCGGCGCCGGAGAACTGGATGCCGCTGTTTGGCGCGCCGAACAGCGTGAACCCTTGGGTGTCGATCGTGATCGGCTTGGTCGGGACTGCCAAGACACCCGACGTGACGAAGCTGCCTGTCAGCAGGATCGTCGAGCTGGGATCACCGTCACCATTCGCCAGAGTGATGGTACCGGATAATTGCCCGAAATTACCTGCGTTATAGGTCTCGGCGGAAGCCGCCCCAAGGTGCGAGCCCAAGGCCAATGCGGCGAGGCTGACAGTACGAAAAAGCTTTCCGCCGGGAGCGGAACCGTTCATGCGAACACTCATCCAATCCCCCGGGTAGCCAGCGCCACCCGAGATGATTCGAACGGCATGCAACCATGCCTAGAACCCGCATGCTAAGGGAATGTTAAGACCTGAGGCAGGAATTGCATCGGGGAGCTGCACCCGGCGCAAGGGCGGGAGGGCCGGGCGGCCGGCGCCGACCTCACGCATCACGGAGGGAGTGCTGCTTTTAGTTTCTGCGCGTGCGCTCCCGCGACAGGCCCTTGGCGGCGAGGTCGTCGAGATAGGCCTGCATCTTCGCCTCGCCGTTGCGGCCGAGCTCACGCAGATAGTCCCAGCCATAGATGCCGGTGTCGTGCATGTCGTCGAAGGTCAGGCGGACGGCGTAGTGGCCGACCGGCTCGACCTTGAGGATCTCGACCTCGCGCTTGCCCGGCACAGTCTGCTTCTGCTCCGGGTTGTGGCCCTGGACCTCCGCCGAAGGGCTTTCGACCCGCAGCAATTCGGCCGGGAGTGCATGGCTCTCGCCGCTCTCGAAGGTGACGTGCAGGGTGCGGCGGTCCTTCGACAGACGGATCTCGCTCGGCCAATCTGACATCTTCGTGTTTCTCCAGAACAGCTTGCGACGATCAGCCGGCTTGACCGCGGGCTTGCCGCCGACAATGCTGCCTTCCTATATCAGAGCAACGGCAGGCGCACTGCGCCGCAAGACCGCGACCGCCCGAGGATTTCAGCCACCGTGCTGCATGACCCCATCAGGCCCTTGATGCGTGCGCCGCTGACCGACCCGTTCGGCCGCGACATCTCCTACTTGCGCATCTCGGTGACGGATCGCTGTGATTTCCGCTGCGTCTACTGCATGTCCGAGGACATGGCCTTCCTGCCGAAGCGCGATCTGCTGACGCTGGAAGAGGTCGACCGCGTCGCCACCGCCTTCGTCTCGCGCGGCACGCGCAAATTGCGCATCACCGGCGGCGAACCGCTGGTCCGGCGCGACATCATGAACCTGTTCCGCTCGCTCTCGCGCCATCTCGCCTCCGGCGCGCTCGACGAGCTGACCGTGACCACCAACGGCTCGCAGCTCGCCCGCTATGCGCAGGAGCTGGCCGATTGCGGCGTGCGCCGTGTCAACGTCTCGATGGACACGCTCGACCCCGAGAAATTCCGCAAGATCACGCGCTGGGGCGATCTCTCCAAGGTGCTCACCGGCATCGAGGCGGCGCGCAAGGCCGGCCTGCGCGTCAAGATCAACGCGGTCGCGCTCAAGGGCGTCAACGAGGACGAGATCGAGGGCCTGATGCAGTGGGCCCATGGGCTCGGCATGGACCTGACCTTGATCGAGGTGATGCCGCTCGGCGATATCGAGCCGGCCAGGCTCGACCAGTTCCTGCCGCTCTCGATGGTGCGAGCCAAGCTGATGGACCGCTATACGCTCGACGACGATCCCTACCGGACCGGCGGGCCGGCTCGCTATGTCCGGGTGCGGGAGACCGGCGGGCTGATCGGCTTCATCACGCCGATGACGCATAATTTCTGCGAGAGCTGCAACCGCGTGCGCCTGACCTGCACCGGCACGCTCTATATGTGCCTCGGCCAGGAGGACGCCGCCGATTTGCGCGCGCCGATCCGCGCCTCGAGCGACGACGCCCTGCTCTACCGGGCGATGGAAGAAGCGATCTCGCGCAAGCCCAAGGGCCACGACTTCGTCATCGACCGGCGCCGGCCCCGCGCCGCAGTCGGCCGGCATATGAGCGTGACGGGCGGCTGAGGCCGACGCGGGCCTCGGGTAAGCTCAGCGGGCCCGCAAGCCGCGCACGATGTTCGCCGCCCGCCTGAGAGCGGTCACGGCAGCGCCGACCGCGATCAGCCAGAGTGCGACGACCAGCACCTCGTTCTGACCGCGCCAGAGCGGCTCCAGCAGGGAAACGAGCGCCGCGGCCGTGATCGTCGCCATGCGGTGCTGCTTGGCCATCGGGCCGGAGAAATCGGCCGGGAGCCCGCAATTGCGGCCGAGCTCGCGGGTATAGGCCGTCAGTACGGCAAAAGCGGCCGCCGCCCAGCCCAGAGCGGGAGCGCCGATCCCGTAACCGACGCCGGCCAGGATCAGGATATCGGCGACCCGATCGGGGAATTCGTTCCAGAACGGCCCGTCGGCAGCCTGCTTGCCGCCTTCGATCGCGACCATGCCGTCGAAGAGATTGCAGAGCAGCCTGAGCTGGCAGAACAGAGCCGCGATAAGGAGCAGCGCGACACGCGGCCCCGGGGCCGCAGTTCCCACGAGCCAGAAGGCAGCCCCGGCGCAGGCCGCCATCACCATGCTCGCCATCGAGATCTGGTTCGGCGTGATGCCGGTCGCGCTCAGCCGGCGCGCAATCGCCCGGGCCCAGCCGGTGTCGCGGCTCGAGAGCGGCCGCCGGTCGTCACTCTGCGCCATGGTTCATCGCCTTCCTGCTGCGCCACAGCGAAAAATTGTAGAGCGCCGCATAGCTGGTCGCGACCGTCAGCGGCACGGCGATCGTCCTGGCGATCTCCGGGGTACCGCCGATCGTGTGGATGATGGTCAGCAGGCTGGCAGATACGGCACAGGCGATCACGGGCGGCGCCAGCAGCGCGGCCAGGCCGGTGAAGCGGCTGGCGAGATACTCGATACCACGTTTCAGCAGCAGGGTTATGAGAGCGGACAGCGTGCCCTGGATCAGCCCGGCGAGAAGCGGCGCCGGCATCGGATGGGCGCGGTTGGCGAACGCCGCCCAGCTGCCCATGGCGAGGAAAGCGAAAGCGACATGGACGATGCTGCTTCGCATCAGGCGCGCCAGCAGCGGGCTCACGTGGTCGACCAGCCGTAACGAACGAGGTGGAAGAAGATCGGGGCGGAGAACACCACCGAATCGAGCCGGTCGAGGAAACCGCCATGTCCGGCGATCAGATGGCCCCAGTCCTTGATGCCGCGATCGCGCTTGATCGCCGACATGACGAGCCCGCCGAAGAAGCCCATCAGCACGATGACCAGCGCCAGGAACGCCGCCTGCAGCGGCGTGAACGGCGTCATCCAGGACAAGGCCGCGCCGACCGCCGTCGCGCTGAGCGCGCCGCCGACGAAGCCCTCGACCGTCTTCGACGGCGACAGCCTGGGCGCGATCTTGGTGCGGCCGAGGAGCTTGCCCCAGACATATTGCAGCACGTCGCTCATTTGCACGACGACGACGAGGAAGGCGATCAGCAGGACGTTGCGGCCCTGAAAACCGGGGATGTCGAGGCTGAGCAGCGCCGGCACATGCGAGATGCAGAAGACACAGATCATCAGCGCCCACTGCACCTCGGCGATGCGCACGAGAAAATGCTCGGTGTCGCCGCGCGCCGCCGCGATGATCGGCATCAGCAGGAAGGCGTAGACGGGGATGAAGATCGAGTAGAGCCCGTACCACTCGGTCCAGATCAGATAGAACTGCACCGGCAGCACGACGAAGAAGCCGGCCGCCAGCGCCCAATGATCGGCGCGGCGCGTGTCGGTCAGCGTGATGAATTCGCGCAGGGCAGCAAACGAGCAGAAGCCGAAGAGCAGCGTCACGCCGGTCTTGCCGCCGATCAGCGCCAGGCCCATCAGCACGATCATGATCCACCAGGCGCGGATGCGATCGTTCAGGTTCTCGACCACGGCGTTCGAGCCATCCGGCGACAGCCGACGCTGCAGCACATAGCCGATCGTGGACGCTGCGATCAGGACGCCGAGCAGGCCGGCCAGCACGGCCACGAGATCGGGATGCGGCATCGTCATGGCGCGCTCGCCTTCGGTGACAAGGCGAGCAGCGCCGCCTCCGCCCTGGTGAGGAATTCCTGCTTCGTCTCGGTGCTGGCGATGGAAAGTGCAGCGCCGAAGGTGACAGTGCAGACCAGCGGCACCGGCACGAACTCGCCCTTCGGCATGACCCGATTGAGATTGTCGATCCAGACCGGCACGAGGGCTACGTTCGACCTTGCCTGCGCCAGATGGAACAGCCCGCTCTTGAACGGCAGCAGCGGCACATCCGTGGTGTTGCGCGTCCCCTCCGGGAAGACGATGAGCGAGGCGCCGACGTCGAGCGCTTCGGTCATCTGGACGATCGGGTCGCTGGTTCGGGTCGCAGGATCGCGGTCGATCAGGACGGCGTTGAAGACATCGCGGCCGATGAAGCGCCGCAGGCTGCTCTTCAGCCAGTAATCGCTGCCGGCGACCGGCCGGGTCGAAAAGCGCAGTCGCCGTGGCAGCACGGTCCAGATCAGGACGAAATCGCCGTGGCTGGCATGGTTGGCGAAATAGACGCGCTGCCCTTCGGTCGGCGCAACGCCGTCCCAGCGCCCGCGCACCGCCGTGATGAAGCGGGCGAAGAACAGGATGAGCGCGCCAGCGAGGCCTGCTCCGATATCGCGCATTCCCCCCACCCGGCTGTCGCCCTTCCGATGACGTAGCGTTCACTGCGAACGCCGTCGATATTGCAGGGGTCTGGGACAAATTCGAAAGCCGGTCGCTGGCGTCCGTTCACCGCCTTTTGGGGGAGCCCCCCAAAGACCTCGTCTTCACCGGCCGCGGCCTGCTGGATCGATTGGAGCGCCCCGGTTCCTGCGCTACAGTGAACCGCCACCGATCAGAGAGCGAGTTCGAGCGATGAACGAGCATTCCGCCGCGGCTAGGCCTGCCCCTGCGCCCATGGATTTCCGCCAGCTCGCTCGCGGCCTGGGAACGGTGATCACCTATTCCGCCGGGGACGTCGTCTTCCGCGAAGGCGACGAACCCGCCTACGCCTATATCGTTCTCACCGGCCGCATCGAAGTCAGCAGCCGCGGGAAACTCATCGAGCAGGTCAATGAGGGACGGGCCTTCGGCATCATTTCGCTGATCGACAGGAAGCCGCGATCCGCCACGGCCAAGGCGATAGCACCGTCCGAGATTGCTCTGGTCGATGCAAAGCAATTCCGGTTCATGGTCGAAACGACGCCGAACTTCGTCTGGTATGTGCTGGCGGAAGTCGTCGACCGGCTGCGAGCGACGAATTCTGCCTTGTGATCGAGGCCCCGGCTCTGCGCGGCCAGCACAGTAAGGTTCAACACCAAGCCCGGTAAACGATCCTCCTGCTCGTTGCGGCCGCCCCGGTTCTGGACCGCTATCGGTCGGCGGGTGCCCAGCCCGTCGAGATCGCGCGTCCCTCACCGTCCCACGCAACCCTCCCCCTGCTTTCGTCGCATCTTGCCGGCCACGCCTTGTGTACTAGTATACATGGCAAGGCCGCAGCAAAGCAGGCCAGCACAGGGAGGTAGCATGACCCATCCGACACGGCGCGGCGTGATCGCCGGCGCTTCCAGCTTCGCCGCGCTCTCCGCCGGCGGGGCCTTCGCCCAGAGCGCACCAGCGAGCCCGGTGATGCTCAACATCATCGACGTCGCCGGCAATCTGCAGCTGACGCAGGCGGCGATCGAGAAATTCGCCAAGGACAATCCGAAGCTGATCTCGCGCCTGAATTTCTCGCGAGCGCCCTCGCCCGAATTGCCGGCCAAGCTCAAGGCGCAGCAGGACGCCAACCGCGTCGACATCGACATGGTGCTGACCGGCCCGGGCGCAATGTCCGACGGCATCCAGCAGGGCCTGTGGGTCGACGTCTGGAAGTCGCACACCGCGAGCCTGCCGAAGGCCGAGGAGACCTATCACGAGCAGGCGCTGATGATGCAGCGCAATTTCGGCCAGAACGAAGGCGTCGCGGTGGTCTATTCGCCATCGGGGCCGCTGTTCGAATATGCGCCCGACCGGTTGAAGACCGTGCCCAAGACGGCCGAGGAGTTCCTCGCCTACGTCAAGCAGAACAAGAACCGCTTCACCTATGCCCGCCCGCTCAATTCCGGCCCCGGCTGGACCTTCCTGCAGGGCCTGCCCTACATCCTCGGCGACAGTGACCCGAGCGATCCGATGAATGGCTGGGCCAAGAGCTGGGCCTATCTCAAGGAGCTCGGGACCGGCATCGACTATTATCCCGGCGGCACCACGCCGACGATGAAGGAGCTCGGCGAAGGCACGCGCGACGTCATCGTCTCGACGCTGGGCTGGGACATCAACCCGCGCGCGCTCGGCATCGTGCCGAAGGAGGCCAAGGTCTTCGTCCTCGCCAACACACACTGGATTCCCGACACCCAGTTCATGTGCATCCCCAAGGGCGTCGCTGCGGCAAAGATCCCGGTGATCCTGGCGCTGATGTCCTACATGCTGAAGCCGGAGGCGCAGGCCGCGACCTATGACAAGGGCTATTTCTATCCGGGCCCGGCGATCAAGGGGGTGACCCTCGCCATGGCCCCGCAGGAGAGCCAGGACGTGATCAAGGAGTTCGGCCGGCCCGAATATGACGGGCTGATCGGCAGCCTGCCGACCCGCCCGCCATTGACGCCCGAGCGCCTGGTCGCCGCCTTCCGGCGCTGGGACCAGGAGATCGGCGTCGGGCACACACCGAAGTAAGCCAGGGCAAGATGCGCTTCGCGGCTATCGGCCTCGACCACCGCCATATCTACCATATGGTCGGCGGTCTCCTCGAAGCCGGCGCGGATTGCGCCGGCTTCGATCCTGCGACCAGCGATCCGCGCGTGCTCGCCGGCTTCCGCGAGCGTTTCCCGCAATTGCGGGAGGCGCAAGCCGACGAGCTGCTCGACGATCCCTCGGTCGACCTCATCGTCTGCGCCGGCATCCCGTCGGAGCGGGCCGCGCTCGCCGTCAGAGCGATGCAGGCAGGCAAGGATGTGATGGTCGACAAGCCGGGCGTCACGACGTTCGAGCAACTGGCCGAGGTCGAGCGGGTCGTCGCTGAGACCGGGCGGATCTTCTCGGTCTGCTTTTCCGAGCGCTTCGTCGTCCCCGCCACCATCGTCGCCGGCAAGCTGATCGCCGACGGCGCGATCGGGCGCGTGATCCAGACGGTCGGCCTGGGGCCGCATCGCCTCAACCGGGCGATCCGCCCGGACTGGTTCTTCGACAAACGCTATTTCGGCGGCATCCTCACCGACATCGCCTCACACCAGATCGACCAGTTCCTGCACTTCACCGGCTCGCAGGATGCCGAGATCGCCAATTCGGGCGTCGGCCATTTCGGCCTGGCCGACCTGCCCGATTTCGAGGATTTCGGCGAGATCCTGCTGCGCAGCGACCGCGCAGGCGGCTATATCCGCGTCGACTGGTTCACCGCCGACGGCCTGCCGAGCTGGGGCGACGGGCGGCTCACCATCCTCGGCACGGAAGGTACAATCGAGCTGCGCAAATATGTCGACATCGCCGGCCGGCCCGGCACCGACCATCTCTTCCTCGTCGACAAGGCCGGCACCCGTCATATCGACGCCTCGCGCGAGCCGCTGACCTATTTTCGCGCCCTGATCGCCGACATCGCCGACCGCAGCGAAACGGCGGCGACGCAGCGCCACATGTTCACCGTCTGCCGGCTTGCTCTGCATGCACAGGACCGGGCGGTGCGCCTGCCGATCAGAGGAACGGACGCAAAGTGACACGCAAGATCGGCATCGCCGTCATCGGGCTGGGGCCGGCCGCCCTGCCCCATTCGCGCAGCCTGGTCGACCTCGCGGAGCGGGTCGATGTCCGGCATGTCGTCAGCCGCTCGCAAGAGCGGCTCGACGCCTATCGCGCCCAGTTCCCCTTCCCCGGCAGCACCGATATCGGCGCGGTGCTCGCCGACGAAAGCGTCGAGGCGGTGATCGTGCTCACGCCGCCATCGAGCCATCGCGATGTCGGGGCGCACTGCCTTGCCGCCGGCAAGCATGTGCTGGTCGAAAAGCCGCTGGAATTGACCGTGGCGCGTGGTGAGGAGCTGGTCGCGGCGGCGCGGGCCTCGGGCAAGGCCTTCGGCGTCGTGCTGCAGCATCGCTTCCGGCCGGCGAGTGTCAGGCTCAAGGCGGCGCTGGACGGTGGCGAGCTCGGCAGCGTCGAGGCAGGCCTGCTGCAGGTGCCATGGTGGCGGCCACAGAGCTACTATGACGAGCCCGGCCGCGGCACGATCGCGCGCGACGGCGGCGGCGTCCTGCTGACGCAGGCAATCCACTCCTTCGATCTGTTCCGCTCGCTGGTCGGCGTCTCCAGGGTCGTCGCCGCTCAGGTACGGACGACTTCGCTGCACAGCATGGAGACCGAGGACTATGTCGGCGCCCTACTGGAGACCGGCAATGGCGCGCCGGCGACGCTGGTGACCACCACCGCCGCCCATCCCGGCCATCCCGAGCGGATCGAGATCATCGGTTCGAAGGGCCACGCCGCGCTGGTCGGCGGACGCCTGCAGCTCTCCTTCCTCGACGGCCGTTCGGAGGTGGTCGAGGCCGAGGGCAACACCGGCAGCGGCGCCAACATCATGGATTTCCCGCACGATGCCCATCGCGCCGTGATCGCCGATTTCCTCGATGCGATCGAAGCCGGGCGCGATCCGGTGGTGAGCGGCGAGGAAGCCCTGACCTCGCAGCGCTGGATCGACGCCATCCTGGCGGCAGGCCGCGGCTGATCAGGCCATGCGATAGGCCATGCGCACGCCGCCCCAATGGCGGCCGGCGACGCGCAGCGGCGCGTCGACCTCGCGCATCAGCTGGACGCCGGCGCTGCCCATGTCGCGCTGATAGGACTGGATGATGAAGGGGCGCGCCGAGCGCGCTGCCGTGATGCCGGCGCGGTCGTCGAAGATGCGGCGGTCGCGGCTGTAGGCGGGGTTCCAATCCGGATCGGCGGGCCGCTGCGGCCGCGAATACTCGGGATGATGCACCGGGACATAGCCGTTGCGGTCGATCGGCAAGGTGAAGACGAGGCGCGGATCGCTCGCCTTGGCCTGCTCCATCACGGATGGCAGGATCGCCTGCAGCACCGACAGCGCCCGATTGGCGAACTGGCGCGGATTGGAGTCCGGCACCGGCACGTAGTCGGTGTCGAACAGATCATCTTCGGTGAGGCGACCGGTGCGCAACGCCGCTTCGAACAGAGCCGCGACGCGGTGTGCGAATTCCTGCGCCTGCTCGATCAGCGGGCGGTAGCTCTCCTCGATCTCGGCGAGGCGCCGGTGCAGCGCCGCATGCGCTTCGTCCTCGCCGCGCTCGAAGGCGATATGGAGGCCGAGATCACTGCGCGCCATCACCCGGCACGGCAATGGCGACAGGTTCTCGATCGTGATCGTACCGCGCGCCCGCGGCTTCAGCTCGCCATCGTCGACCGACAGCAAGGCGCCGCCGAAGCCGAGATCGATCGTCTGCCCGGTGACGGTGCGTCCGCCGAATGCGAGCCTGACCGGGCACTCGGCCGGGAAACGGTCATGCTGGCGCCGGTCGGCGAAGACGGTGTGGCGCAGCGTCGGCACGAAGCGCTCGAGCAGCCCCTCCGCCTGGCGCGCGCCTTCGGCGAGCGCACGCCGGGCGTCGACATTCTCCTGCGCCGCGGAGAGCGCGACCCGATCGACCTCGGTGACGCGTTCGCGCACGGTCTCGATGAAGCGGGCGGTCGCCTCGGCACTGCGCGACAGTTCCGCGGCAGCCGCCGCCTGCTCCTGCGAGGCCTCGCCCACGGTCGCCATGACCGGATTGACCTCGCCGACAAGGCGGAAGGCGTCGCTGACCACAGCGGCCGAGCCTTGCGCCGCCTGGTTCAGCCGGTCGACCTGATTGCGGATATGATCGGCCGCCTCGCGCACGCCGAGCGAGAGCGACTTCACTTCCTGAGCGACAACGCCGAAGCCCTTGCCGGCCTCGCCAGCGCGCGCCGCCTCGATGGTGGCATTGAGGGCGAGCAGATTGGTCTGGCGGGCGATCTCGGCGATGGCGTCGACGATCGAGCGGATCTCGCTGGTCGCGGCCGCGAGCCCGTTGATCATCGCCGTGGCCTCCGCGGCGCGCTCGGCGGCGTTGTCGAGCATGTCGCGGGCGCCGGACATGGCGGCACCGACGCGCTCGGCCGCCTCCGACACCTGCAGGGTCGCAGTTGCCAACGCCGACGAATTATCGCTTGCCTGCAGGGCAGCATCACGCAGCTCCGCCATGCCGCCGCGAATCTCGCGCGAGCGGATTTCGGAACGCTCGGAGCAATCCTCCGCCTGATCGAGCCCGTCATTGAGACGGCGCATCGCGGCGACGACGTCGCTCTCCAGCTCGTTGATCGCCTCGCTGATCGACGTCTCGGCAGGAGCAGGCTGCGGCGCTCGAGACGTCTCCGCCACGGCTTGCGGCGCAACCGTCGCGGCAGCGGGGCCGGCGCGGCCCAACAGGCGCCAGACGGAGCGAGCAAGCATAGGCATTCCCGGAGGGACGAGGCAGGTGGATGAACCATGCGCCGACAGGGTTAACAAAAGCCTGAGCCCCCCGGCTGAAAGCTTGCTTCCGCCTGCAGCCGGTCCACCGTCCCTGCCTGCCGCGCAACTGCGTTCATCCACCAGGCGGGATGGACCCACCGCACCCGCCCGCCTAGATTGCAGGCAGATCCGACCGGCAAGCGAAGCCGGTTCCGCCAGGGACCTTCAATGAACTCATCGCAATACGACGTGATCGTCGCCGGCGTCGGCGCGATGGGTTCCGCGGCCTGCTGGCACCTCGCAAAGCGCGGGCTCAGGGTGCTGGGCCTCGAGCGCTTCGATCTCGGCCACGCTATGGGCTCCTCACACGGGCTGACCCGGATCATCCGCCTCGCCTATTTCGAGGGCTCGCACTATGTCCCGGTGGTCAAGCGGGCGCACCAGCTCTGGCAGGAGACCGGCGACGCCGCCGGCCTGAAGCTGCTGCACGTCACCGGCTCGCTCGATCTCGCGCCGGAGGGCCTCGGCCCGGTCGAGTCCTCGCTCAAATCCTGCATCGACCACGGTCTCGAGCATGAAGTGCTCGATCGCGACGAGATTTCCCGGCGCTTCCCCGCCTTCCAGCTGCCGGAAGGCCATATCGGCCTGTGGCAGGCCGGCGGCGGCTTCGTCGCCTCGGAGAAAGCGATCTACGCCCATGTCGGGCTGGCACAGTCCAAAGGCGCTGAGATCCGCACCGGCGAGCCTATGCTCGACTGGCAGCCGACCGCCGACGGCGGGGTCACCGTGCGCACCGAACGCGGCACCTATTCGGCCGGCCGACTCGTCATCACTTCCGGCGGCTGGATCGCCGATGCCGTTCCGGCGCTGAAGCAGCGGGTCAGGACAGTGCGGCAGGCGATCGGCTGGTTCACCACGCGCCGGCCGGAGCTGTTCCGCGAGGGCGCCTTCCCGGTCTTCATCCTCAGCGTCGAGGAAGGCAATTTCTACGGCTTCCCGCTCTACGAGCATCCCGGCTTCAAGCTCGGCGGGCCGCATTTCGGGCGCGAGCCGATGGACCCGCGCGATCCGGACCGGACGCCGAGCCCGAATCAGGTCCGGCTGATCCGCGAATGCCTGGCGCGCTATATCCCCGATGCGGCGGGCGAGCCGCTGACGGTCAAGGGCTGCATCTACAGCGTCTCGCCGGACGAGGGCTTCATCATCGACGCGGTGCCTGGTGTGCCGCAGGCCGTCTTCGCCTCGGCCTGCTCCGGCCATGGCTTCAAGTTCGCGAGCGCGATCGGCGAGATCCTCGCCGATCTCTCGACCAGCGGCCGCTCCGCCTTCGACCTTTCCGCCTTCTCCCTGTCCCGGTTCGACGCCTGAGCTTCGCGCAAGCCGGCGGCGCCTCGCCGCCGGCCCGGGCCAGGCCGAACGGGACAGCGTACAAGACCCCGACAGGAAACGCTTTGGCCACCGCCGCCCAGAACCGCCGCGGAATCATCGCCATGATGGCGGCGATGACGCTCTTCTGCTGCAACGACGCGCTGATGAAGCTCGCCCGCGAGGTCTTCCCGGCCGGCCAGGCGCTGGCGCTGCGCACCGTCTTCGCCGTCATGGCGAGCCTGGCGCTGGTCGTGTTCATGAGCGACTGGCGCAAGCTTCCGCTCGGGCTGAGGCCGCTGGTGCTGGTGCGCGCGGGCGTCGAGGCGCTGTGCGCACTGACCTTCATCTGGGCCTTGGGATTGCTGCCGCTCGCCAACATCACGGCGATCGTGATGGCCTCGCCTTTGCTCATCGTCCTGCTGGCGGTACTGCTGCGGATCGAATCCGTCGGCTGGCGCCGGGCCCTGGCATTGGCGGTCGGCTTCATTGGCGTGCTGATCGTGATGCGCCCAAGCGCGGACGGCTTCAGCGCAGCCGCGCTGGTCGCGCTCGCCGGCGCCGGCCTCGTCGCCATCCGCGACCTGACGACCCGCTTCATCAGCAGCGACGTGCCATCAACCGTCGTTTCCCTGACCGCCACGGTGATCGTCGGGCTGTTGGGCGTCGGCATGAGCGGACTCGAAACCTGGCAGTCGCCCTGGCGGGTCGAGCTCGCCTATCTCGCAGGCGCCGCGATCCTGGTCACCGGGGGCGGCCTCAGCATCATCAGCGCCTTCCGCAACACCGATGTCGGCGTCGTCGCCGGCTATCGCTATTCCGTCGTCCCGATCGCGGTGCTGATCGGGTGGCTGGTCTGGGGCGAGTCGCCGGACAAGATCGCCTTCGCCGGCATCGCACTGATCGTCGGCAGCGGCCTCTACACCCTGCACCGCCAGCGCATCCGCCATGATTCGCAGCTGAAACCCGAGGGCGAGAAGCCGCTATGAAGGCGAAGCCCGCTCTCACCGTGCTCGTCGCGATCTCGACGCTGCAGCCGATCGCGCTCAACATGCTCGCTCCGGCGACGCCGGCGCTCGCCCGCAACTTCGCCACCAGCTATGCGACGATCCAGCTGACGCTGACCCTGTTCCTGGTCGCGGTCGCACTGACGCAACTCGTAGTCGGCCCGCTCTCCGACCGCTTCGGGCGCCGCCCCTGCGTGATCGCCGGCACCGCCGTCTTCATGATCGGCTCGGTGCTCGGCGCCCTCGCGGACAGCGCCGGAACCCTGCTGTTCGCGCGCGTGCTCGAAGGCGCCGGCTCCGGCACGACCTTCGCCCTGGCGCGCGCCATCATCCGCGACACCGCCGGCCGCGACCAGGCGGCACGGCAGATCGCGACGGTGACCATGGTCATGGTCGTGGCACCGATGGTCACGCCCTATCTCGGCGGCCATATCGAGACCGGCTTCGGCTGGCGCGTGATCTTCTGGTCGATGGCAGCCGCAGCCGCGATCGTGCTGGTGCTGGTCCAGCTGCGGCTACCCGAGACGGCACCGAATGTCGGCGTGCGAACCTCGCTCACCGGCATCTTCCGCGCATTTCCGGATCTGGCGCGCGACCGCGGCTTCATCCGTAATGTGATCGCGCTGGCGATGACCTCGGCCGCCTTCTTCGCCTTCATCGCGGCGGCGCCGTTCATCGTGGTCGAGACGATGGGGCGCGGCTCCGACACCTACGGCGCCTACTTCATGCTCAACGCCTTCGGCTACATGGTGGGCAATTTCGCCATGTCCCGATTGGTGCTCCGGCACGGCACGGCGAAGATGGCCTGGATCGGCCTCGTCATCTCGTTCGTGGCGGCGACGGTCGCCTTCGCGATCGCGCTGACCCCTTATTGGACGCCGCTCACTTTGTTCCTGCCGCTCGCGGTCAGCGCGATCGGCAACGGCTTGACCCTGCCGGGTGCGACGGCTGCGGCGCTGTCGGCCCGGCCGGAGCTCGCGGGTTCGGCGGCCGGGCTAGCCGGAGCGATCCAGCTCGGCTCAGGGGCGCTCGCAGCCGCGCTGATCAGCTCCTTGGTGGCACATTGGCCGCCGGCGCTGATGGCGATGATGTGGCTGATGCTGGTCGTCGCTTTGCTGGCATTGCGCAAAGAGCCGCGTCGGCGAAAGGACTGATCCACAGCGCCTTGCGCCGCGCAATGTTGTACGGCATGTAGCAATCGTATAACCGCCCTTCGTAAACCGCATGATGCGGCCGTAAATCCACGAGGTCAGGGAGGACTGAGGTGGACGCACCCCTCGCTTTGAGTCGCGCGATCGATGCCCTCAATCTCAGGATCGGCAGATCGGTCGCCTGGCTGATCCTCGTCGCCGTCATCGTCTCGACGGTCAATGCCATCATCCGCAAGCTGTTCAACGTCTCGTCGAACTCATGGCTCGAACTGCAATGGGTGCTGTTCGGCGCGGTGTTCCTGCTGTGCGCGTCGTGGACGCTGCAGGTGAAGGAGCACATCCGCATCGACATCGTGAACAACCTGCTGCCGAAGCGCGTGCAGCAATGGATCGACCTGATCGGCCATCTGCTGTTCCTGCTGCCGTTCTGCGCGCTGATGGTCTACCATTCCGGCCCGTTCTTCCTGCGCTCCTACCAGGTCAACGAGCAGTCGCTCTCGGCCGGCGGCCTGCCGCAATGGCCCGCCAAGGGGCTCGTCATCGTCGGCTTCTTCCTGCTGCTGCTGCAGGGCATCTCCGAGGTGATCAAGCAGATCGCGATCATGCGCGGAAAGCTCGACGACGACGCCCATGGCGGCGGTCACGCCGCAGCCGCCGAAGCCGAAGCCCAGCGCCTGATCGATCAGGCCAAGGCCGAAGGCCTCGCCTCGTGAGCCAAGCTGCAGCTTTCCGGACCCGCTCCATGACCTTCGTTCGCTCCGCCGCGCTGCTGCTGGCGCTCACCGTCACAGCTTTCCTCAGCCTGCACACCGGCGACGCGCATGCCGCCGGAATCGGCGATTTCCTGCGCGTCAACATGGCGCCGGTGATGTTCGCCGCGCTCGTGCTGTTCCTGCTGCTCGGCTATCCCGTCGCCTTCGCGCTCGCCGCCAACGGCCTGTTCTTCGCGGTGGTCGGCATCGAGCTCGGCATGTTCCAGGAGAACTTCCTGCAGGCCCTGCCGGAACGCATCTACGGCACGATGAACAACGACGTGCTGCTGGCAATCCCGTTCTTCACCTTCATGGGCCTGGTGCTCGAGCGCTCGGGCATGGCCGAGGATCTGCTCGACACGATCGGCCAGCTCTTCGGGCCGATCCGCGGCGGCCTCGCCTATGCGGTGATCTTCGTCGGCGCCCTGCTCGCGGCGACCACCGGCGTCGTCGCCGCCTCGGTGATCTCGATGGGCCTGATCTCGCTGCCGATCATGCTGCGCTACGGCTATGACCGGCGGCTCGCCTCGGGCGTGATCGCGGCCTCGGGCACGCTGGCGCAGATCATCCCGCCCTCGCTGGTTCTGATCGTGCTCGCCGACCAGCTCGGCCGCTCGGTCGGCGACATGTACGAGGGCGCCTTCATCCCCGGCCTCGTGCTGGCGGGGCTATACGCCGGCTATGTCTTCCTGGTCACGATCGTGAAACCGGAGCGCGCACCCGGCCTGCCGCCGGAAGCGCAGACGCTGCGCGACGCCGACGGCAAGACCAGGCGCTTCTCGCTGCTGGTGGTGACGATCATCGCCTTCGGCCTCGCCATCGCCTACATGAAGTACTTCACCAAGGTCGGCGGCGGTGCGGATTTCGTCATCCTGACCATGTCGATCGCGGTTGCGCTCTCCTTCGTGATCGCGCTGGTCAACAAATTCCTCGGGCTCAACCTGCTCTCGCGCATGACCGAGCAGGTCGTCTTCGTGATGGTGCCGCCGCTGGCGCTGATCTTCCTGGTGCTCGGCACGATCTTCATCGGCGTCGCCACGCCGACCGAAGGCGGCGCCATGGGCGCGGCCGGCGCGATCCTGCTCGCCTGGGCCAAGAAGCGCATGACCTTCGACCTGCTCAGGCAGGCGACGGAGTCGACCGCCAAGCTCTCGGCCTTCGTGCTGTTCATCCTGGTCGGCGCGCGCGTGTTCTCGCTGACCTTCTACGGCGTCAACGGCCATGTCTGGGTCGAGCATCTGCTGGTCGGACTGCCCGGCGGCGCGACGGGCTTCCTGATCGTCGTCAACGTGATGGTCTTCCTGCTCGCCTTCTTCCTCGACTTCTTCGAACTCGCCTTCATCGTCGTGCCGCTGCTCGGCCCGGCGGCGGAGAAACTCGGGATCGACCTGATCTGGTTCGGCGTCATCCTCGGCGTCAACATGCAGACCTCGTTCATGCATCCGCCCTTCGGCTTCGCCCTGTTCTTCCTGCGCTCGGTCGCGCCGAAGAAGGCCTACAAGGACAAGATCACCGGCAAGATGATGGAGCCGGTGACGACCGGGCAGATCTACTGGGGCGCGGTTCCCTTCGTGGTGATCCAGTGCATCATGGTCGCGCTCGTCGTGCTCTTCCCGCAGATGGTGATGCACTACAAGAGCTCGGGCGTGCAGCTCGACCAGCAGCAGATCAACAAGCAGCTCGACAGCATCAGCATTCCGGGGCTCGGCGGCTCCGGCGGTCTGCCGGGGCTCGATCTCAACGCCCCGCCGACGCTGAACCTGAAATAGAACGGGCAGCCAGAACGACGAAGCCCCGGATCATCGATCCGGGGCTTTCGCTTTCAAGGAGACGCGGGCACTGGGCTCACCAGCGCTGCCAGCCGTCATTCAGGTTGTTGTCGATCCGGCCGCGGCCGCTGATCACGGCGCGGACCTCGCCGACCAAGGTCTGGCCGCGCGCCTCGCCATAGAGCATTCCCTCCGCGCCGGAGCCGTAGCCCCGGCGGCTGGAGGTCTTGCCAAACTCGACGCGAACGCCGCCACCGACGCGGACGCAGGCCGAGGAGCCTTCGACGCGAACGAAGCCGGGCCCATACTCCGGACAAGGGCGCGCTGCCTGGGCCGCCCCGGGGCGTGCCGCGGCCGGCTTGGTCTTGGCGGGCCCGCGACCGGGAATGGGCTCGCCGATCGACTGGGCGGCGGCGAGCGCCGGCAAGCCCAGGGTCGCGAGAAGGACGGCGAGTGGCAGCTTCATGAGTGCCTCGATTTGCGATGACCATAGCCTAACGCCTCGAACAAGGCCCGGCTAGGGCAAGCCGTCAGCCCACCCTGGCGCTCTCCGCCAGGATCGGCGCCGTCTCGATCTCGCCGACGCCGGGCACGGCGCTCAGCCGGTCGACCAGTCGCGACAGAGCCGGCGCATCGTCGGTCTCGACGATCAGCATCGCGTCCACGGGTCCCGCCAGCGAATAGCAGGCGACGATCTCCGGCCAGGCCCTGAAACGATCGAGCACCGCGGCGCAGGGGCGCGTCCGGATGCGCAGCGAGAGCATCGCACGGGTCGCCGGCGCCTTCGGCCGCTCGGCCAGCCGCACCGTGTAGCCGAGAATGACCCCGTCGCGCTCGAGCCTCGCCATCCGCTCCTGGATCGCGGTGCGCGAGAGCCCGGCAGCGCGCGCCAGCGCTGTGAACGAGGCGCGCGCATCGGCCTTGAGCAGCGCGAGCAGCTTCCGGTCGATGGCGTCGAGCTCACCGTCGTTTCGCAAGCGAGATCCCTCCAGAAACCACCGATCGCAGGCGCTGCCGGCGTCTTGCCTATGGCATGGGCGCCGCCGCCGGTGAAGATTCAGGGTCCCTTCCGCCAATCGGAGACATCGGCAATGAGGACGATCAAGCCACAGGACTTCACCGGCAGCCGCGCCTGGGCGGCGCTCGACATCGAGCGGATCGATGACGCCACGATCCGGCTGCACTGGACCGACCAGCCCTATAAATGGCACGTCAACGATGGCCCGGAGGTCTTCGTCGTCCTCGATGGCGAGGTCGACATGCACACCCGTACCGGCGGCGTCGAGAGCGTGCAGCGGCTCGTGCGCGGCGACATCTTCCACGCGCAGGACGGCGACGCTCATGTCGCCCACCCCGTCGGCCCGGCGCGTGTCCTGGTGATCGAGCGCGCCGGCAGCGTCTAAACTGAAAAACCCCGGCCTCGCGGCCGGGGTTCGATTTGCATCGAGTTGGCCGGCGGACCGGCGGTCGCTCTCGTCTCAGAGCATGTTGCCCGCACGGGCGCGGATCAGGAAGTTGTCGTAGGTGTACTCGGCGATCTGGAACCAAAGGTATTCATCGCCGCGGAAGAGTGACATCGCGTCGTAGATCTTCTTGAAGTCGGGGTTCTTGGCGCTGGTCTCGGCATAGACCTCCTTGGACGCCTTGAGGCAGGCCTCGAGGATCTCCTGCGAGAACGGCCGCAATTGCGCGCCGCCGCCGACCAGGCGCTTCAGCGCCGCCGGATTACGCGCATCGTACTTGGCCTGCATGTCGACATTGGCGAGGGCCGCGGCCGTGGTCAGGATCGACTTGTAGACCTTCGGCAGCGCGTCCCATTTCGCGGTGTTGAGGAAGAAATGCAGCGAGGCGCCACCTTCCCACCAGCCGGGATAATAGTAGTACGGCGCCACCTTGTTGAAGCCGAGCTTCTCGTCATCGGCCGGGCCGACCCATTCGGCCGCGTCGATCGTGCCCTTCTCCAGCGCCGGGTAGATGTCGCCGCCGCCGATCTGCTGCGGCACGACGCCGAGCTTGCTCATCACCTGCCCGGCGAAACCGCCGATGCGCATCTTCAGGCCCTGCAGGTCGGCGACCGTCTTGATTTCCTTGCGGAACCAGCCGCCCATCTGGCAGCCGGTATTGCCGCCGGGCAGCGCGTAGATGTTGTACTTCTTGTAGAACTCGTTGAGCAGGTCCATGCCACCGGCATGATAGAACCAGGCGTTCTGCTGGCGGGCGTTGAGACCGAAAGGTACGGCGGTGCCAAAGGCGAAGGTCGGGTCCTTGCCGACGTAATAGTACGAAGCGGTGTGGCACATCTCGACCGTGCCGTTGGTCACGGCGTCGGCCGCCTGCAGGGCCGGCACGATCTCGCCCGCCGCGAAGACCTGGATCTGGAACTTGCCGTCAGTCGCCTCGGAGACCGCCTTGGCGAGCGTCTCGGACGCGCCGTAGATCGTATCCAGCGATTTCGGGAAGGACGAGGTGACACGCCATTTCACCTCGGGCATGGATTGCGCAATGGCCGGCGCCGCGACGGCGCTGGCTGCGGCACCGGCACCGGCGACCTTCAGAAACTGACGACGCTTCATGTAGAGGGCTCCTCCCAGAGCATTGGAGCGGCGCCGGTATTTTCCGGTTCGCGCGCAAGAGCGTCAGCAAAGGCGATCTGCGCCGCGAGCGCAAGCTCAACACATGACGCCCATGCAGTTTCCGCATAGGCATTTTGTCTAACTGGCCTTGGCATCGGCGCACCATCCGGCAGCGCTGGTCGCGCCAAATGAAAAAAGCCCGGCCTTGCGGCCGGGCTTCGCGTCATGTCGCTGCCTGGCGGCGCTCGTTACTTCGTGGCGCGATTGCGCACCTGGAAGATGTCGAAGGTCAGCTCCGCCACCTGCCACCAGAGATACTGGTCGCCGCGGAAGGCGACCATGGCGTCGATCGCCTTCTTGAAGTCGGCGTTCTTGGCCGAGATCTCGGCATAGAGCTCGTTCGAGGCCTTGAGCGAGGCTTCCATCACGTCCTGCGGGAACGGACGCAGCTGCGTGCCGGCGCCGACGAGACGCTTCAGAGCCGCCGGGTTCTGGACGTCATACTTCGCCGCCATCTGGGTGTTGGCATAGGTGCAGGCGGCCGTCAGTGCAGCCTGATAGGCCTTCGGCAGCGCGTTCCACTTCTCCAGATTGACGAAGGCGTGGACGCAGGGGCCGCCCTCCCAGAAGCCCGGATAGTAGTAGTAGGGCGCGACCTTCGAGAAGCCGAGCTTCTCGTCGTCATAGGGGCCGACCCACTCGGCGCCGTCGATCGTGCCCTTCTCCAGCGCCGGATAGATGTCGCCGCCGCCGATCTGCTGCGGCACGAGGCCGAGCTTCTGCAGGACCGAGCCGGCGATGCCGCCGATGCGCATCTTCAGGCCGTTGATGTCGGCGACGCTCTTGATCTCCTTGCGGAACCAGCCGCCCATCTGGGCGCCGGTGTTGCCGCAGGGCAGACCGTAGATGTTGAACTTCTTGTAGAACTCGTTGAACAGCTCGTTGCCGCCGCCCTGGAACAGCCAGGCATTCTGCTGGCGGGCATTGAGACCGAACGGCACGGACGCCGCGATCGCGAAGGTCGGATCCTTGCCGACATAGTAATACGAGACGGTGTGGGCCATCTCGACGGTGTTGTTGCTGACCGCGTCGGCCGCCTGCAGGGCGGGCACGATCTCGCCGGCAGCGAAGACCTGGATCTGGAACTTGCCGTCGGTCAGCTCGGAGACCATCTTGGCCATGACCTCGGCGCCGCCATAGATCGTATCGAGCGATTTCGGGAAGCTCGACGCCAGGCGCCACTTCACCTCGGGATTGGACTGCGCGACCGCCGGCATGGCGACAGCGGATGCGGCCGCACCGGCACCGGCGACCTGCAGGAACTGACGACGCTTCATATGGGACATCTCCTCGTTTCGACGTTCTTCGCCGCGCTCCGGCAGCAATAGCACCGAAGCGAGCGACGTTTGTAGGACGACCTTGGTGTGATGCAGCGATGATCGGAGGCGGCGGCCCGGGTTGACCCACGGTTAGTCGGCTCGCCTCGAATCTATACTTGCACAAGATTTGCGCAGCACTCCCCCAATCGTTGCAAGATCGTCAACCGTCGCAGGTCGCTCGACAATTGCACGCAGAGCATGGCACGGCTGCGCAGGAAGCGCATGGAACTTTTTCCCCGCCCGGTCAACCTCTTGCCGAATGAGGCCCGATGCCCAGCGTCACCGCCCCGATCTGGCTCTATGACGGCGTCTGCGTGCTCTGCTCCGGCGGCGTGCGCTACACGCTGCGGCATGAGCGCGACCACGCCATCCGCTTCGTCGCGATCCAGTCGCGCGAAGGCAGCGAGCTGGCGCAGGCGCATGGCATCGACCCGGAGGAGCCTGACAGCTTCCTCTTCATCGAGAACGGCCGGGCGCTGTCGAAGTCCGATGGCGTGCTGGCGCTGACCCGTCATCTGGGCGGGCCGGCACGCCTGCTATTGCTCGGGCGGGCGCTGCCGAAACGCTGGCGCGACTGGCTCTACGATGGTGTCGCCCGCAATCGCTACCGGCTCTTCGGCCGCAAGGACTCGTGCGAGATGCCAGATCCGGCGACGCGGCACCGCTTCACCTTGCCGGACAGCCCATGAAGCGCGTCGTGCTGATCGGCGCGACCGGCGTCTTCGGCGGGCGGCTGGCGCGCCATCTCGCGCGCATGGAGGGGCTCGACCTGGTGCTGACCTCGCGCAGCGCCGACAAGGCCCAGGCATTGGCGAAGGAGCTGGCGACGGAAGCGAGCGTGCCGGTCAGCGGCGCTGGGCTCGATCGCGACAGGGACCTCGTCGCCTCCCTTGCCTCCCTGAAGCCCTGGCTGGTGATCGACGCCTCCGGGCCGTTCCAGCAACAGGGCTACGAGGTGCCGACCGCGGCGCTCCTGCTCGGCGCCCATGTCGTCGACCTCGCCGATGCGCGCGGCTACCTCGCCGGCTACGGCCTGCAGCTCGACGCGCTCGCAAAGCAGCGTGGCCTCAGCGCACTCGCCGGCGCGAGCTCGACCCCGGCGCTCTCGGCCGCGGCGGCGCGCGAGCTGAGCGAAGGCTGGGAGCGGCTCGACAGCATCGACATCGCGATCACGCCGGGCGGGCGCAGCGAGGTCGGCCCCTCGGTCATCGCCGCGGTCCTGAGCTATGCCGGCAGGCCTGTGCCGCTCTGGCGCGAAGGCGAATTGCAGACCACGCCGGCATGGGACCTCGGTGCGGTCATCGACATGCCCGACCTCGGCCCGCGGCGGGTCGCGCCGGTCGAGACCGTCGACGCCGAGACGCTCGGCCCTGCCCTCTCCGTCCAGTCGCGCGTCAGCTTCTCTGCCGGGCTGGAGGCAGGCATCGAACAATGGGGACTGGCGCTGCTCGCCTGGCTCCGCCGCCGCGGCTGGGTCACCGATCTCGCGCCACTCGTGCCCTATCTCGTCAAGGCGCGGAGGATCACGCGCCTTTGGACCTCGGATCGCGGCGGCATGCGGGTCGCGATCTCCGGCATCGATGCGAAAGGACGGCCACGCCGGGCCTATTGGTCGCTGCTGGCCGAGAACGATGACGGCCCGCAGGTGCCGACGCTGGCGGCGGCCGCGGCAGTGCGTGCTCTCCTTGCGGACACGATCACTCCCGGCGCACGCTCGGCCGCCGAAGCGCTCGATCTCGCTGCGATCGAGGCCGAGATGGCGCCCTACGCGATCAGCACCAGCCAGGACGAGCGTAGCGTCGGCCCAGCCCTGTTCGAGACGGTGCTCGGCGCGCAGGCTTTGGCGATGATGCCGGCAGCGATCCGGACCTTCCACGCCGCCGAGGCCGAGCCGGTCTGGCAAGGCCGGGCCGAGGTCGCGCGCGGCCAGGGGCGGGCGATCACCCTGCTCTGCCGGTTCTTCGGCCTGCCAGCGGCCGGAAGCGAACTGCCGGTGACGGTCAGCGTCAGCAGGGGCGATTCGTTCGATGACGACTGCGAGGTCTGGACCCGCAACTTCGCCGGCCAGCGCTTCCAATCGCGCCTGAGCCTCGATCGCAATGGCGAGCTGCGCGAGGCCTTCGGCCCGTTCTCCTTCACGCTTGCCGCGGCGGGAAACCGGGAGGGGCTCGCACTGCCGATCGCCGCCTGGCGCGTCTTCGGCCTGCGCCTGCCACGCGTTCTCATGCCATCCGCCGAGGCGTATGAGACGGTTGACGCCGATGGCCGCTTCCGTTTCGACGTGAAGCTGATTTTGCCCTTCTTCGGCCTGCTCGCGCATTATCGCGGCTGGCTCAAACCTCGGGGACCAAGCGATGGACCAGGATAAACTCGCGAAACTCAGGGCGCGCTATGCCGGGGCGAGCGGCGCCGACATCCATGATCCCCGCTTCGCCAAGGTCGCCGCCGGCCAGTTCCAGGGCGACCGGCGCAAATGGCCGTTCTCCGACGTCGCGACCTTCATCAACGCACCCTATCGACCGGACGCGCTGAGCAAGCCCGATCTCGGCGGACTCGACGTCGCGATCATCGGCCTGCCGATGGATCTCGGCGTCACCAACCGCGCCGGTACGCGCCTCGGCCCGCGCGCGGTGCGCGCCGTCGAGCGCATGGGACCAATGGACCATGTCAACGGCACCGCGCCGTTCAACCTGATCAAGGCCGCCGATATCGGCGACGTGCCGTTCCGCTCGCGCTATTCGCTGGAGAGCTGCCATGAGGACATCGAGGCGACCTTCAAGCAGATCGTGAAGGCCGGCGTCTCGACGCTCGGCGTCGGCGGCGACCATTCGATCACCTATCCGATCCTGAAGGCCGTCGGCGAGAAGCGGCCGGTCGGCATGGTCCATATCGACGCGCATTGCGACACGTCCGGTCCGTATGAAGGCTCCAAGTTCCATCATGGCGGGCCGTTCCGGCAGGCCGTGCTCGACGGCGTGCTCGATCCCGAGCGCGTCATCCAGATCGGCATTCGCGGCGGCGCCGAATATCTCTGGGAGTTCTCCTACGAGTCCGGCATGACCGTGATCCATGCCGACGAGGTCGACCGCATGGGTCTCGACGCCGTCATCGCCAAGGCGCTCGCCGTGATCGGCGATGGGCCGACTTACGTCTCCTTCGACGTCGATTCGCTCGACCCCGCCTTCGCGCCCGGCACCGGCACGCCCGAGGTCGGTGGACTCACCCCGCGCGAGGCGCTTGCGATCCTGCGCGGCCTGAAGGGTCAGAACATCGTCGCCGCCGACGTGGTCGAGGTCGCCCCGCAATACGACGCGACCAGCAACACGGCGCAATGTGCGGCGCAGGTGCTGTTCCTCGAACTCTGCCTGATCGCCGAGGCCCGGGCCGCCAGCAAAGGCAGGCCGTGAAGCGCAAGGCGCTCCAGCTCGACGCGATCGACCGCCAGATCATCGCGATCCTGCGGGCGGAGGGCCGGATCACCAACCAGGCCCTGTCGGAACGGGTCGGGCTCTCGGCCCGGCCCTGCCTGGAACGGATGCGCCGGCTGGAGGCTTCCGGGCTGATCGCCGGCTATAGCGCCAGGCTCTCGCCCGAGCTCGCCGGCCACGCCATCATCGCCTTCGCGCAGATCTCGCTGCGCGATCATTCGGTCGGCCGGCGCGAGCGGATCGAGAAGGTGCTGCGCGCCTGCCCGGACGTGGTCGAGCTCCTGGTGATCAGCGGCGACGCCGATTATCTCGCGCGCATCGTCGCGAGCTCGCTGGCGGCCTATGAGGAACTGACCGGTGCCTGGCTCGCCGACAACCAGCTCGGCATCGCGCGCATCGCGACCACCTTCGCACTCAAGGCGCTGAAAGATTTCGAAGGCTATCCGCTGCTGGACGATTAAGCCGGCGTCAAAGCGGCAACAGCGCATCGGGCTTCACATCGCCGATCGAGGCGTAGCTATGCGTTTCTCTGACGCCCGGAAGCGGCAGGATGACCCGCTGCAGGAACTCCTGAAACGTCGCCATGTCGGCGATGCGGGCTTTGACCAGATAGTCGAAGCCGCCGATCACCATATGGCACTCGATGATTTCGGGCGCCTTCGCGACGGCCTCGGCGAAGCGGTCGAAGACATGCGGGGCCGTGTGATCGAGCCTGACCTCGATGAAGACGAGCGTGCCACGCCCGATCTTCGACGGCTCGAGCACCGCCCGCACGGCGCGGATGAAACCTTCGCTGAACAGGCGCTTGATCCGCTGCGAGGCGCCGGTCGGCGACAGCCCGACGCGCTGGGCGAGATCGAGCACGGTCCTGCGACCGTCCTCCTGCAATAGCCCGAGCAGCAGGCGGTCGACACGATCGAGATCACTCATTTCAGAACTCACGCTTTTGCCAGGATCTATGCGTGATAATCACGCTAAATAATCGAAAATATCATATTTTATCGCACCAGTTCGCGGCAATACGGTTTGAATGGCACTCGATGCCTGACCGGAAAAAGACGAGCGACGTGATGGACCAAACACAAGCTGCTTCGAGCAATCACGCCAAGGGCGAGATCAAGATCCTCTCGCTGAGCGAGACGGACATCCAAGGATGTATCGACCTGCGCATGCTACTCGATGCGCTGTCGGACGGGTTCAAGGCGCTCTCCGACGGGCGAGTCGTCAACCCGGCGCGGCCGCAACTCGACATCCCCGGCGCGGGCTATTCGCTGGCGATGCCCGGCTGGATGAGCGGCATGCATTTGACCGTGAAGCTGGTCAATGTCTTCGAAGGCAACATCGCCAGAGGCATGCCCAGCCATCTCGCGACGATCCATCTCTTCGATCCCGACACGGGAATGCCGGTCTGCATCATGGACGGGACCTATATCACGGCCGTGCGCACCTCCGGCTCGGCCGCCCTCTCGGTGCGGGAGCTCGCCAGGCGCGATGCCAAGGTCGCGACCGTCGTCGGCGCTGGCGTCCAGGCGAGCCAGCACCTCCGGCTGCTGCCGCTGGTTCGCGACTTCGAGGAGATTCGGGTGTTCTCGAAGAATTTCGCCGATGCGCAGGCGCTGGCCTCACGCCACCCGGGCGTCACTGCCGTCGCGGATCTGGAGGTTGCGGTGCGCTCGTCGGACGTAGTCTGCCTCGCGACGCACTCCTATGTTCCGGCGATATCCGCCGACTGGGTTCGACCGGGAACGCATGTGTCCTCGGTCGGCGTCGCGCCACCCGGCGGCGAACTGCCGATCGACCTGATCCGGCGCGGCAGCCTCTTCGTCGAGGCGCGGGACGCCTTCGCGCCGACCCCGGTGGGCTGCTGCGAGCTTGCCGATGTTGATCCGGAGGCCGGCACCGACCTGGGCGAGATGCTGCTGGGACGGCGGCCGGGACGAACATCGGACCGGCAGATCACCATCTACAAGGCGATGGGTGTCGCCATGGAGGACATGGTGGCGGCCGACCTCGCTTTCCGCGAGGCCACGCGGCAGGGTCTGGGCCGGACCGTCTTGCTTTGAAGTCCTTACGACTTGGCAGGAGCCATGCGCCACCAGCATGGCTCTTCTGCTCGCGTCGAGTTGAGTGCGCGGGCGCTTGCGATTCATGCATGATCTAGGTCATATGCTGCGGTGCAATGCGTCGCTGGGCGCAGCATCATAAAACAATCCGACCGGACCATCGTCATGAGCCTCTCGAGCACGGGAGACGCGTTCGCGCGCCCTGCCCGCTCCACTGCCACGCCGCGTGTCGGCCTCGTCCTGTTCGCTTTGGCGATGGGCGGCTTCGCCATCGGCACGGCCGAGTTCGCAGTGATGAGCCTGCTGCCCTATTTTTCGGTGGGCCTGGGGATCGACGAGCCGACGGCCGGGCATGTGATCAGCGTCTATGCCGCTGGCGTGGTGGTCGGCGCTCCGATCATCGCGGTGCTGGCGACGAAGCTTTCGCGCCGGACGCTCCTGATCGCGCTGATGGCGGCCTTTGCGCTCGGCAACGGCCTTTCGGCGCTCGCTCCCAGCTATGGCTGGATGCTGCTGTTCCGCTTCCTCAGCGGGCTGCCGCACGGCGCCTATTTCGGCGTCGCGGCGCTGGTCGCGGCCTCGCTGGTGCCGGCGAACCGGCGCGCGCTCGCAGTGGCGCGGGTCATGCTCGGGCTGACGATCGCGACCATCCTCGGCGTGCCGCTGGCGAACTGGCTCGGCCAGGTGCTCGGCTGGCGCTGGGGTTTTGGCGTCGTCACGGCACTCGCACTGACGACGGTGATTCTGATCGCGCTGTTCGCGCCGAAGGACAAGCCGCAGCCCGGCGCCAGCGCGCTGCGCGAGCTCGGTGCGCTGCGCCATCGCCAGGTCTGGCTGACGCTGGCGATCGGCGCGGTCGGCTTCGGCGGCCTCTTCGCGGTCTATACCTACATCGCCTCGACGCTGATCGAGGTGACGCAGGTCGCGCCGGCGATGGTGCCGGTCGTGCTGGCGATCTTCGGCCTCGGCCTGACCTTCGGCACCTTGGCATCCGCCTGGCTGGCGGACCGGATGCTGATGGCCTCGATCGCGATCATCCTGCTCTGGACCGCCGGCTCGTTGGCGCTCTATCCCTTCGCCGCCGGCAATATCTGGGCGATCTCGGTGGTCGCCTTCATGATCGGCTGTGGCGGCGGGCTCGGCACGCCCTTGCAGACCAGGCTGATGGACGTGGCGCAGGATGCACAGACGCTGGCGGCGGCGCTGAACCACAGCGCCTTCAACACCGCCAATGCGCTCGGCCCCTGGCTCGGCGGCATGGCGATCGCCGCCGGCCATGGCTGGACCTCGACCGGCTGGGTCGGCACCGGCCTCGCGCTCGCGGGCCTCGCGATCTGGCTGGTGACGGCGTGGGATGCGAAGGGCCGCACCAGGGCAGCCGCTGCCAGCGCCTGATCTCAGCGCCTTGTCGGCGCCGCGATCAGGCGCATCGCGGTCGGAATCGAGGCCTGTCCGGCTTCGAGCTGGTCGGTCAGCACATAGAACCAGTTGAAGCCGATATAGAGCGATAGCCTGGCCTCAATTTCCTCTGCCGGGATGTCGCCGCGTGACGCTGCCGCAGCGAAGAGGCCGCGCACATCCTGCAGCCGCTCGGGCAGGAATTTCTCGCGCAGGGCGGCGAGCGCCTCGGGATCGCTCTGTGCTTCGGCGAGAAGCGCACGGAAGGTGCGTCCCGACGGCGTGCCGCACCAGAAGCCCCAGAGCGCGCTGGTGTGCTCGATGAGGTCGCGAGCGAGATCGCCGCTCGGCACCGACCTGATGCCCGCCTTTTCCGCCGCATAGACCTCCATCAGCAGATCGGCGCGGTTCTTCCACCAGCGATAGATCGTCGGCTTGCCGGCGCCAGCCCGGCGCGAGACCGCGTCGATCGAGAATCCGGCATAGCCGTCCTCCGCCAGCACGGCGCGGGCGGCGGCGAGGATCGCGGCCTGCGAGGCCGGGTTGCGCCGCGCGCCGATCGAAGCCCGGCGAGGTGGTGTCGCGGCTTTCGCAACCTTCATGATCGCCCTCCTCTCCTTCGCTCTTTGCGACAGCGCTTTCGCGCACGCCTTGCAAGCGTGCCTGCTGCAAGCGCGATCTTGCAGCAGAGACGTTGATATCGAAACGGTCCGTATCTATCAATATCAACGAAACGGAACGTTCCGTTAAGGAGATGCCCATGACCACCCTTGCCCGCAACCCTATCCTCGCCCGCCTGCGCTTCTTAGGAACACTGATGCTGGGCGCCTATCTGCTGATCAACCTGATCCTGGTCGCGCTGGCGCCGGTGACGGCCGGCTGGTCAACCTGGTCGGTGACGGCGCTCGCCGTGCCGCCGATGGTGCTCGGCATGGTCTATCTCGTCATCCCGATCGCCCGCCGCTGAGATGCGGCTCCCAGCTGTCCGAATCTGTCGCTCTCGCGACAGATTCGGCTGCGACACCGGACCGAGGCGACCCGCCTCGGCTGTCTGCACGGCCCTACCCTCGGGGAAACGAGGGAGAACGCCATGAATGCGACCGTGCCCGAAGGGCAAGCCTGCGTGCTGAACAACGCGCCGGATCGGCAGCCGAAACGCTGCGGCAGGGCCTTCGCAGCAGGAGCACGCTAACCCAAGCGACAAAATCCGTGTGCAGCCGCCTCGGCCGCGGCAGCGGGAATTCGTCACTACGGTCCGATTTCAACAACGAGAACAGCGCCTTGCCTTGCACGATCCTTGTGCGGGCACGCTCGGAAAAGCTGCAAGAGCCTACTTGCGGCCCGCCCCGATGATCGCACAAGCTGTCGCGCACAAGCCGATACGGGAACTCGAAACGCCCGGCCGGCCAGATCCAAGGGGAGGTCCCATGAAAGGTTTCGCAAAATTCGTCGCAGCCGCGGCGCTCACGGTCGCCGGCGCTACGGGCGCGCTCGCCCAGGCGAAGGAATGGAAGGAAATCCGAATCGGCACGGAGGGCGCCTATCCGCCCTACAACAACCTCAACGCCAAGAAGGAGCTGGAAGGCTTCGAGATCGATTACGGCAACCTTCTCTGCGAGAAGATGAAGGTGAAGTGCAGCTGGGTGGTGCAGGACTGGGACGGCATCATCCCGGCGCTGCAGGCGAACAAATACGACATCATCCTCGCCGGCATGAACGCCACCGAGGAACGCAAGAAGCAGGTCGACTTCACTACGCCCTACAGCAAGACGCCGATCTGGATGATCGGCCCCAAGAGCACCGCCTCGAACGACATCTCGCCCGCCACCTTGAAGGGCAAGTCGATCGGCGCGCAGGGCTCGACCATCCACGCCAACTATGTCGAGAAGTTCTACAAGGACTCGACGGCGCGCCTCTATCCGACCCAGGAAGAAGCCAATCTCGACCTGCTCAACGGCCGCCTCGACTACATCGTCGCCGACGCGCTCGCCCTCGCCGACTTCCTGAAGGGACAGGGCAAGGACTGCTGCAAGCGCATCGCCGAAGTGACTCGCGACGACGCGATCCATGGTGCGGGCGTCGCCGGCGCGGTGCGCAAGGCCGACACCGCGCTGAAGGACCTGGTCAACAAGGCGATCGCCGAGACCGTCGCCGACGGCTCGCTGAAGAAGCTCGAGGACAAGTGGTTCAAGTACGAGTGATCTGACGCCTGCTGACGCCACCCGCCGGCCGTCTCGGGCCGGCGGGCATTTCTCCCTCGCGCGCCGGCCCTTCCCATGTTCGACAAACTCGCACTGCTCGGCTTCGGCCCCGGCGGCTGGGGCTGGGCCCTGCTGCAAGGCGCGGCCAACACCATCTCGGTCGCGCTCGCGACCCTGCCCTTCGGCCTGGCGCTCGGCCTGATCATCGCGCTGTGGAAGCGCTCCGACAGCGTGCTGCTGCGCTCGCTGGCGACGATCTACACCACCGTCTTTCGCGGCGTGCCCGAGCTGCTGACGCTCTACATCATCTATTTCGGCATCCAGGTGCTGGTGCAGAAGGTCTGGAGCGGCTTCTCGATCCCGCCCTTCGTCGCCGGCATGGTCGCGCTCGGCATGGTGCTCGCCGCCTTCTCCAGTGAGGTCTGGGTCGGCGCACTGAACTCGATCCAGAAGGGCCAGCGCGAGGCCGCTTCGGCGCTCGGCCTGTCGAAGGCGCAGGCCTTCCGGCTCGTCGTCTTCCCGCAATTGATCCGTGTCGCGCTGCCCGGCCTCGGCAACAACTGGATGGTGCTGCTGAAGGAGACCTCGCTGATCTCGGTAATCACGCTGCAGGACATCATGTTCATCGCGACGCGCGCCAATGTCGTGACCAAGGAGCCGTTCCTGTTCTTCGGCACGGCGATGATGCTCTACTTCTTCTTCTCGCTGGTCTCGGCCTGGGGCATCGGCAGGCTCGAGCAGCGCACCAATCGCGGCTTCGCCGCCTTCGGCGGAGCGACGCGATGAACTGGTGCGAATATCCCGGCTACCTGATCGGCAGCGAGGTCCTGCAGAACTATGGCTGCCGCATGGCGAACGGCCTGGGGCTCACCTTCCAGCTGGTCGTGCTCTCGGTCGCGTTCGGCTTCGTGCTCGCGATCGGCCTTGCAATAGCCCGGCTCTACGGCCCGCGCTGGGCGCAGATCGCGATCAACGGCTACACCACCTTCTTCCGCGGCACACCGCTGCTCTGCCAGCTCTTCCTGGTCTATTACGGCTTCGGCCAGTTCCGGCTGTTCTGGCAGGATATCGGCCTGTGGTGGTTCTTCCGCGAGCCATTCTACTGCGCGCTCTTCACCTTCACCATCAACACCGCCGCCTATCAGGCCGAGATCCTGCGCGGCGCGATCCAGTCGATCCCGCGCGGCCAGTTCGAGGGGGCGCTGGCGCTCGGCCTGCATCGCTGGGCGACTTTGCGCCGGGTGATCCTGCCGCAGGCGATGATCCTGGCGCTGCGCCCGCTCGGCAACGAATTGATCGTGATGATCAAGGCGAGCGCCATCGCCTCGCTGGTGACGCTATTCGACCTGATGGGCGCGACCCGCCTCGCCTTCGCGCGCTCCTTCGACCTGTCGATCTATCTCTATGCGGCGCTGATCTATCTCGCGCTGACCGAGATCATCCGCCGGGTCTGGGATCGGATCGAGATCAGGCTGACACGGCATATGGCGTTGCGGTGAGCGCCTGACCGCTCAGCCTGGCAGGGTCAGGACCAGCGGGCCATTGGTCGTCGCGACCACGGTGTGCTCGTACTGGACCGTCGGGGCGCGCGGCTCGGAATAGAGCGTCCAGCGGTCGCCCTCGGCATGCTCGGCCCAGTCCGCCCCCAGCGACAGGAACGGCTCGACCGTGAAGACCAGCCCCTTGTGCATGGTGCGGCGCTCCGAGCGCTCGGGCCAGGTCGCGATCTCCTTCGGCTCCTCGTGCAGCGAGCGGCCGATGCCGTGGCTGGCGAGGTTGCGCACCAGCGTATAGCCATTCTTCTGCGCGAAGCGGCCGACCGCCTCGCCGATTCCGGCGATCGGCTTGCCGGCCCCGACCTGGCCGAGCCCGGCCCAGAGGGCGCGCTTACCGTCGCGGCACAGCTTCTCGATGCGGCGATCGACCGGCGGCACCGTGAAGGACGCGCCCGTGTCGGAGAAATAGCCGGCCTTCTCGGCGGAAACGTCGATGTTTATGAGATCGCCCGCCAGGATCCGGCGTTCGCCGGGAATGCCGTGCGCGACCTCCTCGTTGATGCTGATGCAGGTGGCACCCGGGAAGCCGTAGACGGTCTCGGGGGCCGATTGCGCACCGTGCCGTTCGAGCATGTCGCGGCCGATCGCATCAAGCTCGGCCGTGGTCATGCCCGGCTCGAGCGCCTTGCCCATCGCCGCCAGCGTATCGGCGACGATGCGGCCGATCTCGCGCAGGCCCTGAAGCTCTTCGTCATTGGTGATGGTCATGCCGGGTTCCTGCCGGATTTCGGCGAGGGCGGCAAGCATTCGGCTCTCACCGCCGATCAGGATTGCAGATCGGTGCTATCACGCCGGCGCGACTTCCCAGCCCGGCAGGCACGCGCTAAAGCCCGACCGAACCTCCATAAGCCTCAACGGAGCAGTCCCATGGCCAAAGTCGCTTTCCTCGGTCTCGGCGTGATGGGCTATCCCATGGCCGGCCATCTCAAGGCCAAGGGCCATGAGGTCACGGTCTACAACCGCTCGCCGGAGAAGGCGCAGAAATGGGTGGCGCAGCATGGCGGCGTCTATGCGCCGACGCCAGCTCAGGCCGCCGAGGGCCAGGAGATCGTGTTCTGCTGCGTCGGCAATGACGACGATCTGCGCTCGGTGACGACGGCTGAGAACGGCGCCTTCGCCGCGATGGGCAAGGGCACGGTCTTCGTCGACCACACCACCGCTTCCGCCAATGTCGCGCGCGAACTCGACGCCGCGGCGACCGCAGCCGGCTTCGGCTTCATCGACGCGCCGGTCTCCGGCGGGCAGGCCGGCGCCGAGAACGGCGTGCTGACCGTGATGTGCGGCGGTGATCAGGCGGTCTACGCCAAGGTCGAGCCGGTGATCGCCAGCTTTGCCCGGATGTGCAGGCTGATGGGGCCGGCCGGCTCCGGCCAGCTTACCAAGATGGTCAACCAGATTTGCATTGCCGGCCTGGTCCAGGGCTTGTCCGAAGGCGTCCACTTCGCCAAGCGTGCCGGGCTCGATGTCGAGGCGATGCTGGAGGTGATCTCGAAGGGCGCCGCCGGCTCCTGGCAGATGGAGAACCGCGGCAAGACGATGAACGCCGACAAGTTCGATTTCGGCTTCGCCGTCGACTGGATGCGCAAGGATCTCGGCATCGTGCTCGACGAAGCCCGCCGCAACAGCGCCCGCCTGCCCGTCACCGCGCTGGTCGACCAGTTCTACGCCGATGTGCAGAAGCTCGGCGGCGGGCGCTGGGACACCTCGAGCCTGCTGAAGCGGCTGGAGCCGTAAGGCTCAGCCCACGAGCCGCACCACTTCGGCGCGCAGCACCGGCACCAGCTCGGTTTCGAACCAGGGGTTCTTGCGGAGCCAGCCATTGTTGCGCCAGGAGGGGTGCGGCAGCGGCAGGATGCGCGGCTGGCGCTCCCCAGCGAAGATGGTCCGCCAATCCGCGACGGTCGCAGTCAGGTCGGCCGCCGCCTTCGGCCCGAGATGCCAGGCTTGCGCATAGCGGCCGATCACCAGCACGAGCTCGATATTCGGCAGCGCCGCGAGCACGCGCGTCCGCCAGGTTGGAGCACATTCGCGACGCGGCGGCAGGTCGCCGCCCTTGGCGTCCAGCCCGGGAAAGCAATGGCCCATCGGCACGATCGCGACACGCGAAGCGTCGTAGAAGCGGGCATGGTCGAGGCCGAGCCAGTCGCGCAGACGGTCGCCGGAGCGGTCGGTGAAGGGCCTGCCGCTGGCGTGGACGCGTGTGCCCGGCGCCTGGCTCGCGATCAGCAGCCGGGCGCTCGCCTCAGCCTGGATCACCGGACGCGGCTGATGCGGCAGCGGCGGGCCGTAGAGCGGCGCATCACGGCAGATCCGGCAGGCCCGCAATTCGGCGAGGACGTCGCCAAGCGCTTCCGGCGAGCCCGTCCCCTGCCCGCTCATCGTCCGGCCAACCGCTCCCGGCCGCGGCCTTGCGAGATCAGACCGTCGCAATACCAGGCCGGAACCTTGCCGGCATGTTTCTGCGGATCGCCGGGCTGGACGGTGAAGAACCCAACGATGCTGCCGCTGACGACGCTGCGCGGGACGTAAAGCGTGCCACTGCGCTCGACGGTGAAGCAATGGGTCTGGCGCGTCTCGATCGGGCCGTAATAACAGCAGATCGCATCCTGCGTCGTGGTCCAGCAGGCATCGCGGTTCGGTGCCTCCCGATCCCGGTTGTAGCCGCTCACGCGCCCGTCTTGGTGATGGTACTCGCTGAAGGTTCCGCCACTGCTGTAACGTCCGGTCACCGTGCTGCCCTCGACCAGCTGACGCATCTGCTCGCCGGTCAATCGCTCGACGGCGAGCACCGTGCCTCCCCACACCGAGAGCCCGGCAAGCAGCGCAAGCGCCGGAAACCTCATCGCAAGGCGATCCGCGGCGACATCGCTGACGGCGGTGCCTTCGAGATCAATCCGTCGCAATCCCAGGCAGGCGTCTTGTCGGCATGCTTCTCGGGATCGCCCGGCTGGATGGTGGCGATGCCATTGATGCGGCCGGTGCGATAGGTCTTCAGTACATAGAGCGAGCCACTGCGCTCGACCCAGAAACAATAGGTTCGGCGCGTCTGGTGCGGGCCGTAATAATAGCAGACCGCGTCATCCGTTGTCGTCCAGCAGGCGTCGGTGTTGGGCACGTGCCGGTTATGGCCGGCCGCGCGCCCGTCCTTGTGATGATACTCGCTGAACGGCGGTCCATTGCTATAGCGGCCGGCGACGGTGTTGCCCTCGAACAGCTGGCGGATCTCCTGGCCGGTCAGACGCTCGACCGCATCAGCGGTCGTCGCGCCAACGCAGAGGGCCAGCAGCACCGCCATCGTCCGGAGCCGGATCACCGTGCCGCCACCCGCCGCGACATCGGAAGCTGCGGCCCGCGCGAGATCAGCCCGTCGCAATACCAGGGCTTGCCGCCATCGGTATGGTTGCGCGGGTTGGCGAGCTCGACGGTCGCAATCGCATTGATCCGGCCATTGTCGAGGTTGCGCAGGATATAGAGTCGGTCGGTGAGCTCGACGGTGAAGCAATGCGTCGTCCGATCCTCCGGCGGGCCGTAATAGTAGCAAACGGCATCGCCCTTGGTGATCCAGCAGGCGTCGCGGTTCTCCTGCCAGCCATTATTGCCGAGCGCCCGCCCGTCGGGATCGTGGTACTCGGTGAAGAAGCCACCGCCGGTATAACGACCACTGACGGTGTTCCCGGTGAAGGCCCGGTTGATCTGCTCGCCCGTCAGCTTCTCAGCCGCCGTGGCGGCGAGCGGGAGCGTCAGCGCGAGCAGAAGCGTCAGCAGACGCATGGTCAGGCCTTCCAGCTCGGCCGGGCCGAGAGCTCGCCATGCCAGCGCCGGATGTTGGCAAAATCCTCCGGCAGCGGAATGCGCGAGGGCTTCATGAAGTCGATGGCGATGCCGGCGGTGATGTCGGCCACCGTCAGCTCGTCGCCACAGATGAAGCGATTGGCGCCGAGCTGCAGGTCGAGCAATACCAGGTGATCGTCGATCAGCTCGCGATTGGCCTCGGCCCATTCCGGCACCTGGTCCTCGAGTTCGGCCATGGCGGGATGGCTGTGGCGGAACACAGCCGAAACGGCCGTGAACAGCCCGAGCTCGATACGACGGTTCCACATCTCGATCAGCGCCGCCTCCTTCGGCACGGCGCCGAACAGGGCCGGCGCCGGGTTGAGGCTCTCGATATAGCGGCAGATCGCAATGGTCTCGGCCAGCGCCGTGCCGTCCTCCAGCAGCAGCACCGGCAGGCGCTGCGACGGGTTGATGCGCGTGAACTCCGGCGTCCGATGCTCCTTCTTGGCCATGTCGACCGGCACGAGCTCGGGCAAGGGCACGCCCTTCTCGGCAAAGAAGATGCGGACCCGCCGCGGATTGGGCGCGCGCCCGCCATCATAGAGCTTCATGCCCTTAGCCTTTCGCCGTCTCGGGACATGGGGTTTCACGGTGCCGCCGCGGCCCTGTCAAGAGTTCAGACCGCAAAGACGGCGGCAAGACGACGCGCCGACGACGGGGAGAGGAACAATGCAGCCCTTGCCGCGATTGTCGTCCAGAAAGGGGCGACCGTCATGCCGCAGGATTGGAGCTTCCCGCAGGATTGGGGCTTCGTCGTCTGGATCGTCATCCTCGCTGTCCCGGTGGGGTTGATGCTCGCGACCTTCTGGTCGCGCTCGCGGGAACCCGGCGCAGCGCGGCTGGAAGGCCCGAGCAAAGACGATCCGCGCGAGCCGTTGTGATCGCTCAGCCGGACGCGAGCAGAATCAAGGCAAGTGGCACCGCGACCGCCGCTACGACGGTCTGCAGCGCGCAGATGCCGGCCATCAGCGGCGCATCGCCGCCGAGCTGGCGCGCCATCACATAGGAGGACGAGGCCGTCGGCAGTGCCTGGAACAGGATGGCGAGCGTCGCCGCCTGGCCGCCGAGGCCGAAGCCCTTCAAGGCCGCATAGGTCGCGAGCGGCATCAGCACGAACTTGGCGAACGAGGCGACCAGCGCCGGCTTCAGCCCGCGCCCGAGCGCGCCCCAGTCGAGCGCCGCGCCGACGCAGAGCAGGCCGATCGGCAGCGAGGCCTGGCCGAGCGCCTTGAGGCAGCCCTCGACGCCGGGCGGCAGGCCGAGGCCGCTGAGCTGGATGGCGATGCCGAGCACGCAGGACATCAGCAGCGGATTGAGGGCAAGCCCCCGAAGAATGCCGCGCAAAGTCGGCTGGGCCGAGCCCCAGCGGGCAAAGACGAGGACGCAGAGCACATTCACGGTCGGCACGATCGCGGCATTGGCCACGGCAGCGAGCGGCAGCGCCGACGCTCCGAGCATGCTGCCGGCAGCGCTCAGGCCGACATAGTTGTTGAAGCGGATGCCACCCTGAAAGACCGAGGTGAAAGCAGCGTCGCTGTAGCCGAGCCAGCGCTTCGCCAGCACGAGCACCGCCGCGACCGCGATGATCGCAGCCATCAGCGTCAACGCCAGTTCGGCGACGGGCAGCCCCCTGAGGTCGGCCATCGCGAGGGCATGTGTGAACAAGGCAGGGAGCAGGACATAATAGCTCAGCCGCTCGGCCTGCGGCCAGAACGCGTCCGGCAGGAAGCGCAGGCGGCGCATGGCATGCCCCAGCGCGATCAGGAGCGCGATCGGTGCCAGAGCGAGCAGGATCGCGCCGATCATACCCGGAATTCCTGTCGGCTAGCGGATAGCGGCGTCATGCGGCAACGAATCCGGGGAGATCACAAGAAGGAGACGATCCTTCTTTAGGTCGCGGCCGTCGAAGACAAAAATGCCAAAGTAACCAGTTGCATTGACGAATTCGCATAGCCGGCACATGCGTCAGCGCGGATGGCTGCGGCGCCACTCCTCCGGTCGCTCGAAGTTCAGCGCCCAGATGCCGCGGCCGGCCGCCTTCGCCTCGGCTTCCTCGGCCTGGTAGGCGCCATAGGAGACCGCGTTGCCCTGGCGCACCAGCGCCGCATTGATCTCGGCATCGCCTTGCTTGCAGCGCGCCAAGCCGCGCCCATAACGATCGGCGCGCGAGATCGTGCAGCTGACATTGCCGAGCGCCAACATGGCAGCGAGCGCGCGCCTGGCCTGCCGGCCGCAGGCGACCTCGCCGCCATTGCGATCGCGGCAGCTCTGCCGAAATTCCGGCGCATCGATGCCCTCGAGGCGCAGCTCCTCGCCGAGGAGCCTCAGCGAATCACCATCGATCGCCTCGGCGGCTCCGGCGAGGCTGCGGCCGGAGCCAAGTCGGTATTGCAAGACGGCGCCGCCAATCGCCAAAAGCACAAGGAATCCAAGGGCTACGACGAAGTCGACCGAGCGGCCAACCCGCCGCCAGCCGAACGGGCCATAGTTACTTGTCCTGAATCCGAAGCGCGCCATCAGGACAAGCTTAACGATTTCTCGCCAATCATGGCGAGCCGCGGCGCGCCAGTGTGCCAAGGCCTGGAGTCGTTTGCCTCGGACCATGGCGGAATTGACAGCCGAACAGGTGCAGCGCGGTCGCGGACCCGATCCGACCGTGCTGGCGCGCCGCAAGCTGATCAACCGCGAGGTCCGATCGGCGCGCGAGAAGCTGACCTCCTCGACCGGCCTCCAGCGCGCATTCGACTACGAACTCGTCCGCGTCTTCGCGCAATATCGGCTGAACGGCTCGGCCGGCACGCTGGTGCTCGCCTTCCTGGTGGCGGCCGCCGCCTGCGTCTGGGTGCCGTTCTACTCGGTCTCGGGCTGGCTCAGCCTGGTGGTGCTGACCACGGGCTTCACCGCCGTGCTGTGCCGACGCTTCCTGGCCGAGCCGTCCGCAGCCGCCCGCATCGCCTTCTGGCGCAAGCTGCTGCCAGCCGCCGAATTGCTGCACGGCCTGTCCTGGGCCCTGCTGGCAGGCCTTTTCGTCGGTGTCGATGCGCCCGGTGCCCGCTTCTTCCTGATGACGGCGTTCCTGATCGTCAGCGCGCTCACCGTCACGCTCGCAGCGACGATCCCGATCGCGGTCTATTCCGGCCTCGTGCCGATCGTCGGCGCGATCGTGCTGTTCTTCACCGCTCGCACCGACATCGACAGCGTCACGATGCTGCTGATGGCCGCCTGTGCCCAGCTCTTCTTCGTCTTCCTGACCAACCGCCTCTATTCCGCCTCGGTCGAGACCATCGAGTTCCGCGCCGAGAAGGACGCACTGATCGCCGAGCTCGAAACCGCCAAGGCCAACTCCGACGAGGCCAGGCGCAAGGCAGAGGAAGCCAACCTCGCCAAGTCGCGCTTCCTGGCGACGATGAGCCATGAGCTGCGCACGCCGCTCAACGCCATTCTCGGCTTCTCCGAGGTGATGAAGAACGAGGTGTTCGGCCCGCATGCCAACGCCTCCTACAAGGAATATTCCGGTGATATCCACGCCTCGGGCCAGCACCTGCTCACCCTGATCAACGAGATCCTCGACCTCTCGCGCATCGAGGCCGGCAAATACGAACTCAACGAAGAGGCGATCAGCCTCGCCGGCATCGCCGACGACGCGGCACACATGCTCAACCTGCGTGCCAAGGCCAAGGGCCAGACGATCCGCCAGGCGACCGAGCCTGAGCTGCCGCGGATCTGGGCCGATGAGCGCGCCATTCGCCAGGCCGTGCTCAACATTCTGGCGAACGGGATCAAGTTCACGCCGCAGGGCGGCGAGATCTCGATCAAGGTCGGCTGGACCGCCACCGGCGGGCAATATGTCAGCATCACCGATACCGGCCCCGGCATTCCCGAGGACGAGATCCCGGTGGTGATGCAGACCTTCGGGCGCGGCTCGCTGGCGATCAAGACGGCCGAGCAGGGTTCGGGTCTGGGACTGCCGATCGTCAAGGGGCTGATCGACCTGCATGGCGGCGGCTTCCGCATCAAGTCGAGCCCGCGCGCTGGCACCGAGGTGACGATCACGCTGCCCGCCGAGCGCGTGATGGACACGCTGCCCGCCCTGCCGGAGCCCGGCGAACGCTCGGCCGCCTGAATCTCAGAGCGTCCGTTTGAAGACCGTATGCCCCGAACGGCTGGCGACCTTGTCATAGAGTTCCGCCGCCGTCCGGTTCTCCACCTGCATGTGCCAATAGACCCGCAAGGCACCCTCGGCACGGGCGAGATCGTAGAGCGCTTCCACCAGCCGCCGGCCGACCCCGCGCCGGCGGGCCGCCTCGGCGACGAACAGGTCGTTGAGGAAACAGACGGGCCTGTCCGACGAGGTCACCGGATGGAAGACCGCGTGGACGATGCCGGCAAGCACGCCATCATGAACGGCCACCAGAGCCCGCATCTGATCGGCAGCCAAAAAGCGGGCGAAGGTCGCATCGGTCACGTCGGCAGGCGGCGGCGGGCCGCCGAACGGCCCATGCGCGTGATAGCCGATCCACAGCGTCTCCCAGCCGGAGCGATCGCCGGCTTCGAGGGGCCGGATAGTCACGTCGCTCCTGTCGTCTGTCATCCGTTCCGCTCGTCAATTCCAAACCGGCGCATCGCTAGGCGACCTTCGGCAGGACCGTCGTTCTGCTGTGCTCGGCTTCGGCCTCCTCCCACCAGTCGCCGAGCGCATCGATCAGCGGCACGAGGCGCAGGCCCGCGACCGTCAGCTCGTAATCGACCCGGCGCGGATAGCCGTCATGGTCGATCCGGCGGACGATGCCGGCTGCCTCGAGCTTGCGCAGCTCCAGTGCCAGCATGCGATGCGAGACGGTCGGATTGTCGCGCCTGAGCTCACTGAAGCGCTTGGTTCCATCCTTCAGATAGTAGAGCAGCAGGGTCGGCCAGCGCCCGCTCAGCACCCGCATGACGCTTTCGATCGAGCAGTCGGACACGACGTCCTTCATGGTTCGTTCCGCCTGGTTACAGAAATGTGCGTAATTTACATGGGGCCGCGGATGACTAGGTTCCACCCCGCTGCGCAGCGTTTCCCGACCCGAATGGAAAACGCAAGATGGAACCGATACTCGTTTATGGCTACCCGGCCGGCACCTCGATGGGCCTGGTCGCGGCTCTCGAATGGCTTGGCCAGCCCTATAAGCTCAGCCGCGTCGATATGCTCGGCGAGATGCGTGAGCCGCCCTACAAGCGGATCAACCAGCGCGTCGAAACACCGGTGCTGATCACCGATCAGGGCCGCCCGCTGACCGAGACCATGGCGATCGCCGCCCATCTCGAGGCACGCGACACGGAGCGGCGGATCAGCTTCGATCCGCTCTCAGCCGAAGCCGACCGGATGCACCAGCTGATGGGCTTCCTCAACACCGGCTTCACCGGCGCCTTCACGCCGCTCTGGGTCGCGCTGGAACTGCCCGAGCCCGATCCCGATTTCGAGGCGGCTTTGCGCCGTTTCGGGCGCGAGCGGGTAATCGAGCGCCATGACAGGCTGGAAGAGATGCTCGACGGCGGGAACTGGCTGGTCGGCGGCAAGCACTCCCTGGCCGACGGGCTGCTCGCCGGTGTGGCGCGCTGGCTCGAATACCATGAGGTCGCCGACCTCTCGCGCTGGCCGAAGCTGCAGGCCTTGCGCCAGCGGGTCGAGGCCGATCCGGCTGTAACCTTCGCGGCTGCGCTGGAGAACGGCGAGACGCCGGCCGGCAGGGGCGCCTTCAAGGGCCATGTGCCGCTGGCCGAGGTGATCGAGCGCTTCGGCGCGCGATGAGCCAAAGACGCGCCGGGCCAAGTGTCCGGCGCGTCTTTTTTTTTGAGTTACTCGCCCTTCTGCGAGACCTGCGCCTGCGCGAAGGTCGCCATGCCGGAATGGACGCCGGCGGCGGCCTTGACCAGGCCGGCCGCGAGCGCGGCTCCCGTCCCTTCCCCGAGCCGCATGTCGAGGGCCAGCAAGGGCTGCTTGCCGAGCTTGACCAGTGCCTGCGCATGCGCGCCTTCGGCCGAGAGATGGCCGGCGATGCAATGGTCGAGCGCGGAGGAATCGAGCGCGTGCAGGATCGCGGCGGCGGCGGTAACGACATAGCCGTCGAGGATCACCGGGATGCGCTGCAGGCGGGCGGCGAGGATCGCGCCGCAGATCGCCGCCATCTCGCGGCCGCCAAAGCGGCGCAGCACTTCGAGCGGATCGCTGAGATGGTTGGCGTGGCGCTTCAGCCCAGCCTCGACCGCGGCGATCTTGCGCTTCAGCCCGTCATCGTCGACGCCGGTACCGCGGCCACACCACTGGGCAGCGCCGCCGCCATAGAGCGCGGCGAAGATCGCGGCGGCTGAGGTCGTGTTGCCGATGCCCATCTCGCCGAGCGCCAGCAGATCGGCGCCGCCGGCGAGCGCCTCCATGCCGAAGGCCATGGTCGCGACGCAGGCGCGCTCGTCGAGCGCATCTTCCTGCGTGAAATCGCCGGTCGGCAGGTCGAGCGCGAGGTCGAAGACTTTGAAGCCGAGATCATAGGCGGCGCAGATCTGGTTGATCGCGGCGCCGCCAGCGGCGAAGTTCTCCAGCATCTGGCGCGTCACGCTCTGCGGGAACGCCGAGACGCCCTGGGCGACGACGCCGTGATTGCCGGCGAAGACGCAGACCAGCGGCCGGTCGACCCGCGGCGGCGCCTTGCCCTGCCAGGCCGCGAGCCATTCGGCGACCTCCTCCAGCCGCCCGAGGCTGCCGGCCGGCTTGGTCAATTCCTTGTCGCGGGCGCGAACGGTATTGGCCGCCGCCATGTCGGGGCCCGGCATATTGGCGATGAGGTTGCGGATATCGTCGAAGGGCAGGCCGGAGGCGGGCATCGCAGACATCTGAGGAAGCCGATCTTGAAAACCTGAGGAATCGGGCAGCGCGAGATCGCCGCCGCGCAGCCGCTGCTGCTATAGGCTGGAGCGGACGAAGACAATCCGAGGGCGGCGTGGCGCAAACCGACAGCGATGATGCGACGCGGGTGACGCCGCCCGCCTGGCCGGGCTGGCTGATCGCCACCGCGACCTGCATCCGCTTCTATTCGCGTCTGCCGGTCCCGGCCCTGCCGGGCGAGAACGTCCATGCCCTGCCGGATTTCCGGCTGGTGCCGCGCGCCCTGCCCGTCGCGGCGCTTATCATCGCGGCACCTGCGACCCTGATCGCGCTGCTCGCCGGGCTTGCGGGCGTCAATGCGCTGCTGACCGCGGCGCTTGCCCTCACGGCGCTCGTCGTGACGACCGGCGCCTTCCATGAGGACGGGCTCGCCGACAGCGCCGACGGGCTGTTCGGCGGACACACGCCCGAACGCCGGCTGGAGATCATGAAGGATAGCCACGTCGGCACCTTCGGAGCTCTGGCGCTCGGTCTGTCGCTGCTGCTGCGGGTGAGCGCGCTTGCGGCGATCCTGCAGGGTGCCGGGGCTTGGGCTGTGGCGGCGGCTGTTCTCGTCGCCGCGCCCTGGTCACGCGTCGAAGGCCTCCGCATCCTCGCGACAGTCGAGCCAAGCCGGAGCAGCGGCGCCTCCGCCGCGGTCGGGCAGCCCGAACGGTCGGTGCTGCCGGTCGCCTATGGTTTATCGGGCGCCTTGGCCCTGCTCCTCGTTGCCGTGAACGCCCTCCCCTTGGCCGGCGTCCTGCTCGGCCTCGCCCTGTCGGTGCTGGCGACCTACTGGCTGTCGCGCACCGCCATCCGCCTGATCGGCGGACAGACCGGCGACATCCTCGGCGCGGCGCAGCAGCTGAGCGAGATCGCGATCTATCTCGGCCTCACCATCGTCATCGGCTGGGGCGGGCGATGAGCGCGATCTCCAGCCCCTGTGTCAAAATCTGCGTGATCGATCCGATGAGCAAGCTCTGCCAAGGCTGCGGCCGGACCCTGCAGGAGATCGCGCAATGGGCGCGGTTCTCCGAGGCGGAGCGGCTCGCCATCATGGCGACGCTGGAGGAGCGCCTCAGCCCTCCGCGAGACGGGCAAGCCCCTCGCCAGTCAGCCTGAAGAAGACCTTCTCCGGCTGCGGCGTCGCGCCGAGGCTCTCGTAGAAGCGCAGCAGGCGCTCATCGTCGCGCGCCGCGGTCCAGTCGATCCGACCGAGGCCACGTGCCAGGGCGAGCCGCGCCAGCTCGGCGAGCAGGGCCCGGCCGGCACCGAGGCCGCGAGCCGCTTCCGCGACATAGATTTCCTTGAGGAAGAAGCCCGGCTTCAGGCCGGGCCCTGGATAGATCGCCGAGAAGGCGGCGAAGCCAACGAGCGCGCCCTCATGCTCGGCGACGAGCAATTCGGTCCCGGCCGGGCGGTTCGCCAGTCCGGCGCGGATGTCGGCATCGCCCGGACAAGGCACGCGGTAATGCGCCTGCATCTCACCCATCACGCCGGCGAGCGCGGGATGGTCGGCCTCCTCACAAAAGCGCACGTGAATCATGGCAGCCCCGTCAGCCGATCAGCGACCAGAAGAAGCGGGCGCAGACCAGCAGCAGGAAGATGCCGAAGGCAACCTCGAGCTTGCGCTTCGACAGCCGATGCGCCAGGCGCGCGCCGACCGGCGCCGTCCAGATCGAGGTCGGGATGAAGAGCAGGAAGCCGATCAGCGAGACATAGCCAAGCGAGAGCGGCGGCAGGAGCCCCATCTTCGGCCAACCGGCATAGATGTAGCCGAGAGCACCGGGAATCGAGATCAGGATGCCGAGGCCCGAGGAGGTCGCGACCGCCTGGTGGATCGGCCGGCCGTAGAAGGTCATGAACAGGCTGGAGAGCTGGCCGCCGCCAATGCCCATCAGGGAGGAGAGCACGCCGATGATCACCCCGTAGATCCGCATCAGGAACGGACCTGGCATCGTGTCGCCGAGCTTCCAACGGTCGGAGGCGAAGAGCAGGCGCATGGCGCTGGCGAAGGCGACGGCGACGAAGACCGCCTTGAACAGGTCCGGCGGCGCATAACGCGCGATCAGGCTGCCGCCGACGACGCCGAGCACGACGGGAACAGCCCAGATCCGGATGATCGAGGTGTCGACCATGCCCTTGGCGAGATGGGCCCGGTAGGAGCGGATCGAGGTCGGGATGATCACCGCCAGCGAAGTGCCGACGACAAGCGGCATGCGCACCTCCTCGGGCACGCCGATCACCCGGAAGACCTCGTAAAGCACCGGCACGATGACGGCGCCGCCACCGACACCGAACAGGCCGGCGAGCAGGCCGGTGACGGCGCCGGACGCGATCAGCGAGATGGCGAGGAAGATCAGATCGTTCAGGGGAATGCCGGCAATCATCATGTACCCGGGGGAAAAGCCGGGCTGCTCTTAGCCCGCCCACCGGAAAGGGCAAGGTTCCGCCGGCAGAGCAGGCATACGCGGAAGCAAGCGCGCTATCTTAGGATGCGTCGGCGCGCGGATACGAAAACGCCCGCCAGCCGGCGCTTTCGCTTCAAGATGCCGCCCGCCCAGGCTTTGGCTGGAGCGGATCAGGGCCTCACATAGGTCCAGCCCTTCTCCTGCAACTCCATCACCCGGACGACACCGGACTTCACCACCGATGCCTCGGGAATCAGGGCGATCTCCTTACTCTCTGCCTTGCTCATATTGCCCTGGGTGTTGCCGCAGGCCTTGAAGGAAATGGCCGGCGTGCTCATGGCGATCGTGGTGATCCGCGCCTTCACCGGCGAGGTATCGTCGCGCAGCATGTGCAGGCCGGGGCCGAAAGTGACGACCTCGATCTCCACCTTCTCGCCGAGGTCCTGATAGTACTGCGCCACGTTTGTCGCGTTGTTGAGCGCGAGATTCATCATCGCAGGGTCGTTGGTGTTCACCTGCAGGATGAGCCGGTGCGGCTTCCTTTCGACCGCAGGCGGCCTCGGCGCCTGTACCGAACTCTGCTTGGTGGCTTGTGCCGCCGCAGGCGGAATGGCAAGGGCGATCGTCACTCCAGCCACCAGCGCGGCACCCGCGAAGTCTTTGAATCTGATCGTCATCGCATGTCCACCCATGGTTCGAGGTCATTCGCTACGTGGTCTGGCAAGGGCGCGCGGCCATTTGCAGGCTGCGGCGACCCTGTCCCGCGCCACCTTCATTCCGGCGAGGCTGAAATACCCGTCATGGACGGCTCCAGCGCGGGTGGTGAGGCGGATGGCGATGCTGCCCTCGCCGGGAAGCGACAACAGCAGGCCAACGACGTCGCCCTTGAACGCGACGCCGGTTCCATAGGAGGGCCGGCCCGCCGCAACCGGGACGGGCTGGTTGTTGTCGAGGCGATAGGACAAAGCGTAGTCGGCGCCGTCTTCGGAGGCGGCCGATCCGCCGAGGACCATCTCGGTCCGGCCGCTGCGGCAGTGAATGGAAAGCTGCTTCAGAGCGCCGTTGGCATTGCCTTCGGCAAAGGTGGTGGCGGTGACGATCGGTGTGTAGTCGACCGGCGAGGTTGTCTCGCTGATGATCCAGCCTTCCGTCTCGCCTGCCGGGCGCGCGGGCACCTTCGCCGGCTGAGGCAGCTTGTTCAGGCAGGCAGGCCGCTCTGCCGGATCGAGTAGCGAGCAGGCGCGAAGCTGCGCCATCGGATCGGACGCGCCCTGCGCGAAGGCGACCCTGCTCGCAATCTCGAACACGACGGACAGCACGATCAATTTCATCGGCTCGCACGCTGCGTCTGCGCCTTGCGATCCAGCCATTCCTGCGCCGCCGGGAAGCGGTCGAGGCCAGGAACCGTCGCGGCGAGATTGATCGACTTCCATTTGGCGTCGAAGCCCGGCGCCTGCAGCTTCTCGATGCGGCTGAACAGGATGTCGACGAAGCGCGCGACGCGCTCGTAGCGGTTGGTTTGCGGAGCCCAGTTGAACGCAACCAGGGCGGTCGGCACCGCGATCGTCGCGACCCGCTCTCCCGCCTTGATCAGCCCGGGATATTCGCCGGCCTCGAGTACCGCCGGCAGATAGTAGTCCTCGAACTTACTGTCGTACTGGACGGGCAGAAACTTGAAGCCGGGCTCGAAGCGCCCGCGCACGAAGGCGTCCACCGGCTTCGAGGTGATGAAGACGACGGCCGCCATCTCGCCCTTGCGCATCTGTTCGAGCGCGAGCTGGTGCGGGATGAAGGTGTTCTCGGCGTTGATGCCGAGACGGCTGAAGATCAGCGGGCCCGAATAGGCGGCTGCCGTGCCAAGGGTGTTGAAGTTCACCTTCTTGCCGGCGAGGTCCTGCAGGCTCTGGATCTCGGGCCGCACGAAGACGTGCAGCTCCGAGGGGAAGAGATTGAGCACATAGGTGATCTTGCGCCGGATCTGCGGGAGCTGGGCTTTGTACTCCTCGAGCGCATCGGAGTTGATGATCGCCGTATCGATGCCACGCAGATAGAGCAGCGAATTCAGGTTCTCGGTGGCGCCACGGGTGACAATCGGCAGCACGTGCAGGTTCGGGCCGTCGTCGACGACGCGGGCCATCTCGGCTCCCAGGCGAAGTGGTGCCCCCTCCAGCAACCCCGCTGCGAGGCCGACCGTCCAGGCGTTGACCTTGTCCTGTTCTGTCGGAGCCGGCCGGATCGTGCGTCGCGGCGAGCTGACGCTCGCCTGCGGTGTCTGCGCCTCCAGGCTGGGCATCGCGAGCATCGGAACGAGCGCCGCCAGCCCGGCCAGCAGGAGCAAGTACCGTCCAGAAGGCCTTTTCATCCCGAATTCTCCTCTAGAACGCGACCCTTAACCTCGGCGATCGAGAGCCACGTCGAGCGCTACTGCGGCAGCGCGTCGACGCGATCCTTCGCCTCCTGAATGCCCCCCAGTTGCGCCCGCGCATAAAGCTCGCGCGCCCTCGCAATTTCGCCGCGCGTGCCGTAGGTGCCCCAGGCGGACAGGATGCGGGGATCGTAGGTTTCCGCGAGCATGAAACTCGCCCGGGCGCTGCCCATTTCAGCCGCACGCTCGAGCACGATCCGGGCAGAACCGATATCCCCCTGGCCAAGCAGCACGCCGGCCCGAGCGATCAGCCGGGCCGCCTCCAGGGTCCCCCCGCCGCCGGCGGCCGGTGGCGGGGGCGCGGTGCTGGCCGCGACCAATTGCGGCGGCGGCTGGCCGGCGGCCACCGCTTCGGTCCTGGCCGGAGCCGCACTCGCAGTGCGCGCCGACGCAAGCTCTCCGGCCAAAGCGGCGGAACGATCGCGCTCCCCCTGCAGCGTCTGGCGCAGGTCTGCGATCCGGCTCTCCGTCGCCTGCCTGAACTGGTCGGTTTCGTCGCCTGCCTTGCGAAGCTGTGCCGCCTGCGCCGCGACCTCGCCGCGCGCCGTCGCGAGCTCTGCCGACAGCGCGGCCCGTAGAGCACGTTCCTGCTCGAGCGCCTGGCGATTGCGCGCTGCTCCGGCGCTCAATTCTTCTCGGGTAGCCGCCAGCTGCGCGAGCGCCGACGTCTTCTGCCGCTCCTGCTCCTGTGCTCGTGCGGTCGTCGCGGCATCCGCCTGCCGGAGCTGCCCCGCCTCGTCGTTCGTCTTGCGCAACTGCGCCAGCTGAGACTCGACCTCGCGCCGCGCCGCCGCCAGCTCGGCGGATAGCGCCGCACGCTGGGCGCGCTCCTCGTCGAGCGTCTGACGATGCTGCGCCGCGTTTGCGCTCAGCGCCTGTCTTGCGGCTGCGGCCTGGGCCATCGCGGCGGTCTTTTGCCGCTCCTGCTCCTGGGATTGTGAGGCCTTGGCAGCGTCAAGCTGCCTGAGTTGGCTCGCTTCCTCGCCCGCCTTTCGCAGCTGCGCTGCCTGGGCTGCGACCTCGCGCTGCGCGGCCGCCAGTTCCTGCGCGAGAGAAGCCGCCTTCTGCCGCTCCTGCTCAAGGGCCTGTGCGGCCTTCGCTGCTTCCGCCTGCCTGAGCTGGCCTGCCTCCTCGCCGGCCTTGTGCAGCTGTGCCGCCTGGACCGCGGCTTCGCGCTGAGCGACCGACAATTCCAGCGCAAGGGCGGCGGCTTTCTGCCGCTCCTGCTCGATCGACTGCGAACTCATTGCTGTCGCGAGTTGCTTGAGCTGTTCGATGTCGTCGCCGGCGCTGCGCAGCTGCCCCGCCTGCGCCTGCAATTCGCGCTGCGAAGCCGCTAGCTGATCCGCCAGGGCGACGCGGTGCGCACGCTCGCCATCGAGCGCCTGACGATGTTGTGCCGCGGCAGCCGCCAACTCCTGTCGTGCAAATGTGGCGTCCTGCGCCTGGGCAGTCGCCTTCTCCTGCTCCCGCCGCAAGGACTGTTCGCTCCTACTGGCGTCGGCCTGCAATTGCGCTTTTAGGGCAGCGACGGCGCTACGGGCCTCGGCCAGATCCCGCGACATGGCGGCGATGCTGGCGGTCTCAACCGTTGGCCGAGCGAGTGGCGCGGGCTCCCGCAACTGACCAGGTTCCGGTCGATTTGCATTCCGCGGGATGAGGAGGAGCAGGATTGCGGCCGCCACCCCGCATGCCAGGGGGATGAACCGGCGCCGCAGCGGCACTTGGCTACGCCGATCGCGTTTTCCCGGCATGTCCTGCCGGTTGTCAGGGGCCTTGCTGCGCTCGGGCGCGGCAGGGGGCGCACTTGTCAGCGTCCAGTGAACGGTGTCGATGGTCAGGCCCGCGTCGTTCCTGGCGACGACGGCCTTCCCATCTCCCGATGCGCTTTCGATCGCGTCGCGCATGTGGCTGACGCCTCTTGGTCGGCGGCATGGCCCTGGCGAACCGGGCGCGAGCAACTTCGTTCCGGCCGATACGAACCTCGGCGTCTATGGGGTGACGCCCGCGAGAGTGTCGGCCACGCCCTCGCTCCGATCGAGCTGACCTCAGATCGGATAGGTCCAGAAGACGGGCAAAGGGACAGGAATTTACTCGAACGGAGTACTCTGTAGCGAGCGCCCGCTCGCGCGCCCGTTTAGTCGCTGACGCCCTCACGCGCGACGATCGCCATCAGCGTCGCCGTCAGCATGGCACAGAGCTTCGGCTTGCCATCGGTCAGCGCGAAAACCTCGGCCATGGCGAGGGTGAGCGTGCGCCCGGCCTTGACCACCCTGCCCTTGGCGAGGAGCTCGTCGCCGGTTGCCGGCGCCAGGAGATTGATCTTGAACTCGGCGGTGAGGATGCCGTTGCCGGCCGGCATGGTGGTGAGGCCGGCATAGCCGGCGGCGCTGTCGGCGATGGTCGCGACCGCGCCGGCGTGGACGAAGCCGTGCTGCTGGGAGAGATGCGCCGAAGCCGGCATGGCGATCTCGACCTCGCCCGGCGCGACGCGCACAAGGCGCGCCCCGAGCGTCGCCATCATCGCCTGCTTGGCGAAGCTCGCCTCGATGCGAGCGACGAGGGCGGGATCAGTCGTCTGGTCAGTCATCTGCCTTCACTCTGCAGCGATCGCGGACGGAGCCTCACGCTCGACGTGAGCGATCGCGGCGCGAAGGTCTGCAAGTCCGGCCCCTGCCGCCACGCAATGCTCGGCGAGATGGCGGCGGAACAGGCGCGAGCCGCGCCGGCCCGGGAACAATCCGACAAGATGGCGGGTGAAGGCATGCAGCCGCCCGCCCCGTTCGAGATGGGCGGCGATATAGGGCTCGAGCGCTTCCAACATCTCGAAGGCATCCGCGACCGGCGCGTCCTCGCCGAAGAGCAGCGGGTCAACCGCGAGCAGCACCTCGGGATTCTGATAGGCCTCGCGGCCGAGCATGACGCCATCGACATGCGCGAGATGCGGCAGCCATTCGCCCGGCTGGCGGATGCCGCCGTTGAGCGCGACGATCAGGTCCGGATTGGCGCGTTTCAGGCGATAGGCGCGCTCATAGTCGAGCGGCGGGATCTCTCGGTTCTCCTTGGGCGAGAGCCCCTGCAGCCAGGCCTTGCGGGCGTGGACGACCAGCGCATCGACACCAGCCGCACGGACGGAGGCGGTCAGTGCGTCGAGCGCGACTTCCGGATCCTGGTCATCGACACCGATCCGGCACTTCACCGTGACGGGGATGGACACCGCCGCCTTCATCGCCGCGACGCTGTCGCCGACCAGCGCCGGCTCGCGCATCAGGCAGGCACCGAAAGCCCCGCCCTGGACGCGGTCGGACGGGCAGCCGCAGTTCAGATTGATCTCGTCATAGCCGAAATCGGCACCGATCTTCGCCGCCTGAGCCAGCAGCGCGGGATCATTGCCACCGAGCTGGAGCGCCACCGGATGCTCCATCGCATCGAAGCCGATCAGGCGCTGCCGGTCGCCGCGCACCACGGCCTGTGCCGTCACCATCTCGGTATAAAGCAGCGCGCGGCGCGACATCAGGCGATGGACGACCCGGCAATGACGATCGGTCCAGTCCATCATCGGCGCGACGCTGAAACGCCAATTTAAAGCTTTCATTTCATTGATCTTTTCGGACTACAGTCGGTCCAGCCCCGATTGAACAGACTGGACAATCAAGCTGATGGAATCGTCCCATCCGTCGCCTATTCTGCGATATTGCCGTCTGGTTCGGGCCGACCGCGTCGTAGCAGATCTCCCAGTGCACACATAGTGCACACGCCGATCGACCTTGACGTCTAATACTGAGGTATTGCTCATATTCCGCATAGTGAGAAGCTCGCCTCCTTCGAACCGTCCAGGCGACACTTGGCCATCCTACCTGCGATCCGACGCGACGGCGCTCCTGTGCAACGCCTTATCGAAATGCGGTTGTCGGGAGCGAACCAGCATTGCTCCACTTCGTCGGGCGTTAGCGGGCGGCTTAAACATCATGCGCCAATAGCCGACTCGTCGCCCTATCTCTGTTCGAATGTTTTCGTCGTGCAGTCGCGCCGGATGATCTCGATCACGGCCTCGGCGGTCCGGTCGAGATGGCTGCGCCCATCCGCGAGCCGCGCCGTCGGGCTGATGTAGCTTTGCGGGCCGACATGGGTTGCCGGGTCGAGCGGGTGCGCCGTGATCTTCCCAGCTTCCAGAGCGTGATTCCAGGGGCTACGCCGCCATAGGCCCCAGCGCTGGACGAAGAGCGCGATGCCAGCGCGCTCGATCCAGTCGCTCGCGCTGGTGAGCCGGTACAGATGGCGCGCATATGTGAGATCGTTGGCGCCGTTGTGGAAACCGCCGAGCGTGATCAGCCACAGCGGGGCGCGGAGCTGGAAGAACAGCTCCTCAACTGCGCCGGTGGCCACCTGGGCGCCACCGCTGTAGCTGAGCAGGACAACTGGGATGCCGCTGTCTGGCTCATAACCCGCGAGCCGGAGCTGGCCGGCGATCTGGACGCCCACAGCCTGATTGTACAGCGGACGGTATCGGCGATCGGCAGCGACAAAGGTCTGCATGACGTTGTGCAGAAACAGCGTGATGCCGGCGTGCCGCCGGAGCCAGTCCCAGACTGGGCGCCCGGCGAGCGGCTCCGCCAGCGGCGAGTAGGGTTGGAGCTGGCTCAACACGCGCAGCTCCGGTGCGCCGGAGATGATGGCCTTGACGAGCTGGCCGCCATCGCGCGTATCGGTGAAGCGGCGCTTGCCGATCCCGTCTAGGTAGACCAGGTAGGCATCCGGCGGTCGCCCCGGATCGGCGCCCCTGGCGTAGGGCACCTCCGGCGGGAGCGTGGAGGTCGGCTCGCGCCGGCCGATGGCATAGACCATCAGCTCGTAGCGCGCGAGCAGGCCTTCGGCGAGCAGGACCGGGCCGAGCGCCAAGAGAGCGACAATGAGCAGGAGCTCGCTCACAGGATCGCCTCCCGCTCCTGCGCACCGGCGACGACCCGCGCGATCAGCCGCCGGATCACCGCGACCGTGGCGGAGAGCCCGCCCCCTGCCACGGCGATGCACCCTGCCGCAGTCCACCAGCCCAACCCTGAGGCTGCGGCGAGCGGACCGGCCAGCCCCACCCCGACACCGGCCACGAGCAGGATGTGGAGAAGCGGCCCGAGGAGCGGGAACGCGAGGATGGCGGCCAGGAGCAGCGGAGCGACCAAAGCGGGCGTCCAGGTCAGCCCGGTGATATCTGGCAGCGGGGCTGCATCAGGCGCCACGACCGGCTGCACCAGGTCGGCGACCGTCCACGCGGCGAGTGGCCACAGAGCGATCATCGTGCCCTCGACGACAGTGCCGGTCGCCATCAGTCCGGCCACGAGCGGCAGGGACAGATTGGGCCGGCGCGCCAGCAGGGGCAGCACCCGTCCGGCGCTCTCGGACAACCCGGCGATGACCAGCAGGACGATGACGGTCATCGACATGGGTTCAGCGCTCCCAGGCGCGCTCCGCCACGGCGCCGCTGCGCGCATCGGCGAGATAGCGCTCGAGCTCGTCGGCGGCACGCCGGGCGCCGCCAGCCTCCTCCTGCGCGGCGCGCTGGGCGGCGGCCGCCACGCGGAAACGCGGATTCTCCAGCAGACTCCGGGCGAGCACGTGCACTGTCTCCACCGTGGCGTCTTCCGTGCGAAGCGCGAGGCCGGCACCGAGCTCGACGACCCGCCCGGCCACCAGCGGCTGGTCCGCGCCCTGCGGCACCACCAGCGTCGGCACCCCGGCCCGCATCGCCTCGTTGACGCTGTTCATGCCGCCATGCGTCACGAAGAGCGCCGCCCGCTCCAGCACCTGGAGCTGCGGCACGGACCGGCGGGCCAGCACATTGGACGGGAGCGGACCCAGGGCTGCCGGGTCCTCTTGCCCGGTCGAGACGACGACGGTTCCGCCCAACGGTGCCAGCGCGGTCGCGAAGGTCCGCAGCAGGGCCGGTCCAGCATCGAACACCGTGCCCAGCGACGCATACAGCACGGGGGCCTCCAGCCGGGCCGCGTCGAAAGCCGGGTCGGTCAGGCGGGAACCGACGCTCGCCCCGACGAATCGGTAGGCGGGGCCGAACGCCTCGGCTCCGGGCTGGAAAGCGCTCGAGGTGAAGACCAGATTCAGCGGCTCGCGCGCGTTCATCAGGTCGATCAGGGGCATCGCGCCGGTGTCGTAGCTGCGGTGCAGGCGCCAGCGCGCGCGAAGGTAGTCCCAGCCGAGGCGAGGATGGGCCATAGCGGCCGCCACCAACGCGCAGGAGATGCCGGTCGGGCTGGGAACCTGCCTGTTGAACGCGAAGGTGGTGAACGTGGCCGCCGTCGGCACGCCGAGCTCGCTCGCGGCCACCGCTCCCCAGGGACAGGCCGCCCCATGCACGATGAGGTCGGGCCGGATGCCGCGCAGGCCCGAGAGCACGCCGGGCAGCAGATCGAGGGCGGCCCGGGCGAGCACGTCCAGCATCGCAAGGGGGATCGGCGGGTCCGGCAGAGGCAGATCGCCTCCGGCATAGAGGTGTACCTTCGCACCGGCAGCCTCGATCTGGGCCGCGAACGCGGGGAAGGTGTGATAGGTCACGGTGTGGCCGCGCCGAACGAGCTCCGCCACGATCGGCAGCGTCGGGTTGATGTAACCGTGCATGCCGATGTTGAGGAACGAGACGGTGCTCATTGACGGTCTCCAGGGGCGGCCGGCACCGGCTCGCGCCGGCTCAAACCAGCAATCTCGTCGCCATTTGCCGTTGTCACGAGAACGAGACTTTCGGCCGGCATGGCCAGCGAAAGACCACTTGCTTTGCACTGGTCGTGGATCAGGTCGATGATCTCGTTCTTGGCGGATGTCGCCGTTGCGACGCTCGCGACGCGGAACTGCAGCTCCACCTCGATCGCGATCGCGTCGAGAGCCTTGAGGGCCACGGCCGGCGGCGGCTCCTTGACGATCCGGGTGCTGGCTTGCAGCACCGAGCGCATGCTGTCCTCGACGACGCGAGGTCTTTGCACGGCATTGAAACGCACGCGCAAGGCGATCTGATGCGTCTCGTCGGGGCGGCTGAGACTGGTCAGGCCCTGCTTTGCCAGCAGGCTGTTCGGCAGCACGACGATGTTGTTCGCGCCGGTCAGCAGATTGGTGGAACGCCAGTTGGTTTCGATGACGCGGCCCGCGGTGCCGTCGCTCAACTGGACCCAGTCACCGATCGCATAGGCCTTGCCCAGTGTCAGCGCGATGCCGGAAAAAACGTCGCTGAGCGTATTCTGCAGCGCCAGGCCCAGGATGAGGGCGACCACGCCCGAGGTCGTCACCAGGGGCGCGACCGGTATCCCGAAGACGAAGCCCAGTACCGAGAGCGCCACGCCGAGATAGATGGCGGCAACCGCCATGTCGAGGATGAGATGGGCTTCCCGCGGCTTGCGATTGAGCCTGACATAGATGTGGATGAAGCCGATGATCGTCCAGGCGAGATGGGTCCACCAGAGAACCCTAGCCGATTTGGAGAGCAGCCCGGCAAAGCCCTCCGCGTAGACATCGTCGGGCTGATGCGGAGCGATACCCCCGATATAGAGCACGAGGCTCATGCCGGCGAAGAACAGGATCTGGACGATCAGGCGGCCCGTCGGACGGCTGCCGCCCTGAACGTGCCAGACGACGATACCGCCAATCCCCAGGATGTTGACCAGAGCAAGCGGCAGGGAATGGTCATCACCAAACATGGCAGAGATTCACCAGCAACGAAGGGGCTTGCATCGGACGCTCCAGGCCGTGGTCCATGGCCGCAAATCCCTGCCCGTTACTCGGCGGGATCGTTCTGCGCGGCCAATGCAGCGGTAAGCGGAGGATCGGCGCGCCAGACGCCCTCTCGCCCGACCCGGCGTCCGACTTCGAATAATCGCTGCATGTAGTCGCGATCGAATTCCGTCTTCGCCGCCGCCGTGAATTCCGTGGGGATCGCGACAAAGCGCAGTTGCGCGTGAGCTGCGGTCGCGTGGCTCTTGATACGGGTCAGGTCCGAGATCGCCTGATATTTGACGATCGTCTCGATCGCTCGGCGAGCGATTGCGAGCGTCGTTTCCTGCGTCATCACATATTGCGGATAGAGCCGGCCATTGCGGATGAGATGAATGCGCCGCGAGCGGATATGTCCGAAATGACGCCGCTCGTACTCGCCGAGGCGGATCTCGGGCGGCGCGAAGAACAGTTGTGCGATGGTGCCGCCATCGACATGGAGTTCCTGGCGACGGTCGCCACCGGCCTCGACCTCGATCCGAACCGGAGGAAAGACGGCCGGAATCGCGGCAGAGGCCAATAGGACGTCGATGATGAGCTTCCTGCGCTGCGGACGCCCGCTCGCCGCGATCGCCGACAGATCCCAGATCACCGGCCGCTGTGCATCGATATTCGTCGTCTGGACCAAAAGACGGCGCCCGAGACGGTACTCGGCGGCAATCTCGTCGATCATATGGTCGGTCAGATAGCGGCCGATCAGCGCGCGCAACGGTGCATTGTCGCTCAGGCTGTTTCCGGCCAGGCCGAACAGGCCGAGGCTCGTATAAATGTCGCTGTCGCCGTAGAGCGTATAGACCTGTCGAAGCTCGTCGTCATAGCGGGAGCCCAGGAATGCGAATGGCGCCGCGAGCGCGCCGGTGCTGACGCCAGTGACCACCTCGAATTGCGGGCGGCCGCCCTTCTCGCTCCAGCCGACGAGGACTCCAGCCGCGTAGGCGCCATCTGCACCGCCGCCCGAGATCGCCAGAAAATCGGCCTTTTTCAGAGCGTCAGCCGGGCGCCGTCCCGATCCGACCGCAGCCCTTGTTTGACGGTATTGGACGTCGAGGAGCGCGCGCATCTCGGGCGTGGTCTGGTCGCCCCAGACGCGGGCGAGCTCGATCTGCTCGATCCGCGCAGCAGCCGCGAGACCGACCGGAACGGCAGCGCGATCCCCGCTGGCGACACAGCCCGCTGCGAGCGCGCCCAGCAGCATTGTGATGCCGATAGCTGCCCGGGCAGAGCCAATGGCCAGCAGGTGCCGTGGCATGCGCTTCGGCGTCTGCCACCTGCCTGCTGAAAGCCTTTCGCTGCGAGGCGGGATAGCGGGCACGATGATATCGCCGCTGCCCCGGTCCTGGGCCGGCTCCGGTCCGGTCGGCATCATCGCGGGACGCCTCAACCTGACACCCATCTCCAACAACTCCCTGCCGGGCGATCGATCCATCTCGGATATCCTGGCGGATGCAGCGGGCAGCGAAACAATACCTGGGTCGAGGCTTCACTATCGAAAGGTCGAAGCGCTCTCATCTTAGGCATGGCTCGGACCGAGGACCGAAGGGGGGCGTCAGCTCCGTGGCTCTGCCGGACGCCAATCCCGGCAGTAGAGCCGCAGCCGGCTCAGACGCATGCACGGCTGCAATGATCATCCGGCTTTGTCATGGGGAGGAGCCCCGCACGCGATCGGGCGCATCCCAGCTCCACATCCGCGAAAACTGGATCGCCTCGCCTGCTCGACGCACGACCTTGTGCGCGAGCGACAGCTGGCAGTCGTTGCGGGTGACCGAAGGGGGCGCCTGTCCAAAGATCTAGGGCGGTACCGCCAAAGTATAGATTCTCGCTACTTGTAGCTGATTGAGATGTCTTCTGCCCGGGCCGCAGAATGCCGCCAAGAGCCCTGGCGATGAGATCCGCGGGCTCCAACCGCCATCGATCGCGATGGCCTTCGCTCAGATCGGAGTTGCCGCCATGCGTTCCCTCATCTGGCTTCTCAGCCTGCCGGTGGTCCTGCTGTCGCCGGGCCACGCGGCCGAGGGCCAGCAGACGATATCTCAGGTGCCTCGACTGGGCGACATCGTTCCCGCCTCGGTGCGCGTGATCGGAATCGATGGCGAGAGCGTGCCGCGGCGCTACGGGATGCTGATCATCGACGGGCGTTTCATCGTCCTGGTGGAGGCGAAGAGCCGCAGGGTCGTCGAGGTGATCTCGGACGCCCCGCTTTTTGCTCCTGCGCCCCGGGCGCGCTGATCTAGCATTTTTCGGAAGCTCCGCCGGCCGCCCCAGGCCCCTCTCCGAATGGCGGCCTATACGATCTGCAAGCATGAGCCGTGATGGTCAGGCGCGATACCCGACGCGCATAGACATGACAGCGGGGCGATCTACCCCGCTGTCACCCTGTTTCACCGCAGGCCGGCGCTGTCAGAAGTCGACAGTGCGCGCGTAGAGCACGTTCTCATAGGCTGCCTTGCGGTCCGCGGCCGGCGGATAGATCCAGACCTCGTTGATCTCCTTCTTGACCTTCTTGGCGTCCGCACCGGTGATCTCGACCTTGGAATCCCAGCCGCGCGTGAAGATGGCGGTGTCGGGACCGAGGTCGAGACAAGTCACGTAGACGGGCTGGTCATAGGGAAGCGTCGGTGCGCCAAGCAGATCCGCAGCGGCGTTGTGCCCGGCGAAGGCGCCGAGGCGGCGGGCGTGCTGACAGGACATCACGGCGTAGTTCCCGGCCGTGTCGCTCCGCGCCTTCGCCGTGTCACCCGTCGCAAAGACGCCGGGAGCCCCTGGCACGCGCAAGTCGGACTCGACCACGAGACGGCCCAGGTTGTCGCGCTCTGCCGGCAATTGCGCGGTCAACGGCGAGGCGCGCATCCCGGCGGACCAGATCACCGTGGAGGTTTCGATCCGCTCGCCGTTGCTCAGCGTGACGCTGTTCTCATCGAGCCCTGCAATGCCGACATTCAGCCGTGTCTCGACACCCAGCGCGCGCAGCCGCTCTTCGATCAGGGGCCGGGGTTCGACGCCCATCGCCGGCGCGACATGCTCCGACCGGTCGACGATGACGACGCGGATAGCGGTATTCTCGCCCAGGATCTCGCGCAGCCGCCCCGGCATCTCGGTCGCGAATTCCAGCCCGGTAAAGCCGGCGCCGCCGACCACGACCGTATTGCGCGCCGCCGATGCCGGCTTTTTCGCCAAAGCGTGCAGGTGACGATCGAGCTCGACCGCCTCGGCCAGCTGCGTGGCGGCGAAGCCGAATTCGGCGAGACCGGGGATCGGCGGAGTAAAACCATTGCTGCCCGCGGCGAGAACCAGCCGGTCGTAAGGCAGGGTCGCCGAAGTGCCATCGGCCGCTGCGACCGTGATCGTCGACGCAGCGCTGTCGATCATCTCGACGCTGCCCTGGCGATAATTGATGTCGGTCGCGGCAAACAGCTCGGTCAGGGGCGCGACCATCTGTTCGGGGTGGCGTTCATAGAGACGCGGGCGGATGACCAGCTCCGGCGCCGGCGACACCACGGTGATCGCCACGTCATCCGGCGACACACCCAGTTCATGACGCTGGCGAGAAGCGCCGAGCGCCGCCATCAGCCCTGCGAAACCCGCCCCGATGACCACGATGTTCTTGGGCATGGAAGATCTCCTCGTCCTTGTTGAAAGCAACGGTAAAGAACAGCTTGCCTTTCCACCGCCGCGAATATCCCTGACCCTGCAGGCGGACACGCGCAGCGAACTGGCAAAATCACTCGGAAGGCAGCACGGTGCCTGTTGCGGGATGTCGCCCGCAGACCTTGATCGGATCTTCAATCGTTCGGGTTGCCGGGACAGCGTTGGCCTCGCTCTCTCGCCACCTCGGCCGATCGATCTCCTCGGCCCCTCATTTATGCTGAAAGCGCCTCGGCTCTGTCGAGAATGGGATACCCTATGCAAAGGTTCAGGATGTCCTGTTCGCCTGGCGGGCGTGAATTGATCGTTCGGGGTCTCTCGCCGCGTTTCGCTTCGTTGCCGCCGCAAGAGCGCAGCTGATCCGCGTCTCTCAGGATGACGGCCCTGGCTCATGCGGCAGGTTTCAGTTTTGGCGCTTCTCGCGCCTCCGGGGAGGTGCTGTCGGCACCCCTATCCTCCCGACTACCGTCATAGGCCGACACTGTGCGGCTCAGCGGTGCTGCTGGCGTCCTCGCCTTCTCCGTCCCGTTTTGGGCCGGCAGTCGAGGCCTCGATACGATTGTCTTCGGGGGCTCTGCCGCGTGTTTTTCGTATTTGTGGAATCCGATTTTGATTGCGACGAGGATTGGGGCTGCGACGACGAAGAGGAGCGCGACGGCGTTGAAGGCGGTGTCGAAGGCGATGACGACGGATTGATTGGCGACGGCGCGGCCAAGCAGGCTGGCAGCGGCGCGGCCGGCGGCGGCGGCGTCCATGCCCTTGGCGGTCAGCATCGCGGTCAGGGCGGCGAGGCGCTCGATGACGGCGGGCTTGCCGGCCGCGACATTGGCGCTGAGGACGGCGAGATTGTGGATGGTGTGGTGGTCGATCAGCGTCTGCAGCGCTGCGATGCCGATCAGGCCGCCGAGCTGGCGGCCAGTGTTGAACAGGCCGATGCCGGCGGCGAGCCGGCGCGCGTCGAGCTGGCTAAAAGCGATCAGCGTGATCGACAGGAACAGGAAGCCGAGGCCGAGCCCGCGCAGCAGCACGCCGGCCATCATGTCGTGGGCGCCGCTCTCGCTGGTCGAGCCGGAGAGCAGCCACATGCCGCTCATCAGGATCAGGATGCCGAGGGGCACGGTGGCGAAGGGCGGCAGGCGGCGGAACTGCACGAGCAGGGCGACGAGGAGGAGCGTGGCGATGAAGGGCGCGCCGCTCGGCAAAAGGAGCGCGCCGGCCGCGCTCGGGGTGAAGGCGAGCACGGAGACGGCGAAGGCCGGGATCACGAAGGCGCTGCCGGACAAGGCGGCACCGGCGACGAAGCTGACGATGAAGGCGAAGCTGAAGTCGTTTGGTCCGAACAGGCTGAAGTCGATGAGGCCACGGCCCCTGGCCATCACCTGCTGGACGAGGAAGGCCGCCAGCGCGGCGGCGCCGATCAGCGTCAGCCAGAGGATGCGCGGTTCTTCGAACCAGTCCCAGCGGCTGCCCTGCGTCAGCACATAGGTGAGGCAGAAGAAGGCGAGCGAGAGCAGCATGGCGCCGAGCCAGTCGAACCGGCGCGGTGCGCGCCTGTCGGGCATCGGCCCATCCGCCAGCAGGAGAAGCCCGGCGGCAGTGAGGGCGAGCGGCACGAGACAAAAGAAGATCCAGGTCCAGGCCTGCGCATCGAGCAGCCAGCCCTGCAGCGCAGGCGCAAGCGTTCCAGGCGCGACGACGGCGCCCATGGCAAAGAGCGCCTGGAGCAAAGGCTGGTGCGCGGTGGGGAAGCGCAGGAAGATCAGCGCCTGGCCGGCGACGAGCAGGGCGCCGCCGGAGAGGCCCTGGACGAGACGCAAGGTCACCAGCACATCGAGCCGGGTGGTCATGGCGGCGATGCCGCAGGCCAGCCCCATGGCGAGGGTGGCGGCGACGAGCACGCTGCGCGGATCGAGGCGGCCGATCAGCCAGGGCGCGGTCATGAAGCCGATCAGCTTCAGCGTGATGTAGCCGATATCGAGCCAGGCGAACTCGTCGGGCGTCGCCGCGGTGTCGCCGATGATGTCGCCGCGCCCGAGCGAGAGGACGGTGCCGGCGATCGCCTCGGTCAAGGCGGCGAGGACGATGCCGGAGAGAAGAAGGGTGCCGGCGGCAGCGCTGCTGCGGCTAGGCATGGCAGTGGCGACCATGGTCACGAG
>NZ_JBWKNL010000011.1:0-129258 GCF_059415545.1 Allobosea sp. GW821-FHT10B12
CGCAACGCCCTCACCGCCGAAGCCGGCCTCGACTGGCGCATCTCGCAGGCCACCGCGCTCGGCCTGACCTACTCCGCCGCCATCGGCGAGCGCTCCAGAGACCACGCCCTCAAGGGCAGGATCGACATGCGGTTCTGAGGAGGAGGGCAGCCGAGATCGGCATGGCAGCGTTCATCGGCTCGTAACCATCTAAGTCGATGCTTTTGCGAAAGCCTTGCCTGAGATGTGTCCATGCTGAGCCGCCGGTCCTTTACCATATCCTCCCTCTCGCTCCTCGCCCCCGGCCTTGCCGGCTGCGGCGGCGGGAGCATTGCAGCGCTACCTGACATCGGTGCTCCGAGCGGGCGCAGTTCAACGCGCACCCTGGCGCGCCCGAACTATGCGCAGGTCTACATCGAATATCCGGGCGAGCGTTTTCCCGTGCCGCCGATCGACTATGCGAGCATCGAGCCGCGCTATCTGCGCCAGACCGTCGAGTTCCGCGGCGCCGAACCGCCGGGCTCGATCGTCGTCGATCCCGGTTCCTACCATCTCTATTTCGTCGAATCGCAAGGGGTCGCGACGCGCTATGGCGTCGGCGTCGGCCGCGAGGGCTTCGGCTGGACCGGCCAGGCCAAGATCAACATGAAACGGGACTGGCCCGACTGGGTGCCGCCGCAGGAGATGATCGCGCGCGATCCGCAGATCAGGGCCCAGCTCGAGCCGACGCCGCGCGGCCTCGGCGTACGCGGTGGGTCGAAGAGCCCGCTCGGCGCCCGCACCCTCTATCTCTTCGGCGAGGGGCGCGATCTCGGCTACCGCATCCACGGCACGACCGAGCCCTATACCGTCGGCACCAATGTCTCCTCCGGCTGCATCCGGATGATCAACCAGGACATCATCCACCTCTATGCCCGCGTCGCGCCGGGGACGCCGGTCACCGTGCTGCCGGTGTGACGGATTGCGAGCCCGTCAGATGAAGGCGAGCGGCCTGCCGCCATCCGGATGGGGCATCACGCCGACCTCGACACCATAGATCGCCTGCAGGATCTCCGATCGGACGATCTGCTCGGGCGTGCCCCGCGCGATGAGCCGGCCCGAATGGAGCGCGACGATCTCGTCGCAGAAGCGGGCGGCCATGTTGACGTCGTGCAGCACGACGACGATGCCCAAGCCCTGCTGATGCGAGAGCTGCCGCACCAGCGTCAGCACTTCGAGCTGGTGGGCGAGGTCGAGCGCCGCGATCGGCTCGTCGAGCAGCAGGCACTCGGCATCCTGCGCCACCAGCATGGCGAGCCAGGCGCGCTGGCGCTCGCCGCCGGAGAGGCTGTCGACCAGGCGGTCGGCGAAGCGCTCGATATCGGTGAGCGCCATGGCCTCAGCGACCTTGTCGCGATCGCGCTGGCCGAAGCGGCCGAGCGCGCCATGCCAGGGATAGCGCCCGAGCGCAACCAGCTCCTTGACCAGCATGCCGGAGGCGGGCGGCGTCTGCTGCGGCAGATAGGCGACCCGGCGCGCGAAGGCGCGGTTGTCCCAGCTCTCGATCGGACGCCCGGCGAAGCTCAGCCTGCCGCGCGACGGGCGTTGCTGCCGGGCCAGCAGCTTCAGCAGCGTCGACTTGCCGGAGCCGTTATGGCCGAGCAGGCCGATCACCCGGCCCGCCGGAAGATCGAGCGTCAGCGGCTCGAGCAGGGTGCGGCCCGTGATCGAGAAATCGACGGCATTGAGCGCGAACAGGGGCTCTCTCGCCGGCGCCGTCTCGACAGTAAAAGGTACGGCGAGGGGAGGCTTGGCGGCGCTCGCAAAGGCTTCAGTCTGCATCACTCACCATGATCGTGAACATCGGCGTGGCCCCGGCGCCAATAGGCGGCGACGAGATGGCGGTCCTTCGGCAGCTGCTTTTCTGCTCGCAGATGCTTGCGGATAGCGCGCGCCGCCGCCTGCTCGCAACCGGCAAAGACGAAGGGCGTGCCCTGCTTCGGCAGGGCGATGTCGCGCACCGCCTGCGGCAACAGGTCGGTCGAGCCGGCCGGCGCTCCGTCGCGGTGCAGCCAGGTCACCTCGATCGCCGCCTCGGAGGCGATCTCCTGCTGCTCGCTCGCATCCGCCACCTCGATGACGATGCTGGCGCGAGCGGAGCTCGGCAACTCCTCGGCGATGCGCGCGATCGCCGGCAGCGCCGTCTCGTCACCCAGGAGCAGATACCAGTCCGCCGGGATCACATCGCCGCCGCCCGGGCCGAGCAGGCCGACGCGATCGCCCGCCTTCGCCACGCGCGCCCAGACCGAGCCCGGGGAGTCGTCGTGCAGGACGATGTCGATGTCGAGCTCGCCGCGGGCATGATCGATCGAGCGAATGGTGTAGGTCCGCTTCGCCAGAGCATCCTCGCCCGCCGGCCAGATCACCCGGCTATCGGGGCCGACGCTGGGCCAGACCGGAGCACGTCCGCGCGGCGGGATCAGCACGCGCACATGCAGGCCGCCGCTGGTGAAATGGTTGGGATCATCGCAGGCGAGGGTGACGCGGCGCATCGCCGGGGTGATGTCGCGGGCGCGGCGCACCACGACCTCGCAGAAATAGGGGATGCGGGTCTCGCCGGCGGCGTCGCCCAGCCAGCCCAGCGTGATGGTCTCGCCTTCCGCGAACTCGACGAGGTGCTCGGCGACCGAGGATTTGACGACGAAGAGACTGCTCTCGTTGGGCGAGGCGATGGCAATGCGCAGTGCATCCGTCTCGGCCTCGAACTCGACCGTCCCGAACGGTCCTTCGAGGCGCGCGCCAGCTTCCTGCCGCGTGACCGTGCCGTGGGCGACGAAGTGGTCGCAGAGCCGTTCGAGCATGCCGGCCGGATCGCTCAAGGCGACCCGCGCGCTCGCGCGCAGCGTCGTTTCGTCAGCCATGCCGGCGTCCCGTGCGGTTCAACAGCCAGATCAGATAGGGCCCGCCGATCAGGGCCGCAAACAATCCGGTCGGCACCTGATAGGGGAAAGCGACGAGGCGCGCGAGCCAATCGGCCAGGATCATCACGCCGCAGCCGATCAGGATCGAGGCGATCAGCTGCTCGCGACCGCGCGCAAAGCCGGCGAGGCGGGCCAGATGCGGCGCGATCAGGCCGATCAGGCTGAGCGGGCCGATCAGCAGTGAGGCGACCGCCGTCGCCAGCGCCGCGACGGCGGCGAGGACGAGGCGGCTGACTGTTATGGAGAGCCCGAGGCTGCGGCTCGTCGCTTCGCCAAGCGGCATCAGGTCGAGCCAGCGCGTCGCCAGGAAGAGCGGCGCGATGAGCACGAGGCAGCTGGCCAGCCCGACCCAGACCTCGATCTCGCCGGCGCGGTTGGTCGAGCCCGACAGCCAGGTCAGCAGCACATAGGCGCGCAGGTCGCCCTTGGCGAGCGCGGTCGAGACCAGGGCCATGCAGAGCGCGCCCATGGCGATGCCGGCGAGCAGCAGGCGCTGCGAGCCGATACCCGGCCGCCCCGCCAGCACCAGCATGACGAGGAGCACGGTAAGCGAGCCGCCGGCGATACCGAGCAGCATCGAGAACGGGCTGAACGGCAACAGTGCGAGCGCCAGCGTCAGCCCGACGCCGCCGCCGGCGCTGACGCCGAGCACCTCCGGCCCGGCCAGCGGATTGGCGGTGAGGCGCTGCATCAGGCAGCCGGCGGCGCCGAGCAAGGCTCCGGCGGCACCGGCCGCGACGAGGCGTGGCCCGCGGAAAGGCAGCAGCTCGGTGAAGAGGTCACCCATCGCCAGCCCCCAGCCTTGCGGTCCGCGCCCGAGGACGAGGCCGAGTACGCCGACGATCGCGATCGTGGCGGCGAGGCCGATCAAGGCCGGACGCGAACGGCCGATCCGATATGTCGGCGCCATGGCGTCGACGGCTTGAGCAGGCGGGGTCGGCGGGACGCGGCGCATCAGCCAGAGCAGCAGCGGCCCACCGAATAGCGCCGTGGCAGCGCCGGTCGGAGCGAGATCGTTGAAGCCAGAGCCGAGCAATTGCACGGCGCTGTCGGTGATCGACAGCAGCAATGCCCCGACAGCAGGCGTGGCGAGCAGAAGCTGGCGCGGCGTGCGGGCGCCGGCTTCGCGCGCCAGCGCCGGCGCGGCCAGTCCGACGAAGCCGATGATGCCGACCTCGGCGGTGACGCTGGCGGCGAGCCAGATCGCCACGGCGAGCACGGCGAAGCGCGTGGCGTGCAAGGCGAGGCCGAGATTGCGGGCGGTGCCATCGTCGAGCCCAAGTAGAGCGAGGGGGCGCAGCAAGAGCGCCGCAGCAAGCCAGCACAGCAGCAGGCGCGGGCCGAGCGCGAGCGCCGCATCCCAGCTCTGCTGGTGCAGCGAGCCGGCCCCCCAGATGAAGAGCGAGAGCACATAATCGCCCTTGGCGAGGACAATGGTCGCGCTCAGCGCCGCGGTGAGCAGCGAGACGACCATGCCGGAGAGGACGACCGTCAGCGGTTCGAGCCCGCGCCGCCAGCTCAGGCCGAGCACGAAAGCGACGGCGAGGATCGCGCCGGCGAGCGCGGCGGCTTCGCGCGATGCGGCGATCACGACCGGGGCGTAAGCCGTCGCCACCGTCAGCGCCAATTGCGCGCCCGAGACGACCCCGAGCGTTGAGGCATCCGCGATCGGGTTGCGCAGGACGCGCTGCAGCAGCAGGCCGGCAAGCCCGAGCGCGGCGCCGCAGATCAGCGCGGTGACGGAGCGCGGCACGAGGCTGTGCCAGAGGAGGATCTGCTCGAGCGGGCGCGCAAACTCGGCCGGGGTCGGCAGTGGCGGGCGCGTCATCACGACGGCGGCGAACAGTACCGCAGCCGCCAGCGTGGCCAGCAGCCAGAGGCCGGGACCGCGATGCGGCTGCGAGGGGATCGCCATGGCTGCCTCAGCCATGCGCCGTTGCCTTCGCCAGCAGAGCTTCGCTGAGAAGGCGGGCGAAGCGCCGCGCCGCCGGCAGGCCGCCATAGGGATTGATCGAGGCGAGCTGCAGCAGCCGCCCTTCGCGCAGATTGGGCAGGGCGTTCCAGAAGGCGCTGGCCGACAGCACCTCCAGCGCGCCCGGCGGAACCGGCGGGATCAGGGCGATCCAGGCGTCCGGAATCCGCGCCAGCACTTCGAGACCGACCGGCGCCATCGCCGAATAGCTGGTATCGTCGGTCCAGGCATTGGCGAGGCCGAGCCGCTTCAAAACCTCGCCGAACATGCTGTCGGCGCCGAAGACGCGGAAATGCCTGGCATCGCCGAGATTGATCGGGATCACCGGACGTTGCGCATGCGGCTTTAGCCGTTCGCGCAGGCTTGCGAACTCCGCCTCGGTCGCCGCGATGTAGCGCTCGGCCTGGTTGCTCCTGCCGAGGCGGGCGCCGATGCTGCGCATCATCGCCGCCGCCGGCTCATAGGGTGGCCGGCCCGGCGCATAGATCGAGAAGCGCTCGACCGGCGCGATGCGGGTGAGCCTGGGCTCCGAGCTGACATAGAAGCTCGACGAGTAGATCAGCTCCGGCCGGGAGAGCAGCAGCAGTTCGAAATTGACGGTGCCGCGCAGGCCGAGATCGGTGACGGTCGCCGGGACGGCGGGCTCGACCGCGACCTCGCCGAACTGCAGCAGTTCGGGGGCAGCGACCGGGGCGATGCCGAGCGCGAGCAGGGTCTCCAGCACCGACCAGTCGACGGTGGCGACACGCAGGCCGGCGGCGCGAGCCGACGATGGCAGCGCTGCCGCCGCCAGCATGGCGAGTGCATCGCGTCGTCTCGGCAAGGTCCTGCGATCGGTCATGTCAGCGGGTCTATCACGGGCAAAGGCCGCGGCGGACCGCGGCCTCCAAGGCATTCGGGCAAGAGGGCTCTACCACCGATAATTGGCCGAGACGGTCACGGTGCGGGCGTCGCCATAGCCGCAGCCGGACTGGCCGTTGCAGCTCTTCACATAGACCTTGTCGAACAGGTTGGTGACATTGAGCGCCATGCCCCAATTACCGATCTGGTAGCGGATCGCGGCATCGACCACGGTCGCCGATGGCACTTTCAGGGAGTTCTCGGCATTGGCGTAGGAGCTGCCGACATAGCGGACGCCGGCGCCGAGCCCCAGGCCTTTGAAGGCGCCCTCCGGCACGGTGTAGTCGAGCCAGGCCGAGGCAGTGACCTCGGGCACGACGACCGGCGTCTTGCCGACCAGCAAGGGCCGCGTGTCCCGCGTCGTCTTCAGGTCGAAGGCGGTGAAGGAGGCCAGAACCTTCAGGTCCTTGGTGATGTTGGCCTTGGCCTCGAACTCGAAGCCGCGCGAAGTGACCTCGCCGAGCTGCTGCTGCGCGAACGGGTTGAGCGCGGTCGGCGCCGGGTTCAGCACGTTCTGCTTGGTGATGTGGAAGACCGAAGCCGTCAGCAGCGCGTCCATGAAGCTCGGCTTGTACTTCACGCCGGCTTCGAACTGCTGGCCTTCCTCCGGCCGGAAGGGCTGGCCGGGGCCGCCGAGCAGATTGGGCACCGCGTCGAAGACGGGGGTGAAGAAGGTCGCGGCGCTGACATAGGGGGTGAGGCCATTGGCGAACTCGTAGCCGAGGCCGGCGCGGCCGCTCCAGGACGCCTCCTTCTTCTCATAGGTCGGCGAGAACAGCAGGCCGGCCGGGCTGACCGACTTCTTGTCGACATAGTCGTAGCGGCCGTTCAGCGTCAGCAGGAAGCCGCCGCCGAAGCGGATCTGATCCTGGGCGTAGAAGCCGATCTGGTGATGCTTCAGGTCCTGGTTGAGATAGACGCCGGTCGGGCCCTGCGCCGCGCCATAGGCGGGATTGGTCACGCTGATCGTGGTCGCACCGCCCGAGGCCTGGGTGTGGTCGATATTGAAGTACTTGTAGTCCACGCCGAAGAGCAGCGAATGCTCGAGCGGCCCGGTGACCACCTTGCCGTCGATGCGGTTGTCGACCGTGAAGGTCCGCACCCGCGTCCGCTCCTGGAAGCCGATGCGATAGAGCTGGTAGTCGGGCCCGAGCGGCTGGAGGCGATCACCGAAGGGCGCATCGGGCCCGGAATAGCCGAAGCCGTAGGGGCCGAGCTGCGAGCCCTTCATCACGCCGTAGCGCAGGTTCTGGGTGAAGTTCCAGTTGTTGGCGAACTGATGCTGGAATTCGTAGCCGAGCAGGGCCTGGGTGCGCTCCTGATCGTCGATCGCGGGCTCGCCATAGAAGGCTTCGCGCCGGATTCTGCCGAAGGGCGCGTTCCTCACCGTGCCGATATAGGGCAGGAAGCCGCCGCCGACATGGACCTGGTCGAGCGCGGCATACATGCCATAGGCGGTGAAGCGGGTGGCGCCATTGGGCTGGTAGCTGATCTGCGGCATGAGCACGCCGCGGAAATCCTTGGAGTAGTCGGTGTACTGGTCGCCGCCGGAGAGCTTGCCGGTCAGGCGGGTGCTCCAGATGCCCTGCTTGTCGCTGACGCCGACATCGAGGCCGAGATAGGCGTTGCCCCAATTGTTGATGCCGGCCTCGACATAGCCGAAGTTCTTGCCGTTCGGGCGCTTGCTGACGAGGTTCACGATGCCGCCGGGCGTCGAGCCGCCATAGAGCACCGAGGCCGGGCCTTTCAGCACCTCGACCCGCTCGAGCAGGAAGGGGTCGATCTGGAAGCCGCCGAAGCCGTAGGAATAGAGCTGCAGCCCGTCCATGAAGACGCCGGTCTGCGTCGCCTGGAAGCCACGGATGAAGATCCAGTCGGTATCGGGATCGGGCCCGAAGGTCTGGGCGGCGACGCCGGCGGTATAGCGCAGCGCTTCGTCGACCTTGAGCGCCTTGCGGTCGTCGATCTCGTCGCGGCCGAGCACCGAGACGGCCTGCGGGATGGCCTGGATCGATGTGTTCGCCTTCGAGCCGGTTGCCGAGCGCGTCGCGACATAGCCGTTGACCGGCCCGGTCGTCGTGCCGCCATCGCCCTCGACGGTGATCGTGTCGAGCTGCACGGTCGGAGCGGGCTGGCCCTGCGCCAGGGCCGCGCTGGCGCCGAGCACGGCGAGCGAAACAGTCGACCCAAGAATAAATCTAGTCTTCATCTTTTGCGTGTAGCACATTTGCACTTCCGGCCCCAGCAAATGCCGCCATTTCAGAACTGATTAAATTTAGAATCGTTCAAAGGCGGGGTTCAGCTTTCCGTTGGGCAATATCAGCAACATGCCGGGCGGGATTGATCGTTCCTGTCATGCATTGAACGATCTTGGGCGCGCGTCTACAATTGTCTTGACCACGTTGCATTTTGATCACGCGCCGCAAGGCGCTTTCTCGCCGCCTCGGAGGCTAGAGATGGGTTTCCAGCCGCGCATGCGTTCGGTCCGCGAGGGCATCAGCGTCATCGGCGCGCTGAAATACCGGGTCTGGAACGGCGTCGTCGCCGATCTCTGGCAGGCCGAATGCCAGGCGGGCGCCAGCGGCGAATACGTCTCCGAGCATCCGCGCCTGTTCGTGGTGCTCGACAAGGTCGGCGGCCATTTCGAGACGCGGCTCAATCCGAACGAGCCGGGTATCTCCAGCAGCGCCCGCGCCAATGCCATCAGCTTCATGCCGGCCGGCGTTCCGGTCTGGGGACGCACGCAGCAGCGCATGCGCATCCGCCATCTCGATCTGCACTTCGACGCCGCGACTGTCAGCGAGCGGCTGGGGGAGGCGCTGTCGCCGGAGCGATTGGCGCAGCCACGCATCGCCTTCTCGAATCCGCGCATCCTGACGCTGGCGCGGCTGATCGCCGATGAATGCGCCGAGCCGGATGCCCGCCATGACCTCTATGGCGACGGGCTCGTGCTCGCCGTGCTGATCGACCTGTTCGGCGTGCGGGCCAGTGCGCCGCGCCGGCGCGCGCCGCTGAGCGGCTGGCAGCTCGAGGCGGTGACCGACTACATCAGCGAGCATGCGGCCGGCACGATCCGGCTGCAGGATCTCGCCGAGCTCGTCGGCATGTCCCAATCGCATTTCAGCCACGCCTTCAAGGCCTCGACCGGCCTGCCGCCGCATCAATGGCAGCTCAAGGCGCGCATCGAGCGCGGCCAGCGCCTGCTCGCGGCGGGCGATCGGCCGTTGACCGAGATCGCGGCCGATGCCGGCTTTTCTGATCAGGCGCATTTCACCCGCGTCTTCCGCCGCATGGTCGGTGAGACACCGGCGGCCTGGCGTCGCGGTGCGGCGGCAGGGCGCCAAAGCTGATCCGGCGCGGCGCTCGCGTCAGGCCGATGCCTGCTCTTCCGGTCCTTTCCTGAACAGGTACGCGACTGCTCCGGCGCTCATCAGCGCGAGGCAAAACCAGGTCAGCGCGTAGACCAGATGGGTGTTCCGGAAGGCGACCTGGGTCATGCCGCCCAGCGGCAGCGGGCCTGGCTCAGTCGCCGCGTCGGCATCGACGAAATAGGGCGCGACCGGGCCAAGCTCCCGGGCTTGCGCGATCGCCGCGACGTCGCGCGAATACCAGCGGCCGGCAACCGGGTCGTTGGCGCGCAGGAAGCCGCCATCCGGCTCGCTCAGCCGCAGCAGCCCCGTCACCGCCGCTTCGCTGCCAGCGACCTTGCGCCGGTCCTCCTGCGCGCGCCTGCCCTCCGGCACGAAGCCGCGATTGACGAGGGTGGTGAAGCCAGCCTCCGTCCGGAACGGCGCCAGCACCCAGAAGCCGGGGCCGTGCTCCGTCACCGCCATGGTCAGCGTCTCCGGCGCGTCGAGATAGCGCCCTTGCAGGACGATACGGCGGTATTCGTCGGCTGCGACGGTGAGCCCGCTCCATTCCGCCGACCCTGGCGCTGCGACTGGCGCAGCCGCGAGACGCGCCTCGACGCGGGCGATCAGGTCGAGCTTCCAGCTCAGCCGCTGGAGCTGCCAGATGCCGAGGCCGGTGAAGACCAGCGTGGCGAGGCAAAGCCCGGCGACGAAGACAGCCCGCGCAACGCCACCGCGTCCCGCGCCCTCTGCGTCTGCTGGCACGGGCCCGGCCTCACATCCTGTGCAGGTCTGGCATCATGTTGGTGTTGAGGTGGTACATCACCCAGAGCGAGCCCGAGAGCGCGATCGCCACGATGATGATCGTGAATATCAGCGCCAGCATCGTCCAGCCGCCTTCCGAGCGGCCGTTCATGTGCAGGAAATAGATCATGTGGACGACGATCTGCACGGCGGCGAAGAGCATGATCACGATCGCCGTCAGCGTCGAATTGCCCAGCACGTCGTTCATGACGAGCCAGAACGGGATCGCGGTCAGGACGACGGAGAGCAGGAAGCCGGTGATATAGCCGCGCAGGCTGCCATGCGGCACATGGTCGGCGTCGTGCCCGTCATCATGGCCACCATGGGCCTCGGCCTGGTTCTGGCTCATTTCAGCACGCCCATCAGGTAGACGAAGGTGAAGACGCCGATCCAGACGACGTCGAGGAAGTGCCAGAACATCGAGAGGCACAGGAGCCGGCGCCGGTTGGCCTCGATCAGCCCGTGCTTCGACACTTGCGTCATCAGCACGGCGAGCCAGATCAGGCCGAAGGTAACGTGCAGACCGTGGGTGCCGACCAGCGTGAAGAAGGAGGACAGGAAGGCGCTGCGCATCGGCGTCGCGCCCTCGTGGATCAGGTGCGCGAACTCGTAGAGCTCGATCCCGAGGAAGGCGAGGCCGAACAGTGCGGTCACCACCAGCCAGCCCTGCACCGCTGCCTGCCGGCCCTTGTCCATCGCCAGCATGGCGAAGCCATAGGTGATCGAGGAGAACAGCAGCATGGCGGTGTTGACCGCCACCAGCTTCAGGTCGAACAGGTCGGCGCCGGACGGCCCGGCTGCGTAGTTGCGCCCGAGCACGCCATAGGTCGCGAAGAGGACTGCGAAGACCAGGCAGTCGCTCATCAGATAGAGCCAGAAGCCGAGCATGGTCGAGCCGCCGGAGTGCGCGTGCTCCTCCTCGGTGACGTAGAACGCCGGAGCTCCGTCCGCGGTCTGCGCTGTCGCCTTAGCCATCATTACCCCTCAGGCCCGGCCCAGAAGCTGGGTGCGCGCGTCTTCCGCCTGCACGACCTCGTCGGCCGGGATATGGAAGTCGCGATCGTAGTTGAAGGTATGGATGATCACGGCCGCGAGCACGCCGACGAAGGAGAGCGCCGCCAGCCACCAGATGTACCAGATCAGCGCGAAGCCGCAGATCGTCGCCAGCCCGGCGATGATCACGCCGGCGCCGGTGTTCCTCGGCATGTGGATCGGCCGGAAGCCTGCAAGCGGACGGCGATAGCCGCGTTTCTTCATGTCGGCCCAGCTGTCATGGTCGTGCACGATCGGCGTGAAGGCGAAGTTGTAGGCTGGCGGCGGCGAGGAGGTCGACCATTCCAGCGTGCGCCCGTCCCAGGGATCGCCGGTCGTGTCGCGCAACTGCTCGCGGCGCAGGATGCTGACGCCGATCTGGATCAGGAAGCAGGCGATGCCGAGCGCGATCAGCACCGCGCCGAACGCCGCGATCACGAACCAGATCTGCAGCGAAGGGTCCTCGAAGCGGCTGAGGCGCCGCGTCACGCCCATCAGGCCGAGGATGTAGAGCGGCATGAAGGCGACGTAGAAGCCGACCACCCAGAACCAGAAGGAGAGGTGGCCCCAGAACGTGTCGAGCTTGAAGCCGAAGGCCTTGGGGAACCAGTAGGCGATGCCGGCGAAGACGCCGAAGACCACGCCGCCGATGATGACGTTGTGGAAATGGGCGATCAGGAACAGGCTGTTGTGCAGCACGAAATCGGCCGGCGGCACCGCGAGCATCACACCGGTCATGCCGCCGATGACGAACGTGATCATGAAGGCGAGCAACCACATCATCGGCAGCTCGAAGCGGATGCGGCCGCGATACATCGTGAACAGCCAGTTGAAGATCTTCGCGCCCGTCGGGATCGAGATGATCATCGTCGTGATGCCGAAGAAGGAGTTCACGCTGGCGCCCGAGCCCATCGTGAAGAAATGGTGCAGCCAGACTAGGTAGGACAGGATGGTGATGACCACCGTCGCATAGACCATCGAGGCGTAGCCGAAGAGGCGCTTGCCACAGAAGGTCGAGGCAACCTCGGAATAGACGCCGAAGAGCGGCAGGATCAGGATGTAGACCTCCGGGTGGCCCCAGATCCAGATCAGGTTCACGTACATCATCGGGTTGCCGCCGAGATCGTTCGTGAAGAAGTTGGTCCCGACATAGCGGTCGAGCGTCAGCAGTGCGAGCGTCGCCGCCAGGATCGGGAAGGTCGCGACGATCAGGACGTTGGTGCACAGCGAGGTCCAGGTGAAGATCGGCATCTTCATCAGGTCCATGCCGGGCGCGCGCATCTTGACGATGGTCGCGATCAGGTTGACGCCCGACAGGGTCGTGCCGATGCCCGCGATCTGCAGACCCCAGAGATAATAGTCCATGCCCACCCCGGGCGAGTAGGCGGCCCCAGAGAGCGGTGGATAGGCGAGCCAGCCGACCTTGGCGAACTCGCCGATGAAGAGCGAGGCCATGATCAGCACGGCGCCGCCGACGGTCATCCAGAAGCTGAAATTGTTGAGGAAGGGGAAGGCGACGTCGCGCGCGCCGATCTGCAGCGGCACGACATAGTTCATCAGCCCGGTGACGAAGGGCATCGCCACGAAGAAGATCATGATCACGCCATGGGCGGTGAAGATTTGGTCGTAATGATGCGGCGGCAGATAGCCCTCGTTGCCGGCGAAGGCGATCGCCTGCTGGCCGCGCATCATCAGCGCGTCGGCGAAGCCGCGCAGCAGCATGATCACGCCGAGGATCATGTACATGACCCCGATCTTCTTGTGGTCCACGCTGGTGAACCACTCGTGCCAGAGATAGCCCCAGAGCTTGTACTTCGTGATCAGCGCGACGAGCGCGAGCCCGCCGAGCACGACCACCGCGAAGGTCACGACCAGGATCGGCTCGTGATAGGGGAACGATTCGAGGGTGAGGCGTCCGAAGAGGAGCTTCCACCAGTCGGGGTAGGAGGTCATCGGTCCCTCGGCTCGCGGGTGCGGCTCAGTTGACGGCGCGGGCGGTGACGCCCGCGGCGCCGTAGACATCGGTCGGCGTGCAGATCGCCATCACGAAAGGACGCGGCGGCAGCGGCTGCCCGCCGCGGCGCACGCTCTTGTCGTATTCGAGCGCCGTGACGGTATGAATGCCCTCCTTGCCGCCGCCACCCTTGGCGTCCAGCGCCATCATGTCGCGTGTGCACATCTTGGCGCGGTCGACGCACATGTTGAGGATGGCGGTGAAGAGATCGGACGGAATGTCGCGGAAATAGCGCACGGGCTCGCGCTCGCTCGGCCGCTCCAGCACGAGATATTCGTCGCGCCCGAGCGTGCTGCCGCTGCGGATCGCGCCTTGCACCCATTCGCCGAAGGCCTGGTCGTCGACGCCGCGGAAGCGGAAGCGCATATCGGAGAAGCCGGCGCCGCTGTAATTGGCCGAGAAGCCCTCGAACTCGCCGGGGCGGTTGATCACGGCGTTCAGCTTCGTCTGCATGCCGGGCATGGCGTAGATCTGGCCGGCGAGCGCGGGAATGAACAGCGAGTTCATCACCGCGGAGGAGGTGATGCGGAACTCGATCGGCTGGTCGACCGGCGCCACCACCTCGTTGAGCGAGGCAATGCCCTGCGCCGGGTAGAGGAAGAGCCATTTCCAGTCGAGCGCCACGACCTCAATCACCAGCGGCTGTTTCCTGACCGCGGTACTACCCGCTCTCGCCTCGACCACCGGCTTGCCGGCGCTGATACGGTTGAGCGGGCGATAGGGATCGAGCAGATGCGTGCCCATCCAGGTCATCGCGCCGAGGACGACGATGATCAGCAGCGGCACCGACCAGATCACCACCTCGAGCGGCAGCGAATGGTTCCACTCCGGATGATAGGTCGCCTTGGCCGAGGCGCGATAGCGCCAGGCGAAGAAGATCGTCAGCGCGATCACCGGGATGATGACGAGCAGCATCAGCGCGACGGAGGCGAGCATGAGGTTGCGCTGCTGCATTGCAACATCGCCGGAGGGCGCAAGCAGCACCATCTGGCATCCGCCGAGCACGGCGAAGAGCGGTAAAACCGTTAAAAGTCGAAAGATCCGCAAGAGACTTAAGACCTCCCTGTTCGGGGAACAGCCGTTGTCTATGTCCATTCTTTCGCACCGCACATAAGACAATCTGTCTCATTGCGGCAGTTTGACGGGTCGCTTCTATCCACCGTATCCATTTGCACGAGGTGCGGGCAAGCCCGGTCGGTCCGGCGCGTCCGCCAGCTTAGGAATTCGCGGTCATGAGCGCTGACGCGGCGAGCCATTCACCGGGACACATGGTAGACGAGCACGGGCGCGACCATGTCAGCCCCGCCGACATCGCACTCGGCGTCATCATCGGGCGGACCTCGGAGTATTTCGACTTCTTCGTCTTCGGCCTCGGCTGCGTGCTGGTCTTCCCCGAACTGGTCTTCCCCTTCGTCGACCGACTCACCGGCACGCTCTACAGCTTCGGTATCTTCGCCCTGGCTTTCGTGACGCGTCCGCTCGGCTCGGTGCTGTTCTTCGCGATCGACCGCAACTACGGCCGCGCGACCAAGCTCACCGTCGCGCTCTTCCTGCTCGGCGGCTCGACCGCCGCCATCGCCTTCCTGCCGGGCTACCAGACGATCGGTATCTGGTCCTGCGTCATCCTCGCCGCCTTCCGCCTGCTGCAGGGCATCGCGCTCGGCGGCGCCTGGGACGGCCTGTCCTCGCTGCTCGCGCTCAACGCCCCCGCCAACCGGCGCGGCTGGTACGCCATGCTGCCGCAGCTCGGCGCTCCCTTCGGCTTCATCCTCGCCGCCGGGCTCTTCGCCTATTTCGAGGGCGCGCTCTCGAAGGAGGATTTCCTCGGCTGGGGCTGGCGCTATCCCTTCTTCGTTGCGCTGACGATCAATGTCGTGGCGCTGTTCGCGCGCCTGCGCATGGTGGCGACCCACGAATTCGCCCAGCTGATGGAAACGCGCGAGCTGATGCCGGTGCCGATGTCCGAGCTCATCCGCGCCCATGGCCGCACGATCGTCCTCGGCGCCTTCGTGCCGCTGGCGAGCTTCGCGCTCTTCCATCTCGTCACGATCTTCCCGGTGAGCTGGATCAATCTCTTCACCAATCGCTCGGTCTCGGAATTTCTGCTGGTGCAGGCGGCCGGTGCCGTGGTCGGCGCCGGTGCGATCGTCACCTCCGGCCTGATCGCTGACCAGATCGGCCGCCGCAACACGCTGCTGCTCTCTGGCGGAATGATCGCGCTCTTCAGCCTGTCGAGCGTCGTGGCGCCGCTGCTCTTCGGCGACAGCCTCGCCGGGCAGACGATCTATGTGGTCATCGGCTTCGGGCTGCTCGGCCTGTCCTACGGCCAGACCGCCGGCGCGGTCGCGAACAGCTTCGGCCCGCAATACCGTTATACCGGCGCGGCGCTGACCTCCGACCTCGCCTGGTTGCTGGGCGCGGGCTTTGCCCCGCTGGTGGCGTTGACAGTGTCGAGCACGTTCGGCCTCGCCTGGGTCGGCATCTACCTGCTCTCTGGCGCGCTCTGCACGCTGGCGGCGCTGACGATCGATCGGCGGCTGGAAGCACGCTACGACTGAGGATACCGCGACGCGTTCGCGGCCTTTCTTGCCGAAAAGCGGAGCGCCGGGGTCGCGGGACGCGAGCTGCCGCCATGCATGCTCGCTATGGACGATCACGCCCTGACGCGCGAAAGTCGAACTGACCGCCCCAAGGCCCCGCGAGCGGTGCTGGACACATTTCCGCCGCAAGACAGGAGAACTGCCATGCTCAAGATAGCCATCGCCGCAGCGGGGTTTGCTGCTCTCAGCCTCGCGGCGGCTCCGGCCTTCGCCCAGGGCAAGAAGGGCAAGGATGAATTCCTCGGGGTCGATCTCGACACCGGCCGGACCTATTACGACGGCCGCAACGACGGCAAATACTGCCTCTACAAGACGGTGCGGGTGTTCAACCGCTATACCGGCTACTACGAGCACCGGCGCGTGCGCCGCTGTGGTCGCGGCCTCTATATGTGAGGGCCGTCATGAACCGTATTGCGAAGTTCATCGTCGGTCTCGGCCTTGCGTCCGCGGCCGCCGCCTGCGGTCCGACCGTCGTCGCCGACCCCAATGGCCGTCTCATCAACACCGGACTCGTGCAGGAGGGCGACTGCCTGACCCGCACCGTCATGGTCTATGACCGCGAGCTCGGCTACGAGCGCGCAGTCGAGCAGCGCTTCTGCGGCGGGCGCGCCCGTATCGCGCGCTGATCATAACACCATGGTCCTTGCGCAGGCCTCGCCACGGCTGTGGCGAGGCCTGCGCCTTTGCTAGGGTGTGATGACTGAATCGCTCGGACCGTTCCGGAGACATGTCACATGCCCAAGCTCTGCAAGTTCACTTCGCCCAGCGATGGCAAGCCCGTCTACGTCAATCCCGATCAGGTCAGCGTCGTCTACACCTTCAAGGGCCAGCCGCCCGACACCATCATCGCCTTCCGCAAGGACTTCCAGCTCGGTGTGAAGGAAAGCCTGGAAGAGACTGTCAAGATTCTCGAAAGCGGAGCCGAGGATGTTGCGCGCTGATGGCATGAGCCGGCGCAACTGTCTCCCCACCACTGCCGGATTGTCGCCGCAAAGCAGCCACGCGGCACTTTCATCCTCGCGCCATGAGGATCATCGCCGCATCTGTTCTCACCCTGGCGCTCAGTGCTTGCGCGAGCACGCCGGACCCGATCGTCGAGGACCGTTCGCGCTGCGACGCCTATGGCTTCCAGCGCGGCACCGACGCCTACGCCAACTGCGTGATGACGCAGGATCGCGACCGCGAGCGCCGCTATGACCGCCAGGCCGGACAGCGGCCCTCCCGCCCCGAGCGACCTTACAGTTCCGAAGAGGAATAGCCGCGGGTCTCCGGCCGAGCTCGGACCTCGTCCCGTTTGGGGTCTTCGCTCCTGCCCGATTCCGGTCGCGCCACCTGGCCAGTCGGGCACATGATCCATGCGTCCCGGCTCGTGACGGCGCGTCTCGTCGTGCGCCCCTTCATGATTGCCGACGCGCCCTTGCTCGTGGCTCTCTTCGCCGACCCGGACGTGCATCGCTTCGTCGACGATGGACAGCCGCTCGCGCCGGATGTCGCGGCGCTCTGGATCGAGCGCTCGGCGGCCAATCTCGAACGTTTCGGCTATGGCACCGGCGCCGTGGTCGAGCGCGCCAGCGGCGAGCTGATCGGCTGGGCCGGTTTCGCACGCCCGGGCGATGGCACCGAGGAAGCGATCTACGGCCTTCGGCGCGCCAGCTGGGGCAGGGGGCTGGGCAAGGAATTGCTCGCCGGCCTCGTCGCTTTCGCTGGGGAGCGCGGCATCGCGCCGATCAGAGCGACGGTCGATCCGGCCAACGGCGCCTCGGTGCACCTGCTGCGGCAGGCCGGATTCGCGCTCGCCGAACAGGGCTATGGCGGCGAGGCCGGGAGCGATCTCTATCTGCGCGGCGGCTGAGCGTTCGGTCGGCAAAAAACAGGATGCTGCTCTTCCGGGCCGGGATCGCAGTTCATTCTTCTCCGCCCGGCCGTTTGCGCGCGCTGCTCCTGTCGTGCGGAGCTGGCCGCCGGCCAGTGACGACCTCTGCCATGCAGCGATCGCAGCCAGGGCCGGAATCATGCCGGTTGGGCTTTGGCGCGAAGACGGCTATCTGATCGCTCGGCCGCTGCCCGGCTCAGCCGTTCTGCCATGAAGGGGGCACGATGATCCTCGACGAGCGCACCTACGCCATCAAGCCCGCGCATGTGCGCGACTATCTCGACCTCTACGTCGCCGAGGGGATGGAGCTGCAGATCTCCCATCTCGGCCATCTGATCGGCTGGTTCACCACCGACACAGGTGTGGTCAACGAGGTCGTGCATATGTGGCGCTTCGAGGATGCCGGCGATCGCGAGCGCCGGCGCGCCGCGATGGAGGCCGATCCGCGCTGGCAGGTTTTCCGCGCCAAGGCCGCCCCTTACGTGCTCGAGATGCGCAGTCGGATCCTCAGGCCGACGCATTTCTCGCCGCTGCGCTGATGTGGTGCAGGGCGCTGCTGTGACCGCTGCGCCGACCCGACCATCCACCCGGCCACTACTGGGTGGACGCGGGCTCGCCGCGCTCGTGGCGAGCCTCGAATGGCTCGGCGCGGCGATCCTCGCATTGCTCTTCCTCGTGGTGATCGCGGCGGTCACGCGCCGCTATCTCTTCGGCGATGGCCTCGTCTGGTCGGACGAGCTCGCGATCTGGCTCAATGTCGCACTGGTCGCGGTCGGTGCGCCGCTAGCGGCGACGAGCGCGCTCGCCATGCGGCTCGATGTCGTCGTCAACCTGCTGCCCGCGCCGGGACGGCGCCTCGCCGCCATCCTGGCCGAGGCGATCGCCGTCCATGGCGCGCTGGTCGTCGCGCTCGGCGGCGCCAGCGTCGCGGCATTGGTCGGCGGCACCTCGACCGTGCTCGGCCTGCCGGAGAGCCTGCGCTTCGCGAGCTTCGCCATCGGCGGCGGGCTGACGCTCGTCCTCGTGCTCTGGCGGGCTGCACTGGCGCAATCCTGGCCGGCGGCGCTGGCCGCGCTGCTGCTTGGTACGGGTCTCTATGTGCTGGCAAACAGCGCTACCGGCCTGTTCGTTGCGACACCGAGCCTGGTCGCCGGGCTCGCCGCTGCAGCAGGGCTCCTGCTCGGCGCGCCGCTGCCCTTTGCGCTCCTCGCCGGCGTTTCGCTCTCGGGCGCTTTCGGCGGCCTGCTGCCGGAGCCGGCGATCGTCCAGAACACGGTGGCGGGTATCTCGAAGTTCCTGCTGCTGGCGATCCCGTTCTTCCTGCTCGCCGGCGAGTTGCTGACCGCGGGCGGCCTCGCCGAGCGGCTGGTGCGCTTCGCTGCGGCGTTGGTCGGACATTTCCGGGCCGGGCTGGCGCAGACCGCTCTGGTCGCGAGCGTGCTGTTCTCCGGCGCCTCAGGCTCCTCGGTTGCCAACGCCGCCTTCGGTGCGAAGGTGATGGCGCCGGCGCTGGTTGCGCGCGGCTATCCGCCGGCCAATGCCGCCGCGATCGTCGCCGGCGTCTCGATGCTCGACAATATCATCCCGCCCTCGATCGCCTTCCTGATCCTGGCGGCGGCGACCAATCTCTCGGTCGGTTCGCTCCTGGTCGGCGGCTTCGTCGCGGGCGCGGTGCTGACTTTGGCGCTCGCCATCGGCATCCATCTCAGCGTCCGCGGCGTGGTCGATTCCGCTCCGCGCGCCAGCAGTGCCGAGCGGGCCCGGTCCTTTGTCGGCGCGCTCCCGGCGATCGGGCTCGGCATCGTTGTCGTGGTCGGCATCCGTTTCGGCGTGGTTACGGTGACCGAGGCCTCGGCGCTCGCGGTCGCCTACGCCCTCGTCGCCTGCCTGCTGCTGCGCAGCCTGAACGGCGGCACTGTGCTGGCTTCCTTGCGCAAGGCGGCGGGGGAGGCAGCGGCAGTCGGGCTGTTGATCGGCGCTTCCGCACCTTTCGCCTTCCTGCTCGCCGTCGACCGCGTCTCCGAGCAGATGGCCGGATTGGTGACGGCGCTCGGCGGCGGGCCGCTGGCGGTGATGCTGCTCTCCAATCTCGTTCTGCTGATTGCAGGCCTCTTCCTCGACATCGGCGCGGCGATCCTCCTGCTGGCGCCATTGCTGCTGCCGGCGGCGATCGCCGCCGGGCTCGATCCGATCCAGTTCGGCGTGGTGCTGGTGGTCAACCTGATGATCCACGGGCTGACGCCGCCGCTCGGCATCCTCGTCTATGTCACGAGCGGCATCATGCGCTTGTCACCGGCTGCGGTCTTCCGCGCGGTGCTGCCCTTGCTGGCGAGCCTTCTCGTCGCGCTCTTCGTCCTCTGCCTTGCGGTGGCGGCTTGGCCGTCGCTACCTGTTGCCTTCAAGGAGTTGTTCCGATGGCTTTGACCCGCCGCACCTTCGCTGCCGCCACGCTCGCGGCACCGGCCGTTCTCACGAGCCGTGCCTTTGCCGCCGGCCGGCCGGTGACGGTCGCTTCGCTGCTCGGTGAGGACAAGCCGGAAACCCGGATCTGGCGCCGCGTCACCGAGAAGCTGTCACAGACTGCGCCCGGCCGCTTCGACCTGCGCGTCGTGCCCAATGCCGCGCTCGGCGGCGAGAAGGAGGTGGCCGAGGGCCTGCGGCTCGGCTCGGTCCAGGCCTCGCTGTTCACGATCTCGGCGTTGTCGTCCTGGGTGCCGGACGGGCAGATCCTCGATCTGCCCTTCCTGTTCCGCGACCGCGGGCATCTGAAGCGCGTTCTGGCCAGCCCGCTCGGCGAGGAACTGAAGCGCAAATACGAGGCACAGGGCTTCGTCGTGCTCGGCTTCATCAATTACGGCGCCCGCCACCTCCTCGCCAAGGAGCCGCTGACCACGCCGGCCAGCATCAAAGGCAAGCGTATCCGCGTCATCCAGAGCCCGCTGCACACCGAGCTCTGGTCGGGCTTCGGCGCGCATCCGACGCCGATCCCGATCCCAGAGACCTACAATGCGCTGAAGACCGGCGTGGTCGACTGCATGGACCTGACCAAGTCGGCCTATGTCGGCTTCAAGCTGCACGAGGTCGTGCCCTACCTGATCGAGACCGGCCACATCTGGGCGGCTGGCGTCGTCGCGGTCTCGGCCAGCTTCTGGAAGGGCCTTTCGCCTGAGGACAAGGCGGCGTTCGCGGCTGCGGCTGCGGAAGGCGCAGGCTATTTCGACGAGCTGATCATCGCCGACGAGGACGCCTCAATGGCCAAGGCCAAGGCCGAGGGCGGCAAGGTCGTGCAGCCGGAGGACAGGCCCGGCTGGGAGGCCGGCGCGCGCAAGGTCTGGGCCTCTTTCGCGCCCAAGCTCGGCGGGCTCGACAAGATCGAGGCGATCGCCAGCAGCACCTGAGCCCGGCCGCCATCCATTCCGCGTTGATCGTCAAGGAAAGCCGTCCGCATGTCCCGTCCCGTTCTCCTCGTCACCGGCGGCAGCCGCGGCATCGGCGCCGCGATCTGCCGTTTCGCCGCCGAGCGCGGCTATGACGTCGCCGTCAACTATCAGGGCAATGCGCAGGCGGCGGCCGATGTCGTTGCAGCCTGCGGCCGGGCAGGGGCTAGGGCGGTCGCGATCCAGGGCGACATGGCGAACCTTGCCGACATCGCCCGCGTCTTCGCGCAGGCCAAGGCGGCGCTCGGGCCGCTGACCGCAGTCGTCAACAATGCCGCCATCACCGGCAAGAGCAGCCCGCTCGCCAAGTCGGATCCGCAGGTCATCCGCGCCTGCATCGACCTCAACGTCACCGGTGCGATCCTGGTGGCGCGCGAGGCGGCCCAGGCCCTGCTCGCCAATGAGGGCGCCAAGAACCGCGCCATCGTCAACATCTCCTCGATCGCCGCCGGGCTCGGCTCGGCCAACGAATATGTCTGGTACGCCGCCTCGAAGGCGGCGGTCGATTCGATGACCATCGGTCTTGCGATCGAGCTCGCCCCCGCCGGCATCCGTGTCAATGCGGTGGCGCCGGGGATGACGCAGACCGATATCCACGCGCTCTCGACCGGCGATGCCGGCCGCGTCGACCGGATCGCGCCGACGATCCCGCTGAAGCGCGTCGCCGAGCCGGAGGAAATCGCCGAAGCCGTGCTGTTCGCGCTCTCCGAGGCGGCCTCCTACATGGTCGGCTCGATCATTCGGGTTGGCGGCGGGCGATAGATCGCTCCAGTCGCTCAAACGACAGAATCGGCTGCGGGAACGGCCATAGACGGCTGGAGCCGCACTCCGTCCGTGCTAAATCGGCTGCCGCCCTGTTCAACCGGAAGCCCCAATGCGCGTCCTGCTCGTCCTGATCGCCTTCGGCATGGTCGCGGTGCCGGCTTTGCTCACGCTGGCGCGCAGCGACCTGCCGCGTGGCCGCAGGATCGGCAACGCGCTGATCGTCTTCCTGGCCCCGGCCTTCGCGCTCGGCCTGATCCACGGAGTGCCGGAGCTCGATGGCAGGGCGCTGCAGTATCCGGTCGCCTGGACGACGCTGCGGCTCGTCCTGACCGGCCTCGCACTGATCCTGCCCTGGTGCCTCTATGTCTGGCTCAACGGCCGACGCTGACTTTCCGACGGATTTTTCGACATGACCGAACCCACGCAGAACCCGCCGATCGACTTCGCCTTTACCGGCGACCGCAAGGGCCCGGCCCATGACCCGACCTATGCCGGCGCGCTCTCCTTCATGCGCCGCCGCTACAGCAAGGACGTCGCCGGCTGCGATGCCGTGGTCTGGGGCGTGCCCTTCGACCTCGCCGTCTCGAACCGGCCCGGCACCCGCTTTGGGCCGCAGGCGATGCGCCGCGTCAGCGCGATCTTCGACGGCGACGCGCAATACCCCTCGCGCATCGATCCGTTCGAGACGCTCGCCGTGGTCGACTATGGCGATTGCCTGTTGCCGCGCAGCGACCTGCAGGGCTGCGCCCGCGCGATCGAGAGCGAGGCCGCCGCGATCATCGCCAGCGGCGCCCAGCTCGTCACCCTCGGCGGCGACCATTTCATCACCTTGCCGCTGCTGCGTGCCCATGTCGCCCGCCATGGCAAGCTCGCCATCGTCCAGTTCGACGCGCATCAGGACACCTGGGACGATGGCGTCGGCGCGATCAGCCACGGCACCTTCGTGCTCGAGGCGGTGCGCGAGGGGCTGATCGATACCGAGCGCTCGATCCAGATCGGCATCCGCACCGTCGCGCCGCGCGATTGCGGCATCCAGGTGCTCGACGCCTATCAGGCGCACGCGCTCGGCGTCGACGGCATCGCGGCGCGGATCAAGGAACGCGTGGGGCAGGGGCCGGCCTATCTCACCTTCGACATCGATGCGCTCGATCCTGCCTTCGCGCCAGGTACCGGAACCCCGGTTTCCGGCGGCTTTTCCTCGGCTGAGGCGCTGCGCCTGGTCTGGGCGATCCGCGAGCTCGATTTCCGCGGCATGGACATCGTCGAGGTCTCGCCGCCCTATGATCATGCCGACGCGACTGCGATCGCCGGTGCGGCAGTGGCGCAGCATTATCTGCAGGCGCTGGCGCTGAAGAAGGCGGCTTGAATCGGGATGGCAGCCTCGGCTGCTAGGCGATTCCGGAGGCTGCGGTATTGAGGCGCGGGGAACCCTCTCCTGGAAGGAGAGGGCAGGGTGAGGTGTAGGCGATTGGACCAGTTCCGCGAGCGCTGACCGCGCGGCCGGGTTCAGGCTAACGTTTTCAGTCCGAACACCTCACCCCTGCCCCTCTCCTTCCAGGAGAGGGGTTCTGTGTCGCGGTTCTCGTACCCGCATCATTGACAGCCGCCATCGCCCGGAACATATACGCGCCATGATCATGAACCCGACCCGACGTCGCACCGAACAGGCCGCCCCGGCGTGCCCGCGATGACGCTCGGCTTCTAGTCCGAACGCCCGCGACCGCGCCCCGAGCGCGGTTTTTTTATGCCCGTCGCAAAAGTGATGTCCGGTTTTGCGACAAGGCTAAGTTCCAAAGCCAGCCAACCAGTTCCGTCCGCTTCCACCAGACGCCTTGCGAGGGTCCGATGAGCCAGAACCTGAAATCCATCTTCATCGACGGCGAAGCCGGCACCACCGGCCTCGGCATCCGCGAGCGCCTGGCCGATGTGCCGGAGGTCGTGGTCAAGAGCATCGATCCCGACAAGCGCAAGGACCCCGCCGCCCGCAAGGAAATGATGGCCGGCGTCGATCTCGTCGTGCTCTGCCTGCCTGACGATGCCGCCAAGGAATCCGTGGCGCTCGCAGACGAGCTCGGCAGCAACGCGCCCAAGATCGTCGACGCCTCGACCGCCCATCGCGTCGCAGCCGACTGGACCTATGGCTTCGCCGAGCTCGAGCCGGGCTTCGCCCAGAAGGTCGCCAACGCCAACCGCGTCGCCAATCCCGGCTGCTATCCGACTGGCGGCATCGCGCTGCTGCGCCCGCTCGTCGATGCCGGGCTGCTGCCGGCGGACTATTCCATCACCGTCAATGCGGTCTCCGGCTATTCCGGCGGCGGCAAGAGCATGATCGAGGCCTATGAGGCCGGCACTGCGCCCGATTTCGAGCTCTATGGTCTCGGCCTGAAGCACAAGCATCTGCCTGAGCTGCAGGTCTATTCGCGGCTGGAGCGGCGGCCGATCTTCGTGCCCTCGGTCGGCAATTTCCGGCAGGGCATGCTGGTCTCGATCCCGCTGCATCTTGACACCCTGCCGGGCAAGCCGAAGCCCGCCGATCTCGAGGCGGCTCTGGCCGAGCGCTATGCCGGCTCGACCTATGTCAGCGTCCTGCCGGCGGAAGCGGGCGGCAAGCTCGAGCCGCAGGCGCTCAACGACACCAACAAGCTCGAGCTGCGCGTCTACGGCAATGCCGATCTCGGCCAGGCCGTGCTCGTCGCCCGGCTCGACAATCTCGGCAAGGGCGCCTCCGGCGCCGCCGTTCAGAACATCCGGCTGATGCTCGGCCTGCCGGAATGTTGACAGTCGTTCACATCCTGGCCTCTCGACCGCATCGACTCCCGTAAGCGGCGCTGAAACAGCGGCTGCACCCCCCAAATGGGGGATGCAGCCGGCTGTGCTCGCGCTCATAGCTGGGAACAGCGGCTAGAGCGGGGGCGATTCGATGCCGGGATTCGATACGTTGGGCGTGCGTCTGGCGCGCAGCCGGCGCAGATTGGAACGCGAGCGTGCAGCTGCCGCCGTGATCGAGCGTTCGGTGGAGCAGGGGCTGGGGGGCCCCGATCAAGGCGAGGTGGGAAGCCATCTCGCACCACCCGGCATGCGGACAACCATGTCGGCGCAGGTGATCGCGTTTCCGAGCCCGAACGGGCGTATCCGAGACTGAGGCAGCCTTGTCAGTGCAAGGCGGTCAGCGCTGCCGGGGTTGAGGTCGAACGATCCCCGGCAGCGCTTTTTATGTCAGGCCTCGTAAGGCTTGAAGAGCTGCTTTTGTGTCCCCAGGCCCTCAATGCCGAGCGCGACGGTCTCGCCACCCTTGAGGAAGCGCGGCGGCTTGAAGCCGAGGCCGACACCGGGCGGCGTGCCGGTGGTGATGACATCACCCGGATCCAGCCGCATGAACTGGCTGATATAGTGGACGAGATAGGCGGCGCCGAAGATCATCGTCTTGGTCGAGCCGTTCTGGACGCGCTCGCCGTCGACCTCGAGCCACATCGCCAGGTTCTGCACGTCGGCGATCTCGTCCGGCGTCACCAGCCAGGGGCCGAGCGGGCCGAAGGTCGGGCAGCCCTTGCCCTTGGCCCATTGCCCGCCGCGCTCGGTCTGGAACTCGCGCTCGGAGACGTCGTTGCAGACGCAGAAGCCGGCGATCGCGGCCATTGCATCCTTCTCGGCGATATAGGAACCGCCATCGCCGATCACGATGGCGAGTTCGACCTCCCAGTCGGTCTTCTTCGAGTTCTTCGGAATGATCACGTCGTCATTGGGACCGACGATGCAGTTCGGCGCCTTGTTGAATAGGATCGGCTCGGCCGGGATCGCGGCGCCGGTCTCGGCAGCATGGTCAGCGAAGTTGAGCCCGACGGCGATGAAGTTGCGGACGTCGCCGACGCAGGCGCCGATCCGCGGCGCACCATCGACCAGCGGCAGTGATTCGGGAGAGAGCCCATTCAGCTTGGCGAGCGAGGCCGACTTCAAAGCTGCGCCGGCGATGTCGGAGACATGGGCCGAAAGATCGCGGAGCTTGCCGGCGGCGTCGACGAGGCCGGGCTTCTCCTGGCCGAATGCGCCGTAACGAACCAATTTCACGTCGTTTCCCCCTTTTCAATCGTTTCAAACAGGTATGTGAACCAAGACCGAGGTCGCCGCGATCCTGTGCGGAGTGCCGTTCCGATGCAAGCCCGCCGGGACGCATGCCATGCCTGCGGGCAGGCCGGGAGTTGTGGCGCTTGTGCAACGGTCCCCGGTAAACAGCGCGATCGTGCCAAGCCGGTGGAAAAGGCCATGCTGCGACGCACAATGGCAAAATCCACGATAGTTCGCATGTAAACCATCTTTTCCGTTGCCAGCTTTCAGGCAAGGCGCGCGAAACGCGCCGTTTTTGCGCGTTTTTGGCGATGCTGCTGCTGGCAATTCGCGTAGCAGGGCGATTTGAAGGCGATCTGGGCGGGATTGCGGCGGAAACAAGCTGGCGGCATGGTGTTGGCAGATTCCCGCGGCATGCTTCGCCGCAACTGCCACAACAAGAACCTCAGCCTGGGGAAGACGCCGCGATGAAGAGCCTCCTGAAATTCACCGCCGCCGCCACCGTCTCGCTTTCGGCGCTGCTCGCGGCTGGCGCAGCTTCGGCGAGCTCCTTCGCGATCCGCTCCGGTCAGAGCGCCGAAGGTCTCGGCATGGCCTATGCGGGCGCCGCCTCGGGCGGCATCGGCATGGGCTCGATGGCCTGGAACCCGGCGACGATCACGATGTTCCCCGGCCGCAACAGCCAGTGGAACTTCACCTATATCAACGCGAATGCGAGCTATGACCCGACCTCGGTGACCCGGCTCGGTGCGCCCAACGGTCCGGCCAGCCCCGTGCAGAACGGCACCGGCAACATCGGCGGCGACGGCGCCTTCATCCCGGCCTCCTACTCGGCCTGGCAGCTCACCGACCGCTTCTGGATCGGCCTGACCACCGGCGCGCCCTACGGGCTGCGCTCGAAGCCGGAGAACCAGGTGCATGCCGCGCAGGTCTATGGCCGCTCCGCCAAGGTCGCGACGATCAACGTCTCGCCGACGATCGGTTATAAGGTCAATGACTGGATCTCGATCGGTGCGGCGGTGCAGGTCCAGTGGCTGAACGCTGCTCTGAAGACCGCATCCGGCGTCGCCCCGACCGCTGCGCCGGTGATCATCGAGGGTGACACGATCGACCTCGGCTATCGCTTCGGTGTCAACCTGACGCCGTGGAAGGGCACCAATATCGGCATCGCCTATCGCTCGGCGGTGCGGCAGACGCTGGACGGCACCTTCCGCACGCCGCTCGGCGTCGTCCCGGTCAAGGCCAATCTCAACCTGCCCGACTCGGTCGTGTTCGGTGTCTCGCAGGAGATCAACGAGCAGTGGCAGGTCCACGCCGGTGTCGAATGGACGAACTGGAGCCGCTTCCGCAATATCCCGATCGTCAGCAAGCTCAGCGGGCAGCCGGTCACCAGCCTGAACTTCCAGTATGACGACGCCTGGTTCTTCTCGGCCGGTGCCGAGTACAAGTACAATCGCGACCTGACCCTGCGCGCCGGTGTCGGCTACGAGCTTTCCGCGGTCAACGATCACAACCGGACGATCTTCATCTCCGACAATGATCGGCTCTGGCTCTCGGCCGGTGGCAGCTATCAGCTCACCGACAAGCTGAAGCTCGACCTCGGCTACACCTACATCCACGTGAAGAAGGCCTCGGTGGACTACACCGGCGCCCATCCGCAGCAGCAGGCGGTGTTCTACACCGCCGAGGCCAAGCCCTATATCCACATCGTCTCGGCCGGCCTGACCTATCGCTGGGACAACCCGACGGAGACGATCCCGGTTCGCCCGGTCGTTCGCAAGAACTGATCGACGCTTTTGGCGATGACGAAAGAGCCGGCCTTCGGGCCGGCTCTTTTGTTTGAGATGAAAGGATCGTCTCGCCGGCTCCTGGGCAAACGGCCTGGTAGCCGAATGCCGGGAAGGTGGGCCGGCTCGCGGCCGGCGCCTGCTGCCTAGGCCTTGATCTTCACATAGCTCCCCGGCGCATCCTCGAGCGCAGGCAGGGAGCCATCGCCGGGGATGCGCGGCTCGACCCGCTTGGGCGCCTGCTTCTCCAGCCAGGCGAGCCAATGCGGCCACCAGGAGCCCGGGTGCTCTTCGGTCTTCTTGACCCAGTCATCGAAGGCGCCTTCCGGCTTCGGGCCGGTCCAGTACTGGTACTTCACCTTGTTCGGTGGGTTGACGACGCCGGCAATGTGACCGGAGCCGGCCATGACGTAGTCGACCGGGCCGCCGAAGGTCTGCGATCCCAGAAAGACCGATTGTGCCGGGGCGATATGGTCCTCGCGCGTCGCGAGATTGTAGATCGGGATCGTCACCTTCCTGAGGTCGAGCAATTTTCCGCCGACGCGCATCTCGCCCTTGCTCAGCTTGTTCTCGAGATAGCAGTTGCGCAGGTAGAAGGAGTGGTTCGCCGCTGGCATCCGGGTCGAGTCCGAATTCCAGTAAAGCAGGTCGAACGGAGTCGGCGCCTTGCCCTTAAGGTAATTGTTGACGGCATAGGACCAGATCAGGTCGTTCGGCCTGAGCATGTTGAAGGCGCCGGACATGCGGGCGCCGTCGAGATAGCCGCGCTCGGCCATCTGCTCCTCGACGGAGCGGATCTGCTCCTCGTCGACGAAGACCGAGAGCTCGCCGGCATGGCTGAAGTCGACCTGCGTGGTGAAGAAGGTCGCGCTGGCGATGCGCTTGTCCTTCACCGCCGCCATATAGGCCAGGGTCACGCCGAGCAGCGTGCCGCCGACGCAGTAGCCGATTGAGGAAACCTGCTTCTCGCCGGTCACCTCTTCGATCGCCTCCAGCGCGGCGAAGATGCCCTCGCGCATATAGCTCTCGAAGTCCTTGAGCGCGTGCCGGTGGTCCGGGTTGACCCAGGAGATGCAGAAGACCGTCAGCCCCTGCGCGACGCACCAGCGGATGAAGCTCTTCTCGGCGTTGAGGTCGAGAATGTAGAACTTGTTGATCCAGGGCGGCACGATCAGCAGCGGGCGCTTCAGCACCGTTTCGGTCGCCGGCGCGTACTGAATCAGCTCGATGATGTCGTTGCGGTAGATGACCTTGCCGGGCGTGGTTGCGATGTTGACGCCGACCTGGAAGGCGCCGGCGTCTGACTGCCGGATCTTGAGTTCGCCGCCGCCAGCCTCGACATCCTCGGCCAGCATCTTCATGCCGCGCACCAGGTTCTCGCCGTTCTGCGCCATAGTTTCGCGCAACAGCTCAGGATTGGTCGCGACAAAATTGGAGGGCGAAAGGGCCCCGGCGAGCTGCTTGACGTAGAAGCGGGCCTTGTTGCGCGTATGCGGGTCGAGCTCGTCGGCCTGCTCGACCATGTTCTCCGCCCAGCGCGTGGTCAGAAGATAGGCCTGCTTGACGAAGTCGAAGACTGGATGGGTGTTCCATTCCGGGTCGGCAAAGCGTGCATCCCGCTTCTCCGGCGCGATCACCGGCTCGACCTGCTCGCCGCCGAGCCGCTTCAGCGTCGCGCTCCACAGGCTGAGGAAGTCGCTGGTGAGCGCGCCTTGAGCCTCGATGATCTTCTGGGGATCGCTGATCCAGCGCTCGGCGACGCGACCGAGCACCTTGACCATCTCGCTCGCCTCGTCGGCCTGGCCGGTCTTGGCCTCGCCGCGTTCGATCGGTTTCAGATAGGCCGCAGTCACCTTGCCGGCCTGCTCGACCAGCTTGCCCATGTTCTGCGCCATCGATTCGAAGTCGGGCACCGGCGGCAGGTCGGCGAACGGCGTTTCAGGTGCCTTGTGGCCGGCTTTGCCCTTCTCGTCAGCAGGCGGACACATGGCGACGCTCCCCTCGGTAGCCTTACGCAGGAGTTGCACTCCCCATTTTGGACCCATTAAGGACCTAACCGGTATGAGTGACAAAGAAATTTTGCGGAAGCAGGGCAATGGCTGACAGGCGGACAGAAATCTCGCTCAAGGCGATCGGGATCGTCCTGCTCGTCGGAGCTGTGCTCGGCGGCTGCGGAGCCGCGCGCGGCGTCGCCGAAATGACCGATTTCGCTACCACGCCGGGCGAACCCAAGCCCTTCGTGGTCGAGACTCGGCCGCAGGACCCGAGATATATCCCGATCGGCACGACCGTCTCGCGCGAGGCCAAACGCAAGACCGTCGACGAGTTCAAGAAGCTCGAGGCCGAGCTCGACGCCAAGCGAATCTCCAACGAAGCTGCCGGCACGCAGGCGCAGGATCTCGGCAAGGTCCTGCCGCCGCCGGTCGCGCCGACGCTGCCCAAGGAGTGACGGAGCGCAGATCGCTTGCCTGACGCTTTCCGGGCCATTCCAATGATGGCCCCGCAGCGGAGCGCCAGCGATGATCCTGATCGGCCAGTATGATTCGCCTTTCGTGCGGCGCGTCGGCATCGCGCTGACGCTGTACGAGCTGCCCTTCGAGCATCGGCCCTGGTCGGTCTTCGGCGACGGCGACAGGATCGCCCCACTCAATCCCCTGGTCCGCGTGCCGACGCTCGAGCTCGACGATGGGCCCGTGCTGGTCGAGAGCCATGCCATGCTCGACTATCTTGACGGCCTCGTGCCGCCCGATCGCGCGCTGTTCCCGCGCCAGGAGCCGGCGCGTCATCGGGCCTTGCGCGTCGCGGCGCTGGCTATGGGACTGGCCGAGAAGGCAGTGAGCCTGTTCTACGAATTGCGGCTGCACGACCAAGTTTCCGAGGCCTGGGCCGGGCGCTGCCGGAGCCAGATCGCGGGCGCCCTTGCCGCCTTGGACCGGGAGAGGGCCGAGCGCACCGGCGACTGGTGGTTCGGCGACCGCATCGGCCATGCCGATATCGCGCTCGCCTGCGCGCTGCGGTTCGCCGGCGAGGCGCATCCCGATCTCGTGGCTCTAAGCGACTATCCGGCGCTGGCGGCACATTCGACCCGCTGCGAGGCGCTCGACGTCTTCCGGCTGATCAGCCAGCCCTTCATTCCGCCGGCCTGAGGCGTTGCCGCGATGCGGCATGCGCTGCTGTTCGCTGAATCTTGCGTTTTTTCTGCTGTCGGGGCGGAAGTTGCGGTGGTAAGGCATCGCAACGCAAGAATGTGATTTGCCGTGCCATCGTGCGGCAATCCGCAGGGACCTGTTCTCGAAATGACCGATTTCCATCGCATCAAACGCCTGCCGCCCTACGTTTTCGAACAGGTCAACAAGATCAAGGCCGCCGAACGCGCCAAGGGCGTCGACATCATCGATCTCGGCATGGGCAATCCCGATCTGCCGGCGCCGAAGCACGTCATCGAGAAGCTGGTCGAGACCGCCGGCAAGCCGCGCACCGACCGTTACTCCGCCTCCAAGGGCATTGCGGGTCTGCGCCGCGCCCAGGCCCACTACTATCAGCGCCGCTTCGGCGTGACGCTCAACCCCGACACGCAGGTCGTCGCCACGCTCGGCTCGAAGGAAGGCTTCGCCAATATGGCGCAGGCCATCACCGGTCCTGGCGACGTCGTGCTCGTGCCCAATCCGAGCTATCCGATCCACGCCTTCGGCTTCCTGATGGCGGGCGGCGTGATCCGCTCGGTTCCTGCCGAGCCCACGCCGGCCTTCTTCCCGGCGGTGGAGCGGGCGATGGCGCATTCGGTGCCGAAGCCGATCGCGCTCGTCACCTGCTATCCGGCGAACCCGACCGCCTATACCGCCTCGCTCGATTTCTATCGCGACCTCGTCGCCTTCGCGAAGCGGCACGATCTGATCCTGCTTTCCGATCTCGCCTATGCCGAGGTCTATTTCGACGAGAACGACCCGCCGCCCTCGATGCTGCAGGTGCAAGGCGCGATCGACGTCACCGTCGAGTTCACCTCGATGTCGAAGACCTTCTCCATGGCCGGCTGGCGCATGGGCTTCGCTGTCGGCAACGAGAAGCTGCTGGCGGCGCTGGCGCGGGTGAAGTCCTATCTCGACTATGGCGCCTATACGCCGATCCAGGTCGCGGCGGCGGCGGCGCTGAACGGCCCGGACGACTGCATCCGCGAAATGCGCGAGACCTATCGCAAGCGCCGCGACGCGCTGGTCGAGAGCTTCGGCAAGGCCGGCTGGGAGTTCCCGGCGCCGCAGGCCTCGATGTTCGCCTGGGTGCCGATCCCGGAGAAGTTCCGCCATCTCGGTTCGCTGGAGTTCTCCAAGCTGCTGATCGAGAAGGCCGAGGTCGCGGTCGCGCCTGGTATCGGCTTCGGCGAGCACGGCGACGACTATGTCCGCATCGCCATCGTCGAGAACGAGCAGCGCATCCGCCAGGCGGCACGCAACATCGGCCGTTTCCTGAAGACCGCCGACCAGACCCTGCACAACGTCATCCAGATGCCGAAGGCGGGGTAGGGCATAAGCCCGCTCGATAACCATCACACTGTTCCAGCTCGTCATGCTCGCCCTTGTGGCGAGCATCCACGTCTTGAACACTGCCTTCGTTGACTGGCGCGAAGGCGTGGGTGGTCGCGACAAGCCCGACCATGACGGGAGGGCGGTGCTCGCGGACATGCGTCCGTTCGCCTGCGTCTGGCACGACGGCCGTCAGTGTTGCGCGCCGGCACTGGACCGAACCACCAAAACATGGGAACGCAGGCGGCGAGGCGGATAGCAGGGACTGAGCGCGCATCATGGTCTCGAAGGGCCGGTTGATCGGGATCGTTTTCGGCCTGTTCGCGCTGGTCTGCCTGTTCGCGACCTATGATTTCTCGCGTGGCCGCACGACCGATACCGACTCCGCGCTGATCGCGGAGGTGCTGACCGCCTCGCGCGCCAAGGAATGCGGCCGCGACGCCACCGAGATCGCGGCGAAGTATTTCCCGGTCGGCATGGGGCGGGCCGAAGCCGAACAGCTGCTGGCGCAGACCGTGATCAAGGCGCCAAAGCCCTGGTTCTGGAAGCCGGTCGACGAGAATTCGACCCAGGCGGATGGCGACAGTGTCGAGGCGCTGCGGACCATCAAGATCACTGCCTTCGGCAACCAGCTGCTTCGGCTCTATCTCGGCTTCGAGGATGGCAAGGTCCACAAGCTCGCCGCCGAGGTCGTCTGCCGCTTCGAGTGAAGGCCGCGAACCCCGTCACTTCTCGATGACGCAGAAGCGGTTTCCGTCCGGGTCTTCCAGCACGATGTAGTCGGCGCCCTCGGGATAACGCCAGTCAGCGCGCTTCGCACCGATGCGCAGGAGGCGCTCGACCTCGGCTTCGCGATCGCTGGCATAGAGGTCGAGATGATGGCGCTGATGATCCTGCGCCTGCGACGAGACCTGCGTGATCGCGAGCTGCACGCCGGGGCCTGCGCGTGGCACCAGGATAGCCCAGTCGGGCGAGGGCGGTCGCAGCGGCTCATAGGCGAGTGCCTCCGTCCAGAAGGCGATGGCGCGCGGCACGTCGCGCACGCCCCAGACGATCGAGCCGACCTTCAGCATCGCAATACCTCTTCGTTGCCTACTCAATCCGGCATTTCCGAAGGGGTTCCCTCCACCCCTTCGCCGTTGACTCCCTGCGCGCCTCATGCGACCCCGCCGCTCATGACCATGCACGCTGCTCCCTCCGAGATCAGGCCCCTGCGCGTCGGCATTGCCGGCCTGGGAACAGTCGGCGCTGCGGTCGCCGGCATTCTGAAGCGCCAGGAGAACGCGCTCGCCGCCCGCTGCGGACGGCCGATCCGGGTGACGGCGGTCTCGGCTCGGGACCGCAACCGCGATCGCGGCATCGATCTCTCGGGCTTCACCTGGTTCGACGATCCGGTCGCGCTCGCCGCGTCCCCCGAGATCGATTGCCTGATCGAATTGATCGGCGGCTCTGACGGGCCGGCCAAGAAGGCGGTCGAGACCGCGCTCTCCGCCGGCAAGCATGTCGTCACTGCCAACAAGGCGCTGCTCGCCGCCCATGGCGTCGCGCTCGCCGAGCTCGCCGAGAGCAACGGCGCGGCGCTCGCCTTCGAAGCCTCCTCGGCCGGCGGCATTCCGGTGGTGAAGACGCTGCGCGAGGCGCTCTCGGGCAACAACGTCACCCGGCTCTATGGCATCCTCAACGGCACCTGCAATTACATCCTCTCGCGCATGGAGCTGGAGGGGCTGACCTTCGAGGCTTGCCTGAAGGACGCCCAGCGCCTCGGCTACGCCGAGGCAGACCCGACCTTCGACGTCGAGGGTTTCGATACCGCGCATAAGCTCGCCATCCTGACCAGCCTCGCCTTCGGCACGAAGATCGACGCCGAAGCGATTCATGTCGAAGGCATTTCCTCGATCACGCCGCTCGATCTGAAGATGGCCGACGAACTCGGCTACCGGATCAAGCTGCTCGGCGTCGCCGAGCGCACCAAGACCGGCATCGAGCAGCGCGTGCACCCGACCATGGTGCCGAAATCCTCGGCGATCGCGCAGGTCATGGGCGTCACCAACGCCGTCACCATCGATGCCGACGCCGTCCGCGAGATCACCCTGGTCGGTCCTGGCGCCGGTGGCGGCCCGACCGCCTCGGCCGTGATCGCCGACATTGCCGATGTCGCCCGCGGCACTGCCGGCCAGCCCTTCGGCATGCCGGTCTCCAGGCTGGAGCAGCCGACCCGCGCGCCGATGCAGCGCCATGAGGGCGGCTATTACATCCGCCTCGCCGTGGCCGACCGTCCTGGCGCCGCCGCCGCGATCGCGACCCGGATGGCTGAGGCCGACATCTCGCTCGAGAGCATCGTCCAGCGCCGTTCCGAGATCGCCGCCCAGCGCGATCCCGGCGGACGCTCCGGCGCGCCGGTCCCGGTCGTGCTGATCACCTACGCCACCAGCGAGCGGGCGATCCGCGCGGCGCTGGAGAAGGTCAGCGCCGACGGTCACATCGCCGAGGCGCCGCAAGTCATCCGCATCGAGCGGGAATGAGCATGGAAGGCGCGGTCGCCCCCGGCTTCGCCATATCCTTGCCCATCCGTTCGTTATTCACCTCGGCCATCCGCTAACGCGCTCAGGGAGTCCCCATGTCCGAAGACCTCCGCATTTCGCCCGATCAGATCATCGAGCGTTTCCTCTCGATGGAACTGGTGCGCGTGACCGAGCGCGCCGCCGTCTCCGCCGCGCGCTGGCGCGGCCATGGCAATGAGAAGGCGGCCGACCAGGCGGCGGTCGATGCGATGCGGCGCGAGCTCAACCGCCTGCCGATCAACGGTGAGATCGTCATCGGCGAGGGCGAGCGCGACGAGGCGCCGATGCTCTATATCGGCGAGAAGGTCGGCCTCGGCACTGGCCCGAAGGTCCACATCGCCGTCGACCCGCTCGAGGGCACGACGCTCTGCGCCAAGGACATGCCCGGCTCGATCGCGGTGATGGCGATGGCCGGCGCCGGCCAATTGCTCTACGCCCCCGACGTCTACATGGACAAGATCGCGATCGGCCCCGGCTATCCGCAGGGGATCGTCGATCTCGACGCCAGCCCGGCTGACAACGTCAACGCGCTCGCCCGCGCCAAGGGCGTCAAGCCGCACGAGATCTCGACGCTGATCATGGATCGGCCGCGCCACGCCAAGCTGATCGAGGAGGTCCGCAAGACCGGAGCCTCGATCCGCCTGATCACCGATGGCGACGTCGCCGGCGTGATCTTCTGCACCGAGCCGGAGAAGACCGGCATCGATCTCTATCTCGGCATCGGCGGCGCGCCCGAAGGCGTGCTCGCCGCGGCGGCGCTGCGCTGCGTCGGCGGCCAGATGCAGGGCCGCCTCATCCTCGACACCGAGGAGAAGCGCCAGCGCGCCGCAACCATGGGCGTCAAGGACCCGAACCATAAATACGACATGGCCGAGATGGCCTCGGGCGACGTCATCGTCTGCGCCACCGGCGTCACCGATGGCGGCATGCTTTCGGGCGTGCGCTTCGGGCCCGAGGTGATCGAGACCGAGACGATCGTCTATCGCTCGATCACCGGCACGGTCCGCCGCATCTATGGCGAGCACCGCGAACTCGCCAAGTTCAAGCTCGACTGAGCGCATAGCTTGTTGTGACAGGCAGGCCCGTTCCGCGCAGAGGCGGAGCGGGCCTTCTTTTTTGCTGGCTTGCTCAGTCCTGCAGTCTGCCGCCGGCGAGGGTGTGCTCGACGCAGGCGTTGATATGCGTCGCCAGGACCTCGGTTGCGCGCGCAATGTCGCGCCGCATCGCGCAGTCGAGCAGGATCTGGTGCTCCTGCGCCGCGATCTCGCCGCGGAAGATCACCGCGACCATCTGGTAGCGCAGATAGCGGTCATAGACCGAGGCGTGCGTCTCCATCAGCACCTGCGAGCCGCAGGCCGAGATCAACGCGTGATGGAACTCCCAGTCATAGCGCTTCCACAGCTCGGGGTCGGCGCGGTCATTGTCGAGCATGCGCTTTTCCATCAGGGCCAGCTTGTGATGGGCGGCGACGACGCGACCCTCCCATTCCATGTCGCCGGTGGCGAAGGACTGGGCGAGGGCATGCCCCTCCAGCAGGAGACGCAACGCCGCGATCTCGCTCAGATTGCTGGCCGAGACCGGCGCTACCATGAAGCCCTTCTGCCCCTCCGCCTCGACGAGGCCCTCCGATGAGAGCCGGTTCAGGATCTCGCGCAGCGTGCTGACGCTGGTCCCGTAGGTCTCGCGCAGGTCGTCGAGCTTGAGCCTTTGCGCCGGCGCCAGCCGCCCGAACACGATGTCGGCGCGAATGCGGCGATAGGCGAGTTCTCCGATCGAGGCGGTCGGCGGCGCGTAGTTCAACATGCGTGGGTCCGTCCCGAACAGCGGCTGGCGCGTGAGCTTAGCCGCGGAGCAGGTAGGGCACAATTGCTATGGTGAAATCAAAATCATCAGAGGAAAATCAAAATACCAGTTGATTGCTGAATTGCCGTTGGGCATGGTCTGCCTCGAAGCGGGACCAACCCGCATGGGGAGGAACGGCATGAAACGGGGTATCGACAGGCGCGCTCTGCTGGTGGCCGGTGGCGCATTCACACTGGCGGGTGGTGCGGCCTTCGCGCAGGCCAAGCCCAATCTGCGCTTCTCGGCGGTGTTCTCGGAGCAGGACATCCGCGCCGAGATGATGAAGCGCTTCGGCGAGGCCATCAAAGACGACTTCACGCTGCAGACCTATTACGGCGGCAACCTGTTCAAGCAGGGCACCGAGCTCGTCGCCATGCAGCGCAACAACCTCGAAATGGGGAACATCGCGCCGCAGGATGTCTCGAACCAACTCCCGGCCTGGTCGATCGTCACCTCGGCCTATCTCTTCCGCGACGCCGACCATCTCAAGAAGGTCTTCGCCAGCGATGTCGGCCGCGACCTCAAGGCAATGGCCGAGGACAAGCTCAACATCAAAATCCTCGGCCCGACCTATTTCGGCGCCCGCCAGGTCGGCTTGAAGCCGAAGAAGAAGATCAGCACCCCGGCCGATCTCGCCGGCGTCAAATTGCGCATGCCCGGCGGCGACGCCTGGCAGTTCCTCGGCCAGTCGCTCGGCGCCAACCCGACGCCGATGGCCTATGCCGAGGTCTATACCGGCCTACAGAGCGGAGCGATCGACGGGCAGGACAATCCGCTGCCGAATGTCCAGAACATGAAGTTCTACGAGGTCTCCTCGCAGATCGTGTTGACCTCGCATCTCGTCGGCTTCGACCTGCTCTGCGTCACCAAGCGCGTCTGGGACGGGATGGATGCGAAGAAGCAGGCCGCCTTCCAGGCCGCGGCCGACGCGGCGATCGACTGGAGCACGAAGGAACATCTCGCCAAGGAGGCCGAGCTGGTCGACTTCTTCAAGAAGCAGGGGCTCGAGGTCTATACGCCAGACCTCAAGGCCTTCCGCGACTTCGCTCAGAAAAAGTATCTCGAATCGGACCTGGCCAAGGGCTGGACGCCGGGCATGCTCGACAAGATCAACGCGCTCTAACGCGCGACCGAGGTCAAGCGCTGGCCTCTCGGGGCCGGCGTGGCCCGCCGATGGAGGGGCCGGCGGGCCGAATTTCACCGGAGGGGCAATGCCGAACTCGCTGAAAGCTCTCGGCGCCTTCATGGCGCGCCGGGCCGAGAACCTGCTCGCGCTGATGCTCGGCGCGATGTTCCTGGTCTTCCTGGTGCAGATCGTCTTCCGCTATCTGCTCAACTTCCCGATCGGCTGGACGCATGAGATCAGCGTCGTCCTTTGGCTCTGGCTCGTGCTGTTCGGAGCGGGTTTCGTCCTGCGCGAAAGCGAGGAGATCCGCTTCGACATCATCTATGGCGCCGTCGGGCCCGGTCCTCGGCGGGTGATGGCGCTGATCACGGCGGTCGCGCTCGTCGTGCTCTATGTGATCTCGCTGCCGGCGATGGCCGACTACGTCGCCTTCATGAAGGTCGAGCGCACCGCCTATCTGAAGATCCCGTTCAACTGGGTCTACGCGATCTATATCGCCTTCGCGGTCGGCGCGATCATCCGCTATCTCTGGCTCGGCTTCAGCGCCTTGCGCGGCAAGGCGCCGGAAGCCTTCGACCCGACCAAGGCGGGTTCGGGCGTATGAGCACGCCGTTCTCCCTCGCCATCCTCGCCATCGTCACGCTCTCGCTGCTCGGCCTGCCGATCGGCCATGCCATGATCGCCGGCTCGATCCTCTATCTCTTGGTCGCCGGGCAGGACCTCTCGATCGCCGCCGAGCAGCTGCTCAACGGCATGTATACCAACTACGTCATCCTCGCCGTGCCGCTCTTCATCCTGGCGGCCGAGCTGATGAACATCGGCTCGATGACGGAACGCCTGCTGCGCTTCTGCGATGCGCTGGTCGGCCGCTTCAGGGGCGGGCTCGCCCATGTCAACATCGTGCAGAGCGTGATCTTCGCCGGCATGTCAGGCTCCGCCATCGCCGACGCCGCCGGTACCGGCCGGATGATGCAGGCGATGATGACCAAGGACGGCAAATACCCGCCGGCCTTCGCCGCGGCGCTGACCGCCGCCTCCTCGGTGATCGGGCCGATCATCCCGCCCTCGATCCCGATGGTGCTCTACGCGCTGGTTTCGGACGCCTCGATCGGCTTCCTCTTCCTCGGCGGTGTCATCCCCGGCCTGCTGATGGCGCTGGCGCAGATGACGATCGTTGCCTCGGCCGCCAAGCGCCGGAATTTTCCGGTTGAGCCGCCGATCCCCTTGCGCCGGTTGCCCGGCATCACCTGGCGCGCTTTCCCGGCCCTGATGATGCCGGTCGTGCTGCTTGGCGGCATCTATGGCGGCGCGACCACGCCGACCGAGGCCGCCGCGGTCGCCGCCGCCTATGCGCTCGCCGTCTCGGTGCTGCTCTATCGCAGCGTCAGCTTCCGCGCCTTCTACGGCTCGCTCGCCTACAGCGCGCGCACCACGGCCTCGATCGGTATGCTGATCGCCGGCGCGCTTGTCTTCAATTACGTCGTCACCATTGAGAACATCCCCGACAGCCTGCGCGTGCTGCTCGCCGGCTGGAACCTCTCGCCGCTCGGCTTCCTGATCCTCGTCAACCTGCTGCTGCTGGTGCTCGGCTGCCTGCTCGAAGGCACCGCGATCCTGCTGATCGTCGTGCCGGTGCTGATCCCGACGGCCAAGGCGCTCGGCATCGACATGGTGCATTTCGGCGTGGTCGTCGTGGTCAACATCATGCTCGGGCTGATCACGCCGCCCTACGGGCTCCTGCTCTTCATCATGACCAACATCGCCGAGGTGCCGCTGCGCCAGATCGTGCGCGAATGCATGCCCTTCCTTGGCGCCATGCTGGTCGCGCTGGCGCTGATCACCTTCTTCCCAAGCCTCGTGCTCTGGCTGCCGCGCCTGATGGGCTACCAGGGCTGACAGGAGAGGACCGTTCCCGTGAGCAAGCCGATCTATGTCCTCAACGGCCCCAATCTCAACCGGCTCGGCACGCGCGAGCCGCAGATCTATGGCTCGACCACGCTCGCCCAAGTCGAGACGATGTGCGTTGAGGCTGCCGATGGGCGCGAGATTATCTTCCGCCAGAGCAACCGCGAATACGAACTGGTCGACTGGATCCACGAGGCGATCGATCAGGGCGCGGCGATCGTCATCAACCCCGCGGCCTATTCCTTCACCTCGATCGCGATCCTCGACGCACTGAAGATGTTCCCGGGCCCCATCGTCGAACTGCACATCTCCAACATCCACCGGCGCGAGCCGCACTATCACAAATCCTATGTCTCACTCGCCGCGACGGCGGTCATCGCCGGGCTCGGTCCGCAGGGTTACGCGGTCGCGGTGAAGGCAGCGATCGACCTGGCGGAGCGCTCCGGCTGAGGCCCCTCAGCGCGCCGTCATCACCGCGCGGGTGAAGCCGGGCTCGACGAAGGGGACGCTCCCATCGGGCAGGCCGAGGATGCGGTCGACCGCGATGCCGTAAAAGCGAAGGCGGCGGTCGAGTTCCTCGATCGCCGCATCCTCCTCGGCCGTGCCTGAGGCAGCGATGGTGCGCGCCATGATGTCATGCGTGCTCGCGCCGATATGCAGGATGATGTCCGCGGCCGCCTCAGGTTCCGGCACGGCGAACACGCCTGCCGCCGTGCCCTCGACGATGATGCGGGTCAGCACCGGCCGCATCACCGCGATCGAGGCGGCGTTGATCCGGTGGTAGAGCAGGAGGTTCTCGGGCCGGAAGATGACGTCGAAGGCGGCGCGCAGCTTCGGTGCGTCCTCGCGCTTCATCTGGCGTGAGCGGGCGAGGAACGCATTCAGCCGTTCCAGCGCACCGAGTTTGGGATCGTCGAGGATATCACGGACGCGTGCGACGGCATCCTGCGCGAGCCGGGCGGTGATCCCTTCGAGCAGATCCTCCTTGGCGGTGAAGTGGTGGTAGAAGCCGCCCTTCGATATCCCGATCTTGGCGATCACGTCATTGACCGTCGTCCGCTCGTAGCCGCGCTCGAAGAACAGCGCCTGCGCGCCGTCGAGGATCTCGTTCCTGCGATCATCCGCGGACTTAACGATACGGGGCATGCACTACGCTTTCTCTTGACGACCGACCGTCGGTCTGTAAAATGACCGACGGTCGGTCTTTCGCGATTGTGCGCGCAAGACGCTGCCGGCGCAACGCTTTCTGGCCCGTGATCGTCCCGGGTTGAAGCAGCCGGCGTGATGGCTCCTGTGGAGGATGCCGTGAAGTTCGCTCGCAGTTTTCTCGCCGTCGCGGCGCTTGTCGCTGCCGGAGGCGGCTACTGGTTTCTGACCAGGCCGGCAGCGGTCGCCACCGTCGCGCCCAAGCGCGGCGATGCGGCCGAGATCGTCTATGCCACCGGCACGGTCGAGCCGCGCAACTGGGCCAAGGTCACGGCTTTGGTGCGCGAGCGTATCGTCGAGCGCTGCGATTGCGAGGGCCAGCGCGTCGAGCAGGGGCACGTCCTCGCCCGGCTCGATAGCGTCCAGGCCGAGGCGACCCTGGCCGAGCTCAAGGCGCGCCAGAAGCTCGCCACCGCCGAGCATGACCGGCTCGCGGTGCTGGTCGAGCGCAATGTCATGAGCCAGCAGGCGCTAGACCGCGCCCGCAGCGAGATGGGCCAGGCCTCGGCGCTGATCGCCGGCCAGACCGCGCGCCTGGAGAACTACATGCTGCGCGCCCCGATGCGCGGCACCGTGCTGCGCCGCGACGGCGAGGTCGGCGAGATCGCCGAGCCCGGCACGGTGCTGTTCTGGATCGGCGAGGCCAGGCCGCTGCGCGTCGTCGCCGAGGTCAATGAGGAGGACATCCCGCAGGTCAAGGCTGGCCAGCGCGCCTTGATCCGCGCCGACGCCTTTCCGGGAAAGACGCTGGAAGCCACGGTCGACAGTATCACGCCCAAGGGCGACCCTGTCGCCAAGACCTACCGCGTCTATCTCGCTCTGCCGGACGACACGCCTTTGCTGATCGGCATGACCGTCGAGCTCAACATCATCGTGCGCGTGGCGAAGGAGGCGCTGCTGCTGCCCGTCGCCGCCGTGCAGGGCAGCGCCGTGTTCGTCCTTGACGGCGATCGCGCCCGCCGCCGCGAGCTTGCGATCGGCATTCGCGGCACCGGCGATGTCGAGGTGCTCTCGGGGCTGCCTGAGCAGGCCCGCATCATCACGCCGTTTCCGGACAAGCTCGGCGACGGCGCTCGCGTCACCGCCCAAGGGGGCTGAGCCATGCGCCTGATCCTGGCCCTGGCCCTAACGCATATCCGTGGCCGCGGCCGGCAGACGCTGGTGGCGATCATCGGCGTCGCGCTCGGCGTCGGCTTCTCGATCGCCATGGCCTCGCTGATGCAGGGCGGCGAGGATGATTTCGTCGCGCGCCTCGTCGACACCATGCCGCATGTCGACATCACCGACGAGTATCGCAGCGCCCGCCGTCAGCCGGCGCAGGATGCCTTCGCCGCCGTTCAGATCGCCGGTCTGCGGCCGAAGGATGACCGGCGCGGCATCCTGAACCCGACAGAGGCGGTGGCGATGCTGCGGGCCTGGATGCCGGGGCGGCTGGCGCTCAGCCTGAAGACGCAAGGGGTGGTGCGCTATTCCGGCCGCGATGTCGGCATCGCCATCATCGGTATCGAGCCGCAGGCGGAGATGAAGGTCTCCTCGCTCGCCAAGGATTTTCGCCAGGGCAGCTTCACCTCGCTGATCGCCGGTGGCAACAACATCGTCGTCGGCGATAAGCTGGCGCAGCGCCTCGGCGCCGATGTCGGCACCACGGTGACCGTCGTCTCTTCGACCGGCCAGAGCCGCACCTTCAAGATCGTCGGCCTGTTCCACACCGGCACCACCGCCCGCGACGAGGGCGAGGGCTATGTCCTGCTCAAGAACGCCCAGATCTTGAGCGAGCGCCCGAACGCGATCAACGAGATCAGGCTGAAGCTCGACGATCCCAATGCCGCGCCGCAGGTGGCGCGCCGGGCCGAGGCGCAGCTCGGCTACAAGGCGATGGCCTGGCAGGAGGCGAACGAGTCGCTGCTGGAGGCACTCGTGATCCGCAATGTCATCATGTACACGGTCGTCGGCGCGATCCTGCTGGTGGCCGGCTTCGGCATCTTCAACATCATCTCGACCATCACCCATGAGAAGGCGCGCGACATCGCCATCCTCAAGTCGCTCGGCTTCACCGAGACCGATATGCGCCGCCTCTTCCTGCTGGAGGGGTTGGCGCTCGGCGCCGGCGGCTCGCTGATCGGCTGGGCGTTCGGCTTCCTCCTCTGCTTCGCGCTCTCGCTGGTCCGCTTCGAATTGTCGGGTGCGAATGTGGCGCAGGAGATCACCCGCCTGCCGCTGGCCTGGAGCATCTGGCACTACCTGATCGCTGCCGGCTTCGCCCTCGTCTCGGCCGGCGTCGCCGGTTACCTGCCGGCCCGGCAGGCGGCGCGGCTCAACCCGGTCGACATCATCCGGGGCGCGACATGAGCCCGCTGATCGAGACCAAGGGGCTCAGCCGCGTCCTGCCGGCCGCCGTGCCGGTGACGCTGGTCGAGGATATCACGCTGACGATCGGGGCGGGCGAGTTCGTGGCGATCACCGGCCCATCCGGCTCGGGCAAGTCCTCGCTGCTCTATCTGCTCGGGCTGCTCGACAAGCCGAGTAGCGGCACGCTCGCCATCGAGGGCAGGGACACGGCCGGGCTCAGCGAGCGCGAGCGCGCCGCGATTCGGCTGGCGACGCTCGGCTTCGTCTTCCAGTTCCACTTCCTGCTGCCGGAGTTCACGGTGCGCGAGAATGTCGAGATCCCGATGCGGCGCCTCGGCCGACTAGGCGCTGCCGCCATGCGCGAGCGCTCGACGGAGCTGCTGAGCGCGCTCGGCCTCGCCGACCATCTCGACAAGCGGCCCGACCAGCTCTCCGGCGGCCAGCGCCAGCGCGTCGCCGTCGCCCGTGCGCTCGCCAACGATCCGCCGCTGATCCTCGCCGACGAGCCGACCGGCAGCCTCGACAGCAAGAATTCCGAGCAGGTCTTTGCCATTCTCGATGCGCTGGTGCGCGAGCGCGGCAAGACGGTGATTGCCGTGACCCACGATACCGACATGGCGGCCAAGGCGAGCCGTCGCATCCATCTCGTCGACGGCCGGCTGGCCGAGAGCTGAGACGATCAGCCTTCCGCGTCCGGCTCGTTCTTCCGGCGGAAGCCGGTCGCCAGCACATAGAGCTCGGAGGAATCGGCCCGGCTCGCCGCCGGCTTGATGTTGCGCACCTGGGTGAAGTCGCGCTTCAGCTCCGCCAGCAGCCCGGCCGAGTCGCCGCCCTGGAACAGCTTGGCCAGGAAGAAACCGCCCGGTGCCAGCACGTCATTGGCGAACTCGACCGCCGCTTCGGCGAGGCCGATGATCCGAAGGTGGTCGGTCTTCTTGTGGCCGGTGGTGTTGGCCGCCATGTCGGACATCACGCCGTCGGCCTTGCCGCCGAGCTTCTCCATCAGCAGGGCAGGGGCTTCCTCCGCCATGAAGTCGAGCTGGATCAGCTCGACATGCGGGATCGGGTCGACCGGCAAGAGGTCGATACCGATGATCTTGCCCTTGCCGTTATCGAGCCCGACCTTGGCGCCCGCGACCTGGCACCAGCCGCCCGGCGCGCAGCCGAGATCGACCAGCTTCTGGCCGGGTTTCAGGAACTTGTAGCGCTCGTCCATCTCGGCGAGCTTGAACGCTGCGCGCGAGCGATAGCCCATCTCGCGCGCCCGCTTGACATAGGGGTCGTTGAGCTGGCGCTCGAGCCAGAGCTGCGAGGAATGGCTGCGCTTGGCCGGCTTCTTGACCTTGATGCGCAGGTCGCGGGCGCCGCCGCCGGATTTTGTCGTCGTCATTGCCTTCGGCGCCACCAGGCGCGGTCCTCATGCATCATCCTGAGCAGGATGCCCTCGCGCAGGCCGCGATCGGCGATGCGCACCTTCGGGCTCGGGAAAGCGCGCCGGATCGCCTCGAAGATGGCGCAGCCGGCGAGCACCAGATCGGCCCGCTCGCGGCCGATGCAGGCATTGGCCTGGCGCTGGGCATAGTCCATCGCGACGAGTTCGTCGATGACGCTGCAGATGTCGCCATCCTGCATCCACAGCCCGTCGACCTGGCGCCGGTCATAGCGCGGCAGGCGCAGATGGATGCCGGCGACGGTCGTCACCGTGCCGGAGGTGCCGAGCAGGTGGAAATTGGGGGCGTTCCGTGCCGCCGCCGCTTTCGCCGCGAAAGGCGCCAGCGCCTCGCTGCAATCGTCGACCATGCGCTCGAACTTCTCGCGCCCGACCTCGACGCCGCCATAGCGCTCTGCCACCGAGACGACGCCGATCGGCAGCGAGGCCCATTCCCGGATGCGCTGGGCCGGATCGCGCCCCGCCTCGCGTCCCCCGAGCCAGACGATCTCAGTCGAGCCGCCGCCGATGTCGAAGACGATCACCGCACCCGCCTCGGGCGCCGCCAGCGCGGCGCAGCCGGTGACGGCAAGCGAGGCTTCCGTGCGTTGGTCGACGATCTCGAGGTTCAGCAGCGCTTCCTCGCCGACGCGGCGGACGAACTCGACGCCATTGGTCGCTGCGCGACAGGCCTCGGTGGTGATTAGCCGCGCGCGGGTGACGCCGCGATGGTCCATCTTGCTCTTGCAGACCTTGAGCGCCTCGACGGCGCGGTCCATCGCGTCGTCGCAGAGCCGGCCGCTGGCGCTCAGCCCCTCGCCGAGCCGCACGATCCGCGAGAAGGCGTCGACGACGCGAAAGCCGTGCTGCGCCGGCCGCGCGATCAGGAGGCGGCAGTTATTGGTGCCGAGATCGAGCGCGGCATAGGTGGCGGGGTGAGGGCGCTGGAACGGGGCCGGAGCAAATCGAGCCGCATCCGGCGGCGCGGGCCGCTCGCCCGGTAGGGGGATCGCCGCCACGAGGGGGCGGTCGGAATCCTGGCGGTCTTCGACCGTCACTTGCTAACCCTTCGCCGGTCGGGGCCGTCATGGTGGCCCGCCGGGGTCCAGCATGAAGCTGGAACGTTTCCATTCGAAGGGCAGCGTAACAACAGCACGCGGCCCCTGCCAAGCAGAACCTGTGGCGAAACTGCGGCGAGCTGCGGCTGTGCTTGCCTGCGTGCGGTCTTCGCGGCAAAGCTCGGCGCCGGCCGGTCTCGTAACCCGGCGGCGACAAAGCGGGAGAAACGGCATGGCGGCGCGGCGCATGATTCTGGCGATCGACCAGGGCACGACGTCCTCCCGTGCCATCCTGTTCGACGAGAATCTGCAGCCGATCGCCAGCGCCCAGCAGGAATTCCCGCAGCACTATCCGGCCTCGGGCTGGGTCGAGCACGAGGCCGAGGATCTCTGGGAGAGCACGCTCTCGGTCTGCCGGCAGGCGCTGGCGCGAGCCCAGGCGCGGGCAGGGGAGGTCGCCGCGATCGGCATTACCAACCAGCGCGAGACGACTCTGGTCTGGGACCGCAAGACCGGTCAGGCGATCCACCGCGCCATCGTCTGGCAGGACCGGCGCACCGCCGAGCGCTGCGCTGCGCTGGATGCGGAGGGGCACGGCAAGCTGGTCGCCGAGCGCACCGGCCTGCGCATCGACCCTTATTTCTCCGGCACCAAGATCGCCTGGATTCTTGACCATGTCCCTGGCGCCCGCGAGCGGGCGAGGCGCGGCGAGCTCGCCTTCGGCACGGTCGACTGCTTCCTGCTCTGGCGCCTGACCGGCGGGCGCGTCCACGCCACCGACGCGACCAACGCCTCGCGCACCATGCTGTTCGACATCCACAAGGGGCGGTGGGACGAGGACTTGCTGGCGCTGCTCGACATTCCCGCCGCGATGCTGCCGGAGGTGCGCGACTGCGCCGCCCATTTCGGCGACTGCGAGCCCGGGCTGCTCGGCGGCGCGATCGCGATTCGCGGCATCGCTGGCGACCAGCAGGCGGCGACCGTCGGCCAGGCCTGCTTCGAGCCGGGCATGCTGAAATCGACCTATGGCACCGGCTGCTTCGCCCTGCTCAACACCGGCACGAAAGCCGTCGCATCGCGCAACCGCCTGCTCTCGACCATCGCCTACCAGCTCAAGGGCGTGCGCCATTACGCGCTGGAGGGCTCGATCTTCATCGCCGGCGCCGCCGTGCAATGGCTGCGCGACGGGCTCGGCATCATCGAGAAGGCCTCCGACAGCGGCCCGCTCGCGGCCAATGCCGATCCCGGCCAGCAGGTCTACCTGGTGCCGGCCTTCACCGGCCTCGGCGCGCCGCATTGGGATGCCAATGCCCGCGGCGCCATGTTCGGCCTGACCCGCAACACCGGCCCGCGTGAATTCGCCCGCGCTGCGCTTGATTCGGTCTGCTTCCAGACGCTCGACCTGCTTGAGGCGATGCGCTCCGACTGGCCCGAAGCGGACGGCGCCGAGACGGTGCTGCGCGTCGATGGCGGCATGGTCGCCTCCGACTGGACGATGCAGCGCCTCGCCGACGTCCTCGCCGCCCCGGTCGACCGGCCGCAGGTGCTGGAGACCACCGCGCTTGGGGCCGCCTATCTTGCTGGCCTCGATGCCGGCCTGCTGCCCGAGCCGACGCAGTTCGCCGATCGCTGGCGGCTGGAGCGGCGCTTCTCGCCGGGCCTTGCCGAGGAAACGCGCCGTAACCACGTTGCCGGCTGGCGCGACGCGGTCAGGCGCACGCTCAGCCCGACATAACCCTTTCCCGATCTCGCGCGTCGAGGTTCCGGAGCGGGCGCGCGTTCGGAAGGCTGGCCTGCAGCGCCGCGACGCCATTGCATGTCGAAATCGTCACAGAAGGCTTGCAACCGGGCGCGAGGTTGTTTAGATCGCCCCCATCCGACGCGTCGCAGACAACGCGCCCGTTGGGGGATCGTCTAACGGTAGGACCCCAGACTCTGACTCTGGTTGTCTAGGTTCGAATCCTAGTCCCCCAGCCACTTTAGTCGCTGATATCACTTGGATATTTGTGGCGACCTCGGTGGCTCATGCAAGCGATGCCGAACTCGTGTAAGCACCGGGTAGGCCGTGCGCCATTCTTCTCCCCGCGCCCTTCTCCATTCTGATGGCTCCACCTGTCCAGCTGCGGGGACCGCTATCACGCATGATCTCACTGTATCGCCAACCGCAGCAGCAAGCCCGGCAACTTTTCGGGCAAGGTCTCGATCGACTTCAACTGAACGCAATTCCGGCGCCTGAAAATGCGGGGCGCGTAGGATTCGGCATCCGAATCGAGGACGATGGAGAACACATCGATGCCATCGTTGCGCAGGCCATGGACGGCCGCGCGTGCATCCTCGACGAGATAGCGGCGGTCATCGACATCGATGTCGTGCGGCTCGCCATCGGTGATGATCAGCAGAAGCCGGCGATAGCTCAGCTGCCGTTTCAGGTCCTTGCCAGCATGTCTGATCACCGCTCCCAGCCGCGTGGAATTGTGGCTTTGCAAGCCCGCCAGCCGGCCCTCCGCCGCCGCATCGTAGCGGCCCGCGAAATCCTTGATCCGCTGATAGCCGATATGGTCGCGCGTGTTTGAGGAGAATGCCGCAAGCGCGAAAGGATCGCCGAGTTCGGTCATCGCCTTCGCCAGCATGGCCACGGAAAGCCGTTCGGTCTCCAGCACCGTCTCGCTGCGACCGCTGACGCGTTCTCCGGTGGAGGCGGAGGTATCGATGAGCACGAGAATGGCGAGATCGCGGTGGCGGCGCTCATAGCGCCCGTAGAGACGATCCTCCGGCACTTGGCCGGAGCGCCGCGCGATCACCGCCTCGATCGCCGCGTCCATGTCGAGGAATTCGCCTTCCGCTTGCCGGCGAACCCGCTGCTGACGGCTGACCTTGGAAGACCGGATGATGGCGGTCAGGCGGTTGGCGAGATCGGCGCGCTGCTCGATGGCGCGGTGCAGCGCGGCGGGCGACGCCATGGAAACGGCCGGCTCGTGGACCGTGCACCAGTCCGGCCGTTCGCGCCCGGTCACATAGTCGAATTCCGGATAGCGCGCGACGGCCACGTCCTCGCTCGCCTCGACCATCGCTGCGCGGCCGCTCGAACTGTCGGAGACCGTGTCGGGCTCGGGACGGCCGTCATCGCTATCGTGTCGCTCGAGCCGGGCTCCTTCGGCGGGCGCCTGCATCTCGTAGGGCACCTCGGGATTGTCGTCTCCGAAATCCCAAAGTCCCATGCCGTCGTCGCGATAGGCAGGTTGCACGACATAGCTCTTGGCGTCGAACTGCAGCCGCATCTGGCCGATGTCATTGCCCAGCAGCCCGCCGATATGGCGGCTGAGCTGCTGGGAGCCGATGTCGACTGCGGCAGCCTCCTCGAACAGCGCCCGGCCCTTGCTCACCCAGCCATGCGGGTCCTCGTAGGACGGATCGAGCAGGGCCCGCGCCAGCCGCGCCATCAGCGTGATCGCAACCGGTGCACCTTCAGGACGCGCCACGTGGAAGCCCCGCCAGAGGGCGAACAGTCCCGGCATCTCGCACATGGCCAGCCGCTCGACCCGCGCATCCTCGATCAGCGAAACCAGGGCGAGCTGCAGCGGCTTCAGGCCCGTGGCCGGGAATTTTTTGCGGGTAAAGCAGTGATGCGCGCCGATATGGGCCAGCGTCGCGCGATGGAGCTGCTTCTGATCGCTGGCCGGAAAACCGGCATAGGATGGCGGCAGGCGGATGCCACCTCCGCCGAAGCCGGCGCGCCGGCGCATCGCTTCGGGAGCATCGCCCGGTGTTTCGGCGATCGGCGGCGAGATGGCCCAAAGCGCGCGGAGATAGGGCTTCAGCCCGGGCAGCAATTCCGGCAACGAAGCGGACGGGCTTTGTCTTTCAAGCAGTTGGCGTGCTTCCGGGCTCTGCAACGAGAAAAAGGCCAGCCGGCGCGCGTCGTCGCGGCCGAGATCGAGCCCCATGCGCGCAAAGACCGCAAGACCGGCGAAACCAAGTCTATCGAGAACCTGCGAGCCGTTCTGCAGGAAGGCGCTCAGCACCTTCGGCGCGCGCCTGGCGATGTCGTCGACCAGTTCGAGCCACGATACGAGCTCGGATGGATGACGAGCAGCCTCGGCGGCATGCAGCGCCGCGCCGACCAGCAGGCAGGCCGCCCGCCGGCCGGAGCGAATTGCGACGAACGAGACGGATTCGCCGAGCCGGATCGCCTCGGCAGGCCCCGCTCTCGCCGCGACGATCGGGCCGGCGCTGCGATAGGCGCTGGCCACGAGGTCGCCATAGCCGGCGTGGTCGATGCGCGCATGGGCCGCGCTCCAGCGCCTCTGCCATTCGGCCGGAAACGCTTGAACCGTCTCCTTTCGGCCTTCAATCGTCGTCATGGCATCAGACGCAGGCAGCGATCGCACCCGTCAACGCATCGCGCAGATCGTCATCATCGGTGATCGGGATCACGAGCGCGACCTGGCAGGCCTCCATGATCGGGACACCGGCGGCGACGAGCAGGGCGGCGTTGACGAGCATCCGTGTCGAGGCGCCTTCCTCCAGCCCGCGGCCCTTGAGGTTGCGTGAGCGCGTGCCGATGCGCACCAGCGTCTCGGCGGTGCGCTTGTCGGCGCCGGCCTCGCGCATCACGATCTCGGCCTCGCCGGCCGCTTCGGGATAGTCGAAGGGGATGGCGGCGAAGCGCTGCTTGGTCGATTCCTTGAGGTCCTTGAGAACGCTCTGGTAGCCCGGGTTGTAGGAAATCACGACCTGGAAGTCGGGATGGGCCCTCACCACCTCGTTCTTCTTCTCCAGCGGCAGGATGCGCCGGTCGTCGGTGAGCGAGTGGATCACCACGGTGGTGTCCTGCCGGGCCTCGACGATCTCGTCGAGATAGCAGATCGCACCCTGGCGCACCGCCAGCGTCAGCGGCCCGTCATGCCAGACCGTGCCCTCGGCATCGAGCAGATAGCGCCCGACGAGGTCCGAGGCGGTCATGTCCTCATGGCACGACACGGTGATCAGCGGCCGGCCGAGGCGCCAGGCCATGTGCTCGACGAAGCGGGTCTTGCCGCAGCCGGTCGGCCCTTTCAGCATCACCGGCATCCGGCTGCGATAGGCAGCCTCGAACAGTCCGACTTCGCCTCCGACCGAGCGGTAGAAAGGTTCCTTGGCGATGCGGTAGGCGTCCAGATTCGTCACGTCGTCAGGCCCTTGATGGTCGCGCGGCGGCTGTCACGCACCGCCGCGCGCGCTGCGTCAGGATGCGAGGAGTTCCTTGAGTTTGTCGTCGAGGAACTTGATGTCGACCGGATTGGTGCCCGGGCCGCCGGCGAAATGCCCCCAGATCGAAGGAATCGGGACGAAGCGCGCATTCGGCATGTTGTCGACCTCGTTGCGGCTGTCTTCCGGCGGGAAGTAAAGATCCGTCTGACCGGGCATGACGTAGGTCTTTGCCTTGATCGCGCCGAGCGCGGCCTTGTAGTCGCCGTTGTAGAGTGCGTTGGCCGAGATATCGCCATTCTGCCAGGTCCAGAGCATGGCCAGCAGATTGTTGGGATCCCGGTCGAGGAAAAAGCCTTCCCAGAAGGCGACCAGGAAGTCCTCGAGCGAACTGTATCCCAGCGTCTTGATGTCCAGCTCCTCGCGATAGAAGGCCTGCGAAAAGCCCCAGCCGGCATAAACCCGGGCCGCGGCGCGCAGGCCCTTTTGCGGCTTGTCGGCATACCAGCCGTCGCGGAAGGCATCGTCCGCGGTCAGCGCCGCCTTCACCCCTTCGAGGAAGACGAAGTTGTGGCGGGAGCATTTCGCCGAGCCGCAGAACGGCGCGAGCAGATCCATCATGTCGGGATAGAGCGCGCCCCAATGGAAGGTCTGCAGCCCGCCCATCGACCAGCCGGTGACGAGCCGCAAATGCTTGATGCCGAAATGCTCGGTCACCAGCCGGTGCTGCGCGCGGACGTTGTCGTAGGCCGTCACCCTCGGAAAGCGGGCGGCGTTATAGGGCTCGGGCGTGTTGCTCGGCGACGAGGACAGCCCGTTGCCGAACATGTTGGGGATGATGATGAAGTACTTGTCGGGATCGAGCGCCATGCCGCGCCCGACCAGCCATTCATTGTCGTAGTGCTGACCGGAATACCAGGTCGGATAGACGATGGCGTTGTCCTTGGCCGCGTTGAGCGTGCCAAAGGTCTTGTAGGCCAGCCTGGCATTGCGCAGCGTCGCACCGCGCTGAAGGGCAAGATCGCCCAGTTCGAAGATCTCGTAGTCGGTCGTCATCGCGATAGTCTCTCAAATGGGGATGTCGATGGAGCCGGCCTGGTCAGGCCGGAGCACGGTCCGCAGCTCGCCCCGCCGCCGAATAGGTCAGGACCAGATGGGCGATGGCGGCGACGACGCCGGCGCTGATCGCCGTCGAAAGCTGCGGCGCGTAGAACTCGACGATGAAGCCCACCGCGGCGCCGATCGCCCAGGAGACGAACGGCAACGTGCGCCATTCCCTCTGCGCAGCCGAGCCGTGCTTCAATACATAAGCCTCAACCAGCAGGATCATGCCGATCGGCGGCACGATGATCCCGAGCAGCGACAGCCACTGGATGAAGAAGGCCCAGACATTGCCGGCTGCGATGGCGATGCCGACGAGGCCGAGGATAACGGCCATCAGGCGCATCTTCGAGCGCAGGATGCGCGACCAGCCGGTCGCCGCATTGTAGAGGCAGTGCGAGCAGACCGAGCCGAGATTGATGTAGAGGAACAGGAAGGCGAGGACGCCGAGCCAGCCGATCTGCAGCTTGTTCATGTAGCCGAACATGTTGTCGGCGCCGAACGGATTGGCGTTCGGCACGGCGAGCGCGGCCGTCATGATGCCGCCGACGAGCATGGCGACGAGGTTCGAGACCGGAAAGGCCGAGAAAGTCGCGATCAGCGAATGGGTGCCGGTCTTCGCCCATCTGTTGAAGTCGGCGGTCACGGTGCCGGCGTCGATGAAGAGCGCGATCACGACGGTCAGCCCGACGCCCATCGACATCGTCGCCACGCCGTTGTTGCCGGCATAGTTCCAGATCGCCTCGAAGCTGGTCGTGCCGGCCGAATGCACGACGACGAAGAGGCCGAGCACGAAGAACAGCGGGACAGAGACCAGGCCGATCAGATGCAGGCCGCGCACGCCGACGAAGGTGATACCGATATAGAGCAGCCCCGCGACGACGGTCATCGCGACATAGTTCAGCCCGTAGGTACTGGAGACGAGCGCGCCGGTGATACCGGTCTGGACCGCGAACCAGCCGAGCAGCAGGGTCGAAAGCAGACCGGAGGCGAGCGCATAGCCCTTCGTGCCGAAGACGCGCGACGCGATGAGCGCGAAATTCATGCCGCTGCGTGTCGCCGACAGGCCGAGCGCGCCGACATAGGCGAGCATGATCAGGTTGCCGACGATCATGGCGACGAGCGCACGGGAGAAGCCCATGCCCAGAACCAGCAGCGAACCGGTCATGGCTCCGGTGATGATCATCGGGAACCCGGCCCAGACCATCACCATCGAGAACAGGCTGCGCCGGGCCGCCAGCGGCACCGGCCCGTGCTCGTATTCGTCGCCGAGCACGTGATCGGCGTCGGCCGGCGCTGCCGCGCCCGAACCTGCGGAATGTATGGACACCGCGTTTCCCCCCATTTTCGTTGTCGAATGCTTGATCGCCCCGCCCGGCGCCGATGCGCCGGGCGGGGGCTTGGTTCAGCTCAGCGATGGGCAGACTTGTTCGGAATGCCGTCCATCGGGCACTCGTCGGTGCCCACGGTCGTGCGGGTCATCGCCTCGACCATCTCGCGCGTGCCCTCGGGATCGTTGATCCACTTGGCGTAGAAGTTGTAAGGGCACGCGGCCGTGCCCTTGTCGCCGTCACCGGAGTTGATCATCCCGGTGTAGCCGCGGTGCAGCAGCTTGAAGAGATGGTTCTGAGACTGGCCGTTCTTGCGGGCATCGCGGATCGCCGACACCGAGAGCTGGGCGTATTGGATGCCGTTCTCTTCGGTGCCGCACTCGCCGAGCGTGCGGCCATCGAAGCCGACGATCGCCGAATGGCCGAAGTAGGAATAGACGCCGTCGAAGCCCGAAGCGTTCGCAACCGCGACATAGACGTTGTTCGCCCAGGCCATCGACTTCGAGATCTGCACCTGCTGTTCCTTGGCCGGGTACATGTAGCCCTGGCAGCGGATGATCAGCTCGGCGCCGCGCATGGCGCAGTCGCGCCAGATCTCGGGGTAGTTGCCGTCATCACAGATGATCAGGCTGATCTTCAGGCCCTTCGGCCCGTCCGAGACATAGGTGCAGTCGCCAGGATACCAGCCCTCGATCGGGACCCAGGGCATGATCTTGCGATATCTCTGGACGATCTCGCCCTTGTTGTTCATCAGGATGAGCGTGTTGTAGGGCGCCTTGTTGGGATGCTCCTCATGGCGCTCGCCGGTCAGCGAGAACACGCCCCAGACATTCGCCTTCCTGCAGGCGGCGGCGAAAATCTCCGTCTCCTCTCCCGGAATCTGCGAGGCGGTCTCATACATCTCCTTGGAATCGTACATGATTCCGTGCGTCGAATATTCCGGGAAGATCACCAGATCCATGCCCGGCAGGCCGACTTTCATGCCCTCGATCACCGCGGCGATATTGCGCGCGTTGGCGAGCACCTCCTGCTTGGTATGCAGGCGCGGCATCTTGTAGTTCACGACGGCGACGCCGACGGTGTCCCTGCTGCTCGTAATATCGCCGTGATACATGGTCTGGCCTCCTTGGTTTGCCCGTCTCAGACGACGAGGTAGCGATGGATGAGATCTTCGGAGAGCGCTTCGATGCGGTCGCTGACCGCGACGCTGCCCCGGTTGAGCATCGCGAAACGGTGCGATGCGCGACGCGCGAAGGTGATGTTCTGCTCGACGAGGATGATCGACAGGCCGCGCTTGCGGTTGAGGTCGATCAGGATGTCCTCGATCTGCTCGACGATGTTGGGCTGGATACCCTCGGTCGGCTCGTCGAGCAGCAGGATCTTGGGCTGGGACAACAGCGCGCGGGCGATGGCGAGCTGCTGCTGCTGGCCGCCGGACAAGTTGCCGCCACGCCGGCTAAGGAAATCCCGCAGGATCGGGAAGAGCTCGAAGACGTAGTCCTGGATGCGCCGTTCCGAGGTCTCGGCGGCGTAGGTTCCCAGCAGCAGGTTCTCGCGCACGGTGAAGTCGGGCAGGATGCCCCGACCTTGCGGCACATATCCCAGCCCGGCCTTGGCCCGGCGATGCGTCGGCAGCTCGCCGATCTCGCTGCCATCGAGCCGGATCGAGCCCGAGGTCTTTGACATCAGGCCGAGGATCGTGCGCAGCAGCGTCGTCTTGCCGACACCATTGCGCCCGAGCACGCTGACGAATTCGCCCTTGCCGACGCTCAGCGACACCGATTGCAGGGCGCGGCTGCGGCCGTAGAAGCCATCGACATTGCTGAGCTCAAGCATGGCCGATGCCTCCCGAGCCGAGATAGGCCTCGCGGACCTGGGGATCGTCCGAGACTTCGTCGGCCGTGCCCTGCGCCAGCAGCCTGCCCTGGTGCATCACCGAGATCGTCTCGGCGATGTCGCGCACGAAGCCCATGTCGTGCTCGACCACGATCAGCGTGTGCTTGCCGCGCAGCGCGTTGAAGAGCTGCGCCGTCTTCTCGGTTTCATGGGCGGTCATGCCCGCGGTCGGCTCGTCCATCAGGATGAGCGGTGGGTCCTGTGCCAGGATCAGCGCGATCTCGAGCCATTGCGTCTGGCCGTGCGAGAGCTGGGCCGCCTGCTTGTCGAGCTCGTCCGAGAGTCCGACGAGCTCGGCCAGCCGTTCGAGGCGTTCGCGATCGGCCGCACCGCCGAATTTGCCGAGATTGCGCAGGACGCCGTATTGGCGCGAGCTGCCGATCTCGAGATTGTCCCGCACGCTGAGCTCGCGGAAGACACTCGGCACCTGGAACTTGCGGCCGATGCCGGTCCGGGCGATCTCGAATTCGCTGAGCTGGTGGATCTCCTTGCCGTCGAAGACGATCGCGCCGGAGGAGATCCGCGAACGACCGCAGATCAGATCGAGCGTCGTGGTCTTGCCGGCGCCGTTTGGGCCGATCAGGCAGCGCAGCTCACCCCGATTGACCGTGAGGTCGAGGCCGTCCACGGCGACGAAGCCGCCGAAGGATACCTTGACGTTGCGCAGAGAAAGCTGCGCCTCCGCCGCGCCGGTCATGCCGCCCTCCCTGCCGGAGCGCCGGCGGCATCGACGGGGCGGGACTGCTGCGCCGCGGCTTTCTGGGGTATGTCGCGACGGCGCAGGCCGGAGACGATGCCGGCCAGTCCGCGCGGCATGAACAGCACGATCAGGACGAACAAGCCGCCCATCACCAGCGTCCAGGTGCTGAGGAAGGTCTCGGACTCCGACAAGCTTCCCTGCACCCCGGTCACCAGCAGCGCGCCGAGCATGGCGCCGAGCAAGCTCTGGCGGCCGCCGACCGCAACCCAGATGACGATGGACAGGCTGAGCGGCACGCCGAGGAAGGTCGGCGAGGCGAACTCCATCACGATCGTGTAGAGCATGCCAGCCAGGCCTGCGATTCCGGCGGAGGCTGCGAAAACGAAGGTCTTGTAGCGGGCGACGTCGTAGCCGAAGAAGCGGACGCGCTCCTCCTGATCGCGGATCGCCTGCAGGATCAGCCCGGTCTTCGAGCGTGTCAGCGCGAGCGCGGCGAAGAGCGCCAGCGTCAGGCTGCCCGCGACCAGGAAATAGGTCGAGCGCGCATAGGCGTCGAAAGTGATCCCCAGCACCTCGAAACGGGCGAGGTCGGTGATGCCGTTGAAGCCGCCGGTATAGCTCTGCTGGTCGATGATGATCAGGTTGACCACGACCATCGCGGCCAGCGTGATGATCGCCGAATAGACGCCGGCGACGCGCCCTCCGAACATGAACCAGCCGAGCAGCGCGGCGAAGGCGGCGGGAACGAGGATGCCGGCCGCGACGGCGAAGGGCAGCGACTGGAATGGCCACCAGAGCCAGGGCAGCGCGGTGACGTTGTTCCAGACCATGAAGTCCGGCAGACCCTCGGCGCCGGTATGGATCGGCACGGTCTTCAGCTTCAGCGCCATGGCCATGCAATAGGAGCCGATGCCGAAGGTCGTCGCCTGGCCGAGATTGAGGATGCCGGCATAGCCCCAGGACAGGCTCAGCGCGACGGCAAGCATGCCGAAGATCAGGTAGCGCGCGAATTTGTTGAGCAGGAAGGCGTCGTCGATGAAGGCCGGGATCAGGAGGAGCGCCAGGCAAACGGCCCCGTAGATCGACAGCTGCAGGATTGGTTTGTTGGACATTGGTAGGTTTCGTCTCATGAAGGTGTTAGGCGCGGATGCGGGGCGTGAAGAGCCCCTGCGGCCGGAAGCGGATGATGACGACGACCGCGGCGAGCACGAGCGCCTTGGCGATGGTGTCGTTGCTGAGATAGGCGAGCGCGCCGGTTAGCTCTCCGAGCAGGCCGGAGCTGACGACCGTGCCGAACAGGCTCTGGACGCCACCGACGACGACGACCATGAAGGCGTCGACGACATAGCCCGTGCCCATCTCCGGCGAGACGCTCTTGAGCGGCGAGATCAGCGCCCCGGCCAGCCCGGCGATGCCGGCGCCGTAAGCGAAGGTCAGCTGATAGGCGCGGCCGGCATTGATGCCGAAGCTCGAGGCGATCTGGCGGTTCTGGGTGATCGCCCGCAACTGCAGGCCGATCGAGGTATGGCGGTAAACGTACCAGGTCAGGGCGAACAGCCCGAGTGCGACCGCCAGCACGAACAGGCGATAGGCGGAATCGGTGGCGCCGAGAATGTTGACGCTACCCGAAAGCGCCGCCGGCATCTGGACATAGCGCAGTTCGCCGCCCGCCAGCAGGCGCACGATCTGCTGGGCCATGACGCCGAGCCCCCAGGTCGCGAGGATGGTATCGAGCGGCCGGTCATAGAGATGCCGGATGACCAGATATTCGATGGCGAGGCCCAGCAGCGCCACCGCGACGAAGATCGGGATCAGGCTCGGCAGCAGCCCCCAGCCGAGCTGGGTCTGCAACAGCCAGGCGCAATAAGCTCCGAGCATCACGAACTCGCCATGGGCGAGATTGATGACGCCGGTGACGCCATAGATGATGGCAAGACCGAGCGCGACGAGCAGCAGGATCGACGACAGGCTGAGCCCGGTCAGCAATTGAGAAACGACGAAATCCATAACGAACCTGTCCGGAGGCGTGCAGGGCGGCCGCGTGGCGCGGCCGCCGGCGAAATCGAAAGATCAGATTTCCTTCAGCCCTTCGGCCGTGCACTTCTGGTTCGGATAGGCGCTGTAGGGGTTCGGCTCGAGCCAGTTCGCCGATTGCTTCAGGATCTTGAACTGCCCGTCCGACTGGCACTGGCCGATCTTGGGATGCAGCCAGCAATGCAGGTTTTCGGGCTCGACCTTGACCAACCCCTGGGGCGCCTGGAACTGCTCGCCCTTCAGGGCCTCGCGGATGGTGAGCGGGTTGATGTCGCCCGCCTTCAGCTTCGCCACCGCCTGCTTGAACAGATAGATCTGGAAATAGGCCGATTCCGACACGAAATGCGTGACCTTGTCGGCGCCCCAACGCTTTCGGTAGGCCTCGACGAACCGCTTGTTCTCGGGTGACTCGTGCACCATGAAATAAGGAGCCGAGGTGAAGTGGCCGGCGGCCGCATCACCGCCCATCGCCGCGACCTCGTTTTCCGAAGTGGTCAGGCTCGCCATCGGCATCGTCGCCGGGTCGAGGCCGGCGGCGCGGTACTGCCGGTGCAGCGCCACGACCGAATCCCCGACCACGGTAGAGAAGATCACGTTCGGCTTCTCGGAGCGGAACTTATTGATCACCGATGAGAATTCGGAATGTCCGAGCGGAACGTATTCCTCGGCGATCACCTCGGCGCCGAGGCTCTTCAATTGCTTCTTGCAGTAGTTGTTCTCTTCCTTCGGGTAGATGTAGTTCGAGCCGATCATGTACCAGCGCTTGCCGAACTTCTCGACCAGCCAGGGCACGAAGTCGTCCTGCTGCTGATTGGGGACGGCGCCGGTATAGATGACGTTCTTCGAGCACTCGCGGCCCTCATAGAGCGTCGGGTAGAAAAACAGGTTTGCCTGCCTCTCGAAGACCGGCAGGACCGCCTTGCGGCTGGCCGAGGTATAGGACCCGAACACCGACACGCATTTGTCGCTGAGCACGAGCTTGCGGGCCTTCTCTGCGAAGGTCGCGGGATCGGACGCCGGATCCTCGACGACGGGCACGATCTTCATGCCGTTGATGCCGCCGGCGGCGTTGATCTCCTCGATCGCCATGATCGTCGCCTTGTTCAGCGACTCCTCGATGATGGCGGTGGTGCCGGTGAGAGAGAAGAGGACGCCGACCTTGATCTGCCCGCTCTGGGCATAGGCCAGCGAAGCGTTCTTCGACCAGATATGCGGAAACCCTGCGGCGGTGAAAGCACCCGCCGCGGCAGCGTGTTTGATGAATGTGCGCCTGTCGTTTTTCACCCTCTTCCCCTTTTTTCTTGCAAAAGAAAAAGCCCCGAGCGGCGCCGTCCGGAGGGACGGAGTCGTTCGGGGCTTCTTCGCCTCGGAATGTGGACTGCGGCAGCTTCGCCGCGCAAACGCGTATCGAACTGGGCCTAGAAAACAAAAAACCCCACGCTTCGCTTCCGCGACTGCGTGGGGGCATCATGACCCGCTATGTGCCGACGGCGTCCTTGCCGTCTTGAAACTATAGCAACGCTAACTAAGCAAATCATGCGAGTCAATCACGGCCGTGGCGACTGCCGCGATAGTGACGCGCTTTTCCATGGCCTGCTTGCGCAGGAAGTTATAGGCCTCGTCCTCGGTCAGGTTCTTGAGCCGGATCAACAGCACCTTGGCGCGCTCGACAACCCGCATCGTGCGCAGATTCTCGTCGAGCTTCTCGATCCGGCCGCGCAAGCGCCGCTCGTACTGAAAATGCTCGCGCGCCAGCATCAGCACCGACTGGATCACCCGCGACGAGGCCGGATAATGCAGCAGGCCGTGCGCGGCGCAGTTGTGGATGAGCTTGAGGTTCAGCGGCGCCTTGCCGTCATCGACCAGGATCAGCGCCGAGGAAGGCTCCCCCGGAACCCAGGGGATGCGCTGCGGCAGATCCGCAGACAGCGCACAGAAGATGGCGTCGTATTGCAACGGAATCTGCGACGGCAGCGGCCAGATATGCCGCACCGTGACGCGCTGGCGTTGCAGTTCGCGGATCAGGAACTCGCCATGGTCGTCGCGCTCGACCATCACGGCGATATTGAGTTCCGGTTCGACGGAACCCTGCCGCGCCGGTCGTTCGGAAACGGCGGCGCGGGGCTCGGCGGGATGCGGCCCGCCAGCGCGTTCGTATGCGTAGCCTGACATCGCCATGAAGCTGGTCGCCTCTTTCCCGTCGCGGCCGGTGGCCATTCCAATATGTTCAGCAGAGCTCGAGCGTGCGGCCCTGTCCCATCAGATAGGGGTCGGACTTCACGCTCGTGGCGGACTGGAAGACGATATCGAACTGCCCGTTGCGGTTGGCGCGTCCGATCCGTGTCCAGACATCGGCGTGCCCCCAGACCGGGTTGATCGAGACGCAGCCCTGCGGCGCGTCGAATTCGGCACCCATGACCCAGGAACGCAAGCAGCGCGTATCCAGCGAGTTCGTCGCTTCCAGTGACTTCGCGAAGACATTGACCTGGAAGTAGGACGATTCCAGGCACATGTTCGTCGGCTCGTCGTCGCCGTAGCGCTTGTGATAGCGGGCGACGAAATCCGAATTGCGCTCGTTCTCGACACATTGGAAATAAGCCGCGGCGGTGTAGTGGCCCTCGCCGACATCGTGGCCCATCGCCCGGATCTCGGCCTCGGTGGTGGTCAGGCTGGCAATCGGGACTGTCTTCGGATTCAGGCCGAGGTCGTGATAGGCCTGATAGAGGAAGGTGGTGGACTCGCCGACGACGGTCGAGAAGATGACGTCGGGCTGGGCGCGCTTGATCTCGCGCAGCAGGGGCACGAACTCGCTGCGGTCCGCTTCCAGCCGCAAATACTGCTCGCCGACGACCGTGCCGCCATTGCTGCGGACGAGATCGCGCATCACCCGGTTGGACTCGCGCGGATAGATGTAGTCGGAGCCAATGAAGAAGAAGCGGGTGCCGAATTGCTGCATCAGCGCCCGGCAGAGCTGTACGGAATTCTGGTTCGGCGTCGCGCCCGTATAGATGACGTTGGGCGAAAACTCGAAACCCTCGTAAAGCGTCGGATACCAGAGCAAGCCGTCGAGCCGCTCGACCACGGGCAGGACGGCCTTGCGACTCGAAGAGGTATAGCAGCCGAAAATCGTGCTGACCCCGTCCTCGACCATCAGTCGCTTGGCATATTGCCCATAGGAACGGGCATCCGAGCCCGGATCGTAGATCACCGGCTCGATCGGCCGACCGTGAATACCGCCGCGATCGTTGATCTCGTCGATCGCGATCAAGGTTCCGCGCAGCTGCGTCTCTTCGATGACCGACATGAAGCCGGTCCGCGAAAACAGCACGCCCACACGCCACGGAGCGGATGTCCGCTCCGCGCAACGAACCGCTTTTTTCATCGATTCTTTTCTCCTCCCGCGTCCCTCAACGCGTTGGGCGGCGTCTCGTTTTTTGCGCTCGCCCTGAGTAATCCCTGCTCAGGCAACCCCTTCCGGCCGTCTCTCCGCCAAACAAAAATGCCCCCACGACCGGGGTCGAGCCCGATCGATGGAGGCAGCATCGCCTGTTATGTTTCCGCAGCCTCGTCGCTGCGCCTGTAACGCTAACGGCATGAATGCTAGTTTCAGAATGCCGGGTGTGTCAACGAGATGAGAGCTTGGCTGCGCCAGATCGTCGAAGAGATACCCGACTGGCCGCTCACAGAGGCGATCGGCTCAAGTCGGCGGTGCCAGCGCATAGGCCTGAAACACCGCCCCATAGAAGCAGCCGGACGCCACAAGCACGAAAGCGTGCCAGATCGCATTCTGGAATGGCAGGCTTTCCCAGACGTGGAAAACGACGCCTATCGAATAAAGGAGGCCGCCTGCGAGAATGAACCATAAGGTGGTCGCTGGTAGAAGCGCGACGCTGTCCCAGATTGAAAGACCGCTCCACCCGATCAGGAGATACAGCGCAATCGAAAGCCGATCGAGCTTGCCCGGCAAAACCACCTTGAGTCCGATACCGGCGGCGGCCGCGAGCCATACGATCGCCAGAAGAGCCTGAGCGAAAATGCTCCCGCTCAGCTTCATCAGAAATGGGGTGTAGGTCCCGGCGATGAGGACGTAGATCGCGGAATGGTCGAAGCGCCTGAGAAACCATTTGCGCGGCGAGACTGGCCACATGTTGTAAGTGGCCGAGACGATGAGAGTTGCGAGGAGAGCCGCGCCATAGATCGAAACGGGGATCAGATCGAACAGCGGAGCGCTGTTCGCGACTTGAACGATCAGTGCCGCGACAGCAACCAGCCCTAAGACAACGCCGAGCACATGGATCACGCCATCGGCCCAAAGTTCGGCGCGCCTGAAGACGAAGCGTCCAATGACGGGGGCGTTCACAAAAGTTCCTAACACGCTTGAGTTGGTTCGGCAGGTACGCGGTACCGGTGTCATCTCAGTGTCGTTGCCTGGGCGGCGGCATGATGGTGCCTGCGAGCTCTCCAGTTGGCCAGTCGGGATTGCCGACTTGGGTGGAAAGCAGCGATCGAATAGCACAGCCTCGTCGGCGAGCTTCCCCCGAAACAGTCGTGGAGACAGCCGATGCGCCGCTCGCTTGCGCAGTTAACAACACTTTTGGGACTTGCAGCCCTGCACCCTGCAGATGCCGTTCTTCGGGCGGGCGATCGGCGATGATGCTCCGGCCCCGGCTCAGCCGTCGAGGAAGGTGGCGATCTCCGGCGAGGTCCGCAACGTCGCCAGCTCCTCCGACGTCGGCAGCGCCGGGCGGTCGCGGCTCGCGTCGACCAGACAGAGGAAACCGAGTGGCTCGTCGGGTGCGGCCCGGAACTGGTGCCAGGTCCAGCCGGGGATGGTGACGAGGTCGAACGGGCCGATCTCGCTCACTTCAGAGCCGACGAGGCAGCGTCCATGGCCGCGCACGATCATGACGCCGTGGACATGGCCATGGCGCTCCAGCGTGGTGTGGCCGCCCGGGGCGACCTCGAAATAGCGCAGTTCGCCGGCGAGGTCGGGCCGCGAGAACAGGATCTGGCGCGAGACATCGCGGAACGGCGCATCGCCATCCTGCTTGTAGGCGAGGCGTTCGACACCTTGCCAGGCAAAATCGCTCTGATGGCGGCGCAGGAGCGCATCGTCCTTCGTGGCGTCAGACATGAGATTCCGCCCGGGCTTCTGCCTGCGAATGGTGGTGGACCTTGGCGACGAACTCGGCCGTGGCCTCGCTCAGCCTGTCGCCTTCGGCGAGCAGGTTGCCACCGATCAGTAGCATGACATCGCGGCCATAGAAGTCGAGCATCTCCGGCACACGCGCTACGCTCATCCCGCCGGCCGGCACCGGGGCTGCTGCTGCGAGCCCGGGCTCGGGCGCGAGCGCGGCCTCGGCGATGCGCCGGCAGGTCTGCGCGGAATAGCCGAAGCGGCCGCCATGATTGGGGAAGATCACCGCGTCGACGCCGACGAGCCGCCAGAGCTTCGTCAGGCAGGCCGGGTCGATCCGCGCTGCGCCCGCCAGACTCGGATGGGCGAGGAAGGCGATATCGGGATAATCGCGCCTGAGCTGCTGGACATTGGAAAGACCGAGGATCGCCGGCGCCACCATCGCCGTGTCGAGGCCTTCCTGGGCGATGATGCGCAATTGCTCACGCACGGCGTCGAGGCTGCCGGAGAGGCTAGGGACATAGCGGGTCGGATGGCCGGTCCGCGTAGTGGCGCGGCGCACCGCGGCGGCACAGGCCGAAACGCGCTGCGCGAACGGGCTGTAGGCTTGCGCTGCCAAGCCATGATCGTCCTTGACGTAGTCGATGTCGCCAAGCGCGAAGGCCTCGGCCAGCCGCGCCAGCTCCTCCGGCGGCAGCCCTTGCGGCTTCAGGGCTGAGCAAGTCAGGGCTCGCCCTGCCGCATTGACGCGGCGGCGCAGGCCGTCGAGCCCGATCTGCGGGCCATCGCCGAAAGCGGCACGCAGCTCGGGCGGCAAGGCGAAGTCGGCGAGCGTCAGGTCATCGTGGAGCGAGGAGTTGCCGAACAGCATGTTGAGGAGCTGGCCGGCATCGTCGCCCACCGTGGCGGCAGAGAGCAGGATGCGGATCGCATGCACCCCGTTGCCCATGGGCTCGACCGCGACGACGCGGCCGAGGATCTCGCCGAGCACATAGGGATCGTCGACGGCCTCGGGCGGCATCTCGATGCTCTGCTCGACGGCGATCGCCCTGGCACGCGCCTGGGCATCCTCGGGCGAGCCGCGCAGGTGATAGGTGACTTCGATCCAGCTCATCGTCGATCCCGCCGTGGCGGGGCTCCGCCATTCCGTTTCACACCACCATTATAGCGCCGCCGGCGCGGAGGCACCTCAGCGCAGCGCGAAGCCGAGTGCAGCCAGCGCATCGCGCATGCGGTCGCGTCCGCTCAGGGATTGCGGCCCGGCGACCCGGGCGAGCGCCTGCCGCGACCATGGGATCTGCGGGGTTCGCTGCTCGCTCTGGAAGCCTTGGATCGCCGCGTCATAGGCCGCGACCGGTTCCGGCGCATAGCCGGCACCATATTGTTCGCGGTGGAGGACAAGCGCGGGCGAGAGGCGCGGCTTGATGCCGGTGACGACTTCGGGGGCGGGGTAGCCGACGCACAGGCCGAAGACGGGAAGCACCTTCGGTGGCAGGCCGAGCTCGCGCGCGACCCGCTCGGGATCGTTGCGCAGCGCGCCGATATAGACCGTACCGAGGCCGAGGCTCTCTGCAGCCAGCACGGCATTCTGTGCGGCGAGCGCTACGTCGATGATCGCGACGAACAGGGTCTCGAGATAGTCGAGAGCCTCGACCGCATGCTCACGAGCGGCCCCGAGCTCGCCCAGCCGGCTCAGATCGGCGAGGAAGACCAGCAGGGTCGGGGCCTGCAGGATGTGCTTCTGGTTGCCGGTGACCTCGGCAAGCCGCGCCTTGCGGGCGGGATCGGAGACGGCGACCACGCTCCAGGTCTGCAGGTTGGACGAGCTGGCGGCAGATTGTGCGGCGGCGACCAAGGTCTCGATCGTGCCTTCGGCCAGCGGGTCGGGCTTGTAGGAGCGCACCGAGCGATGCGCCAGAATCTGGCCGATGACTTCGTTCCAATGCGCAGGCTCTAGCTGGCTCTCGGCGCGATAGCGCGCCCGCAACAAGGCCCTCGGATCGTCTCCAGCGGAGGCCTCGGAGATTGCCGAGGGAGGAGCATCGGCGAAATGCAGGGCAGCGGTCATCGATGGAGATCCGTGCAGAAAGGCATGGGTCAATGCGAGCGACAGCGGCATCAGCGCGCCATGCCCCAGCGCCTGATCGTCGTCTTTTCGATCGCCGCGAAGACAAGGTTCTCGACGATGAGGCCAATCAGGATCACCAGCAGGAGGCCGGCGAAGACCTTGTCGGTGTAGAGCTCGTTGCGGTTCTGGAAGATGTACCAGCCGAGGCCGCCGCGGCCGGAGGAAGCGCCGAAGACGAGCTCGGCGGCGATCAGCGTGCGCCAGGCGAAGGCCCAGCCGATCTTGAGGCCGGACAGGATCGCCGGCAGCGCGGCCGGCACCAGGATGCCGAAGACATAACGCAGGCCGTTGAGCCCGTAATTGCGGCCGGCCATGCGCAGCGTCTCGGGCACGCCCTGGAAACCGGCGAAGGTGTTGAGCGCGACCGGCCAGAGCACCGAATGGATCAGCACGAAGATCAGGCTGCCCGAGCCCAGGCCGAACCAGAGCAGCGCCAGTGGCAGGAGCGCGATCGCCGGCAGCGGGTTGAACATCGCGGTCAGCGTCGAGAGCAGGTCGCGCCCGATCTGGGTCGAGATGGCGAGCGTGGTCAGCAGGAAGGCGAGGGTCAGCCCCGCCGCATAGCCCTGCGCCAGCACGACCAGGGAGAGCCGGGCGCGTTGGAGCAGTTCGCCGCTGGCCAGCCCCTCGACCAAGGCCTGGACCGTGGCGAGAAAGGTAGGCAGCAAGAGCTCGTTGTCCTGCCAGCGCGCCAGAGCCTCCCAGAGCAAGGCGAGCACGACGAGGATCAAGCCCTTGCGCAGCCAGCCCTGCCCGGCGAGCCGCTCGACCAGCGGACGCGGACGCTCAAGTGCCGTCGCGACGAAGGGCGGCAGCGGCTGGTCGTATTCCGGCCGGATCGGCGGCTGGGCGAGGCTCATCGTTGTGCCTCTCCCGCGCCGGCGTGCTCATGCTCGAACAGACGTTCGTGCAGGCGTCGGACGGCGGCCTGGAACGGGGCTCCGCCGGTGCTGGCAAGATCGAATTCGTGGCTGTTGAACTCTGCCCGCAGCCGGCCAGGATGGGCTGAGAGCACCGCGACCCGGTTGCCGACGATCAGCGCTTCCTCGATCGAATGGGTGACGAAGAGCAGGGTGAAGCGGGCCTCATCCCAGAGCGCCAGCAGCTCCTCCTGCATCCGGCGCCGGGTCAGTGCGTCAAGTGCGGCGAAGGGCTCGTCCATCAGGAGGATGCTGGGCTGCATCGCGAGCGCGCGGGCGATCGCGACCCGCTGCTTCATGCCGCCGGAGAGCTGATGCGGATAGCTGTCGGCGAATTTGGCGAGCCCGACCTTCTCGACATAGTGGCGCGCCCGCTCGAGGGCCTCGCGACGCGGCAGCGTGCGCGAGGCCGTCAGCGGGAATGCGACGTTCTGGAGGACGGTCTTCCAGGGCGGGAGCTGGTCGAATTCCTGGAAGACGACGATGCGGTCGGGGCCCGGTCCGACAACCGGCCGGCCGCCGAGCCTGATCTCGCCCTCGACCGGGGCGATGAAGCCGGCGACCGCCTTGAGCAGGGTCGACTTGCCGCAGCCGGACGGGCCGAGCAGCACGAAGCGGTCGGCCTCGTAGACGTCGAAGCCGACCTGGTGCGTGGCGCGCACGATCGTCTCGGCCGTACGGTATTCGAGGCTGACGCCGTCGACCTGCAGCAGCGGCGCGGGCAGGGCAGGTGCAGCCTGTCCTTCGCCGGCTGTCGTTATGGCTACGCGGGCGGGCAAAGGCAGCGGGCTGTCCTGCGGCCGTCTCTCGGCGACGAGCGTCATGCCGGCGCTCAGCTGCCCGCGGCGATGCGCGGATCGGTGAAGAAATAGTCCGTCAGCGCCTTGGGCTCGTTCTTGATCGCGCCGACGCGGTGCAGGAACTGGCCGAGGCCGAGCGTGTTCTGCGGCTCGACCTTGAAGGTCACCTCGGGGTTCTTGATGACCTGGAGCAGCAGTTTACGGTCGCCCTTGCCGCCATTGGCCTTGAGATAGATATCGGCCGCCTGCTCGGGATTGTTGGTGATGAACTTCGCGGCTTCGTCGAGCGCGTCGAGGAAGGCGCGATAGGTCTTCGGCGCCTCCTTGTAGAATTTCTCGGTGCCGTAGAGCACGGTCGACGAGGCCGGCCCGCCCTGGACGTCGTAGGATTTGAGCACGATGCGGGCGTTCGGGTTCTCGGCCAGCTCCTGCTCCTGGAAAGGCGGGTTGCCGAAATGGCCGGTGATCTCGGTGCCGCCCTTGATGATCGCGGCGGCGGCTTCGGGATGGGGCAGGGCGACGCTGATCTTGTCGAGCTTCGCAAATTCCTTGTCGCCCCAGAGCTTGGCCGAGGCCCATTGCAGGATGCGCGACTGCACGGAGACGCCGACGGCGGGCAGGGCGATCCTGTCCTTGTCGGTGAAGTCGGCGATCGTCTTCACATTGGGATTGTTGCTGACGAGGTAGTAGGGGAAGTTGCCGAGCGAGGCGACGCCCTTGACGTTCTGCTTGCCCTTGGTGCGGTCCCACAGCGTGAAGAGCGGGCCGACGCCGGCGCTGGCGATCTCGATCGAGCCGGAAAGCAGCGCGTCGTTCACAGCTGCTCCGCCGGAGAGCTGGGTGAACTCGACCTTGATGTCGACGCCGGCCGCCTTGCCGTGCTTCTCGATCAGCTTCTGCTCGGCCGCGACGTCGAGCAGCAGGTAGACGACGCCGAACTGCTTGGCGATGCGCAGCTGTCCCTCGGCGGCGGCAGTCGCCCCGGTGAAGCCGAAGGACAGCGCTGTACCGACCATCAAGGCCGCTGCCTGCCGCCGCGACAAAAGCTTGCTGGAAACCGGCATGGCGAAACTCCAAAAATGCTGAGCCGGCCCGGGCCGGGACGTGAATGAGCGATGTCGGAAGCTTGGGAGGCAGTTCCGTCCGCGTCAACGAGAATGTTCTTTTTGAAGAACGATCAAAGAGAGAGATTTGTTACCTGTCACGCCGCTGATGGAGATGATTACCCTTTCACCATCACTTTGTGTATCGTCTGCTCTGCGGAATATGAGGTCAGGCGAATTATTTTGGCGCAGTCGTTCTCTTTAAAAAACGCATCCTTGATGTGCTCGGCGCGATTGCGGCCGCGCCGAGTGATACCGGAGCCGCTCGCGATCTCGGCTTGCGAAGCATTCGCTGCTTGGGGGCTGTGAGCAGGCGCGCGACCTGCTCGACGTCGTAACCGGGCCCTGGGCCCGGTTCAGCGGAGGACAGTCGTTCATTCGCGGCAGGCGGCGCGATCCTCCCGGCGCGCAAGGCTCCTGCGTCTGCACGAAAATCATGGCGATTCCGGCAATCTCGCTCCGCCCGTCGATGATCCCGGCAGGACGATGGCCTCGCCGCAATCATCGGCGAGGCCGCCCTTATGTCAGTCAGAATCCGAGCTCAGCAGGATCGGCACTCGAACGGGCTGATCCGGGCCTGGCCCTGCAGGACGACGATCCGTTCCGCGACGCCATCCGGCTTGACGCGGATCACCCCGTCATCGGCGCATTCGTCGAGGAAGTAGGCGGGGAGCCCGGCACGAAGGGCCTTCTCGATCGATTGCTTGCGAAATTGCTTCAGCTTCTCGGTATCCATGGCGAAGCTCCGTTGCGCGATGCGGCGAGGGCCCCTTTCGAGTAGCGATTTGGGTAGTCCGGTGGCCTGTTCAAGCCCTGGCCGTCTTGACGAGGTCGTCATTGGCGTCACGGCAAGGCGATCTTCGGCGCCGATCGGTCTCCTGTGAACTGTCGCGCTCGGCTCAGCGCGGGTCGATCGGCGCGGTCGGCAGCGCAAGCTCGCGTTCGATCCAGGCGGCGAGCCTGAACAGGTCCGCTTCGCGCCGGCCATGCGACAGGATCTGAATCCCGATCGGCAGGCCCACCGGCGAAAAGCCGATCGGGATCGCGATTGCCGGAAGCCCGGTCAGCGACCAAATCGCGGTGATCGAAATCCAGTCGAGATAGTCCTGCATCGGCCGGCCTTCGATCTCGGTCGGGAACAGCGTTTCGGCAGGGAAGGGCAGGACCTGTGTTGCCGGGCAGATCAGGAAGTCGTGCTCGTCGAGAAGATCGACCGTGCGGCGGTAGAGCTCGCTGCGATAGCGATTGGCCGCGACGACCGCCGCTCCGGATTGATCGCGGCCGCGAACGAGATCGGCCAATACCGGCGCCGGGAATTGCTCGCGATGTTTGTCAAACAGCGGTTCCCAGGTCGCGAAGAATCCCTCGCCGCGCAGCGCCCGAAACGCGTCCATCGCTCCGGTCACCGAGGGAGCATCGCGATGGACGATGGTTCCGGCCTTTTCCAGCAGCACCGCGAAACGGTCCAGGGCATTCCGGATCGCCGGAGCAATGGGCAGTTCGCCGAGATCCGCGGACAGGGCGACCCGGGCCGGTCGCCTCGGATCCTGCGCGGCGGCGAGGAAGGGCGGCTCGTACGACGGGCTGGTCAGGAAGTCGCCGGGGTCGAAGCCGATCATCGCGTCGAAGAACAGCGCGAGATCGGCGACGTCGCGCGCCATCGGTCCTTCGACGGCGATAGTGTCGAACGGATCGGCGAGGCGCTTGCGCGGAACGCGGCCGGGGGTGGGGCGCAAGCCCGTGATGTTGCAGAAGGCCGCGGGGATCCGCAGGCTACCGCCATAGTCGTTGCCATGCGCCAGCCAGGCTTCGCCGGTCGCCAGCGCGACGGCCGCGCCACCTGAGGAGCCGCCGCAGGTGAGGCGGGTGTCGTAAGGGTTACGCGTCGTGCCGTGGACGCTGTTGGTGGTCTGGGCGCCGCCGAGCTCCGACAGGTTCGACTTGCCGAGCACGACCGCGCCATTGGCCTCCATCAAGGCGACGGTGCGGTCGGAAGTCTCGGAGATCCGGTCGCGGAAGATCGAGGTTCCGCCGGTGTTGCGCACGCCGCCGACGTCGTTGTTGTCCTTCACGACGATCGGGATGCCGCCCAGAATGCTGCTCTGGCCGGCGCGCCGTTGAATGTCCTGCTCCGCGGCCCGCGCCAGGGCCCGCTCGATGCAGAGCGTCGGTACGGCGTTGACCAGCGGCTCGACGACGGCGAGGCGCGCCTGCGCCGCCTGGACGAGCTCGACCGAGCTCACCTCGCCGGCCTGCAGCAGCGCGCGCACGCTCACCGCGCTGAGCGAGATCAGATCATTCGCCATGGAAGCTCCTGATGGGCTGGGGCGTACCGCAGGAGCGGCGAACGATGAGCTCCGGCGGCATCACGACAGTGCTGCCGGGGCCCAGACGCGTTCCGGCGATCCGCTGGGCAAGCATGTCGAAGGCTGCCTCGCCCATGGCTCGAACCGGCTGAACCATCGCTGTCAGGCGTGGCTGCACCGCATCGGCCCAGGGCAGGTCGTCGATGCCGACGAGCGATATGTCGTTGGGGCAGGCGAGGCCGCGATCGGCCAGGGCCTTCATCGCGCCGATGGTCATGAGGTTGTTGGTGGCGAGCACGGCCGTTGGCGGATCGTCCTGCGCCAGCAGATCGGAAAGCGCCTCGACCGCCGGCTGTTCCTGGAAGCCTGCATCGCGAACAAGTGCCGGATCGAAGGGGAGGCCATTGGCCAGCAGGGCCTCGCGATAGCCTTGCATGCGATCGGCTGCGGTCCTGAGAATCTCCGGTCCATTGATCAGGGCGATGCGCCTGTGTCTGCAGGCGATCAATTGGCTCGTCGCTTCGAAGCCCGCTTTGCGGTTGTCGAGGGTGACGGCATCGTAGCCGAGCCCGTCCATCGCCCGGTCGACCAGGACGATCGGCACTTCGAGCTGCGCGAGAAGCGAGGCGCGATGGATCGAGACCGCACCGGTCGGCGCCAGGATCAGCCCGTCGATCCGCTGGTTCCTGAGCATGCGCAGATGGGCTTCCTCCCGCTCGCTGCGCTCGCTCGAATTGCAGAGCAGCACGAGATAGCCGCGGGCGGCCGCGGCGTCCTCGATCGCCTCGAACAGGTCGGAGAAGAACGGGTTGGTGATGTCGGCGACGATCAGGCCGAGCAGCCCGCTCGAGCGCTTCCTGAGCGAGCGGGCGCCGGCATGCGGGGCATAGTTCAGCTTCGCCATGGCTGCGCGAACGCGGCCGAGCAGCTCCGGGCTGACACGCTCGGCATTGTTCAGGGCATTCGAGACGGTCGCCACCGACACGTCGGCCAAGCGAGCCACGTCACGGATCGTCGCCATGGGCCTCTCTGTGAAACGGTTCAAAATACTTCTAGAGGGCAAGCATTTTTGACGCAAGCTGCCGAAATGTGGGGCTTGCGGCTGTCTATAAGGTATGAGAGCTTGCGTTGAAACGTTTCAAAACGTGAACGCTGCTTGGGGAGGCTATCGTGCCGAAGCCGTGCTGCCGCCGGCGCGGAAGTGGGGGACGCGCATCGTGATGCCGTTCTTCCTGCGCCGCCTTGCCGCCACCGTGCCGGTCCTCGCCTTCGTCGCGCTCTTCGTCTTCTTCCTGCTGCGCCTGACCCCGGGCGATCCTGCGATCCTGATCGCCGGCGATCAGGCGACGACGGCGCAGATCGAGACCATTCGCGAGCAGCTCGGTCTCAACCGGCCCCTGATCGACCAGCTAGCCGCCTGGGCCAGTCAGATCGCGCGCGGCGATCTCGGGCGCTCGGTCTTCTCCGACATGCCGGTCACGCAACTGATCCGGATGCGGGCCGAGCCGACCGCCATGCTGGCGCTGGTTGCGATCGTGTTGGCGCTGGCGATCGCGCTGCCGCTCGGCACCATCGCCGCAGTGAAGGCGGGCAGCCGCTTCGACCGGGTGGTGATGGCTTTCGCGATGCTGGGTTTCTCGTCGCCGGTCTTCGTCGTCGCCTTCCTGCTCGTCTACGTCTTCGCACTGACACTCGGCTGGTTCCCGACGCAGGGCTATGTGCCGCTCGCCGAGGGGCTGCTGCCTTGCCTGCACAGCCTCGTCCTGCCCGGGACGGCACTGGCGATGCTCTATGCCGCGCTGCTGGCGAGGATCACCCGGGCGAGCCTGCTCGAGGTGCTGGCCGACGACTATGTCCGCACCGCCCGGGCCAAGGGCGTGGGGCCGCGCCGCATCGTCATTCGGCACGCCTTGAAGAACGCCGCCATCCCGATCGTCACCGTGGTCGGCGTCGGCATCGCCGCGCTGCTGGGCGGCGTCGTCGTCACCGAGACGGTCTTCAACATCCCCGGCCTCGGCCGGCTGACCACGGATGCGATCCTGCGCCGCGACTACCCCGTGGTGCAGGGGCTGATCCTGGTCTTCTCGGTCATCTATGTCGTCGTGAATTTCCTCGTCGATCTCAGCTACGCGCTGTTCGACCCGCGCATTCGCTATTGAGGCGAGCGATGGCGATGGTGGAAACCGAGCACTCGGGACCAGGCGCGGTGGCGCCGAACAAATCTGCGCTGGCGGTCTCGGCCTGGCGCTTCGTTCGGGCCAACCCGGTCATCCTTGCAGGGTTGTGCGTCGTGGCCTTCTTCGTGCTGGTCGCGCTGTTGGCACCGGTCCTGCTGGTCGATCCCGTGCGATTGAACCCGCTGCAGCGCTTGCGTCCGCCCAGTCTCGATCACCTGTTCGGCACCGACCAGGTCGGGCGCTCGACCTTCTCGCGCACTATGAACGGCGCTGCGATCTCGTTGACCGTCGGGGCGCTCGTCATGGCGGTCACGGTCGTCGTCGGCCTGCTGGTCGGGCTCGTCACCGGCTATGTCCGCTGGCTCGACGGCATCGTCATGCGGGTCATGGACGGGATCATGGCAATTCCCGGCATCCTGCTCGCCATCGCCCTGATGTCGCTGTTCGGCTCGAGCGTGACGAATGTCGTCATCGCGATCAGCGTGGCCGAGATCCCGCGCATGGTCCGGATCGTGCGCGCGTCCGTGCTGGTCGTGCGCGAGCACGCCTATGTCGAGGCAGCCACCGCCAGCGCGGTGCGGCTGCCGCGCATGCTCTTCGTCCACATCCTGCCCAATGCCGCGGCGCCGATCATCGTGCAGGCGACCTATGTCTTCGCCTCGGCGATGATCGTCGAATCGATCCTGTCCTTTCTCGGTGCCGGCACGCCGCCGACCATACCGAGCTGGGGCAACATGCTGGCCGAGGCCAGGCCCTTCATGCAGCGCGCGCCCTGGATGATCGCCTTTCCCGGGATCGCGCTCGCGCTGCTGGTGCTCACCGTCAACGTGCTTGGCGACGCCTTGCGCGACTCCATCGACCCGCGCCTCGCCCGCAAGCTCAGGAGCTGAGCCGGCCGGCAGGCGCTCGGGAGAATTCAAGAAGAACGCCGCCGCTCAGGCGGGCTGGGACAGGCTGCAATCAGGGAGGACAGGATGACGGGTTTCATCAGGCGAATGGCGCTCGGTTCGGCGGCACTGGCATTAACGCTGGCGGCGCTGCCGGCAGCGGCGCAGAGCGTGCTCAAGGTCAGGCCCTTCGGCGATCTGCGCACGCTCGATCCGATGACCACCTCGGACTACATGGTCCGCAACCATGGCTACATGGTCTACGACATGCTGTTCGCGCAGGATTCGGCCGGGCTGATCAAGCCGCAGATGGTCGCGAACTACACGACCTCGCCGGATGGTCTGACCTGGACCTTCGTGCTGCGCGACGGGCTGAAATTCCACGACAACCAGCCCGTCACGGCCGATGACGTCGTCGCCTCGCTGAAGCGCTGGGGCGAGCGCGACGGGCTCGGCCAGCAGCTCTTCGCCAACACGGCTTCGCTGAGCGCGACCGACGCCAGGACGGTGACGCTCGTCCTGAAGAATCGCTGGGGGCTGGTCCTTGAGGCGCTGGGCAAGCCGAGCTCGATGCTGCCGGTGATCATGCCGGCCCGCATCGCCGCGACGCCGTCCAGCCAGAACATCACCGATGCGACCGGGTCGGGGCCGTTCATGCTGGTCAAGGAGCAATGGTCGCCCGGCGCCAAGATCGTCTACGCCAAGGCCCCGATGTATCTCCCGCGCAGCGAGGAGCCGGACGGGCTCGCCGGCGGCAAGGTCGCAAAGGTCGATCGCGTCGAATGGCAGATCATGCCGGATGCGCAGACCGCCCTGAATGCCCTTCAGGCCGGGGAGATCGACATCTTCGAGGAGTTGCCGCCGGACATGATCCCGCTGGTCAAGGGCAATGCGCGCGTCAAGATCGCCAGGCTCTCGGCCCTGCAGGGCGTCTTCCGGATGAACCAGCTGCAGCCGCCCTTCAGCAATCCCAAGCTGCGCCAGGCGATCCTGCGCCTGGTCGATCAGGAGCTGACATTGCGCGCCTATGTCGACGACAAGGCGCTCTATGCCAATTGCCCCTCCGTCTACATGTGCGACTCGCCGTATTTCACCGATGCGGCCTGGCCGAAGCCGGATGCGGCGGCGGCCAAGAAGCTGATCGCCGAAAGCGGCTACAAGGGCGAGAAGATCGTGCTGCTCGACGCGACTGAAACGGCGCTCAGCCCGCACACGCTGGTGGTGGCGCAGATGATGCGCGACATCGGCCTCAACGTCGATTACCAGGCGATGGACTGGGGCACGCTGTCCAGCCGCCGCACCAGCAAGAATCCGGTCGAGCAGGGCGGCTGGTCGGCCTTCCTCTCCGGGCCGGCGGCGCCCGACATGTCGGAGCCGGTCGGCCATCTCGCGCTGCGCTCGAACTGCGACAAGGCCTGGTTCGGCTGGCCCTGCGACGAGACGATCGAGAAGCTGCGCGAATCCTTCACCTCCGCACCGGACCTGAATGGCCGCAAGGCGATCGCGCGCCAGATCCAGGAACGCGCCGTCGAGACCGTTCCTTACGTCCCGGTCGGCCAATTCTGGCTCGTCCGTGGCCATCAGGCGAACCTGGCCGGACTGCTCACCCCGGGCGTGCCGGTCTACTGGAACGTCAGCCGCGCGCGCTGAGTTAGCCCGCTCAAGGAAGCTGGGGCGCGACTCTCTCGACGCGCCCCGGTGGAGCATGCGAAGCTTGCCGCAAGGGGCGTGGCTGGGGCGCTCCTCCTCCATCCTGGTTTGCTCATGCGTCGCCGCTCCCTTCTGGTTGCTCTGGCAACATGCGGGCTCGTCATGCCCGCTCGTCTGGCCCGGTCGGCTGAGCCGGTCAGGCGGCTCTCGGTCATGGTCGGAGTACCGCTCGATCATCCGCTCGTGCGCACCAGGATCGTCGAATTCAAACAGTTGCTGGCCGAGCGGGGCTGGGTCGAGGGACGCAATCTGCGCGTGACCTGGCGCTTCTCGGGGCCGGGCGACGGTGACCTGGTCCGGGTCGCTGCTGAGGTGGTCCGCGACAGGCCCGATATCATCCTCGTCGGCTCCAGTGCCGAGACTGCCGCCGTCCTGGCCGAAACCCGGCAGATTCCCGTGCTGTTCTCTACGGCATCCGATCCTGTCGGCAGCGGCTTCGTGCGCACGCTCGAACGCCCGGACGGCAACACCACTGGCTTCAGCAACAACGCGCCCGCCATGGCGGAAAAATGGGTCGAGCTGCTGACCGAGCTCGCGCCCGCGACGCGCCGCATCGGCGTCGTCTTCAACCCGCACACGACGCCGGCTGCCGGCAAGACTTATCTGGCCAGCATGCAAGCCAGCGTTCCGGGTGAGGCGCTCGCCTTCGAGATCGTTCACGTGACCGATCCGGTCGCGATCGGGCGTGAGATCGCCCGGTTCGCCGCCGCGGGGGCGGGGGGCGGCCTGCTGTTCCTGCCGGACAGCTTCACATTCCGCCATGCTGCTGCCTGCACAGCCGCCGCCGGGCGGGAGGCGCTGCCGGCCATCTATCCGTTCGATACGTTCACTCTGCAGGGCGGATTGATGTCCTATACCGGTGCGCGGGAGGAAGCGGCCGGGCTGATGGCATCCTATGTCGATCTCATCCTGCGCGGCGCCAATGTCGCCGAGCTGCCGGTGCAGTTCTCGCGCAGCTTCGAGCTGGTCATCCATGAGGGCGCCGCCGCGGCCCTGGGATTGAGCTTGCCGCCATCGCTGCGCATCCGCGCGAACAGGATCATCTCGTGATCGAGCGCGGCGCGGGCGCAAGCAGCAGGGGACCGCATCCGCGCGGCGGCCTTGCCCGCAAATATGCGGTTTTCGTCGGCATCGCGATCTGCCTTGCCCTCGGGCTCAATGCGGCGATCACGACCTTCTCCGCCTTTTCGGACCAGAAGGCCCTCCTGGTGCGGGTCCAGCAGGAGCAGGCCCGGGCCGCGGCGCAGCGGATCGGCGCCTTTGTCGCCGAGATCATGGGGCATCTCGACTGGGCGGCCCAGAGCGGTGCCGGCAACAGCTCAGCCGAGGAGCGCCGTCTCGACGGCCTGCGGCTGCTGCGCCAGGTTCCTGCCATCCTCGAGCTGCGTCTGATCGACCCGGCGGGACGCGAACAGCTCCTGCTCTCGCGTTTCGCGAAGGACCGGACAGGCAGTGGCATCGACTGGTCGGCTGACCCCGGCGTTCTGGCCGCGCGCGCGCAAGGCAGCTTCTATGGAGATGTCGAGTTCCGGCGCGGCTCCGAGCCTCATATGGTGCTACTCAAGCGCTCGGCATCCGCGCCCAATTGGGTCGCGCAGGCCACCGTCAATCTCGTCTTCATTCGTGATCTGGTGTCCCGGCTCAAGGTTGGAGAGGCAGGCCGCGCCTATATCGTCACGCGGTCCGGGCGGCTGATCGCGCATCCTGATCTTCGCTTCGTCCTCCGCAACACCAACCTCGCCGACCTGGTGAATGCGCATCGAGCGGCGGGTGACCGGAACGCAGGACTTCTGGTGACGGATGTCGAGGGCCGAAGGGTCCTGTCCGTCATGGCTGCCGTTCCGGCTCTGGACTGGAATGTCGTGGTCGACCTCCCGGAGAGCGAGGCTTTCGCGCCGATCTACGCCTCGATCCAGCGCTCGCTGGCACTTCTCGCCATCACGCTGATTATCGCGGTCCTGGCCGGCATCGTGCTGAGCCGCAAGCTCGTCGCCCCGATCAAGGCCCTCGGCGCAGGCGCTGCTCGGATCGGCCAAGGGCAGCTCGATGAGCGGATCGATATCCGAACCGGCGATGAGCTGCAGGAGCTGGGGGAACAGTTCAACCTGATGGCCCAGCGTCTCGCGGAGAGCCGCACTGTTCTGGAGGACCGGGTCGCTGTGCGCACGGAGGCTTTGGCGAAGGCGCTCGAACTCGCCTCTGCCGGGCAGAAGGCGGCCGAGGAAGCGACGCGGGCGAAGTCTCGATTTCTCGCCGTGGTCGGACACGACATCCGCACCCCGCTTGCGGGTGTACTCGGCGTGCTGGAGCTGATCGACCGGGGCCGTCTGAGCCAGCGCGACCGCCGTCTTGTCGCCATGGCGGCTGCTTCGGGCGAGGCTTTGGTGGATCTGGCCAATGCGACCCTCGATCTGTCGCGGCTCGAGGCCGGGACCGAGGGGCTGGATCCGCGCGATTTCGAGCTGGGTGTCCTGCTTGGCGGTGCCGCGGCGCTGATGCGCCCTCAGGCGGAGCAGAAGGGGCTGGCCCTGACGCTGCGCCGGCCGCCCGATGGGCTGCGCCTTCACGGCGACGCCGGCAAGATCCACCGTATCCTGGTCAATCTGCTGCGCAACGCGATCAGCTTTACCGAGCGGGGGGAGGTCGAGCTCGGCGCCGAATTGCAATCTGCGCCGTCGGGGAAGGGCGGGGAGTTGACGCTGACGGTGCGCGACACCGGCATCGGCATCGATCCGGCGATGCAGGGCGCCATCTTCCGGGATTTCGTGCAGGTCGATCCGGAAACCGGTCGCCGCAATGGCGGCGTCGGGCTCGGTCTGGCGATCTGCAACAAGCTGGCGGAGCTGATGGGCGGCTCGATCTCGGTCGTCAGCGCCAGTGGGCAGGGCAGCACCTTTTCGGTCAGGTTGCCGGTCGCTGCGGCGAAGGCTGCAGCGCAGTCGGGCAAGATGGCGATCGGGCAGCTGCAACGGATTCTCGTGGTCGACGATGATCCTGTGACGCGAGAGGTCGCCCGGCTCATGGTCGGCAAGGCCGGCCACAAGGTGCAGGCCGTGCCTTCGGGTGAGGCGGCCCTGAAGACACTGCGCAAGAGCGCCTTCGACCTCGTTCTGCTCGACATGCACATGAGCGGGATCGACGGCATCGAAACTGCTTTGGCGATCCGCGCCTTGCCCGGCATCGCGCTGCCGCGGATCGTGGCGCTGACGGCCGATGTCTCCCCGGAGACGATGCGGCGGATGCGGGCGGCGGGGCTGACGACGATCCTGTCCAAGCCGATCACCTCCGTCGCCCTCCTGCAGGTGATCGGGCGTGGTCGTAGCGGTCCGAGGCCGGCCTCGACTCTGTCGTCCGACCAGCCGGTCGACCTGGTCTTCTTTCAGGCCCAGAGTCGCCTGATCGGGGAGGGACGCACACGGCAGCTCGTCTCTCTGTTCACGAGCGTGTCGGAGGCGATCCTGAAGGGGATGCAGGCGGCGTTGGCGGCGCCTGATCGGGCCGAGCTCGGGCGGTTGGCGCACCAGCTCGCCAGTTCAGCTGGAGCCGTCGGCTTCGGCCGGGTCTTCGCGCTGGCCTCCGCGCTGGAACGCAATGCGGTCGGCGCCGAGCCTGCGTCGCTTGCGTTGGCGATCGAGGCGCTCGACCAGGCCCGTAGCGAGGCTTTCGCAGCCCTCGCCAGGCTGGAGCAGGCGCCGGTCGCCGTGGCCGCGCCCTAGACGTCCCGTTCGGCGGGCACGCCGAGCTTGTAGCCGATCCCGCCGACGGTCACGATCAGCCCCGGTGCTCCGGCATCGCGCAGCTTTTTCCGCAAGCGGGCGATCAACGCATCCACGCTGCGCGCGTCGACATTGGTGTTGCGATTGCTGACGACCTCGATCAGGTAGTCGCGGGTCAGGGGGTGGCTGTCGCTCTCGACGAGCGCTGCGAGCAGGTCGAACTCCCCGCGCGTCAGGCGGATGGGTTCTCCGTTGATCGTCGCGAGCTCGCGGCGCAGCAGGTCGATATGGAACGGGCCGAAGGTGGCGGTGGTGTTGCGGCGTGCCGTGTCGCGCTCGATTCTGCGCCGGCGCAGCAATGAACGGGTCCTGGCGAGGAGGTCGCGCAGGTCGACGGGCTTGCTGACATAGTGGTCGCCGGCGAGTTCGAGGCCGACGATCCGGTCGGTGTCGGCGTCGCGGTGCGTCACGAAGATGATGCCGGCGTCCGAGAACGATTGCAGCTCGCGGGCCAGGTCGAACCCATCCCCGTCGGGCAGGACGACGTCGATGAAGACCAGCTCCGGCTTGAAGCTGCGGACGGCGCGCTTCGCCTGCGCGATGGTCTCCGCTTCCTCGACGTGGAAGCCTTGATCCGTGAAGTACCCCGCAATCACCGCGCGGGTGACGGGATCGTCCTCCACGATGACGAGCCGCTCGCGAGGTGTCGCATTCATCAGCTCTGGTTTCCTGGCCAGCCGGGCCCGCATCCATGGGCCTTCCGGGATTCCGGCTGAGCGGACGATCCAACAGGGATCGATGGACTGCAAGCGGCTACAGGTCCGATTGTTGACGGTTGTTCACCGAACCATCGGGCCGCGGGCTCTTTTGCGCGGGCGCGGCCGCTCCTATCGCAGCGGCGGGGCGTATTGCAGCCCGCCCTTGGTCCAAAGGTTGTTCGTCCCGCGCGGAATGCCGAGGGGCGAGTTCGGACCGAGCGAGCGCTCATAGCTCTCGCCGTAGTTCCCGACCTGCTTGACGATTCTGTAGGCCCAGTCGTTGGACAGGCCGAGGCCTTCGCCAAGCTTGCCGTCTACGCCGAGGAAACGCTTGATCTCTGGATTGTCCGACTTGAGCTGCTGGTCGACATTGGCCGCGGTCAGGCCCAATTCCTCGGCGTTGACCATCGCGTAATGGGTCCATCTGACGATGTTCGCCCAGGCTTCGTCACCGCGGCGCACCGCCGGGCCAAGCGGCTCCTTCGAGATCAGCTCGGGCAGGACGACGAAGTCCTGCGGGTTCGCCACCTTCAGCCTGTAGGCGTAGAGCGCCGAGGCATCGGTGGTGAAGGCGTCGCAGCGTCCGGCTTCGAAGGCCTTGATCGCCTCGTCGCCGGAGGCGAAGGAGACCGGGTCGTATTTCAGCCCGTTCTTCTGGAAGAAATCGGCGATGTTGAGCTCGGTGGTGGTGCCGCCCTGGACGCAGATCGTGGCGCTGTTCAGATCCTTGGCCGATTTGACGCCGAGCGCCTTCTTCACCATCAGGGCCTGCCCGTCGAAATAGGTGATCGGCGAGAAGGAGAGGCCGAGCGAGGAATCCCGCGACAGCGTCCAGGTTGCCTGCCGGGACAGGACGTCGACCTCGCCCGACTGGACCGCAGCGAAGCGATCCTTCGGGTTCAGCGGGACATATTTGACCTTGGCCGGATCACCGAAGATCGCCGCCGCGACCGCCTTGCAGAGATCGACGTCGAGCCCGTTCCATTGACCCTGCCCATCGGGCAGGGAGAAGCCGGGCACGCCCGGGCTCGTTCCGCAGATCAGCTGGCCACGCGACTTCACCGTGTCCAGCGTCGCGGCTCCGGCCGACGTCAACGGAATCGCGATGCTCAATGCGCCCAGCGCGGCCCATGCCAATCTCATAGCCTTTCCTCCCAATTATTTTTAGGTCATTAAACTAGCCTATATTCCGTTCATGATTGGGTCAATCGGAGGGCCTTGCAGTTTTGACATGACGGCTATGGTCGTGAGGAGAAGGTGGTCTGAAGCCGGTGTCATGAACGGTTCCCTTCAGCTCTTGCCACTGTGGAGGCCTTCCTGCCGCCTCGACAAGGGGAAGGGTGGCTGCTATAGGCCATAAAACTAGCTGATAAGCTAAATGGGAGAGGCTTCGCTTGGGCAAGATGCTGCTTCACTGGTCGCCGCGATCGCCTTTCGTCCGCAAGGTGATGGTCGCTGCGCATGAGCTCGGTCTGGTCGACCGGCTGACGCTGCGGCGAACGGTGGCTGCGATGACGGCGCCCAATCCGGACCTGCTGCCCGACAATCCGCTGAGCAAGATTCCGACGCTGGTGCTCGATGACGGCACCGTCCTGATCGATTCCGGCGTGATCTGCGAGTATCTCGACTCGCTCGCGGGAGGAGGGCTCATCATCCCGGTCGCTGGTCCGGAGCGCTTCCGGGAGCTGAGCCGGCATGCTCTGGCGACTGGCCTCCTCGACGTCATGATCCTTTGGCGCAACGAGTGCGGGAAGCCGCGCGAGGCGCAGACCGCAGCGTGGCTGACGGCCTTCGAGACCAAATACCTGGCTGCGCTCGCGCGTCTGGAACGCGAAGCCGGTCCGGTCGCCCCTGGCCCGCTCGGACTGTCCTGGATCGCGCTCGGCTGCTGCCTGTCCTATCTCGATTTCCGCTTCGCCGACCTCGACTGGCGGGCAGGGCGCCCGGCGCTCGCTGCCTGGCACGAGGAATTTCGCAAGCGTCCTTCCGCCATCGCAACCGAGATCGTCGACGATGTCTGACGCTGGCCACTCCCGACAGGGCCCCCTGAGCCATGTCCGGGTGCTCGACCTCAGCCGGATCATGGCCGGGCCCTGGGCGACCCAGATCCTCGCCGATCTCGGCGCCGATGTGATCAAGGTCGAGCGCCCGGATGTCGGCGACGATACACGCTCCTGGGGCCCACCCTTCCTGAAGGACAAGCAGGGACAACCGACGCGCGAGGCCGGATATTACCTCTCGGTCAACCGCGGCAAGCGCTCGATCACGCTCGATATCGCGACGGAGGAGGGCCAGGAAGCAATCCGCCGCCTCGCCGCGGTCAGCGACATCGTCGTCGAGAACTACAAGGTCGGCGCTCTCAAGCGCTACGGGCTCGACTACGACGCGTTGAAGGTGGTCAATCCGCGCCTGATCTACGCTTCGGTGACCGGCTTCGGGCAGAGTGGACCGCGCCGGGAGGCTGCCGCCTACGACTTCGCAATCCAGGCGATGGGCGGCCTGATGAGCATCACCGGCGAGCGTGACGGCATGCCCGGCGCCGGGCCGCAGAAGGTCGGCGTCCCGATCGTCGACATCATGACCGGCATGTACACGACCATCGGCGTGCTGGCGGCGCTGGCGCGGCGCAGCGAGACGGGGCAGGGCGACTATATTGATCTTGCCATGCTCGATGTGCAGACGGCCTTTCTGGCCAATCAGGCGATGAATTGGCTGCTCTCGGGCAAGCCCCCGGCGCGCGGCGGCAATCGCCACCCCAACATCCAGCCGCAGGACGTTTTTCCCTGCGCCGACGGCTCGATTGTCCTGGCCGTGGGGAACGACGGCCAGTTCGCCAAGCTCGCCGCCATCCTGGGGCAGCCCGGCTGGGCGAACGACGAGCGTTTCGCCACCAATCCGGCGCGCGTCCGCAATCACGCTGCGCTCGACCCGATGCTGCGCACGGCGCTGGCGAGCCGCAATCGCGATGACCTGATCGCGGCACTCGACGCAGCCGGCGTGCCCTGCGCGCCGATCAATACCGTGCCTGAGGTCTTTGACGATCCCCAGGTCAAGCATCGCGGCCTGTTGCGGGAGCTGCCGCATCCCAGCGCCGGACAGGTTCCGCAGGTGGTCAGCCCGCTGAACTTCCGCAACGAACCGCTCGCCTTCGACCGGGCGCCGCCGCTGCTCGGTCAGCACACCGACGAGATCCTGCAGGAGATCGGGCTGGCCTGAGGCCGGCCCTTGGAGATCAGCATGGCCCGCCTTCACCTCCCGACACCCGACGAACTGAGCGACGAGCAGCGCAAGGTCTATGACGAGGTCGTCTCGGGCCCGCGTGGCCGGCTCGTCGGGCCGCTGCGCGCGGTCATCCACAGCCCCGAGCTGGCGACGCGCTGGTCGCGCATGGGCGAGTTCCTGCGCTATTCGACCTCGCTCCCGGCAAAGCTGAACGAGCTCGCGATCATCGTCGTGGGCCGCTACTGGAACAGTCAGCTCGAATTCCACATCCATGCCGAGGCGGCGCGCGCGGCCGGGCTCGATCCCGCCTGCATCGAGGCGATCCGGCTCGGCGAGAGCCCCGTTTTCGCGGCGGCGGCCGAGGTCGAGATCTACGATTACGCCCGGCTGCTGCTGCAGACCGGGCGCCTTCCCGATGCGGTTCATGCGGCCGTCGTGGCGCGCTGGGGCGAGCGCGGAGCGGTCGAGCTGACCGGAGTCATCGGCTACTACACCATGGTGTCGCTGACGTTGAACGCGCATGAGATCCCGCTGCCCGATGGCGCACAGCCGCCATTGCCGGTCGAAGGAGCTGGCCCGACCATGCTGCCGGCGTCGCGACAGGCGAAGAGCGCGGTGCAGGCGGGATGAGCGAAACCACGACACCGCGGTCGCATCGTGCGCCGGGCTGGGCGCTACCTGACGGCGCCAGCGACTGCCATGCCCATGTCTTCGGCCCCTACGATGCCTTTCCGGTATCCCATGCGATGCACTATGTGCCGCCGCTGGCTCCGGCGGCGGCGCATCGTGACATGCTCCACGGGGTCGGCCTCACTTGCGGCGTCCTGGTCCAGCCCGGCGCCTATGGCAGCGATCCAGCTGCGATCGTCGCTGCGACGGGCCGATCGGGCGGGCAGATCAGGGGCGTGGCGGCGGCCGACGCCGGTGTGACCGACGCTCAGCTCGACGACTGGCACGAGCTCGGCGTGCGCGGCCTGCGCTTCAACGACATGACGGTGCCGGGTGGCACCGGGCGCTTTCCGGGTGCCGTCGGCACCGATGCGCTGATGGAGCTGGCGCCTCGGCTGAGCGCACGCGGTTGGCATGCCGAGGTTTGGGCGAGCATCGATCAGCATGTCGCGCTGCTGCCGCTCTATCGCGCAACCGGTCTTCCCGTGGCGCTCGATCACATGGCCGGCCTCGCCGTCGCGCGCGGTGTCGACGACCCTGCCTTCCGGGCGATCCTGGCCGCGCTCCGCGAGGGCTGGCTCTGGGTCAAGCTCGTGCTCTGCCGCTGCTCGCAGGCATTTCCCGACTACGTCGACTTGCGCCCGTTTCATGACGCGCTGATCGACGCCAATCCGGAGCGAATGGTCTGGGGCTCGGATTGGCCGCACTTGCGCCTCGCCGACAAGGCGCCCGATATCGGCCATCTGCTCGATCTGTTCCGGGACTGGGTTCCGGGCGAAGCGCTCCGGCAGCGCATTCTCGTGGACAATCCCCGCGCGCTCTACGGCTTCTGAGCCGGCGCGGACGAAGGAGGCCGACATGACCGACAGCTATGAGTGCTTCAAGGTTGAGATCGCCGACTACGTCGCGACGGTGACGCTCGATCGAGCACCCGTGAACGCCCAGAATCGCCGGTTCCGAGAGGAGATCGTCGCCATCTTCGACCGGCTGAACGATAGTGCCGAGGTCCGGGCCATCGTGCTGACCGGCGCTGGCAAAGCGTTCTCGGCCGGCGCCGATCTCAAGGAGCGACCGGGCCTTGCAGACGAAGCCGGAGCCTATCCGCGCCATAACCGGCTGGTGCGCGCTTCCTTCGACGCCGTGATGGAATGCGGCAAGCCGGTGATCGCCGCCGTCAATGGCGCCGCGATCGGCGCCGGCTGCGTGCTGGCGCTGTGCTGCGACATCATTCTCGTGGCGGAGGAGGGCTTCTTCGCCATGACCGAGGTCGATGTCGGCCTCGCTGGCGGCGTCAGCCATATCCGCCGCTTCTTCCGCGAATCCGACGCCCGCATGCTGATCTACACGGCGCGGCGGATCCACGGGCCCGACCTCTACCGGATGGGCGTCGCTTCGGCCTGCATGCCGGCAGCGGAATTGCTCGGCTTCGCACAGGACATGGCGCGCGATATCGCGAGCAAGAGCCCGCTCGCCGTCCAGGCCGCCAAGCGCTCGTTCAACGTGACCGAAGGGCTGGCGCTGCGCGATGCCTATCGCTTCGAGCAGTCGCAGACCGTCGCGCTGGCGCAGACCGAGGACACGAAGGAGGCGCAGCGCGCTTTCGCCGAGAAGCGCAAGCCGGTCTTCACCGGGCGCTGATCGCTGCTCGCTGGCGGTCGCGTCACTTCAGCTTGACGTCGAACCGGACCACGTCGCCCCGGTAGAGGCCCTTCGCGCTGAGGACCAGCACGCCGCGCTGGTCGACGGCCTGGCGATGCACGAAGGCGACCGGCGCATCGAGCGAGATCGTCAGGGCCTCGGCGGTTTCGACATCGGCGGTGCCGACGGTCAGCGTCTGGCGTGCGTCGGCGATCTCGACGCCGGGCACCTCCGAGATCAGGCGCAGCGCTGTCTTCGATTCGAGGTCGTGCTGCGAAATCCGCTCGCGCAGGGATTCGTCGATATGCAGGTCCGCCAGCAGGAAGGGCTGGCCGTGCCGCCAATGCCGGCGGCGGACTTCGCGATAGGCTGGCGCGAGTTCGCCGATCTGTCCTTCGAACGGGTGCAGGACCCGGTCCGGTACGTCGCGCAGGATCTCGATCGTGGCGCTGTAGCTCGGCCGCAGCAGGCCGGACCAGTCCGTGCCGACCTCGCACCACAGATCCTCGGTGGGCCGCTTGCGGACGAAGGTGCCTCTGGCGCGGTAGCGCTCGATCAGCTGCTCCGCCTCGAGCAGGTCGAGTGCCTGGCGGATCGTTGCGCGCGCAACGCCGCATTCGACGGCGAGATCGTCGACCGTCGGTATCTGGCCGCCGACCGGCCACTGACCGGCTTCGATCCTCCGGCGGAACAGGGTCGCGAGCTGATTGTAACGGGAGACCCCGGTGCGTCTGAAATCCAGCGGCTTCGCTGCGGCGCGGCTGACGGTCATGCGGCTCCCTTCGCCGGCGTGACTGCCCGGCTAGCCAGATAAGTTAGCTCATACTCCCGCCGAATGTAAGCCCGGTGACCGGGTTTCGGTCATAAAACATAATCAACTAGCTTATTGCCCTTTATGCCTCGAATGCGCATGATCGGGCCCGCCATGGCGTCTGGCGGCCTTGGCTGATTGGAAGGGTAGATTGGAATGTCTGGCACGATCGACATCACCGGGCGGGATCTCGACCCCGCGACGATCGTACGGATCGCGCGCCAGGGCGCGAAAGTCGCGCTCAGCGCCGAGGCCCTCAGCCGGATCGAGGCCTCGCGCAAGGTCGTCGACGACATCGTGCGTCGCGGCGAGAAGGTCTATGGCGTCACCAGCAGCGTCGGCGCCAAGACCGGGGTCATGCTCGCGCCCGAGCGGGTGGCCGAGTTCAACCGGCGCCTGCTGCTCACCCACAATATGGGACACGGGCCGCTCGCCTCGCATGAGGCGGTGAGGGCGATGATGGCCGTGCTGCTGAACGGGATGGCCAGCGGCTATCTCGGTGTCCGGCGCGTGCTCGCCGACCGGCTCGTCGATGCCCTCAACACGAACCGCCAGATTCCGGTGCATCTCTGGGGCTCGATGGGCGAGAGCGACATGTCGCCGATCTCCGATCTCGCCCTCGAGCTCTACCGCGACCACGATTTCGCGGCCGGCGAGGCGCTCGCTCTGCTGAATTCGAGTGCGCTCTCGCTGGGCATGGGCGCGATGGCGTTCCATGACCTGTCACGGGTGCTGGACTTCGCCACCCTGGTCGGGGCGCTCAGCATGGAAGGCTTCGCGGCGAACCCGTCGGTGGTGTCGGAAGCCGCCTTGGCGTCGCGCCCGTTCGACGGCGTGCTGAGCCACGGCGGCGCGATCCGGCACTATCTCGCCGGCAGCTACATCACGAAGCCGGGCGGTCCTCGCCACCTGCAGGATCCGCTGAGCTTCCGCTCGCTGCCGCTGATCCACGGCACCGCCGCCGACAGCCTCGCTTTCGCCGGCCGGCAGCTCGCGATCGAATTGCGCGCGAGCCAGAACAATCCGATCGTCTCAGTCGAACGGGGCGAGCTGGTCTCAGTCGCCAATTTCGACATGGTCGCCCTGGCGATGGCGCTCGACGTCGCGCGGCTCGCTCTGTCGCCGGTGGTGACGAGCTCGACCGAGCGCCTCGCCAAGCAGGCCGATTCCTTCTGGTCGGGCCTGAGTGTCGGCCTGATCGAGGAGGACGGGGTCGGACTGCCCGGCTTCAATGGCCTTGCGCAGTTCCACAAATCGATCACCTCGGAAGCGCGCCTGCTGGCGGCGCCGGTCGTGGGTGAGCTCGCGAGTTCGAGCCACTCGAACGGTAATCTCGACCGCGCCAGCATGGCAGGCCTCGCCGCCCGCCGTGCCGGCGATCTTGCGACGCTGTGCCGCTCGATCTTTGCGATGGAGCTGCTCGTCGCCGCACAGGCGGTCGAGATGCGCAAGGTCTCGCCGCTGGGTGCGGTCACGGTCCGGCTCTTCGCCTTGGTGCGCGAGGCCGTGCCCTATGCCGGGCCGGGGCAGCGCGTGCCCCACATCAAGGCGCTACTCGACCATCTCGACGCGCAGGCGGCGCGCATCGATCGGCTGATGGCGCCGGCACGGGAGAGTTGATCCACCTGGGCGGGACCGACCTGCCCGACCGGGAGCGGGCCGATTCAATACAATAGAAAAAGGGGAGACGACCATGACATCATTGCGCTTTCGAAGTCTTGCCGCCGCGTTCGGGCTGCTCGCTCTGAGCCTCGGTGGTGCCGCCGCCCAGAGCTATCCGACCAAGCCGGTCAGGATGATCGTGCCATTCGCGCCGGGCGGACGTGTTGAGGCGGTCGCCAGGCTGATCGCCGATGCGCTGAGCAAGGATCTCGGCCAGCCCTTCCTGGTCGAAAGCCGGCCCGGTGCGGGCGGAGCGATCGGCGCCGATTTCGTCGCCAAGGCCCAGCCCGACGGCCATACCTTGCTGCTTTCCTCGGCCGGCGTGCTGGCGATCCTGCCGAATGTCGACAAGAAGCTGCCCTATGACTCCGTCAAGGACTTCACGCCCGTCGCCCGGCTGATCGAGGGCTTCACCTTTATTGGCGCCTATCCCGGCCTGCCGGTGAAGTCGATCGCAGAGATGGTCGCGCTGGCCAAGCAGAAGCCGAACACGCTCGGCTATGCCTCCAGCGGCATCGGTACCTACAGCCATCTTGCGGGCGAACTGGTCGCCATCGCCTCGGGCGCGCCGATCAAGCACATCCCCTATCGCGGCAGCGGGCCGGCTTTGAACGACATCGTCGCGGGGCACGTGCCGCTGATGATCGGCGGCGAGCTCGGCGACCTCGCCAAGGCCGGCAAGATCCGCATCCTGGCGACCACCAACGAGAAGCGCTCGCCCGAATTCCCGGATGTGCCGACCATGAAGGAGAGCGGCTTTCCTCAGTTCGTCGCGCATTCCTGGGTCGGGCTGGTCGGTCCGGCCAAGCTGCCGTCGGCGATATCCGACAAGCTGAACGTGACGCTCGCCCGTGTCATGGCCGATCCGGCGACGCAGGAGAAGCTGCGCGGGCTCGGCGGCGAGCCGGCCTATCTCCCGGCAGCCCCGTTCGGCAAGATCATCGCGGACGATATCGCCATCTATGCCGAGATCATCGCCAAGGCCGGGCTGAAGTTCGAGTAGGCTGCCTCACTCGGCGAGCGTCAGGCCCGTGCCGGCTCCGGCCGGTACGGCGACCTCGCCCCGCTCCAGGCTCAGGCCCGAGAAGCGGTCGTCGTTCAGGAGTGCCATCTCCGAGAACTCGTGCGGGAAGCGCGGCGCCGGCAGGCTCGCCGCCAGCTGCACGGTGTGGGCGTGGATGATGCTCGAGCCGAACACGGCGCCGAAGCGGAAGCCGAGATTGGCGGCGCGGCAGATCGCGACCGCCTGCGCCGTCCGGCTCGGGCCGCCATGGTTGAGGATGCGCAGATTGATCGATTCGACATGGCCGGCCTCGGCGATCCTCAGGATCGAGGGCAGGTCCTGCGCGCTCTCATCGGCTTCGACCGGAACATCGAGCGCCTTCGCGACGGCGATGAAGCTCTTGAAATCGGCGGCGGCCGTCGGCTGCTCGACGAGTTCAAGTCCGAAACGGGCCATGGCGTTGATCGCCTTCACCGCCGCCTTCGGCGTGTAGGATTCATTGGCGTCGATCATCAGCGCGATCTCGGTGCCGACCGCATTCCTCACCGCGCGGACGCGGTCGAGATCGAGCTGCGGCTCGCCTGAGACCTTGACCTTCAGATGCTGGAAGCCGGCGGCGACCAGCCCCTCGGCGACCTCAGCCATGCGCTCCGGCGATTTCAGCGGAATGATCCGCGTATTGGCAAAGCGGTCCTGGCGCTTGCCGCCATAGAGATCGTGCAGCGGCACGCCGAGCGCCCGGGCCCTCAAGTCGAGCAGGGCGCATTCGATCCCGGCCTTCACCGGCAGGGCGCCGTGCAGGCGCCGGTCGAGCCGGTCCATGATCGCACCGATCGCGGTCTCGTCCTGTCCGACCAGACCGTCGCAGAGATAGTCGAAGCTGGCTTTCACCACCTCCAATGGCTCGGTCCAGGGTGGCATGGCGCGAACATAGCCGTGCCCTTCGACACCTTGCTCGTCGCTGACGATCACGGCGAAGCCCCGGATGCGCGTGAGCGGCCCCTGCGCGAAGCGCCATTCGGGATCCGACAGCGTCTGGTCGATGGCGACCGTCCTGACTGTGCTGATGGCCATCGAGATTCCCGAGCTGCGATTATCGGTCCAGCTGACCCTATCACACCGAGCTTGTCATCAGGTCGATAGTATATAAAACTGACCTAATGACATAAAGCGCCGGTCAAGGCGTTGGTCATGCGGCGGGAGGCGGAATGCAGGACCAGGATCAGGCTCCCCCGACGGGGCCGGCAGAGCTCGTTGCCGACGATCAGGCGGTGCGCGCGACCGGCGATATCCTCGCCGGCCTGCTGTTTGCGGCTCTGGGCATCGCCGCGCTTCTCATGGGCCGCGCCTATCCGGTCGGCAGTTCGCTGGATATGGGGCCCGGCTACCTGCCGCGCGTCGTCGCGGGTGCCCTGGTGCTCACCGGCCTCGTCGTGACGGTCAGGGGCATGCGGCTGCGCGCCTTTCGCTGGCCTGCCTTCCCGCTGCGCGCGATGGGCTGGATCGCCGCCGCGATCCTGCTCTTCGCCGGCCTGGTCGAGCGGGCCGGCCTGTTCGTCGCCTGCCTCGTCTGCATCCTGGTGGCGGCGCTTGGAGATCCGCAGCCGCGCTGGCGCGAGGTGCCGGTGGTTGCCGTGCTGTTCGCCGGCCTCTGCGCGCTGCTGTTCGGCTATCTGCTGAGGCTTCCGGTCCGGGTCTGGCCGCTGTGAGCGAGATCATCTCATCGCTCGGCGTCGGGCTGACGGTCGCCGCGACGCCGATCAACCTCTGGTACTGCTTCCTCGGCGCCTTGGTCGGCACGCTGATCGGTGTGCTGCCCGGGCTCGGGCCGATCGCCACCATGGCGATGCTGCTGCCGCTGACCTATTACCTCGAGCCGACCGGGGCGCTGATCATGCTCGCCGGCATCTACTACGGCGCGCAATATGGCGGCTCGACCACGGCGATCCTGATGCGGCTGCCGGGCGAATCCTCCTCGGTCGTCACCTGCCTCGACGGCTACGAGATGGCGCGCCAGGGCAGGGCAGGCGCGGCGCTGGCTGCCGCGGCTCTCTCGTCCTTCCTCGCCGGCACGGTCACGACCCTGCTGATCGCCTTCTTCAGCCCGGCGCTGACCGCCGTGGCGCAGCGCTTCGGCCCGGCGGAGTATTTCTGCCTGATGGTTCTCGGGCTGATCGCGGCGATCGTGTTCGCGCAGGGCTCGCTGCTGAAATCCTTCGGCATGATCCTTGTCGGATTGCTGCTCGGCCTCGTCGGCGCCGACGTCAACACCGGCCTCGACCGCTTCACTTTCGGCGTCGCCGAATTGCGCGACGGCATCGGCATCGCCGCCCTCTCGATGGGCATGTTCGGCATCGCCGAGATCGTACTCAACCTGGCGCGGCCGGAGCAGGGCGGCGAGCGCGCCCAGGCCGTGTCGACGCTGCGGCTGACCGCAGCTGACTTCCGGGCGGCCTGGCCGGCAGCCTTGCGCGGCACCGGCATCGGCGCGCTGCTCGGGATCCTGCCGGGCGGCAGCGCCATGATGGCCTCCTTTGCCTCCTATTCGACCGAGAAGAAGCTGTCCTCGTCGCCCGAGCGCTTCGGCCACGGTGCGATCGAGGGCGTCGCGGGCCCCGAAGCCGCCAACAATGCCGGCGCCCAGGCCTCCTTCATCCCGATGCTCGCTCTGGGCATCCCGAGCAATTCCGTGATGGCGATGATGGCCGGCGCGATGCTGATCCACGGCATCGCGCCGAGCCCGAACCTTGCTTCCGTCCAGCCCGGGCTGTTCTGGGGGCTGATCGCCTCGATGTGGCTCGGCAATCTGATGCTGCTCGTCATCAACCTGCCCCTGATCGGCCTCTGGGTCCGGCTGCTGCAGGTGCCTTACCGGCTGATGTTCCCGGCGATCCTGCTGTTCTGCTGCATCGGCATCTATTCGGTGAACTACAGCCCCTTCGAGGTTGCGCTCCTTGCCCTGTTCGGAGTGCTCGGCATCGTCCTTTCGCTGCTGGATTGCCCGCTGGCGCCGCTCGTCCTCGCCTTCATCCTCGGCCCGGCCATGGAGGAAAACCTGCGCCGCGCCATGCTGCTTTCGAACGGCAGCGTCGACATCTTCGCCAGTCCCGTCTGCATCGCCTTGCTCGTGATGGCGGCAGCGCTGCTGGCGATGATCCTGCTGCCCTCGTTCCGGCGCGTCAGGGCGGTGGCAGCAGAGGCTTAGCGATGGTCACCGCAGCACGACGACCTTGGTGCCGGGCCTGACGCGGTCATAGAGGTCCATGACGTCGCGATTGGTCATGCGGATGCAGCCCGACGAGACGGCGGCTCCGATCGTGTCGGGCTCGTTGGAGCCGTGGATGCGGTAGAGGCTTGAGCCGAGATAGATCGCCCGCGCCCCGAGCGGATTCTCCATCCCGCCAGGCATGTAGCGCGGCAGGTCGGGGCGGCGTTTCAGCATCGCCGCGGGCGGGCGCCAGTCCGGCCATTCGCGCTTCCTCGTCACGGTCTTGGTGCCTGACCAGCTGAAGCCCTGCCGTCCGACGCCGACGCCGTAACGAAGGGCCTGTCCGCGGCCGAGAACGTAATAGAGCCGCCGTTGGCTCGTCGAGACCACGACCGTACCGGGCGCCTCCCTGCCGGCCCAGGGCACGACCTGGCGCGGGACCGGTTGTTCGCTGAAGATGTTGAGGAAGTCCGCGAGACCGCGGCTGATCGGGTTGTTGTAGGCTTGGGCAGGCGCCGCGAAAGCGAGACAGGTGGCGGCGAGTATGGCGATGCGTAGCATGATAGGCCTCTGAAGGCCCCCCGCCCGGATATAAGGGGAAGAGCTAAAACCGGGTCAAGGCCGGAGCGCCGATAGTCCTGGCGATGATGCCGCTGCGCGACGAGAGCCTGGCGAGATCGTCGCCGGTATGCGGCGACCACCGCAGGCCTGTTCACCTGGCGCAGGGCGACGCGCTTGCCCGGCGTCGATGCGGCCCTAGACTAGACGCATGGCACACTCCCTCAAGGCCGGCGCGGCGCCGGCAATCTCCGCCGGCCTGAACCAGCCGAACCTCGATTCCGATGCTGTCTGGGAGGCCCGGCGCGATCTCGCCGCCTGCTTCCGCATGGCGGCGCGCTACGGCTTCGAGGAGGGCATCTGCAACCATTTCTCGGCGCTTGTGCCGGGCTATGACGATCTCTTCATCGTCAATCCGTATGGCTGGGCCTTCCGCGAGCTCACCGCTTCGAAGCTGCTGATCTGCGATTTCCACGGCAATGTCGTCGCCGGCGAGGGCCAGCCCGAGGCGACCGCCTTCTACATCCACGCCCGCGTTCACAAGAACCTGCCGCGCGCCCGCGTCGCCTTCCACACCCACATGCCCTATGCGACGGCGCTCTCCATGACCGAGGGCGAGCCCTTGATCTTCGCTGGGCAGACGGCGCTGAAGTTCTATGGCCGCACCGTGTTCGACCGCGACTATAACGGCTTGGCCCTCGACGAGCGCGAGGGGGATCGCATAGCCGGCGCGGTCGGCGAGGCCGACATCGTCTTCATGAAGCACCACGGCGTCATGGTGCTCGGCCCGAACATCGCAGAGGCCTGGGACGATCTCTATTATCTCGAGCGCGCCTGCGAAGTGCAGACGCTCGCGCTCTCGACCGGCCGCAAGGTGCTGCCGGTGAAGCCGGAGATCGCCGAGGCGGCCTACCAACAGATGCGCGAGGGCGACCCGGAATCGGCGCGGCTGCACCTGGCCTCGATCCGCCGGCAGCTCGATGCCGAGGAGCCGGTCTATCGCGATTGAGACCTAGGCGCCGAGTTCCCGCAGCAGCCCATCCAGCCGCGCGATGCCGGCCGCGATCTGCGCCTCGTCGAGCGCGGCATAGCCGATGACGAGACCGGCGCGGCGCTCGGGATCATCAGGCCGGTCATAGAGCCCGCTGACGCCGTAGAGGCCGAGCGAGGCGGCTGCGGCCCGCTCCGTCAGCTCGTTTTCGCGCGTTTGCGGCAGCCTGTTGATCCAGGCGAGAACATGCAGGCCGGCATCGGTGCCGACGATGCTGACGCGCTCGCCGAGCCGCTCGCGCAGGGCCTTCAGCAGGGCGGCCCGCCGCTCACCATTGCGGCGCCGGATGCGGCGGACATGCCGCTCATAGGCCCCGCTCGCGATCAGTTCGGCCAGGGCGGCCTGTTCGAGTTCGGGCGTATGCCGGTCGACCATGCGCTTGGCCCGGGCAAAAACCTCGCGCAGTGCTAGTGGCAGCGCGAGATAGCCGAGCCGCAAGGTCGGCGAGAGCGTCTTCGAGACTGTGCCGAGATAGATGACGCTGCCGGCCTGGTCGAGCGAGCGCAAAGGCGGCACCGGCCCGACGCCGTGGCGATATTCGGCGTCGTAGTCATCCTCGATGATGGAGGCGCCATGCCGCGCCGCCCAGGCGAGCAATTCCTGCCGCCGCGGCGCCGAGAGAATGCTGCCGAGCGGCAATTGGTGCGACGGCGTGACGAAGGCGAGCCGCGCCGGCGGCAGGTCCGCGGTGCGCATGCCCTCGCGATCGACCGGCTGCGGCGAAAGCTCGGCGCCCGCCGTCAGGAAGGCCTGGCGCGCCAGATTATAGCCGGGATCCTCGATCACGACGCGGTCGCCGGGATCGAGCAGTAGCCTTGTGCAGAGGTCGAAGCCTTGCTGCGAGCCGTTGACGACGAGGATGTCGTCGATATCGCAGCGCAGGCCGCGGGCCCGCCAGAGATAGCCCTGCAGCGCCGCGCGCAGCTCCGGCAGGCCGCGCGGATCGCCATAGCGCAGGCGGCTCGGCCGCTTGGTCACCGCGTTCGCCAGCGCGCGCCGCCAGGCAAGCGTCGGGAAGTCGCCGCCGGCGAGCTCGCCATAGCGGAAATCGAGCGCGAAGGGCTGCGGGTTCCACGGAATGGGCGCAGCGGCTGCGAGCCGTCGGCCATAGGCGGAAAGTTCGGTCGGACGCGGTGAGGGCGCGCTTCCCGGTGTCGGCTCTGGCCGCGCCAGACCGGCGGCAACCCGGGCGCGCGCACCCGGGTGTGTTTCGAGATAGCCTTCGGCGGCCAACTGCTCGAACGCGGCCGTGACGGTGGTGCGCGACAGGCCCCATTCGGCCGCGAGTGCACGTGTCGATGGCAAGCGCGAGCCGGGGGCGTGGACACCGGCCGCGATCTCACGCTTGATCGCCGCGATGACCCGGCGTTGGGCGCCGATCTCGCCTTCGACTGGTCCAGTTTGAATGCTCGAAACTGGTCGTTTCATGCAGGCCAGATTAGCGGCATGACGACGGCGACCGCAAGGAGACCCTTACGATGTATACCCCGCCGGCCTTCCGCGTCGACGATCGCACCGAGATCCACGCGATGATGCGCGCCTGCCGGCTCGCAACGCTTGTGACCGCCACGGCCGAGGGACTGCTCGCGACGCCGCTGCCGCTGATCCTGGCGGAGGAGGAGGGCGAGTTCGGCGTGCTTCACGGCCATCTCGCCCGCGCCAATCCGCAATGGAAGGCCGCGGCGATCGGCGAGGCCATGGTCCTGTTCAACGGGCCCGACGCCTATGTCACGCCGTCCTGGTACGAGACCAAGCGCGAGACCGGCAAGGTCGTGCCGACCTGGAACTACCAGGCTGTCCACGCCTACGGTCCAGCCGAGTTCTTCGAGGATCCCGAACGCCTGCTCGACGCGGTCACGCGTCTCACCAATCTGCACGAGGCCACGCGGGCGCAGCCTTGGGCGGTCGATGACGCACCGCCAGCCTTCGTGCAGGCACAGCTGCGCGGCATCGTCGGCCTGCGCATCCCGATCACCCGGCTCGAAGGCAAGCGCAAGATGAGCCAGAATCGCCCGGCTGCCGACCGTCGCGGCGTCGCTGAGGGCCTGGGAGCGAGCGAGCGAGCAAGCGATCTGGTCGTTGCCGCGATGGTGCCGGTCGAAGGCTGACGGGTCGTCTTTCCGAGGCAGGCCGTAGGCCTGAGCCCGGAACCCAGAACCGATGCCGTGGCCGGAAGTTGCTCCGATCGCAGCGCCATTTTCATGACCGGCATCGGCTCTGGATTCCGGGCCCTTCGCTACGCGAAGTCCCGGAATGATGGGGGCGATACAGAACTGGCATCAGTCCTGCGTCTCGCCCTCATAAGGCGTGGCGCGCATCGACGGACGCTGGTTGAAGCGGTCGTACCAGCCGGCGAGCCGCGGCGCCCGCGCGCGGAAATCCGGTAGGCGCCGGAAGCTGAGCCAGGCCAGAGCCGTCGCGAGCCCGATCTGGCCGACGGTCGCCGGGCCGTCGAGATCGGCCTGGGTTTCCAGGTAGTCATAGGCTTCGAGCAGCTTGGTCGTCTGACCCGCCGCGAGCGCTGGGTAGCGCAGCGCCTCGGGTCGGCGCTCGGTATCCCAGCGCACCGCAATCCCGGCATCGCACAGGCCCTGTGCCAGCGCCTGCAGGCGCAGGGCTTCGTAACGCGCCGGCCCTTCGCGCGGGATCAGCGATCCCTCGCCGGCGAGCCGGTCGAGATAGTCGCAGATCACCACGGAATCGAAGAGGGCGCCGGCATCCGGCGTCAGCAGCACCGGCACCTTGCCGAGCGGGTTCTGCGCGAAGACGGCGTCGTTGCGGTTGGTCGGGCTGGTCTCGTGATGGACGACGTCGAGGCGGTCCGCCAGCCCGAGCTCATGGGCGCTGACCAGCACCTTGCGGGCATAGGGTGAATGGCTCTGGTAGAGCAGTGTGAGCTTGCCGGACATCACGCGGCCTTCCCGGTGACCTCGGCTGGCGTCAGCCCGACCAGTTCGGCATAGCGCTCCGGATCGGTCGCGCCCTCGGTGACGACGGCGAAGACGCGCGAGGAGGCGTCGAGCTTCAGCGCCGCGCGCGCCTGCGGATCGCGCAGCGCTGCGAGCAAACCGGCGAAACCGGCCGCGCCGCTTTCGCCGGCAACGATCGCAGGGTCGCCGCCGTTCGGGCGCGCCAGCCGGTTCATCGCCTCGACCGCCACTGCATCCTCGACGGTCATGAAGGCATCAGCAGCTCGCGACAGCACGCGCCAGGCGAGCGGCGAGGGATCGTAGCATTCCAGCATCGCCATCACCGTCGGCGCGCCATGGGCGATCTTGGTCGGTCGCCCGGCGCGGGCGCTCTCGAACAGGCAGGCGGCGCGCGCCGGATCGACCACGGTGAAGACCGGCCGGTTCTCGCCGAAAACCAGCGAGAGCTGCGCCGCGATCGCTGCGGCGATGCCGCCGACGCCGGCCTGGACGAAGACGTGGGTCGGCGGCTCCGGCAGCTGCCGCAGGGCCTCGCGGATGATCGCGGTATAGCCCTGCATGACGAGGCCGGGGATGCGCTCATAGCCGTCCCAGGAGGTGTCGGAGACGGTCGTCCAGCCCTTCTCATTGGCAACGCGAGCGGCCTCTACGATGGAATCGTCATAGGTGCCGGGGACGCGAACGATCTGCGCGCCGAAGCGGGCGATCGCCGCGGCGCGCGGCTCGCTGACGCCGCCATGCATGAAGATCACCGACTTGGCGCCGACGAGCTCTGCGCCCTGTGCGACCGAGCGGCCATGGTTGCCGTCGGTGGCGCAGGCGAAGGTCATCCCGGCCGCGATCGCGCGAACCTCGGGCGAGGTCAGGTCAGCTTCGTCGAGCGTCCGTCCGAGCCGTTCGCTCGCCGCCTCCAGCACCAAGCGCGTCACGGCATAGGCGCCGCCCAGCGCCTTGAAGCTGCCGAGGCCGAGCCGCTGGCCTTCGTCCTTGAGATGCAGCGCGCCGATGCCAAGCTCCGCGGCGAGGCTGGGCAGGGCGCGCAGCGGCGTCGGCACATGCTCGGAGCGGCCGGCGAGATGCCGCTCGATCGCGTCGGCTCCCGCCGGGCCGAGCGTCTCCGCATCGACCGGGTGGAGCGGCTGGAGGAAATCCGGGAGCTGGTTGAGCAGGAGCATGGCTTGCCTCTTTGCGATGTCCAGCGAAGAGATATTGCAAGCGTTGCGAAAAAGGCGCTGCAATCACCTACCTTCCTTGCAAGTTTGTTTCACGACCCTTGTTCTTGGAGCTGCGCTTGAGCGAGACATCCGCTTCCGCCCTCGATGCCTTCGACCGGGCGATCCTCGCCATCCTGCAGCAGGACAACACGACACCGCAGCGCGTGATCGGCGAGAAGGTCAACCTGTCGGCGCCGGCCGTTCAGCGCCGCATCCGCCGGATGGAGAAGGACGGTGTCATCACCGCCAATGTCGCGGTGGTCGAGCCGGCGGCGCTCGGCCACCCGATCACCATCTTCGTCGAGATCGAGCTGGTCAGCGAGACGGCCAGGGATATCGACGCCGCCAAGCGCGCCTTCCTTGCCGCGCCGGAAGTACAGCAATGCTACTACGTCACCGGCGAGGTCGATTTCATGCTGGTCGTGCTGGTGCCGAGCATGACGGCCTATGAGGCGCTGACCCGCCGGCTCTTCTTCGCCGACGCCAATATCCGCAAGTTCCGCACCTTCGTCGCGATGGACCGGGTCAAAGCCGGGCTGGCTGTTCCGGTGGGATGAGGCGCCGCCTCACGAGGTCAGCGCGCCCGCCGTCATGCCCTGGACCATGAATTTCTGCAGGAAGATGAAGGCCATCACCAGAGGCAGGCTGGCCAGCACCGAGAAGGCCATCATCGTGTTCCAGTCGGTGACGAACTCGGCCATCAGGCTGTAGATCGCCATGGTCAGCACCCGGTTCTCCCAGGATTCGATCAGCACCACCGCGAAGAGGAACTCATTCCAGGCGAGCAGGAAGGTGTAGAGCCCGGCGCCGATGAAGGCGGGGTAGGACATCGGGACCAGCGTCCGGAAGATCGCCCCCAGCCGCGAGCAGCCGTCGACCATCGCCGCTTCCTCGATGTCGCGGGGAATGTTGATGAAGTAGCTGCGCAACATCAGGATGCAGAAGGGCAGGGTGAAGGTCAGGTAGACCACGATCAGCGATGTCCGGGTGTCGTAGAGCCCGAGCGTGATGAAGATCCGGAAATAGGGGATGCAGAGCAGTACCAGCGGGAACATCTGCGTGGTGATCAGGAACATCAGCACCGCCCGCTGCCCGGCGAACTTGAAACGCGCCAGCGCATAGGCCGCCATCGCCCCGAGGATCAGCGAGAGCACCGTCACCAAGAGCGAGATCACCATCGTGTTGGCGAAGACGAGGAGATAGCGCGGGCTCGCGAAGATCTTGCGGTAGCCCTCGAGCGTGAACACCTGCGGCAGCCATGTCGGCGGCATCCGCATCACCTCGATATTGGGCCTGACCGAGACGGTCAGCATCCAGGCGAGCGGGAAGAACACGATCGCGATCGCGACCAGCAGCAGCAGATAGGAGGCGGCGTTGACCAGACGCTCGCGCCCGCGAATGCCGATCTTGCCGAGATAGGGGCGTGGGTGCGCCGCGGCGACGGGCTGGGCGAAGGTCATTGCTGATTGCTCATGGTTCGGCGGACATAGATGGCGCTGACGATGAAGAGCACGATGAACATCACCACGGCCTCGGCCGAGGCGTAGCCGAATTTCAGCTTCTGGAAGCCGTCGAAATAGATCGCCGTCGCCAGCACCTCGGAGCCGTGCGCCGGCCCGCCGCCAGTCATCACATAGACGGGATCGAAGGCGCGGAAGGTCCAGATCGAGTCGAGCAGGACGATCGTGGTGATGACGCCGCGCAGCTGCGGCAAAGTGATGTGCCAGAACTGCCGGAACAGCGAGGCGCCGTCGATCTCGGCCGCTTCGTAGAGCTGCTTCGGGATCGCCTGCAGGCCGGCGAGCAGCATCACCATGAAGAAGGGAAAGGCGCGCCAGACGTTCATCGCCGTCACCGAGCCGAGCGCCGTCGAGGGATCGCCAAGCCAGGAGATCGTGAAGTTGACGTCGATGATCCCGAGCGAGGCGAGCAGGCCGTTGAGCACGCCGAAGGGCTGCAGCATCAGCACCCAGATCATGCCGGCGACGGTCGGCGCCAGCAGCCAGGGCACGATCAGGAGGCCACGTGCGACGGTGCGGAAGGCCGGGTCGAGATTCATGTTGAGCAAGAGCGCGAGGCCGAGCCCGATCACCAAGTGCAGCACGACGCTGAAGAAGGTGAAGACGACGGTCTGCCAGAAAGCGCGCCAGAACAGCGGGTCATTGGCGAGCGCGATGTAGTTGCCGAAGCCGACCCAGACCTCGCGCTGGAGATTGCTGTCGTGGAAGCTCAGGCGGACGACGTCGATCAGCGGATAAATCAGCAATGCGACGAGGATCAGCAGCGACGGCCACAGGAAGGACGCGGCCAGGAATTCCTCGCGGTATTTGCGTTTGAGCGTAAGCAGCATGACTCGCCGATCGTTGCGGAACCGGCCGCCTGCCTTTGCGGGCGGCCGGCACTGAGCGAGGGGAGAGGGACCGGCCGGAGAAAAGCTCCGGCTGGATAGTTGTGACGTCAGCCGGTCACTTGGCGCCGGCGAGGACCTTGTTCCATTCGGCCGCGGCGTCATCCAAAGCTTGCTTGGCGGTCTTCTTGCCCTGCACGGCGTTCTGAATCTCGGTGGTCATCACCTTGTTCATCTGCACGGCGTTGGGCATCGACAGGAACGGCGACTGCGCGTTCGGCTGCGCCATCTGCGTCACGAAGGCCTGGAAGAGCTTGCGCTCCTTGAACCAGTCCTGGCTGGAGACGTCGGTGCGGGCCGGGAAACCGCCGGTGCCCTTCGCCCACATCTCGATGCCCTTCGGCCCCGAGAGCCACTTCATGAAGGTCCAGGCCGCGTCCTTGTCCTGCGCCTGGCTGCTGATGGTGTTGAGCGAGCCGCGCACCATGGTGCCGGTGCTCTTGCCTTTCGGCAGCGGGGCGATGTCGTAGTTGAGGTTCGGGTTGAGCTGCTTCTGGATGGCGACGCCCCACGGCCCCTCGAACATCATCGCGACATTGCCGGAGGCGAAATTGGCGCGCTTTTCCTTCTCGCCATTGCTCAGCACACCCGGCACCGAGACTTTGTCCTTGTTCATCCGCTCGATGTACCACTCGATCGCGGCGACGCCCTCGGGGCTGTTGAACACGGCCTTGTTGGTCGCGGCATCCATGATCGTCGCACCGCCCTGCAGCAGCAGCGGGTAGATGTCATAGGTCATGTTGGTCGGCGGCTCGGCCTGGAGCGTGCCGGTGACCGCGAACTGGCGCTTGTCGGGATTGGTCAGCTTGCGGGAATATTCGGCGAACTCATCCCAGGTCTTCGGCGGGCCGGAGAGGCCTGCTTCCTTGAACCGGTCGGTGTTCCAGAACAGCGCTACCGCGCCGCTCTCGATCGGCAGGTAGTACTGCTTGCCCTTCCATTTGGCGTGGAAGGTCTCCGGGATGTTCGCGAAGAACTCCTTCGGCTCCTTGGCGATGCGCGCATCGAGCGGCTCGATCATGCCGAGATCGGCGAACTCGGCGACCCAGTCGACCTGGACCAGCAGCACGTCCGGCAGCTTCTTGGCCTGGTGCAGCACGATGGCGCGGTCATGGAAGCCGGTGAACGGCGAGTCGACCGGCGTCAGCTTGATGTCGGGATGATCCTTCTCGAAGGCGGCCTTGAGCTCACCCATGAACTTCTCGCCGACCTCGGTGCCTTTCCACTGGCCCCAGCGCACCTCCTTCTGCTGGGCGAGGGCGAGGGTCGGCAGGCTGATCGCCGAGGCGAGCGCCATCGCCGCGAGTGCCAGCAAGGAAGACCTGCGATGCTGATCCATATGCGTTTCCTCCCGTTGATCGTTGATTTTGTTCGATCTTTTTATTGTCGCTCCGCTTTCTGCGGATGCGTGGTCTGGCGGCTTCAGGCCGCGCGCGCCTTGAGCAGAGCTTCCGGCACCGGCGGGGCGACCTTGACCAACGTGGTGTTCTCATCGACCAGCTCGCTCGTCCCGCCCACATTCATCCAGGTGAACATGTTGCGGAACATCTCCTGCAGCGAGGCCATGATCGCGGTCTCGGCCGCCTTCGGCATCTCCCAGAACGGCTTCTTCATCACCTTCCAGGACTTCTTGCGGGTGTTGTAGAAGAACTGCGCGTCGGTCTCGCCAGCCCCCTTCTCGGAGAGGTGATTGGCGAAGGTGTACTCCTTGATCTGATCCCTCAAGGCCTGCGGCAGGGCAGGGTGATCGAAGATCAGGTTGTTGAAGCCGAGCGCAAGATGGACCTCGACGGCTTCCGCCACCGGAAGCTTGGCGAGCTGCGTGCCGGGCAGGGTCGAGGCGCCGTGCTGGACAGCCCCCGCCATGTTGTACTCCTTGCGGCAGATGGTCGAGATCGTCTTCAGCAGATCGTAGTCGACGTTGACATCGGCGAGTGTGCCGTCCGGCAGCACCTTGCCGCCGTGATAGGTGCCGGAATTGATCGAGATCTTGCTCACGATCGGCAGCTTGGTGCTGCGCTTGGCCATCTCGGCAAGATAGACCTTCATGAAGGCACGCAGCTCTTCCGGCGTGGTGTTCTCATGGCCGACCTCGCCGATCTCGGCGCCGAGCGAGATCGAGACCCCCTTGGGCTCGATGCCGCGGACGAACTCGGTGAAATGCGCGGTGAGTTCGGCGTTGACGCGCTGCTGGTCCTCGACCGTCGCCAGCGACAGGTCGACCACCGTCGAGGCGTCGATGTCGATGCTGTACATGCCGGCCGCGACCTGCTCGCGCATGATGGCCTCCAGCTTGCGGATCTCCGTCTTCGGGTCGGCGAGATAGGCCTTGGCGTTGATCTGGTCGTGGTCGGCCTGCAGGAAGACCGGGCCGGTGTGGCCTTCGCGCAGCGCCGCCGCGAGCACCGCCCCAGCGTATTCCAGCGGCGGCTGCTGGGCGTAGAGCGCTTCGCCCACCGCCTGCTCGAAGATGAAGAGCTTGGAATCGAGCTCCTGGCCGGCGCGGAAGACCGCGCGGCAAGTATGGTAGCTCCAGCCGCGCAGGTTCATCGCCGGCACGGTCTTGCCGGACCATTTGCCGGCGGCGCAGGCGAGATAGAGCTCCTGGATCGAGGCGGGCACGATGCCGGCGGCATGGGCAGCCTCGCGGATCGCCCAGATCGCCACCGCGCGCGTCTCCGGCTCGGCCAGCGCCGCGGTCTCGGCCCAGCGGTCGATCATCGCATCCGGCGGGCGCTTGCTTTTGCTGAAGTCGGGCGAGGAGCCGGCGAGATCGACGCCGATCGTCTTGAGGTCGTCGGTCAGCTCAGCGAGCGAGGCGCATGCCATGGGTCATACCTTCGAAAACGGCTTCGAGGCGGAGAGCACCGGTGGGCTTCCGGGCTTCCGGCGGGCGGGCTGGAAGCCCGCCTCATCACGTTCGTAATCAATGCATGCTGTTTTCGTTATCGCAAGTCGTATTATCGTTTTCGCGCATTGCAGCATAAGCCATGTTGCAATGCGCAATCGGCCGGAGCGTCAGTTCGGATGCGTCTCTCCGGTTGCCAGCAGGGCCTGAACGGCGGCGCGATCGGGCATGCCGTCCCAGCCATTGGCGCGCTCGGCCTTGAGCGCCGCGACGGCTGCCGCCAGGCGCGCGGCTTCGACCGGGCTTTGCCCCTCGCAGAGCCCAAGCGCGTAGGCGCCGTGGAAGACGTCACCGCAGCCGGTGGTGTCCTTCGCCGCGACCTTGAAGGCGGGGACGCTGACGAGCTCGCCATCGACCAGCCAGAGGCTGCCGGCGCTGCCGCGCGTCACGGCGAAGACCTTGTCGGAGCCGTTGGCGCAGTGCCGCAGCAATTCCTCGGCCGGGCCGTTGCCGGCGTAATCGCGCAGGCCCTCGGTCGAGAAGACGATGTGGTCGGCCTTGGCGATCAGGCGGCGGTTATCCTCCGGCGTGCCGCCATCGACATCGAGCACGCTCGGGATGCCGGCGGCATGGGCGCGGTCGAGCACGATAGCTGCGCCAGACGGCCAGCGCGTATCGGCCAGCACAGCGCCAGCCTGTGCGAGCCCGTCCGGCGGCAGTACGCTTGCATCCTGTGACAGGCTCCGCCGGTTCGAGACGATGCTGCGCTCGCCGCGCCGGTCGACGAGGACGATCGCCCGCAGCGTGCGTCCCTGAGGCAGGACGGCGACGCCGCTGCAATCGACGCCGTGGCCGCGCAGTAGCCGCAAGCCCGTCTCGCCGGCCGCATCGGCGCCGACCCGGCCCCAATAGGCGGCTTCGCCACCGAGATGGCAGATCGCCACCGCGGCCGTCGCCGCCGGCCCGCCGAAGCGCTCGACATAGCCAAGCACGCCGGTCTTGATGCCGGCAGAGGGCAGGGCCTCGACTTCGAAGACCTCGTCCTGGACAAGGTTGCCGACGCAGACGATCTGGCGGCCGCTCATGCCGGGTATCCCCAGTCTGGAGGGGCGATCGATTGGATGAGGCGCGCGCAGCGTATCCGCCGGCTCCCTGGCCGCGTGGTCAGCATGTTTCGTCCCGCCGGATCTCGTTCTGTGTCTGCCGGCAGGATCCGTTTGCGCGGCAAAGGCGATGATGCCCTACGCTTTCACTTTCGCAATACCATTTTCGCAAACGCGCATTGCGCGCAGGGGTCTAGTGGTCGTAGAGACGGTTTCACCGATAGGTTGATGCAACCCGTCCGGGTTCGGCTCTGAAGCAGGCCTGCCATGGAACCGCTGAGCAAACGTCACGCCGACATACTCGAAATCCTCGGCAAGCGCGGCTATGTCGCAATCGAGGAGATCGTCTCCGCCTTCAACGTCACGCCGCAGACGGTGCGGCGCGACCTGCAGGACCTCGCCGATCGTGGCCTGCTGCGTCGCCATCATGGCGGGGCCAGCGCCAATCTCTCGACTGCCAATACGGATTATGGCCTGCGGGTCGTCGAGACGGCGGGCGAGAAGGCGGCGATGGCGCGGGCCGCTGCAGAACTCGTCACGCCCGGAACCTCGTTCTTCATCACCCCTGGCACAACCATGGACGCGCTCGCCAAGGCGATTGCCGAGCGCCGCCCGCGCGGCCTGCGCGTCGTCACCAACAGCACGGCGGCGGCGGCGATCCTCGACAAGTGCCCGGAGATCTCGATCCTGATCACTGGTGGCCATTGGCTCGGGCCGAACCGCGCCTGCGGCGGCATGCACGCTGCCAGCTTCATCGAGAATTATCGCTGCGACCTGCACATGACCAGCATCGGCGGCATCGACGCCGCCGGGAACCTGCTCGAATACCGTGATGACGAGGCGGTGGTCGGGCGCACCATGCTGCGCAATGCTCGCCGTTCGATCCTGCTCGCCGATCACACCAAGTTCAGCCGCGTCGCCATGGCGCGCCTCGCTCATCTCAGCGAGATCTCGACTCTGGTGACCGATCGCCAGCCGCCGGCCGCGACAGCGCAGGTGATCCGCGATGCCCGCTGCGAACTGATCGTAGCTGACTGATCACGCAACGGTGAGCGCCGGTGCGTTGCGCGCCGCCGGGCCGGGCTCCTATCCTATGTGACGGCCGCCCGCGCCATATGGGCGTTTCCCGCAGCGGCCTCGTCAGTCGAAAAATCCTATCGTCGAAAGAGACACGTCATGCGCTATCAAACGCTTGGCCAGACCGGCCTGCTCGTCTCCGAACTGTGCCTGGGCACCATGACCTTCGGGGGTGGCGATGCTGGCATCTGGGGCAATATCGGCCGGCTCGACCAGCAGGAGGCCGACGGGCTGGTGAAGACCGCGCTCGATGCCGGCATCAATTTCATCGACACCGCCAATGTCTACGCCGAAGGCAATTCCGAGCAGATCACCGGCCAGGCCTTGCGCAATCTCGGCATCGCCCGCGACGAGGTCGTCGTCGCCACCAAGGTCTACGGCCGGATGGGGCAGGGGCCGAACGGCTCCGGCGCCAGCCGCTACCACATCCTCGAGCAGGCCAAGGCCAGCCTGAAGCGGCTCCAGCTCGACCATATCGACCTCTACCAGATCCATGCCTTCGACAGCATCACGCCGATGGAGGAGACTCTTGAGGCGCTCGATACGCTCGTCCGGCAAGGGCTGGTGCGCTATGTCGGCGTCTCGAACTGGGCGGCCTGGCAGGTCGCCAAGGCGCTCGGCATTTCCGAACGCCGGCACCTCGCCCGCATCGCCTCGCTGCAGGCCTATTACACTATCGCCGGCCGCGACCTCGAGCGTGAGATCGCGCCGATGCTGCTCTCCGAGAAGGTCGGGCTGATGGTCTGGAGTCCGCTCGCCGGTGGCCTGCTCTCCGGCAAATATGATCGTCGCAACGAGCAGGGCGGCGAAGGCCGGCGCGCCAGCTTCGACTTCCCGCCGGTCGAGCGCGAGCGCGGCTACTACGTGATCGACGCGATGCGGCCGATCGCCGAGGCGCACAAGGCCAGCGTCGCGCAGGTTGCGCTCGCCTGGCTGCTGCACCAGCCGGCCGTGACCAGCGTGATCGTCGGCGCCAAGCGGCCAGAGCAGCTCAGCGAGAACATCGCCGCGACCGAGATCACCTTCACCGCCGATGAGCTGGCGAAGCTCGACGAGGTCAGCGCCCTGCCGAAGGAATATCCGGGCTGGATGCTGGAGCGCCAGGGCGCCAACCGCAGCAAGCCCGATCCGCGCAGGGCGGGCTAAACCGTCAGAAGCGGTCGCTGGCTTCGAGATAGAGGTTCGCGATCGCTTCGATCCCGGCCTGGTCGTCTGTGTCGAAGCGGCCGGGCTCAGGACTGTCGAGGTCGATCACGCCGATCACCTCCCCATTGCGGATCAGCGGCACGACCAGCTCCGAGCGCGAGGCGGCGTCGCAGGCGATGTGACCGGGGAAGGCGTGCACGTCCTCGACCAGCACGGATTCGCGTCTTGCGACCGCCGTGCCGCAGACGCCGCGTCCGACCGGGATGCGCACGCAGGCCGGCTTGCCCTGGAACGGGCCGAGCACCAGTTCGCCGCCGCGCATCAGGTAGAAGCCGGCCCAGTTGAGCTGCGGCATCGCATCATAGAGCAGTGCCGAGAGGTTGGCGGCGTTGGCGATCGCGTCACGCTCGCCATGCAGCAGGCCTTCGAGCTGCTGGATGAGCTCCCTGTAGAAGCCCGGCTTGTCGCTGGCCGTAATCGTCGCCGCCTGGAACATCGTCGCCTCCGTAAAGTCGAGGCTGGATATGCGCCGCCGGGGCGGATTTTGCGAGGGCTATTGCCGGCCGGAGGGCGGGGGGCAGCTGCGCGTCCAGAGCAGGAAGGCGGAGAGCCGCCGCAATTGCCGCCTGGCGTAATAGAGCACGTAGACCATCATGCGTCTCCAGATCGGGAGCCCACGATAGTCTCGTGGCGCTTTTAGCTTTGGTGACGCGGTGCAAGCTGCTCCGGCAAATCCCGCGACCGGCCCGCATCGCTGCGGTTCGATGTTCAGATCATTCGCAATCGCCGCTGCGGGGTCAATGAAACGCCTTTTCAAAGATCTGATGACAGTCGGGACAATCCTCCACAATGACTGCCCTCCAAGGAATGTTCAGGCGAAATGCCGGTTGGCCGGCCGCGGCAGGCCGAGATGGTCGCGCAGCGTCGGCCCCTGATACTCCCGGCGGAACAGGCCGCGCCGCTGCAATTCCGGCACGACCTTGTCGACAAAGTCATCGAGCCCCTCCGGCAGATAGGGGAACATCACGTTGAAGCCGTCGCTGCCGCGCTCGGTCAGCCACTGCTCCATCTCGTCGGCGATCGTCTTCGGCGTGCCGACGAAGGCGAGCCCGCCATAGCCGCCGAGCCGCTGGGCGAGCTGGCGGACGGTCAGGTTCTCACGGCGAGCGAGCGCGATCGTCCGCTCGCGGCCGCTCTTGCTGTGATTGGTCTCGGGGATGTCAGGGATAGGGCCATCCGGGTCGAAGCCGGTCGCGTCATGGCCGAGCGCGATCGAGAGCGAGGCGATGGCGCTGTCGTAATGGACGAAGGAGTCGAGCAACGCCCGCTTCTCGCGGGCTTCCTCGACGCTGTCGCCGACGACGGTCAGCGCGCCCGGCAGGATCTTGAGGTGGTCGGGATTACGTCCGATCGTCTCCATTCGCCCCTTCACATCGGCATAGAAGGCTTGCCCCGCCGCGAGCGTGCCATGCGCCGCGAACACGACCTCGGCCGTCTCGGCCGCGAGCTGGCGGCCGGGTTCGGAGGCACCAGCCTGCACGATCACCGGCCAGCCCTGCGGCGGCCGCGCGATGTTGAGCGGCCCGCGCACCGAGAGATGTTCGCCCTTGTGATCGATCCGCCGCATTTTATCCGGGTCGAAATAGAGCCCGCTCTCGCGGTCGCGGATGAAGGCGTCGTCGGCAAAGGAATCCCACAGGCCGGTGACGACATCGTAGAATTCGCGCGCCCGGTCATAGCGTTCGCCGTGGTCGACCTCGGCGTCGAGCCCGAAATTCAGCGCCGCGTCCGGGTTCGAGGTGGTGACGATGTTCCAGCCGGCGCGGCCGCCGCTGATATGGTCGAGCGAGGCGAAGCGCCGGGCGATGTGATAGGGCGCGTCGAAGGTGGTCGAGGCGGTGGCGACGAGGCCGATGCGCTCGGTCGCTCCGGCAAGCGCCGAGAGCAGGGTGAACGGCTCGAACGAGGTCACCGTATGGCTGCGCTTCAAGGCCTCGACCGGCATGTTCAGCACGGCGAGATGGTCGGCCATGAAGAAGGCGTCGAACTTACCGGCCTCGAGCTTCCGCGCGAAGCGCTTGAGGTGCCCGAAATTGAAGTTCCCATCCGGGTAGGCGCCGGGATAGCGCCAGGCGCCGGTATGGATGCTGACGGGGCGCATGAAGGCCCCCAAATGAAGCTGGCGCGCGGTCGTCATGATCAGCCTCGGCAGGCGGTTGCTCAGTGGAAGCTGAGCTATGTCCGCGCCCGCCGCCGCGCCATGGCGCCGCGCAAAAAAGCCAAGAATCGTTTCTGGATGGCGGCCGATGGAGAGGGTTCGTTTCAGTTTGCCCATGAACCGGAGAAATTCGGTTCTGGACTGACACGCCCTTTCCGTCATGGTCGGGCTTGTCCCGACCATCCACGTCTTTCCCGATGCAACGCGGTGTTCAAGACGTGGATGCTCGCCACAAGGGCGAGCATGACGGTTTGGGAGCCGCAGCGTCAGACCGCCGCCTTCTTGATCGCGTCCAGCGTCTCGCTGCCGTACTTGCCGACGAACTCCTTCTCGACCTCGGCCGTGACGATCTTGGCGAAGGAGTCGCGGTCGGGAGACTCGACCGCCTGCATGCCGGCCTTCTTCAGCGCGTCGAGGCTGGAGCCTTCGGTGTCCTCGTTCATCTTGCGCTGGATGCCGGCGCATTCGATCGCGATGGCAGCCAGCACCTGCTGGATATCGGCCGGCATCGCGTCGAACTTGGTCTTGTTCATCACCAGCGGGCCGGTGGTGAAGGCATGGCGCGTCAGCGAGAGATGCTTCTGCACCTCGTTGAACTTGGCGTTGAGGATCAGCGTCACCGGATTCTCCTGGCCGTCGACGGTGCCGGTCTCCAGCGCGGTGAAGAGCTCGGTGAAGGCCATCGGAGTCGGAATTGCGCCGAGCAGCTGGAAGGCCTTGATATGAGCCGGGTTCGGCGTGGTGCGGATCTTCAGGCCCTTGAGGTCGGCGGCAGTCGCAACCGGGCGGCGGTTGTTGGTCAGGTTGCGCCAGCCGATCTCCCAGGTGGCGAGGGCCTTCAGGTTCGAGCCTTCGAGCTCCTTGCGCAGGCCGTCGCCGATCGGGCCGTCCATCACGGCGGCCGCATGCTTGCGGCTCTGGATCAGGAAGGGCAGGTCGAGCACGTTGAGCTTGGGCGCCAGGCCCGTGAAGAACGGGTTGCCGGTCAGGCAGATGTCGAGCGAGCCGCCGCGCACCGCGCTGATCGTCTGCGCGTCCGAGCCGAGCGCGCCATTGGCGAAGACCTGGACCTCGTAGCGGCCCTGGCTCTTGGCCTTGACCTGCTCGGCGAAGAGCAGCGCCGCCTTGTGCCAGCTATCGGCTTCCGGATGCGGATGGGCGAAGCGCAGCTTGACCGCCTGCGCCAGCGCCGGTGAGGGCAGTCCTGCGGGTGATGGTCATGAGCGTCTCCTCCCTGTGTTGTTGTTGGACAGGCGCGTCAGCGCCCGTAGAGCCAGCGCGCCGGGACCGTGACGATCTCGGGCACGAAGATCAGCAGCAGCAGCACGGCGAGCTGCGCCAGCAGGAAGGGCATCACGCCCTTGATGACGCGATCCATCGGGATGCGGCCGACGGCGCAGACGACGTTAAGCACGGTGCCGACCGGCGGGGTCAAAAGGCCTATGGCGTTGTTGATGATGAACATCACGCCGAAATAGACCGGGTCGATCCCGGCCTGCTTGACGATCGGCATCAGCACCGGCGTCAGGATCAGCACGGTCGGGATGAAGTCGAGCGCGGTGCCGACGATGACGACAAGGAACATCATCGCCAGCATCAGCAGCGTCTTGGATTCGATCAGCGGGCCGAGCAGGCTGGAGACCTGGGCAGGGATGTCGGCGATGGTGATCAGCCAGGCCGAGACCATCGCCGCCGCGACCAGGAACATCACCGCCGCCGAGGTCTTCAGCGCCGCGAGCAGGGCAGGGCGCAGATCGCCGAACTTCAGCTCGCGATAGATGAAGCCGCCGACGAAGGCGGCATAGACCGCAGCGACCACCGCGGCCTCGGTTGGCGTGAAGACGCCGGCCTTCATGCCGCCGATGATCAGCACCGGCAGGCCGAGCGCCCAGAGGCCATCGATGACCGCGTGTCCGATCTCCCTCAACGATGCGCGCTGGACACGGGCGGCCGGCTCGTCGCGGGCGACGATGTACCAGGTGATGAGCAAGGCGAGGCCCATCAGGATGCCGGGCACGACACCGGCGAGGAAGAGCCGCGTGATCGAGACGCCCGCCGCGACGCCGAAGACGACGAAGCCGATCGAGGGCGGGATCACCGGCGCGATGATGCCGCCGGCGGAGATCAGGCCGGCGGCGCGCGGCAGGTTGTAGCCGGCCTGCTTCATCATCGGCAGCAGGATCGCCGCGAGCGCGGCGGTGTCGGCGACGGCCGAGCCGGAGATGCTCGCCATCACCAGCGCCGCCAGCACCGCGACATAGCCGAGGCCGCCGCGGACATGGCCGATCAGCGTGACTGCGAGCGCGATGATCCGGCGCGAGAGGCCGCCGGCATTCATCAATTCGCCGGCGAGCATGAAGAAGGGCACCGCCATCAGCGGGAAGGAATCGGCGCCGCCGATCAGGTTCTGCGCCAGGATCTGCGAGTCGAAGGTGTCGAGCTGCAGCATCAGCGCGACGCCGCAGACCAGCAGCGCCATCGCGATCGGCATGCCGAGCGCCATCGCGCCGATGAGCGATCCCAGGAAGATGAGGACCGTCATCAGCGCTTCTCCGCCGCCTGCTGGTTTTCGAAGGCGGTGAGCTCCTCCGATTCCGCCCCGACGACGAGCTCGTCATCCGGCATGCGGCCGGTCAGCAGTCGCGTCAGCGCGATCAGGTTGAGGGCGCCGATGCCGAGGCCACCGACGAGGCCGGCGAGATAGGTCACTGCGACCGGGACGCCGGTGACCGGCTGGTGGTTCTCGATATTGATCGAAGCCTGCTGCCAGCAGCCGACGACCAGCATTCCCATGCAGAGCAGCGACAGCGCCTCGACAGCGAGCCGGCACCACCAGCGGCCATTGCGGCCGAGCATGGTGACGATGGTGGTCATGCCGAGGTGCTGGCCGTCCTTCGCCACCAGGAAGGCGCCGCCGAAGGTCAGCCAGACGAAGATCAGCCGCGACAATTCCTCCGAGGAGATGATGCCGGAGCTGAAGGCATAGCGCAGCACGACATTGCCGAAGACCATGGCGATCATCACGACGAAGCCGGCGATCAGCACGTCTTCGGTCAGGCGCAGGAGCAGGGCGCGTAGTTTCATCAGGCGGCTCCCTCGGCAGCGAGCCCGTACCAGCGCGCGGCGTTGTCGTGGAAGAGTGCGAGGCGTTCAGGTGCAGGCCGCTCGCGGACCGTCGCCTTGAACACGTCGAAGATCGTGCCGAACGAGGCGCAGAGGCTGTCGACCGGGAAGTTGCTGGCGAAGGCGCAGCGCTCGATACCGAAGGCCGCGATCACGCCGTCGATCACCGGTGCCTGCAGCTCCAGCGTCCAGGCCTTCCCGGGCACGCCGATGCCGGAGATTTTGGCGACGACGTTGGGCTCGCGCGCCAGCCGGTCCAAAGCCGCGCGCCAGGCGGCAAGACCTTCGGCGCTGCGGTCGGCCGGCAGGCCGGCGTGGTTCAGGATGATGGTGGTATCCGGGAAGTCACGGGCAAGCTCGGCGGCCTCGCCCAGATGCCACCACGGCGTCTGCAGGTCGAAGCTCAGGCCGGCGCCGACGAGGAGCGCGTAGCCGTCGCGCCATGTACGGTCACGCATCGAGCCAGGCGCTGTGAAATCCGGACGGTGATCGACGCGGGCGACCACCTTGGGCTTGTGCCGGACGCTGCGCACCAGAGGCATGTCGCGATAGGCCGCGACGACCTCGCCGACATCGTCGCGGTCGAGCCAGATCTGGCCGATCGCCGCGCTGGGCAGGCCGTGTTCTTGCGCGACTTCGGAGGCCCAGCGCATCTCGCCGATCGGATCGCGCGGGTCCCATTCGCCTTCCATCAGCACGCTGCCGACGACGAGGTGTCCGTCGATCGCGCGGCGATAATCGGCCGGCATGAAGTCGCGCCTGATCGCGCTGTAGTCGCCATAGCGGAAGGCGACCGGGTGGTCGCTCAGCCAAGGGTGATAATTGCGCGCGAGGTCGAAGAAATGGTGGTGGGCGTCGATGATCGGCAGGTCGTCATCGGCGCCGGAGGCGAGGAAGCGGGCGCGCTGGTCGGAGCTGGCCACCATGGCTCAGCTCCGCTGCGGCGGAAGGCAGGTGTGGTTCGGGCTGTGCCCGGCCGGTCCGGTGCTTGCGCCCGTCATCCTGCCTCCCGATCGTTTCCCCGGCGGTCGCCCGCCAGCGATTAGTTTTGTCTGAGTGTTGTATGCTGCATACAGAATGTTGCCGCAAAGTCAAAGCGCGCCGGGGTTGAACAGTGCGTCCTGCTCGCGGCGCAGGCGAACCAGCGTGGTCTCCTCGTCGAGCGCGATGTCGGCGCAGGTGACGACCGCGCCGCGGGCCACTTTGCGCACCACCGGCCTGCCGGCGGTGAGGTAGTAGGGGACAGGCTCGCTCGGCCCGAGTGGGCGCGCCGGGGTCAGTTGCGGCTCCAACCCCTCGATGACATGACGATAGCCCATGGTCAGCGTTTCGCCGGGCTCGAGATCGCGGCTTGCCCGCGCCGTCAGGTCGACGCGCGGCAGCACTTCGGCGCCGCCGGTCGACTGGCCGAGCAGCGCGGCAGAGAGCGCCGACATCGGTGCCTCCGCCCCGAGCAGGTGCATGGGATTGTGCAGCAGGACATAGCGACCATCCGGCGAGCACGGGATGCCTTTGCCGGCAAAGAGCTTGCCGGTGGCGAGGTCTGGCGTCTCGGCGATGACGAAGACGCCGCCAGCGAAGGAGAGCTCGTCCGGCCGCCTGAGGCAGTTGAACATGTCGACCCGGCCCGTGCCAGAGAGAAGGCCGCCTTCGGCCGCCGGCCGGAACAGGCTCGGCAATTCGGTGGTCCGCGCGATCGGTGCATGCATTGCCGCCACGTCCGGCATCAGCCCGGTATGGTTGGCGACGATGCCCATCTCGCAGAGATCGGGCACGGTGGCGCGCGGGAAGGGCAGCTTCGTGCGTGCGTCGAGCAGGCTGAGCGGATCGCTGCCGAGCTTGCCGAAGGCCGCGGCGAAATTGGCGGCCGGCACCGCCTTCTCCCAGGCGGTAACGGTGCCGGCCTCGGAATCCCAGACGAAATCCGATTCAGACGACTTGCCGGCAGCGACGATCGGCAGGCCGAGCACGCGGGCCCAGCCGATCAGCCCGATCAGCAGGCTCGGCTGGTCGCCGTCGACGGGGGTATGCACGACGCCGTTCTGCTTGGCGCGATGGGCCAGGATCGGGCCGATGATGCATTCGGCCTCCTTGGTCACCATGACGAGATGGCGCCCGGCTTCGATCGCCGCGAGCGCGGTCATCGCCGCGCCTTCCGGATCGCCGGTCGCCTCGACGACGACGTCGACCGGCAGTCCTTCGAGATGGGCGGCATCGCCGATCAGCGCGACCAGCCCGCGTTCGAGCGCCGCCTTGGCTTCGGCGGCGCTATGGCAATCGACTATCTCGGCCTCGCTCAGGCCGCCGGCGAGCGCCGCCTTGCGGGCGCGGCCGATGTCGAGGTCGCAGACGACGCGCGGCTCGATATGCGGGGCGCGCCGGGCCTGGCCGATGAAGCTCGCGCCGAACTCACCGGCGCCGACCAAAGCGGCGGAGATCACGCGATCGGGAGCGCTGGGCTTCAGCGCAAACAGGTTCTCGATGTTCACTGAGGTCGCTTTCGTTCGAGCGGAGCAGGGCGGCGGCCGTCAGACCGGCAGGCCCTCGATGGCGTAGATGCGGGCGGGGGCTCCGTCGGCATTCGGAATCAGCAGCGGCGCGGCCGAGAACAGGTTGCGCGGCGCCGTCAGCTTGCTGGTGTTGACGACGTATTCGATCAGCGTGACGCCATGGCTGAGCAGGACATGGTGGGTGACATGCTCGGGCTTGGGCACCTCCTTGCCTTCGAGCAGGAGGCGGATCGGATAATCCTGCGGGAAGTCGAAGGCGACGGCGGTCGGCTTGCGCTGCGCCAGCCATTGCGCCGCCTCCAGCGTTAGCCAGGGCGCTTCGGTCCAGAAGCTCTTGTCGTTGTAATCGCGCCGGTCGTTCCACTGCGTCGCCAGCAGCAGGATCTCGCCATCGGCCCCGCCGGGATCGGCGGCGGCGAGATGCTCAGGGCCGATCGGCTCATCGGCCGGGCGCCCGCTCAAATCGAGCACGCGGCAGGGGCCGACCACCTGGCCGAGCGGTGTCGCCTCGATCGTCGGCGCCCCGGCGACGAAATGCGCGGGCGCATCGACATGCGAGAAGCCATGGCAGGGGCCGTTGATCTTCGAGACCCGGAACTGGTCGCCCGCCGCGATATCGCCCTTGATCGAAAGCTCGACCGGCCAGCGGAAATGCGGCGCAATCGGCATGGAGAGGTCGACGATGTTCATGGCGCTGTCCGCACTTTGAAAAAGGGAAGCCGGCTGCCCGGTGGCTCCGTTCTAGGTGCGTCAAATCTTGTATGCAAGAAATTTTCGACAGGAGGCGAGGGGACGCGGTATACAAGGCATCATGGATAGCCCGGCCGACACGACCCCTCTCGCAGCGCTTCTCGCCCAGCTGCCGCAGCCCGAGCCGGGCCGGCGCAAGGGCGCCCTGCACGGCAGCACGGTCGCGCAATTGCGCAACCTGATCGTTACCGGGGCGCTGGCGCCGGGCGCCAAGCTCAACGAGCGCGAACTCTGCCTACAGCTCGGGGTCTCGCGCACGCCGATCCGCGAGGCGATCAAGACGCTGACGCAGGACGGTTTGCTGCGGGCACTGCCCAACCGGTCCTCCGTCGTCGCCGAACTCGATGTCGGCGAGATCGAGGCGCTGATCGACGTCGTCTCGACGATCGAGGGTCTGGCGGGGGAACTCGCCGCAGCGCGCGCCACCGACGAGGCCGTCGCCGAGATCGGCATGCTGCACTACAGGATGATGCTGCATCACACGCGCGACGAGCTGCCGGGCTATTTTGAGGCCAACAAGGCCTTCCACCGCCGTATCGTCGAGCTATCCGGCAATCCCGTGCTGCTCTGGATCTGGGAGCTGCTGGCGCTCCGCGTCGACCGGGCCCGCTATTCGTCGAACCTCTGGCCGAAGCGCTGGAAGATGGCGATCCAGGAGCATGAGCAGATCCTGGCGGCACTCACCGCCGGCGACGCCGCATTGGCGAGCCAGCGCCTGCGCGAGCATGTCCGCAACGGCCTGTCCGGCCTCGTTGCGGCGCTGAAGGACAAAAAGGCACAGCCGGCGCCCTCGCCCGAGTAGGGCCTGCCGGCTAGCCGGAGGCTGGGCCCAGCCCGCGGAATTGCTTGCGATAGGCGGCCGGCGAGATCGAGAAGGCCGAGGCGAAGTGCTGGCGGAACGTAACGATGGAGCCGAAGCCGGCGCTGTCGGCGACGGCCTCGACGCTGGCATCGCTTGTTTCCAGCAGTCGTTGAGCCAGCGCCAGGCGCTGCGTCAGCAACCAATCCGAGAACGTCGTACCGGTCGCCTTGCGAAAGCGGCGCGAGAAATTGCGGCGGCTCATCGCAGCGCGCCCGGCCATCATGTCGAGATCGAGCGGCTGCTTCAGGTTCGCGCCGGCCCATTCCAGCACGAGCCCCAGTCGGTCACGGGTCGCAGCCTTGGGGAGCGGCTGCTCGATATACTGTGCCTGGCCGCCGCTGCGATGCGGCGCGACCACCATGCGCCGCGCGACCTTGTTCGCGATCTCCGCTCCATGGTCGCGCCGCAGCAGATGCAGGCAGCAATCGATCGCCGCGGCCGTGCCGGCCGAGGTGACGATATCGCCATCATCGACGAACAACGCGGCACGATCGAGCGCGACGTTCGGGTATTTCTGCATGAAATCGTCGGCCCAGGCCCAGTGCGTTGACGCCGGCCGACCGTCGAGCAGCCCGGCCTCCGCCAGCACGAAAGAGCCCAGGCACAGGCCTACGAGGCGAGCGCCGCGGTGGTGGGCTCGCCGCAGGGCATCGATCAGTGCCTGCGACGGGCGGGTTTCGGGATCCGACCAGGCCGGCACGATCACCGTGTCCGCGGTCGCGAGCGCTGAGAGATCATGCTCCACCATGATCGAGAAACCCGCCAGCGTCGCGACCGGGCCGAGCGTCTCGGCGCAGACTTCGAGGCGATAGCGAGGCGCTTCCAGCCGCGCCAGGTCGTCCGCGAACACCATGCAGGGCACGGACAGGTGGAAAGGGCTGAAGCCGTGAAACGCCACCACGGCGACATGGTGCGGTGATCCTGTCATCGGTATTGGCCCGATCTCATCGCTGATTGTCATCTGGGACACTTGTGAGCGACGGCGCGATAACCGAAACGAGGCCCATCTTCAACCGGTGAGGCGCGGCGACGCCCCTGGGGTGAGGAGCGTAATGGGACGCAAGACGGAGACAGGACGATGAGCAACCCGACGATCAGGACCATGGTCGGCGCCGGCCCGGCCACCGCCATCGAGGCCGGCAGCACCGCGCTTCTCGTGATCGATTTCCAGGAGGAGTATTTCGGCGGCAGGATGCCGATCCCGGATGGCCATGAGGCGATGGCGAACGCCAATCGCCTCATCGCCATGGCCGATCAGGCCAAGATGCCGGTGTTTCACATCCAGCACGTCACGCCGGCCGGCGCTCCGATCTTCGCCGAAGATGGCAAGACCGTTGCCTTCCATCCGGAAATCCAGCTGGCCGCTCACCATGAAGTGCTGCGCAAATCCTCGGTCAGCGTGTTTCCCACGACCGATATCGACGCCCGTCTCAAGGCACGCAACATCAAGACGCTGATCGTATCAGGGCTGATGACCCATGCCTGCGTCTCCGGCGCCGCTCGCGATGCGGCGCCTCTCGGCTATGAGGTGATCGTTGCAGCCGATGCCTGCGCGACGCGCGATCTCACCGGGCCGGACGGCCTGACGATCCCCCATCAGGCACTGCACCAAGCCTCTCTCGTCACCATGGCCGATACCTTCGCCGACGTGCAGACCACCGAGGCAATCCTGGCTCTGCCGCGCTCATAGGCGCGGAGGCGCGTTGTCGACTCCGGGGCAGTGCGCGCCGGGGTCGTCAAGGCGCGGGGGGCGAGACCTCCGGCAGCACCTTCAGCACGGCGATCGCGTCGAGTTCGCTATGGCCCTGCGCGACCAGCATCCGGTAGAGCGTCGTCGCCTGAGCGACCATCGGCATGGCCAAATGCTGCTCGCGCCCGGCCTCCATCAGCATTTCCAGGTCCTTCAGCACCTGCCGAGCATAGCCCTTCGGCGCGAAGTCGCGCGCGACCATGCGCGGCATCATCGCCTGCAGCACCGCCGAATTGCCGAGGCCGGGCGCCAGCGCCGCCGGGATCTTGCCGGCATCGACGCCATAGGCCTCGGCCAGCCGCAGCGACTCCGCCACGACGACATAGTTGGTCAGGCAGAGAGCCTGGTTGACCAGCTTGGTCGCCTGGCCGGCGCCGACCGCGCCCATATGGGTGAAGAGGCCCAGGCTCTCGGCCAGCGGCCGCACTGCTTCGATCGCCTCCGGTGTCCCGCCGGCCATGATCGCGAGCTTGCCGGCTTCCGCTGCCGGCGGACCGCCCGAGACCGGCGCGTCGATGAAGCCGATGCCGGCTTCCGCCAGCGCTGCCGCGAGTGCCTTGGTCACGCCGATCTCGGTGGTCGAGAAGTCGATGACGATCGCGCCCGGACGAGGTTTCGCAGAGAGGATGCTGCCTTCGCCTGTTACCACCGCCTGAACCGCCTTGGTGGTGGTCACCGCGATGCAGACCGGATTGGCGCGCTCGGCGACCTCAGCCGGGGAGGCGGCGAGGGCGACACCGAGCGCTTCGGCTTCGGCCCGCCGGGCCGGGTCGAGATCGTAGCCGACGACGCCGCGGCCGGTCGCGATCAGGCGCTTGCAGAAGCCCGCGCCCATCAGCCCGAGGCCGATGAAGCCGATCGTCTCGCTCATTTGCCCTGCCAGTTCGGCGTGCGCTTGCCGAGGAAGGCTTCCATGCCTTCGCGGAAATCGGCACTGGTGTAGCAGAGGGTAACGAGGTCATCGCCATTGACATCGGCGCTTGCCGCCTGCGTCAATCGGCGCAGCGCCTCCTTGGTCGCGCGCATGGTCAGCGGCGCATGGCCGCGGATCGTCTCCGCCAGCTCCTTCACGCGCGCCATCAGTGCGGCATGGTCGGCGACGAGCTCGTTGTAGAGGCCGATGCGATGGCCTTCCTCGGCCTCGACCAGCCTTGCGGTGAAGATGATGTCCTTGACGCGGGCCGGGCCGAGCAGGCTGGCGAGGCGGGCATAATTCGCCATCGACAGGCAGTTGCCGAGCGTGCGCGCCACCGGGAAGCCGAAGCGGGCCGATTGCGTCGCGATCCTGAGGTCGCAGGCGCAGGCGATTGCCGCGCCGCCGCCGGTGACCGCGCCGGCGATCGCCGCGATGGTCGGCACCGTGCAGCTCTCGATCGTGGTGATCACCCGCTCGATCCGGTTCTCATAGGCGAGGGCGTCTTCCGCCGTCTTGAACTCGCGGAACTGGGAGATGTCGGTGCCGGCGGCGAAGGCCTTCTCGCCGGCGCCGGTGACGACGAACACCTTCGGCGCGCCGTGCTTTTCGGGATTGCCGAGTATCTCGGCCAGCCCCTCATACATGGCGAAGGTCAGGGCATTGCGCGCCTGCGGCCGGTTGAGCGTTACCGTGCCGACGCCATCTGTGACGTCGTAGAGAATCTCGTCGTTCATCGGGTGCCTTTCAGATCGCGCCTTCGGCCTTGAGGCCGGCGATCGCCGCCTCGTCGAAGCCGAGCTCGGTGAGGATTTCGAGATTGTGGTCGCCGGCGTCCGGCGTCGGCGTCGCGATGCTGGACGGCGTGCGCGACAGGCTGACCGGTTGGCCGACGACGCGGATGTCGCCGATCGCGGGATGACTGACTGGCTGCGCGATGCCAAGGTGCTGCACCTGCGGATCGTCGAAGACGGCATCGACCGCATAGATCGGCCCGGCCGGCACCGAGGCTTTCTCGCAAGCGTCGAGCCAGTAGGCGCTGTCCTGCGTCGACATGATCTCCTCGAGCATGACGCGCAGTTCCGGCCGCGCCGCGAAGCGCTTCTCCATATTGTCATAGCGCGGATCGGTCGCGAGCTCGGGCCGGCCGAGTGCGCCGCAGAAGGAGCGCCAGTGTCCTTCGGCGCCGACGCCGAGATTGATGTGGCCGTCGCGTGTCGCATAGACGCCCATCGGCGTCGCATAGGGATGGTCGTTGCCGGCCTGCGGCGGCACCTTGCCCTCGACCAGATAGCGCGCGACCTGGAAATCCATCATGCCGATCTGCGCTTCGAGCAGCGAGGTCTGCACCCATTGCCCCTTGCCCGAGACGGCGCGCTCCTGCAGCGCGACCAGGGCGCCGATGGCGCCATAGAGCCCGGCGGCGGAATCGGCGACGGCGATGCCGGCGCGCACCGGCCCCTGGCCGGGCAGGCCGGTGACCGACATCATCCCGCCCATGCCCTGGGCGATCTGGTCGAAGCCGGCGCGCAGGCGATAGGGCCCGCTCTGGCCGAAGCCCGAGATCGAGACCAGGATCAGGCGCGGATTGAGCGCGTGCAGTGTCTCGAAATCAAGACCGAGCCGTTCCTTCACATCCGGCCGGAAGTTCTCGACCAGCAGGTCGGCATCGGCGATCAGCTTGCGCAGGATCGCCTTGCCGGACTCGGTCTTCAGGTTGAGCGTCAGCGAGCGCTTGTTCCGGTGCAGGTTCTGCATGTCGTAGCCATGCCGCGGCCCGCTCATGTTCTCGTTCGGATCGAGCCCCGGCGGGCTTTCGATCTTGATCACGTCGGCGCCGAAATCGGCGAAGATGCGGGCGCAGGTCGGCCCGGCGCGCACGCGCGTCAGGTCGAGCACACGCAGGGCTTCGAGGGCGGTGGACGGCGTCGGGCGAGGCATGATGATCCGAATGCGTGACAAGGGCCGCGACTATCCCGTCATCGTCCCGGGGCGTCAATCTTTGGCTTCATCTTGCATGCAAGATTGGCAGGCAAGCCATGCATCAGCCGGACAACAGGCGCACGCAACCAGCGGGACGGCGGCGTTGACGATCGGCGGAAAGCCTTGCCAGCTTGGCGGACAGCGTCGGCAACGGGCGCGCGGACGCGGGAGAACGACGATGACGGTGGTCGCACTGTTCGGTGCCGGCGGCAAGATGGGCATGCGGCTCGGCCGCAATCTCGCCCGCTCGCGCTTCGAGACCCGCCATGTCGAGATCAGCCCGGCCGGCCAGGAGCGCATCCGCGAAGCCTTCGGTGCGGACTGCGTCGAGCCGGACGTGGCGATCAAAGGCGCGGAGGTCGTGGTCCTGGCGGTGCCGGATACCGCCGTCGGCGCGGTGGCTGCCGACCTCGTGCCGAAGCTGGCGGCCGGGACGATCGTCGTCATCCTCGATGCCGCGGCGCCGCATGCCGGCCATCTGCCCGAGCGTGCCGACATCACCTATTTCGTCACCCATCCCTGCCATCCGCCGATCTTCAACGACGAGACCGAGGAGGCTGCGCGGGCCGACCATTTCGGCGGCATCGCCGCCAAGCAGCACATCGTCAACGCGCTGATGCAAGGGCCGGAGGCGCATTACGCTGTTGGCGAGGAGGTGGCGCGTGCGATCTGGGCGCCGGTGATGCGCTCGCACCGCGTCACCGTCGAGCAGATGGCGATCCTCGAGCCCGGGCTGTCGGAAACCGTCTGCGCCACGCTGCTCGATGCGATGCGCGAGGCGATGGAGGAGGCGATCGCCCGCGGCGTGCCGCGCGAGGCGGCGCGCGACTTCCTGCTCGGCCATATGAACATCCTGGCGGCGGTCACCTTCGGCGAAGTCCAGGGCGTGTTCTCCGACGCCTGCAACAAGGCGATCGTCTTCGGCAAGGAAACGATCCTGCGGCCGGACTGGAAGCGCCTGTTCGAGCCGGAGGAGATCGCCGACAGCGTCCGGCGTATCACCTGAGGTTGTGCCGAGGCTTCGGTCGACCGTGAAGCCATGCTATGCGTCCTTCGCCGGCTGGGGCCGGCATGCCTTCGGAGACGTCAGATGAATGCGATCAGCCAGAAGCCGGGCACGACGGTCGATGATGCAGCCCAACTGCGCGCAATCGTCGGCGAGGAGTCCCTGGTCGTGCAGAAGAAGGTGCTCGACCGGCTCGACAGGTTCTGCCGCGATTTCATTGCGCTTTCGCCCTTTCTCGTACTGGCCACTGCCGACCGCGAGGGCGGGGTGGATGCCAGTCCGCGTGGTGACGGGCCGGGCTTCGTCGAGGTCCTCGACGAGCGGACGCTGCTGATCCCCGACCGGCGCGGCAACAACCGGATCGATTCCTTCCGCAATGTGCTGAGTTCGCCGGGCGTCGGCCTGGTCTTCTTCGTGCCGGGGATCACCGAGACCCTGCGCGTCAATGGCAGAGCGCGGATGACGACCGACGCCGAGCTGCTGGAGCCGATGGCCATGCAGGAGAAGGCGCCGAAGCTCGGCCTGATCGTCGAGGTCGACGAGGCCTATTTCCATTGCGGCAAGGCGCTGCTCCGCTCGAAGCTCTGGGCTCAGGAAGCGCAGGTCGAGCGCTCGAGCTTCCCGACGCTCGGCCGCATCGTCGCCGAGCAGACCAGGGCGGTCGACGCCGCCGAAGCCGACGCCAATCTGGAAGAGGCCTACCGCACGCGGCTCTATTGAGCGCGCGCGGCCGTGGAGGGCCGACCTTGTCGAAGGCTGACCAGTCCTTGCCGGCGACGCGCTTCAGCTTCCGGCTCGACTTCACCCCGGGTGGGCGCCTTGGCCCCGGCAAGGTGCAATTGCTGGAGGCGATCGGCGAGACCGGCTCGATCTCCGCTGCCGGCCGCTCGATGAAGATGTCCTATCGCCGTGCCTGGCTGCTGGTCGACGATCTCAACCGCATCTTCCGTGCGCCGCTGGTCGAGGCGCAGCCCGGCGGCGCCAAGGGCGGCGGCGCCCATCTGACACCGCTCGGGCGAGAGATCGTCGCGAATTACCGTGCGATCGAGGCGAAGACGCTGGAAGCGGGGGCAGCCGAGATCGCTGCGTTGCGCGCCGCGGTTTCACCAACGGCCCCCGCGCGCGAGCCCGGCAGGAAGGCCTGAGCGCTCACGGCATATCGATCGAGACGCTCTTGATCACCGCGTAAACCGGGCTGCCAGGCGCGAGCTGCAACTGTTCGGCCGATTTCACGGTGAGGCGGGCGAGCAGGCCGGCGCCATTGCAGTCGAGCCGCACTTCCAGCGCGCCACCATCGCCATGCCGGGCGCCGAGCGCTGAGACCTGTCCGGGCAGGACGTTGAGCGCGCTGATCCCGTCGAGCGGCTTGAGGCTCAGCATCACGTCGCTGGCGAGGATGCGCACCCGCAGCATCGCTCCTTCCGGCACAGTGCGCCGAGCGATCTGCAGCGGGCCGGCGGCGGTCTCCAGGATGGTCAAGCCATGCTCCGGCTCATGCCGCAGCACACGTGCGTCGAGGATGGCGCCGGCCTCCGCCGAGGCAGAGAGGATCGGCACGTCCGGCCGGGACATCAATTCGGCGGTTGGCCCGCTCATCGAGACCTTGCCCTGGTCGAGGATGACGAGATGGGTGGCGAGCCGCGCCACCTCCGCGATCGAATGCGAGACATAGACGATCGGGATGCCGAAGCCGTCGCGCAGGCGCTCGATATACGGCAGGATCTCGGCCTTGCGCTCTTCGTCCAGCGAGGCGAGCGGCTCGTCCATCAGAAGGAGCCGTGGCTTGGCCAGCAGAGCGCGGCCGATCGCGACGCGCTGCTTCTCGCCGCCGGAGAGCGCGCCCGGCTGCCTTTGCAGGAGATGGCCGATGCCGAGCAGATCGAGCACGTCGTCGAGCTTGCTGCCGCCATCCTCCGCCTTCGGCGCGAACCAGTGGCCATAGAGCAGGTTCTGCCGCACCGAAAGATGCGGGAAGAGCCGCGCCTCCTGGAAGACATAGCCGATCCGGCGCCTGTGCTTCGGCACGAAGATGCCGGCGGCGCTGTCGACCATCACCCGCCCGTCGATGACGACGCGGCCGGACTGCGGCCGGATCAGGCCGGAGATCACATTGACCAGCGAAGTCTTGCCCGAGCCGGAACGACCGAACAGAGCCGTCAGCCGCCCGTCCGAAGCGAAGCTCGCATCGAGCGCGAAGGCGCCCAGTCGATGCGCCACGGACACCTCGATGACCGCGCTCATTCGACGGCGATCCGCCGGCCGACCAGCCGCGCCAGGAATTCCGACGCGAACAGCGCCGCGACCGAGATCGCGATCGAGATCAGGGTCAGCCGCATCGCGCCGGCATCGCCATTCGGCACCTGGGTGAAGGTGTAGATCGCCGAGGGCAGGGTCTGCGTCTCCCCGGGGATGTTGGAGACGAAGGTGATGGTCGCGCCGAACTCGCCCATCGCCTTGGCGAAGCAGAGGATCATGCCGGCGAGGATGCCGGGCAGAGCGAGCGGCAGCGTCACCGTCAGGAAGACCCAGAACGGGCCGGCGCCGAGCGTGCCCGCGGCATCCTCGAGCTTGCGGTCGATCGCCTCGATCGAGAGGCGGATGGCTCGCACCATCAGCGGAAAGCCCATTACCGCGCAGGCGAGCGCGGCGCCCGTCCAGCGGAAGGAGAGGACGATGCCGAACCAGTCATAGAGGAACTGGCCGATCGGCCCGCGCCGACCGAAGCCGATCAGCAGGAGGTAGCCGGTGACGACCGGCGGCAGGATCAGCGGCAGATGGATGACCGCGTCGAGCAGCGACTTGCCCCAGAAGCGCCCGCGCGCCAGCAGCCAGGCAATGGCGAGCCCCAAGGGGAGGCTCGCCAGCATGGCCGTGGTCGCGACGATCAGGCTGAGGCGGACGGCTGTCCATTCCTCCGGCGTCAGCCAGTCGCTCACGATGAGGAGGCGGGCTTGTTCAGGACCGTGAAGCCCTGCTTCTCGAAACTGGCCTTGGCGCCGTTGCCGCGCAGATAGGTGAGGAAGCCCTGCGCATCGGGGTTGGCGGAATCCTTGGTGATGGCGACCGGGTAGATGATCGGCGGGTGCGTATCCTCCGGGAAGGTTGCGATCACCTTGACCTTCGGGTCGGCGGCGGCGTCGGTGGTGTAGACGATGCCGAGCGGCGCCTCGCCGCGCGAGACCAGCAGCAGCGCGGCGCGGACATTGTCGGCCTGAGCCGCCTTGTCCTTGACCTTGTCCCAGCCGCCGAGCTTCTCCAGCGCCGCCTTGCCGTATTTGCCGGCCGGCACCGAATCGACATTGCCCATGGCGAGCCGGCCCTGGCCGAGCGCGGCCGAGAGGTCGACGCCCGGGGCCAGCGTCGCCGTGGTCTTGGCGTCGGAGGGCGCGATCAACGCGATCCGGTTGGCGAGCAGGCTGACGCGGCTCTCCTTGACGACCAGGTTCTTCTGCTGGGCATAGTCCATCCAGTCGAGATCGGCGGACAGGAAGAGATCGGCCGGCGCGCCGCTTTCGAGCTGCTTCGCCAGCGCATTGCTCGCCGCATAGGAGATCTTCGGCGCCGGCTTGCCGCTTTCCTTGACCCAGTTGGCTGCGGCTTCGTCGAGCGCGTTCTTCAGGCTCGCGGCGGCGAAGATCACCAGTTCCTTGCTCTGGGCGAGGGCAGGGCCGGTGAAGGAGGCGACGCCGATCAGCAGCGCGGCGGTAAAACCCAGAACGTTTCGGCGGTTCGACGGCATGAGGGTCCTCGCTGCGGTTGCTGTCGCTATGTGCGGCCGAATATAACGGCGAGCGACCAAAGGTCGAGTCTGCCTGACGCGGACTCGCGAGCTTGTCAGATCGAGGAGACCAGCATGAAGATTTCCGCCCGTAACCAGCTCAAGGGGACCATTGTCGAGATCGTGAAGGGCGCGACCACCGCCCATGTGAAGCTCGATGTCGGCGGCGCCATCGTCACCTCGGCGATCACCAATGCTGCGGTCGACGAGCTTAAGCTCACCGTCGGGCAAAAAGCCTATGCCGTGGTGAAGGCCTCTGACGTGATGATCGCGATCGACTGACCGCTGCGATGGTTCGCGAGAACGAGATTCGCCGGGCCGAGGTTGCAGTCCAGCCGCCAGCGGCGACCGATGCGGGCCTGACCTTCATCGGCCGCATCCATACGCCCTGGACCTCGCGCCTGACCTGCCCGCGCCAGGGCCGGGCCGACGGGCCGATCTGCACGATCGAGCTGTTCGCGCCCTGGGATGCCGCGCTCGATGGCATCGAGGCTTTCGAACGGTTGGAAGTGCTCTACTGGCTGCACGAGTCGCGGCGCGACCTGGTGCGCCAGAGCCCGGCGAACAATGGTGAGACCCATGGCACCTTCGCCTTGCGCTCGCCGGTGAGGCCGAATCCGATCGGGACCTCGATAGCGACCTTCGTTTCGCGTGAGGGGACCATCCTCTCGGTCCGCGGCCTCGATTGCCTCGACGGCACGCCGTTGCTCGACTTGAAGCCCGACCGAAGCCTGTTCACGCCGATCGCCCCGCCGCAACCGGGTGACTATGAGGTTGGTTAGCTTCGGATTCAGGCGTGTGGCCGGGCCTGCCCAAACGTGGTCCGGCGTCGGCGCGGCTATTGGAAATGCCGTTTCGAGCCGCTAGCGTAATATCCGAACGGATATTGCGAGGTGTCGATATGCTCATCCGGCGTTGCGGCGTCATCGTGGTCGGCCTCGCGCTCATCTTCTGCGCGCCGGTGTCAGGGCAGGAGGCAGGCTCAGGTGACAGGCCAGGTCCGGGGCCAAACCTGGAGATCACGGATTCGGGAGGGACCAGGGCACAGCTCGGGCCGGCCAGTCTCGGCAGGCTTCCTCGCATCGAGCAGTCCGTCGCTTTCCTGTCGTCGAAAGGCGAGCAGAGCGGTCGCTTCGAAGGTGTCCTGCTGTGGGAGGTCCTGTTGAGCCTCGGCCTGACCAAGCAACCATCGTCCCACGCTGATCTTCAGCGCACATTCGTCGTCACCGGTCGAGACGGCTATTCCGTCGCCTTCTCGCTGGGCGAGATCATCCCTGACCTGGGAGGCAGGGCGGTGATGGTGGCCGAGCGGGTTGACGGGCGCGCATTGTCCGATCGGGACGGGTTGCGCCTCATCGTGCCTGGCGACAAGCGCGGCGCCCGGAGTGTGCGGGGGCTGGCGAGAATCGAGTTTCGCTAGAGCATCGGACCGAAAGCGGCAGCCGCTTTCCGAGAGCAGCCGATGCTGTGACCAAAACTGGATCGACACCATGCGGCCGGTCGGGCGAGTGCGATTCAGAGATTCGCTCCCGTTGACGAAGAGCCGCTGTTGTCTGGCGGCGGTAAGCCGCGCTAGCCTTCCGCGCAAAGAAAAAGGCCCACGCCGGAGCGCAGGCCCAAGTCTAGGGAGGAAACGCCCAAGGAGGGCGCCACAGCATCTCTGCTGCGGTGCACAGGAGATAGGGCGACCCGGCCCAGCCCGCAAGGGGGAAGGGACAGCAAAGCTGACCCTATTTTGAGCAAGTTGCGTTTTTTCGCGCCGATCGGACGAAATTGAGGGGCGCCAGCAGATGGCTGAGACGAAACGACGCGGGGAGAACGTTTGCCGAGGCGCGTTTCTGAGCCTGGTCGTCGCTGGTATTCTGAGCGTGAGCGGGGCCGCGACTGCCCAGGTTCCGCCGTCGGCGGCCGAAGTGTCCGCCTATGGCAGGCTGCATCTTGCGGCCCATCGCGGCGACCTCGCAGCTCTCCGGCAAGCGGTCGCGACCGGCGGCGGGCTCGAGGTCCGCGATGGCCAGGGCCGCACCGCGCTGCATGTCGCCGCCCATGCTCGCCAGCGCGAGGCGATGCGCGAACTCGTCAAGGCCGGCGCCGATCCCCGCGCCCTCGACGGTCAGGCTTATGACGCGATCACGATCGCGGCCGTCGCCGACGACATCGAGACGATGCGCACTGCGCTCGCCATCGGCGGCGACCCACGCGCGATCACCAGCCCCTATCGCGGCACGGCGCTGATCGCGGCCGCCCATCTCGGCCATGACGGTGTGGTGCGCGAATTAATCACCGCCGGTGCGCCGCTCGACCATGTCAACAATCTCGGCTGGACCGCCTTGATCGAGGCGGTGATCCTCGGCAATGGCGGGCCGCGCCATGTCGAGACGGTGAAGGCGCTGGTTACCGCCGGTGCGCGTCGCGACCTTGCCGATCGCGAAGGCACGACGCCGCTCGAACACGCCCGCCGCCGCGGCTATGCGGCGATGGTCGCGTTGCTGCAGTAGTCAGGCCGGGAAATCCGGCGCCGGCAGGCTCGCGACCAGCGCCGTCAGCCCGTCGCTGTAGCGCTGGCGCATATCGGCCCAATAGGGGTGATTGCTGTCGTATTTGGCGAGATGCCGGGTCGAGAAGCTGTCGGCCTCGTAGCGCAAAAGGTCGATCGGCGGCGCGACCGAGAGGTTGGAGCGCACCGTCGCGTCGAAGGAGAGCAGCGCGAGCTTGGCCGCCTCATCGAGGCCGCTGGCCTCCTGCAGTGCCCGGTCGAGGATCGGCTTGCCGTATTTGGTCTCGCCGAGCTGGAGGAACTGGGTGCGTCCGGAGGCCTCGACGAAATTGCCGGCCGAATAGACCTGGAAAAGCCGGTGCGGCTCGCCGGCGATCTGGCCGGCGACCAGGAAGGAGCCGTTGGGATCGCCATAGGGCTCGACGAAGGCGCGATTGGCGCGCAGCACCTCGCGCAGCACGCCGCCGACGATCTGGGCCACATCGAACATGGTGCGCGCCGCCAGAATGTCGCGGTTCTCGCCGCCCGCGGCGCTGTCCTGCTTATGCCTGGTGTATTGCCGGATCATGGTGATCACGGCCTGTGTCGTAGCCAGGTTCCCCGCCGAGAGGATCGCGATCACGCGCTCACCCGGCACCTCGAACAGAGCCAGCTTCTTCACAACGGCGATCTGGTCGACGCCGGCGCTGGAGCGGGAATCGGAGGCGAGGATCAGGCCGGATGGCAGCAGGATCCCGAGGCAATAGGTCATGGGCGGCTCCCCAGCACGGGCGCAGCATGCGCAGCGGCTGGGACTTTGCCAAGCTCCCGCTGCCGCGATTGCGGCGTCGGCGGCCGAATGCCAAGGTCGAATGGCCAAACTAGGCAGCGGCGGAGTTCGAGATGCGCAACCTGTCGGACATCGTCGCGTCCGTTCACGAGGACATGGCCGAGCATATCGGCGGCGGCAAGGTGGCGGATTACATTCCGGCGCTGTCGCGAGTCGATCCGCGTCGCTTCGGCCTTGCCGTGGTCACCTGTACCGGAGAGCGCGCCGAAGCTGGCGATGCCGGCGTCCCGTTCTCGATCCAGAGCATCTCCAAGGTCTTCACTTTGACGCTGGCGCTGGAGCGAATCGGCGCCCGGCTCTGGCACAGGGTCGGGCGCGAGCCGTCGGGCTCGCCCTTCAATTCGATTGTCCAGCTCGAACAGGAGCGCGGCGTGCCGCGCAATCCGTTCATCAATGCCGGGGCACTGGTCGTCACCGATGCCTTGCTGACCGGCCGGACGCCGAAGAAGACGGCCGCCGAGATTCTCGCCTTCCTGCGTGAGCGTACCGACGATCGATCGGTGTCGATCGATGACGAGGTGGCGGGTTCGGAGGCGCAGACCGGCTTCCGCAATGCCAGCCTGGCCAATTTCATCCGCGCCTTCGGCAATCTGAAGAACCCGGTGGCCGAGGTGCTCGACGTCTATTTCCATCAATGCGCGCTCAGTCTGAGCTGCGCCCAGCTCGCGCGCGCCGGCCTGTTCCTCGCCGGCGACGGTATCGATCCGTTGACCGGCGATATGGTCTGCCGCCCGGCGCGGGCCCGCCGCGTCAAGGCGCTGATGATGACCTGCGGCCACTACGACGCCTCGGGCGAGTTCGCCTTCAAGGTCGGCTTGCCCGGCAAGAGCGGCGTCGGCGGCGGCATCCTCGCCATCGTGCCGAAGCAGGCGGCGATCGCGGTCTGGTCGCCCGGGCTCAATGCCGCCGGTACCTCGCATGTCGGTGCAATCGCGCTCGAACGTCTGGTCGAGCGCACCGGCTGGTCGGTGTTCTAGCGCGCTTTCCGTTCGACCGGCACGGTCGAACGGAAAGCGCGCAAAGCAAATAGCTATTCAGCCCTTCGCCGGCCCGGTCGCGACCGGGGGGGGGGG
>NZ_JBWKNL010000012.1:0-127424 GCF_059415545.1 Allobosea sp. GW821-FHT10B12
GAGCGCTCACCAAAAACCACTCCACAATAACCACCACGACAGCATTGTCAGCCAACCAGCACGCTGATTTTCAGAGCTCAAACGCAATAATATGCGCCACAACCGCCTGACATATGCGGTGGGAACAGCAGGCTGGCGCTGTGACCGGGCGGCGCCGACAGAGCGAAAACGCCACGCCAGCCGGCAGCGAGACGCGACCATTCCTGCTATCGGGCGTCTGCTGGAACCTGTTCTTCCGGCTCCGCGAGCCGGCTGCTCACCGTGCAGTGGGATCCGGCACAGGTGATATCCAGCACCTTGTGCGACGTGCCCAAGCAATTGGCGCGGTAGACAACGTGGGTATCGCGCCTCAACACAGTCTCGACCTTCGGCTTGACGCAAGCGTGCTCGAGCAGGATGCGCTGCAGGTCACCGTCGGAGGCAAGAGCAGCGGACAGGCCGCCAAAGAGAGCCAAGGCTGGGGCGCCGCCCCGGCGCAGGGGGATGGATCGGCGCGGTCCATCCTCGCGATGGCGGGTCACTTCGCCTTCTGAAGCTTGGTGACGGTGATCTGGCCGTTGACCCGGTCGGCGTCGAACTTGATCTTGTCGCCGGTCTTCAGCCCTTTCAGCATGGCCGGATCGCCGGCGCGGAACACCATGGTCATGGCGTCCATGTCGAGGTTCTTGATCGCGCCGTGATTGATGGTGAGCTTGCCCTGGGGCTCATCGACCTTGGTGACGGTGCCGCTGACCGACTGCGCCGCGGCCGGCAAAGCGAGAAGAAGCAGAGCGAGGGTGGCTGTCGTCCTGAGCATGGGGGTGCTCCTTTCGTTCAGGCTTACTTGACGATGATCTTGCCGGTCATGCCGGCTTCGCGGTGACCGGCGATCAGGCAGGAGAAGTCGAACTCGCCGACCTTGGTGAAGGCCCAGACGATCTCGCCGGTCTTCTTCGGCTGAAGCCGCTTGGCGTTCGGATCGTCATGCTCCATGTCAGGGTTCTTCTGCATCTCGATCGCGTGCTTGAGGTTCTCCTCGAGCGTCGCCAGGACGAGCTCATGGTCGAGCTCGCCATTGTTGCGCAGCTGGAAGCGGATCTGCTCGCCGCGGCGCACCTCGATCCGGTCGGGGATGAAGGACATCTTGCCGTCCTTCTCCGCCATCGCGACCTGCACGATGCGAGCCGGCTTCTTGGGATCGCCGGGCTTGCCATAAGCGGTCTCGTCGCCATGGCCGTGCCCGGCTCCGCCAGGCCCTGCCAGGGCTGAGCCGACGGAGAACAGGACCGCGATTGCGGCGAGCTTGAATGCTGTCGTCATGAGGCTCTCCTGCTGGAAGGTTGGCGTCTTCAGTGATTGGAATGCGGGTTCTTCGCCGCCGGCCGCGGCTTGCCGTCCGGCCCGAGGCTCGGCTTGCGCGGGTCCTTGACCCGCCACTCCGTGGGCTCGACCCCGCGATCGGGCGAGGTGCGGCGCGGCGCCTCGGCGAGTTTCTGGCCCTTGTATTCGAAGGCGACGGTGCCTTCCGGATGCTTGAACCAGCCGGGGTCCTTGTAGTCGTTCCTGGCGAGCCCCTCGCGGACCTTCACCACCGAGAACATGCCGCCCATCTCGACCGGGCCGAACTGGGCAAAGCCCGTCATCATCGGCAAGGTGTTGTCGGGGAGCGGCATCTCCATCGAGCCCATCTCGCCCATGCCGTTCGAGCCCATCGGCATGTAGCCCGGCGCGATCTTGGCGATGCGCTTGGCCAGGTCCTTCTTGCTCACGCCGATATAGTTCTTCACCGAATGCCCCATCGCATTCATGGTGTGGTGCGATTTGTGGCAGTGGATCGCCCAGTCGCCGGGCTCGTCGGCGACGAAGTCGAAGGCGCGCATCTGGCCGACGGCGCAGTCGATCGAGACCTCGTCCCAGGCCGCCGCCGGATCGACCCAGCCGCCATCGGTGCACGAGACCTTGAACTCGTAGCCGTGCATGTGGATCGGGTGGTTGGTCATGGTCAGGTTGCCGAAGCGGATCCGGACCTTGTCGTTCTTGCCGACGACGAGCGGGTCGATGCCCGGGAACACGCGGCTGTTCCAGCACCACATGTTGAACTCGGTCATCTCGGCGACCCGCGGCACATAGGAGCCGGGCTCGATGTCGAAGGCGTTGAGCAGGAAGACGAAGTCGCGGTCGACGCGGCGGAAGGCCGGGTCCTTCGGATGGACGACGAAGAAGCCCATCATGCCCATCGCCATCTGGACCATCTCGTCCGAATGCGGGTGGTACATGTAGGTGCCCGAGCGCCGCAGCTGGAACTCGTAGACGAAGGTCTTGCCGGGCGGGATATGCGGCTGGTTCAGCCCGCCGACGCCGTCCATGCCGTTGGGCAGGCGCTGGCCGTGCCAGTGCACCGCCGTGCTCTCCGGCAGCTTGTTGGTGACGTAGATGCGGACCTTGTCGCCCTCGACCGCCTCGATGGTCGGGCCCGGCGACTGGCCGTTATAGCCCCAGAGATAGCCCTTCATGCCGGGCGCGAATTCGCGCACCACCGGCTCGGCGACGAGATGGAACTCCTTCCAGTCGCCGTTCATCCGCCAGGGCAAGGTCCAGCCGTTGAGGGTCGCGACCGGCTGGTAATCCGGCCCCGTCATCGGCACCAGCGGCGCCTGCGTCGTCGCTTCCGTCATGGTCGGCGCTTCGGGCACGGCGGCGAAGGCCGTGCGTCCGGAGACGGCGCCGGCCGCCGCGACGACGAGGCCTGAGGTGCCGATGAAGTCTCTGCGCGATAGCGTGGTCATTGTTTCGCTCCTTCCGCCCGCTCAGTGTCCGCCGCCGGCATCGCCGCCGCTTGCCGCCGCCACCGTGGCCGAGCCGCCGCCTCCGCTGCCGCCGCCGATCAGCGCGTGCTTGAAATCGGTATGGGCGATCCAGAAATCGCGCCGGGCATTGATCGCCGCGACGTTCGAGAGGATGCGGTTGCGGGCGTCGGTGATCAGGTCGGTGACGTCGTTGAGCATGCCGCTGTACTGCAGCAGCGACTGCTCCTGGATGATCCTGCGCAGCGGCAGGACGTTGTTCTGGTACTGCCGGGTGATGTCGTAATTGGCGCGGTAGGCGGTATAGGCCTCGCGCGCTTCGGAGCGGGCGTTGACCGCCTTCTCCGCCAGCCTGTTGGCGGCCTGCATGTAGGTCTGCTCGGCGAGCGCGACCTTGGACTGGCCGAAATCATAGATCGGGATGTCGATCTCCAGCTCCAGCGTCTTGCTGCGGCTGGATTCGCGCTCGACATGGCCGTGATCGTTGATGCTGCGACCGCGGTCATAGGTGCGGCGCCCGAGCAGGTCGATATCGTCCACGAAGCGCGTCGCATTGGCGAGGCCGAGCGACTTCGCCAGCGTGTCGAGCTCGGCCCGCGCGATCTGGATGTCGACGCGCTTGCGCAGCGCCTCGGCCTCGATCGCCTTCACCGATTGCAGCCGCGGCAGTGGCGGCAGGCTGCCGAGCCGGAACTTCAGGTCGTCGCCCCAGAGCCCGAGTTGGCGGACGAGGCGCTCGCGCTCCTGGCGCTGCTGCTGGCGCGCCTGGGCGAGCTGCACCGTCAACTCGGCCTCGAAGGCGAATTCGCGGGCCTGGTCGATCTTGTTGACGCCACCGGATTCGCCGAGCCGCTTGAACAGCTCGGAGGCCGCGTCGGCGGAGGCCTTGGCCTCCTGGTAGAAGGAGACCTGCGCATTGGCGGCGACGGCGCGGTAATATTGGCGGCGCGCGTCGGCGGCGAGCCGCAGCACCGCCTCGACCGCCCGCAACTGCGCGGTCTTGAAGCGGTCGCCGGCGATCTCGGCCCTGGCCGGCAAGGTGATCAGCGCGAGCAGGCTGCCGACGATCTGGCGCTCGACCTCGATCTCGAAGCGGCCGGAGAGCTTGGAGATGCCGAAACGCGGATTGGGTGGCAGGCTGGCGGCGACCATCTGCGCCTCGGCGATGCCGAGCTCGTTGAAGGCGGCTTGCAGCCCGCGATTGCTGAGCAGCGCGACCTGCACGGCACTGTCGGCGGTCAGCGGCTTGCGCAGCAACTGGTCGACCCGCGCCTTGGCGGTCAGCGCGACGTTGTCGTCGCCGATCTTGACGACATCCTTGCCGATCTCGGCATAGGCGGCAGCCTGGATCGGCGCCATGCCGCCATCGGGCGAGAAGCCGGCGCAGCCGCCGAGCAGCGCCGTCGTCCCGGCGAGCAGGCCCCAGCGCAGCAGGCGGCGGGCGTTCGGCTTGGTCGGAGCGGTCAAAGTCGGCCCTTTGAGCGATGGGGTGGACAAGGCGGTCGGTTGGACTGGCAGCGTCATGATTTCGGCCCGACCCGGCGGTTGAGTTCGCGCCAGTCCTTGGGCTCGGCCGGGCGGAAGCTGGCGGCGCCGGCCGTCACGCTGCGATAGCCGACGGCGGGAACGCGGACGTTCGGATCGGCCGGCCGCGCCAGATGGTCTGGGACCGTGGCGGCGCAGGCGCCGAGCGCGAGACCGACCGCCATCAGCAACGGCACCTTCACGAACATCACGATTCGGCATCCCCTGTTTCGATGCGACAGGGGTAGCAGCGGGCTTTCGCGGGCGTCCGTTACAAATTGTTTCAAAGCCGTGGGGGCGGCCGGACCGCGAGCGCGCTATTGTACAGGCGATGAGATGGCAGGAGCCCGCTCGCGGGAGCACGGACATTCCAACCGAACTACAGACAGAGACGGTCCCCGTTGCGACGACCGTCGACGATCACGGCCATATCCTGGTGGTCGACGACGATCCGCAGATCAGGCTGCTCGTCGCGCGCTTCCTGCAGCGGCACGGCTACCAGGTCACCGGCGCGCCGGATGGGCGCGCCATGCTGGAGGCGCTGGCGCACAGCGGCATCGACCTGATCGTCCTCGACCTGATGCTGCCCGGCCGCTCCGGCGTCGATCTCTGCCGCGACGTGCGCGCAAATTCGCAGGTGCCTATCGTGATGCTGACGGCGCGGACGGAGGAGACCGACCGCATCATCGGCCTGGAAGGCGGGGCGGACGACTACGTCACCAAGCCGTTCAGCCCGCGCGAATTGCTGGCGAGGATCCGGGCGGTGCTACGGCGTGCAAGAGCAGGGCAGGGAGCGGCTGCCGCGCAGGCGAGCGCGATCGTGAGCTTCGACGGCTGGCGCATGGATCTGCGGCGGCGCGAGCTGCAATCGCCATCCGGGACGCTGATCGATCTATCGACCGGCGAGTTCGACCTGCTCGTCGCTTTCGTCGAGCACGCCAACCGGGTCCTGTCACGGGAGGCGCTGATGCAGTTCGCCAAAACGCGAACGAGCGACGATCCGTTCGACCGCACGATCGACGTCCAGATCAGCCGCCTGCGCCGCAAGCTCGAAGCCGACGCCCGCGGCGGTCAATTGATCAAGACAGTCCGCGGCGCCGGCTACCTGTTCGCCTCACAGGTCGACCATCAGCAAGGAATGCCCGCTTGACGTCTCCGGCCAAGCGGCTCTGGCCCGATACGGTCGCCAGCCGCGCCATCCTGATCCTGGTCGCGGCGCTGCTCGCCTTCCACCTGCTCGGCTACTGGGCCTATCGCGTCGGCGTCGCAAACCTCGCCACCGCGGGCCAGGACCGTGGCCTCGCCGAACGCATCGTCTCGATCAAGCGGGCGATCGCCAGCCTGCCGCAGGCGCCGGAGCGCGACCGCGTCGCGCACGACCTGTCGAGCGCCAGCCTCGAAGTGCACTGGAGCAAAGTCAGTCTCGTCCTCGGCACCGCTCCGATGACCGAGCGGACCCAGGCGATGGAGGCCCGCCTCAAGGAACTCGCACCGGAACTGGCGGCGGAATCCTTCCGGGTCGGCTTCGCCGATGACGGTGCCCTCGGTGCCGGCGAAGCCAATGCCTACAAGCACATGATGCTGATCTCGGTCCGGCTCGACGACGGCTCCTGGGTCAACTTTTCCTCATCGGCGCTCGGCGCGTCCCAGCATCTCGACTGGGGCCTGACCGCGATCATGATCTGTTTCGCCGTCGCCATCGTCGTCGTTGCGCTGTTGCTGCTGCGCTGGGCGACGCGGCCTTTGCGCGATCTCGCTGAGGCGGCCGAGCGCTTCAGCCTCGACCAGGCCCCGCAGCCCCTTCCCGAAACCGGGCCGGTCGAGGTGCGCCGCGCCGCGCGCGCCTTCAACACGATGCGGGAGCGCATCCGGCATCTCGTCGCCGAGCGGATGCAGGCGATGGCCGCGGTCTCGCATGATTTGCGCACGCCGATCACGCGCCTCAGGCTCCGTTCCGAATTCCTGGAGGACGACGCAACCCGCACCCTGATCGACGCCGATCTCGGCGAGATGGAGGCGATGATCGACTCGACGCTGGACTATCTGCGCGGCGGGATCTCCAGCGAGCCGCTGCGCCCGGTCGATCTCGCCTCGGTGATCGAGACGATCGTCGACGAGCATGTCGACCAGGGCCACCCTGTCTCGCTGGTCGGGCTGAACTCCGCCCCGGTCCAGGGCAGGGTCCTCTCGCTGAAGCGCGCTGCGTCCAATATCATCGGCAATGCCGTGAAATACGGTCAGGCGGCTACGGTCACCATCACTGAGACGGGCGACAGCTTCGCCGTCCTCGTCGAGGACGAAGGGCCGGGCATTGCCGTGGCCGATCGCGAGCGGGTGTTTCACCCCTTCGTGCGGCTGGAGGAATCGCGCGGCCGCCAGACCGGCGGCTCGGGGCTGGGACTGACGATCGCGCTCGCCATCGCCCGCTCGCATGACGGAGCCATCGTGCTGGAGAACCGGCCCGAGGGCGGCCTGCGCGTCACGCTGTCGCTGCCGAAGCTTTCCGCATCCGGGCGCGACGAGGCTCCCGCGGCTTGACCTCAGCTTAGAGCCGCATACCGCCGTCGACGGCGATCTCAGCGCCGTTGATGTAGCTTCCCTCCGGCGAGCAGAGCAGCAGTGTGATCCCGGCGCAATCATCTGCCCGGCCGAGCCGGCCGAGCGGAATGCGCGCCAGCGCCTGTTCCTCCCGACCGGGCTGAGTCAGGACGGCGCGGTTGCGGTCCGTCAGAATCGCGCCGGGCTGGATGATGTTGCAGGTGACGTCAGGCGCCCGCAGGTTCCGCGCCAGATTGAGGATCATGTTGGTCTGCGCAGCCTTGGTGGCGGCGTAATAGAAATGCGTCGGATTGGGCCGCGCCTCCTGCACGCTGCCGATAGCGATGACCCGGCCGAAGCCACGGTCAAGCATGCCCGGCAGGAAGGCCTGCAGCAGCCGCAGCGTGGCATGAAGGTTGATCTCGGACTGCGTGGCCATCGCAGCCTCCGAGACCGCATCCCAGGTTTCCAAGGTTTCGACGGAGGCGCAGAGCACGAGGATGTCGGGTTCGGCTCCGCCCGCCGTGAGCTCAGCCGCCATGGCGGAAGGGGCCGCGGCCTCCATGAGATCGGCGATCAAAGGCGTTGCCGCGAGGTCCCTCGCTTGCAGATCGGCGGCTGCCGCGGTGGCGGTGGCTGCGTCCCGATCATGAATGACTGCATGCGCACCGGCCTCAGCAAGCCGTGTTGCGATCGCGAGCCCGATCCCGCGTGCCGCGCCGGTGACGAGGGCGGTCCGTCCAGCCAGAATGCCTGTCATCAGCCGAGCAGCGGCTTCACGCGGGCGACGGCATCGTCCATCGCCTGCTGCGGTGCCTTGCGGCCGAGCACGGCTCCTTGAGTTTCCTCGATGAAGATGTCGTGGGCGCGGGCCTGCTCGTCGAAGGCCGGCAGGTGGATGCGCGAGGCTTTCAGCGCCGCGGCTTCGTCTGCTGCATAGGGCATCGCTGCCTTCAGCTTGCCGTCGGCATAGGTCGAGATGCGCGTCGGCCCGTTGCCGTTGAGCGCCATTGCCGTGGTGCCGGCCTTCGAGGAGAGCGCGCGGATCAATTCCCAGCTCAACGGCTTCTGCTTGGCATTCTTCGGGATCATCAGCGACCAGAACTCGACCGTCGGCGCGAAGGCGACCTTGCCAGAAAGATCGGCCGCCATCGGCGGCAGCAGCGACTTGAAGCGACCGCCATACTTCCCCTTGGCCGGGTCGTTGTAGGAAACGAGGCGTGCGAAGGGGTTGATCGTCATCGCCGCCCGGCCCTGCTGCATCCAGGTAGTGATCTCCTCATTGTTCACCGTGGCGAAGTTCCGCGGCAGCACGCCAGCCTTGTAGAGATCGGCGAGGATCGTCAGCGCCTTGACCATCGCCGGCTCGTTGGCGGTGAGCTTGCCGTCGGCGGTCATGTAGTCGCCGCCGAGGCAGCGCGAAAAGGTCAGGAAATTCGAGGCGAAGACGGCGGTGAAGGCGAGGCCGTGAACCTGCGTGCCGTCCTCGCGCTTGAAGGTGAGCTTGCGGGCGACCTCTATCAGCTCCTCGAAAGTCGCCGGCAGCTTGCTGATGCCGCGTTCCTCAAGCAATGCCTCGTTGTAGATCATCGCGTTGGTGGCATGGCGAACCGGGATGCCATGCAGGGCTCCGTCGAGCTTGAGCGGCGCGATCAGCCCGGGCGCGAAATCGTCGAAGGCCTCGATCGGTGCATCCTTCAGCAGCGCGTCGAGCGGCTCGAACAGCTTGAGATTGCGCGGCACGGCGCGGCCGTTGACGAGATAGGCGACATCGATCGAGGTCTCGGCCAGCGACGCCTCGCGCAGCAGGCGCTCGTGCACGGCGTTGACGTCGCCGAAGGTGACCCAGTTCAGGTTCGCCCCGCTCGCCTTGCGGAAGGCTTCGGTGGCATCCCCACCCGGCCCGGTCGTGGCCGCCGTCTGATGGACACGGTGGCCGAGCGCCGTCAGGGTTTTCGCCTGCGCGAATGAGCGGCCGGGCAAAGCAGACGCGGCAGCAGCACCCAAGCCAAAGGCGCGGCGAGAGAGAATGGTCTTCGACATGGCTCTTCTCCTGATCCATCGCCCGCGCCGTCTTTCCGGGGCTTCGCGCAGCGAAGAGCCCGGAATCCAGAACCACAGGCCGAGATCGACTACATGCTATAGGTCGAGCGCCTTCATTCGACGCTCCGGCGTTTCTGGATTCCGGGCTCGCTGCTGCGCAGCGCCCCGGAAAGACGAGGATGTCTCAAGCCGGCAGCAGCGGCTGCACGCGCTTGACCAGCGAGGCCATCGCCTCCTCCGGCGTTTTCATGCCGAGCACCGCGGCCTCTGCCTCCTCCTTGAAGAGGTCGCCGGCACGGGCCGCCTCGTCGAAGGCCGGCAATGGCACGCGCGCCACCTTCAGCACCTTCAGTTCCTCAGCGGCATAGGGCACTGTGCCGGCGAAGCTCTGGTCGGCATAGGTCGAGGCGCGCACCGGGCCGTTGCCGTTGAGCGCGGCCTTCAGGGTCGCCTCCTTCGAGGCCATCGCCTTGATGAAGCTCCAGGCGAGATCCTTGCGCTTGGCGTTCTTCGGGATGACCATGCCCCAAAACTCGACCTTGGCGGGAGCGGCATCATACTTCCCCGCCAGCGTCTTCGAGGCCGGTACGGCGATCGTCTTGATCTTGCCGGAGAATTTCGACTTCTGCGGATCGTTGTAGATGCGGTTGCGGCCCATGCTCTGCAGGCTCATCGCCGCGCGGCCCTGCTGCATCCAGACATTGACGTCCTCGGGCGAGAGCGTCGCGAAATTGCGCGGGAAGGCATTGGCCTGGAAGAGCTCGCGCAGGGTCCTGATCGCGTTCAGCATCGGCGGCTGATCGGCGGCGCATTTGAAGTCGGGCGTGATGAACTCGCCATCCCAGGCACGGGCGAGGTCGATCACGTTGGGATAGGTCACGCCCGGCATGCACAGGCCGACGACCTGCGTGCCGTCGGAGCGGCGATAGCTGCAAGCCCTGGCGATCTCGATCATCTCCTCGATCGTCGCCGGCGGCTTGGAGAAGCCCTTCTCGGCCAGGATCTCCTCATTGTAGTGCAGGCCGGAGGAGGCATGCCGGAACGGGACGGCGAGCTGCTTGCCGCCGACAGTCATGCCCTGCATCAACCCCGGAAAGATGTCGGCGGGGTCCTCGAGCGGATCGCGCTTGAGATAGTCGTCGAGTGCTTCGAACAGGTTTGCGGCTCGCGGCACGACCTGGGTGTTGAGGACGAAGCCGACATCGACCGAACTCTCGCCGAGGCTCGCCTCGCGAAACAGCCGCTCCTGCAACGGGCCGGTATCGAAGGTGGTCCACTGGACGGCGACGCCATTCTTGGCGGCCCAGTCCTTGGTGATGTCGCCGCCCTGCGCCCCGGTCGAGACCGTCTGCATGACGCGATGGGCGAAGACATTGAATGGCCCGCCTTGCTGCGCGCGGGCAGCACCGGCGCCAAGCGCCGTGAAACTCAGCCCGAGAATGCCGGCGCCGAACTGCCTACGGCTTAGTCCCGTCTCCGTGCTCATGCCTGTCCTCCCGATGGTTCGCGAGTTCCGCGATGGCGGCTTCAGCCGCTTCGAAATGCTTGTTCATGGCGGCCGATGCCGCAGCCGGATCGCCGGCACGGATCGCCTCGACGACGCGGACATGCCGCTCGAAGGTGCGGCGCCAGTCGTCCCTGGTGCGCTTCTCGCGCGAATTGAAGATCTCCATGACTTCGCGGATCACCGGGCGCAGGCCCCTGATCTGGAAGTCGAGCAGGCGGTTGCCGGAAGAGGCAGCGATGGCCTCGTGGAAGTCGAGATCGGCCTCGATCCAGCGCGGCACATGGCCGAGCGCATCCTCCATGCGGGCGAGGATCAGGTCGAGCTTCTCGATATCCTCAGGCAAACGGCGCGCGGCGCTATGGGCCGCGATCGGCGGCTCGAGGATGCGGCGAAGCTCGACCGCCTCGGTCAAGCCATTGGCGCGGCCGCGCACGGCAAAACGATAGAAGCGGTCGAGCGGGGCGGCGTCGAGCGCCTGAATGCGGGTCGGCTTGCCCTGCTGGATATGCACGACGCCCATCGCGGCGAGCTGGCGGATCGCCTCGCGGGCGATCGGCTTGCTGACGCCGAACGAAGCAGCCATCCGCGATTCCGACGGCAAGGCGTCGCCGGGCTTCAGCCTTCCGTCCTGGATCGCCTGGGTGATGCGCTGGATCACGGCGTCGCCGAGCCGCATCGGCACGACATCGCCGCCGGCGAATGGATCGTCGCCACCGAGCAGGGATGAAGCGGCATCGCTCATCGATCACCTCCGTTCGGAGATCATTGACAGATGCCGCTCAGCTTGGCAACTGTTCAACCTATCAGATAAGTTGAATGCCCGGAGGACGCCGCTTCATGTCGGCCAGCCGCATCTCAAAGGTCATCGCGCACCCGCTGCGAGCAGCCTTGCCCAAGGTCCAGCGGACATCGCAGGGCGACTATCCGGCGATCGAGATCGTCGTGGTCGAGGTCGAGACCGAGGATGGGATCGTTGGCTTCGGCGAAGGACTCTGCCGCCGCGGCGCCGCCGGCTATGCCCGCTTCATCGAGGAAGCTTTGGTGCCGCGCCTGGTCGGCCGCGATGCCGCCGATCGGCGCGCGCTGTGGAAGACGATGCGCGCCGCCCTGTCCGGGCGCCCGGGCGGCCAGATCGTCGAGGCGATCGCGGCGGTCGACATCGCGCTCTGGGATATCGCCGGAAAGCAGGCCGGCCAGCCGATCCACAGACTGCTCGCCGGCATGGGGCGCTCGGAAGTCGCTGCCTATGCTTCCTCGATCAACTGGCTCGACGATGCGACCGTCGAGGCCGAGGTCGCCGCCGTGCTCAAGGCCGGTTTCCGCGAGATCAAGGTCAAGCTCGGCCATCCGCTCCGGGATGCGATCGCCCGCGCGAAACTCATCCGCAAGCTCGCCGGCGACGATATCGCGCTCTATGTCGATGCGAACTGGGCCTATGATGTCGACGATGCGCTGATCGTCGGGCGGGCGCTGGCCGATCTCGGTTATGGCTTCTTCGAGGAACCGATAGCGCCGCAGGATCGTGAGGGCTATCGCCGGCTTGCCCAGCATCTGCCGATCAGGCTCGCCGCCGGCGAAAGCGATTTCGTCGCCTCGGACGCACTGATCTCGCTGCAAGATCGCTCGCTCGGGCTGATCCAGCCGGACGTGACGCGCTCGGGCGGGATCAGCGAGACCTGGCGCATTTGCGAGCTCGCGGCCACCTTCAATACGGCCTACGCCCCGCATGTCGGCTGGTCCGGCGCGATCTGCGTCGCCGCCAGCCTGCAGCTCGCCGCCGCGGCCGAGACCTTCCGCACCTTCGAGTGCATGGTCTACCAGAACCCGCTGCGCGACGCCTTCACCCATCCGATCGTCGGCGAGGGCTCGCAGCTGATCGACGGCAAGCTTTCCGTGCCACAGGGGCCGGGGCTCGGCATCGAGGTCGACCGCGACGCGCTGGCGCGCTTCAGGATCGCCTGATGAGCGCCCGCACGCCCCTCTCCGCCATCGCGCTGGTCTCACCGGTGCAGCTGATGATCGGCGGCATCATCTTCCTGCCGGCGATCTACGTCTTCTGGCTCAGCCTCAATCAGTCCTCCTTCGGCCAGACGGCGAGCTTCGTCGGCTTCGCCAACTACGCCAAGGTGCTGGGCGACGCCTATTTCTGGAAGGCACTGGTCAACACGGTGATCGTCGTCGCCGTGGTCGTGCATGTCGAGCTCCTGCTCGGCCTCGGCATGGCGCTTTTCTTCGCCTCGGGCGTACCGTTCCGGCCGCTGCTGCTGGCGATCGTGCTGGCGCCTTATGCCGTCAGTGAAGTCTCGGCGGTGGTGATGTGGCGCTTTCTGTTCGAGCCGGATGTCGGGATGATGAGCCGGCTCCTGATGTCGCTCGGCCTGCCGCCGATCGAATGGGCGGTGAACCCGAGCCATGGCCTCGCCATGGTCAGCTTGCTCTCGATCTGGCTGCACCTGCCCTTCAGCTTCATCATCCTCTATGCGGCGAGGCTCTCGATCCCGAGCGACCTCTACGAAGCTGCCGCGATCGACGGCGCCTCGCCCTGGACCTCGTTCCGCCGGGTGACGCTGCCGCTCTTGATGCCGGCGCTGCTGATCGCGGCGCTGTTCCGCTACATCTTCGCCTTCCGCCTGTTCTCCGAGGTCTGGCTGATGACCGGCGGCGGCCCGGCGCGCTCGACCGAGGTGATGGCGGTCTATCTCTATCTCGAGGCCTTCCGCTACAACGCCTTCGGCCCGGCCGCGGCCACCGGCTGGCTGCTCGTGCTCGCCTCGCTCCTGCTCGCGCTGTTCTATCTGCGCCGGCTCTACCGGGAGATGTTCGCGCGTGCCTAAGCCCCTGCGTTATCTCCTTAAGCTCGTCGGCGTCGCCGCGATCGTCGCCTGGTCGCTGGTGCCGATCGGCCTGATCGCCATGTCGTCCTTCAAGGCCGACCGCGACATCTTTTCGACCTCCGGCACCTTCTCGTTCGCGCCGACTCTGGCCAATTACCAGGCGCTGTGGAGCCGCTGGGGCGATTTCTTCTTCGGCCTGTGGAACAGCTTCCTGGTCACCGTCGGCGCGACCGTGCTCGCCGTCGGCGTCTCCCTGCTCGCCGGCTTCGCCTATTCGCGCTTCGCCTCGAAGGGCCTGCAGGCCTCGGCCTTCTTCCTGATCTTCATCCGTTTGATCCCGCCGATCGTGATCACGCTGCCGCTGTTTCCGGTCGTGAACTGGCTCGGCCTCAACGACACGCATTTCGTGCTGATCGTGCTCTACGCCACCTTCTTCGTCTCGCTGGGTACGGTGGTGATGCGCACCTTCATCGACCAGATCCCGCGTGAGCTCGACGAGGCCGCGATGATGGACGGCGCCTCGCAGTTTCAGATCATCATGCGCGTGATCCTGCCGATGGCGGCACAGGGCATGCTCGCGGTCTCGGTCTTCGTCATCGTCTACGCCTGGAACGAGTTCCTGTTCGCCTTCATCTTCACCACGACCAAGGCGAAGACCGCGCCGCTGGTGATCTCCGAGATGATCGGCGCCGTCGAAGGCGTCGAATGGGGCGTGCTCTTCGCCGCCTCGACCGTGCAGCTCGTGCCGGTGCTCGCCTTCGTCATCCTCATGCAGAAGCATCTCGTCGCGGGCCTGACCGCCGGCGCGGTGAAGGGGTAGGATCATGACCCAACTCGACGACCTGCGCCGCGCCATCCGCGAGGCCGACCCGCAGCTCAGCCGCTTCGATCCGCTGCCGCGCATCATCTGCCTCGACGATTTCGACCGCGGCATGTGCGGCTGGACCCAGCTCGTCGGCAATTACGAGGAGACGTTGGACGCGATGCTGCCGGGCTATGCCCAGCACAGCCACGCCATGCTCTCCACCCTGCCGAACTGGGATTTCGGCTCGCATGGCGGCGTCGACGGCTCTTATGCGCTGAAGATCGCGACGCGGCCGAAGAAGGGAGCACAAAACGTCGCGATCAAGCGCCTGACCTTCCGCAAGCCGGGCCCTATCCGGCTCGAGGCCTATTTTACCTTCAAGCCCGAAGCGACCGATCTGCAGCTCTCGGAGACCGATATCCGCTCCTTCGGCTTCCTCTATGATCTCCAAATCGGCGACACCTCGGGCCCTGGCGATCGGGTGATGCCGCATCTGCGCTTCCTCAATGCGCAGGACGGCAAGCACATCCAGAGATGGCAGTTCAAGCGCCGGACGACGCCGATCAAGCCGATCGGCACGGCCGGCAAGACGATCACGCACTACCACCTCGCACCAGACGACTGGGAGGACTTGCCCGGCGGCGAGCAGCGGCTCTGCTACAACGAGATCCCGACCAAGGTGAACTGGCACTATCTGCGCTTCGATTTCGACCTCGCCGCGATGCAGGCGACACGGTTTCAGGTGAACGATCGGGTGTTCTCCATGGACGGCTTCGACTGCATCCGCATCCCCGCGATGAAGAACCTCTGGTGCATGCTCAATCTCGCCTTTTTCGCCGAGACCGACACCGACAAGCGCGCCTTCGCCTATCTCGATTCCATCTGCCTGTCGGGAGAGTTCTGATGCTGCCCGAGAACCTCACCGCCGTCGTCGCCCGCAACGAGAGCTGGACCGGGACAAGCGCGAGCGAGCCCTACGAGGCCGGCTGGGCCAGGGAGGCGATCGTGTTCGTGCGTGCGCTCAAGCAGCCGAAGGGAGCGCTGCCCAAGGCCCGCATCGAGATCTCTGCCGACGGCATGCACTGGTGCGCCGAAGGCTCGGAGTTTCCGCTGCCGCCAGCCAAGGACGCCGTGACCTTCCAGCGCCTCGCCCATTTCGGCAACTTCGTCCGCGTCGCCGCGACGCTGCCGGACGGGGCTGAGATCACCGTATTGGTGACGCTGCATCTGAAGGCCTGAAGCGCGAACCGATCTCGCGCGCCAAGCCATTCGGATACTGGCGCCTCATCTGTCGAGCGGGAAGATCGGCCGGCGAGCGCGGCGATAGGGCAGCTTGGTCAGGTCGGGCGTGCAGAGCGCGCCGCTGTCGCAGACGATGACCTTGCCGGCGATCGGCTCGAAGGCGGCACGGAAATGCTGCATCGACTTCAGGCCGACCACGCGCTTCGCCGCCGGGTCGATGCCGAAGGCGCGGAACTGCTGCAGGTCGTTCATCTGGGCGCGGATCGTCGTGACCAGAATCTCGACCCCACCGACCCGCAGCACCGCGCACGGACCCCAGCTTGCATGCAGGCCGCCGAGCATCGGGCCGTCGCCGACATAGTCGCCGTCGCTGATGCTGACCAGTGTGCCGGTAAGGTCGAGCGGGCCGCCACCGATCTTCGGGTCGACCTTGCCACCGAGCCTGACCGCGACCGTCGCGCCGGGCTTGGCCCGGTGCAATTCGGCCGCCGCCTCGGGATCGACAATCGGACCGAAGCAGGCATCCTGCAGATCGGCGGCGATCATGCCGCGCAGCAATCCGGTCGCGTCGCCATAACCGCCGCCGCCGGGGTTGTCGGCGTAGTCGGCGATAATCAGCGGGCCCGAGGTCGCGACATAGGCCGCAGCTTCTGCGACCGCCTCCTCGATCGAGAGGAAGGGCGTGATCATCTCGAAGCGGCGCTGCCACATATCTTCGGCGAGCCCATCGGCGAAGGCGCCATGGCGTTCGAGATCGCCCTGGCAGGTGACGAGCACGGTCGGGCCGACCTCACTGATGTCGGCATTGCCGAAGCCGCCATTGACGCTGACCGCGAAGACATCCGGCTCCTGCTCATAGGCCTTGGCCTTGGCGATGCGCTCGACCATCGGGCCGATATCGGTGCGCCCGCCATTGACCTCCTCCAGCATCGGTCGGTCGGCGCGCAGCGTCACCGGTTTGATCTCGCCGGCAAGCGTACGCTGCATGATCCCCGCCGCCAGCCGACCGGTCTCACGGACATCGACATGCGGATAGGTCTTATAGGAGACGACGATGTCGGCGAGGTCGGTCATCTTGCGAGTGACGTTGGCGTGCGGGTCGAGCGTGACCCCGATCGGCACCTCCCTGCCGAGCACGGCGCGCAGCCGCTCCAGGAGCTCGCCCTCGCCGTCCTCACAGAACTCGGTGACCATGGCGCCGTGCAGACCGAGCAGCACGCCGTCGATCGCATCGGCATGGGCCTTGGCCGTCTCGACGATCACGCCGGCGATGCGGTCATAAGCGTCGCGCGTCACCGGTCCGGACGGCTGGGCGGCGGCGCTGATCGCATGGACGACGCGCCAGCCGGCCGGGCGGCCGACATCGAGGAAGCCGGCGATCGGCGTGTTGGCCTCGCCGCGCGCCGCGATCGCCGCCTCGCCGAAGGCGAAGCCCCGATCCTGGAAGGCGGCGTAATCGGCCGGGCAGCGGCTGAAGGTATTGCTCTCATGCGCGAATTCGGCGGTCAGCACGGTGTAGCTCATGGCGGTCCTCTCAAGCGTTCGCGGATAAGGAGGTCAGCCGTCGCGCAGCGGCCGGCGGATATCGAGGGCCTCGATCAGCGCATCGCCGAACAGGTTGATGGCGATCACGGTCGTCGCGATGACGAGGCCGGGGAAGATGATGATCCAGGGGGCGATGAAAATCTGGGCGGTGCCGGAACTCATCATCGCGCCCCAGGACGGGGTCGGCGGCTGGGCACCAAGACCGAAGAAGCCGAGCGTCGCCTCGAGCACGATCGCATCGCCCGTCGCCAGCATCCCGGCGACGATGACCGGGGTCATCGCGTTCGGCAGCAGGTGCAGGAAGAGGATGCGGGCCGGGCTCGCGCCGGCCGTCACCGCCGCATCGACGAAGAGCTCGCCCTTGAGCGCCATCACCTGCGCACGGGTCAGCCGGGTGAACTGGGCGAGATAGGCGATGGCGATGGCGATCGCGGTCGAATGTAGCCCTGGCCCGAGGATTGCGATCAGGATCAGCGCCAGCAGAATCTCCGGGAAGGACCAGGTCAGGTCGACGACAACGGTGACGATGCGGTCGAAGGTTCCGCCGAAATAGCCGGCGGCGGCGCCGAGCGTCGCGCCTGTCAGCACCGAGAGCGCGATCGAAAACACGCTGACGCTGAGTGAGGTGCGGGCGCCCTGGATGATACGCGAGAGCAGGTCGCGGCCGAACTCGTCAGTGCCGAGCCAGTGCGCCGCCGAGGGCGGGGTGTTGGCGAGGCTGAGCTTCTGCGCCGCGTAGTCATAGGGCGCGACCCAGGGCGCGAAGAGCGCACAGAATACCAGCCCAATCAGGAACAGGGCACAGAGCGCACCGCGCGGCGAGCGCGCCAGGCGGGCGGCGAGCGACGAGCGGCTCATCGTGCCCCCATGGTTTCACGCAGGCGCGGATCGAGCGCCGCCTGAGCGAGGTCGCCGAGCAGCGTGCCGAGCATCACGGCGATGGCGAGCATCAGCAGGCAGCCCTGCACCAGCGGGTAGTCGCGCTGCCCGAGCGCCGTGATCAGCAGCGAGCCGAGCCCCGGCCGGGCGAAGACGTATTCGACCGTGACCGCCCCGCCGAGGATCCAGCCGATGCGCAGGCCGAGAATGGTCATCACCGGCAGCAGCGCCTGCTGCAGGACATGGCGCAGCTGGATGCGCCAGAACGACAGGCCCTTGGCCTGGAGGACGCGGACGAAGTCGCGCCCGGCGATCTCGACCATGGCGGCGCGGGTGACGCGCGCGATCAGCGCCGTGCCGCCGATGCCGATGGTCAGCGCCGGCAGTACCAGCGCGTCCCAGCTGCGGGCGCCCGAAACCGGGAACCATTCGAACTGCACTGCAAACATCAGGATCATCAGCAGCGCCAGCCAGAAGCTCGGCAGCGTCGAGCCGAGCAGGATGAAGCCCATCATCGCCCGGTCGAACAGACTGTCGCGGAAGGAGGCGGCGAGCACGCCGGTGACGATCCCCACGGTGGTGGAGAAGAGCAGCGCAGCACCGCCGAGTGCGAGGCTGTGCGGCAGGTTCTCCGCGATCAGCTGCGCCACGGGCTGGCGCATCACGATGGCGTCGCCGAGATCGCCGGCGACGACCTTGGCGAGCCAGCGCCCGTATTGCACCAGCAGCGGCTGGTCGAGGCCGTAGCGGGCGATCATCTGCGCCCGCTGCTCCGGCGAGGAGCCGACCTGGACCAGGTGCTCCATCGGATCGCCCGGCACGAGATGGACGATCATGAAGATCACCAGCGAGACGGCGAGGAACACCGGCACGAGCATGGCGAGCCGCCGGATCGCGAAGCGCAGCAAGGGCTCTCTCCCGTGTGCGTGCGTGAAGCGGTCAGTTGGCCGGCGCGATGTCCAGCATGGTCGAGCTGTAGAGGCCCATGCCGCGGATCGTCTCCGGCATCACGATGCGCTTGCCATAAGCAAGGCTCTGCACCGGCTGGTAGATCGGCGCGAACGGATACTGCGACAGCACGTACTCATGGTATCTGGTGAAATTCGTGACGCGCTCGTCCCAGCTCTTCGACTTGTTCATGGCGATGTCGTTGAGGCGCTCGGCCTCGGGATCGTTGAACATCGAGACGTTCGGATAGCCCGCCCGCTTGGCGGCGAAGAACCAGTCGACGATATCGGCATTGGTCCATTGATAGGCGCGGATCGCGAGCTGATGCTCGGTCTTCTTGCGGTATTGCGCATTGATCGAGCCGGCATCGATGATGCTGATCTCGGCCTGCATGCCGACCGCCTTGAGCTGGGCCTGGACGATCTCGACGAGGCGCTTGAACTCGGTGCCGTTCTGGGTCCAGAGCTTGACCGCAAGGCGCTTGCCGTCCTTGGCGCGGATGCCGTCCGGGCCCGGCTTCCAGCCGGCCTCGTCGAAGAGCTTCTTCGCGCGCTCGGGATCATAGGCGATCCTGAATTTCGGCTCGACCTGCGCCTCCTTCAGCGACGAGATCAGGAAGCTGTCGGCGACGGCGCCGTTGCCGCCATAGAGGTTGGTCAGGATCTCCTTCTGGTTGACGGCGAAGGCGGTGGCCTCACGGACCTTGATGTCGGTGAAGGGTTCGACGCTGGTGTTGATCGGCATATAGACCAGCTCGTTGCCCGGGAAGGTCACGAGCTTCACCGCCTTGTCGGCCTGGATGCGCGGCAGGAAGTCGGTCGGGACGTTGACGAGCAGGTCGGCGCCGCCGGTCTTCAATTCGAGATAGGCGGTCGATTCCTCGCCGATCTCGCGGAAGGTCAGCTTCTTGAACTTGGCCGGGCCCTGGTTCTTCGAGAGGTCGCCGGCCCAGGCATAGTCGTCATTGCGCAGCAGCACGGTCTGCTGGCCGACGCTGAACTGCTGCATCCTGTAGGGGCCGGTGCCGATCGCCTCGGTCACGCCGAACTTGTCGCCGAGTGCCTCGTAGGATTTGGGCTCGGGAATGCACATGAACGAGCTGGCGAGGTTGAACAGCAGGTTCGGGTCGGGGTGCTTCATGTGGAAGCGCACGGTCAGGTCGTCGACGACCTCGACCTTGTCGATCGCCTCGACGGTGAAGGCGTTCTCGCTGCCCTTGAACTGCGGCACCCACCAGGCGACGGTCTTCGCGTTGAACGGCTCGCCATTGTGGAACTTCACGCCGGGCTTCAGCTTGAAGGTCCATTGCATGCCGTCGGGACTGGAATCCCATGAGCTGGCGAGCTGGCCATGGAAGCTCTGGTCGGCATCCTGCACCACCAGCCGGTCGAAGATCAGCGTCGTCGCGGTGTTGAGCTTGGTCGCCTTGATCGGATTATAGGTCGGCGCGCCGACGAGGCGCGCGGTCATCACGAAGGTCGCCTCCTGAGCCAGCGCCGTCGTCGTCGTGGCCAGGGCGGCAAAGCCCAGCGCCAGCATGCTCCCCTTCAACATCGTCCTCATCTCGCTTCCCCTTTTGTTTCGAGATGTTGCGAAAGACTTGGATAGGCTCAGTCGAGCGGGCCTGAGGCGTCACCGGCGTGGCCGGTGAAGCGGCCGTAGAGCTCCGCCATCCGGTTGAGGCGCACCTCGACCTGAGGGCCGAGCTCGACGAAGACCGCATTGATCAGCAGGTTGCTGAGGCTCGCCATCTGTGCGGTCGAGTCCCAGAACAGGTTGAATTCGGTCGAGACGACCAGCACCTCGTCGACCAGCCCTCGTCCCCAATCGCAGAAGGCGTCGGTGACGAGCGTGGTCGGGATGCCGGCGTCCTTCGCCTGCCGGGCCAGCAGCTTGGCCATGCGCGAATAGCGGCGCGCCTCGAAGATCACCAGGCAGCGCCCAGCCTCGCCGGACAGCAGGAGTTCGGAGAAATTGCCTGCGGCAAGATCGACGAGATGCACGCCGTCGCGCAGATACTGAAGCTGGTTGGCGAGGTATTGCGCGAGGCCACGCTCGGTCTGGAAGCCTGTGACATAGACCGACGAGGCGCTCGCCAGCCGGCGCGCCACGCGCTTCCATTCCTCGCTCTGGGCGAGCTCGTAGAGGCGGACGAGCCCAGCGATCTCGAGCTGGAGGCTACGCGCCAACTGGTCGTCGCCCGCGAGGCTGCGCTGCTGGAAATCACGCAATCGGTCGCTGATCAGCCAGGGCTTGTCGCCGATCTCCTCGGCGAGACTGCCCTTCAGGTCCTTCAGGCTCCTGTAGCCGAGCGTCCGGCAGAAGCGCCCGACCGTCGGCTCGCTGACCGAGACCTTCTCCGCCAGGCTCGCCGCCGTCTCGAAGGGCAGGCTCGGCAGCTGCGCCAGCATATAGCTCGCCAGCGCCTTGTCGGCCTTGGAGCCGTCGGCGAGGCAAGCCTGCAATCTCTGGCGAAGGGTCTGGGACATGAAGGCTCCCTGCGGCAACGCATGAAGAAATTTTTCTGTCATTGTGTCAAAGTATTTTTATTTTCTTGCAATTTAATAGGCGATGAGGCTGGCTGCCGATGTGCTCGCTTCGAGCTTTGGAGACGGGCTTGCCCAGGCGATGACCACTGCAGGACGACAGGCCGATGTGATCGTGCTCGGGGCCGGCATCGTCGGTGTCAGCGTCGCGCTGCATCTGCAGGAGCGCGGCCGCAACGTCCTGCTGATCGACCGCGGCGAGCCGGGCGCCGAGACCAGCCATGGCAATGCCGGGCTGATCGAGCGCTCTTCGGTCGTGCCATATGCCTTCCCGCGCAGCCTCGCGACGCTCGCCGCCTTCGCCTCGAACCGCTCGATCGCGGTGCGCTACCGGCCGACGGCCCTGCTGCGGATGGCGCCCTGGCTGGCGCGCTACTGGTGGAACTCCGCTCCCGAACGGCTCGACAGGCTGGGGCGCGCCATTTTGCCGTTGATCGAGCGCTGCATCGACGAACACAGGCATTGGAGCAAGGCGGCAGGGACCGAGGCCCTGATGCGCGGCGAGGGCTGGATCGAGCTCTACCGCACCCGCCGCGGCCTGCAGGAGGCCACGGAGGCCGCCGAGGAGCTCGCGGCCCATGGCCTCGCCTACGATCTCCTCGACGCTGCGACGCTCCGGGAGCGCGAGCCGGGCCTGCTGCCGGACGCGGTCGTCGGCGCCGTGCATTGGCGCGATCCGGTCACCGTCAGCGATCCCGGCGCGGTGACACGGGCCTATGCCGCCCTCTTCACCGCGCGCGGCGGCCGGCTGCTGCGAGGCGATGCCGGTGCTCTGCAGCATAACGGCGCGACCTGGCGCCTACCCGTGAATGGCGAAAACTGGCAGGCGTCGGAAGCCGTGGTCGCACTGGGGCCGTGGTCGAACGACCTCGTCGAACGGCTCGGCTATCGCTTTCCGCTCGGCTTCAAGCGCGGCTACCACATGCACTATGCAATCGCGGATGGGGCCATACCGCAGCACCCGCTCTGCGATGCGCAGGCCGGCTTCGTGCTGACCCGGATGGAGCGCGGCATCCGCCTGACCACAGGCATAGAGCTCGCGGCACGCGACGAGCCTTCAGATTCCTGGCAGCTCGACCAGGCCGAGCGCATCGCCCGGCGGATCATGCCGCTGGGCCATCGTCTCGATGCCGAGCCATGGCGCGGCGCCCGCCCCTGCCTGCCGGACATGCTGCCGATCATCGGCCCGGCGCCCCGGCACCGCGGATTATGGTTCGCCTTTGGCCACGCCCATCACGGCTTCACCCTCGGCCCTGCAAGCGGCCGGCTGCTGGCGGAAATGATGTCCGGTCAGGCGCCGTTCTGCGATCCCGGACCGTTCGCGGCCAGCCGCTTCTAGCCCCGGCGATCTGGGCCGCGCATCGCCGCATACGTGTCAGGATTGATCTTCCTCTCCCGGGGTGGTTATGTCCGACCATGCGATTTCGGTCCGCCATCCGGGGCCTGACCCTTCGACTTAGCCGCCCGGCGCTCTGAGCGCGCCGGGATTTGAAGGCCTGTCCATATCGCATGACGGCGCAGTAGAGCCCTGAGCGGGCCAGACGCCGCATCCTTCGCAAGGGTTGTCCCATGACCACGATGCCGATCTCCAAGTACCGCGCCTATGCGCCGGTCAACCTGCCCGATCGCAAATGGCCGTCGCAGGTGCTGACCAAGGCGCCAATCTGGTGCTCCGTCGATCTGCGCGATGGCAACCAGGCCCTGATCGAGCCGATGGGCGTCGATCGCAAGGACCGCATGTTCAAGCTGCTGGTGAAGATGGGATTCAAGGAGATCGAGGTCGCCTTCCCCGCCGCATCGCAGACCGATTTCGACTTCGTCCGCTCGATCATCGAGGGCGGCGCGATCCCCGACGATGTCGCGATCCAGGTGCTGACCCAGTGCCGCTCCGAGCTGATCGAGCGCACCTTCGAGGCGGTGAAGGGGGCCAAGAACGTCATCCTGCACTTCTACAACTCGACCTCGACGCTGCAGCGCGACGTGGTCTTCCGCTCCGACCGCAAGGGCATCGTCAAGATCGCGACCGATGCGGCCGCCCAGATCAAGGCCCTGGCCGCGCAGGCGCCCGAGACGAACTTCACCTTCGAATACTCGCCGGAGAGCTTCACCGGCACCGAGCTCGACTACGCCCTGGAGATCTGCGAGGCGGTCAAGGCGGTGATCCAGCCGACGCCGCAGAAGAAGCTGATCCTCAACCTGCCGGCGACCGTCGAGATGGCGACGCCCAATGTCCATGCCGACCAGTTCGAATGGTTCGGCCGCAACATCTCCGACCGCGACAGCGTGCTGCTCTCGATCCACCCGCACAACGACCGCGGCACGGCGGTGGCGGCGGCAGAGCTCGCGCTGATGGCCGGCGCCGACCGTGTCGAGGGCACGCTGTTCGGCAATGGCGAGCGCACCGGCAATGTCGACATCGTCACCATGGCGCTGAACCTGTTCACGCAAGGGGTCGATCCCGAGCTCGACCTGCGCGACGTCAACGAGATCCGCAGCGTCGCCGAATACTGCACGCAGCTGCCGGTGCATGAGCGTCACCCCTATGTCGGCGAGCTCGTCTACACCGCCTTCTCCGGCTCGCATCAGGACGCGATCAAGAAGGGCTTCGACGCGCAGGAGAAGCGCAACGACCCCATCTTCCAGGTGCCCTATCTGCCGATCGACCCCAAGGATGTCGGCCGCGACTATGAGGCGGTGATCCGGATCAACTCGCAATCCGGCAAGGGCGGCATCGCCTATATCCTGCAGGCCGATCATGGCCTCGATCTGCCGCGCCCGCTGCAGATCGCCTTCTCCAAGATCGCCCAGGAGCAAATGGACGAGGAGGGCAAGGAGCTGACCAGCGCCGTGCTCTGGTCGCTGTTCAGCAAGACCTATCTCTTGAGCGACGCGCCGCTGGAGCTGCTGGCTCACAAGACCTTCCCGGGCGCGCAGGGCTCGCGCACGCTGACGGCGGAACTGAAACAGGACGGCGCGATCCGCACGATCGAAGGCGTCGGCAACGGCCCGATCGATGCCTTCGTCGACGCGTTGAAGACGACCTATGGCGTCGAGTTCTCCTTCCTCGACTATCACGAGCATGCGGTCGGCCGCGGCGCCAACGCCACCGCCGCCTGCTATGTCCAGCTCCAGGACGAGAAGGGCCGGGCCGTGCACGGCGTCGGCATCGACCCGAACATCGTGATGGCCTCGCTGAAAGCCGTGCTCAGCGGCATGCAGCGGGTGATGGCCGGCCAGCAGGGCTGACGTTCCGCTGTCTTTCCGAGGCAGGCTGAAGGCCTGAGCCCGGAACCCACGAACACCGCCCTTCCCGTCGTGGTCGGGCTTGTCCCGACCATCCACGTCTTTCGTCGGCGAGCGCGGTGTTCAAGACGTGGATGCTCGCCACAAGGGCGAGCATGACGAACTGGAACGGCGTCGTGGTCATGGGTTCCGGGCTCGACGCTGACGCGTCGCCCCGGAATGACGGCGCGGTATCGTGTTATTCGCCAACCGCCCGGCGGCGCTCCTCGCCCGGCTCCGTACGATGCCAGCCGAGGGCCGGCGCGACCAGCGCAGCGAAATCGCCGATGATCTGGCGATAGTCCGCAATCGAGAAATTGTAGGGCAGCTCCAGCCTGAGGGTGTCGACCAGCGGCAGGACCGGATCGGCCACGAGCTGCTCGACGATCTCGGCGGCCGTGCCGACGAGGTCGGGCGTGAACAATGTGCGGCGTTCGCCCTGCGGCTGCAGCGTGCGGGCATGGCGGCTTTCGGCGTAGTCGCGATAGCGCCGGCGCGTTGCGGCATCGGCGCTGTCGAGCGGCACGATCACGCGGCCGACCGCGACCTTCGGCTCGCCCTCCCTGCGCCAATGGGCGCGGAAGCTCTCGATATGGCGGCGCTGCGCCAGGAAGAAATCGTCGATCTCCTCGCCGGTGTTGAGATTGCCGACGAGCAGGTGGAAACCGTTCTCGGCCGCCCACCGGGCCGAACGGAGCGAGCCGCCGCCATACCAGAGCCGCTGGCGCAAACCCGGCGCATGCGGGCGCAGGCGCGGGCGATGCTCGCCGGCGGCGGAGCTGATGCGGGCATCGGCATCGCCGAGCCAATCGCCGTCGAGGTTGGCGGCGAGCCGGGCGACGCGTGCATGTGAGAAATCATAAGCCGCTGGATCGCCGTCGAAGAAGCGCTCGCCCAAGAGCTTGCCGAAGGGCGGCGGGCCCGCGCTCAGGCCGACATTGAGCCGCCCGCCCGAGAGCACGTCGACCAGCGAGAGGTCCTCGGCCAGCCTGAACGGGTTCTCGTAGCCGATCTGGATCACGGCAGTGCCGAGCCCGATCCCGCTCGTGCGCTGGGATGCGGCAGCGAGGAAGGTCGCGGCGGATGAGACGCCGGGCTCGAGATGGCGCTGGCGCACCCAGGCGCTGTCGAAACCGAGCGCCTCGCCATGCTCGAAGAGCCCGAGCGTCTCCTCCAGCCCGGAGCGCGGATCGGCGTCGTCGTAATTGCCGGGCGTCAGGAAGGCGATGTGCCGGATGGCGAGCGCGGACATAGCAGCTTTCAGTATTTCGGCAGGCCGGGCGGGTTGGTCTCGGAGCGCTCGAGCGCCTCCTCCTCAAGGCTCCAGCGCGCCAGCGATGCCCGGAACTTGCCATTGGCGATCAGCCCGTTGGTGGCGACGGTCAGCGCATCGACCAGGCCGCTGCCCTTGCGCGTGGTGATCGCGACATCCGACTTCAGTGGCCAGCCGGCGCTGAGCGTGCCGACGCGCCTGATGTCCTTGTCGCGCGCCGCGATGAAGACGAGCTGGGCATGCGGCTGGACGATGACGTCGACCCGGCCCGAACGCAGCGCGACCAGCCGCCCGGCCTCGTCGTCGAAGAGAAGGAGCTCGATCGGCTTCAAGCCCGCGGCGACGTTCTGCTTGCTCCATTCGACCAGGATGCGTTCCTGATTGGTACCGCCGCCGACGCTGACCTTGAGGCCGGCCGCATCCTTCGGCTCCCTGATCCCGGTGACCTTGCTGTCGGCCCTGACGAAGAAGCCGTGCAGCCCCTTGCGATAGGTCGAGAAGTCGAACTTCTCCTTGCGCTGCTCGGTGACGCCGACATTGGAGATGACCGCATCGTACTTTCCCGAGGCGAGCCCCAGCGGCCAGTCGGCCCAGGCGATCGGCTGCAGATCGAGCTTGAGGCCGAGGCTGTCGGCGATGAGCTGGGCGAAATCGGCATCGGCGCCGACCACGGTCCTGGCGTCGGTGGCGTAGGTCGCGAGCGGCGGCCCGCCCGGGCTGACCGCGACGGTGAGCACGCCGGGCGTGGCGAATTTGAAGCCCTTCGGCACGGCGGCGATCGCCTCCGGCTGCTTCTCCGCCCTCACCCGCCCGGGTTGCTCTGGGCCGAGATCGAAAGGTGCTTGAGCCAGCGCCGGGTCTTGCTCCGGGCCGAAGATGGCCAGGCCACCAAGCAGAAGCGCCAGCATGGCACGCACTCGCAACATCATCGTCTTCCTGTCTTTCCTGATGAGTCGGGCGCCGCAGCCGACCGCTGCGGCGCCCGCTATGCTCACTTCGCCGGCAGACCGGGCGGGTTGGTGCGCGACTGCTCGATCGCCTCGGGGGCGAGGTTCCAGCGCCCGAGCGCCTTGGCGTAGTTGCCGTTGCCGATCTGGGTGTTGACGGCGTGGGTGATCGCCTCGGCGAGCCCAGCGCCCTTGCGGGTCGTCACCGCGATCTCGGCCAGCACCGGCCAGCCGCCGGAGAAATTGCCGGCGAGGCGGGTCTTGTTCTCCTGCGCCGCCTTGAAGCTCAGAAGGGCATTCGGGCCGAGATAGGCGTCGGCGCGGCCGGTCTCGAGCGCCAGATAGAGCACGACGTCGTCGTCATAATACTGGATCTCGGCCGGCTTCAGCCCGTCCTTCACGTTCTGCTCGTTCCAGCGCAGCAGGATCTGCTCCTGGTTGGTGCCGGAGCCGACGATGATCTTGAGGCCGGCGACGTCGCGCGGCTCGCGGATCTGGATCTCGTTGTCCTTCTTCACATAGAAGCCGAGCAGGTCCTTGCGGTAGGTCGAGAAGTCGAACTTCTCCTTGCGCTGCTCGGTGACGGTGATGTTGGAGATCGCCGCATCGTATTTGCCGGAGGCGACGCCGAGCGGCCAGTCGGCCCAGGAGACCGGGACGATCTCGAGCTTGCGGCCAAGCGCATCGGCGACGAGGTAGGCGATGTCGGGCTCGGAGCCAATGATCGTCTTGGCGTCAGCGGTGTAGCCGGCGAAGGGCAGGCGGCCGGTGGCGTTGGCGACGGTGAAGACGCCGTCCTTCACGAACTTCGCGTCCTTGCCGATCAGCTTGATCGCGGCTTCGTCGCGCTGCGCCCGCGGCCGTCCGGGCTGCTCGGGCGAAAGGTCGATCGCCTGCTGGGCGAGGCCGAGCGAAGGGAGAAGCGCGCCGGCCGAGGCGGCGCCAAGCAGGGCGAGCGTATTGCGTCGTGTAATCATGGTTTGCTCCTTGGAAATGATGCTCAGAGGACCTTGGCGAGGAATTCGCGGGTACGCGGATGGTCTGGTTCGGCGAGGACACGGGCCGGTGGGCCGACTTCGAGGATGCGGCCGGCCTCCATGAAGACGACCTCGTCGGCGACCTCGCGGGCGAAGCCGATCTCATGGGTGACGATCACCAGCGTCGTGCCGGAGCGGGCGAGCTCCTTGATGACGTCGAGCACCTCGTTGACCAGCTCGGGATCGAGCGCCGAGGTCGGCTCGTCGAAGAGCAGCACCTTGGGCTTCAGGGCGAGCGCCCGGGCGATGGCGACGCGCTGCTGCTGGCCGCCGGAGAGCTGACGCGGATAGGCGTCGACCTTGTCGGCAAGGCCGACGCGGGCGAGCAGTTCGCGCGCCTCAGCCAACGCCTGCTCGCGGCTGACGCCGCGCACCGAAAGCGGCGCCTCGATGACGTTCTCGATCGCGGTCAGATGCGGGAACAGGTTGAAGCTCTGGAAGACCATGCCGACATCGACGCGGCGCTTCAGGATCTCACGCTCCTTGAGTTCGTAGAGCGTGTCGCCATCCTGCCGGTAGCCTATCAGTTCGCCGTCGATCGCGATGAAGCCCTCATCGACACGCTCGAGATGGTTGATCGAGCGCAGCAGGGTCGATTTGCCGGAGCCGGACTGGCCGATGATCGCGGTGACGCTGCCGGGGCGCAAAGCCAGGCTGACATCGTCGAGCACCTTGAGCGGGCCGAAGCTCTTCGAGACGTTGCTGATCCGGATCTCGCCGCCGCTGCGCCGCAGGCTCGCCAGCGAAGGAGCGGCCGCGGCGGATGAACCCGGCTGAGCCAGTGCAGCCTCGGTGCGGCGCGCCGCTGCGGCATCACGCGAGTGGCCGAAGCGGGCCAGCGCCAGGGCTATCAGCGAGGGCGGCGGATTGCGCAGCGCGCCACGCGAGTAATAGCGCTCGATATGGTGCTGGACGAAGGAGAGAACGCTCAGGATGACGAGGTACCAGACCGTCGCCACCATCAGCAGCGGGATCACCTCGAGATTGCGCCGGTAGATGATCTGGATGGTGTAGAACAGCTCGGGCAGCGCCAAGATGTAGACTTGGCTGGTGCCCTTCGCGAGAAGGATGATCTCGTTGAAGCCGTTGGGCAGGATGGTGCGCATCGCCTGCGGCAGCACGATTCGCGAGAACTGGCGTCGTCGCGGCAGGCCGAGCGCGGCCGCCGCCTCGTGCTGGCCCTGGTCGACCGAGAGGATACCGCCGCGCACGATCTCCGAGGAGAAGGCGCCGGCGTGCAGGGTGAGCCCGAGCACCGCCGCGAAGAACGGCGTGATCAACTGCGTCGTCGACCAGGAGGCGAAGGTGATCTCGGTGAAGGGAATGCCGAGCCAGACCGTCGAATAGAGATAGCCGAGATTGTTGAGGATCAGCAGCAGCACGATCAGCGGGATCGAGCGGAACAGCCAGACATAGGCCCAGGACAGCGAGGCCAGCAGCGGCGAGCCGGAGACCCGCGCCAGCGCGAGGCCCGTGCCGAGCAGGAAGCCGAGCACCGTGCCGAGCAGGGTGAGCAGCAGCGTCCGCGCCAGCCCGGCCAGCACCGGCTCGGCGAAGAACCATTCGGCGAAGACATCCCAGCCCCAGCGCGGATTGGAGAGGACCGAGTTCACGACCGCGACGATCACCACGACCGCGAAGGCGGTGCCGATCGTCCGGGCCGGATAGCGCGCCGGCACAATCCGATAGCGGCTGAAATCGCGGGTCGGCGGGGTGCTGTGGGCGCGCGTCGGCAGGCCCGCGAAATCGCTGGCGAGGCTCATGGCTGGTCTCGTTTTCTGTTGGTGCGGCGGGCAGCGCGATCAGGCGGCGCTGGCAGGCAGTTGCTCGGCGGGCGGGCGCGGCCGATAGGCCGCAACCGCCAGATCCTTCTCGAAGGCGAGTTTCTTGTAGACCTCGGGATCGACGGCGGGATCGAAGAGCGGCGTGTAGCCGGTAGAGAGGTAGAGGTCCCTCGCCTCGGGCTGGCGGAAGCCGGTGGTCAGGAAGATCTTGCCATAGCCCTGGCGCGCAGCCTGTGCCTCCAGCTCTTCGACGACGCGGCGGGCAAGGCCCTGGCGGCGGAAGGCGCTGTCGGTCCACATCCGCTTGAGCTCGGCTGTCTGCGCGTCATAGCGCTTGAAGGCGCCGCCGGCGATAGCGCGACCATCACGGAGCAGCAGCACGAAATTGCCCTCCGGCGGCGCGAACAGCGAGGCCGGATAGCGACTCATCTCAGCGCCGGGCGGCTCGCCGAAATAGCTGCCGTAACGGGTGGCGTATTCCCAGGTCAGCTGCTCGACGAGGGGCTCGGCGAGCGGGTCGAGGGGCGTGGTGTAGAAGAATTCGTCGGCCATGAGAAAGCCTCTCGGATCGCGAGGTTCTGGAAACGGGTTCTGGGCAGCTTTCAGCCGGCCTTGCGCGGCGCGGATGCCCGAGCCGGGCGGGCATAGCGGCTCTCGCGACGTGGCAAGCCGAGATGGTTGCGCAGCGTTTCGCCCGGCAGGCTGCGGTCGTAGACGCCGCGCGCTTCCAGCACCGGGATGACCAGCTCGATGAAATCGTCGAGCCCCTGGCCGATCACCGGGAAGCCGAGGATGAAGCCATCGGCCGCCTGCTTCTCGACGCGCTCGATCAGGATATCGGCGATCTCCTCGGCGGAGCCGATCAGGTCGGCGCGCGGGGTCGCGGCTTCCAGCGCCGCCTCGCGCAAGGTCTGGCGCTTCAGGGCGGCGGTGCGCTTGATCCGGTCGGTGGTCGAGCGGAAGCTGTTCTTGCCGATATCGCCGAGCTCGGGGAAAGGCGCATCGAGCGGATAGGCGCTGAAATCGTGATGGTCGAAATAGCGGCCGAGATAGGCGAGCGCCTCGTCGGTCGAGACGAGATCGCGGATCGCCTGGTACTTGTCCTCGGCCTCCTTGCGGGTGCGGCCGACGATCGGCCCGGCGCTCGGGAAGATCTTGACCTCGCTTGCGAGCCGCCCCTGCGCGATCGCGCTGGTCTTGATGCTGCGATAGAAGGCCTGGCCTTCCTCCAGCGAGACATGATTGGCGAAGACCGCATCGGCATGGCGTCCGGCAAGGCCGATGCCGGCATCCGACGCGCCGGCCTGGAACAGCACCGGCTGGCCCTGCGGCGAGCGCTGGATGTTGAGCGGGCCCTCGACCTGGAAGAAGCGGCCCTTGTAGCCGAGCGTGTGCAGCTTCTCGCGGTCGAAGAAGCGGCCGGCCTCACGGTCGCGGACGAAAGCGTCGTCGTCCCAGGAATCCCAGAGCCCCTTGGCGACGTCGAGATATTCATGCGCGATCTCGTAACGCAGCGAATGCTCGGGATGCGGGCGCCCGTAATTGCGGCCAGAGCCCTCCAGCGGCGAGGTGACCGCGTTCCAGCCGGCGCGTCCGCCCGAGATCAGGTCGAGCGAGGCGAATTGCCGGGCGATGGTGAAGGGGTCGCTATAGGAGGTCGAGACCGTGCCGACGAGGCCGAGCTTCTTCGTTACCGTCGCCAGCGCCGAGAGGATGGTCAGCGGCTCGAGGCGATTGAGGAAATGCGGGATCGACTTCTCGTTGATGTAGAGCCCGTCGGCCACGAAGGCGAAGGCGATGCCGTTCTCCTCGGCCTTGCGGGCGTTGCGGATGAAGAAGTCGAGATTGACGCTGGCATCGGCCGGATTGCTGGGATGACGCCAGGCGTTCATGTGGCTGCCGGGGCCCTGCAGCATCAGGCCGAAGGTGAGACGGGTCTTGCTCATCAAAGTCTCCTGTCGGCTCAGGCCGCTAGCGCCGGCGCATCGCCGGCAAGCAGCGTGATCGAGGCGAGGCGCTGGGCAGTCGCGGCGGCCGGGGTGTCGATGACGAATTCGGCGATGCCGAAGCGGGCGGAGAGCGCGTCGAGCTCGCGCCGGACATCCTCGGCAGTGCCGGAGAGGATGCTGGGGCGACGGATCTCGGTGGTGTAGGAGGCGGCGCCGGCCTGGCGGGCGAACTCGGCCGCCTGTTCCTCGCTGCCGAGATTGACGCTCTGGCCATTGTCGAGCGTCAGCCTGACGACACGCAGTGGATCGGTCAGCACCCGCGCCTCCTCCGCCGTCGCCGCGGCGAGGGCGGCGAGGCCGAACAGCGGCAGCTGCTTGGCGCCGGCCTCCGCATAGGCGTTGAGGCTGCCCTCGATCGCCTTCGGATCGCCGTTGAGCTGGCCGGCGAAGACGAAACGCCAGCCACGCTCGGCCGCGAGCCGGGCACTGTCCGGGCTGGCGCCAAGCAGGAAGCGCTCCGCTGGCGCAGGCGGCTTCGGCAGGGCCTGCGCACCGGCAAGCGGATCATCCGCATCGAGCGAACCCGAGAGGAAGCCGTCGAGCTCGGCCAGCAGCGCTTCGAAGGAGCGGGCGCTCTTGGAATCGTGCTGGACGCGCAGCGCCTTGGTCGAGAGCGGCAGGCCGCCCGGCGCCTTGCCGATGCCGAGATCGATACGACCCGGCGCCAGCGTCGCGAGCAGGTTGAAGGTCTCGGCGACCTTGTAGGGGCTGTAATGCTGCAGGAGCACGCCGCCGGAGCCGATGCGGATGCGGCGCGTGCGGGCGATCAGATGCGCCACCAGGATCTCCGGCGCCGAGCTGGCGAGGCCGGGAAAGCCGTGATGCTCGGCGAGCCAGAAGCGGCGATAGCCGAGACGCTCGGCGGCCTGCGCAAATGCGACCGTGCGCTGGAGGGCGTCGACCGCGCTCTCGCCGTCGAGGATCGGGCTCTTGTCGAGCAGGCTGAGGGAATAGGCCATGGGATCGCTCGCCGGGATCAGATGCCGCGCAGGCCGCAGGCCGTGCGCGCCTCCTCGGCCATCCAGCCGAGGCGCTCGTAGTCGCCGCGCCAATAGACCAGCGCCGCGTCGTCGCCGCCGAGCCGGACCTCGCGCACGCGGCCGATGACGATGGCGTGCGAATGCCGCTCGATCAGTTCCTCGACCTCGCAGGCGAGCGTGGCCAGCGCGCCCTCCAGCAGCGGCGCGCCGGTGATGCCTTCGATCCAGTTCGCCCCGGCATAGCGCGCTTCGCCCTTCTCGCCGGCGCGGCCAGCAAAACGGTCGGCGATCTGCTTTTGCGTGGCGTTGAGAAAATTGACGCCGAAGCTGCGATGGCGGGCGAGCACGGGAAAGCTCGACGAGCTGAGATTGAGCCCAAACATCACCGTCGGCGGCTCGGCGGAAAGCGACGCGAGCGAGGTGACGGTCAGCCCGGTGCGATCCGCGCCCTGCCCGGTCGTGATCACGCTGACGCCGCCTGCGAGATGGCGCAGTGCCGCTCGGAAACTCGGTACTTCGGCTTGCGCCACCGCCGTTCGGCTGAACGGGCGGGATGCCGCGGATGCTGGATTAACGAGCGAGACAACGGTCATGAAGGCCTCGGCTGGCGGGAGGACGCAGCGAGGCGCGCGCCGTCAGGGAACGACGCTTCGACCGGGCGAGCCGGCACGCTGACGCTGCTAGGAAGCGATAGGTCCTGCGGTCAGGCCGCCGGACGAAAGATCAGGAACACTACAGCAGACTGCTGGAGCGTTCAGACTCTGAAGTATTACCCGGTTTCATCGACGTGTCTCCGCGCCAGGAGCCCACGATGTCATCGTGGTGCTTTTAGCTTTTTTGACGCGGTGCAAGCTGCTCCAGCAAATCCCGCGACCGGGCGCAGTCGTAAGCGCTCGATACTGACATTCTTCCTGCGAAACCATGCAGGGTCAACGAAATGTCTTTTCAAAGATGCGGCCGAGAGGAGGCGGAAGCGCTCGCCTCCGGCCGCCGGCACGGCAGGTTTCTGCTCTGCCGCGAAAAGCCGGCCGTTCAGGCCGCGGCGGTGCGGCGCTGGCGGAACAGCCGCCAGGCCGGCGTCAGCAGGATGGCGGCGCTGAGCAAAGCCAGGATGACCGCGATCGGCGTCGAGACCAGCGCCGAGGCACTGCCGCCGGAGATGGTCAGCGCCAGCCTGAGCTGGCTTTCGACCATCGGGCCAAGCAGCAGCCCGAGCACGATCGGCGCGCTCGGATAATCGAGCCGCTCCAGCACATAGCCGATCAGGCCGACGCCGAGCAGCACCCAGAGGTCGAACAGCGAATTGTTGACCGAATAGACGCCGACGGTGACGAAGAGCAGGATCACCGGAGCAAGCACGATGCGCGGCAGGCGCAGCACCTGGCCGAAGATGCGCGTCGCCGCCAGGCCTCCGACGATGGCGAGCAGGAAGGACGTCACCAGGAACTGCAGCATGAAGCCGTAGACAATGTCCGGATGCTCGCGGAAGAGCTGCGGCCCGGGCCTGAGGCCATGCACGAGCAGGCCGCCGAGGATGACGGCTGCGACACCCGAACCGGGAATGCCGAGCGCCAGCGCCGGGATCAGCGAGGCCGCATTGTCGGCGCCGTTGCCGCACTCGGACGCCGCGACGCCCTCGGGATTGCCGTGACCGAAGGTCTCGGGATTGCGGGCGACGCGCTTGGCCTCGTTATAGGCGAGGAAGGACGACATGCTGCCGCCCGCGCCCGGCAGGATGCCGATGATGATGCCGATGATCGAAGAGCGGATCCAGACCGGCGTGAAGAAGCGCCATTGGCTCAGCGCCGAGCCCTGGCGGTGCAGCTTGAGCTTGTCGCCGCTCATGCCGGTCTTCACCGCTTCCTCGACGATCTGCAGCACCGGCGGTACGGCAAAGAGCCCGGTCAGCAGCACGATCGCGCTGAAGCCGTCGAGCAAGTCGAGCTGGCCGAAGGTGAAGCGCTCGGTGCCGTTCGAAATGTCCTGGCCGACCGCCCCGATCAGGAGGCCGATACCGCAGGCGATCAGCCCCTTCGGCAGGTCGTCACCGAGCAGCGAGGAGACAGTGGCGAGGCCCAGAATGCCGAGCCAGAAGTATTCGATCGGCCCGAAGAGCAGGCTGAACGAGACCAAAGGCGGCGAGAGCAGGATCAGCGAGATCGAGGAGAGCACGCTGCCGATGACGCCCGAGAGCAGCGCGACCTGCAGCGCATAGGCGGCCTGCCCCTTCTGGGTCATCTTGTAGCCGTCGAGCACGGTTGCGACCGAGGCCGGCGTGCCCGGCACGCGCATCAGGATCGCGGGAATGGCGCCACCATAGGAGCCGCCATTGTACATGCCGGCCATCATGCCGAGCGCGAACAGCGGATCGAGCCCGAAGGTCAGCGGGATCAGCACGGCAAGGCCGGTGACGACGGTCAGCCCCGGCAGGCAGCCGACGACGAGTCCGGCGATCAGGCCGATGAACATGGCGAGAATGTTCATCGGCGCGAAGACGAGCGGGATGGCGTGCAGCAGCGCGTCGATCATCTGAGCTTCGCCAGCAGGGGTGAGAGGAGATCTTCCGGGATCGGGCGGCCGAGCGCGTAGACGAAGATCAGCAGGATCGAGACGACGCAGACCACCCCGACCAACGCCGCCAGCCCCCAGCGCCGGAAGCCCACCGCCGCCGGCAGGAACACGCAGAGTGCCAGGCTCGGCAGGATGAAGCCGATCGCGCTGACCGCAGCGAAATAGGCGACGAGCGCCGCGATACCGATGGCGAGACGCGGGCCGTGCTCGGCGAAGGCGCCGGGCGTCGGCTTGCTGCGAAGGCGGCGCAGGATCTCGCGCACCGCGATCCACAGACCCAGCACCGCCATGCCGGCGGCGATCACGACCGGATAGGCCGCGCTTTCGAAGGGATAGGTCGACGCCATCGCGATGACCGCGAGCGAGACCGCGACGAGCACGAGCGCGAAGACGATCTCGACCGGGCTGCGCGAACGGCCCTCTGCCGTGGCCGGCGCGACCTCCCCCGTCACTTCCACGGCGTCGCCTTCCAGGTCGCCTCGAGATCGGTGGTGGCGCGGTCGAGGAAGGCCTTGAAGTCGCTGGAGGCGAGGTATTGCAGCGGGATCTCTGCCTTCTTGGCGGCGTCGAGATATTCCGGATCCTTCAGCGCCTGGTCGATCGCCTTCTCCAGCTTGGCGACGACATCGGCCGGCACGCCCTTGGGCGCGGCGATGCCGCGCGAGGCACCGACGACGACATCATAGCCGGCTTCGCGGAAGGTCGGGGCGTCCGGGAGGTATGCGGAGCGCTCGGCACTCATCACGCCGATCACCTTGATGTTGCCCTCGCGGGCGATTTGAAGGGCCTCACTCAGGTTCATCGTCGCGGCCGGGACATGGCCGCCGAGCACAGCCTGGCGGACCGGGGCGGTGCCGCCGAAGAAGGCCGGGGTGAACTTGGTGTCGGCGAGGCGCTGGAAGTTCAGCAGCGCGATGTGCTCTGAGGAGCCGCTGGCGCCGGAGGTGCCGATCACGAGCGGCGTCGAGGCCTTCTTCGCCGCGTCGATCAGGTCCTTCAGCGAGCCGTAGGAACTGGTCTTCGGCACGACGAGAACGCCGGGATCGTAGACGAGGTTCGCGATCGGCTGCAGGTCGCCCATCTTGAACTTGGTCTTGCCCTCGACGACCAGCGCATTGATCGCCGGCGCGTTGATGAAGCCGATGGTGTAGCCGTCGGGCTTGCCCTGGGCGACGGCGGTCCAGCCGATCTCGCCGCCAGCACCGGGCTTGTTGATCACGCCGATGCGGGCGCTGCCGCCGAGATATTTCTCCATGTAGCGGGCGATCGAGCGGGCGGCGACATCGGTGCCGCCGCCCGGCGCGAAGGCGACGATCATCTCGATCGGCTTCTCAGGGTATTCGGCGCGGGCGGCGCCGCTGGCGAGGAGCGTGGCTCCGAGGGCGGCGGCGATCGACAGGCGCTTGATCATCGGGACACTCCTTCAGGAGGTGGAAACGGAGAGATCGGCAGGCAGGGCGTCGGCATCGGTCCATTCGTCGCCGAGCAATTCGGGCGTGTCATAGGCGACGAGCGAGCGGTAATGAGCCTCGCGATCGGCGACGAAGAGGGCGCGGGCGATGCCGCGGCCGAGCCGGTCCGCGCCGGCGCTGACGGCGGGGATGTCGCCGGAGAGTTTTCCGTGGCTCAGCATCGCCGGATAGTTGAAGCAGTGGATGCGGGCCAGCGCCGGGCAGCTGCCGGGCACCCTCTCCTGGAACTCGAAGGAGGGGCCGAGATCAGGGGCGCTCTCCAGCTCGGGGTTATTGATCCCCTCCGAGACGTAACGATCCTTCCAGAAGCGGATGAAGGGCGCGACCGCGGCAAGCTCCGGCCGTTCGCCGAGATCGACCGAGAAGCCGGTGGCGAAGATCAGGAAGTCGAGCGTGTAAGTTCCCTTCGGCGTCGTCAGCGCCAGCGCGCCATCCTTCTCCTTTAGATCAAGGATCGGGCTGCCGAGATGGAAGCGGGCATTGGCATGGCGCGAGACGCGCAGGGTCGAGTCGCGTGGCGGCGGCGTCTGCGCCTTCAGCGCATAGTCGAAGAAGCGCCATTTCCATTCATCCGGCAGGCCGGCGACGCCGTGGACGACACCCTGGCTGCCGATACCGGTGAACTTGTTGATGCGCGGCAATTCCTTGCGGCGCACGAAGAGGTCGAGGCTGGCGACACCCTCTTCCAGCGCGGTCGCAGCATTGTCCATGGCCGAGGCCCCGGCGCCGACGACGCCGACGCGCTTGCCTTTCAAGGCGGCGAAATCGATCGCGTCGGCGCTGTGCGCCCAGAAGCGGCGGTCGACCGTCCCAGCGATCGGCGGCACCCAGGGCGCGCCGAGCCCGTCGCGGCCGGTGGCGAGCACGAGATGGCGGGCGAAGAGTGTGCGCGAGCCCCGCGCATCCGAGACCGTGAGCGCCAGCAGGTCGCCTTCCGGAGTGACTGCGTCGACCGACACGCCGTTCTCGACCGGCAGCTCCAGCACCTTCCGATACCAGACGAGATAGTCCATCCATAGCGGCCGCGGGATCTTGCCGAGGGCGTCCCAGGCGGCGCGGCCATGTTGCGCCTCGTACCAGGCCCGGAACGTCAGCGCGGGCAGGCCGAGCGCCGGGCCGGTGAGCTGCTTCGGCGAGCGCAGCGTCTCCATCCGCGCATAGGTCACCCAGGGACCCTCGCGGCCGGCGGGGGCGCGGTCGAGCACGGCGATGTTCGAGAGGCCTAGCCCCTTGAGCGCGCCGGCGGCGGCGAGGCCGCACATGCCGGCGCCGACGATCACCACGTCGCGGACGCGCTGGCCGTCATGCTCGCGCGGCGGCACCCAGTCCTTGGCCGGCCATTCCAGCCAGTCCAGGTCCTGGCGCAGGCGCTGCTCCAGCGCGGGCAGGCCGACGGGAAGAGGCGAGACGGCGTTCATGCCGCCCCCCTGACCGGCTTGGGGCCGAAAAGGTCAGCCATCAATCGCTCGCGCGCCGTCGGCGGATGCTTGACGAAGCCGGGCAGTGTCTCGCGCGAGATCGCCTCCAGCGCCGCGATCAGCCCGTCGACCAGCGGCGTCGCCGGGCGGCCATAGGGCGTCACCACGCCCCAGAGGAAGGAAATCGGCACGTCGAGCTTGCGGATCGCGACGCCTTCGAGCGGCATGCCATAGGCGATGACCGGTTCGAGAATGGCGATGCCGAGCCCGGCGCGCGCCGCCATCAGCGCCGTATTCGAGGTGTTGGCATCGAGAAGTCCGGCGGGCCGCACTCCGGCGCGTTCCAGCGCCGCATCGACGCGCCGGCGCCAGCGGAAAGGGTTGGCCATGGCGATCAACCGGCGGTCGGCGACTGCGGCGAGCGGGATCGTCTCGGCTTCAGCGAGCGGATCATCGGCACGCACGGCGACGACGCAAGGCGCCTCGCCGATCCAGTGGAGTTCGAGGGCGGGATGATCGACCGGCAGGCTGGTGACACCGATCTCGGCGACATGGGTCGCGACCGACTGCACGACCTGCTCGGCCAGCGCCGCCCGGATATGGACCTGCCCGGGCAGAGCATCCTCGCCGAGCCGCGCCAGGGCGGCCGGCAGCATGCCGGCGGCGAAGGAGGCGATCGAGGCGATTTCCAGGGAGCGCGGCTTGTCGGCGGCGATGGCGGCGGCCCGCTCGCGCAATTGCCGGAGCCAGGCGATGACCGGCTCGACCTCCTGATGGAAGCGCAGGCCCTGCTCGGTCGGCGTCACCCGCGGGCCGGCGCGGTGCAGCACGCTGAAGCCGAGCGTCTCCTCCAGCTCCTGGATCTGCCGGGTTAGCGCCGGCTGCGAACGGCCGAGCAGCCTGGCGCCGCCGGTGATGCTGCCGGCGGAGAAGACTGCGGCGAAGGCTTCGAGCTGGCGCAGGTCCATGCGTTCACAGGCTGGATCATTATTCCTAAATCGGATGATAGATACTAGTTGATGCAGGTCAAGCATGAAGCTTAGGCTGGTGGGGATCGCTTCGCAGGCAGCCTGGGAGAGAATGCGGATGAGCAGCCCCCATCTCATCGAAACCCTGTCCGGCGCAGGCGCCAGCCTCGCCGAGGTGCTGGCCGAGCGGGCCGAGATCCTCGGCCTCAGCCAGGCCGCGCATGATGCGGTGCTGCTGCCGCGCGAGCCCGGCGGCATCAGCCATGCACAACGGGCAGCACTCGCCGTCCGCATGGCACGGGCCAACGCCGACGAGACGCTCGCCGACCACTATTGCGAACTGCTGCGCCAGGCCGGCGAGAGCTCTGCCCTTCTCGCCATCGCCGACGGCGCCGCTCGCGCTGCGGACACCGACACGCGGCTGCGCGCGATCATTCGCCATGTCGACCTGGTGACGCTTTCGCCCAAGGACGCGACCAAGAGCGACATTGCAGCACTCAAGGCCGCCGGCCTGTCCGAGCCCGACATCGTCCGTCTGGCCGAGCTGATCGCCTTCGTGAACTACCAGGCGCGCGTCATCGCCGGCCTGCGGCTGCTGGGGACCATCGCATGAGCACCGTCGTCCACGAATTTACTGACAAGGTCCCGCGCTGGTCGCCCTATGTGACGCCAGTCGTGCTCGCCGAGGCGACGCCGGAGCAGCTCGATGCGATGCAGGTGACACCGTCGAACAAGAAGATCTCGGACTACGTGCTGACACTCGCGCATGATCCGGAATCGTTGAAGGTGCGCTCGCCTCTGTTCAACGCGATCATGTACGGCAAGGGTGGGCTGTCCTCGGCCGAGCGCGAGCTCGGCGCCACCGCGGCCTCGATCGTCAACGCTTGCGTCTACTGCGCCGCGGTGCACGCCTCGCGCTTCATCAGCCTGACCAAGCGCACGGATGTGATCGAGGAGATCTTCGCCAACAAGCTCGACGCAGAGCTGGAAGAGCACCAGCAGGCGATCTTCGACTTCGCTGCGAAGCTGTCGAAGACGCCCTCCGAGGCCACCGCCGACGATATCGCCCGGCTCGTCGATCTCGGCCTCTCCAAGGTCGAGATCCTCGACCTCATCCTCTCCGCTGCGATCTTCGGCTGGGCCAACCGGCTCATGCACACGCTCGGCGAGCCGATCAGGGACTAGCGCGCCTCAGCCCTCACGCAGCGAGCGGCACTGTCGATCCGCTAGCCCCGAGCATTGCGCACGTTCGCGTCTGCGCCGGTTCCCATGCTATCAGGTCGGCATAGCCATTGGCGCCTCGTAGGCCGGCGGTTCTGCCCGACCGGGCGCCACAGCCTGCAGAGGCTGGCCATGCCGACAGCCATCGATTTCGCCCAGGCCCGCCATCGGATGGTCGAGCAGCAGCTCGCCGGGCGCGGCATTCGCGATGGCGACGTGCTCGACGCGATGCGGCAGGTTCCGCGCGAGATTTTCGTCGCAAACCAACTGGCAGAGTTTGCCTATCGCGACGGCCCGATTCCGATTGGGGAGGGTCAGACGATCTCGCAGCCCTATGTCGTCGCCTTGATGCTGGAAGCCGCCGAAATAGCGGCACAGGACAAGGTGCTCGAGGTCGGCGCCGGCTCAGGCTATGCCGCGGCAGTGATAAGCCGGATGGCGCACAGGGTCTGGGCGATCGAGCGGCATGCCGCGCTGGCGGCGCAAGCGGCCGAACGGCTGCAGCGCCTTGGCTACGGCAATGCCGAGATCCTGTGCGCCGACGGGACCGAAGGCTGGCCCGCTGCGGCGCCGTTCGATGCGATCATCGTCTCGGCCGGCAGCAGCACCATACCGGAACCCTTGAAGCAACAGCTTGCGATTGGCGGACGGCTTCTGATCCCTGTCGCGTGCAGCGAATACGGCCAGATGCTGACCAAGCTGGCGCGGCAGGGCGAGAACGCATTCGCCAGCGAGGTCCTCGCAGCCGTCAGTTTCGTGCCGTTGATCAGCCGAACCGGCAGGGCGGTGTGAGAGGGCGCACTCCCGGACTGGAGCAAGGCCTGGTCCGAACACGATAGGCCAACCCGATAGGCCGACGCCGCGCTCTTGACCAAGGCTTCCGGTGCAATGGCGAATGGATACGCCGCAAAACTCGCCAGTTGACAGTTTTGCAATCGATTACATAATCACTTTCGAAGCGGCTCCGCAGAATGAGCCACTCTTGGGAGGAGGCAGGTCATGCACGGCAGCATCGTCGTTTCATCGGCTTTTTCCGGCGCGACCACCGCGCTGCTGCGCCGCTGATTGCGGCTGCGAAAGCCCGGGCCATGGTCCAGATCGGCTTCAACCTGCTGACGGTCGGCGGCTTCATCGACGAAGCGCATCTTGCCTTGTGCGAGCGCATCCGCGAGATCGGCTATGATGGGGTCGAGATTCCCGTCTTCGAGGGCGATGTCGGTCATTACGAACGGCTCGGCCGCCGGCTCGATGCGATCGGCCTGAAGCGCACCATCGTCACCATCGTCGCCGAAGACACTAATCCGCTCTCGCCCAATCCGGCCATCCGCCAAAAGGCGCGGGAGCGCCATCGCTGGGCGGTCGACTGCGCCGCGGCGCTCGGCGCCAGCGTCATCGCAGGGCCCTATCACTCGCCGGTCGGCGTCTTCACCGGCGAAGGCCCGCGCGAGGACGAGCTCGCTCATCTCGCCGAGGCGCTGCACGTCATGGCGGAGGATGCCGGCAAGGCCGGCATCGCGCTCTCGCTGGAAGCGATCAACCGCTTCGAATGCTACGCGCTGAACACGATGGAAGCCGCGAGCGCGCTCCATGCGCGGGTCGGACATCCGAACTTCGGCTACATGTACGATACCTTCCACGCCAATATAGAGGAGCGCGACCCGGTCGGCGCCTACAGCCGCTACGCTCACGAGATCAATCACATCCACCTGTCGGAGAACGATCGCGGCATCGTCGGGCGCGGCCATGTGCCGTGGGCGCAGACCTTCCGCGCCATCCATGTCACCGGCTATGACGGCTGGCTGACGGTCGAGGCTTTCGGCCGGGCGCTGCCCTCGCTCGCAGCGGCGACGCGGGTCTGGCGCGACCTCTTCCCCGATCTCGATACGCTGCTCGCCGAGAGCCATGATTTCATCCGGCGCGGCTGGGCGCAGGCAGGTGCGGCATGAGCGCGAGCACGCCGGTCCTTTCGATGCGCAGCATCGGCAAGAGCTTCACCGGCATGCGGGCGCTCGACGATGTCAGCCTCGATTGTCATTCAGGCGAGGTCCACGCCATCTGTGGCGAGAACGGCGCCGGCAAGTCGACCCTGATGAAGGTACTGGGCGGCGTCTATCGCCCCGATGAAGGCGAGATCCGGCTCGGCGGGCAGCCGATCGCTTTCCGCCATCCGGTCGAGGCACGCCGGGCCGGGATCAGCATCATCCACCAGGAGCTCAGCCTGCTGCCCGAGCGCAGTGTCGCCGACAACATCTTCCTCGGGCTGGAGCCGACCCGCGGCCGCGTGCTCGACCGCGCCGCAATGCAGTCCGGCGCGCGCAAGCTACTGGAGCGCGTCGGCGCCAGGGTTCATCCCGCCGCGCTGGTGAAATCGCTGTCGATCGCCGAGCAGCAACTGGTCGAGATCGCCAAGGCGCTGGCCCTCGATGCGCAGATCATCGTCATGGACGAGCCGACCGCGGCGCTCGACGAGCGCGACGCCAGCCGGTTGCTGGAGCTGGTCGGGACGCTCAGGCGCGAGGGCGCGGCGATCCTCTACATCTCCCATCGCATGGCCGAGCTGAAGGCGATCGCCGACCGCATCACCGTACTGAAGGACGGCAAGCTCGTCGCGACACGCCCGGCCAACGCACTGACGCCGGCCATGATCGTTCGGCTGATGGTCGGACGCGACCTCGCCGACTTCTTTCCGCCGCCGGGCGATCCCGCCAAACTCGGCCCGGTCGTCCTGTCGGTGCAGGGCGCCGGCAACACCGTGCTCGCGGACATCGCGCTCGACCTGCGGGGCGGCGAGATCGTCGGTGTCGCCGGGCTCGAAGGCTCGGGCAAGGGCGCGCTCGGCCGTGCCCTGTTTGGCGATGAACCTTTCACGCGCGGCCGCATGACCATCGACGGGCAGGACGGGCTGATCGGCTCGCCGCGCGCTGCCATCGCCGCCGGCATCGGCTTCCTTTCCGACGACCGCAAGAAGGAGGGCATCGCCCCGCAGCAATCGCTGCGCGACAATGTCCTGATGACCCTGCGTGCCTTCGCGCAGCGTCTATTGCCGCCGGGTTCCGGCGACATGGCACGCGCTGCTGCCGACCGACAGCTCACCGAGGTCGACGTCCGGGCCGCGGGCTTCGCGCAGGAGATCCGCGAGCTCTCCGGCGGCAACCAGCAGAAGGTCGTGATCGGCCGCTGGCTGGCGCGCGATCCCAAGGTGCTGATCTTCCTCGAGCCGACCCGCGGCATCGACGTCGCCGCCAAGGCGGCGATCTACCAATTGATGCGCGGCCTCGCCGATCGCGGCCGCGCCATCCTGATGATTTCCTCCGACCTGCCGGAGATCATCGGCGTCAGCGATCGCATCCTCGTCATGCATGAAGGCCGCCTCGCCGGGGAACTGAAGCGCGGCGCCAGCGAGGAAGACGTGATGCACCTCGCGCTCGGCACCGGGACGGCGGAGGCCGCGGCATGAGCGCCAGCGCCGACATCGTTGCTGCCCGCCCGGCGCGCGAAGTGCCGGTGGCGCCGCTGCTCTTTGCCGGCTCGCTTGCGCTCTATGTCGTGACCGCGCTCGCGACCGGCCAGCATGCCTATCTCACCGGCGAGGGCTTTGTCGGCCTCACCCAGCGCATGGTCGGCCTCGGCATGGTCGCGCTTGGGCAGACGCTGGCCATCCTGGTCGGCTCGATCGATCTTTCCGTCGCCAACCTCATCAGCGTCTCCGCCGTGCTCGCCTCCTTCATCATGAAGGGCGAGCCGGCGATGATTGTCCCGGCCGTGCTGGCGGTGCTGGTGCTGTCGGCAGCGGTCGGCCTCGTCAACGGGCTGATCATCGCAAGACTCGACGTCAACCCGCTGATCGCAACGCTCGGCGTCGGGCTGATCCTGCAGGGGCTGCTCTCGGCGAGCTTCTCCAATTTCGCCGGCTCGGTTCCGGCAGCCTTCCAGGCCTTCGCCTATGGCCGGATCGGACCGCTGCCCTGGTCGGTGCTGCTGCTGTTCGCACTCGCATTCGCGATCTGGCTGCTGCTCAGCCGAACGCGCTTCGGCGCGCATCTCTACGCCACCGGCGGCAATCGCGACGGCGCCCGCCTCGCCGGCATCCGCACCGAGCGCGTGATGATCGGCGCGCATGTGCTGTGCTCGCTGATGGCCGGGCTGACCGGGCTCTATCTCGCCAGCCGCCTGCGCGCGGGCGCGCCCTGGGTCGGCCGCGACGGCGTCTACGATCTTGAATCCATCGCGGTGGTGGTGATCGGCGGGACCTTGCTCGCCGGCGGGCGCGGCGGGGTCTGGGGCACGCTCGCCGGCGTCTTCCTGTTCGCCACGCTCGACGCCGTCTTCAACATGACCGGCATCGACGCTTTCCCCAAGCAGGTGCTGCGCGGCGCCATCGTCATCCTCGCGGTCGCCGTCTACGCGGTGCGCAGCCGGGGGCATGTCGCATGAGCGCGGTAGCCGCCCAGTCCGGCCCCTCGGCGGTGCTGCGTTTCGCCCGCGGCGTCAATGTCGGCCTTGCCGTCTTCCTCGTGCTCTATGGCACGATCGCCGTGCTGCAGCCCGGCTATTTCGAGGTTGAGGGCTTCCTCAATTTCCTGCGCCGGGCCGCGCCATTGATCATCCTCGCCTGCGGCCAGCTCTTCGTCATCGCCGGCGGCGGCTTCGACCTGTCGATGGGCTCGCTGGTGACGCTGACCGTGCTCGGCGGCTCGATGCTGGCCGGCGGCAATCCCGACAACACCTGGTGGACGATCGCCGTGCTCTATCTGATCGGGCTCGGCGTCGGGCTGGTCAACGGGCTGGTCGTCACCCTGCTCAAGGTGCCCTCGATCATCGCGACGCTCGGCATGCTGCTCTCGCTCAACGGTGCTGCGCTGATGTGGTCGGGCGGGGCGCCGCGCGGCTATCTGCCCGAGAATTTCCGGGCGCTCGGCCGCCTCGTCTATCGCGACGTCCCGCTGACCGGGATCATGCCGCTCTCGGTGCTCATCCTGATCGGCTTCGTCGGGATCGCCGCCTGGTTGCTGCACGCCACGGTCTTCGGCCGGCAGGTGCTGGCGGTCGGCGACAATCCGCGCGCAGCGGAGCTTTCCGGCGTGCCGGTCGGGGCGACGCGGGTTCTGGTCTTCGTCATCTCGGCGCTGTCGGCGGTCACCGCGGGCATCCTGCTCGGCGGCTTCGCCGGGGTCTCGACCGCGGTCGGGCAAGGGCTGGAGCTGCAGGCCATCGCGGCCTGCGTCATCGGCGGGGCGCAATTGCTCGGAGGGCGCGCCAGCGTCACCGGCGCCGTCGCCGGCGCGCTCAGCCTGTTCGCCCTGTTCACTTTGCTCAACCTGATGGGCTTGCCGCAGCCGCTGCGCGAGACCGTGCAGGGGCTGATCCTGATCGCCGCTGTGGCGTCGAGCGCTTGGCGCCTGCGGCGCGCCTGAGACTGAGAGTTTTCGGAAGCGCGTGATCCCACGTGCTCCGCCAGAGGCCGCCGGCAAGGCGGCGCGATAGAGGGAGGTGACAAATGAAAACGCAGATCGGTTTGGCCGCGCTGATGACGGCACTGTCGACGGGCGCCATCGCCCAGAACTTCAACGACCCCGCCGAGTTCGAGCGCCAGAAGGCGCTGCTGACGGTCGCTCCGCAGGGGCCGGACGGCAAGCCGTGGGAGCAGAACCTCGGCGGCGAGAAAGTCGACACCGCCAAGTACAAGAAGCCCGGCCCCTACAAGCTCTGCTTCTCGAACGCGGGCGTGAACAATCCCTGGCGCGTCGTCGGCTTCACCAACATGCAGGCCGAGGTCGACGCCAACAAGGCCGACATCGCCTCGTTCACCCATGCCGACGCCGAGGGCAAGGACGACAAGCAGATCTCGGACATCAACGCCTTCGTCAACAGCGGCCAGTGCGACGCGCTGATCGTCTCGCCCAACACCACGGCGGCGCTGACGCCGGCGGTCGAGGCGGCCGCCAAGAAACTGCCAGTCGTGGTCTTCGACCGCGGTGTCGACAGCAAGGCACCGGTCACCTTCATCAACCCGATCGGCGGCTACGGCTTCGGCATCCAGGGCGCGAGCTTCATCGCCGAGAAGATCCCTGCCGGCGGCTCGGTGCTGGCGCTGCGCATCCTGCCGGGGGTCGACGTGCTGGAGAACCGCTGGGCCGCGGCCGAGCGCATCTTCAAGGAGAAGGGCATCAAGGTCGTTGGCGCCGAGTTCACCAATGGCGACAATGCCAAGACCAAGGCGATCGTCGAGGACTATATCAACCGCTTCGGCAAGATCGACGGCGTCTGGATGGATGCCGGCGCGACCGCGGTCGCGGCGCTCGAGGCCTTCGAGGATGCCGGCAAGCCCTATCCGGTGATCAATGGCGAGGACCAGCAGGACTTCCTGCAGAAGTGGAAGAAGAACAAGCTCACCGCGATCGCGCCGACCTATCCGACCTATCAGTGGCGCACCCCGGTGATCGCGGCGATCCGCATCCTCAAGGGCGAACCGGTGGTGGGTCCGACCTGGAAGCTGCCGCAGCCGGCGATCACGGCGGAAAACCTCGACAAGTTCGTCAACGACAAGATGCCGCCACTGCATTACGCGCTCTGCGGCTGCGAGCAGATGGCGAACTACCCGGCCCGCTGGGGCGGCAAGTAACCTTCGACACTGGGCGCTCGTATAACGCGGGCGCCCACCCCTGCCCTATCGGCAGCGATTACGGCATGATGGGCGTCCTGCCTTCTCCTGCCGATTCGCCGCCGCTTTTCCAGATCATCAGCTTTGCAAGACGTACCCACAGCCGCTCCGACCATCGCCGAAGTCGCTCGCCTCGCCGGCGTCTCGACCGCGACGGTGTCGCGCACGCTGGCCCAGCCTGAGAAGGTCAAGGCCCGCACCCGCGAGCGCGTCCTCGACGCGGTCAAGGCGATCGGCTTCATCCCCAACGCCCAGGCCCGCAATCTGCGCCTCCAGGCGACGCGCACCGTGATCCTGCTGGTGCGCGACATCAGCAACCCGTTCTATCTCGAGATCTACAAGGGCGTCGAAGAGGCGGCGATCGACGCCGGCTACAAGGTGCTGATGGGCGATGCCCGCGACGATGACGAGCGCATCCTGCGCTATGTCGACATGGTCAGGGAACGCCACGCCGACGGGCTGATCCTGATGGTCGGCCGCTTCCCCGAGGCCCTCGCCAAACGCAGCCGCCTGCCGCCGATCGTGGTCGCGCTCGAGATGCTGCCAGGGCTCAACCTGCCGACGGTCAAGGTCGACAACCATGCAGCGGCGCGCGCCGCTGTCGCGCATCTCGCGCGGCTCGGCCATCGCCACATCGCCCATATCGCCGGGCCGATGCCGGACCCGATGAGCCTCGACCGCCGCGACGGCTATCTCGCCGGACTCGCCGAGGCCGGCATCCCGGCCGATCCGCGCCTGATCGTCGAGGGCGATTTCGGCCTCGCTGCCGGCCGCACCGCGATCCGGACACTGGATGCCCGGGGTGTCGACTACACCGCCGTCTTCGCCGCCAGTGACCAGATGGCGGTCGGCGCCATGGGTGAGTTGCGTGCCCGCGGCCGCAATGTCCCCGACGATGTCTCGGTCGTCGGCTTCGACGACATCGTGCTGGCGGAGGCGGTCGAGCCGCAGCTCACCACGATCCACCAGCCGCGCCGCGAGATCGGCCAGGCGGCGATGAAGCTGCTGATCGAACAGCTATCGGAAGGCGGCGCCCCTCCCGATCTCGTGCTGCCGACGCGGCTTGTCGAGCGCTTTTCCGCCGCTGCACCACCCAAGAAAAGCGGCCAGGCCTGATAAAGACAGGCTCAGGCCGCGGCCGCCGTCGCGCGCCGCGTCATGGCGGTGCAGACCGCCTTCTCCAGATCGGCTTGCCAGAACGGCTTGTTCAGCCGCAGCACGCCGGCGCCGGCTCCGGCTGGCAGGTCGGCATAGCCCGTGGCAAGGATGACCGGCAGGCTCGGCCAGCGACCGTTGACCTCCGCAATCAGCTGCGCGCCGGTCATTTGCGGCATGGCGTGGTCGGTGATCAGCAGGTCGATGTCCTCGCCGCGTTCCAGGATCGCCAGAGCCTCCCTGGCGGAGTTGGCGTCGATGACCTTGTGGCCGAGATCCTCCAACAGAGCCGTCGTGTTCATCAGCACGAGCGCGTCGTCGTCGACCGCGAGCACGGTAAGTGGCCGCGCCGTCAATTCCATCTCCGCCTTCGGCTCCGCCGGCCGCGTCGCGGGTTCGACCCCAGCGGCCGAACCCGCCATGGGCAACCAGATCTCCACGGCCGTTCCTTTCCCTAGGCGGCTGTCGAGCAAGAGCCGACCACCGAGCTGCTCGGCCATGCCGTGCACCATCGACAGGCCGAGCCCCGTACCCTTGCCGACGCCTTTGGTGGTGAAGAAGGGCTCGGTCGCCTGGGCGAGCGTTTTTGCATCCATGCCGCTGCCGGTGTCGGTGACCGAGAGGCGGATATAGTCGCCTTTCGGCAGACCGGTTCGGTGCCCGCTGCCGATAGCTTCGTTGCTGGCTTGGATGCGCAGGGTTCCCCCTTCCGGCATGGCATCTCTTGCGTTGACCGCGAGGTTCAGCACAGCGGTTTCGAGCTGGTTCGGGTCGGCCGCAGCAGTCGCGAGATCGGCGGGAAAATCCGTCTCGATCCGGATCAGCGGCCCCAGCGAGCGCTGCAGCAGATCGCCCATTTCGGCGACGAGCACGTCGACCGCCACGGGCTGCAGCTCGAGTTCCTGCTTGCGGGCGAAGGAGAGCATGCGCTGCGTCAGCGAGATGCCCCGGCTCGCCCCCTTGATCGCGTTATCGATCAGGCCGAGCTGACGCTCGTCGCCGATCTGGCGACGAACGAGTTCGAGGCTTCCCAGCACCGCTGTGAGCAGGTTGTTGAAGTCATGCGCCACGCCGCCGGTGAGCTGGCCGAGCGCCTCGATCTTCTGCGACTGGAACAGCGCTTCACGGGCCGCGTCGAGCTCAGCTTGGACCTTGTGGCGCTCGGTCAGGTCGCGCGTGACCTTGGCGAAGCCGATGATCTCGCCGGCATCGTCGCGGATCGGATCGATAACGATGCTCGCCCAGAAGAGCTCGCCGTTCTTGCGGACCCGCCAGCCCTCCCTCTCGGCACTGCCATTGTCGATCGCGGCCTGGAGTGTCTTTTGCGGCTCGCCGCTCTCGCGATCCTCGGGCGTGTAAAAGAGCGAGAAATGCTGGCCGATGATCTCGTCGGGCGCGTAGCCCTTGATCCGCTCGGCGCCGAGATTCCAGTTGGTGACGATACCGTCGGCGTCGAGCATGTAGATCGCGTAATCCGTCACCCCCTGCACCAGCAGGCGGAACTTCTCCTCCGAGCGCCGCAGGGCCTCATCGGCCTGGCGCCGCTCTGTCAGATCGCGCGTGACCTTTGCGTAACCGAGCACGCGGCCGGTCGCCGGGTTCAGGATCGGGTCGATGACGACATGGGCCCAGAAGCGGGTGCCATCCTTGCGAACACGCCAGCCTTCCTTCTCGAAGCGACCCTCCTCCGCAGCCATGCGCAGGGCACGCTCCGGCAGGCCGGCAGCACGATCCTCCTCGGTATAGAAGCGCGAGAAGGACTGGCCGATGATCTCGTGATCCTCATAGCCCTTGAAACGCCGTGCGCCCGGGTTCCAGCTGATCACCGTCCCCTGCGGATCGAGCATGTAAATGGCATAATCCGTGACGGACTCGACAAGCAGCCGATAGCGCTCGGCGGTCACTGGACCTTCCGCAATTTGGAGCACGTTTGGAACCTTGGACTGTGACATGTCGAACGCGCTGAACGCGGCGTTGCGCAAAAGGTTCCCGGTGGGACAAAGAAAAATTGACGTTGGGTCAGCGGTTAGGTTTCGGCGAGACCAGGATCGCGCTGGAAGCCGCGACGACCAGCACCAGTCCGAGCCAGTCGCTCGCCGCCGGACGCTCGCCGAGCAGGAGCACTGAACCCAGCGCTCCGACCGCCGGAACCATCAAGGTGCCGAGGCTGGCGATCCCGGCAGGCAGCCGCGCAATCACGGTGAACCAGAGGAAATAAGCGAGCGCCTGCGCACCGAGGATATGGAAGGTGAGCGCGGCCGCGACCGGCGACGACAACGCCTTCGGAATCGGCACGCCTTCGAAGATCAGCATGCCGATGCCGGCAGCCGCGCCGCCGATCAGCAATTGCCAGGCGGCGATGGTCAGCGTCGGCGCCGCGACTGGCCAGCGCTTGGTGACGATGGTGCCGAGCGCCCAGCTCAGGCTGGCGAGCAATGCGAGCGCGAGCCCCGGCGAGAATTGCCCGGCCCGGATCAATGGCAGGCCAAGGCAGAGCAGTCCGGCGATGCCGAGCCCGAGGCCTATCAATCGCGGTCGGTCGAAGCGTTCGCCCAGCGCCGGCCAGGCCATCAGCGTCGCCCAAACCGGCATGGTGAAGGTCAGGATCGCAGCGCGCGAGGTCGGCGCCATCAACTGCGCGAAGGCGAGCAGGATGTTGAAGGCGGCGATCGAGAGGATGCCGGCGACGATCAGCCTCGGCCAATGCGCGGCGGGCACCTTGAGGCTGACACCGCGTGCCAGCGCGACCGCGACCAGAGCGAGGCCGGCGAAGGTCATGCCGCCGGCCCGCAAGGTCCAGGGTGCGATCTCGGTCAGCGAGATCCGGACCGCTGGCCAGTTGAAGCCCCAGAGCAGCCCGAGCAACGGGACGAGCAGGAGCGAGCGGGCGGAGGCATGCGGCATGACGTGACTATGCGTGAGGACAGGACTGTGCGGTCATGCCATTTCGATGGAGGCTCGATGCACGGCAGGCGCGCATCGGCTTCCTCGTCAGCCCTCGACCGGCTCGACGCCGCACCATTCGGCGACGAAGAGCGCCATGGTGCCGGTGATGCGCTTCAGCGAGGCCAGGCTGACGCGCTCGTCGAAGGCGTGGATGTTCTGCGAGATCGGCCCGTAGCAGAGCGCGGGCACCTTGTCGTAGAGCGCGTAGACGCGGGTATCGAGATAGCCGGGCGTCATGAAGCTCTTCAGTGCCTTGCCGGTCGAGCCCTGATGGGCGCGGCCGAGCACGGCCTCGGCCTCGCTGCCGGGCTCGAGCACATAGCCTTCCGACCAGAAGCCGTTGAACACGACCTTGGGCGGATTGTTGGAGAGGAACGTATCCGAGCGCGCGAAAGCCAGCACCTTGGCTTCGATGCGCTTGCCGAGCTCCTCGGCCGACATGCCGGGATAAAGCCCGATACGGCAATCGACCCTGCACCAGCACGGCACCGAGGAGGCCCAGTCACCGCCCTCGATCTTGCCGATGTTGAGGTTGATCGGGTGGGCGATGTCCTCGAAATGCTTGCGGCCATGCTTCTCGCGATTGAGCGCGGCTTCGAGCTCACGCAGCGCGCCGATGACGCGATAGGCCGCGTCGATCGCATTTGCGCCAGCCGCCATCTCGCGCACATGCATCGGCACGCCGCGGACCTCGAACTGGAACCAGAGCACGCCGGTATTGGCGCGCACCAGCATCTCCTCCTCCGGCTCGGGGATCAGCACGGCATCGGCCTCGTAGCCGCGCAGATGCGTCATCAATGCGCCATTGCCGGTCGACTCTTCCTCGACCACCGACTGGACATAGACGGTTCCCGCCGGCTGCAGGCCGATGCGCCGGAGCGCGTCGAGGCAATAGAGGTTGGCGGCACCACCGGCCTTCATGTCGGCGCCGCCGCGGCCATAGAGCCAATCGCCCTCGATGACGGGGTCGAAGGGCGGATGGGTCCAGAGCTCGGCCGGGCCGGTCGGCACGACGTCGACATGGGACTGCAGGATCAGGGAGCGGCCCTTCTCCTCGCGGGGGTGATGGATGCCGACGACGATCGGCGCATCCGAATGGGTATCCGAGAACGGCGCGCCGCCGGGATGCCGGCCGATCGCCTCGCGATCCATGGCGAAGCGGTCCATGGTGAAGCCGCGCTGCTTCAAGGCGCGGAAGATGAAGTCCTGGACGGTGTGCTCGCCGCCGCGCGTCGAGGGGAAGCGGATCATCTCCTGGGTGAAGGCGATCTGCTCGGCAAAGCCCGCTTCGACGGAGGCGAGGATGCGGTCGCGCAAGGCGGGATCGAGCGGCATGGGAGGTCTCCGATAGTCGTAGGGCTATCCCGTCATGCTCGCCCTTGTGGCGAGCATCCACGTCTTGAACACCGCCTTCGACCAGCGAAGGCGTGGATGGTCGGGACAAGCCCGACCATGACGAGTGTGGTCACCGCCCGAACCGCTCCCCGCCCGGAACGGCGGCGAGCAATTGGCGGGTGTAGTCGTGTTGGGGGGCGGCGAAGAGCGCGGCGGTCGGGCCGCTTTCGACGATCCGGCCACGCTGCATCACCGCGATCTTGTCGCAGATCTGCGCGGCGACGCGCAGGTCGTGGGTGACGAACAGGATGGCGAGGCCGAGCCGCTGCTGGATGTCCTTGATCAGCTTCAGGATCTGCGCCTGCACGGAGACGTCGAGCGCCGAGACGGCTTCGTCGGCGACGAGCACGTCGGGTTCGAGCGCGAGCGCCCGGGCGATGCCGATGCGCTGGCGCTGACCGCCGGAGAACTCATGCGGATAGCGGTCGATTGCGTTGGCAGAGAGGCCGACGAGTTCGAGCAGCTCCTTGGCCCGCGCCAGCGCCTCCTTGCGCGAGACACCATGCGCCACCGGCCCGTCCGAGATGATCCGCCCGACGGTCTGACGCGGGTTGAGCGAGGCGAACGGGTCCTGGAAGACCATCTGGATGCGCTTGCGATGCGGGCGCAACGCCGCGACACTGAGATCGGTGATGGCGAGATCGCCGAGGGTGATGCGGCCGGAATCCGGCTCGATCAGGCGCAGGCAGCAGCGCCCGACCGTCGACTTGCCCGAGCCGGACTCGCCGACGAGCCCGAGCGTCTCACCCCGCGCCAGGGTGAAGCTGACATCGTCGGCCGCCTTGACCTCGCGGCCGGGGCGGAAGAAGGCGCGCTTGCGATAGACCTTGCCGAGCTTTTCGACGGTGAGCACCGGCTTGCTCTCCGGCAGCGGCGGCCGTTCCGGCGGCGTCAACGACGGCACCGCGGCGAGCAGCTTCTGCGTATAGGGATGGCGGGGCGAGCCGAGCACCTGATCGACCGTGCCCTCCTCAACCAGGACGCCCTTCTCCAGCACGGCGATACGGTCGGCGATCTCGGCGACGACGCCCATGTCATGGGTGATGAACAGCACCGCCGTGCCGTGCTTGTGGCGGAGATTGTCGATCAGCTTGAGGATCTGCGCCTGCGTGGTCACATCGAGCGCCGTCGTCGGCTCGTCGGCGATCAGCAGCTTGGGTTCAAGCGCCAGCGCCATCGCGATCATCACGCGCTGCCGCTGGCCGCCGGAGAGCTCGTGCGGATAGGCACGCGCCAATCGCTCCGGCTCGGGCAGGCCGACCTCAGTCAGGAGCGCAACCGCGCGCGCATAGCGCTCCGGCTTGCTCAGCAGCTTATGCGCCTCGAAGGTCTCGACGATCTGGTCGGCGACACGCATGACCGGGTTGAGCGAGGTCATCGGCTCCTGGAAGATCATGCCGACCTCGCGGCCGCGCACGTCCTGCATCGCGTCTTCCGACAGCGCCAGCAGATCGCGGCCGGCGAGCCTGATGGCGCCGCCAACCGGCTTCACCGCCTTGGGCAGCAGCCCCATCACCGCATGGGCGATCATCGACTTGCCAGAGCCGGATTCGCCGACGACGCAGAGCGTCTCGCCGGCGGCGATGCGAAGCGTCGCATCCTCGACCGCATAGGGCCGGTCGGCCATGACAGGCAAAGCGAGCTTCAGGCCTTCGATCGAGAGAACGGGCTCGGCCATCATTCCCTCCCCCGGGCGAGGCGCGGGTTCAGCGCGTCGTTCAGCCCCTCGCCGGCGAGGTTGAGCGCCAGCACGGTCAGGAAGATCGCGACACCTGGGAAGAAGCTGATCCACCAGGCGTCGAGCAGGCGCGTACGGCCGGCGCCGACCATGTAGCCCCAGCTCATCAGGTTGGGGTCGCCGAGGCCGAGGAAGGAGAGCGAAGATTCGAGCAGGATCGCCGAGCCGATCATCAGCGAGCCCATGACGATGATCGGCGCGATCGTGTTGGGCAGGACCTGACTCCAGATGATACGCGAGGTCGGCTGGCCGATGGTGATCGCCGCCTGGACATATTCGCGCGTTTTTAGGGACAACACCTCGCCGCGCACCAGCCGCGCCACCGGCGGCCAGCTCACCACGCCGATCGCGAGCACAATCGAGCCGAGCTTGGGCTGCAAGATCGCAACCAGCACGATGGCGAGCGCGAAGGACGGGATGGTCTGGAAGAACTCGGTGAAGCGCATCAGCGCATCGTCGACGATCCCGCCGGCATAGCCGGCGATGGCGCCGAGCGGCACACCGATCAGCAATGCGACCAGCGTCGAGACCAACCCGATCGTCAGCGAGACGCGGGCGCCATGGGCGAGGCCCGAGGCGATGTCGCGCCCGAGCGTGTCGGTACCGAGCGGGAAGCGATCCATCACGAAGGGCGCGAGGAAGGGCCGCGCCACCGTCCGCCAGGGCGATTGCGGATAGAGCTGGGGGGCGATGATGGCGAAGAGGATCACCACGATCAGGATGGTCAGGCCGATCAGGGCGCCGCGATTGCGGGAAAAACGCTCAAGGAAGCTCATGACACCGTCTCGATGCGCGGATCGGCCAGCCGATAGACGAGATCGGTCAAGATGTTGAAGCCGACGACCATGGCCGAGGAGATGAAGAAGACGCCGAGCAGCACCGAATAGTCGCGCTGCACCAAGGCATCGAACATCAGGCGCCCGATGCCCGGCCAGGCGAAGACTGTCTCGGTCAGAACGGCGCCGCCGACGAGCTGGCCGGCCTGGAGGCCCGCCAGCGTCACCACCGGCAGGATCGCGTTGCGGGCGACATGGCGCCGCGAGATCACGCCGGGACTGAGGCCCTTGGCGCGCGCCGTCTTGACGAAATCGGCGCCGGCGACCTCGAGCATCGAGGCCCGCATCATCCTTGCATAGAGCGCGGTGAAGAACAGGCCGAGCGTCAGCGCCGGCAGGACGAGGTGGCTGGCGATATCGAGTGCGCGGGCAAGCCCGGTATAGTTCGCGCCGATGGTCTCGTAGCCGACATTGGGCACGAGGCCGAGCTTCAGCGAGAAGACGATCTGGCTCATCAGCGCGACCCAGAACAAAGGCGTCGCATAGAAGACCAGCGCCAGCGTGGTGATGACACTGTCCTGCCAGCGGCCGGCGCGGCGGGCGGCGAGCGCGCCCATCAGCGTGCCGAGGCCGAGCGAAACGACGAAGGCGGCGCCGGTCAGCAGTAGCGTCGCCGGCAGGCGGTCGAGGATCAGGCTCAGTACCGGCTGCTGCTGGCGATAGCTGAAGCCGAGATCGAAGGTGAGGTAGCCCTTGAGATAGACCCAGAGCTGGGTCAGCAGCGGCTGGTCGAGGCCGAAGCGCTCGCGCAGCTGGATCAGCAATTGCTCGTCGGCGGCGCCGGCCTCCCCGGCCAGCACCTGCGCCGGATCGCCCGGCGCGGCCCGGATCAGGAAGAAGTTCAGCACCGCAATAGCGAAGAGGACGACGATCCCCTTCGCGAGCCGGCCGGCGAGGAATTGCGCGAGGTTCATTCAGGCGATCCGAAGAGACTGTCGATCGGCCGATTGATCAGGCCGGCAAAACCATTCGTCATGGTCGGGCTCGTCCCGACCATCCACGTCTTCATGTGTCGAGAGCGGTGTTCAAGACGTGGATGCTCGGCACAAGGCCGAGCATGACGGCGTGGTGTGACGGCTGCTGCCATCACTCCTTCCAAGCGTCACGGAAGCCGTCGTCGACGCCGATGCCGGTGGTGACGAGGTTCTTGACGTTGCAGCGATAGATCGTCGGGAAATCCATCTCCAGCAGCCAGAGCACCGGCAACTCGTCGGCGAGGAGCTTCTGCACTTTCGTGTAAAGCTCCTGCCGTTCCTTGTCCGTGGGCGCGATCGCCGCCTCGGCGAAGAGCTTGTCGACCTCGGGGTTGGAGTAGCCGCCGACATTGGCGAAGGGATTGCCCTTAGCGATGTTGCTGGTGATGTAGCTGCGCGCCACGCCCATGGCGGGATCGCCGAGCTGGTAGAGGAAGTTGAAGTTGAGATCGAAGTCCCAGTTGCTGGCCTTCTGGGTCCAGCCGGGCACGTCGGTGTTCTCGACCTGCACCTTGACCCCGACATCCTCGAGGTTCTGCTTGATCGCCTCGGTCCAGCGCGTCCAAGTCTCGCCATAGGGCAGGTTGAGCAGGCGGATGGTCTCGCCCTTGTAGCCGGAAGCCTTGATCAGCTCCTTCGCCTTCTTCGGGTCGAAGGCGTATTTCGGCACGTCGTCCGAATAGAACTTGGTCTTCGACGAGATCGGGCCGGTCGGCAGCTTGCCGAGACCACCCCAGACCACCTCGCGGCCGAATTCGCGGTCGATCGCGTACATCAACCCCTGGCGGAACTGCTTGTTGCCGAGAATGCCGTTGCGGACGTTCGGGGTGAGCCAGGCATGGGGTGCGAACATCTCCCAGCCCTTGGTGGTCATGCAGGTGTTGGGCAGCTTGGATAGGCGGGCAACGTCGTAAACGTCGACCGACCCGCCGGTCAGCACGTCGACCTTCCCGGTCTCGTAGGCGACGGCGCGCGCCGCCGCATCGGGGATGATCTGCCAGTAGATCTCGTCGAGGTTGGGCTTGCCCTTCAGCCAGTAGTTCTCGTTCTTGACGAGGTGGATGTAGGAGCCTTTCTTCCACTCCTTCAGCTTGAACGGGCCGGTGCCGATCGGCGTGTTGTTGGCCGGGTTGGCGCGGTAATCGGTGCCGTCATAGATGTGTTTGGGGATCATCGGCGCGGAGGCGACCTCCTGCGTCATGATCATCGGGCCGAAGGGCTGCTTCAGCGTGATCTTCACGGTGAGGTCGTCGACCTTCTCGATCTTCTCGACCTGGGCGTTGACGATCGGGCGCCAGCGCGGATGGACCTCGCGCAGGAACTTGTCGAGGGTGAAGACGACGTCGTCGGCGCTGAACGGCTTGCCGTCATGCCAGGTCACGCCTTCCTGCAGCTTGAAGGTGTAGACCTTGGCGTCCGGCGAGATCTCCCAGCTTTTCGCCAGCGAGGGCTGCGGCTCGAGCTTCTCGTTATAGCGCAGCAGCGACTCGTAGATGTTGCCGGCGACCATATTGGTCGGGCCGTTCTGGTTGAGCCCCTGCATCAGCATCGGCGGCTCGGGCTGGACGACGACGTGGACCGTGCCGCCCTTCTTCGGTGTCTGCGCCTGCGCCACACCGAGCGCCAGGACGGAGGCGGCGAGCGCCAGGCCAAATCTCAATCCGGTCATCGTCGTTCTCCCCCGTTCGTTCATTGGCAGCCGGTTCAGGCGGATCGCACCCGATCGGGCGCCCGTTGGCAAGCTCGGCCGTCATGAAAGCGAGAGACAAAATCCGTGTCAATGCTTGACATGGCGTGTTATTAGGCGACACGCTCAGCAAACGATCATGGCGTACCCTCATTTGCGATGAACCAGAAAGACGGGGACAGGGCCGCGCAACTGCCGCCGGGCGTGCCGATCGTCCGGGCCGTCGACCGCGCCATCGCCCTGCTGCGTGCTTTCCGGCCGGAGCAGCCGCGGCTGGGCCTGAGCGAGCTGGCGCGGCAGGTCGGGCTCGACAAGGGCACGACACGACGGTTGCTGCTGACGCTGCAGCTCAACGAACTCGTCGAATATGACGAGCATTCGCAGAGCTATGCGCTGGCCGTCGGACTGATCGAGCTCGGCAGCGCGGTGACGACAGGACGCGAATTGCGCGACATCGCCGGCCCCTACCTGACCGCCATCGCCGAGAAGACAGGTGCCACCGCCTTCATCTGGGTCCATATCGCCGGGCGCGGCCTCTGCGTCGACCGTGTGCGGGCCTCCCTGCCGCATGTCGATGCCACCTGGTTCGCAGTCGGGGCGCAGGCGCCGTTGAACTGCGGCGGCGGCCCGCGCGTGCTGCTCGCCTATCTCGACGACGAGCAACGCCGCCTCGCCCTCTCGCTCGACCTGCCCAAGCGCGCCCCGGCGAGCCAGACCGATCCGGAACTGCTCTGGCGCGAGGCCGACCGCATCCGCGCGCAGGGCTGGGAACTGGCGGCCGACGACTTCTTCATCGGCCTGACCGGCGTCGGCGTGCCGATCTTCGACCGTTCAGGCGCGCTCGCTGGAGCGCTCAGCATCTCCTCGCTGACCTCGATCGTCGCGCCGCAGGGACATCCGGTGCATCTCGACGCGTTGCTCGACGCCGCGGCGCGCATCGGCGCGCGGGTGCTGCCGGGTTGATATGGTCATTCCGGGGCGCTGCGCAGCAGCGAGCCCGGAACCCATGACCACGACCTCTCCGTCATGGTCGGGCTTGTCCCGACCATCCACGCCTTTGCTGGTCGAGTGCGGTATTCAAGACGTGGATGCTCGCCACAAGGGCGAGCATGACGAACTGGATCGGCGTCGTGTTCATGGGTTCCGGGCTCAAGCCTGCGGCCTACCCCGGAAAGACGGCGGACTACCGTTCGATCCGCGTCGAGAGGATGATCGAGGACATGGTGCGCTCGACGCCTTCGAGCGCGCCGATCCGGTCTATCAACCCGTCGAGCTCACCGATCGAGGGCGCCACGACGACCGCGATCATGTCGAACTGGCCACTGACCGAATGCAGGATCCTGATCTCGGGAATCCGGCGCAATTCAGTCTCAACCCGGGCGGCGAGCTTCGGCAAGGCGGTGATCAGCACATGCGCCTTGACCTGGCCCTTCTCGTAATCCTCGGAAAGCCGCGCCGTATAGCCGGCGATGACACCGCGGCGCTCCAGCCGCTCGATCCGGCTCTGCACGGTGGTGCGCGACAGACCGAGCTTGCGGCCTAGCTCGGCCACCGGCGCGCGGGCGTTCTCTGTGAGCAGGGTCAGAAGCTGGCGATCGGTCTGGTCAATCAGCATAACGCCGAGAGCTTACGGCGTTTCGCTGAAAAATCCCATATGAATCGTCGTGTCGCCCGCTTCTAACCGACGAAGCCTTCGGTGAATCTGTCTTCAGAAACAGATTCATCGGGGGAACCATGAAAAACGTGGTCGTTATCGGCGCCGGCAAGATCGGCGCAACCATCGCCGACCTGCTCGGCGCTACCGGGGATTACCGCGTGGTGATCGCCGACCGTTCCAACGAACAGCTCGCCGCGATCAGGACCAGCCCGACGATCTCGACCCGCCGGGTCGACATCACCGACGACGCCGAGCTCGCCCAGGTGCTGAACGGCGCCTTCGCCGTGCTCTCGGCGGCCCCGTATGACCTGACGACACGCATCGCCGAGGCCGCCGCGGCGCAAGGCGTGCACTATCTCGATTTGACCGAGGACGTCGCCTCGACCCGCCGCGTCAAGGAGCTGGCGCTGACCGCCAAGGCGGCGCTGATCCCGCAATGCGGACTGGCGCCGGGCTTCATCTCGATCGTCGCCGCCGACCTTGCCCGCGATTTCGACCAGCTCGACAGCCTGAAGCTGCGCGTCGGCGCGCTGCCGCAATACCCGTCCAATGCGCTGAACTACAACCTGACCTGGAGCACGGATGGGGTCATCAACGAGTATTGCGAGCCCTGCGAGGCTATCGTCAGCGGCGAGCGCACTCTGGTCCCGGCGATGGAGGAGCGCGAGGAGTTCTCGCTCGACGGCGTCACCTACGAGGCCTTCAACACCTCCGGCGGGCTCGGTACGCTCTGCGACACCCTCGCCGGCAAGATCCGTACCCTGAATTACCGGACCATCCGCTATCCCGGCCATTGCGCGATCATGAAAGCGCTGCTGCAGGATCTGCGCCTTGCCGATCGCCGCGACGTGCTGAAGGACATCTTCGAGAACGCCCTGCCGAGCACGCTGCAGGACGTAGTCGTGATCTTCGTCACCGCCAGCGGCCGGATGAACGGGCGCCTGACCCAGCAGACCTATGCCAACAAGGTCTACAGCGCCGTGGTCGGCGGCGTGATGCGCAGCGCCATCCAGATCACCACGGCGTCCGGCATCTGCGCCGTGCTCGACCTGCTGGCGCAGGGCAAGCTGCCGCAGAAGGGCTTCGTCAAGCAGGAGGATATCGGCTTCGACGCCTTCCTCGCCAACCGCTTCGGCCGCGCCTATGCCCGGCCCGAGGATCTCGGCAACGCTCCCGGCGAGAGCCACGCGGCCCGCGCGGCCTGAACTCGCGCGAAGCATATTCGCCCCTGCCCGGCAAGCGGGCCAAAGTCAGGGGGCGCATGAACGGGTCCGGGCTGGCAAACACCCGGACCCGCGCTACAAAACAAAAAATGGTTCCAGGGGGAACGATCGCACGATGGCCAGACGCGTCCTGATCGCGGAATTCATGCACGAGACGAACACCTTCAGTGTTCAGCTCACCGATGAGGCGGTGTTCCGTCATCACGGCGTCTTCCGCGACAATGAGGTCCCCACGGCCTTCCAGGGCACCCGGACCTCGATGGGCGCAGCGTTCGAGGCGGCCGAGAAGTTCGGCTGGAACCTCGTCCACCCGCTCGTCACCGGAGCGAACCCCTCGGGCCGCGTCACCGACGCGGCCTTCGACGTCTTTGCCGGGATGATCCTCGCCGCCTGCGAGCGGCTCGATGGCGTGCTGCTGCATCTGCACGGCGCCATGGCGACCGAGAGCTCCGACGATGGCGAGGGCGAGTTGCTCCAGCGCATCCGCGCCAAGGTCGGGCAGGACGTTCCCGTCGTTGCGATCCTCGACCTGCACGCGACGCTGACGCAGCTCATGGCGGATAACGCCAACGCGCTGATCTCGTACCGGACCTATCCGCATATCGACCAGTACGAACGGACCTGGCAGGGCGCCGAACTGCTGGAGCGGGCGATGCGTGGCGAGATCAGGCCGCGTGTCGCGGTCGCCCGCCGGCCGATCCTCTACGCGCTCGATGGGGGACGCACCACTTCGCCGCCCTTCATGGAACTGCTGCGCCGCGGCGATGTGCTGGAGGCGGCGGGCGATGCGCTGGTGGTCAGCGTCCAGGCCGGTTTCTCCTCGGCCGACGTGCGCGACATCGGCCCCTCCATCGCCGTCACCCATGACGATCGTGGCAAGGCGCAGACCATCGCCGAGGAGCTGATGGACTATGCCTGGGAGCAGCGGCGCTTCTCCTCGATCCACTTCACCCCGCTGAAGGAGGCGATGGCCAGGGCCAAGGCGGGCGAAGGCACCCCTGGGCCGGAAGCCGGCGGCAAGCCAGTGGTGATCTCCGACTATTCCGACAATCCCGGCTCCGGCGCCTATGGCGACGCGACCAACCTGCTGCGCGCCGTGCTCGACGCCGGCCTCAGGAATGTCGGCTTCCACGCCATCCGCGATCCGGAAGCCGCGCTCGCGGCGCAGACGGCCGGCGTTGGCAACAAGGTAAAGCTCAAGCTCGGCGGCAAGGTCGACCCGAACACCGGCGGCGGCCCGCTCGAGCTCGACGCCCATGTCGTCGCTCTGACCGACGGGCATTTCATCTGCTATGGGCCGATGGCTGGCGGCGTCTGGCGCAATTACGGGCTCTCGGCCTTGCTGCGGGTCGACGATGTCGAGATCATCGTCATCACTCATAACGGCCAGGCCACCGACCTCGCCCAGTTCACCTCGCTCGGTGTCGACCCGACGCGGAAGTCGACCGTCATCGTCAAGTCGATGCAGCATTTCCGCGCCGCCTTCGAGCCGATCGCCCGCGAGGTGATCGAGGTCGACACCGGCGCGCTCTCGACCAGGAACTTCAAGGAGCGCCCTTACAAGAAGGTGCGCCGCCCGATCTTCCCGCTCGACGACATCTGAGCGGGATCGAAGACCACGACCGGCCGAAAGCGCCGGCTGCGACAAGACTGGAGGATGCAGGGATGACGGAGCAAAGGGCATGAGCGTCAAGGCCGATATCGTGCTGCGCGGCGGGCCGATCTGGTGCGGGCGCGAGGAGGGCGTGGTCGAGGCGCTGGCGCTGTGGGGCGACAAGGTACTCGCCGCCGGCAAGGAAGCCGAGATCGCCGAGCTCGTTGGGCCCTCGACCAAGGTCATCGACCTCGCTGGCCGGCTGGCGACGCCGGGGCTGAACGATTCCCATCTGCATCTGATCTCGGTCGGCTTGACCATGGACTGGGTCGATGCCCGCCCTGCGGTGGCGCCGACGCTGGAGGCGCTGCTCGGCCAGATCGCCGCCCGCGCCGCAACGCTGAAGCCCGGTGAATGGGTGCTGGCGCGCGGCTATGACCAGACCAAGCTCGACACCGGCCGCCATCCCTTCCGCGAGGAACTCGACCGCGCCTCCCCGAACAATCCGGTGATGCTGGTCCGGACCTGCGGCCACATCTCGATCTGCAATTCACTGGCGCTCAAGCTCGGTGGCATCGACGAGACCTCGCCGACGCCGCCCGGCGGGCTGATCGAGCAGCAGAACGGCCGGCTCACCGGTATGCTGGCCGAGAACGCTCGCGCGCCGGTCAAGGCCGCGATCCCGGCGCCCAGCGACGAGCAGCTGATCGCCGCGATCGAGCGCGGCGGCAATTATCTGCTCTCGCTCGGGATCACCAGCTGCATGGACGCGGCGGTCGGGATGGTGACCGGCTTCAACGAGATCGCCGCCTATCACAAGGCCAAGCGCGATGACCGCCTGCCGGTGCGGACCTGGCTCGCTCTGCTCGGCGACGAGGGCCGCTCGATCGTGCCGCAATGCCATGAAGCAGGGCTGATCTCCGGCACCGGCGACGACATGCTGATGATCGGCGCGGTCAAGATCTTCCTGGATGGCTCGGCCGGCGGGCGCACCGCCTGGATGAGCGAGCCCTATCTCGGCGAGGACAAGACCACCGGCGTCCAGATGCTCTCGAACGAGGATCTGGAGCGGCAGGTGCTCGACGCCCATGCCAAGGGCTACCAGCTCGCCTGCCACGCCATTGGCGATGCGGCGATCGAACAGTTGATCACCGCCTATGAGAAGGCGCTGGCTGCCCATCCCGATCCCAACCGGCGCCACCGCATCGAGCATTGCGGCTTCTCGACGCCGCAGCAGCATGAGCGGATGGTCAAGGCCGGCATCTATCCCTGCCCGCAGCAGGTCTTCATCCACGATTTCGGCGACGCCTACGTCAAGGTGCTCGGCGAGGAGCGGGCGCTGCCGAGCTATCCGTTCCGGACCTGGTTCGACCTTGGCCTCAAGCCGGCGACCGGCAGCGATGCGCCGGTCTGCGACCCCGATCCCTTCCCGAACTTCCACACCATGCTGACGCGCCAGACCTGGCGCGGCACGGTGATGGACGAGCGCCAGCGCGTCTCGATCGAGGAGGCGTTGCAGGCCTATACCGAATACGGCGCCTTCTCGCAGAAGCAGGAAGAGGTAAAGGGCAAGCTCAAGCCCGGCTTCCTCGCCGATGTCGCCGTGTTCTCGCGCGATCTGCTCTCCGCCACGCCGGAGCAGATTCTCAAGGACACGCGCTGCGATCTCACCATCCGCGGCGGCAAGGTCGTCCATGAGCGTTCAGGAGCCGCCTGAACGCACTGCACAATGGAAACAACAAGACAGGGCGTGAAAGCCCGCTAAGGTCTCAGATGGAACGAATACCGGCGCCGGCCAACGGCGTCGATCTCACAAGAGTTCACCGAAAAAATTGGGAGGTTTCGACGTGTTGAAAAAGCTTGCCTTCACGACCGCGCTGACATTCGCGGCCTTCACCCTGCAGGCGCAGGGCCAGGAGCCGCGCCGCGGCGGCACGATCCGTTTCACCGCGCCCTATGGCGCGTCCTTCGTCAGCAATGACAGCCATGTCTCGAACCAGATCCAGGACGAGATCTACGGCTATGCCCTGCACGGCATGCTCTACAAATGGGATGCCAAGAACGGCAAGCCGGTGCTCGACATCGCCGAAAGCGTCCAGGTCTCGGCCGACGGCAAGACCTATACCTACAAGCTGCGCGACAATGCGCTCTTCCACAACGGCCGCAAGCTGACCTCCGACGACGTGATCTGGTCCTATACCCGCATCATGGACGGGTCGAAGAACTATCCCGGCGCGCGCTATGTCGCCCGCATCGTCGGCGCGACCGATGTCCAGAAGGGCCAGGCCAAGGAAATCTCCGGCCTGAAGAAGATCGACGATTCCAGCTTCTCGATGACGCTGACCGACAAGGCCGATCCCGGCTACTTCCTGTTCCAGGCGCAGACCGCGATCCTGCCGGCCAAGGAAGCGCAGGCCGCCGGCTTCTTCGACAAGCCGATCGGCCTTGGACCGTTCAAGTTCGTCGAGCACGTGCCGGGCTCGCGCATGGCCTTCGAGCGCTGGGACAAGTACTACCTCGCCGGCAAGCCCTATGCCGACAAGCTCGTGATCTCGCCGATGGGCGAGGCCGCCGCGCGCGACGTCGCCTTCCGCAACAAGGAGGTCGACGTCTCGATCCTCGGCTCGACCCAGTACGTCGCCTACAAGGCCGACCCGAACCTGTCGAAAGGCATCCTGGAGGTCGCCGAGGTCTTCACCCGCAATATGGGCATGAACCCGACCTTCAAGCCCTTCTCCGACAAGCGGGTGCGCCAGGCAATCAACTACGCCATCGACAGCGACCTGATCATCAAGCGCCTCGTCCGCGACAAGGCCTACCGCGCCGCGAGCTGGCTGCCGTTGTCCTCGCCGGCCTTCGACAAGGATGCCAAGCCCTACGCTTTCGATCCCGACAAGGCCAAGAAGCTGCTGGTCGAGGCCGGCTATCCCGATGGCTTCGAGTTCGAATGGACCGCGACGCCGAACGAGAGCTGGGGCGTGCCGATCGTCGAGGCGACGATCCCGATGCTCGCCAAGGTCGGCATCAAGGTGAAGGTCAAGCCGGTCGAGACCTCGGCGCTCGGCGGCGTCGTCGTGGGCGGTGACTTCCAGGCCTATATCTGGTCGAATACCTCGGGCCCGGACTCGCTGACGGCGCTGAAGTGCTTCCACTCCTCGACGCCGCGCTCGTCCTGCAACTACACCACCTTCAAGAATCCGGCCTACGACAAGCTGATCGACGACGCCTCGAACGAGGCCGATCCGGCCAAGCAGCTCGACCTGCTGAAGAAGGCCAACGCCTTCCTGCAGGAAGAGGCGCCGGTCTGGTTCTTCAACTACAACAAGGCGGTGCTGGCCTATCAGCCCTGGCTGCACGGCCTCCAGCCGAATTCGACCGAGCTCGCGCTGCAGCGCTATGAGGAGCTCTGGGTCGACACCACCTCGCCTGCGGCGAAGTAATCCCATCCCGAGCCCCCGCCGTCACAAGGCGGCGGGGGCTTGTCCGCCTCCGCCCGTCGGCCGAACCCCGACGCTCAGGAGCCTTTTGTCATGTTGCCTTATGTCTTTCGCCGGCTGCTGCAGGCCATCCCGATCCTGCTCGCTGTCGCCGCGCTGATCTTCGTGATGTTCAGCGTCATCCCCGGCAGTTTCGCCACCAGCCAGATGGCCGATGGCCGCAGCAATATCGACGCTGCGACGATCGCGCGGATGAACGAGCAGTTCGGCCTGAACGATCCGCTGCCGCTGCGCTTCGCCAAATATGTCGGCGGGCTCGCCACCTTCGATCTCGGCGATTCCTTCCGTACCCGCCAGCCCGTCACCGCCCTGATCGGCGAGCGGCTCTGGCCGAGCCTGCAGCTTGCGCTCGCGGCCATGGCCTTCGCCATCGTCATCGGCGTGCCGCTCGGCTTCTTCGCGGCACTGAAACCGGGGAGCTGGGTCGACATGCTCTCGATGGTCTTCGCGGTCTCGGGGCTGTCCTTGCCGATGTTCTGGCTCGGCCTGCTGCTGATGTACGCCTTCGCGCTGACGCTGAACTGGTTCCCGAGCTTCGGCTATGGCAACGGCGATCCGCGCTACATCGTGCTGCCGGCGATCGCGCTCGGCGTCTCGCCCCTGGCCTTGCTGGCGCGCACCGCCCGCGCCGCCGTACTCGAGATCCTGCACGCCGATTTCGTCCGCACCGCCCGCGCCAAGGGCGCAAACTCCTATCGCGTCATGCGCTGGCATGTCGCCCGCAATGCGCTGGTCATCGTGCTGACCACGCTCGGCTTGCAGTTCGGCTCGGTGCTCGGCCAGGCCGTCGTTGTCGAGAAGCTCTTCGCCTGGCCGGGCCTCGGCTCGCTCCTGGTCGACAGCGTCACCTGGCGCGACATTCCGGCGGTGCAGGGCTGCATCCTGACGATCGTGCTCTTCTTCCTCGTCGTGAACATCGCCGTCGACGTGCTCTGCGCCGTCGTCGATCCGCGCATCAAGTACAGCTAGGCTCCCCGATGAAGTTCCGTGCCAACCTCTGGATCGGCGCCACCTGCTTCGCCCTCGTCGTCGCCGGCGGCGTCTTCGCGCCCTGGCTCGCCCATACCGACCCGGTGATGGACGCCAACCTGATGAACGCGGAAGTCCCGCCGGGCTCTGAATTCTGGTTCGGCACCGATGCACAGGGCCGCGACATCTACAGCCGCGTTCTGCATGGCGCCCGAATCTCGCTGACGGTCGGCATCGTCTCGCAATTGATCAACACGTGCATCGGCGTCGCGCTCGGCCTCTCCGCCGCCTATTGGGGCGGCTGGTGGGACGATTTCGTCAACGGCCTCACCAACATGATGCTCGCCATCCCCTCGCTGATCTTCGCGCTGGCGATCATGGCGATCCTGCAGCCGGGCCTGACCAGCCTGCTGATCGCGCTCGGCCTGACCAACTGGTCCTTCACCTGCCGGCTGACGCGGGCGGCGACCCTCTCGGTCAAGCAGCTCGGCTATGTCGAGGCGGCGAGATCCCTCGGCTACGGCACCTTCCGGATCATGTTCACCCAGATCCTGCCGAACATCGCCGGCCCGATCATCGTGATCGGCACGCTCGGCATGGGCGGCGCCGTGCTCGCCGAAGCCTCGCTCTCCTTCCTCGGCCTCGGCATCCGCCCGCCCTTCCCGAGCTGGGGCTCGATGCTGTCGGATGCGCGCGACCAGATCTCGACCGCGCCGTGGATTTCGATCTTCCCGGGCCTCGCCATCTTCCTGACGGTGCTCGGCCTCAACCTGCTCGGCGATGGCCTGCGCGACATCCTCGATCCGCACTCGCAGACCCGCAAGGCCTGAGCCTTCCTTCCGACGAAAGACCCTGCCCGTGACTGCCACTGACCTCGACGACGGCCCGCTCGAAACCGTCAGCTTCATCGGCCTGAAGCCCGGCCCCAAGCTGATCGTGACCGGCGCTGTCCACGGCAACGAGCCTTGCGGGCCGACCGCGATCCGCCGTGTCATCGAAGAGTGCCGGACCGGCAAGATCAAGATCCTGCGCGGCGAGGTCACCTTCCTGCCCGTCACCAATCCCAAGGCCTTTCGCCTGAAGACGCGCGAAGGCGACCGAAACTTCAACCGCGACCTGCGCGAGCGGCCGCTGGCGGGCGATTACGAAGACCGGATCGGCAATCCCGTCTGCGCCCTGTTGCGCCAGCACGACGCGCTGCTCGACATCCACTCCTTCCGGCAGGAGGGCGAGCCCTTCGTCTTCTTCGGCCCCGGCAACAATCGCGGCGAACTCGAACCCTTCGCGCGAGCTGAGGAGGAAATGGCGCTCGCCTCGTGCCTGGGCGTTTCCACGGCGATCCATGGCTGGCTCGACAACTATGCGCGCCTGCTCGATATCCGCGCCCGCCTGCCGGTGCCGAAGCTCAACGTCACCGAGGGCTATGGCACGACCGAGTTCATGCGCTTTTGCGGCGGCTATGCGGTGACGCTGGAATGCGGCACGCATGACGATCCCAAGGCCGCCGATATCGGCTATGCCGCGATCCGCAACACGCTGGCCCAGTTGCAGCTGGTCGATGCCCCCCCCCCGCCCGCGGCTCTGCGCGACGTGATCGAGATGATCGAGGTCCTGCTCTGCGAGACGGAGGGCGACCGCGCCGAGACCGGCTGGCGTACCGGCGATGCGGTCAAGGCCGGCGCCACCCTCGCCCACCGCGCCGATGGCAGCAAGGTGAGCGCCCCGCGCGACGGCTACATCATCTTCCCGAACACAGCGCCCAAGCTCGGCGAGGCGATTTGCCATTTCGGCGTCGCCAGCAGCCGGCGCGTCGCGACCCCGTAGCGCTTGGTCCTGCTCGACGATCAGAAGATCTTCATGCGCGCCGAGAGCATGAAGGTCGTCGGCGCGCCCGGCATGTTGTAGCCCTCGGTCGTGCCGAGCGCCGAGACGAAATAGCGCCGGTTGAGCACGTTCTGCACAGTCGCGGTCACGTCCCAGCGCTCGTTGCGCCAGCCCGCGCCGAGATCGAAGGTCACATAGCCCGGCAGCCGGGTGATGTTGTACTGCGAGGCGAAGCGCTCGCTCTCGGCATGGACGCCGGCGGCGACATAGAATCCCTTCGGCAGCTCGCGCTTGATCCAGAGATGGCCGCTGTGCTGCGGCAGCAGCGCCGGCCGGTTGCCGTTGACCGGCAGGCCGGTCGGGCCGCGATCGCCAAAGTTCCGGATCTCGCCCTCGAGATAGGTGTAGCCGCCAGTCACGGACCAGTTCGGCAGGATTTCGCCCGCGACCGAAAGCTGGACGCCGCGCACCCGCTGCGTGCCGATGTCGATCGCGACAGTCGGGTTCGACGGATCCGAGCCCTGGACATGGTTCTGCTCCATGTCGAACAGGGCAAGCGAGATGTTGGCCTTGTCGTTGAGATCGTATTTCGCACCGATCTCATAGCCCGTCGTCCGCTGCGGCGAGGAGGCGTCGGCGCCGCGCCGGAAGGCGACGAAATCCGCCAGCGGCTGGAAGGACTGGCTGTAGGAGGCATAGAGCGAGAGCTGCTGCCAGGGCTGGTAGACCAGGCCGGCGCGCGGGCTGAAGGTCCGATCGGTGCGCTCCAGATCGATGTTGGCCGCGGTCTTGTCGTTGCGCTTCTGGCTGATCCAGTCGAGGCGGCCACCGAGCATCAGCTTGAGCTGCGGGGTCAGCTCGATGAGGTCCTGGACATAGAGGCCGACGGTGCGGAACTGGTTGCGGGCATTGGTGCCTGGCAGGGTAGCGGGCGAGATCGTCTGGAAGGGGACGAGCTGCGGCGCGAACAGGGAGTAGGTCGCGACGCCGTTTCGGCCGAAATTCTGCTCGCGCTTGTCCTGACCGTTGACCTCGACGCCGTAGAGCAGCGTGTGGTTCAGGCCGAGTATGGTCGTCTTCTGCGTCAGCTCGTTCTGCCAGGTGGCGCCGGTCTCGCGGCGGGTCCGATGCGCCAGATCCAGCGTGATCGTCGGATTGGCGCCGGCGGTCGGCGCGCTCCAGGTCACATAGTTCCGGTCGAGTGCGAAGTCGTAGAAGCGGAAGCCGCTACGCCAGGACAGGCTGTCGTTGAAGCGGTGGTCGAAGGTGAGCGTGACGCCGCCGACATCGAAGGTGTTCTTGGTCTGCTTGTCGCCGATCGCCGAGCCGTAGAAAGTCGAGCGGGGCACGCGCGCCGGCTTGCCGTTGAAGGACGGAATGCCGAGATCGGCGAGGCGGTCGTCGTGCAGATAGTCGCCCTGGATCGTCAGCTTGCTGTCCGGCGTGAGGTTCAGCAGCAACGAGGGCGCCACGGCCTGGCGCTGCAGGAAGAACTGATTGCGGAAGCTCTCGGAATCCTCGACCGCGCCGGTCACCCGGAAACGGGCGAAGTCATTGGCGCTCTTGATGCCGAAATCGAATTCTGTCCGACGCTGCCCGCCCGAGCCGAGCGTCAGGCCGATCGTATTGACCGGCTCGGCCAGCGGCTTCTTGGTGATGCGATTGATGAGACCGCCGGGCGAGCCACGGCCGTAGAGCACGGAAGCCGGCCCCTCCAGAACCTCGACCCGCTCGATGTTCGAGAGGTCGCGATAGTAGTAGGCGTCGTCCCGCAATCCATCGACATACTGATCAGCCAGCGCCGAAAAGCCGCGGATGCGAACCTCGTCGCGCTGGCCGTCGCCAACCGCAACGCTGACACCGGGCGTGTAGCGCAGGGCGTCCTGCAGGCTCACCGCATTCTGCTCGTCGAGCTGCTGGCGGGGTATGGCATAGACCGTCTGCGGGATGTCGCGGGCCAGGATCGGCAGCTTCGCGCCGGTCGTCACCATTGGCACGTAGTAGCCGATGGCCGCCTCGCCCTCGCCCCGGACCTCGATGGTACTGAGTTCGATCGCGCCGCCGGCCGGAGCGGACTGCGTCGCGCCTTGCCGGCTCGGCGCCTGCTGGGCGCGAGCATCGACGACCGGCTGGCTGGCAAGCGCTGTCGAGAGCAGGAACAACGTCCTGGAGGAGCGGCGGCAGAATCGAGGCATAGGAGCAGAAATCGCAAAGAGATAGGAACTAACGCCATCTTCCTTGCAGCACTGCGCGTCAAGTATCGTTGCAGCAATATTCAGCATTATCTTTTTATACTAATTCTAACTCGCTGACATTGCCCAACCGCCAAAGATTACAGCCCTTCCTGACGCGGAACGCCGACCAAGGCCACCATCGCTCAGATCAGGACCATCTGCAGGACGGTCTCGACGACGTGGTTCCGGCGTCGTTCGCGGATCGCCGGCTCGGCAGTGTCATGGCCGAACAATTCCCGGACAGTCGCCTGATTGGAGACGTTGAAGAAACCGAGCGCCGCGATGGTCAGGTGGATGTCGAGCGGGTCCAGACCGGCACGGAATACGCCCTCGTTCACACCGCGCTGGTAAACCCCCCGGACTGTCTCGATCGCCGGCCAGTTGAGCGGGGCGATGGTCTGCGAGCCCTGCAGATGGCGGGCATGATGGATGTTCTCGACCATGATCAGCCTGACATAGCCGGGATCGTCGGCGTGATAGTCGAAGCTGGCGGCGACGAGCTTCGCCAGCGCCTCGCGCGGCGGCAAGGCGGCGAGATCGAGCTTCCGTTCGCTGTCGCGCATGCGCTGATAGGCGTCTTCGAGGACGGCGCGGTAGAGCCCTTCCTTGTCGCCGAAATAATAGTAGATCATGCGCTTGCTGGTCGCGGTGCGGGCGGCGATCTCGTCGACGCGGGCGCCGCTCAGCCCCTTCTCGACGAACTCCGTCCGGGCTGCTGCAAGGATGTCGCGTCGGACGCCATCGGGATCCTGCGTCCAGTTCGCCCCCTTCTCCCGCACGCTGCCTGTCCGCTTCATCGCTTGCCTCCCTCAAGGCAAGTCTAGCGCAGTGCAGTCAAATGGACCATCCAGTTAATTTTGATTGACCGGATGGATCGTCCGGTTCATCTGGAATGGAGTCGGATTGCTGCGACGAACCGGCGGCCGACCATCGGCAACCGATACGCGCCAGGGAGCTCGCCCATGTCCCGCCTCGTCTACGTCCTCAACGGACCGAACCTGAACCTGCTCGGCAAGCGCCAGCCGCACATCTACGGCTCCGAGACATTGGCCGATGTCGAGGATGCCTGCCGGGCACTGGGCAAGGAGCTCGATCTCGAGATCCGCTTCCACCAGTCGAACCGCGAATACGAAATCATCGACTGGATCCACGAGGCGCGCGAGCAGGCGGTCGGCATCGTCATCAACCCCGGCGCCTTCACCCACACCTCGGTTGCGATCCTCGACGCGCTCAACGCCTACGACGGCACGGTGATCGAGTGCCACATCTCGAACGTCCACAAGCGCGAGAGCTTCCGGCACCATTCCTATATGTCGCTGCGCGCCGACGGGGTCATCGCCGGCTTCGGCACGCAGGGCTACCTGCTCTCGCTGCGCCGGGTCGCCAAGCTCGCCGACGAGAAGAAGGCCTGAACCTGCTCAGTAGTGGAAGGTCCAGAGCAGGCTCTCGCTCAGCCCCTTCAGCGCCTCGACCGCGTCAGGGCGCTCACGCGCCAGCGTGGTGATCAGCGCGTCGGCCACGGCGAAGGCCGCAGTCGGCGAGTTCGGCAGGAAGCTGTTGCGGGCCGGCGCGAAGAAGGTCATGTCGGCCAGCGGTACCAGCGGCGATGACGGGCCGTCGGTGAGCGCGATCAGGACGGCGCCGCGCTTCTTGGCAAATTTGGCGAGCTCCAGCGTGGCGCGCGAATAGCGCGGCAACGAGATCGCGATGACGACGTCCTGCGGACTGGCCGAGAGCATATGGCGGACGGCGCGCTCAGGCCCGCCGCGCGAGGAGGCGAAGACGACCTCGGCATCGAGATAAAGCGCAAGCCCATCTTCCAGGAAGGCGCCGACATAGTGGCTGGCGCCGGAGCCGACGATGAAGATGCGGCGCGCCTTCAGCATCAGGCCGATGGTGCGGTTGACCGTCTCCTCCTCCAGCGTCGCGATCGCCTCGTCGAGATTGGCGGCCTCGCCCTTCAGCGTCGTCGCCATGGTGGCGAAGACCGAACCGGCTGCGGCGCGGGCATCGGCGAGGCCTTCGACCGGTCCCAAAGCGACCTTGAGCGCCGTCGACAGCGCCGCGCGGAAATCGCCATAGTTGCGGTAGCCCAGAGCCCGGACGAAGCGGGTCACGGTCGCGGTCGAGGTGCCGCTCTTCTCGGCCAGGCCCTCGATCGTGACGGTCGCCGAGTCGAGCGGGCTCTGCAGCACGAAGTCGGCCGCCTTGCGATGGCCCTCGCTCAGCGAGGGGTAGATTCGAGCGATGCGATTGGCGAGATCCGTCGTCGGCTTCAGGGCGCGTGACATGGCTCTCCCGGTGATTGACGTCGGATCATTTTCATGTTTGCTACCGCGTGAAAATAAAGCTGTCAAAACCATCAGCTACGGGAACGGAGACGGACCGATGCGTCAGCGCGCATTCATCACCCTTCTGCTCGGCGCCAGCATGCTCAGTGTGCCGGCCATGGCACAGACCCTGCGCATCGCGCTCGCCTCCGAGCCGACCGCCGTCGATCCGCATTATCACGACCTCACCCCCAACAACGCGCTCGCCCAGCACATCTTCGACAATCTCGTGCGGCAGGACGAGAAGCAGGCGCTGCAGCCGGGCCTCGCCACCTCCTGGGAGAACGACGGCAAGAACCGCTGGACCTTCAAGCTGCGCCAGGGCGCCAAGTTCACCAACGGCCAGCCCTTCGGCGCACAGGACGTGGTCTTCACCTTCTGCCGCACGCTGAAGAACGAGACCAAGGTCTCCGATTCCTTCGCCGACATCACCGGCAATTTCGCCAAGGTCGAGACACCGGACGCCGGCACGCTGATCATCGAGACCAAGGAGCCGGAGCCGCTGCTGCCGAACTTGCTCTCGGGCCTGCCGATCCTCTCCGCCTCGATCGTCCAGCATGGCGAGATCAAGTACGACATCGCCAGCAACTGCGGCGTCACCGGCCCCTGGCCGGCGGTCAACAACTTCAACGACGGTTCGATGGCGATCGGCACCGGACCGTACAAGCTGAAGTCCTATGTGCGGGGCTCGGCGATCGAGCTCGAGCGCAACCCCGATCATTGGGGCGGCCAGCAGCCTTGGGCAACTGTGCGCCTGCTGCCGGTGACCAATGCCGGCCCGCGCCTCGCCGGCCTGCTCGCCGGCGACTACGACGTGATCGAGAACCCGGCGGCGCGCGACCTCGGCCGGATCAAGAGCGACAAGCGTTTCGGCTCGGTCATCACGCCCTCGACCCGGGTGGTCTATTTCCAGCTCGACGTCGCCCGCGACGAGAGCCCCTTCGTCAAGGCGCCCGACGGCAAGAACCCGCTCAAGGATGTGCGCGTGCGCAAGGCGATGTCGCTCGCCATCGACCGCGAGGCTATCGTCAAGCGCATCATGGATAGCGCGGCTGAGCCGGCCTATCAGTACCTGCCGACCGGCATGTTCGGCACATTGGCGAACCCGCCCAAGCTCGCCTATGACCCGGCCGCGGCCAAGAAGCTGCTGGCAGAGGCCGGCTATCCCAACGGCTTCCAGCTGACGCTGTCCTCGACCAATGACCGCTACATCAACGACAGCCAGATCACCCAGGCGGTCGCGCAGTACCTGACCCAGATCGGCATCAAGACCGAGGTCGACGCGATGACGCGCGCGATCTACTTCCCGCGCCGCGCCAAGAAGGAATTCAGCGTCGCGCTCGGCGGCTGGGGCTCGGCAACCGGCGAGGCCGCCTCCTTCCTGCGCCAGTGGCCGCCGACCCCGAACGAGGCCAAGACCCTCGGCGGCTCGAACTATGGCGGCTACAAGAACGACGAGTTCGACAAGGTGATCCGCGCCGCGGTTTCGACGCTCGACGACAAGAAGCGCGCCGAACTGCTGCAGCAGGCGATGACGCTCGTCCTCGCCGACGGTGCCTTTATCCCTCTGCACTTCGAAAGCGGCATCTGGGCCTTCAAGTCGGAGCTTTCAGTCGCCGGCCGCGCCGACCAGTTCATGCTCGCCATGTCGGTGAAGCCGGCGAAGTAAGCCAGCTGTCATCTATTCGAGGGTCGGCGCATGACCGCCTATGTCCTGCAGCGGCTGATCCAGAGCGTGCTCGTGCTGCTCGCGGTCTCGGTCGTGGTCTTCTTCGCCGTCTACGGCATCGGCGACCCGATCGAGCTCCTGGTCTCGCCGCAGGTCAGCGAGGCCGAGCGGCAGGCGCTGATCCGGCGGCTCGGGCTCGACCTGCCGGTCTGGCAGCAATACCTGACCTTCATGGCCAATGCACTGAAGGGTGATCTCGGCCGTTCCTTCGTGCACGGCGTCCCGGCGTTGCAGCTGATCCTGCAGCGCCTGCCGGCGACCTTCGAACTGGTGCTGCTGGCGATGATGCTGGCGCTCGCCGCCGGCATCCCGCTCGGGCTGATGGCGGGGCTCAACCCCGACAGCCGGCGCGCCCGCATCGTCATGGCCAGCACCGTGCTCGGCTTTTCGCTGCCGAGCTTCTGGAAGGGCATGATGCTGATCCTGCTCTTCGCCGTCTGGCTCGGCTGGCTGCCGACCGCAGGGCGCGGCGAGACGGTCTCGTTCCTCGGCATCCAGACCAGCCTTTTGACCTTGGACGGGCTGCAGCACATCGCCCTGCCCGCACTCAATCTCGCGATCCCCAATCTCGCGCTTATCGTGCGCCTCGTCGCCGCCGGCACCACCGAGACGATGACGCTGGACTATGTGAAATACGCCCGCGCCAAGGGTGTCCGCCCCAGGCGCATCGTCAACCGGCACATCCTGCGCAACATCCTGATCCCGGTCGTCACCGTGGTCGGCGTCGAGTTCGGCAGCCTCGTCGCCTTCTCGACCATCACCGAGACCGTTTTCGCCTGGCCTGGCATGGGCAAGCTGCTGATCGACTCGGTCTACCAGCTCGACCGGCCGGTGGTCGTCGCTTACGTCCTGCTGGCGACGCTGCTCTTCGTCACCGTCAACTTCCTGGTCGACGTGCTCTATGCCGCCCTCGACCCGCGGGTGAAGCTGGCCGGAGAGCAGGCATGAGCCTCGACACTCCCCGCCTCGCCGGCCCCATCAAGGCCGATACGCCCTTGCGCGAAAAGGTGCTGCGCCATCTGCGCAACCGCCCGACCACGCGCGGCGCCGCGATCCTGCTCGGCATCATGGTGGCGCTCGCTCTGCTGGCGCCGTTCATTACGCCGCAGAACCCTCATGACCTCGGCTCGCTCAGCGTGATGGACAACCGCCTGGCGCCGGGCGAGCAAGGCATGAGCGGCTTCACCTTCTGGCTCGGCAGCGACGCGCAGGGCCGCGACATGCTGAGCGCCATCCTCTACGGCCTGCGCACCAGTCTGCTGGTCGGCCTCGCCTCGACCATCGGCGCACTCTCGATTGGCATCCTTGCCGGGCTCGCCGCGGCACAGTTCGGCGGCGTTGTCGACGCCATCATCATGCGCGTCGTCGATTTCATGCTCGGCTTCCCCTCGATCCTGGTCGCGCTGGTGCTGCTCGCCTCGATCGGGCGCGGCGTCGACAAGGTCATCCTCGCCATCGTGCTGGTGCAATGGGCGCAGTACGCAAGGCTGATGCGGGCGGCCGCGCTGGTCGAAAGGCGCAAGGAATATATCGAGGCGGCCGTGAATTTCGGCCTGCCGACCCGCCACATCATGCTGGCGCATCTACTGCCGAACTCGGTCGGCGCCGTGCTCGTCGTCGCCAGCATCAGCATCGCCTCGGCGATCACGCTGGAGGCGACGCTCTCCTTCCTCGGCGTCGGCGTGCCGGTGACGCAGCCCTCGCTCGGCCTGCTGATCGCCAACGGCTTCGAGTTCCTGCTCTCCGGCGAATACTGGATCGCCGTCTTCCCCGGCATCGCGCTCGTGCTCCTGATCATGTCGCTCAACCTCGTCGGCGATCGCCTGCGCCGCAGCTTCAACGTGCGCGCATGAGCGACGCTCCTCTCCTTTCCGTGCACGGGCTCAAGACCGTGTTCCATGCGCAGGACGGCGCCTGGCCGGCGGTCGACGGCGTCGATTTCAGCGTCGCCAAGGGCGAGGTGCTCGGCCTCGTCGGCGAGTCCGGCTCGGGAAAGTCGGTGACCGGCTTCTCGCTGGTGCAATTGATCGATCCGCCGGGCGAGGTCGTCGCGGGCGAAGTGCTGTTCGACGGCGACGATCTGCGCGCCGCCTCGCAGGAGCGCCTGCGCCAATTGCGCGGCGACCGGATCGCGATGATCTTCCAGGATCCGCTGATGACGCTGAACCCGGTGCTCAGCATCGGCGAGCAGATGAGCGAGGCGATCCTCGAGCATCGCGCCTGCAGCCGGCAAGAAGCGCTCGACAAAGCCGCCAAGGCACTGGCGCGGGTCGGCATCTCCTCGCCGGAAGCGCGCCTGAAGCAGTTCCCGCACGAGTTCTCCGGCGGCATGCGCCAGCGCGTCGCGATCGCGACCGCGCTGCTGAACGATCCCGATTTGATCATCGCAGACGAGCCGACCACGGCGCTCGACGTCACCATCCAGGCGCAGATCCTCTACGAGGTGCAGAAGCTTTCGCGCGAGAGCGGCGCCGCCGTGATCTGGATCACCCATGATCTCGCCGTGGTCGCCGAACTCGCCGACCGGGTGGCGGTGATGTATGCCGGCCGCATCGTCGAGATCGGCGAGGTCGAGACCGTGCTCGACCGGCCGCGCCATCCCTATACGCTCGGCCTGCTCAACTCCTCGGCGACGATGGTCGAGCCCGGCGAGCGCCTGCACCAGATCGACGGCATGGCACCGCGCATCGACTCGCGTCCCTCCGGCTGCCCGTTCCGGCCACGCTGCGAGCGGGCGCTGCCGGTCTGCGCCGACAGCGATCCGCAGCCGCAGGCCCATGACGGCCGGACCTTGCGCTGCCACAACCCCGTGCCCGATCAGGTGGCCGCATGAGCGAGACCCTGTTCGAGCTGCGCGGCGTCCGCAAATATTTCCGCGGCAAGGCCAATATGGCCGAGCGCATCCTGACCGCGATCGGCCGGCATGCGCCGCCCTCGACCCTGAGGGCGGTCGACGGCGTCGATCTCAGCGTCCGCAAGGGCGAGGTGCTCGGCCTCGTCGGCGAATCCGGCTGCGGGAAGTCGACTTTGGCGCGGATCGCGACCGGCATCCTGCCGCCGACCGAGGGTGAGGTCTTCTACAAGGGGCGCTCGGCCGCAGCGCTGAAGGGCAAGGACCGGCTCGATTATCTGCTGAAGGTGCAGATGATCTTCCAGGACCCCTATGCCTCGCTCGATCCGCGCATGCGGGTGAGCCGCATCGTCGGCGAGGCGCTCGCGGTCCACAAGCTCGTGCCGAAGGCAGAAATCGACGGCGCGGTCGACCGGGCGCTGTCCGAGGTCGGGCTCGACCTCGCCTATCGCGAGCGCTACCCGCACCAGTTCTCCGGCGGCCAGCGCCAGCGCATCGGCATCGCCCGGGCGCTCGCGGTGAAGCCGGATTTCCTGGTCTGCGACGAGCCGGTCTCGGCGCTCGATGTCTCGATCCAGGCGCAGGTGATCAACCTGTTCATGGATGTGCGCGAGCGGCACGGGCTGACCTATCTCTTCGTCAGCCATGATCTCGGCCTCGTCCGCCATATCAGCGACCGCGTCGCGATCATGTATCTCGGCCGCATCGTCGAGATCGGCAGCGCCACCGCGATCTTCGCCGAGCCGGCGCATCCCTATAGCGCCGCTTTGATCAAGGCGATCCCCTCGGCGGCACGGCGCAAGAGCAGCTTCCAGCCGCTCAAGGGCGAATTGCCCTCGCCGCTGGCCCCGCCCTCGGGCTGCCCCTTCCACCCGCGCTGCGAGCACGCCATGGCGGTCTGCCGCGAGGTCCGTCCGGACCTTACGGAGATCGCGCCCGGCCGCAGCGCCGCCTGCCACCTGCATACGACTGCGAAGGCCGCATGAGCACGACGCTTACTCTCGATCCGCCGCAGGGCCGCAGCACCCTGCCCTTCATCGACGCTCGCCATCCGCAGCGGCCGCTGGAGATCAACTTCTATCGACCGGCGCGGCATCGCCCCGAGGACGAAGTGGTCTTCGTCCAGCACGGCATGCTGCGCAATGGCGACGACTATCGCGACTTCTGGATCGACGCGGCCGAGAAGCACAATCTGCTGATCGTCGCGCCGACCTTCGGCAATGAGCACTTCCCCAAGGCCGAAGGCTACAATAACGGCCTCGTCGTCGGCGAGGACGGCGCGATCGCGGCTCAGGACGACTGGCTCTATGCCGTGCCGGCCCGCGTGCTGGCGGCTTTGCGCAAGGCAGGCGTCACCACGCGCGACAAGGTCAAGCTGTTCGGCCATTCCGCCGGCGGCCAGTTCGTGCACCGCCTGCTGGCGACGCAGAGCGAAACACCCTTTGAGACCGCCTTCGCCGCCAATTCCGGCTGGTACACGCTGCCGACGTCGGAGCGGCGTTTCCCGGAAGGGCTCGGCGACCTCGGCCTCGGCGAGGCGGAACTGGCGCGCTGGCTCGCCTGGCCGATGGTGATCTTCGCCGGCGACCAGGACATCGTGACCAGCGATCCCAACCTGCCGGCACAGGCTGAGGCGCTCGCGCAGGGGCCGATGCGCTATGCCCGCGCGCATTTCATGCTCGACTTCGCCAAGGCGGAGGCAGCCAAACGCGGCCTGCCCTGCAACTGGTCACTGATCACCGTGCCCGGCATCGGCCATGACGGCGCGGCGATGTCGCGCGCCGCCGCAGCGTGGTGGTTCGAGGGCCGCATCCCGTCGGCGGAGGAACTGCGGAGTGAAGCCGCTCACGTTGCCTGAAGCAGAGCCGTGAAGAGGTTCACAAATTAGAATTACTATACTATAAATCCATCGACATAGATCGCGAACCGCAATCGTCGCAAGCATCCAGCAGTAGACACTTTCTCGCTTTTCGCTAGAACGACGGCATCGACCTTCAACAACCAGCCGCCGCTTCAGTCCCTATCGAAACGCGACACCATGATCCAATCCAGCACGTCCCTCTCCGCCGCGCTCCTCACCTTCGCGCTGTTGGTGTCGCCAGCGCTTGCCCAGCGCGAGCCGCAAGCGACCGAGCAAATGGAGGAGGCTGAATCACAGGCTGAACCGGCACCGCGTGCACCAGCCGCTCGCCCCGCTCCCGCGACACGCCCGGCACCAGCGGCCCGGCCAGCGACAGCGAATCCGCCGGCTCGCCCGGCGAGTCCGCCAGCCCGCCCCGCCACTGCCCAGGCTCCGGCCGCAGCGCCGACTGTAAGCCAGCCGGCCGGCCAGACCGCGCGACTGCCGAACGGCGCCTCGGCGGTGAACGAGGTCTATGGCGACTGGACGGTCGATTGCCGCATCAATGACGGCCAGAAGCTGTGCGTGCTGACGCAATCGCAGGGCGACAGCCGCACCAATCAGCGCGTCTTCGCGATCGAACTGCGCCCCCCGAAGGATGGCCGCGCCGAGGGCACGATCCTGATGCCGTTCTGGCTCAAGCTCGAGAACGGCGCAGTGCTCAAGCTCGACGACAGGGACCTCGGCCAGGGCCTGCGCTTCTCGACCTGCACGCCCTCGGGCTGCCTGCTACCGATCTCCTTCCCGACCGTCGCGACCGACGCAATGAAGGGCGGCAAGACGCTGACCGCGGCGGCGCTCAACCTGTCCAACAATGACATCGTCTCGTTCAATATCACGCTGATCGGCTTCGGCCCGGCGCTCGACCGGCTGGTTCAACTGGCAAACTGACAAACAAGCTGTCGCGGCGCTACGCGCCGCGACAGCAAAGAGAGTGCCAGGGCCTGACTCGGCTATCGCCCCGAGCCGTTGGTGCAGTTCATGAACGCCATATGTGCGGGCGTGCCGACCCTGGCCGTCCGCCAGACCTTGCGGCCAGGGCGACCGGGATCATCGATCACTCGCCCGCCATTGTTGAGTGCGCAATTGCAGGAGCGTTGATCCCTCATGCCCCGGCACTCAGGATGAGCGCCGCCGCCTTGTGCCGAGACCGGCCCGGTCGAACCAAGAGCGATCAACGCGGCACCACCGAGCAGTACAGCAAAACGCATAGCAAATTCCCCAAGCCGCAGCTCAGGGTTGCACGGCTCGGAGGCCCGCGTCCACGGCTTTCATGAGCCGCGCTTCGAAAGCGCGGCCCTCGCTTCAGTAGCTCGGTAGCGGCGCCTTAGAGCTTCGCGCGCGGGTCGTGCTTCGCGAGACGGCCAAGCAGGTAGTCGACCTCGGCCTTAGCCGCCGCGGTTAGGCCCGGCCCCGGCTTGCGCTGCGCATCGCTCGCCAGGACGCCGCGCTTCATCATCACATATTTGCGCACGGCGAGGCCGACGCCCTGCTGCTGCTCATAGCGCAGCAGCGGCAGATGCGCGTCGAAGATGTCGTGCGCATCGTCGCGGCGGCCGGCCTTGCTGGCCTTGACCACGTCGATCAGCAGTTCCGGGAAGGCATAGCCGGTATTGGCGCCGTCGACGCCGCGCTCCATCTCGAAATCGAGGAAGAGCCCGCCATTGCCGGTGAGGATGGCAACGCGCCGCAGCGTCCCTTCCGCCTCGAACTTGCGCAGCGTCGAGATCTTCTCGAGGCCCGGCCAGTCTTCATGCTTCAGCATCACGCAGGACGGATTGTCCTGGATGATCTTGCGGATCACCGCCGGGGTCATCACCACCGAGAGCGTCAGCGGGTAATCCTGGATGACGAAGGGGATGTCGGCGCCGATCGCCTCGACGGCCTGGGCGTAATAGCCGGTGATCTGATCGTCGGTGCGCAGATTGGTCGGCGGGGCAATCATCACGCCACCGGCACCGAGATCCATCACCTGCCGCGCCAGCGAGCGCATCGCCGCAAAGCCAGGCGCCGAGACGCCGACGATGATCGGCTTGCCGCCCATCTTCGCCACAGCGCGCTTGACCAGGCCGATCGATTCCTCCGGCTCGAGCTTGGGCGCCTCCCCCATGATGCCGAGCACGGTGACGCCGTCAGAGCCGATGCCGTGATAGAAGTCGAACAGCCGGTCGGCCGAGGTCCAGTCGACGCTGCCATCCGGATTGAACGGCGTCGGCGCGATCGGGAAGACGCCGGAGGCTTCGGTGGTCAGACGCATGGTACTCTCCTTGGGCCGGCCAGTCAGACGATCTTTGTACGGACGGTGCCGACGCCGGCGATCAAGCCTTCGAGCAGATCGCCCTTGACGACGGCGGCGACGCCTTCAGGGGTACCGGTCATGATCAGGTCGCCGGGCGCCAGCGTGACGAAGCCGGAGAGGTACGAGATCGTCTCCGGCACGTTCCAGATCATCTTGGCGAGGTCGGAGCTCTGGCGAGCCTTGCCGTTGACCTTGAGCTCGATCAACCCCTTGTCCGGATGGCCAGCCTTGGCGGCCGGCACGAGCTCGCCGATCGGCGCGGACGAGTCGAAGCCCTTGCCCATGTCCCAGGGCTTGCCGGCCTTCTTGGCGGCGCCCTGCAGGTCGCGGCGGGTCATGTCGAAGCCGGCGGCATAGCCGAAGACATGGGAGAGCGCGTCGGCCTCGGCGATGTCCTTGCCGCCCTTCCCGATCGCGACCACGAGCTCCATCTCATGGTGCAGATCGGCGGTCTTCGGCGGGTAGGGCATGTCGGCGCCGTCGGTCAGCACGGCATCGGACGGCTTGGTGAAGAAGAACGGCTCCTCGCGATCGGGATCGCCGCCCATCTCGCGGGTGTGCTCGGCGTAGTTGCGGCCAACGCAAAAGATGCGGCGCACCGGGAAGAGCCCACCACCGGCCACCGGAATCGCGGCGACCTTCGGCTGATCGATGACATAGCTGGACATGGGCACGCCCCGTTCGAGAAATTCGGGAGCGTTCATGCGGGAGCGCGCCCGCCGGGGCAAGTGCCCGGCATGCGATGACGGGCCTGCGCTCCTCGCAATGAAGCCTACGACGCCTTCGGCAGGTCCGGCACCTTGTAGGCCGTCGTCGCCTTGATCCGCTCCATGGCGAAGCGCGAGGTGACGTTCTTGAGCGGGATCGTCTCGATCAGCTTCTTGTAGAAGGTGTCATAGGCGGCCATGTCGGCGACGACGACGCGCAGCATGTAGTCGACATCGCCGGCCATGCGGTAGAACTCGATCACCTCCGGCATCGCCGCGACGCTCTGGGCGAACTTCTCCAGCCAGGGACCGGAGTGATCGGCCGTCTCGATCTGGACGAAGACGGTGAGGCCGAGCCCGATCTTCTCGGGTGCTACCAACGCGACGCGCTTGATGATCACCCCGGTCTGCTCGAGGCGCTGGATGCGCTTCCAGCACGGCGTCTGCGACAGCCCAACCCGATCGGCGAGCTCCGCGATCGAGATGTTGGAATCTGCCTGCAGCACGGTCAGAATCTTGCGGTCGATGGCGTCCATCTCTCGATCCATGGTGAGAGAGAAAAAACCCTTTGCTATTCCGTAGCAATGGAGAATTTTCTTCTTTTTGAAGGGCAATGCTTGTCTTTAGATAGAAAATCCTTTTATCAGACGTCAATAGGCTAGATATCACACGCCATCTGGGGAATTAGATCATGGACCGCCGCCAGTTCCTGCTCGCCGGCTCGTCGCTCGCCGCAGCGCTGCCCTTTGCCGGCGCGCTGGCCCAGGAGGCAGTGCCCGCCCGCATCGGCTACATCCCGATCATCGGCACCGCTCCGATCTTCGTCGCCAATGGCGAGGGCTGGCTGAAGCAGGCCGGCATCGCGCCTGCCTTCACCGTGTTCGAATCCGGCCCGAACATGATCCAGGCGCTCGCCTCGGGCACGATCGACCTCTATGTCGCCGGCGTCGCCCCGCTCGCGGTCGCCCGCTCCCGGGGCGTCGACATCCGCGTCGTCGCCTCGACCGCGACCGGCGAGAACGTCTTCGTCGCCGCCCCGGCCCTGGCGAAGTTCTTCACCACCGGAACGAGCGCGGCCGCCGCCTTCAAGGCGCACAAGGCCGCGACCGGCAAGCCGGCGCGCCTCGCCACCCAGCCGGCCGGCTCGGTGCCCAACACCGTGCTGCAATACTGGCTCTGGGAGGTCGCCAAGGCCGACAAGGGCGATGTCGAGATCGTGCCGATGGGCATCGACGCGACGCAGCAGGCCGTGCTCGCCGGCGCCGTCGAGGGCGCGATCGTGCGCGAGCCGGCCCTCACCATCATCCAGACCCGCAACCCCGGCATCAAGCTGATCGCCGGCGGCGAGGACGTCTTCCCCGGCCAGCCCGGCACGGTCGTCGCCGTCTCCGGCGCCTTCGCCACCAAGAACGCCGCCGCCGTGCAGGGCCTGGTCTCCGGCCTGATCAAGGCCGCCGATGTGCTGATCAAGACGCCGGCCAAGGCAGCGCCCCATGTCGGCGCCGCGCTCGGCAAGGGCATCGTCGACCCCGCGCTGATCGAGAAGGCGCTGGTCTCGCCGGCCACCCGCTTCGAGATCGACCCGCGCAAGATCATCGAGCCGGCCCGCGCCATGCAGGCCTATCAGGTCAAGCTCGGCTCGCTCGAGAAGGAACTTCCGTTCGACGGCCTGTTCGAGACGCAGTATTACGAGCGCGCGATCAAGGGCTGACGGGGCTAAAGACTTGCGTTCACTGCGGGCTCCGGCCCTCGCCCTGACGGGCCTCGTCGCCTTCCTTCTGCTCTGGGAGGCGATCCCCTATTTCGGCCTGGTCAATCCGGCCTTCCTGCCGGGCCCGAGCGCCCTGCCCAGCGCCTTCCTGCGCGAGGTGAAGTCCGGCGCCTGGCTCTCGGCGATCATGGGCTCGCTCGGCCATTATTTCATCGGCCTCTTCACCGGCGCCGGCCTCGGCATCGCGCTCGGCGTCTTCACCGGCATGTCCCGGATCGCCGAGGAGACAACGGCCTGGGTGGTCAGGCTGCTCCGGCCGATCCCCGGCCTCGCCTGGGTGCCGTTCGCGATCATCTGGTTCGGCGTCAACCCGCAGGCCGCGGTGTTCATCATCGCGATCGGCGTGTTCTGGATCGTCTTCTTCGCGGCGCAGGGCGCGATCCGCGGCGTCGACCGCGACCTGATCGAGGTCGCCGACGCCTTCGGTTTCCGCTCGCCGCTCCAGCGCCTGACCAAGATCCTGCTGCCGGCGGCGATGCCCGGCATTTTGGTCGGCGTGCGCACGGCACTCGGTCAGGCCTGGATGGCGGTGGTCGCGGCCGAGATCTTCGGCGTCGCCGGCGTCGGCCAGCGCATGATGCAGGCCTCCAGCCTGCTCGCGACCGACCTCGTGGTGATCTACATGCTGACCATGGCAGCGCTCTACGGCCTGCTCGACACGTTGTTCGTCGCCTTTCAGGGATGGGTGCTGCGTTGGAAAGCGTGATCGACATCAAGGAGCTGTCGCTCACCTTCACCCGCGACGGCGAAGCGACAGAGGTGCTGCACAAGCTGAACCTCTCCGTCGCCCACGGCGAGTTCCTCGCCATTGTCGGTCCGTCCGGCGTCGGCAAGTCGACCCTGCTGCGCGTCATCGCCGGCCTCGCCCGGCCGAGCGGCGGCGAGGTCGTAATCAACGCCCAGGACGATACCCGCCGGCCAGTCGCGCTGGTCTTCCAGGACTCGCGATTGCTGCCCTGGCGCAAGGTGATCGCCAATGTCGGCTTCGGCCTCGAAGGCCAGACGCCGCGGGCCGAACGCTTGGCTAAGGCGCAGGAGATGCTCGATCTCGTCGATCTCGGCCATCTCGCCCAGCGCTGGCCGCACCAGCTTTCCGGCGGCCAGCGTCAGCGTGTCTCGCTGGCCCGCGCGCTCGCGGTCGAGCCCGAGATCCTCCTGATGGACGAGCCGTTCTCGGCGCTCGATGCGCTGACGCGCGAGACCTTGCAGGACGAGCTGATCGAGGTCCGCCGCCGCACCGGCAAGACGGTGCTGTTCGTCACCCACGACATCGACGAGGCCGCTTATCTCGCCGACCGGGTCGTGGTGCTCTCGGGCGCGCCCGGCCAGATCATTGCCGAACACAAGATCTCCGCCGCCCACCCGCGCCGGCGCGGCGCAGAGGCGGAAGCGGAGATCGTGCGGGCGGTGCGGGTCGACCTCGGCGCCGACATCGTCAGCGACGGCGCCGCGATCTAAGGGCTCCGCCGCGGGGCAAGAGCAGCTTCCGATCTATCGCCGGGCACGCCTGAAAAGCGCTTATGCGGGCTTTATGCGGCCCGTAGCTGGATCGTATGGCAGGCTGACGCCGTTGTGAGCGATCATCCGCCCTCTTATCTCGGAGGCTGGATCGCCGCCGATAGTGCCGGTGCACTCTATGGACGCACGGGCAACGGCAGAAGGAGGCGCGGCCATGAGTGCTCAAAGTACGCCGCAGGAGTTCAAGCTCCTCCCAGAGCCCGATACGCTGCCGGCTTTGCAGCTGTCGAACGCTCCGGTGGTCATTCGCTATCTTGTCACCGTCGCGATGACCGCGATCGCGGCGGCGGTGGCGGTCGGGCTCGACAGCGCAGTGACAATTCCCAACCTGTCACTCGTCTTTGTCGTGCCCGTGCTCATCGCGGCCGTCGCTTTCGGGCTCGGCCCGTCGCTGTGTTCGGCCGTTCTCGGGGCGCTCGCCTACAACTTCTTCCTGACCGAGCCGCGCTTGACGCTCCGCGTCGACGACCCCGCGAATATCTGGGCGATCGGCCTGCTCTTCGTGATCGGTGTGATAGCGAGCGCCGTGGCCTCGACCGCCCGTCGCAGGGCTGACGATGCAGCGCTTTCCAGGCGGCAAGCCGCGCTCGTCCAATCCTACGGCCAGAACCTCATCGCAGCCGATGGTCCAGAGGCGATCTTCTCGCGCACGGCCGATGCGCTTGAAGCACTTTTCAAGGTCCCCGTCGTCCTGATGCTGATGTCGGAGAACTCGGTCGATCTCGCCTTGAGGCGCGGCAGCATCGAGCCTGTCCCGATCGATATCGAGGCAGCGCGCTCGTCCCTGGCGACGGGCAAGGTCGCCGTCGCGGACGTCTACCCCTTCGATGCCTCGCGCTTCGATTTCTGGCCGGTGCTGACGTCCGCGGGCTGCCGGGCGGTCATCGGCCTGGCCTTCGATCCTGAGGAGCGCCCACCCCAGCCCGGTACGCTCGTCGAAACCGTCGCGAGCCTTCTGGCTCTGGCTCTCGACCGTCAGCATCTGCGCGAACACAATCGCGGATAATGACCCGGCAAATGGCCGCGCTGCCGGATAGATCGAAGCAGGTCAGCAGCATTTCGATTTTGACGTCGGGCCGCAGCACGCTGTGCTGGATTCCCGCTCAGCCGCTCGATGGCGCGGCTTGCAGATCGCCGGCCGCGCTATCAGCCGCAAGACGATGCGATCGTTCTCCGGCAGCACGGCGCCGAGATCGAAGATCCGCATTGGCTCGTCCGGCAGGCCGACCTCGAAGCTCAGGCGCGCCTCCGGCGCTAGGGCAATCCGCTCCGCGACCCGATCGAGGATCGCCCTGAACTTGCCGGCGAGCATATAGCTGCGGCCGTCCTGCGAAGGCAGATCCTCGATCTGCAGGATGGTTTCCTGCCAGCGATCGGGATTGCCACCGCAATCCAGCGCGACGAAGGCGCCGGCCTTGACCTCGGTCACATGATAGCCCGGCTGGATCGTACGCTCCGCGTACTCGAGCAACAGTGGCTTCGATCCATGAGACTCCAGCGCCTCCAGAAGCGGGCCGAGCAGGGCATCGCCCTGAAAATCGATCGACGCAGGGCTGGCTTCGGGATTCATCTTGCGCTACCATCATTTCAATAACTCTTGAGAGATTGAGATATAAGTGACCGAAGCGCAAGCCCTCGAGGCCTTCGCCGCCCTATCGCAGGAGACGCGCTTGCGCATCGTCCGGCTGCTGGTGACAGCGGGACCGAACGGCCTCGCCGCAGGTTCGATCGGTGAAGCGGTCGGCGCCTCTTCGTCCCGGCTCTCCTTCCACCTGAACCATCTTGAGCACGCCGGCCTGATCCAGTCGCGACGCAAGGCGCGCTCCATCATCTACAGCGTGGCCTATCCGGCCCTGTCGGGGCTCGTCGCCTTCCTGATGCGCGATTGCTGCCAGGGTCATCCGGAGGTCTGCGGCCCGGCGGTGGCCGCCCTCGCCACCTGCTGCGAGCCCGTGTCGCCGTGAACAGCGCCCTTCCCCAAAGGCTCGCAGCCGAAACCGTCGGCACGGCGTTTCTCGTCGCGACCGTCGTCGGCTCCGGGATCATGGCGGACACACTCGCCCGCGACGCCGCTCTGGCCCTTCTCGCCAACACCTTGGCGACAGGGGCAATGCTCGTCGTTCTGATCACAACGCTCGGGCCAATCTCTGGAGCGCATTTCAATCCGGCGATCAGCCTGATCTTTGCGCTCAAAGGGGATCTGCCGCGCCGGGAAGCGGGCCTCTACGCCCTCGGCCAGGTCGCTGGCGGCATCGCCGGGACCGTCATTGCCCACGCGATGTTCGCGCTGCCACTGCTCCAGACATCCCTGAAAATTCGCGCCGGCGGCGCCCAATGGCTTTCGGAAGGGGTGGCGAGCTTCGGCCTCGCCGCGACGATCCTCGCCGGCCACCGCTTCGAGCGAAAAGCCGTCCCCTGGCTGGTCGGCCTCTATATCTGCGCTGCCTATTGGTTCACCGCCTCGACCTCCTTCGCCAACCCGGCCGTCGCGATCGCACGGTCCTTCACCGACACATTCTCCGGCATTCGGGCCTTCGACCTGGCGGGGTTCATCCTGGCGGAGCTCGCAGGCGCGCTCTGTGCCCTGGCAGCGATGACATGGCTGCTGCAAGCGCCAGCCGACAGCACCACAATGCAAGCCGCCGAGGAAAAGCCATGACGATCACGATCTTCCACAATCCGGATTGCGGCACCTCCCGCAACACCCTCGCCATGATCCGGCAGAGCGGCGAAGAGCCTGTCGTTGTTGAGTATCTGAAGGAACCACCAAGCCGAGCCCGGCTCGTCGACTTGATCGCGGCCATGGGGATCGGCGCACGCGGGCTCCTGCGCGAAAAGGGCACGCCCTATGCCGAACTCGATCTCAGCAATGCAAAGTGGAGCGATGACGCGCTGGTCGATTTCATGCTCGCCCATCCGATCCTGATCAACCGCCCGATCGTCGAGACACCGAAGGGGACAAGGCTTTGCCGGCCTTCGGAGGAGGTTCTCAAGATCCTGCCGAACCCGGATATCGGCTTGTTCACCAAGGAGGATGGCGAAGTCGTCATCCCTGCCAGCAACCTGCGCGCCTGACATCGCGCGCGCCATATAATCTGTCGCTGCGATTTCCGGATCGATTTCGCGCCCGACTTGTTACTCACAGCCGTCCGAGGCATCCGGCTACGGTTCTCCCCGTCGCACCACACGAGAGGAGAACGCCATGGCCCATCACGACTACACCCTCAGCTTCACTGTCCCGCAGTCGCCGGACGCCGTCTTCGCCGCCATCGCCAATGTGCGCGGCTGGTGGTCGCAGGAGATCAGCGGTGGCACCGAGCATGTCGGCGACGTCTTCGCCTATCGCTACCAGGACCTGCATCGCAGCACGATCGCGGTCATCGAGGCGATCCCTGGCCAGAAGATCGCCTGGCGGGTGCTCGACAACTATTTCAGCTTCACTGAGGACGAAACCGAGTGGAAGGGCACCGACATCGTCTTCGATATCGCCGACAAGGGCGACCTCACCGAGGTCACATTCACGCATCGCGGCCTCGTGCCGACCTACGAATGCTATGAAGCCTGCTCGCAGGGTTGGCGCATGTATATCGAAGGTAGCCTTCGCGACTTGATCACGACCGGCAAGGGTCGTCCCAATGTTGGCGAGGCCATGACCGAAAGCGAGCGCACTCTAGCCGCCTGAACCACGCATCGCCTGAATGGAGGGACGCCGGATGCCGCCCGGCGTTCCCCACGCAGAAAATTCGTTCGCCTTTACGAACGCAATCGACGGTGATATTCCCTCTGTCCGTTATATCGAACGGACTGGACGACAGACCATGACAATCGAAGCGGCAGACACAGCAGCGCTGCACCCCGAGACCCGCCTGGTCCATGCCGGCACGCTGCGCTCGCAGTTCGGGGAGACCTCGGAAGCGCTGTTCCTGACGCAGGGCCATGTCTACGACAGCGCCGAGCAGTGCGAGGCACGCTTCCTCAACAAGGATCCGGGTTTCCAGTATGCCCGCTTCTCCAATCCCAGCGTCACCATGCTGGAGCAGCGCATGGCCGCCTTCGAAGGCGCCGAAGCCTGCCGTGCGACCGCAACCGGCATGGCCGCCGTCACCGCAGCGCTGTCGAGCCTAGTCAGGGCCGGCGATCATGTCGTCGCGGCGCGCGCCCTCTTCGGCTCCTGTCGCTACATCGTCGAGGACCATCTGCCGCGTTATGGCGTCGCCTCGACGCTGGTCGACGGCACCGATCTTGCCGCCTGGCGCGCCGCGGTCCGGCCGAACACAAAAGTGTTCTTCCTGGAGAGCCCGGCCAATCCAACGCTGGAGGTGATCGACATCGCCGCCGTCGCCGCAATCGCCAGGGAAGCCGGCGCCAAGCTGATCGTCGACAATGTCTTCGCGACGCCGCTGTTCCAGCGTCCGCTCGAGCTCGGCGCCGACCTCGTCGCCTATTCCGCCACCAAGCACATCGATGGCCAGGGCCGCTGTCTCGGTGGGCTCGTGCTCGGCTCGAAGGAGTTGATCGAGGGCGAAATCCAGACCTTCCTGCGCCAGACCGGCCCGGCCATGTCGCCGTTCAACGCCTGGGTGATGCTGAAGGCGCTGGAGACGCTGCCCCTGCGCATCCGCCGCCAGGCCGAGAGCGCAACCGCGGTCGCCAAATGGCTGAAGGGCCGCAAAGATCTGCCGCATGTCGCCTTCATCGGCGACCCCGAGCATCCGCAGGCTGAGATCATCGCCAGGCAGATGAGCGGCCCCTCGACGCTGATCGCCTTCGAGGTCGCAGGCGGCAAGGACGGCGCCTTCCGCTTCCTCAACAAGCTCAAGCTGATCCGCATCTCCAACAATCTCGGCGACGCCAAAAGCCTGATCGTCCATCCCGCGACGACGACGCATCAGCGCTTCACGCCGGAGGTTCGCGCCAGCATGGGCGTCAGCGACGGGCTGATCCGGCTCTCGATCGGGCTGGAGCATGCCGACGACCTGATCGCGGATCTCGAGCAGGCTTTAGACGCCTGATCTGAACCCGATCGCCCCGAACGCGTTGAACCTCGGCAACAACCGAGGTTCACATGCTTCGACATATCGCCTGCACGATCGCGCTGCTCGCCCTGCTCTCCGCCCCGGCCCTCGCTCAGACCGGCTCGCCGGCATCTCCGGCCACGCCAGAGAAGCCATCCTCGCCAGAGCTCTCGGCCTGCAAGTCGACCGCGATGGCGGCGCTGACGGCGCGCGAGCCCGAGATCAAGGACATCTATATCGACGAGGACGGGCTGACGGTCGCCGTGGCGGAGACCAAGGTCGAGGATACCCCGGTGACGCGCATCATCATGGGCGAGGCCTATCTGAAGACCGACAAGTCCGACAGGCCGCGCCGCTTCCTCTGCCTGCTCGGCGAGAAGAACAAAGTGCTGCTGACCTTCTTCACACAGAGATGAGGCGCCGCCTCAGCCGCCGTCGACGATCCGGGTGTTCGGCCGGTCACGGCCATCGGCGAGCTCTTCGTGCCATTCACCGTCAGCATCCTGGTAGACGATGCCATCGGTGACTCCAGGCCGCTTCTGACGAGCGGCGGCCTTGTTGGCCGCCTTCAGCGCCGAGTCATGCGAGCGGAAGGTTTCCGAAAGAGCGTCGCCGACCTTGTAGGCCCAGCCGCCATCGTGCTGGACGATCTCGTATTTCACCGTGACCATGAGCGTCCTCCATGGCTCACTGATCGAACCGACGGCATACGCCCCTGGTTCCACCGGAGGAGAGGATAGCCTTGCCGCGCGAGCGGCGGAAGGGCCTGGTCGAGTTAGTCGCCGTTGCCGGTATCGGCGGCGCGCAGGCCTTCCAGCACCGGCATCTGGGTGATGTGATAGCCGGCGTCGATATGGTGGACCTCGCCGGTCACCCCGCCCGAGAGCTCGGAGAGGTAGTAGAGCGCCGAGCCGCCGATCTCTTCCAGCGTCACCGACTTGCGCAGGGGCGAGTTGGCGCGCTGCCAGGAATACATGGCACGGGCGTCCGAGATGCCGGCGCCGGCGAGGGTGCGCACCGGTCCGGGCGAGAGCGCGTTCACCCGGATGCCCCTCGGCCCGTAATCGGCGGCGAGATAGCGCATGCTCGCCTCCAGCGCCGCCTTGGCGACGCCCATGACGTTGTAGTTCGGCATCACGCGGTTCGAGCCGCTATAAGTCAGCGTGATCATGCTGCCGCCCTGCGGCATGCGCGCGGCAGCGCGCTTGGCGGCTTCGGTGAACGAGAAGCAGGAGATCACCATGGTGCGCGAGAAGTTCTCGCGGGTGGTGTCGGCATAGAGCCCCTTGAGCTCGTTCTTGTCGGAGAAGCCGATGGCGTGGATCAGGAAATCGAGCGTGTTGCGCTCGGGATCGCTACCCCAGGCCTCGTCGATCGCCGCGAAGGCGGCATCGACCGTCGCGACATCCTCGACATCGCAGGGGATGACCAGCTTCGAGCCGATGCTCTCGGCCAGCGGCTTGACGCGCTTGCCGAGCGCCTCGCCCTGATAGGTGAACGCCATTTCGGCACCGTGCGCATGCAGGGTCCGGGCAATGCCCCAGGCGATCGAGTTCTGGTTGGCGACGCCCATGACGAGGCCGCGCTTGTTGTGCATCAGGGGGAGCATATGCCTGTCTCGAACGGATTCAGGAACCGGGAGGGAAGGAAGGAAGGACGCTACAGTGCCGCTGGCACGGCCGATCAACCATTAAGCGCAAGCGCGCCGCCGTGGCCACTACAAATGCTTCCTCACGGCCTCGGCCGTATCCTTCGAACTCGCCAGCGGCACGATCTCGAAGCGGGCGAGATCGCCCCAGGCCAGCACCCATTCCTGCAGCTTGGTGACGTCGTCGCACTGCATCACCTGGAAGCAGCGGGCGAAATCGGCGGAGATCCAGCTGTCGATATAGGTGAGGCCCTCAGGCATCATCCGGCCATGCTTGTGGAAGCGGGTGTAAATCTCCTTCACCCGCGCCTGGTCGAAATGCTCGATCACCATGAACAGCATCGCCGGCCCCCTCAGGCTTCGAGGCGCTTCATCACGATGGTGGCGTTGGTGCCACCGAAGCCGAAGGAGTTGGAGAGCACGCAGCCGAGGCCGGCATTGTCGATGCGCTTGCGCACGATCGGCATGTCGGCGAAGGCCGGGTCGAGCTCCTCGATATGGGCGCTCTCGGCAATGAAGTCGTTGTTGAGCATCAGCAGCGAGTAGATCGCCTCCTGCACGCCGGTGGCGCCGAGCGAATGGCCGGTCAGCGACTTCGTGGCCGAAATCGGCGGGCTCTTCTCGCCGGAACCGAAGACGGCGCGGATCGCCTCGATCTCCTTGGCGTCGCCGACCGGGGTCGAGGTGCCGTGCGGGTTGATATAGTCGATCTTGGCCTTCACGCCCTGCAGCGCCATGCGCATGCAGCGCTCGGCGCCTTCGCCGGACGGAGCGACCATGTCGTAGCCGTCCGAGGTCGCGCCATAGCCGACGACTTCGCCATAGATGCGGGCGCCGCGGGCCTTTGCGTGCTCGAGCTCCTCCAGCACGACGACGCCGGCGCCGCCGGCGATGACGAAGCCGTCGCGGCGCGCGTCATAGGCGCGCGAGGCGACCGCGGGCGTCTCGTTGAAGTCGGAGGACATCGCGCCCATGCCGTCGAACAGCACGGAGAGCGTCCAGTCGAGCTCCTCGCAGCCACCGGCGAAGATCACGTCCTGCTTGCCCCACTGGATCAGCTCATAGGCGTTGCCGATGCAATGGTTCGAGGTCGCGCAGGCCGAGGAGATCGAATAGTTGACGCCCTTGATCTTGAACCAGGTCGCCAGCGTTGCCGAGGCGGTCGAGGACATGCCCTTGGGCACGGCGAAGGGGCCGACCTTCTTGGAGGAGCCGCTCTCGCGCGCCTTGTCATAGGCGTCGATCAGCGCCCGGGTCGAGGGGCCGCCCGAGCCCATGATGATGCCGGTGCGCTCATGGCTGATTTCTTTGTCCTCGAGCCCGGCGTCGCGGATGGCCTGCTCCATCGCGACCTGGTTCCAGGCCGAGCCGCCGCCATGGAAGCGCATGGCGCGGCGGTCGAGCACGGTCGAGGGATCGAGCGAGGGCACGCCGGCAACCCGGCTGCGGAAGCCGTGCTCGGCGAAATCAGCCGCATAGGAGATGCCGGACTTGGCCTCGCGCAGCGAGGCCAGCACTTCCTGCGTATTGTTGCCGATGGACGAGACGATGCCCATCCCGGTGACCACAACGCGTCTCATGCTGCTTCTCCGGCTCTTTGGTGACGGGCCGGGAGGCCAACCCCGGACCTGTAATAGATCGCCTACCGCGCAAATGGACCGCGCGGCCGGCGAAGGCAAGGCGTCGGGCTTATTTTGCTCAGGCCGCTTCGGGCTTGAACAGGCCGACGCGCATATCGGTCGTCGTATAGATACGCTTCCCGTCGGCTTCGAGCCAGCCATCGGCGATGCCGAGGACGAGCTTGGACTTGAAGACGCGCTTGAAATCGACGCCGTAGACGACGTGCTTGACCGAAGGCAACACCTGGTCGGCGAACTTGACCTCGCCGACGCCGAGCGCGCGGCCACGGCCGGGCAGGCCGAGCCAGCCGAGGAAGAAGCCGGTGAGCTGCCAGAGCGCGTCGAGGCCAAGGCAGCCCGGCATCACCGGATCGCCCTTGAAATGGCAGTCGAAGAACCAGAGGTCGGGGCGCACGTCGAGCTCGGCGCGCACCATGCCCTTGCCGTGCTCGCCGCCGGTCTCGCTGATCTCGGCGATGCGGTCGAACATCAGCATCGGCGGCAGCGGCAGCTGCGCATTGCCCGGCCCGAAGAGCTCACCGCGCCCGCAAGCGAGGATCTCCTCGTAGCTGAATGACGATTGCCGCTCCATATCCGACTTCACTCCGTTTCGGCCACCATGATCCGGCGGCCAACTCCCGATGCAACGTGCCTAACACGGTGTCGCTGCGGAACGAAAGGGCGCAAGGCCGCCTCGGCCGTGGATGATCAGTCGACGAGGCTGCGCCAGCCCTCGACCAGCGTGAGCATGGCGACGACGATCAGCAGTGCGCCGACCGCCCGGCCGAGAACCGCCTCCGCCCGGGGATGGCCGGCAAGGACGCCGCGTCCCCCGCCAGCGGCGATAGCGAGCCCACCATAGACGCCGAACTGTGTCGCCGCGATGATCAGCCCGAGGATCGCAGCCTGCAACCAGATCTGACCAGCCTCTGGCCTTAAGAACTGCGGAAACACCGCGAACATGAAGAGATAAGCCTTGGGATTGAGCAGGCAGGTCAACATGCCCTGCTGGAAGGCCGCAGCCGCGTCGCGGCTCCGCGCCGCCGGAATCGCACCGAGCGCAGCGCCTCTGCGCAGCAGTGCGAACCCGATCAAGGCGATATAGGCAGCACCTGCGAGCAGCAGGAGGTTGAACAGAGCCGGAAACAGCTTCAGCAGCGCGCCGACGCCGAGAGCTCCGACCACGACATGCGCCACCCCACCCGCAACGACGCCTGCCGTGGCGTAGAGTCCGAGGCGGCGCCCGCCCGCCAGCGCATTGGCGAGCACGAAGGTCATGTCCATGCCGGGCACGATGATGATGCCGAAGACGAGAGAAAAGAACAGCCAGAGCAGGGCGGCATCAGGCATGGGCGCCTCCGGGGACGAAGCCCGTTTCCTGCCAAGGCGCCGCGCCGAAGGCTGTCAGCAGCGCCGCTATGCTTGCGGCTAGGTAGCCAAGGCCTTACATCGAATCTAAACGTTGATGTCCCGATGGTGGGATAGTTTCATGGAGTCGACGCGCGGCATGGACGGCCAGACGCAGGACCAGGGCTATGGATCGGACGCGCGGCAGGGCTGCCCCTTCCACGATGTGCGCCAGAAGCTGCGCCGTGTGGGCCTGCGGCCGACACGCCAGCGCGTCTCGCTCGGCTGGCTGCTCTTCGCCAAGGGCGACCGGCATGTCAGCGCCGAGATGCTCTATGAGGAGGCGATGAAGGCGCGCGTGCCGGTCTCGCTCGCCACGGTCTACAATACGCTCCATCAATTTACACAAGCGGGCCTGCTGCGCGAGCTCGCCATCGACGGCGCCAAGACCTTCTTCGACACCGACAACAGCGATCACCACCATTTCGTGATTGATGGCGAGGACAAGGTCATCGATATCCCGGCCTCGGCGGTCGACGTGGCCGAACTGCCGCCTCCGCCCGCCGGCTACGAGATCAGCCGGGTCGACGTCGTTGTCAGGCTGCGCAAGGCTGCCGACTGACATCTTCTCCACAGCCCAACCGGGTTCGACCGGAGCGGTCGCGGCCTTATTGCACGCTCTCGTTGGGATAGACGCCCCAGAGCCGATCCTGCTTGATGTAGCCGGAAATCTTGCTGACCGTGACCCGGCACCAGGTATTCTGGCAGGATTGCACATTGGCTATGACCCCGGGCTCGAGAGTCGCGACCACCGGTGCGCTTTCATTGGCCGAATCACGCAGGGAGAAGGCCTCACCCTTGTTCTTAGACCAAGGGGAAACCAGGACGGTACGACGCCCCGACAGCAGGCTGTGCAACACCCAGCCTTCGGTGCCGTCGGCGTCGCGCACGCGCCGCCAGGTCTCGAATTCGGCGGTGACCTCGACGGGGAGCCCGGCGCGCTGGAACACCCAGCTGGTGCGATGCTCCTTCGACGGCCCCTCGCGCAGATTGACCCGGTCCGACTTCAGGCTGACATAGCGCGGCAGCGGCAGCCCGGAGACGGGGCCGCTCGCAACCTCCTGGGCCGCGCTCCGCGTCGCCAGCAGGGCAAGACCCGCTGCAAGCAGAAGGCCGAACGGGCCCCGCGTCCTCTTAACCGTCATCCAACTCACTCCCCGGCCTGCCCAGTCGTAGCGCAATACGCCCCAAAGGGTCAGGTTGTGTTCCGCCGCAACGCTGCTAGACAACGAGGCGGCTGCCGATCGTCGAAACTGTCCGACTCAATTCCTGATGCGCCTCGGTTAATGGGGGGTTGAGGCGGAAAGGAGACAGTGCGGCCACTGGTCGCGCCTGGCTTGGCGTTGTGCCGGCAATGTCGGAGTCTGAGGGGCCTTCAAGGAGCCGCCCATGTCGAAGAAGAAGCCCCTGGTCGTGGTCACGCGCAAGCTGCCCGCCGTGGTCGAAACGCGGATGCGCGAACTCTTCGACGCCAGGCTCAATCTCGACGATACACCAATGAGCCAGGCGGCTCTGGTCGAGGCGATGAAGACCGCCGACGTGCTGGTCCCGACCGTGACCGACAAGATCGACGCCGGGCTGATCGCCCAGGCCGGCGAGCAATTGCGACTGATCGCCAATTTCGGCAACGGCGTCGACAATATCGACGTCGCCAGCGCCGTGCAGCGCGGCATCACCGTGACAAACACGCCGGGCGTGCTGACCGACGACACCGCCGACATGACGATGGCGCTGATCCTCGCCGTCGCCCGGCGCATCGCCGAGGGCGCCCGCATCATCACCGATGACGAATGGGCCGGCTGGTCGCCGAACTGGATGCTCGGCCGCCGCATCACCGGCAAGCGCCTCGGCATCGTCGGCATGGGCCGCATCGGCCAGGCGCTGGCGAGGCGCGCTTCCGCCTTCGGCCTGTCGATCCACTATCACAACCGCCGCCGACTCGACGCCCGCATCGAGGAAGCGCTCGACGCGACCTACTGGGATTCGCTCGACCAGATGCTGGCGCGCATGGACGTGGTCTCGGTCAACTGCCCGCACACGCCGGCGACCTATCACCTGCTCTCGGCGCGGCGGCTCAAGCTGATGAAGCCCGACGCCATCCTGGTGAACACGGCGCGCGGCGAGATCGTCGATGAATCGGCGCTGTCGCGCATGCTGGAGGCTGGCGAGCTCGCCGGTGCCGGGCTCGACGTGTTCGAGCATGAGCCGGCGGTCAACCCGCGCCTGCTCAAGCTCGCCCGTCAGCACCGCGTCGTCGTGCTGCCGCATATGGGCTCGGCCACCCATGAAGGCCGCGCCGACATGGGCGAGAAGGTCATCGTCAACATCAAGACCTTCATGGACGGGCACAAGCCGCCGGATCGCGTCCTGCCCAGCATGCTCTGAGACGTCTACCGGGGCAGCCGCCTGACGCGACCGTCTGCGCTTCCGGTGCTCACGTACTGATGTACGCTCCGCTCCGGTTCTCGACGGCCACACCAGTCGACGCGCCCCGGCGACGTCTGGCTCTCGCCCAAATCCTCGTTCATGCCGCCTCGGATCGTGCTCCGGGGCGGTAGCGGCATTCCGACAACGTATCGAGTTCGCCGAGATCGGCGGCATGGCGGCGGCCCCAGTCGCAGAGCGTTGCGATCACCGGGGCAAGGCTCTGGCCGAGCGCCGTCGCCGCATAGTCGACGCGTGCCGGCACCTGCGGCAGGATTTCGCGGCTGACGAGGCCGTGCTCCTCCATCTCGCGCAATTGCTGGATCAGCACCTTCTGGGTGATGGCGGGGACCCGCCTTTGCAACTCCGACAGGCGCTTGGGACCGTCGAAGAGCTGGTAGAGGATCACGGCCTTCCAGCGGCCGGAAATCACCTTGAGCGCCCGCTCGACCGGCAGCATCGGCAGGCGCTTCATCGGATCAGCCATGCCCACCTCTCGGTCTGCTGCAAACAAATCGGTGTGTAGTCACCGGCCGGCATCCTAGCCCAGAACGCCACCCACGCTCATCCCCTTCGCGTGAGGCCTGCCCATGAAAGCCGTTCAGTACAGCCGCTTCGGCGGCCCCGAAGTGCTCGAAATCGTCGAGACAGAGACGCCGGTGCCCGGCCCCGGCGAGGTGCTGGTCGCGGTCGGCGCTGTCGGCGTCAACTTCTTCGAGGTGCTGATGCGGCAGGATCGCTATGTCGTGACACCACCCCTACCCTTCAGTCCCGGCGTCGAGATCGCCGGCACCATCGCGGCGCTAGGGGAAGGCGTCACCACCCTCTTGGTCGGGGATCGTGTCGCCGCCGCCCTTTATGCCGCCGGTATGCAGAGCGGCGGCTATGCCGAATACGTGGCGATCAACGCAGATGTTGTCGTCAGCCTGCCGGCTGAGATCCCCTTCGCGGCAGCCACCGCACTGCAGGTCCAGGGCCTCACCGCGTTGCATCTGTTGCGCAGTCATCCGGCAGCGGGACGCAATGTCCTGATCAGCGCCGCGGCCGGCGGGGTCGGCAGCCTGCTGGTCCAGCTGGCGAAGCGTGGCGGCGCCAAGCGGGTCGTCGCCATGGCGAGCTCGGCCGAGAAGCTGGCCCTGGCGCGCGAACTCGGCGCCGATGCCAGCGTCGATTACACCCGCCCCGACTGGCCGGAACAGGTTCGTACCGCGACCGATGGCGCGGGCCCGGACCTGATCTTCGATGCTTCCGGCGGCGACATCCCGGCGCAATGCCTTACCTTGCTCGCGCCGTTCGGCCGGCTCGTGCTCTACGGTCCGCTCTCGCTCGCCGACTTCCAGCCGGACGGCGAAGCGCTGAAGACATTGATCTTCGGCAATCGTGTCGTCGCCGGCTTCTCGCTGCTGCCGCATCTGGCGCCCGAACGCCTCGCAAGCGAGCTCGACGAACTGTTCACGCTTGCGACCTCAGGCGAGCTCAGGCTGTTGCCAGGCGCCACCTTCCCGCTGGCGCAGGCCGGCGCCGCCCACGCTGCGCTGGAAAGCCGGCGCACGGCCGGCAAGCTGGTGCTGGTGCCTTGACGACCGCTCAGTTGGCGCGTGCGGTGGCGAACTGGCCCGCCTTGCGGAAGCGCCAGAGATAGCCTGGCACCTCGGCCTCGAACGAGACCGGAGCGATGCCGAGCCCATGCAGGGTCCGGCCTTCCTTCTCGGCCGTCGCGGAGACGATGTTATCGCTCTCGAGCAGGCTGACCTGGTCGCGCGTCAGGACGAGTTCATTCGGCATGAGGCCGAGCGTCAGCATGTCCGCGATTTCGAGGACCTGGCCCTGCAGGCGGGCGAGACCGAAGGGCATCGGCGCGATCAGGCGCTTGCGGCCGGTGACCTCGCAGACGTAGTCGACCAGCTCCCGCAGCGTCTTCGCCTGCGGGCCGCCAAGCTCATAGACCTTGCCGCCCTCGACCTTGCCGTCGACGGCGCGCGCGATCGCCTCGGCGACGTCGCCGACGAAGACCGGCTGGAACTTGGTCTCGGCTCCGGCAAGCGGCAGCACCGGCAGCATGCGCACCAGCGAGGCAAAGCGGTTGAAGAAGGTGTCCTCCGGTCCGAACATCACCGAGGGACGAAACACGATCGCCTGCTTGACCAGAGCGCGGGCAGCCGCCTCGCCCTCCGCCTTCGCGCGGGCATAAGCTGATTTCGAATCGGCGTCGGCGCCGAGCGCGGAGACCTGGATCAGCCGATCGACACCGAGGTTCGCACAGGCCTGCGCCACGCTGCGCGCGCCCTGCGCCTGCACCGAGGAGAAATTCTGCCGGCCCTTCTCCTGCATGATGCCGACAAGGTTGATCACCGCATCGGCGCCGTGCACGGCGGCCACGACCGAATCGGGATAGCGCAGATTGGCCTGAACCGCGGTGACCTGGCCGACGATGCCGAGCGGCTGCAGGAAGCCGGCAAGATCGGGGCGACGCACGGCTGCACGGACGCGATAGCCGCGACGCGCCAGAGCCCGCACGACATGGCGCCCGAGGAAGCCCGAGCCGCCGAAGACCGTGACGAGTTGCGAAGCGGGAGGCAGGACCGTCATGATGACGCGAAGCTCCGTTTGGAAGCGCTGAAAACTAAGGCCGTCGGGCTTGTCCTAATTCATCGCGGCGCAGCTGTGAAGGCGGCGCGGCGCCGCCCGTGCAAGGCTTTTCGGGCCGTTGTTGGAAAAGCCGGCTTAGCCCGTTGACAGCTGCGTTCGGCCCCCGTAAACGAACCGCCGTTGCCCAGGTGGCGGAATTGGTAGACGCACCAGCTTCAGGTGCTGGCGCTCGCAAGGGCGTGGAGGTTCGAGTCCTCTCCTGGGCACCACTCATCTACCAGAGTGGTGGTTTGTCAGCACCTTAGCTGACATCAAGGACATGCATCGCCCTCATGGGCGATCAAGGCAAAGCGACCCGATCGCCGGGTCGACGGCCTGTGTCGCGCCAGAGCCCGTCAACAGCCCATGCAGCCCGCGCCCAATGGATCGGCGCCTGATGTGAAAGGCTAGCCGCCGCTGCCCTTGGCCCGATGATAGGCCACCAGGGCGTTGGCGTGCCCATGCCCCATCCCATGCTCCGACTTCAGCACGGCAATCATCTCCGCATGCTTCCTGTCGCCTAATGCGGCGAGGAGCGCCAGCCAGTGGCTGATCGGCTGTCCATAGGTCTTCTCGATCGAAGGGAAGTAGGAAGCCGGTCCTTTTGTCTTTTCGACGGTCATCTGAATTCTCCTATCCCCCTGCCAACAGCCGGCCAGGCCCAGAACGGTTCTTGTCAGCGATCTCGCCGGACCACAGAATAGCCGCGCCTTTCGGCGCGGCTCCCATGAGAACCCGGCTCTAGAGCTTGACCAGCATCTTGCCTGTGTTGGCGCCCTTGAACAGACCGATGAAGGCGTCGGGCGCGCTGTCCAGGCCTTCATAGACGGTCTCACGGAGCTTGATCTTCCCTTCCCTGATCCAGCCACCGACCACCGCGATCAACTCGGGGAAGGCATCGACATGGTCGGAGGCGATCAGGCCCTGCAGACGGATACGCTTCTCGATCGCGAGGAAGATATTCGCCGGCCCTTTTGCCCCACCCTCCTGATTGTAGCCGGCTATCATGCCGCAGAGGACGAAGCGGGCGTGATCATTGGCCATCGCCAGCGCTGCCTCCAGATGATCGCCGCCGACATTGTCGAAATAGATGTCGATGCCTTCGGGAGCGGCCTGCGACAGAGCGACGGTCAGGTCCGGCGCCTTGCGATAATTGACGACCGCGTCGACGCCGACCTCGTTCAGCAGCCAGTCGGCCTTGTCGCGCGAGCCGACCGAAGCGACTACGCGCAAGCCGAGCAGCTTGGCGATCTGCGCAACGATGCTGCCAACCGCGCCGCTCGCTGCCGAGACGAAGACCGTCTCGCCCGCCCTGGCCTCGGCGATCCGGACGAGCCCGACATAGGCGGTGAGGCCCGGGAAACCGAGCGCGCCGAGATAGGTCTGCGGCGCGATGTCGTCGGTCGCGATCTTCGTCGAGAACCGCCCATCCAACACGGCTCGCTCGCGCCAGCCGGCAAAGTGGACGACCCGGTCGCCGACCGCGAAGGCCGGATCGGCGCTTTGCTCGACGACGCCAACCGCGGCACCCTCCAGAACTGCATCGAGTTGGAAGGGCGCGATGTAGCTTTTGCGATCGACCATGCGGCCACGCATATAGGGATCGACCGACATCCAGGTGTTCCGCACCAGGATCTGGCCTGCTCCTGGCGCGGGCAGCGCGGTTTCGACGAAAGCAAAGGCATCGCGCGTCGGCACGCCGGACGGGCGGCTCTTCAGGTGGATCTCACGGCTACGGGTAGACATCGTCTTCGACCTTTGGGTTGGAGAGGAATCAGGCCGCAATGGACGCGCGGCAGGGGAGCGAGGCGCCAAGCGCGAACGCTGCGGCAAGATCGGCCTCACGATCTGCGGGATCACCGCTTTCGACATCGAGGAAGAGATGTGTCGCAACATCGTCGACACCGCTGAAATGGAACACGCCGTGCTCGATCTGAGCGGTGATCGCGGCACGATAGCCATGCTTGTCATAGGCCCGCGGCCCTGCGCCGCCAGTGGCGATCAGGCGCACGGTCTTCCCGGCGAGCGGCTTGGGCGTAGCTTTCGAGTCGAAGGCCCAGCCCTTGGTGAAGACCCGGTCGATCCACCCTTTCAGCACCGCCGGAAATGACCACCAGTAGACCGGAAAGGCCAGGATCACGGCATCGCCCGCTTCGATGCGCTGCTGCTCGACCCGGACATCGACCGGCACTGGACCGGCCCCGTGATAGAGCGCCAGATCAGCCGCCTGCAGGCGAGGGTCGAAGCCCACCGCCAGCAGGTCCAGCCATTCCACCTCGACCTGCCGGCAGAGCCCCAGACCGTCGACATAGCGCTCCGCCAGTGTCGCCGCAAAGGACTTGCCACGCGGCTCGGCTGTGACAATCAGGACTTTCATGGCCTGCCCCATCGCTTTCGATGGGGCTATTCAGCCATCGCCTTGATCGATATAAAAGTTCAATTTTTCGTCTCTATCAATCGATACAATCGATCAATGATACCCCGTATCTCACTCGACCAATGGCGGGCCTTCGCGAGCATCGTGGAAGCCGGCGGCTTCGCGCAAGCTGCGGCGGTGCTGAACAAATCGCAATCGACGGTCAGCTACGCCGTGCGCCAGATCGAAGAGCAGCTTGGCCTAGCGGTCTTCCGGATCGAGGGGCGCAAGGCCTCGCTCACCCGGGACGGCAAGATTCTCTATCGGCGCGGCAAGGCCCTGGTCGATGAAGCAGCGCGGCTCGAGCGCGCGGCTCATAATCTCGCCAAAGGCCGAGAGCAGATGCTCAGCCTCGCAGTCGAGGCCCTCTTCCCGACCTGGCTCATTCTGCAATGCCTGGACAGGTTCGCCGAGGCCTATCCTGAAACCCGGATCGAGCTCTACGAGACGGTGATGGGCGGGACCGACGAGTTGCTGCAGGCCGGCGCCGTCGACCTGGCCATCTGCGCCGACAACTTGCCGGCGGGACATACCGGCGATGTCCTGCTGAGCTATCGCGCCATCTGTGCCGCCGCCCCTTTCCACCCGCTGCATCAGCTGCAGCGGCCATTGGCCATTCAGGACCTGGCGGGACACCGACACCTCGTCATTCGCGACAGCGGTTCCAGGCGCGTGAGGCCCAGCGTCTGGGAGGTTGCCGAACGGCGCCTGACCATGAGCAACAAGGCGACGTCGATCCACGCCGCCTGCATGGGGATGGGTTTCGCCTGGTACCCCGAAGACTGGATACGTGAGGAGCTGCGCTCCGGCCTGCTCAAGCCCTTGCCGCTGCAGACCGGCGCCGAGCGGAGCGGATCGCTCTACCTCGTCTACCCGGATCCGGACGGCGCCGGCCCGGGCGCGCTCGAACTTGGCCGGATCATCCGGGAGGCAGCGAAGCGTGCGAAACTTGCGCCCGAGTAGGCCCCGGCCAAAGCGCGAAGACCCGCCGCAAATGCCGGAATGGCTCCATTCGGGCGCTCTGGCGGCCGGAGCCGGGTTCTTGGATCTCAGGATCAGGTCAGTTTCAGCGCGAGGGCAAGCCAGGCGCCACCATGGCTCGTCAGGCAGAGCTCCTGCTGCCTGCCTTAGCGATCCTCACCTTGACGAGCATTCTTCTGATGAAGCACGCTATGATTGATGAAGCAGGAGGAGTGGCGCCATGCCACGCGGGCGGCTCGACTTCATTGATCGGGAGATCGGGAAGCGAATTAGGCAGCGGCGCAAGGAACTGCGGCTCAGCCAAGGTGAGCTCGCGGACTTCATTGAGGTGAGCTATCAGCAGTTCGGCCGATACGAGGACGGCAAGAGCCGTATCAGCGCAGGCGCTTTGGGAAAACTTGTCGAGCCGCTCGCAGTGCCGATAGCTTATTTCTACGAAGGCATCGCCTTGGGAATAGCAGCTCCGGGGCTGTCCGATGCGGAGCAGACGCGCTACGCCAAGCAACCCGCAGAAGCATTGCGGGACCGGTTGATCCAAGCGGCTACGACCATTTCGGATGTCGAGAGACTTGAAGCCATGACGCATCTCGCCGAGATTCTCGCCCGAGACGAGACCCCGAGCTGAGCCACGTATTCGTACAGCTACCTGCAGAAAAAAGCCCCGGTCGCGTTTGGCGCTCCGGGGCTTTTGCTTGAGCTGGAAGGTAATTTGGTTGCGGGGACCTGAATCCACCGAGAGCGCAAGCGGAGGGGTCCGCGGCTGGCCCATTCCCGACTCTGGAAACGTGCGGTTTTCGGCAGTTTGCCCGCTTGCCTTGCGCGGCGAGCATGGGTTGTTTGCCGTCGGCCAGCGTGCGGTTGATCGGAGGTCGCGAGCCGCTCGTAGGCCAGCCCCGCATCGAGCTCGCCGCCCACCTCGCCGAGCAGCGCATAGATCGGTCGGCCGAACGCCAGAAACAGTGCCGAGAAGGCGAGCGCGATCACAATGTTCAAGACAATGGCATGCAGTACCACCGCGTCCGCCTCCTCCCGTCGGCCCGCGCCAAGGGCTTGCGCGATGGCCGACGAGATGCCGCCACCGATTTCTTCACCGGCCCGGCTCGCCGTCATTTCGGCTCAGTTCATATTGTCGCGCAGGAAGATCTCGATGCGGATGCGTTCCTGGTCGGGCAGGATCGACTCGCCCGTGACCTCTGCCATCAGAACCCGCGCTGCCGAGCGAGCTTCATGGCCCGCGTCCTGGTTGATTACGGCGGCGACGGCGCCGGAGAGAAGGCCGCGCCGTGTCGCCTCGGTCAATTCATGCGCGATGAAGACGAGCGGCCTGCCGGCAGCCTCCAACGCAGCGACGATGCCCTCATTGCCGGCGCCGACATTGTAGAGCCCGATCAGATCGGGATGCGCTGCGAGAAGCCGGGCCACCGCCGCCTCGTTGCGCTCGCTCTGGTCGCGCTCTTCCAGCACCGGGAGCAGGGTCAGGCCGGGATATTCGCCGGACAGTACCTGCTGGAAGCCGAAGAGCCGCTCGACATGGTCGCGCAGCGACATCGAGCCGAGGATGACGCCGACCGGGCCGCTGCGGCCACCGAGAAAACGACCCATCAGCGAGGCGCTGGTGCGGCCCGCCGCCGGATTGTCGATGCCGACATAATGGGCGCGGCGGGAGGTCGGAGCATCCGAGACCAAAGTGACCACGGGAACGCCGCGCGCGACGAGATCGTCGATGGCGGCCCGGACCTTGGGATGGTCCAGCGCCACGGTGGCGACGCCGTGGAAATGCTCGGCGAGGCCCGACAGGCCGCTCGCCAGCGCCTCGGGATCGAAGACGTCGAGCTGCAGCACGTCGATGAAGGCGTTCTGCGGCTCCAGCCAGTCGCTGATGCGACGCACCTGCTGCATCAGCCCGGCCATGAAGGCGTTGGTGCTGGAGGGCAGGATGAAGGCGAAGCGGAAGGACTGGCCGCGGGCCAGCCGGGCGGCGGCCGGATTGGCCCGGTAGTCGAGCTTGGCGATGGCGCGCCGCACGCTCTCGACGGTCTTGGCGCGCACCCCGTCGCGCTGGTTCACGACCCGGTCGGCCGTGGCGAGCGAGACCCCGGCCTCGCGCGCCACATCCTCCAGCGTCGCTCTCCTGATCGGGGTCCGGATCCGATCCACCTCGTCCTCCACGACTTCTCCTCGAATCTGCGCCGCGGGATCGGCTTTCATCCTGTCTCGCAGCGCAGGCCTTGGCATTGGCGGGGGCCTTAAGTCCAGCCGTTCAGGTGGACTCCGCGCCCAGATGTCAGCGCGCGGCCCAGAGCAGGCCGCGCGTCATGATGGTGCGGATTTCAGGGACGTCGAGCTCATAGGCGCGGTGGCCGAGCGAGGAATAGAACACCCGCCCCGCCCCGTAGCGCTTGCGCCAGACCACGGGCATCACCACGCCGTCGATCCAGGGGGCGTGCTCGCCGCTGAAGGTCGTGGTCGCCAGTACCTCGTTGGCCGGGTCGACATGCATGTAATACTGCTCCGAGCGGTGCTCGAAGCTGGCGACGCCCTGCATCAGCGGGTCGTCGGGGCGGGTGATGTCGACCTTGTAGTCGATGATCCCGCCGGGATGCGCCACCCATTGGCCGCCGCACATGAACTGGTAGTCGACCGCGTCGCGGAACGCGTCGCCCATGCCGCCATGATGGCCGGCCAGGCCGACGCCGCCGGCGACAGCTTCACAAAGGGCGGCCGCCTCCGGCTTCTCGATCTTCGACATGGTGTAGATCGGGACGATCAGCGAGTAGTTGCGGATCTCGGGATCGAGGAAGACGGAGGTCGCGGTCTCCACCCGCACGTCGAAGCCCTCCGCCTTCAGCCAGCCCCGGATCATCGAGCTGCAGAGGTCGGGGTCGTGGCCGCTCCAGCCGCCCCAGACGATCAGCGCAGTCCTTGTCATGTCGATCTCCGTTCAATCCAGAGTGCCGGTGGGCAGGCCGGGCGGCAGCATCGCCGGCCGCTCTACCGTGGTTGCAAGCGTGACGCGCCGCCCCTCGTCGGAGGCGGTCTGGAAGGCTTCCATCGCTTCGAGCACATGCAGCGCCAGCGCGCCGCTGGCCCGGTGCGGCCGGCCAGAGATGAGGCCCGCCGCCATGTCGGCGACGCCGATCGAGCGGAACTCGCCCTCGCTATTGCCGTGGCTGAGGGCCTGTTCCTGCCAGTCGCCGCCGGCCTTGGCGAGCAGGACCTCGCCGCCGAAGCGGTTGGGATCGGGCACGGAGAGACTGCCTTCCGAGCCATAGATCTCGATCGGGCTGTGGCGGTGCTTGGGAACGTCGAAGCTCATGGTGATCGAGACGACCGCGCCCGAGACGAATTCGAGCACGCCGGTGACATGGGTCGCGACCTCGACCGGGATCAGCGCGCCGTTCATCGGCTGACTGGTGACGAGGCGCTCGGCTTTTGGCTGCGTCGCGCAGCCGACTACGGAGGCGATCGGCCCGAGCAGATTGACGAGGTCGGTGATGTAATAGGGACCCATGTCGAGCATCGGCCCGCCGCCGCGCAGATAGTAGAAGCCGGGCGCCGGGTGCCAGCGCTCATGGCCGGGGCAGCCGAAGAAGGCATTGCCGGCGACAGGCCTGCCGATCGCGCCGTCATCGATCAGCTTGCGGGCGCTCTGGTGGCCGCCGCCGAGGAAGGTGTCGGGGGCCGAGCCGACGCGCAGGCCCTTCTCCTGGGCAAGGTCCATCACCTTGCGGGCCTCGGCGACGTTGACGCCGAGTGGCTTCTCGGAATGGACGTGCTTGCCGGCCCGCAGGACCGCGAGGCTGACATCGGTGTGGGCCAGCGGCACGGTCAGGTTGACGACGATCTCGACATCGTCGCGCTTGAGCAGCTGGTCGACCCGCATCGCAGGCACGCCGAACTCGGCGCCGCGCGCCTCGGCCGGAGCGGAGCGCATGTCGGCGACGGCGCGCAGCTCGATGGTCGAGAACTGCTGCATCGCCGTCATGTATTTCGTCGAGATGTTGCCGCATCCGATGATGCCGACGCCGATCTTTCGCATGGGAGGCTCCTTGATAGCCGGATGAAGCAGCCGCTCAGCCTTTCACCGCGCCGGCGGTGAGCCCGGCGACGATGTGTTTCTGGGCGACGAGGAAGAGGAGGACGGTGGGCAGGATGGTCAGGGTGATGAAGGCGAGGATCAGGTGCCACTCGGTCGAATATTCGCCCTGGTAGACCATGATGCCGAGCGGCCAGGGGTAGAGGCTGTCGCTGTTCAGCATCACCAGCGGGATCAGATACGAATTCCAGCTATGCACGAAGGTGATGGTGCCGACCGTTGCCAGGATCGGCCGCGACAGCGGCAGAGTCACGTAGCGGAAGAACTTGGGATAGGAGCAACCGTCGACCAGCGCGGCTTCGAGCAGCTCCGTCGGCAGGTCCTTGAAGAAGCGTCGCAGCAGCAGGATGCTCATCGCCAGCGCGAAGGCGACCTGGGGTAGGACGACGCCCATATGGCTGTCGAGCAGGCCGAGATCGCGCACCTTGATGAACATCGGCAGGATCGCGGTGGCGGCCGGGAAGAGTAGGCCCATCGTCAGGTAGTTCAGCAGCATGTCGCGGCCGAAGAAGTGCAGATGGGCGAAGACGAAAGCGGCCATCGAGGCGCAGATCAGCGTCAGCACGACCGTCAGCGTGGCGATGACGAAGGAGTTGCCCAGCAGCTGCCAATAGCGCCGCGAGAGCAGGATGTCGGCGTAGTTGCTCCACTCCCAGACGCCGGGCAGTCCGAACGGGTTGGTTCGCAATTCGCCGAGCGACTTGAAGCCGCCGAGGACCGTCGCGACCAGCGGCGTCATCACGAACAGGACCACGGCGAGGAGATAGAGCGCCTTGCCGACCGCGGCCGGGCTGAAGCCGTCGTCGCTGAAGGGGGTGGAGGCGGCAGGCTCACTCATCACGCATGATCCAGCGCTTATAGGTGAAGGCGAACACCACGCAGATCAGGAACAGGATGACGCCGACGGCGCTGCCGAAGCCGACGCGCATGCGGGTGATCCCGAAGGTGTAGAGGAAGCTCACCATGGTGTGGGAGGAGTCCGAAGGGCCGCCGCGCGTCAGCGGCATCACCAGGTCGAAGAGCTGCAGCGAGCCGACGATGGCGAAGAAGACCGAGAGGCGGATGGTCGGCGCCAGGGAGGGGATGACGACGTAGCGCAGGCTCTGCCAGCGGCTGGCGCCGTCGATCCTGGCCGCCTCCAGCATGGAGCGGTCGATGGTCTGCAGTGCCGCGATGAAGAGCATCATGTGGAAGCCGAAATACTTCCACACCACGACGACGAGGATGGCGGCGAAGGCCGTCTGCGGGCTCGCCAGCAGATGCGGCGCCTGCGCCCCGAAGCTCTTGTAGATCGCGGCCAGCAGGCCGTAGTCGCCGTCATAGACGAAGCTGAAGATCAGGCCGGTGGCGATCTCCGCCAGGATATAGGGCAGGAAGAACACCATCCGTAGCGCCACCGAGCCGCGGAAGCGGTCGGCCAGGATGATCGCGAGCGAGAGCGCCAGCGGCAGCTGGATCACCAGCGAGACGACGATGATCAGCACGTTGTTCTTGAAGGCGGTGCCGAAGGCGCGGTTGTCGAAGACGAAGCGGTAATTGTCGAGGCCGATCCAGTTGGTCGGCCTGCCGAAGCCGTTCCAGTTGAAGCCCGAATACCAGGCGGCCTCGCCGACCGGCAGCACCACGAACAGCGTGAACAGCAGCAACGCCGGCGGCAGGAAGAGCAGGATGGTCGAGAGCTTGCCGGTATCGGCGACTCTGCGTCCGGCGAGAGCGGCCATGATCACCTCGCGCGATGGAGGACGGGCAGGGGAGGTCGGCCGGCGGAAGACGATCCGCCGCCCGGCGCTGCGATCGGCGAGAGGGCGTGCCACGCCCCCGCGTCCTCGCTTGTCGTCAGTTGCCCTGGCGGAAGGCGTCCTGGATCGCCTTGGCCGCCTGCTTCGGCGTCATCGTGCCGGCGGCGATCTCGGTGGTCGCGTCGTTGACGACGCGGCCGACGGAGGGGCCGAGATCCTGGTCGTAGAAGTTCTGGTGGTAGGTCGAGTTGGCGATGTTCTGGGCGATGTTGCGCATGAAGGCGCTGCCGAGCCCGGCCTCGGCGCCCTTGTAGACCGGCACGATGAAGTTGCCGGCGGCGAGGCGCTTCTGCGGCTCGGCGCTGACGAAGTGCTTCAGGAAGGCGACCGCTTCCTTCGGTGCGCCCTTGGTGACGAGCCAGCCATTGATCCCGCCCAGCGTGTCGTTTGGCAGGCCTTTTCCGCCGGCGACGGCCGGGAAATTGACCCAGGCCAGCTTGTCGTCGGGGATCCCGGTCTTGTCGACCGCGAAGACTTTCTGGGTGTGATAGAAGCTGGAGATCGCGAGCAGCATCGCCGCCTTGCCGTCGCCGAAATGGCCGATGGCCTGCTGGCTCTTGAAGCCGAGGAAACCGTTCTGGTAGGGCTGGAGATCGACGAGCTGCTTGAACAGCTCGCCGGACTTCTGGAAGGTTTCGCCTTCGAAGCCGCCATCCTGCCCCTTCAGCGCCGCCTGCATCGCGCCCTTGCCGCCGAGGCGCACGGCCAGATGCGTCCAGTAGAAATGCACCGGCCATTTGTCGGCGCCGCCGACCGCGAGCGGCGTGACGCCGGCGGCCTTGAGCTTCTTCACTGCGTCGAGGAAGCCGTCATAGCCCGTGATCTTGCCGGCATCGACGCCAGCCTTGGCCAGCAGGTCCTTGTTGGCCATGAAGCCGACCTGCGAGACGCCATAGGGCACGCCGTAGATCTTGCCGTCGATCGTGAAGGCGTCGACCGCGCTCGCGGAGAGATTGTCCTTGTAACCCTGCATGGCGGGGGCGATGTCTTCGAGGACGCCGGCCTCGACCTGTGACTTCAGCACGCCGCCCGCCCAGCTGTAGATGATGTGCGGCCTGTCCCTGGACTGCAGCAGCGTCGGCGCCTTGGCCTTGTAGGCCTCGTTTTCGAGATACTGCATCTCGACCTTCACGCCGGGGGTCTTCGCCTCGAACTCGCGCGCGACCTCCTCCCATATCTTCACCACGACGGGATTGGCCTCGATGTGCAGCCATTTGACCGTGGTCTGGGCCAGGGCCGCGCCGCTGCTGAGGGCGAAGGCGGCAACGCCAACGAGCAGGCCTTTGAAACGAGCCATGACTTCCTCCCGGGTTTCGGCCGCTGACGGGCCGTTGATTGACGAGAACGCTAGCCTCAGAATTTGAGGTGCGCAACTCAAATTCTGATGCTATTCGAATCCGTGAACACCGCGACGGATGCGCGGCACGATGAGGGAGGCGGTCTTGGCGGGTGCGATTTATCCCGATCTTGCGGGCAAGGTGGTGCTGGTCACGGGCGGCGGTTCGGGTATCGGCGAGGCCATCGTGCGCGCCTTCGTCCGGCAAGGCGCGAAGGTCGGCTTCATCGATTTGAAGGAGGCGGAGTCCCGCGCTATCGCGGCGGAACTCTCAGCTGGCGGGCCGAGCGTCCATTTCGAACACGCCGACCTGACCGACATCGTCGCGCTGCGCCGGGCAATCGCCGCAATCCGCGCCGCGCTCGGCCCGGTCGACATCCTCATCAACAACGCCGCGCATGATGAGCGCCATGATGCTCTGCAGGTCACGCCCGAATACTGGGACGAGCGCATGGCGGTGAATCTGAAGCACCAGTTCTTCGCAGCACAAGCCGTGCTGCCCGACATGATCGCCAAGAAGGGCGGCGCGATCGTCAATTTCGGCTCGACCTCGTGGATGATCGGCCAGGGCGGCATGGTGGCCTATACGGCGGCGAAGTCGGCGGTACTCGGGCTGACGCGCTCGCTGGCCCGCGATTTCGGCGAGCACAACATCCGCGTCAACGCGATCGCGCCGGGCTGGATCATGACCCAGCGCCAGATCGACCTATGGCTCACGCCGGAGAGCGAGGCCGAGCTTATGCGCCGCCAATGCCTGAAGCGGCGGCTGGTGCCCGAAGATATCGCGCGCGCGACCTTGTTTTTCGCTTCGGAGGAGGCGGGCGCCTGCACCAACCAACACTATGTCGTCGACGGCGGCTGGGTCTGAGCCTTGGGATGGATGATCTCCAGGGGCCCATGATATCGGCGGGCCGATGGTCGATGTGGTTCCCTCAGATCCGATAACCCACGTCGCATCGCCAGCATCTCGATCTCAACGATCGCCTCACGCTGCGCCAGCTCGCCTATCCAGGTGGAGTTCGGCGTCAGACAAGGACATCTCGCAGAGTCCCAGGTCATATCCGTTTATCGCTCGACCAACCTCGACGGCACAGCGCGGATCGAAGCCCGGATTCTCTCGATCTCCACGGAGATTTAGGTAGTCGGCCTGATTGGCCAGGACGCGCGTGCACCCTGCCTTGTAGTCGTGCGATCCGTGATCCGGCCGAGTTCATCGGTCCAGACACTCCTGTTTGGCGGCCCCAGCAAGCACCCGCATGCGGCCTGCTTTGCGATTGGGCCACCATCCCATGAGTGCCCGTTCAATGTCCGCTTGCTGGCGATGGGCCAGTGTCCGGTTGTGGCGCATCGCACGAGAGGTGGAGGCATTATAAGGGTATCGGATGCGGCATCCCGATGGAGGATGCACGATGCTTGTCGAAGCTCACCAGACCCATCAGCGTCCGGTTGGAGTACCGGGCGCATCATCGGTCCGAAGCCGCCCCTGAAGCCGCGTCACATCTGAGCGATGAGGGCACGGCTGCAGCACGAACGCCGTGATCCGCGCCTGTCAGCTGCTGCTGGGTCACTCCAAGCTGGAAAGCACGGTGCGTTACCTCGGCATCGAGGTTGATGATGCCTTGATCTTGTCCGAGCAAACGGACCGGTAGCCACACCAGCGCGACGGGCAATCGCCGCGCCGGCGCATTCTCCAGCGAAAGGGCGACGAGTGAATTCGCCGAATTACTCCGGCTGCTTGGAACGAAAATCGTTCTCACCCCCTTCGAGATCGTTCACCACGCATCGCTCAAAAAAATCGTTCGGTCCTTCGCATACGCGTATTCAGGTCGCTCAACTCGAACCCATCCTAATGTCCGCCAAGCTCCGGGACCGCGGCCACCAGACGCTGCGTATAGTCGTGCTTCGGACTGCCCAGAACCTCTTTCGCCTGGCCGATCTCGACCAATTGCCCTTTCATCATCACCGCGACGCGATCTGCGAAGGCCCGCGCGATCGAGATGTCGTGGGTGATCATGAGATAGGCCACACCGCTCGCCTTCTGGATGTCCAGCATGAGGTTGAGGATCTGGCCGCGGATGGAGACATCCGCGCCGGACAGTGGTTCATCGGCGATGATGAGCCTGGGCTCCATGGCCAGCGAGCGCGCGATCGACACACGCTGGCGTTGGCCGCCGCTGAGCTCGTGCGGATAGCGCTCGATGAACCTGTCGGCAGGCCGCAGCCCGACATCCTCCAGCAAGCGCAGGCAGCGGGCCTCGCCTTCTCCCGGGCGCTTCCACAGCGCCTGCATCAGAAGCTCACGGACGGTCTTGCGCGGGTTCAGCGCGGCGGTCGAATCCTGGAAGATCGGCTGCATTCCCGTGCGCACGTCACGGAACGTGCTGCGGGACATGCCGGTCAGGCCCTGTCCATCGAAGCTCACGCTGCCGCTGTCGGGCGCCATCAGGCCCAGAGCGATACGGCCGAGCGTCGATTTGCCGGAGCCGCTCTCGCCGACGAGCGCGACGATCTCGCCGGCATGGACCGTGAGACTGACCGATTTCACGGCGTGGAACAGACCGCCGCCGGCCACGCGGAAGCTCTTTCCGACCTGATCCATCTCCAGCAGGGGCTGCCCGATCGTCATGACAAACGTCCTTCGCTGTTGGTCGAGTACTCGCCCGTGATGGTTTCGAACCGTCCCTCGCTGTTGCGCGCTGCTTGCGATGCCTTCACCAGGCCCGCGGTGTAGGGATGGGACGGCCTGGCAAACACCTCGCGTGTCGCGCCCTCCTCGACGATGCGGCTGCGGAACATCACGTAGACGCGCTCGCACTCGTTCCAGACCACGCCCAGATCGTGGCTGATCAGCAGCATGGCCATTCCGAGGCGTTGCCGCAGGTCGCGCAGCAGTGCCAGGATCTCGGCCTGGGTCGTCACGTCGAGGGCGGTGGTCGGCTCATCCGCGATGAGCAGGCGCGGCCGGCAGCCCAAGGCGATGGCGAGCAGGACGCGCTGGCGCATGCCGCCCGACAGCTCGTGCGGGTAGCAGCGCGCTGCCGAAGCAGGCAGTCGCACCAGTTCGAGCAGCTCCGTCACCCGCGCAGGCACGTCGTGCGCGCTCTTGTCATGGCGCTTGACGCTTTCGGCGATCTGCTTGCCGACGCGCATGACAGGGTTGAGATAGCTGAGCGGATCCTGGAACACCATGGCGACGGGATGACCGCGCACGCCCTCCCATTGGGCGTCGCTGTAGCGCGTCACGTCCGTTCCGTTGAGGGTGATGCGGCCCGACTGGATATGCGCGATACGCCCGGGCAGGAGGCCCAGCATGGCTCGCGCGACGGTCGACTTGCCCGAACCGGATTCGCCGACCAGGGCGACGGACTCGCCGTCGCGCACCAGGATCGAGACGTCCTGCACTGCGGTGACGGAGCCATGGCCCGACCTGTAGTCGACCCGCAGCGCGTTGGTTTCCAGAAGAGGCGGCGCTACCATACCGACGCCGCCCGGATGAGCCAGTTGTGGGTGCTTCATCGGACTACCTCGCATTGCGCGGGTTGAGGACGGCGCCCAAGGCATCCCCGAGCAGGTTGAACGCCAGCACCGTCAGGAAAATCGCGGCGCCGGGGAAAAACGACAGCCACCACGCATTGAACAGAAAGCGCTGGCCGCTGTTGAGCATGCGGCCCCAGCTCACCAGCTCGGCGCTGGAGAGCCCCAGGAAGCTCAGGGAAGCCTCGACCAGGATGGCCTGGCCGACGATGAGCGTGCCGACCGCCACCACGGGCGCCACCGCATTGGGGATCACCTCTCCGAACAGCACATGGCGCTCGCTGATGCCGAGGCAGCGCACGGCATCGACGAATTCGAGCTGCTTGACGCGCAGGACCTCGCCGCGCATCACCCGCGCCACCTGCGGCCAGGCGAGCATTCCGACGACAGCGATGATCTGCGCGAGGCCGGTGCCGGTCATCGCCACGATCACGGCCGCCAGGATGAAGCTGGGGATGACCTGGAAGAACTCGGAGACCCGCATCACCACGACATCGATCCAGCCGCCGTAGAAGCCCGCGGCCGAGCCGATGAGAATGCCCAGCCCGGTCGCCATGATCGCGGCGAAGAAGCCGACGGTCAGCGAGACGCGGGTGCCGTGCGCCAGATTCGCCGCGACGCTGCGGCCGAGTTCGTCCGATCCGAACAGGAACTGGGCCGATGGCGGCGCGAAGGCATCGTCGCTCAGCAGATGGGGATTGAGGCCGGGAACCATGTCGACGGTCAGCGCCAGGATCACCAGAAGCGCGATGAACACGCCCGCAACGATGCCGCTGGAATGGCTGAAGACGCTTTGGACGGTCTTTTTAACGCGCTTCATGGCTGCTCCTCACGCGCGGATCGACGAAGGCATAGAGAAGGTCGGTGATGATGTTGACCGCGACGACGAAGACGGCGGTCATCAGGAAAATGCCCTGCAGGACCGGGTAGTCGCGGTTGGTGATCGAGGCGATGAAGAGGCTGCCGATGCCCGGCCAGGCGAACACGGTCTCGACCAGGATCGCGCCCGTCACCGAGAGGCCGAAATTGTAGCCGACGACCGTGATTACCGGGATGATCGCGTTGGGCAGCACGTGCGTCCACAAGATCCTGCGTCGCGACAAGCCCTTGGCTTTTGCCGTCAGCACATAGTCGTGGTGCAGCGCCTCGGCGACGCTCGCCCGCGCGACCCGCGCAATAATCGCGATGTAGAAGATCGTGACGCAGAAGGCCGGCAGCACGAGGTGTCTGATCACGTCGAAGGCGGCCGGCAGCCCCGTGTACTGATCGCGCATGCTCACCATGCCCTGGGCCGGCAGCCAGCCCAGGCGGATCGCGAACACGAAGATCAGCATCTGGCCGAGCCAGAAGACCGGCACCGAATAGCCGAACAACGAGATCGCCGTGATCGCGCTGTCCTGGGCGGAACCGGCGCGCGGCGCGGCGGTCACGCCCAGGAATACACCCAGAGCCGTCGCGCACAGCAAGGCGGGGAACATCAGCAGCATGGTCGGGCCGAGCCGGCTCAGGATCAGATCCAGCACCGGCATTCTGTTGGCGAAGGAGAAGCCCAGATGCCCCTGCAGCAGATTGGCCAGGTAGAGACCAAGCTGAGTGGAGAGGGGCTTATCGAGGCCAAAGTCGGCGCGGATCTGTGCGGCATAGGCCGGCGGCACCGGAAAATCGCCGAGCAGCGCGTCCAGTGGATCCCCCGGCACCATGTGCACGATGAGGAAGTTCAGCACCAGGATGGCGAGCACGATCAGGGCTCCCCACGCCAGACGGGACAAGAGATAGCGACCCATTGTTGTTGTCTTTCCTCCGGGGGTGACCATGCGACGCGGCTTGCGAAGTCTTCGGCAGCGCTGGAATTGCCAGGTCGCATGGACCGTTCTGGCGGCGGTGGAACCGGGAGCCGGGCCTTCTGGCTCGGCGGCACTCACGAACCTTTTCGATGCCACCTGGCGGGAAGCCTCGAAAAGACCCGTCGATGATCGATCAGGGCAGGCTTCGAGAGATGATCCGCCGATGTCTCGACGAAGGGGCATAGGTCATTTCTTGCTGGCCCATACACTGCCCCACCATTGCTGGTTGGCCGCTTGCCACAGGCCGCGCAGCCGCGGGCCGGCCACGGCGAATTGCGGTTGCTGGTGCAGGCTGAGCACGGGCAGGTCGCGGGCCAGGATCTCCTGGACACGGTCATAGGCGCGCTTGCGGTCGGCCTGCAGCGGAGCATCGCGCCCTTCGTTGAACAGGCGATCGACTTCGGGATTGGAATAGCGCGACGCGTTGTTGAACAGCGTGCCCTTGGCGATCGACTCCGTCGTGTAGGTACGCGCGATGCCCAAGGCGGGGTCGCCCAGCGTGGTGTAGGTCTGCAGCGTCGCGTCGAAATCGTAGTCGCTGTAGACGCGCTTGAGCACGACGGCCCGCTCGGCCGCTTCCAGCACCACCTTCACGCCCACGGCCTCCCAGAAGCGCTGGAGCGCCTGGGCGGCCGGCAGCCATTCGGGGCGGCCCGACTCGAACAGCACGCGCACGGTCAGCCGCGTGCCATCCGCCCCCGGCTTCAGACCGGCGGCATCGAGCAGCGCACGGGCACGGGCGGGATCGTAGGGATACATCCGCTCGTAATCGACGGCCTCGTTGTAGGCCCAGAGGCGCGTGTCGAACGCACTCTGCGGGACGCTGCCGAGGCCGAAGAAGACCTTGTCGTGGATGAACTTGCGATCGACCGCCAAGAGCAGAGCCTGGCGCGCCTCGGGCTTCGACAGGGCCGGGTTCTTCGTGTTGAGAATGATCAGGTCGCTGCCGGGATAGCTGACCTCATGCACCTGGAACTGGGGGTCTTCCCTCAGCATCCTGACGGCGCTGAGCGGCATGTAGTCGGGAACGATGTAGTCGATCTCGTCGGCGCGCAGCGACAGAAGCCGTGAAGACGCGTCGGGCATGATCTGGACGACGACGCGATCGAGATAGGGTTCGTCCTTGCGCCAGTAATCCGGATTGCGGACCAGGGTGATGTGGCTGCCGCGGACCCACTCGGTAACCTTGAACGGACCGTTCCCGACCGGCTTCGTCAACACGGCCTGATGGTTGCGGATGTCGGAGCCGCGCAGGACATGCGCCGGCATCACCGCCGCATTCTGTTCGCAGGCCAGCGAGAACAGGAAGGGCGCAAAGGGCCTCTTGAGCTTGATCGTGACGCTCTGGGGCGTGGGCGTCTCGATCCGCTCGATGAACTTCCCGGCCGCGTTGAAGCGAGGCCCGTATTTGCTGCTGATCTCTTCCAGCGTGAACTTCACATCCGCGGACGTGACGGGCTGGCCGTCATGCCATTTGGCAGGCTCCAGCTCGAACTTGTAGGTCAGGCCATCGCTGGAGATATCCCAGGACTTGGCCAGGCCGGGCACGATCTCGAAGCCCGGCTTGAAGCGCACCAGACCGTCATAGATCAGGCAGCCGACGGCCACGTCCGGCACCGAGTTCGTCGTGTCGGGGCTCAGCGCCTGCGGCTCGGAGCCGAGCACCATCACCGCCGTGCCGCCGCGCTTTGGGCTCTCCCCCCTGGCATCGCTGGAGAGGAGCCCCGCCATCAGCGCGCACCCGACCATCAGGAGGCCGATGGGCAGCAGACGCCGTGAAAACTCCGACAGTGAACGGAAGAGTTTCATCCTTGTCTCCATGCAATTCCTAGGGCCGCGCGGCGGACCGTCAGCCGCGGTGCTCGACGATGGCAAGGGTGCGCAGCATCTCGTTGGTCAGGATCATGATGCCCTCGTCGGCGCCGATGCCCGGTTTGGTCAGCATGAAGTCCGGTCCGGTCGCCAGCGCGATCTGCGCGGTCAGGCGTGCCGACAGGTCGGTTTCGTTGGCCGTGCCGCCGAGACAGCAGCGCATGCCGTTGGCCTTGCAGAACAGCACCGCCTCGATGCTGTTGTTGATGCCGCCGAGATCGGGGGTCTTGATCTGGACGTAGTCGCTGGCGCCGGCCTCGCTGAACAGGCGAATGTCTTCGAGCGTGTTGCACCACTCGTCGGCGATCAATCGCACCGGCGCATCGCGTTCGGCCAGCAGGCGCTTGAGCGTCTTGAACACCTCGATCTGCCGCGCCTGCGTCGGAGCAACGACCGGCGATTCGAGCAACAATTCGAACGGTGCGGCTTCCTTGACGAGGCCCGCCATATAGTTCGCCAGGGTCTCGAGATCGTCGCCGAACAGGTCGCCCAGCGTGCCGTAGAGATCCAGATGGATGCGTGGCTTGTAGCCCGGCGCCCCGACCTCCCGGATGCGCGTGGCGATCGATCGGACATAATCCGTCAGCACGATGGCATTGGGTCCGAGATCCTCGGCCAGGGTGAACGAGGCGTGCGGCAGCACGGCAGCCTGTTTCATGATGACGCGATCGAGCTGGAGCGCGTCGCCGCGATGGCAGGAGGCCAGCAAATCGACCGGTTTCGTGCCGAGCGTCGAGCCGTATTCTGCGGCGATCACCTCGGCCGGCGTCTTTCGCGCCGCGAGGGCCGTAGCCGCCAGGAGAGCCTGGGTGAGACCGTAGCGCAGCGCGGTGTGCAGTCGGCGGCCTTCGACCTCCAGGCTGTCGATCTCGTCGGCATTGGACCGGAAAGCCGTCACATCGCGCCCCACCAGCCAGGCGCGGACAGTCGATTGCAGCACCGGCAGATGCTCTGCCGGAACGAAGAGCGGGTCGCGCCCGGCCAGGCCTGAGAAGATCACGTCGGCGCATTCGCCGATGGCTAGCGAACCGTCTTCCAGAACGAACATCACCGACAGGATCGCGCCCGGCTGCACGATGGCCTTGTAGCCGAGCGTCAGAGGCTCTCCGTCAACAAAACTACCGTTGTTACGGCCGTGGGCCTTCAAAGCCAGCAGGTCCTTGTTGAAGTAACCTGAGCGGCCTGTGGAATACACCACATCACTGATCTTCATCTGACATCCTCACGAAATGAACTCCATTGCCGCCGTCATGCGGGCGCAACGCAGCTCGGTGTCGAAAATCGGCGCAGGATCGCGATCACTGCCGCCGGTGGCGGCAATGGGACACGGCGCCGGGATTTACCCTTACGTTACAGGCTCGGTGTTCTGCGGTAGCGTCTGCCTAGGATGCGGCGGCCTAGTCCTGCCGGCCTGACCGAAGACTTCCGTCCATCTGCAGACATTCGTTTTCGTTCACGATGATCCTACTCCAACACTGCTATCTCGATCGTCCTCTCAACCAAAGTCGTCTTGCTCTGCTGGCGTCACCAGCATGTCCAATTGCGGGATTATTTGCCTGAGGCCGGCAAGATATTCCGTTTGAACGATATTGCTCGCGATTCGGCAGACATGTTTGAAGAATTGGTCGTATTCTCCCTGGCGCGCGATGACGAACAGGGCGCGCTCGGGGGCCGACCGTTCCAAGCGAAGCGTCGTGACACGCGTAGCCGCCTTCTCGTTCTGCATCAGGCACATCGGCGTCGTCATGGCCCAGCCGATGCCGGCGGCGACCATGCCCGCCACGGTGGCGGCATTGTCGAGTTCGAGATGGTTCGAGGCCGTGATGCCATGCCGGCGCAAGAAGGTGCCGATATGGATGCCGACCTGCGATCTCCCGTTGTAACGGACAAGGGGCAGCCGCTTGCCGAGCTGTTTCAGGCCGTCGAGCGTGATGGTTCCATGCCGCTCTCCTGGCGGCACGATGATCAGATATTGCTCGGTGAACAGGCGGAAACGCTCGAGCCCGGCATAAGCCTCGAGCGGTTCGCTCGCCACGATCATGTCCAGCTCGCGCTTGTGCAAGGCAGCGCCGAGCTGGGGAGACAGGCCACTGCGGACGGAGAGTTGCGCCGTTCGCTCGAAGAGATCCTTGGTCAGGGCGGCGCCGCATATGCCAGCAAACGAATCCACCAGCCCGAGACGCAGCGTCGGCTTCACGCCCGAACCCGCTTCCAGCACCTGGCCTTTGAGGTTCGCCACTTCCATCAGGACGCGCGTGCCCCTGTGGCGGAGTGCGACGCCGAACGGCGTGAGTTGCATTGGTCTGCGCGCGCGGTCGATCAGCCGGACACCCAACAGCTGTTCCATCTGCCGTACGCTTTGCGAGATAGCTGACTGGGTAACGCCCAACCGGCGAGCCGCAGCCGACATGCTGCCCTCTTCGGCGACCGTCAGGAAGACCTGCACCGCATTCATGTCGAGGATGCGATCGACAGGCATGACCTCAATCCTCCCTCGCCCAGCGCGCGATCTGCTTCGCCAGGGGGAGAATTGGGCGCAGGGCAGCCGCAGGCTGTGGTGCCGCGCCGCTGAGGATTGCAGGAAAGCGCGGCCGAGCGCCGCGCCGAAACCTGCTGAAAAGCGGCAATTCCCCCATTTTCAAGATCGGCGCCGTCATCGTTTCCCCCGGCTGCGAGCGCGGCTATCCGGGCATTCGCCCTTGTATGGTCCGGGATTAACGCGCTGGTTCCGCGAGTGAAAGCAAAAGGCGCATACTATCAGTAACTCTAATATCTCTTCGGCCGGAGGCCACGGCTCGGCAGTCAATCCAGGCTGCGGTCGATAGACAGTAGGGTCTCGTCGCCCGCGGACCGGCGGCGATCGATCTCGCGCGCGATTTCGGTATTGCAAGTGGAGAAGCGACGAAATGGCCGCTGGCCGCGACCGATAAACATCATGTTGAGTTCGTCAGGCTGACGCTTCGCGACCTAGCGTGAATGTCTGCTATCGGGCAAAACGCCAACTTCTGCTGATGGCGCACTGTTGACCAGCGCGACCGTGTCGCAGCGAAAATCCACAGCCCGGCCCTACTGGCGAATGTCACGAAACCCCGCATCCAATCACCAGCAGTCGTTGGAGTCAGCCGCGAGTCGGAATCGTTGCTGCCCGCGCCTTGGGCTGATGTTTGAGCAGGGCTCCAACGGCCGATTCGCGGCGCCCTCGCCGGACCGTTCGGGCTTCTATCCTTGAGGAAGGTGCCAACGGAGCAGTCGCGGCAAATCATCCGTCGACAGCTTGTCTCGGGCTCTTCCACGGCAGTGTCAGCGAATGCGGCCCGCCTTCACGGACCGCATTCGCCGCCGCTCAGACCACCTTGGTGCGCAAGGTGCCGATGCCCTCGATATGACCTTCCATCACGTCGCCGCGCACGATCGCGCCGACGCCGGAGGGAGTGCCCGACATGATCAGGTCGCCCGGCGCTAGTTCGAACAGGCCGGAGAGATAGGAGATCATCTCCGGCACCTTCCAGATCATGTGGTTGAGATCGCCCTGCTGGCGGATCTCGCCGTTGACCTTGAGCCAGATCGCCCCATTCTCAGGATGGCCGAGCGTGCTTGCCGGAACGATCTCGCCCATCGGGGCGGAATGCTCGAACGCCTTGCCGATCTCCCAGGGCCGGCTCGCCTTCTTGCACTCATCCTGCAGGTCGCGCCGCGTCATGTCGAGGCCGACGGCATAGCCGTAGACATGATCGAGGGCGTCCTCGACCGGAATGTCCTTGCCGCCCTTGGCGAGGGCGACAATCATCTCGATCTCGTGGTGAACATTGCTGCTGCGAGGCGGATAAGGGAAATCGGCCCCATCGAGGACGACGTTGTCGGGGTTCTTCTGGAAGAAGAAGGGCGCCTCGCGGTTCGGGTCTCCACCCATCTCGATCGTGTGGGCGGCGTAATTGCGGCCGACGCAATAGATGCGGTGAACCGGGAAGCGGCTCTGCGTCCCGCGTACCGGGAGCGAAACCGGCGCCGGGGCCTGGACGACATGGTTCTGAGGCGTGGCGATGTTCATCTTGCAGGATCCTTCGTTGGCAAGAGGATTGGTCAGCGCGAGGCGGCGTAATAGGCGAACCGACGTTCGAGCCCGGCCAGCAACTCGTTGAGGGTGAAGGCGAAGCTGAAGAGCACGAGCAGCAGCGCCCAGAAATGCTCCATCAGGAAATGCGACTGGTAGATCTCGAAGAGCGTGCCGAAACCGACCACCGAGACGAGCAATTGCCCGATGACCACGCCCTTGACGGCGCGGATCATGCCGAGCCGGATGCCCGCCAGGATCTCGGGCAGCGCCGCCCAGAGATAGATCCGGCTGAAAGCCTGCCAGCCATTGGCGCCGAAGCTGCGCGCCATCTCGACCAGCGAGGGCGAAATGGCGCGGACGCCGGCGCGGGTGTTGAGGACGACGATCCACATCGAGAACAGCACGACGACGAGGACGATCGTCGTCTCGCCGAGCCCGAACAGCACCATGATCACCGGAACCAGTGCGCTGAGCGGCGCCGAGAGGAAGAGATTCACCCAGGGCAGCAGCAGCCGGTCGGCGATGACCGAGCGGCCCATCAGGATCCCGAGCGGCACACCGACGCTGATCGCGATGGCATTGCCGAGCAGGAAGGCGCGGCCAGTGATCAGCAGCGCGTCGAGGAACGAAGCGGTCGGGACGATCTCGAAGACGCGCCAGATGATGCGTGACAGTGGCGGCAGGATGAAGCCGGCGTCGGTATGGCCGGCGATCTCCCAGATCACGGCCCAGACGATGAGCGACGTCATCATGGGAAGGCGGATGCCGGAAATGACCATGGCCGCCCCCTAGTCCAGATAGTGCTTGAGCTGCTGCCAGATCTCCTCGACGACATCGAGATAGGCGCTGTCGCGCCTGATCTTCTCCGGGTCGCCGCCGCGCACGATCTTCGGCTCTATGATCGCCGAGACGCGGCTCGGACGGCGCGAGAGCAGCGCGATCCGGTCCGAGACGTAGACCGCCTCCTCGATGCTGTGCGTCACGAAGATGAACGACTTGCCCTCGTTGGCGACGAGTTCGAGCAGCTCTTCCTGGAATTTGCGGCGCGTCTGCTCGTCGACCGCCGAGAACGGCTCGTCCATCAGCACGACCTTGGCGTCGACCGCGAGCGCGCGGGCAAGGCCGACGCGCTGGCGCATGCCACCCGAGAGCTCGTGCGGGTATTTCTGTTCGAAGCCCTTGAGGCCGACGCGCGCGATGTGACGTTCAGCGATCGCCTCGCGCTCGCTATGGGCGACACCGCGCAGTTCGAGCCCGAAGGCGACGTTGCGGATGACGCTCGCCCAGGGCATCAGCGCGAAATCCTGGAAGACGAAGGCGCGTTCAGGGCCCGGCCCGTTCACCTCGCGGCCGTCGACGAAAACTTGGCCGCCGCTGGCCGGGATCAGGCCGGCGATGATCTTCAGGAGCGTGGTCTTGCCGCAGCCAGACGGGCCGAGCAGTGTCGTCAGCCGCCCCTCCGGAAAATCCAGCGATATGCCGCTGAGCGCCTCGATGCCGCCGGCATAGGTCTTCGAGACGCTCTTGACCTCGACGATCGGCCGCGTGGCGAGGGGCGGGATCGGCGCGGGGCCGGACATCGGCCGTGGTTCTGCAGGAGCGATGTTCGGCGTCATGCGCGGCTCTCCGGTCGGAACAGGGTGAGCTCGATCCGCTCCAGCAGCTCGATGAACAGGACCGAGAACACGATGATGGCGAGAATGGCCGCGTACATCTTCGGATAGTCGGCGACCGACTGGTTGTAGGAGATCACGTCGCCGATGCCGGTCGGCGTGATCAGCAACTCGGCAAGGATCACGCCGATGAAGGCGGCTGCGCAGCCGAGCCGGAGACCGGCGAAGATCATCGGGCTCGCCGCGGGCAGGATGACGAGGCGGATATTCTGGCTGCGGCTGGCGAGGAAGGACCGGCCCATTTCCAGAAGCGATTTTGGCGTATTGCGCACCGCGCCTAGCGTATTCAGCACGATGACCGGCATCGCCATGATGCAGACGGTCATGATCTTCGCGGTGAGCCCGATGCCGTAGGCGAAGGTAAGGACCGGGATGAGCGCGGCCAGCGGCGCCGCCTGGGCGATCACGAAGATCGGCGCGACCAGCCATTCCGAAGGCTCGTGCAGACCCATCAGCACGCCGAGCGCCACGCCGAGCAGGACCGAAACGGCCAGGCCGATCAGGAGAGGATGGAGCGTGATCAGGAAGGCCTTGTAGAGCGTCCCGTCGCCGATGATCGCACCGAGCCCGCCCATGGTTTCGAGGAAGGTCGGAAAGGCCGGGCTCAAGGGAATCCGCCCGGCATATTCCCAAAGCGCAAGCACGGCCGCGAAGGAAACCAGGCGCAGGACGAGCGGGTGGATCAGCGCATCGCGCCAATAGCTGGCCGGAGGTTCACGACGCGTCGGGAGGGCGGTGGCAAGGTCGGAAATCTGCAAGGGAGGTTACTCCGCTTGTGAGAGCCGCAAGAAGGAGCATGTCGGGCCGTCATCGCCCGGCATGCCGGTCGGCTGGACAGGCGCGAATTCCGCCTAGCTGCCCAAGGCCTTGCGTGCCCGTTCGAGCGGCGCGAGATACCAGAAGTCCTCGACCTTCAGCTCGGCCGCCGGCCCCTGCATCTGTCCGGCCTCGGTGTAGAACTCGAAATCGGCCTTCGCGATGTCGGCGCTGCCGCCGGCCGGCACATAGACGCCCTCCTTGGTCGCCATCGTGTAGAACTTGGTGATGCCCTCCAGCACCTCCTTTGGCTGGTCGGCCATCAGCTTGCGCTTGGTGCGCTCCTGCTCGACGATTCCCGGATTGGCCGCCATCTCCTGCCAGAGCCGCAGGAATTCGGTGACGATGACGTCGACCTGCTTCTCGTTCTTCTTGATCCAGTCGATCTGCCCGAACAGGGTTTCGTCGGAGGCGGGCTCGCTGACGCCGGGAAGGACGTGGAAGCGGTCGCCCGCCTTCTCGAGCAGCAGGTTCTTGTTGGCGAGATCGACCACCGTGGCCTTGATCTGCCCCTTCATCATGCCGATGATCCGGTTTTCGGAGCCGGGCACATAGCTGCGCTCGCCGAACTGGATGCCTTCGCGCTTGGCGATGATGTTGCCGATGGCTTCCGTCCCCGTCGCGCGGGCATGGAACGTGATCGGCTGGCCGTTCATGTCCTTCCACGATTTGTAGGACTTGTCGGCGACCGGAAAGAAGACGAGCCGCGTGCCCTGGAAGAGCACGCGCAGCGGCGCCTTGCTCTTCTGGACGACGGCATAGGGCGTGCCGATGCCCAGGTCCGCCTGGCCGTTGATCACGGCCTGGATGGCGAGATCCTCCTTCGAGAAATGCGTCACCTGGTAGTCGACGCCCTTCTCCTTGGCACGCTCGAGCGCGACGATCATCGCCAGCGTTTCGGTCGACAGCACGTCTCCGAGCGCCACCCGAACCTTGCTCTGCGCTTGCGCGGCCACGCTCCCGATCGTCAGGGCGGCGGCGACGGCGAACACGGCGGACAGCCTTCTTCCCAAGAGCTTCATGGCGACTCCTCCCAGAGTTCTGTGTGGCTTTTTGTGCGATCTGGTCGCAACCAATTTTATTTTGGTCAATGTCATGCGACAAATTGATCGTGTCAAGGTAGATATTATCTTGCAGTTGGCCGGATATCTGACCCATTGGCCTGATTGTTTCAACCAATATCAAAATGGTTGCAATCGCCGTCCATCCATGGAATCAAGGCGGTATCACTCGCCACCGGTCACCTCATGATGGACCAGACAGTCGATTCTCCACCCGATCCCGCCGTCTCGGGCGTCCTGACGCAGCTCTATGGTTTTCTTGCTGCCGCGAGGCTACCGGATGACGGGCGCCTGCCACCGGAACGGGAACTCGCCGAACTCCTCGGCGTCAAGCGCGCCGAACTGCGCAAAGGCCTGGCGGTGCTCGAGCGCGACGGCCAGCTCTGGCGCCATGTCGGCAAGGGCACCTTCGTCGGAGCCCGGCCGCCGCAGCTGGTGGACATCTCGGATCTGGCGCAGCGCAGCAACCCCGTCCAGGTGATGAAGGCGCGCATAGCACTCGAGCCGGAACTCGCCCGCCTCGCGACAATCAATGCCACGGCGGCCGAAATCGCCGCACTTGCCGAGCTGAACGAGGCTTGCCGTACCTCGACGACCTGGCGTGAGTACGAGGCGTATGACGCGCGCTTCCACCACCAGATCGTAGAGGCCGCGCATAATCCGATCCTGCTCGCGCTGTTCGACACGCTCAACGCCGTGCGCCGCGCCGTCACCTGGGGGCGGCCGCGGCCAAGCGACGGCAGCCCGCCCGCCGACCATCATAGTTTCGACGACCACGCTCGGATCGTCGACGCCATCGCTCACCGGGAACCTGCAGCGGCAGCCGACGCGACGCGCCGGCATCTACAGAACGTCGAGGATAGGCTGATCGGGCGCTCGCCATAAGACCGCAGAACGCCCCTGGCATGGCCCCATGCCGCAACGACCGAACGCCTTGGTTTGGTTGGGACCAAGGCAACCGAGCTCGACATAGTGGCGGGTCTGACCGCCGGTGACCTCTTCGCATCGGCACGCCACGGTGGCGGCTTGCGGGATGCGATTCTCGCCTTTTGGCCGGTACAGCGCGTTCAGGACGGGGCGGATGTGGGTATCGCGCTTGAACCAACGCAGAAGAGCCGCGCTGATCGGCATCGACGGCATGGCCCAGGCGCTCGGCTATGGCGACGGCGGTCAACCGCCCCTGCACGACGAAAGCCTGTGCTCCTACGATCGCTCGGCTGTCTCCCGCGACATAGAGCGGCATGTCACCGAGGCGCGCCGATGCATCCGTTTCCAGCAACCAGCAGAGCTGATCTGCATCTCAGTGGTGGGCGGCGCCGGTCGACCAGCCCAGTTGCGTGTTGGGAACGACACCTTGATGCAAAAGCACCTCGCTGGAGCTGCACGGCGATCTGGCGCGGATTCTGGCGCTGTACGCCGACAACGCAAAAAACCCCGCTTCTTGGCGAAGCGGGGTTTTTGCTATGCGGTTATTTTGGTTGCGGGGGCCAGATTTGAACTGACGACCTTCAGGTTATGAGCCTGACGAGCTACCGGGCTGCTCCACCCCG
>NZ_JBWKNL010000013.1:0-123174 GCF_059415545.1 Allobosea sp. GW821-FHT10B12
ACTACGTCCCGCCGGTGCGCCAGTACCGCGAGGTCTCGCCAGGACACGCCGTCATGATCTGGGGCGAGGAATGGGAAGCCAAGCCGGTGATCGCCAAGGTGGCGTGAGCCGTCTCGTCATTGCGAAGACCGTAGTAATGAAGCCGTCCGGGAGCGGCAGAGCTGCTCTCGGACCGTTTTTGTTTTCGCTGGCAATGACACCGGCCTGCTCGGTGCAGGCCTATCAATCGATAGCCGTTTCCGCGCTCAAGCCGCCGTCTTCGCCAAGAACGTCTCGGCGTAGTGGCACGCGACCTGCCTGCCGTCGATCTCGCGCTTCTGCGGCCGCTCGGTGCGGCAGCGATCGGTGACGAAGGGGCAGCGGGTCGAGAAAACGCAGCCGGCCGGTGGATTGAGCGGCGAGGGTAGTTCGCCACGCAGCACGATTTTCTCGCGCTTGTCGCCGCCGACACGCGGCGTCGAGGCGAGCAGCGCCTGCGTGTAAGGGTGGAGCGGGCGGGCGTAGATCCGCTCCTTCGGGCCGTGCTCGATGGCATTGCCGAGATACATCACCATCACGTCATGGGCGATGTGCCGGACGACGCTGAGGTCGTGCGAGATGAAGAGATAGGCGAGCTTGAGCTCGTCCTGCAGGTCGGCGAGCAGGTTGAGCACCTGCGCCTGGATCGAGATGTCGAGCGCCGAGACCGGCTCGTCGGCGACAACCACCTTCGGCGAGAGGATCAGCGCGCGGGCAATCGCGATGCGCTGACGCTGGCCGCCGGAGAACATGTGCGGATAGCGGGCGTAGTGTTCCGGCCGCAGCCCGACCTTGGCCATCATGGCGCGGGCCTTCTCGGTGCGCTCGGCCTTGGAGAGGCTGGTGTTGATCAGCAGCGGCTCCTCGAGGATCGTGCCGATCTTCTTGCGCGGGTTGAGCGAACCATAGGGATTCTGGAAGACGAACTGGACGGTGCGGCGCAGGCGCCGCTGCTCGCTCGCCGGCGGCGAGACGGCGTCGAGCCCGTCGAGCGTGAGCGACCCTGAGGTCGGCTTCTCGATCAGCGTCGCCATGCGCGCAAGCGTCGACTTTCCGCAACCGGATTCACCGACGACGGCCAAAGTGCGCCCGGCCTCGACCGCGAAGGAAACCTTGTTCACCGCCTGCAATTGCGCCGGCGGGCGGAACAGCCCCTGCCTGACCTGATAGGTCTGCGTCAGGTCGTGGGCTTCGATGACGGGATTGCTCATCGGGCCGCCTCCGTCGCCAGGCCGGCATCGTCGCGAGCACGCTCCGCCTCGCGCTGGGCATCGCCGAGCGGGTAGTGGCAGCGCACATGGCCGTCAGCCCAAGGCCGGAGCTGGGGCTGGACGCTGCGCGAATGCTGGGTGGCATAGGCGCAGCGCGGGCTGAACAGGCAGCCTTTCGGGCGGTCGTTCAAGCCGGGCACCATGCCGGGGATCGTGGCGAGGCGGCTTTCGCCTTCGCTGCGTTCCGGCAGGGCGGCGAGCAGCGCGGCGGAATAGGGGTGCTGCGGAGCGGAGAACAGCGCGTCGACCTTGCGCTCCTCCATGATCTGCCCGGCATACATCACCATGATCCGCTGCGCGGTCTCGGCGACGACGCCCATGTTGTGGGTGATCAGGACGAGCGCCATGTTGCGCTCGCGCTGCAGCGTCATCAGCAAATCGAGGATCTGCGCCTGGATGGTGACGTCGAGCGCGGTGGTCGGCTCGTCGGCGATCAGCAGGCGCGGATTGCAGGCGATCGCCATTGCGATCATGACGCGCTGGTTCATGCCGCCGGAGAGCTGGTGGGGATAAGCCTTGAGGCGGCTTTCCGGGGCGGGGATGCCGACCTGCTCGAGCAGTTCGATCGCGCGGCGCTTGGCCGCCTTGCGGTCCATGCCTTCGTGCTTCTGCAGCGTCTCAGCGAGCTGGAAACCGATGGTGAAGCAGGGGTTCAGGCTGGTGCTCGGCTCCTGGAAGATCATCGCCACGTCCTTGCCGGTGAGCTGGCGGCGCTCGCGGGCGGACATGGTCAGGAGATCGCGGCCGTCGAAGCGCAATTTGTCGGCGCGGACGCGGCCGGGGTAGCCGACAAGGCCCATCAGAGCGAGCATGGTGACTGATTTGCCGGAGCCGGATTCGCCGACGACGCCGAGCACCTCGCCTTCGTCCAGGGTCAAGTCGATGCGGTCGACCGCGCGCAGGGTTCCCTGGGATGTCGGGAACTCGACGCTGAGGTTTTCGATCTCGAGCAGGGGCATGGGATCAGCGCTTCAATTTGGGATCGAGGGCATCGCGTAACCCGTCGCCGAGCAGGTTGAAGGCGAGCACGGTGATCAGGATGGCAAGGCCCGGGAACGTGACCACCCACCAGGCGCGCAGCACGAATTCGCGGGCGTCGGCGAGCATGGTGCCCCATTCCGGGGTGGGCGGCTGGGCGCCGAGGCCGAGGAAGCCGAGTGCCGCGGCGTCGAGGATCGCGGTGGAGACACCGAGCGTCGCCTGCACGATCAGCGGCGCGGCGCAGTTCGGCAGGATCTCGGAGAACATCAGCCGGGGCGTTTGCGCGCCGCTGACCTTGGCGGCGACGACATAGTCCTTCGAGGTTTCGGCGATGACGGCGGCGCGGGTGATGCGGACATAATGCGGCAGCACGACGATGGCGACGGCGAGCATCGCGTTCATCAGCCCCGGGCCGAGGATCGCGACGATGACGATGGCGAGCAGCAGGCTCGGCATGGTCATCAGGATGTCCATCACCCGCATGATGGCGATGTCGGCGAGGCCTTTGAAGAAGCCGGCGATGAGGCCGAGCACGATGCCGACGACGATCGCGATGGCGACGACGGCGATACCGATGACCAGCGAGAGCCGCGCGCCGTAGATGAGCCGCGAGAGGATGTCGCGGCCGATCGCATCGGTGCCGAGCGGATAGGACAGCGAACCACCCTCCTGCCAGAATGGCGGCTTCAGGAAGACGGCATTGTTGGTCAGGTTGGGATCGTGCGGGGCGATCAGCGGCGCGAACAGCGCGCAGAGCAGCACGATGCCGATGACGACGAGCCCCGCGACCGCGCCGCGGTTGGCGCTGAAATAGGTCCAGAACTCGCGGGCGGGATGCGGTGGCGCGCCTGTGGGCGTCGCGGGAACTTGCAAAGTCTCGGCGCTCATGGGCGAAGGCTCCGATGAGAGCGAAGGGACAAAAGAGCGATCATCGTGCGTGCCTGATGCGCGGGTTGATCAGGCCGTAGAGCAGGTCGACCAGGAGGTTGACGCTCATCACGACCATGCCGAGCAGCAGCGTGCCGCCCTGGAGAATGGGGTAGTCGCGCCGGCTGATCGCCTCGATCAGCCATTTGCCAACGCCCGGCCAGGAGAAGATCGTCTCGGTCAGGATCGCGCCGGTGAAGAGCGTGCCGACCTGCAGGCCGATTACGGTGACGACCGGGATCAGCGCGTTGCGCAGCCCGTGCAGGGCGACGACCCGCAGCGGCGCCATGCCCTTGGCGCGGGCGGTGCGGATATAATCCTCGCCGAGCACTTCGAGCATGGCCGAGCGGGTCATGCGGGCGATGACGGCGAGCGGCACGGTGCCGAGCACGATCGCCGGCAGCAACAGATGCGACAGCGCCGACCAGAAAGCGTCGATGTCGCCCGCGAGCAGACTGTCGATGGTGAGGAAGCCGGTGACCGGCTCGATGAAGTACTGCACCGCGATGCGGCCCGAGACCGGGGTGATGCCGAGCTGCACCGAGAACAGCAGGATGAGCAGCAGCCCCCACCAGAAGATCGGCATCGAATAGCCGGTGAGCGAGATGCCCATCACGCCATGGTCGAAGATCGAATTTCGCTTCACCGCGGCGATGATGCCGGCTGGGAGGCCGATAATCAGCGCGATCAGGATGGCGCAGAGCGCGAGTTCGATCGTGGCCGGGAAAAGCTGACCGAACTCGGAGAGCACGTTCTCGCGCGTCACGATCGACTTGCCGAGATCGCCCTGCACGACACGCTCGATATAGCGGCCGTACTGGACGAGGAGCGGCTGGTCGAGGCCGTATTCCTTCAGCAATTGCGCATGGCGGGCGGCATCGATGCCGCGCTCGCCGGCCATGGTCTCGATCGGGTCGCCCGGCACGAGCCGGACCAGGAAGAAGGCCAGCAGCGTGATGCCGATGAAGGTCGGGATGACGAGGCTGACCCTGGTCAGGATGAAGCGAAGCATGGTTGTGCCAGTCTTATTGGCCGGGCGTCTCGCCGCGCGGCGGCCGATCTTGTGATCTTAGTCAAATTCGAATTCCGGCGCAGCGCAAACACCAGAACGCCGCAAAGATCAAGAACGCGGCAGCAAAATCGGTGGATCGCGAGGGTGAGCGCCAGTCGAGACGGCACTGGCGGCGAAAGACCTGCAAACACCAATGCCGAGGTGCGCAATAATCGGAATTTTCGAGGCGCCGGCGAAGCAATGAATGCTCCGCCGGCGCCGGGGTTATTTGACGCAGAGCATCACTTGCCGATGTCGACGCCGTAGAAGACGTGACGGCTGAACGGCGAGAGCTTGAAGTCGATCACTTCCTTGCGGACCGGCTTGAGCTGGACCGCATGGGCGATGGTGAACCAGGGCGCCTGTTCCTTGAAGATCACCTGCGCCTGCCGGTAGAGCTTCTCGCGCTCGGCCTGATCGGTGATCGTCTTGGCCTTCGTCACCAGCTCGTCGAAGGGCTGGTAGCAGAACTTGGCGACGTTGCCGCCATTGTTCTTGGAGGCGTCGCAGCCGAGCAGCGTGTGCAGGAAGTTGTCCGGATCGCCATTGTCGCCGGTCCAGCCGAACATGCCGGTCTGGTGCTCGCCCGCCTGCAGGCGCTTGCGGTACTCGCCCCATTCGAAGGTCTTGATCTCGGCCTTGATGCCGACCTTGGCGAGGTCGGCCTGCATCAATTCCGCGATGCGCTTGGCGTTGGGGTTGTAGGGACGCTGCACCGGCATCGCCCAGAGGTCGATCTCCAGGCCGTTCGGGTAGCCGGCCTCGGCCAGCTCCTTCTTGGCCGCCTCCGGATCATAGGGGTCGTCCTTGATGGTCTCGTTATAGGACCACATGGTCGGCGGGATCGGGTTGGTCGCCGCGACGCCGCTGGTGAGATAGACCGCGTCGATGATCGCCTTCTTGTTGATCGCCTTGTTGACGGCGCGGCGGACCTTGACGTCGTCGAAGGGCTTCTTGGCGGTGTTGTAGGCGAGATAGCCGATGTTCAGGCCCGGCTGCTCCAGGATCTGGACGTTGGCGTCCTTCTTGATGGCGTCGAGATCGGCCGGATTCGGATAGGGCATGACATGGCATTCGCCCTTCTGCAGCTTGGCCCAGCGCACCGAGGCGTCAGGTGTGATCGCGAAGATCAGGTCGTCGATCTTGGCCTTGCCGGCCCAGTACTCGGGGAAGGCCTTGTAGCGGATGATCGCGTCCTTCTGGTACTGCACCAGATAGAAGGCGCCGGTGCCGACGGGCTCCTGGTCGAGCTTCTCGGGCGTGCCGGCCTTCAGCATGGCATCGGCGTATTCCTTCGACTGCACGCCGGCATATTGCATGGCGAGGTCGGCTAGGAACGGCGCCTCCGGCTGGTTCAGCGTGATCTTGACCGTGTAGTCGTCGACCTTCTCGACCGACTTCAAGAGCTTGGGCATGCCCATGTCGTTGAAGTAGGAGTGGTTCGAGCTGGTCACCTTGTAATAGGGGTGCGCCTCTTTCCACTGCCGCTCGAACATGAACATGATGTCGTCGGCGTTGAAGTCGCGCGTCGGCTTGAAGTTCTTGTTGGAATGCCACTTCACGTTCTTGCGCAGATGAAGGGTGTAGGTCAGCCCATCCGGCGAGACGTCCCACTTCTCCGCCAGGGCCGGCTGAACCTTGACGCCGCCGCGCTCGAACTGGACGATGGTGTCGTAGATCTGGGTGTTGGCGTCGAAGGACGTGCCGGTGGTGTTGACGCTCGGCGCGAAATTCTCCGGGCTGCCTTCCGAGCAATAGACCAGCGTCTTGGCCGCCAGCGGTTGCGCCGCCATCAGTGCCGAGGCCGACAGCGTCGCCAGCAACAATTTCTTCATGGGATCTCTCCTTGAGCCACGCTTCGCCTCGCAAGGCGAACGTTTTCCCCGTTGGACCGGAAGCCTCGCGGATGAAATCCCGTGGGCCGCCTTGCCAACAGCTTATTGAAAGACAAGCAGCGCGAACAGCCATCCAGCGTTCGCGCTGGGCGTGTGTTTTCGCGACGCAAGGTGCGGAAATACCTCCCCCGGAAGACCCAGCCCATAAGGCTGGCCTTCGTTATCACCCAAGCCTATGTCATTATTGAAGAATCGCTCGTAATCGGACCCGCCATGCGTCTCTGGATCAGGAACCCGCTCGCCATCCTCGCCGAAAATGCCGGGGGCGGGGTCGTGATCGAGGACGGGGTGATCGTCGAGCTGATCGCGAGTAGCGGCTATCCGGCGCTGCCGGTGACCGAAAGCTTCGACGCCTCGGCTCACGTCGTGTTGCCGGGATTGATCAATACCCACCACCACTTCTACCAGACGCTGACCCGCGCCCATCCGGCGGCGATCGACCGCGAGCTCTTTCCCTGGCTGAAGGCGCTCTACCCGCTCTGGGCACGGCTGCGGCCGGAGGATCTGCGGCTGGCGGTGCGCGCCGCGCTGGTCGAACTCATGCTTTCCGGCTGCACCACAGCCGCCGACCACCACTATCTCTATCCGGCCGGGCTGGAGAACGCCGTCGACATTGCCGTCGAGGAGGCGCGGGCGCTCGGCATCCGCGTCACCATCTCGCGCGGCTCGATGAACCTGTCGCAGAAGGATGGCGGCCTGCCGCCTGACGAGGTGGTGCAGGACGAGGACACGATCCTTGCCGATTGCGAGCGGGTGCTCTCCCTGTTCCATGACCCCAAGCCCGGCAGCATGGTGCAGATCGCGCTCGCGCCCTGCTCGCCCTTCTCGGTGACGACCTCGCTGATGGCGGCCTCGGCCGAATTGGCGACGCGCTTCGATGCACCGCTGCATACCCATCTGGCGGAAACCGAGGATGAGGACGCCTATTGCCGGGAGGTCTATGGCAAGCGCCCGCTCGATCTCCTGGAAGAAGCCGGCTGGCTGCGGCCAAAAACCTGGCTGGCGCACGGCATCCATTTCTCCTGCGAGGAATGCGAGCGGCTGGGCAAGGCCGGTGTCGGCGTCTGCCATTGCCCGACTTCGAACGGCGTGCTCGCCTCGGGCTTCTGCAAGACGCGGGAACTGGAGGCGGCAGGGGCGCCGGTCGGCCTCGGTGTCGACGGTTCGGCCAGCAATGACGGCTCGAACCTGATGGAGGAGCTGCGCCACGCGCTGCTGGTCAACCGGCTGCACTACACGAGCGCAAGCGCGGTGACGGCGCGCGACACGATCCGCTGGGCGACCGAGGGCTCGGCGCGTTGCCTCGGGCGTGCCGATATCGGCAGGATCGCCATCGGCCTGCAGGGCGATCTCGCGCTCTACAGACTCGACGAATTGCGCTTCTCGGGAGCGCATGACCCGATCGCGGCGCTGGTCCTATGCGGCGCCAACCGAGCCGACCGCGTCATGGTCGGCGGGCGCTGGCGCGTGATCGACGGCGAGATTCCGGGGCTGGACCTCACCTCCCTGCGTCGCGCCCATGGGCTAGCGGCTGAGCGTTACGCCTAAGGCCCGGCGAGCGGGATGGTCTCGCCCGCCCGCATCAGTGGTTTCAGGAAGCCGGTCAGATCATCGGTGACGAAATGGACGTGGGCGGCCTCGACCACCGCCTGCTCCGAAGCGTCGCGGAAGGGATCGGTCGTGCGCGGTACGATCAGCACCGTCTTCATGCCGAGGTCGTTCGGCACGATCAGGTTCTTGTCGATGTCCTCGAACATCGCCGCCCGTGCGGGATCGACCGCATGCTTGGCGAGGAAGTTCTCGTAGGTCGCCCGCTCAGGCTTGGGCAGGAAGCCGGCCTCGACGATGTCGAAGATGTCCTCGAAATGGTGGAGGATGCCGAGCTTGCCGGCGACGTTCTCGGCATGGCCGCGCGAGCCGTTGGTCAGGATCAGCTTACGGCCGGGCAGGGCGGCGATCGCCGCGCCGAGATCGGGATTGGGATCGAGCATCGTGAGGTCGATGTCGTGGGCGAAGGCGAGGAAATCGTCGGGATCGACGCCGTGCTCCGACATCAGCCCGTTCAGCGTCGTGCCGTAGCGCTCATAGTAGTAGCGGCGCAGCTCATGCGCGGAGAGGCCGTCGAGCCCGAAGAGCTGGAGCAGATAGAGGCTGATCCGCTCATTGACCTGCGGCCAGACCTGCGCCTCGTGCGAATAGAGCGTGTTGTCGAGGTCGAAGATCCAGTGGTCGACATGGCCGAACGCCGCCTGCTCCGGAAGGAGCGGGATGGCGGTGGCTGGGATGGTCGCGTTCTGGTTCATGGGGGCATGTCATGTGGGGGCAGCCATCATGACATGCAAGATGCTTGCAAAGTCCTTGCGACGGAGAGGTACACCGTCGTGCTCGGGTCTGCGCTTCGCTTCGCCCGAGAACGACGGCCAGTGTCACTTCCGGATGATCGTGCCCGAGCCGGTGTCGGTGAAGAGCTCGATCAGCGCCGCATGCGGGACCTTGCCGTCGAGGATGACGACGGCCTCGACGCCCTTCTCCAGCGCGTAGATGCAGGTCTCGATCTTCGGGATCATGCCGCCGGAGATGGTGCCGTCGGCGATCAGGCGCCGGCACTGCTCGATGGTGAGCTCGGGGATCAGCTGCTTCTCCTTGTCGAGCACGCCCGGCACGTCGGTGAGCAGCAGCAGGCGCTTGGCACCCAGCGCGCCGGCGATCGCGCCTGCGAAGGTGTCGGCGTTGACGTTGTAGGTCTGGCCGTCGGCAGCGGCGCAGACCGGCGCCAGCACTGGGATCAGCTCTTCCTTCAGGATCGCCTTGAGCACGGTGGTGTCGACCGTCTCGGGCTCGCCGACGAAGCCGAGATCCAGCACCTGCTCGATCTTCGAATCTGGGTCGACGATGGTGCGGGTCGCCTTCCTGGCGGTCACCATGTTGCCGTCCTTGCCGCAGAGCCCGATCGCCTTGCCGCCTTCGCGCGAGATGTAGCCGACGATCTCCTTGTTGACCGAGCCGGCCAGGACCATCTCGACCACGTCGACGGTGGCGGCGTCGGTGACGCGCAGGCCCTGCTTGAACTCGGACTTGATGCCGAGCTTCTCCAGCATGCGGGCGATCTGCGGCCCGCCGCCATGGCAGACCACCGGCTTCAGGCCGGACTGCTCGAGCAGCACCACGTCCTCGGCGAAATCCTCGGCGGTGGCGGCGTCGCCCATGGCGTTGCCGCCATATTTGATCACGATCACCTCCTGGTCGTAGCGCTGCATATGCGGCAGCGCCTGGACGAGCAGATCGGCGGCTTGCGAGGGCGTGAGATTGTGAGGGGCGTTCATCGGCAGGCTCCGCGAAGGCGCAGGGAGGCAGCCGCGCCGCGCCGCGTTCTAACTGAAGATATCGGGCTACGAAAGCGCGCCGATGCCGGTCAGGCGCGCTTGGCGAACAAGGCGGCGACGACGAGCCCGAGCCAGCCGCCGAGCATCATGAAGCCGCCGGCCGGCGCAGCGCCGAGGAAGAGCCGCTCGCCGTGGAAACCGCGCATCGCGAGATCGGCCGAAAACAGCGCGACGCCGAGGATCAGCAGCGAGATCGCAAGCCGCGCCGGCCAATCGGCCAGCAGTTCGGCCCGCCGTGCTGCGCAGGCGGCGATCACCGCAGGGGCATGGAAAAGCAGAATCTGCCCGGCGATCTGGGCGTTGTCGGAGGCGCCGGAATGCGTGCCGGCCGCGAGCAGCGTTACGCCTGAAAGCCCCATCAGCATGGCGATGGTGAGGTGGATGCGGGTCGCGGTGATCATGGGCATGTCCGTGTGGTTGGCCACGCAAGGGCCTTCGTGTTGAAGAGCAGACGCTGCGGTCGCGGACAAGGTCAAGCGGATGTGGCTGTGGCATCGTGCTCCAGCCGGCAGCTCAGCTTCGGCCTGGAGCGTTGCGGCTGAGTTGCGTCACCGGCGCCGGTGCCGAGCCATGGCGGCTCTGGTGCTCCAGTTCGGCATTGAGCTCGGCGCCGGCCAGCACGATCGTCGCCGAAAGCCAGAGCCAGGTCATGAACACGACGATGGTGGCGAGCGAGCCATAAGTCGCGGTGTAGCGGCCGAGCGTGCTGACATACCAGGAGAAGCCGATGGAGGTCGCGACCCAGAGCAGCGCCGCGGCGATGGCGCCGGGCAGCACCCAGGCGAAGCGCGGCGGCTTGCGGCTCGGGCCGATCCAGTAGAGGCAGCCGATCGCGGTGATGCCGACGAGGAAGAAGGCTGGCCAGCGCAGCCAGCGGATCAGCACTTCCAGCTCGTGGCCGAAGGGGAAGAGCGCGGTCACCACCGGCAGGCTCGCGATCAGCGCCAACGCCAGGATGAGAACGATGAGGGCACTCAGCGTGGTGCCGAGCGAGACCAGGTTGAGGCGGATGAAGCCGCGACGCTCGCGCACGCGATAGATGATGTTGAGCGCATCGAAGGCCGCCTTCATCGCGGCGTTGGCGCTCCAGACCGCGACGAGGAAGCTGATCAGGAAGGTCAGCGAGAGATTGGCGGTGTCCTGGCTCGCCAGCCTGATCGCCTGCTCGCGGATCAATTCGCGCGCCGCCAGCGGAAAGACGATGGTGACGTCGTCGAGCTGGCCGACGATCGTCGCCGGGTCGGTCAGCATGCCGTAGAGCGTCACCAGCAGCGACAGGGCCGGGACCAGCGAGAGCAGAGTGAAGAAGGCGACCGCGCCGGCGAGCGAAAGCACGCGCGCTTCCTGGATGCGGGCGCTGAAGCGCAGCAGCACATCCTTCCAGCCGCGCCAGGGCAGAGTGATCGGGCTCCTGGCGCCGCGTCCGCGCCGGGCCTGCCGCAGGGGCTCGCCGACCCGGCGCGAGACCAGGCCGTGGACATAACCCGCGACCACAGCCGCGAGCCCGGCAGCGCCCGTCAGTCGCTTGAAATAGGCCATGAGCGCTCCGCTGCAGGGGCTCTCGATCCTAGACACCTCCATCGCGCAGGCAACGTTGCGGCAAGTGTTTTCGTTCCGGAGGATCGGTGGCCGTCGAGCCTGCTTAGCGGTTCATTAACCTTAACATTTTCATAATCGTGCTCCTGACGCCATGGCGGCGCCGGTCGGATCGTCCGTCCGGACACAGTTGCCGTTCGAGCCCGAGAATTCGATGAAGACCGTTCTGAAAGCCGCCACCGCAGCCATCGCCCTGTTGGGCGCCGGCGCCTCATTGGCGGCCGATCTGCGCGGGAGGGGAGTCCTGCCGCCGGCGCCGGAGCTGCCGACCTTCTACAACTGGAGCGGCATCTATGTCGGCGGCCAGGTCGGCTATTCCTGGGGTTCCGATCGGGCGAGCGAGTTCGCAAGCGCTGGCCGCGTGCCACTCGGCCGCTCCTTCGACTACAGCCCGTCTTCCTTCATTGGTGGTGCGCGCCTGGGCTTCAACTACCAGCTCGGTTCGATCGTCGTTGGCGTCGAGGGCGATATCGAGGGCATGAATGCCCATGCGGGGCAGGGCGATCTCGGCGGCGTGGTCCGCGTCCGGCAGGACTGGCAGGGTTCGGTGCGCGCCCGCCTCGGCTACAGCCTCGACCGCATCCTGGTCTACGCCACGGCCGGCGCGGCCTTCACCAAGCTCGAATATTCCTATGTCACTCCGCTCGGCGGGCTGAGCGAGATCAGCAACACCTCCAGGACCGGTTGGACGGTCGGCGGCGGCGTCGACTACGCCCTGACCGATAACGTTATCCTCGGCCTCGACTACCGTTACACCGATTACGGCCGCTTCGATCATGTCGGCGCCGGCGCCTATCTCGGCCGCACGGTCGAGCACGAGCCGTCGGCGCATGCGGTCCGCGCCAGCCTCGCTTACAAATTCTAAGATATCGCGCCTCAACCCGCCCTGCGGAACATGCCGGGCGTGATGCCGTGCACGGCGCGGAAGCTGCGCGAGAGATGGCTCTGGTCGGAAAAGCCGGCGGCGAAAGCGGCGTCTGCCAGGCTGGCGCCGTCCTGGATCAGCCGGTTGGCTCGGCGCAGGCGGCGGTCGCGGATGAAGATGGCCGGCGTCGAGCCGGTGAGCTTCTTGAAGTCGCGGATGACCTGGAAACGGGTGACGCCGGCGGCCGCGGCAAGGCCTTGCAGATCGAGTTCGTCGGCGAGCCCTGCCTCGATCACCCCCTCATAGCGCGCGAAGCGGCGCTGCGCGCCTGAACGATCGAGCGGCTCGGCCGGCCGTTCGGCGTCGCCATGCCGAAGGATCAGGCGGCGCAGCGCGGTCAGCAGCGAGGCTTCGGCGCGGGTCGCATCCGCCGAGGTCGATTCCACATGGGCGGCGGCGAGGAGCCGGGAGAGCTCGGGATCGTCGAGCAGCGCCTGCGGGAACAGCGGCGCCTGCGCCTGGCCGAGCTCGGCCGCAACCTCAGAGAGGAGCGCGACCGAGGGATAGAAGGTGCGGTAGGCCCAGCCTTGCTCGGCGCCGGCCTCGCCGTCATGCCATTCCTCGGGATTGACGACGAGCACCGAGCCGGCCGGAGCCAGCACCTCCTGCTTGCCGACGCGCACCCGCTCGCAGCCTTCGGTGATCAGTGCAATCACATAGCCTTCATGGGTGTGGCGGTCATAGCGATGCTCGCGAAAGCGCGCCGCGAGCAGGCCGAGATCGCGGAAGGCGGCGTGGCGCCAGAACGCCTGACTCTCCTGCTGCGGCACGTTCATCGGTCAATCTGGTTCAAGACGCTGCCCGGCCCGCTCTCCTAATCCTGAGATACGGACAGGAGAGAACCATGCTGCACAATGACCCCATCGCCAGGCTGACGCCAGAGGTCGTCGCCTGGCGCCATCACATCCACGCCAATCCCGAGCTCGGCTTCCAGGAAGTCGAGACCGCGCGCTTCGTCGCCGACAAGCTGCGTTCCTTCGGCCTCGCGGTGCAGGAGGGTATCGGCGGCACCGGCGTGGTCGGTACGCTGCGCTCGGGTTCCGGCAAGCGCGCCATCGGCCTGCGCGCCGAGCTCGATGCGCTGCCGGTGATCGAGCGCACCGGCCTGCCTTACGCCTCGAAAAAGGAGGGTGTGATGCATGCCTGCGGCCATGACGGCCACAGCGCCATGCTCCTGGGGGCGGCCAAGCTCCTCAGCGAGACCCCGGAGTTCGACGGCATCGTGCATTTCATCTTCCAGCCCGCCGAGGAGAACGAAGGCGGCAGCATGAAGATGATCGAGGCCGGGCTGTTCGAGCGCTTCCCGGTCGAGGCGGTCTATGCCGTGCACAACTGGCCGGGCGTGCCCTTCGGCACGATTGCGGCCCGCGCCGGGGCGCAGATGGCGGCGGTCGACAATTTCGAGCTGCGCTTCTCCGGACTTGGCGCCCATGTCGCGATGCCGCATCTCGGCGACGATCCGATCCTCGCTGCCGGGGCCTTCATCCAGAGCGTGCAGCGCATCGTCTCGCGCGCCGTCGATCCGCAGACGCCGATCGTCGTCAGCCTGACGCAGGTGCATGGCGGCAATGTCGGCAACATCGTGCCGAAGGAAGTCTGGCTGCAGGGCACCTGCCGCTTCTTCGATCCGGCGCTGTCCGATCGTTGCGAGGCGCTCATCGGCGAGATCGCGCAGGGCGTCGCCGCCTCGCATGGCGTCGGCGCGATGCTCGACTATAGGCGCGGCTATCCGCCGGTGATCAACACCGCCGAGACGGCGGCGCTGGCGGCGCGAGCAGCCGCTGCGGCGGTCGGGCCGGAGAATGTCATGGCCGAGTTCAAGCCGAGCCTGGGCTGTGAGGATTTCGCCTTCATGATCCGCGCCGCAGGCGGATGCTATGCCTGGATCGGCGCCGGCGATGTTGGTCCCGGCGAAGGCCTGCACGGCGACCGCTATGTCTTCAATGACGGCATCGTCCCGCATGTCCTGCGCTACTGGCAGAACCTCGTCGCCAGCGCGCTGCCGAAGGCTGCGCCATGAACGCGCATGTCCCAACCCGAAGGGTGATCGAGCGCCGCTGTGGCGGGCGCATCCTGCTCGACGGCATCGACACGATCATGCTCGGCGCCAACGATTATCTCGGGCTCTCGACCGATGAGCGCGTGCTGGCGGCGACCAACGAGGCCTTGCGGCTTTATGGCAGCGGGACCGGGATCTACCCGGTCTTCGCGACGACGCCTTTGCACGAGGCGCTGGCCGAGAACCTTGCCTCCTTCCTCGGTGTCGAGGCGGTGGCGCTGTTCTCCTCCGGCAGCAGCGCCAATGGCGGGGTGCTGACGACCTTGGTCGGGGCCGGCGACGTCATCATTTCCGACCGGCTGAACCATGCCAGCATCATCGATGGCTGTCGGCTGAGCCGGGCCGAGGTCGAGACCTATGAGAACCGCAATATCGCGGGCCTGCGGCGGGCGCTGGAGGGGACACGGCGGGCCAAGCGCCGGCTGATCGTCACCGACGGCATCTTCAGCATGGAGGGCGGCGCGGCGCCGCTCTCCGAAATCCAGGCGCTGGCGCGCGAATTCGACGCGCTGCTGATGATCGACGAGGCGCATGCGACCGGCGTGGTCGGGCCGGGCGGTACCGGCACGGCACCGCTCTGCGGGCTCGCCAATGGCGCGCACGACATGCTGCTGACCGGCTCGCTATCGAAGGCGCTGGGTGGGGCGAGTGGCGGCTTCGTCGCCGGGCCGCGCGCGCTGATCGAGACGCTGAAGGGCAAGTCGCGCAGCTGGATCTTCACCATGGGGATGACCACGGCGAACGCGGCGACGGCGCTGACGGCGCTGAAGATCTGCCGCGACGATCCTTCGCCCCGCGAGCGGCTCTGGCGCAACGTCGCTCACCTACGCGAGGCGCTGCGCTTCTATGCGCTCGCCTGCCATGACAGCGACAGCGCCATTACCGCGGTCAAGGTCGGCGGCGAGGAGCGGGCGCGGACGATGACCACGCGGCTGACCCGGGCCGGCGTCTTCGCCCCGGCGGTGTCCTTCCCGATCGTGGCACAGGGCGAGGCGCGCCTGCGTCTGCAGGTCAGCGCTGCGCATGAGACGGCCGAGCTCGACGAGGCGGCAGCGGCACTGGCGACGGCGTTCGCCGAGACGGGCTGAGGTCAGCTCGCAGCGAGCCGGTAGAGATGCACCGGCTTGCGCGGGGCGCGCTTGATCACGCCCTTCGCCTCGAGGTCAAGCTGGACCGCCTTCAGCCACCAGCCGGCCGTGGCGCCTTGCGGGAAGAGATCGTCCGGAAGAAGCGGCAATAGCGCTTCCTTGGCGTCCGGGACTGTCAGCCCGGGCGCCGCTTCCGGCAATGCCGCGAGCAGCGCCTTGCGCATCGCGAGGTACTTGGCGCGGTCGACCCGCTCGGATTTGCCGGGCTTGTTGACGTTTTCGATCTCGATCTTGTCGTCAGGCATCGATCGTCCCCGCTGTCGTGATCTTCGGGTTGCGGAAGCCCATGGCGATCCAGGCGCCGAGCAGCTTCAGGTAGAACGAGACCGTGTGGGTCTTGAGGTTCGGGATATCGGCCGGTAGGGCCGAGGCGTCGGGCAGGTCGCCGGCCATGGTCCGCAGTTCCGGCTTGGGCCGGGCGCCTTCAGGCCAGAGATGCGTGTAAAGGCTGAGCCAGTGCGCGCCCTTCATCTCCAGGAAGACTGGCGTATTGCAGCAGGTTGCGACGACGCGGCGCGAGCCGGCATCCGGCTTGAGCCGGAATTCGCGCAGGCTCTCCGTGCCCGTGACGATCTCGACCCTGTCCTTGCGGTATTCGGCTGATGGCGTCGCGCCATAGGCGGTGAGGATGTCGCTGCCACCCGGCAGTCTCGCCAGTCGGGCCGCGGCGGCCCGGCAGCTGTCGCACAGGCATTCGGAAACGAGGATCGGCGCTCCCCGCACCTTCAGCCGGGTATGGCCGCAGGCGCAACCGATCGTCATGGACTGGCTCATGCTGCGCGCTCCTCTGCAACGTGGAACAGGTGGCGGATATAGCGGTCGAGATGATCGAGGCTTTCGCGCGCCAGATCGGGATCGTTGCCGGCCTTGGCGAGGACGAAACCGCCCTGCAGCACAGCCTGGGTGTACCGGGCCAGGCTCGCGGCGGTCCAGTCGGCACGGATGCCGCGGTCGCGGCGGGCCTGCTCGATATCGGCCTCCAGCGTCACGGCATGGCCGAGGATGCTGCGGCCGCAGGCGTCGCGGATCTCCGGCGCGCTGGCATGGACCTCCTGCGCCAGCGTCCCGACCAGGCAAGTGAATTCGTAGATGTCGCCAGCGATGATCGCCTTGCGGAAGGCGACATAGGCAAGGACGCGATCGAGCGCGTCGGCAGGCTGGTGATAGGGCGCGGCCGCGAAGAAGGGCGTGACCTGCTCGGTCCAGAACTCGGCCGCGGCGACGCCGAGCGCCTCCTTGCTCGCGAAATGATGGAAAAAGGCGCCCTTGGTGACATCGGCCGCGCGACAGAGATCGTCGACGCTGGTGGCGGCGAAGCCCTTGGCCCGGATGACGTCCCGCGCCGCTTCGAGCAGGCGGGTGCGGGCATTGCCGCGTTCGGGGGATTGTTTGGTCGGCCTTGGCATGGTCAATACATACCATTCAGTTGGTATGTTGCAACCGGTTTCTTGCTGACGGCTGAAGAGGTGGTTCGACGCATTGACAAAAAATTTTGTCAATGCGAACTTTGAGGCATGCTCGACCTCGATGTCATCGACGATCCCGCCCGTGCCGCCGTGGCGCTCGATCCGGTCAAGCGGCGGATCTTGGCCGAACTCTCCGAGCCGGCTTCGGCCGCTGCGCTCGCGGGTCGGGTCGGGCTGACCCGCCAGAAGGTCAACTATCATTTGCGGGCGCTGGAAGAGCATCAGCTGGTCGCGCCGGCTGGCGAGCGGCACTGGGGCGGGCTGACCGAGCGCTTGCTGGTGGCGAGCGCCGCTTCCTTCGTCGTGTCGCCGGCGGCGCTGGGCTCGCTCGGCGCCGATCCGGAGCGCAACCGCGACCGGCTCTCGGCGAGCTATCTGATCGCGCTCGCGGCCAGGGTCGTGCGCGAGGTCGGGGCGCTCTGGCGCGAGGCGCGCCGGCAGGAGAAGCGGCTGGCAACGCTCTCGCTCGACAGCGTCATCCGCTTCCGCTCGGCGGCCGAGCGCGCCGCCTTCACCCGTGAGTTGAGCGAGGCCGTGGCCGGTCTCGCCGTCCGCTATCACGACGACAGCGCCCCGGGCGGGCGCTCGCACCGGCTCGTGGTCTGCGCCTATCCGGCGCCCGAGCCGAGCAATTCCTGAAAGGATCTGGATCATGCCGATCAAGAAGGACGGAACCGGCAAGCGCTGGGTCGAGATGGAGGTTCTCGTTCCCGGCACGCCCGAGCAGGTCTGGCAGGCGATGGCGACCGGGCCGGGTTACAACACCTGGTTCACGCGCACGACGATCGAGGAAAAGGTCGGCGGCAAGCTCAGCTTCAGCTTCGGGCCGGAGATGAGCTCGTCCGGCGAGATCAATCTGTGGGAGCCGCCGCATCGCTTCGGCTACACCGAATATGAATGGGGCGAGAAGGCCCCGCCGATCGCGACCGAGATCAGCATCACCAGCCGCTCCGGCGATCAATGCCTGGTCAGGATGGTGCATTCGCTGTTCGCCTCCAGTGACGACTGGGACGATCAGATGGAGGGGTTCGAGGGCGGCTGGCCCTTCTTCTTCGCGGTGCTGCGGCTCTATCTCACGCATTTCGCCGGGCAGAAGGGAGCCTGCTTCCAGGCGATGCAGGCGACCGAGGGTGAGCATCTTTCCGCCTGGAAGCAATTGACCGAGACGCTCGGCCTGTCCGGAGCCAATGTCGGTGAGCGCCGCGAATTCCTGGCCGCGCCGCAGGCCTTTTCGGGAATCGTCGAGCAGACCGAGCAGAGCCGGAAGCAGCGCCATGTCCTGCTGCGCTCCGATGACGGCGTCGCGCTGATCGGCAGCTATGGGATGGGCGACAAGGTCAATCTCAGCGCCTGCCTGTTCTTCTATGGCGATGATGCCGACAAGCGCGCCGCCGAGAACGAGCCGAAATGGCAGGGCTGGCTCAAGGACAACTTCGCGGCGGTTGGCTGAGCCTTCGCATCAGCCGCGTTGCGCCAACAGCCAGCTTCTGACCGCTGCCGTCTGCTCTGCATGCCGCGGCTTGCGGGCGCTGACGACATAGAAGTCGAGGCCGCCACGCATGCTGGCCTGGGTCGCCAGCGCGAGGCGGCCGGCGGCGAGGTCGGGCTCGACCAGAAAGCGGCTGGCGAGCGCGATGCCCTGGCCGGCGATTGCCGCGTCGATCGCGAGCGCCGTCTGGTTGAAGCGCGTGCTGCGGATCGCTAGCGGCATGGCGCGCCCCAGCGCGCGCTCGAAGAACTCCGGCCAGAGATCGTGCCCGTCGCGCAGCAGCGGCAGGCGCGCCAGCTCGTCCTCGCTGGGGCACAGGGCAGGCTGACAGATCGCGACGATCTCGTGCTCGAACAGCAGGTCGGCGGTCAGGCCGGGGCCGAAGGGCGGGCGGCCCTGGCGGATGGCGATGTCGACGCCATCGGACTGGAAATTCGCCAATGCGTCGCTGGCGAGGATGCTGAGTTCGAGCTGCGGATGGGCGGCGGTGAAGGCGGGCAGGCGTGGCACCAGCCATTTCGCCGCGAGGCTCGGCGTTGCGCTGATCGTCAATCGCAAGGGTTGCGGGCGCAGCGTGTCGGTCGCTTCGGCCAGCAGAGCGAAAGCGCGGGCGACATGGGTCGCATAGCTGCGGCCGGCGCTGGTCAAAGCGAGCAGGCGCGGCTGGCGTTCGAACAACTTCAGGCCGAGCTCGTTCTCGAGCCCGCGAACATGCTGCGCGACTGCGCCCTGGGTGACGCCGAGCTCATCGGCCGCGGCGCGGAAATTGAGATGCCGGGCCGCCGCCTCGAAGGCGCGCAGTGCATTGAGCGAGGGCAGGCGCTGCTGCGGTTCAGTCATGCAGTAGTTTTTCTATCGATATAACGTTGGCCAACTCGCTGGCGAGTTTATGCGGCTAATGCGAGAAAGGCGAGAACGAGCGGTGCGGTTGGCAGCGCCTGCACGCCCTTGGCAAACAGATGGAGCGTCCCATGGCAGGAGAAAAAGTCGCTATCGTTACCGCCGGCGGCAGCGGCATGGGCGCGGCCGCGGCGAAGCGGCTGGCGCAGGACGGGTTCAAGGTCGCGATCCTGTCGTCCTCCGGCAAGGGCGAGGCCCTGGCAAAGGAGCTCGGCGGGCTCGGCGCCACCGGCTCGAACCAGTCGAACGACGACCTGAAGCGACTGGTCGACCAGACTCTGGAGCGCTTCGGCCGCATCGACGTGCTGGTCAACAGCGCCGGCCACGGCCCGCGCGCGCCGATCACCGAGATCACCGACGAGCAATGGCATACCGGGCTCGACGTCTACTTGATGAACGTGATCCGGCCGACCCGGCTGGTCGCGCCGGTGATGGCGGCGCAGAAGTCGGGCGCGATCATCAACATTTCGACCGCCTGGGCTTTCGAGCCGGCCGCCAATTTCCCGACTTCGGCCGTGTTCCGTGCCGGGCTCGCAGCCTACACAAAACTCTTCGCCGACCAGTACGCGGCGCAGAACGTGCGCATGAACAATGTCCTGCCCGGCTGGATCGACTCGCTGCCGCAGCTTGATGAGCGCCGCGCCGGCGTGCCGATGCAGCGCTACGGCACCAGCGAGGAGATCGCCGCGACGATCGCCTTCCTCGCCTCGGACGGCGCCGGCTACATCACCGGCCAGAACCTGCGCGTCGATGGCGGCTTGATGCGCTCGCTCTAGAGGCGTAGGCCGTCGCTCCGATTGCAGAGACGGAGCGGCGGCGATGGCGGGCAAGGTTGACTGGGATGCGAACCAGTATCTGCGTTTCGAGGACGAGCGGACACGCCCGCCGCTCGACCTGATCCAGCGCATTCGCCTCACGGACCCGCAGCGCTGCATCGATCTCGGCTGCGGGCCGGGCAACAGCACCGAACTGGTCGCCGCCCGCTTTCCGGGGGCGGCGGTGGAAGGGCTCGATTCCTCGCCGGACATGCTGGAGAAGGCGCGCAAGCGCCTGCCGCAGCTCTCCTTCACGCTGGCCGATCTGGAGAGCTGGTCCGCGGATGGTCGCTACGACCTGATCTTCGCCAATGCGGCGCTGCAATGGATCCCCGATCACCCGGCTCTGTTCGCGCGATTGGCGAGTTCGCTGGCGCCTGGCGGTGTGCTCGCGGTGCAGATGCCCAACAATCTCAGCGAGCCCTCGCATGTCTCGATGGACAAGGCGGCGGCCGAGGGGCCGTGGGCCGGGCGCCTCGCCAATGCGCGGGCCTCGAAGGCGGTGATCGGCTCGTTCTCGGATTATCGGACATGGCTGATGGAGGCCGGCTGCCATGTCGACATCTGGCAGACGACCTATGTCCACGCGCTCGCCGGGCACGACGCGATCGTCGAATGGTTCAAGAGCACGGGCCTGAAGCCCTATATCGACCCGCTGCCGGCCGATGAGCGCGAGGCCTTCCTCGCCCTCTATCGCGAGAAGATTGCAGCCACCTATCCGGTCGAGCCGGACGGCAAGGTGCTGCTGCGCTTCCCGCGCCTGTTCATCCTGGCGGTGCGGGGATAAGCCCCGGCGACTAATGCGGTCCGGTCTTCGTCTCGGCCAGCACATCGTGCAGGACGAGTTCATGCGCCAGCGCGTTGAAGGTGGCGTCGTCGATCTCGCCGCTCTTGAGCAGGCCGCGCAGGGCCTCGCGCTCGGCCGCCAGGGCGGTGTGGCGCAAGGCGCTCTCGGCCCGCTGCAGCGCCACTGCTTCCTCGCGCGGCGTCTTGCCGTCGTCGAGCAGGGCGAGGCGGCGCCGATAGGTCGCGATCAAGCCCTCCGCCACTGCCTGGTCGACGGTGGCGGCGCCGTCGGTGCCGCCGCGATGGGCGACGCTTTCCAGACGAGCGATCGCGGCTTCGGTGGCGGTGATCCGCGCCCGCCGCATCTCGGTGGCGTGGGCAGCCCCCTGGCCGGCGGCGAGCCCGCGCACGAGCGGCGGCAGGCCGATGCTGGCGATCACCAGCCAGAGCAGGATCACGCCCGCGGCCAGGAAGATCGCGGCATCGCGCCCCGGAAAGGGCGAGCCATCAAGTGCGAGAACCGGCAATGACAGTACACCGGCGAGCGTGACGGCGCCGCGCACGCCGGCGATCGAACCGGCGAACCTCGTCCGCGCCGTGGTGCGGATCGGCGTGAGACGAAGACGCAGGACAATGGCGCGGCTCAACGCGATCGCGACGGTGATCCAGACAAAGCGCAGCAGGATCAGGCAGAGCGTCAGCGCGACGATGATGCCGAGCGGCTGCCAGAGCCAGTGCGTATCGATCAACGCTGGCGGGACGGTCCGGATGATCGCCGGCAATTGCAGGCCAAGCAGGACGAAGAGCGTACCGTTCAGGAGGAAGGCGAGCATCGTCCAGAAGGAGTGGGCGAGCATATAGGCGGAGACGCTGAGCTGGTTCGCGGTCCGCGTCCGCCCGACCGTCAGGCCTGCGACGACGGCGGCGAGCACGCCGGAGGCATGCACGGTTTCCGCCGCGAGGAAAGCGGCGAAGGGCAGGAGCATGATGACCAGAACCTGCGCCTCCGGCGCGATCCGGTCGAACTTCGCCAGCAGTTTCAACGCCCAGGAGACGACGATGACCGCGAGCAGGCCGGCTGCGATGCCGCCGGCGACAGCGAAGAGGAAGGCGAGCGAGGCCTGCCAGAGCGAGAAGCTGCCGGTCAGCGCCGCGGCGGTGGCGAAGCGGAAGATCACCAGCCCGGAGGCATCGTTAAGCAGCGATTCCCCTTCCAGCACGTGTATCAGGTCCTTTGGCACGCTCTCCTTGTCGACGATGGAAGAGACCGCGACAGCGTCGGTCGGCGAGAGCACGGCGGCGAATGCGAAGGCGACCGGCAACGGCATGGTCGGCACCAGCCAGTGCAAAGCGAGGCCACAGAAGAGGGTGGTGAAGAAGACGAGGCCGAAGGCCAGCGACAGGATCGGCCGCATCAGCCGGCGATATTCGCGCTTCGGCGCCTCCCAGGCATCGGCGAAGAGCAGCGGAGCGATGAAGAGCAGGAGGAAGAGCTCGGGCTCGATATGAGGATGGAAGCCGGCCGTCGGCCAGGCCAAGGCGGCGCCGAGCGCGATTTGGACGATCGGCAGCGGGACGACCCTGAGCAGCCGGGTCAGTGGCTGCGAGGCCACCACAGCGATGACAAGGATCAGGATGAAGGTGAAGATCTGCATCGGTTCCGCGGCCGGCCCGGTTCGCTTGGGGTCGGCCGCGAGGTTTATCGTCCGGCCTCCGATGAGCCAAGCTCACCGGAGGCCGGTGCAAGCAATTTCAGAATGCGACCTTGTCGGCGCCCTTGAGCTGGAGCTGCTCGCGGGCATCGTCGGGCGTTGCGACCTCGAGGCCGAGGCCCTCGATGATCTTGCGCGCGGCCTTGACCTGGTCGGCGTTCGACTTGGCGAGCTGGCCGGGACCGAGCCAGAGCGAATCCTCGAGGCCGACGCGCAGGTTGCCGCCCATCGAGACCGCCATCGCCGCGATCGGCAATTGATGACGGCCGGCGCCGAGCACCGACCAGTGATAGTCGTCGCCGAAGAGCCGGTCGGCGGTGCGCTTCATATGGGCGACGTCCTCGGGATGCGGGCCGATGCCGCCGAGCAGGCCGAAGACCGACTGGACGAAGAAGGGCGGCTTCACCAGCCCGCGGTCGACGAAATGGGCCAGTGTGTAGAGGTGGCCGATATCGTAGCACTCGATCTCGAAGCGCGTGCCGTTTTCGGCGCAGGTCGTCAGGATGTTCTCGATGTCCTTGAAGGTGTTCTTGAAGACGCGGTCGTTGGAGCCTTCGAGATAGGGCCGCTCCCAGTCGTGCTTGAACTCCTTGAAGCGGTTCAGCATCGGGTAGAGCCCGAAATTCATCGAGCCCATGTTGAGCGAGGCGACCTCGGGCTTGAAATGCGCGCAGGGCTTCAACCGCTCCTCGACCAGCATGGTCGGGGCGCCGCCGGTGGTGATGTTGATGACGCAGTTCGAGCGCTGCTTGATCACCTTGAGGAAGGGCTCGAAGGCCTCCGGCGACTGGTCGGGCTGGCCGGTGACCGGGTTGCGGGCATGGACATGGACCAGCGCCGCGCCGGCTTCGGCTGCGCCGACGGCCGCGTCGATGATCTCGTCGGGCGTCACCGGCAGATAGGGCGACATCGACGGCGTGTGGATCGCGCCGGTGACGGCGCAGGTGATGATGACTTTGCGGTTCTTGGCCATGCGATCTAAATCCTTCGCTGATCCCTAATCTTCGAAACTCACGCCGGCTTGCGCTTTGCCGCGCGCTTATGCGCCTGCAGGGCGGCGAGGCGGCTGTCGCGCCAGTCGCTGAGGCGCTTGACGCGGCCGGCTTCCTGCGCGCCGCGCCATTCGCGCATCACCTCGGCGACCGTCTCGGGCTTGAACGGATTGCCGAGCCCCTCCGAGGATTTGACCATGCGGTCGAGCGACTGCGAATAGCGCGAACAATAGTCGGGGATCCCGCCCGGCGCATTGAGCTCGATCGTCTCGAAGGGCCCCATGAACGACCAGCGCAGGCCGAGCCCGTCGCGGATGGTCTTGTCGACGTCCTCGGCACTGGCGACGCCCTCGCCGACGAGGCGGAAGGCCTCGGCCAGCAGCACCGCCTGCAGGCGGTTGAGCACGAAGCCGGGCTTCTCCTTGCGCAGCATGATCGCGACCTGGCCGGCCTGCTCATAGATGCGCTTCGCCTTGGCGACGATCTTGGGATCGGTCCAGGGCGCTGGCGCCAGCTCGACGATCGGCACCAGATGCGGCGGGTTGACAGGATGGGCGACGAGGCAGCGGGCGCGACCCTTCAGCTCTTCCGAGAAGGTCGAGGCCATGATGAAGGAGGTCGAGGAGGCCAAGATCGCGGAGGCCGGCGCGAGCGCGTCCATCTGCGCGAAGAGCTCGCGCTTGGCCTCGACCGTTTCCGGCCCGTTCTCCTGGACCAGCGCGACACCCTTCAGCGCGTCGGCGAGGTCCTTGGCGACGCGGATGCGGGCGAGCGAGCCCGCGGGATCGTCGACGAGGCCATGGCCGGCGAGCTCCTTCAGGTTCTTGCCGATATGGATGCGGGCGGCCTTGGCGGCTTCCGGCTTGACGTCATGCAGCGCGACCTCGAAGCCATGGCTGGCGAAGACGGTGGCCCAGGCGCGGCCGATCAGGCCCGAGCCGACGATGGCGATCTTGGTCATGCGGGAACATCCACAGTCAGACGAGCGGGAACCACGCCGTCATTCCGGGGCACGCCGGAGGCGTGAACCCGGAACCCATAACCACAAGTGGGCATGGGCAAGGCGCGACAATGGTGGCGATTCTTCCGGAACCGGCAACGGTTATGGGTTCCGGGCTCTTCGCTGCGCGAAGCCCCGGAAAGACGGGGGATGCTCATCACAGCCACAGCACCTGCCGCCGCAGCGCAAGGTCCTGGCTCAGCGCCCGCGACGGGCCGATATGGGTGACCTGGCCGCGCTCGAGCACGACGGTGCGGTCGGAGAGGGCCAGCGCCAGGTCGAGATGGTGATCGACGATGACGATGGCGATCTCCTTGCGCAGCTTGTCGAAGGCCTCGAACAATTCCTCGACCACCGCCGGTGCCAGGCCCTCGAAGGGCTCGTCGAGCAGGAGCACCTTGGTGTCGCCGGAGAGGGCGCGCGCCACCGCGACCATCTGCTGCTCGCCGCCGGAGAGATAGTCGGCCGGCGACTGCCAGCGTTCCTTGATGCGTGGGAAGAAGGCGAAGATCTTCTCGTCCTCCCAATGCGTGCCATTGCCGGTGCGCCGGCGCAGGCGGCCGAGCTCCATATTGTCCTTGACGCTCATGCCTGCAAAGAGGCCGCGCCCCTGCGGGACGTAGGCCACGCCGGCGCGGGCGATCTGGGCCGGCGGCAGGCGGGCGATGTCGTCGCCGGCGAGGCTGATCGTGCCTGAAGCGGGCGGGGCGATGCCGGTGATGGTCTTGAGCAGGGTCGACTTGCCGGCGCCGTTGCGGCCGAGCAAAGCGACGATCTCGTTCTCGTGCACGCCGAAGCTGACATCACGCAGGATGTGGCTCTTGCCGTAGAAGGTATCGACTTTGTCGAGGCCGAGCAGGACCTTGTCGCCGGCGGCGCTCTCGCGCGGCTTCTCGGCCAGCGCATGGGCGCCGGAGCCGATATAGACCTCCTGCACCTTGGGCGAGGAGCGGGCGTCCTCGACCGTGCCGTCGACCAGCACCGAGCCCTCGTTCATCACCGTGACATGGTCGGCGATGGCGAAGACGCGGTCGATGTCGTGCTCGACCAGCAGCACCGGCAGATCGGTCGAGATCGACTTGATCAGGTTGCCGACGCGCTCGCGTTCGGCTGCGGCGAGACCGGCGAGCGGCTCGTCGAGGAGGAGCACGCGCGGACTGGTGGCGAGGGCAAGCGACATGTCGAGCAGGCGCTGGCCGCCATAGCTGAGCGAGCCGGCTTCGGCCTGTTCGATGCCGGAGAGGCCCATGGTCGAGATGACCTGGCGGGTCTCGTCGTTGACCTGATCGAGGCCGCCGGCTGCCTGCCAAAGCCCGAAGCGCTCCGGCGCCCGCGCCTGCACGGCGAGCCGGACATTCTCGGCGACGGAGAGCGCCGGGAAGAGGTTGGTGATCTGGAAGGCGCGGCCGATGCCCGCCCGGGTGATCGCCTCGGGCGAGAGGCCGGCGACATTGCGCTCGCGCAGGCGGACTTCGCCGCGATCGGGCGTGAACATGCCGGAGATCAGGTTGAAGGCGGTGGTCTTGCCGGCGCCGTTCGGGCCGATCAGCGCATGCAATTTGCGATCGCGCATGGTGATGTCGACGTTCTCGACCGCCTTGATGCCGCCGAAGCTCTTGGCGATGCCGGTCGCGGTCAGGATCGTGCCATCGCTGGCATCTCCGGGCTTCATGAAGGCGGGAAGCTCGACCGCGCCGGCCTTGCGGGCCGACATCGCTGCATCTTCAGTCGCCTGCTTGCGGAAGGGCTTCAGCAGGCGCTGGCCGACGCCGACGAGGCCATCCGGCGAGAAGACGATGAAGGCGACGAAGAGCAGGCCGAACCAGAACAGCCAGTTCTCGGTGACGCTGGAGAGCAGGTCGCGGAAGACGACGAAGAAGAGCGCGCCGAGCGCTGGGCCGAGGAAGGAGCGCATGCCGCCGATCACCACCATCGCCAGCAACTCGCCGGAGAAGGCGACCGAGATCGGCTCGGCCGAAGTCATGCGGTTGTTGAAGAGGAGGAGCGTGCCGGCAAGGCCTGTCAGCGCCGCCGAGACGGTGAAGGCGACGAGCTTGTAGCGGGTGGTGGCATAGCCGAGGAAGCGGGCGCGCTGCTCGTTCTCGCGGATCGCGACGAGGACAGTGCCGACCGGCGAGCGATGGAAACGCCAGAGGCCGTAGACCACGGCGAAGCCGATCGTCGCGACGAGCATGTAGAAAGGCAGGGCGATCTCGAAATCGATGCCGGCGAAGAGCGGGCGCTTGATGCCGCCGAGACCATCCTCGCCGCCGGTGACCGAGGTCCAGCGGAAGGCGACCGAATAGATCATGGCGGCGAGCGCTAGGGTCAGCAGCGAGAAATAGACGCCGCGGCGGCGCAGGATCAGCGCGCCGAAGGCGAAAGCGATCAGGGCGACGAGCGCGACCGCGAGCAGGATCGGCAAGGCGAACTGGCCGGGCAGCCAGTTGCGTTGGATCAGGCCGGCGGCATAGGCGGCAATACCGAACCAGGCGCCGTGACCGAAGGAGACCAGGCCGGTGGTGCCGACCAGCACGTTGAGGGCCATGCAGGCGATGGCGAAGACCACGACTTCGGTGGCCGAGGTCGTGCCGAGCCCGACCGCATGCATCAGCGAGGGCAGGATCGCGAGGCCGAGGGCGGCGAGGACGAGCGGGAGGTAGTCGCGCTGGGAGCTGGTCATGTCGGCCTCACTCGAAGCGCTGGATGCGCTCGCCGAACAGGCCGCGCGGACGGAAGAGCAGGACGAGCAGCATCATCAGGTAGATCACCGCGGTCGACCATTGCGTCAGGCCGAGGCCAATGGTGATGCCCTTGACCAGGCCGACCATCAGCGCGGCGACGACGACGCCCCAGAAGGAACCGAGACCGCCGATGACGACGACGACGAAGGCGGGGGTAATGATCTCCTGGCCCATGGCGGGATGGATCGAATAGATCGGTGCCAGCAGCACGCCGGCGAGGCCGGCAAGGCCGATGCCGATGCCGGCGACCGTCATCATGTAGGGCTGCAGCGAGATGCCGAGCGCGCCGACCATGTCGGGGTTCTGCACGCCGGCGCGGACGACCCGGCCGAAGGCGGTGCGCTGCAGCAGGAACCAGAGGCCGAGCACGCAGGCGGCGGCGATCAGGATCAGCAGGGCGCGATAGCGCGAATAGATGAAGTCGCCGATGAAGAGCTGGCCGCGCAAGGCGGGCGGGATCGAGAAGGAGAGCGGCGGCGCGCCGAAGATCATGCGTAGCGACTGCTCGGCGACCATGGCGAGGCCGAAGGTCAGCAGCAGCGAGAGGATCGGGTCGGAGCGGTAGAAGCGCTGGAACAGCCCGCGCTCGATGACGATGCCGATCAGCGCGACCAGCACGGGCGAGGCGATGATGGCGCCACCGAAGCCGATATGGGGGGCGAGCACGATCGTGAGATAGGCGCCGATCGCATAGAAGGCGCCATGCGCCAGGTTGACGATGCCGCCGAGCGAGAAGATCAGCGACAGGCCGAGCGCGATCAGGAGGTAATAGACCCCGTCGAGCAGCCCGTTCAGCACCTGCTGGATGAAGAGGGTGAGCAAGGGATGGCCTTTGTCCGGTTTCTGTCAGCGGCTTGAGGGGCGCGGGAGCCCTCTCCCGGAACGGGGGAGGGTTGGGAGGGGGCAGAGCCGACGCCGGTCAGATGTGGCGCTAAGCCCCCTCTCCACCTCTCCCCCGTTCCGGGAGAGAGGGCCTGTCGCGGTTCCGGCGCCTGTCGCCTCAGCTCATCTTGCAGACGGCTTCGTCGCCCTGGGTGGCGATCACCTCCATGTCCTCGTTCGGGCCGGGCACTGGCGGCGAGGAGGTGAAGAGGTCCCACTGGTTCTTGACCTGTGCCGCTGGCAAGGCGGTGATCGTGTACATCTCGCTGATCAGCTGGTGGTCGGAAGCGCGGAAATAGCCCTGGCGCGGCTTCATCACGTCGAACTTCGCGCCCTTCTCGAGATGCTCGAGGATCTTGGCGGTGTCGGTCGACTTCAGCTCGTTCATCGACTGGGCCATGACCTTGACGCCGACATAGTCGCCCCAGGCCTGGTTCTCCGGCGGCTTGCCGTATTTCTTGGTGAAGGCGGCGACGAAGGCCTTGGTCGAGGGCGTGTCGATCAGGTGATGCCAGACGCAGGGCCAGATGCCACCGAAATTGTCCTTGCCGGCGGCCCAGGCGAGGGCGGTGTCGAAGCCGAAGCCGGCGACCGGGAAGGTCAGGCCGAACTCGGAATACTGCTTGAGGAAATTGGTGATCTGGTTGCCGGCGAGATTGGAGATGACGAGATCGGGCTTGGCGGCGCGGATTTCGAGGAGCAGCGCCGAGAAGTCGGTCGCGTCGGTCGGCACCAGCTTGTCGGCGGCGAACTGGCCGCCATTGGCCTCCATGAAGCGCTTGGCGACCTTGCTGAGGTCATGGCCGAAGGCGTAGTCGGCGGTGAGCGAGAACCACTTCTTGCCCTTGACCAGCCCCTGCGCCAGCAGCGAGCGGCCGGCGCTCTTCACATACATCGAGTTCTGGTGCTCGACATGGAACATGTAGCGGTTGCAGCTCTCGCCGCGCAGCGCGTCGGAATTGCCGCCGGTATTGAGGAACAGCGTCTTGTTGCGGGCGGCGACCTGCGAGATCGTCAGGCAGGAGGCCGACGAGATCTCGCCGATGATACAGGCGACCTTGTCGCGCTCGATCATGCGCTCGGCCTTGGTCGAGGCAGTCTGCGGATTGACCGAGTCTTCCTTGAGCAGTTCGAGCTTGCGGCCGTTGATGCCGCCGGCAGCGTTGATCTCTTCGGCGGCGAGATCGGCGGCCATCACGCCGTATTCGCCGAGCGGACCGAGGAAGCCGGTGCGCGGCGTCAGGTGCCCGAAGCGGATCGCATCGGCGCTCTGTGCGAGGATGACCGCCGGGCTGGCGACGAGGCCGGTGGCCGTCGCGCCGAGCCCGACGAGCGTCTGACGACGCGAGAGGCCCTTGATCCTTGACTGCTCTGACATTCCGTTCCTCCCAGAACTCTCCCGCGCTCTTCGGCGTCGGATCGTGTGGATCGTCTTCTTCACTCTGCGGTCTCGAACCGCTTGTCGTGATCTGTGATCACAGTTAGGTTGGCAGACATGATTGCCCGAGTCCAGCCCTCAGATGTGCCGCAAGCGCGGTCCGCTTCCTCAGCCCTGGGGAAGGTGGGCGAGGTGTCGGCGCTCGACGAGGTCGGCTCGCTCCAGCACGAGACGCTGGGCGAGCGCGTCACCGGCGAACTCAGGGCGCTGCTGATCGCCGGGCGATTGGCGCCGGGTGAGAAGCTCTCGCTGCGCCGTGTCGCCGAGGCGCTCGGCGTCTCGATGATGCCGGTACGCGAGGCGGTCAGCCGGCTCGCTGCCGACAAGGCGCTGGAGGTCCTGCCCGGCCGCGCGGTGCGAGTGCCGGTGCTGACGCTGGCGCAGTTCCGCGAGCTGACCCGGATCAGGCTGGTGGTCGAAGGCTTTGCGGCCGAGGAGGCGACGAAGGTCATCAGCGACGCGCAGATCGCCGTGGTTGCCCAGCATGAGGCGGCGTTCCTGGCGGCGGCGAAGGACCCGCCGGACCCGGCCGCTGCGGTCGGCGCTAATCGCGACCTGCATTTCGCGCTTTACGAGGCGGCCGGCATGCCGTCGCTGATCGAGATGATCTCCCGGCTCTGGCTGAAAGCCGGGCCGATCCTCAATCTCGACATGCGGCACGAGCCGCGTCGGCTCGACGGTGGCAGCGCCGTCGTCGCGCATGCCCAGTTGCTGGCGGCCTTGCGGCGGCGCGATCCGGCGGCGGCGCGGCAGGCGCTGGTCGAGGACATCAGCGCCGCGGCCGAGCATATCGAACGGACGGCGCGGCTGGCGGAGTAGGCGGTCGGCCTGAGAACGAAGGACAAGGGACGGAAACGATGGATCTGACGATCAAGGGATTGCGCGTGCTGGTGACGGCGGGCGCCAATGGCATCGGCCGGGCGACGGCGCGCGCTTTCGCAGCGGAGGGCGCCAAGGTCCATATCTGCGACGTCGACGAGAAGGCGCTCGCCGAGATGGCTGAGAGCGATCCTGCGATCACGCGCTCGGTCTGCGACGTTTCCGACCGCAAGGCGGTGGCGCGGCTGTTCGAGGAGGCGCTTGCCGCGCTGGGCGGGCTCGATTGCCTCGTCAACAATGCCGGCATCGCCGGGCCGACCGGGCGTGTCGACGAGATCGCGCCGGAGGACTGGGATTCCTGCGTCGCCATCGACCTGACCGGCCAATTCAACTGCACTCGGCTCGCCGTCGAGCACCTCAAGCAGTCGAAAAATGCCTCGATCGTCAATCTTTCCAGCCAGGCCGGCAAGCACGGCTTCCCGCTGCGCTCGCCCTATGCGGCGGCGAAATGGGGCGTGATCGGCTTCACCAAGGCGCTCTCGGCCGAGCTCGGCGAATTCGGCATCCGGGCGAACGCGATCTGCCCCGGCCTGGTGGATGGGCCGCGCATCCAGAGCGTGATCGCCAACAAGGCGCGCTCGCTCAACGTCTCGCATGACGAGATGACGGGCCGGCTCTTTGCCGGCGTCTCGATCAAGCAGTTCGTCGATCCCAACGACATCGCCAAGCAGATCGTCTTCCTGGCCTCGCCCTTCGCCAAGACGATCTCCGGCCAGGAGATCTCGGTCTGCGGCGATACGCGGATGCTGAGCTGAGGGGCGTTGGCGATTCGTCATGCTCGGCCCTGTGCCGAGCATCCACGTCTTGAGCACCGCCCTCGATCCACGAAGACGTGGATGGTCGGGACGAGCCCGACCATGACGAGAAGCGTCTTGCGACCTGCTCGCCCTCGACCTTCCCCCTTTAATCGCCTAGAGGATGCCGCCTGAACAGGAGCGGCGGCTTGTCGAAGGGCGTCCATCACGAATTTCAGGCCGGGGGCGGCCATGACGACCACGAAGGATCGAGCGATCGCTCCTTCGGCTTCGTCTTCGCGGCCGTTTTCGCGCTGATCGGCCTCTACAATGCCTGGCACCACGGCCGGGCCTGGCCCTGGCTGGCGCTGGTCTCTGCCGGCTTCCTCGCGGTCGCCTTGATCCGGCCGGCGGTGCTGGCGCCGCTGAACCGGCTCTGGATGAAGTTCGGCCTGCTCCTGGCCATGATCATCAACCCGATCGTGCTCGGCATCCTGTTCTTCCTCGTCTTCACGCCGATGGCTTTCATCGCCCGGCTGGTCGGCAAGGACTTCCTGCGGCTGAAGAAGCAGCCGGAGGCGAAAAGCTACTGGATCGTCCGCGATCCGCCGGGGCCGGAGCCGGTCTCGATGAAAGACCAGTTCTGACGGGATTGCTGCGATGTCGTTCCTGCGCGAGTTCTTCCGCTTCATGGCGGCGCGAAAGAAGTTCTGGCTGGTGCCGATCCTCTTGATGTGCATGCTGCTCGGCGGCCTGCTGTTCCTGACCAAGGGCAGCGCGATCGCGCCCTTCATCTACACGCTGTTCTGAACGCAGCGGCCACGATGCGCATTCTCGGGATATCGGGACTCTACCATGACAGCGCGGCGGCGCTGGTCGTCGACGGGCGCATCGAGGCGGCAGCGCAGGAGGAGCGCTTCACCCGGCGGAAGCATGACGCCGATTTCCCCAAGCACGCGGTCGAGTACTGCCTCTCGATCGCCGGCTGCGGGCTGGATCAGCTCGACGCGGTCGTCTTCTACGACAAGCCCTTCATCAAGTTCGAGCGTCTGCTCGAGACCTATCTCTCCTTCGCGCCGCGCGGCTTCACTTCGTTCCGCATGGCGATGCCACTCTGGTTGCGCGAAAAACTGTTTCAGAAGCAGATCATTGCCAAGGAGCTGAAGAAACTCAGCCCCGGCTTCGATGTCGAGAAGCTGCTCTTCACCGAGCATCACCTGTCGCATGCGGCGTCCGCCTTCTATCCCTCGCCCTTCGAGGAGGCGGCGGTGCTGACCATGGATGGGGTCGGCGAGTGGGCGACCATGACGCTCGCCATCGGCAGGGGCAGTGACCTCAAGGTCCACAAGGAGCTGCATTTTCCGCATTCGCTCGGGCTGCTCTACTCCGCCGTGACCTATTACATCGGCTTCAAGGTCAATTCCGGCGAGTACAAGGTGATGGGGCTTGCGCCTTATGGCGAGCCGCGTTTCGCCAAGCTGATGCTGGAGAAGCTGGTCGACCTGAAGGAGGACGGTTCCTTTCAGCTCGACCAGAGCTATTTCAACTATGGCGTCGGCCTGACCATGACCAACGACAGGTTCGCCGCGCTGTTCGGCGAGCCGGTGCGTGGCCCCGAGCAATTGCTGACTCAGTTCCACATGGATATGGCGGCCTCGATCCAGGCGGTGACCGAGGAGATCGTGCTCCGGCTCGCGCGCTCGATCCGCGCCGAGACCGGGCAGAAGAACCTCTGTCTCGCCGGCGGCGTTGCGCTCAACTGTGTCGCCAATGGCAAGCTCCTGCGCGAAGGCCTTTTTGACGGGCTCTGGATCCAGCCGGCGGCCGGTGATGCAGGCGGGGCGTTGGGGGCAGCGCTCGCTGGCTATCACCTCTTTCACGGCAAGCCGCGCGAGGTGCCCGCCAAGGGCGACGCGATGCGCGGCAGCTATCTCGGGCCGGAGTTCTCGCCGGCTGAGATCGAGGCCGAGCTGACGGCAGCCGGGGCGAAATTCACGGCGATGGACGAGGCCACCCTGATCGAGGCAACCGCCCAAGGCCTCGCCGATGGCAAGGCGGTCGGCTGGATGCAGGGGCGGATGGAGTTCGGGCCACGCGCGCTCGGCGGTCGCTCGATCCTCGGCGATCCGCGCTCGCCGGCGATGCAGAAGACGCTCAATCTCAAGGTGAAATACCGCGAGAGCTTCCGGCCGTTCGCGCCCTCGGTGCTGCGCGAGGACGTCGCCGACTGGTTCGAGCACGACGGTGATTCGCCTTATATGCTGCTCGTCGCCGATGTGCGCGAGGGGCTGCGGCGCGAGATGACTGAGGAGGAGAAGGCTCTCTTCGGCATCGACAAGCTGAACGTGCCGCGCTCGACCATCCCCGCCGTCACCCATGTCGACTATTCGGCCCGCATCCAGACGGTCCATGCCGAGACCAATCCGCGCTATCACCAGCTGATCTCGCGCTTCAAGGCCCTGACCGGCTGCCCGGTGGTGGTCAATACCTCGTTCAATGTCCGCGGCGAGCCGATGGTCTGCACGCCGGGCGACGCCTTCCGCTGCTTCATGGGCTCGGAGATCGAGCTGCTCGTCGTCGGCAATTGCCTGCTGCGGAAAGAGGATCAGGATCCGGCGCTTAAGCTCGACTACAAGGACGCGTTCGAGCTCGATTGAGCTGAAACGGGGATAGATCGGCAATCAATCCCCGCTGCTTTCGGAGCCCGCATAATCGGCCCGCACGGTGCGCCTCCTGCGTGCCGCTTTGACCTTGCGAGGCTCCATGAGCGAAACGCCGCGTCTTGGCCTGCCCCTGCTCGCCGCCGGGCAGGCGCAGAAACACGTCACCCACAATGATGCGCTGATGCGGCTCGACGCGCTGGTGCATCTCGTCGTCGCGAGCCGGACGCAGACCGTGCCGCCGGCATCGCTGGGCGAAACCGCCGCCTACATCGTTCCAGCTGGTGGCACCGGCGTCTTTGCCGGCCATCAGGACGATCTCGCCATCTTCGAGGACGGCGCCTGGAGTTTCCTCGATCCGCGTGCCGGCTGGCAGGCTTGGGTGAGCGACGAGGCCGAGCACCATGTCTGGACCGGCACGCAATGGCGCCGTTCGCAGCCGGAGAGCAGCCTCGGCGCCGAGCTCTGGGGCGTGAACACGGCCGCCGATACGACGAACCGGCTCGCCGTCTCGGCCGATGCCAGCCTGTTCAACCATGCCGGCACCGATCATCGCCTCAAGCTCAACAAGGCGAGCGCGGCGCGCACCGCGAGCCTCCTCTTCCAGGACAACTGGTCCGGCCGGGCCGAGATCGGGCTCGCCGGCGACGACCAACTCCGGGTCAAGGTCAGTCCTGACGGCGTGAGCTGGATCGAGGCGCTGGTTGTCGATCGGACAAGCGGACTGGTCGCTCTGCCAGCGAGTTCGTGGGCGCGCGAGACGCCGCAGCCGAACCTGCTGATCAATGGCGACTTCCAGATCAACCAGCGCAATTTCGCCGGCGGCGCGCTGGCGGCGGGCGTCTATGGCCATGATCGCTGGAAGGCGCATAGCGGTGGCGCCAATCTCGGCCGCAGCGGCTTCGATCTGACGTTGGCGTCGGGGGCGATCGTGCAGGTTCTCGAGCCGGAGCTGTGGGGGCTGTCCTCGTTTGCTCAGCTGCCGCTTTGCCTGTCGGTTGGAGATCTCAGCGGTGGATCGCTGGCGGTCACGATCGGCAGTGTCTCGGGGACGATCACGGCCGGGGCAGGCCGTCGTTCGGTGGTGCTGACACCAGCGATCGGCGACAGCGGCAATCTGGCGGTTCGGCTAGCGCCGTCCGCGGGGAGCGTCAGTTTCCGCAGGATCAAGCTCGAATTCGGTGACGACGCCACGCCGTGGCTCGCCCGCAGTGCCACGCAGGAACGCCAGCTCTGCGAGCGCTATTACTGGCGACCAGACACCCCGCTGTTCCTCGACTGCTATCATGTGGCGGGCGGCTATATGCGGCAGTTGCTGACCTTTCCAACGGCAATGCGTGTCACGCCGACAGCAAGTTTCTCCGTTACCTCGGAAAGCAATGTCTTGGAACGGGTAATCACCCCTCATTCCGGTAGCGCAGCGCTCGTCTCGATCCGCGCTTCGACCACCGGCAATGCCTATACCAATTTCACCAATATTACCTTCAGCGCCGAACTCTGACAGACTTGGCTGCACACACCACAGGACAGCCAGCCCATGCCGGGCTTTTGCCCGGAAGTTCCCTCGGATAAGAGGAGCGCTCCTTCGCTGCGGAGAATGCTCGGCCGATGTGCGGTCTTTTTGGTTCTGTCGGTTTCGAGCCCGAGCGCGCCCGCATCGACATCGTTGCGCATCGCGGGCCAGATGGCAGCGGATGGCAAGTCTTCCAGAGTCCGGTTGGCCCGGTTGCGCTGGGCCATCGCCGCCTCGCGATCATCGACGTGTCCGATGCCGGCCTGCAGCCGATGGCGGATGGGTCGGGCCGTTACCAGCTCGTCTTCAATGGTGAGATCTACAACTATATCGAGCTGCGCGAGGAGATGCGGGCGAAGGGCGAGGTCTTCGCCAGCGAATCCGATTCCGAGGTGCTGCTGCGCGCCTACATGCTCTGGGGCGAGGAGGCGTTGCCGCGTCTGCGCGGGATGTTCGCCTTCCTGATCTGGGACGATCGCGACAAAAGGCTGTTCGCCGCTCGCGACCGCTATGGCATCAAGCCGCTGTATTATGCCGCGACGCCACGCGGCGTCGCCTTCGGCTCCGAGATCAAGCAATTGCTCGGACTGCCCGGCATCTCTGGCCGGATGAACATCGCCCGTGTGCATGATTTCCTTGCTTCGGGGGTCTCCGACCACACCTCCGAGACGATGTTCGAAGGCGTCGTCCAGCTCCGCGGTGGTGAATGCGTCACGATCGACGCCAGCCGCGACGGCGCACTCGCCGTGCCGATCCGGCGCTGGTACCCGGCGACGGCGGGCGAGATCGTGATCAGCGAGGCCGAGGCGGCCGAACGCTTCCGGGAGATGTTGACGGACGCGGTGAAGCTGCATCTGCGCTCGGATGTGCCGGTTGGCTCCTGCTTGTCAGGTGGGCTCGATTCTTCCAGCATCGTCTGCCTGATGTCGCAGATGATGGGCTCGGGGGCCGGCGGCTCCCAGGTCAATACCGTCTCGGCCTGCTATACCGAAAAGAGCGTCGACGAAAAGCCGTTCATGGATGCGGTGGTAGCGCAGGCGCACACGCAACCGCATTTCATCTTCCCGAAGCCGGAGGAGGTGTTCGCGCGTGCCTCCGACATCACCTGGCACCAGGACGAGCCCTTCGGCTCGACCTCGATCTTCGCGCAATGGTGCGTGTTCGAGGAGGCGCGCCGCGTCGGCGTCAAGGTGATGCTGGACGGGCAGGGCGCCGACGAGCAGCTCGGCGGCTATCATTTTGGCTTCTCCTTCCATCTGGCCGGCCTGATTCGGCAGCTGCGGCTGGCCGAGGCGCTGCGCACGATGCAGGAACGGCAGGGCTGGCATGGCGCGGCGATCACACAACAGCTCAAGCACGCGCTGATCCCGCTGCTTCCGGCGGGGCTTGCCGGCAGGCTGCGCAATCGGCACCGGGCGCTGACCCAGCATGACTGGCTCGGCGGCGAGTTGCTGCACGCGCAGGGGGCGAGCGAAACCGCCCTCGAGCGTGCCGGCGCCGAGCTCGGCCTGCCGCCGGTCAGCGATCTGCGCACGCTGTGCATGAACCTGACCTATGGCTCGAATCTGTCGATGCTGCTGCATTGGGAGGATCGCAACTCGATGGCGCATGCGATCGAGGCGCGCGTGCCATTCCTCGACCATCCGCTGGTCGAGTTCAGCCTGGCGCTTGGCAACGACCACAAGATTGTCGGCGGCGACACCAAACGGGTTCTGCGGCGGGCAATGGAGGCGATCCTGCCGCCGGCGGTCCTGCAGCGGCGCGACAAGCTCGGCTTCGCCACCCCGGAGCAGGCCTGGTTTCGCGGTCCGCTGAAAGGAATGATGGCCGAGGGGATCGAGGCGACGCTTGCGCGCTATCCCGGGTTGTTCAATGCCAATGGTGTGCGTGCGCTTGCAACCGACATGCTCGAAGGCCGCAAGCCGGTCGATTTCCTGCTCTGGCGGATCGTCAATCTCGGCATCTGGGGCGAACGATTCGGCGTAGGGGTCTGACCCAGCCGCCAGGAAAGCTTGGGTCGTTCCATCGGCGAGCCGGCTCGCGACTTCCTCAGCGTAGTATCCGCAAGCCGAGCTTGACACTATTCGCTGCGGTGTCGGTGGCAAGCTGGCGCGACCAGGCCCAGAACTTGTCCGACCAGCGCTCCGGATGGACGCTGAGCTGCACGAAGGGGGGCCGGTGCGTCTGCAGGTGCTCGCCGACGGCGGCGGAACTGGCGACGCCCGGGGCACGCTTGCCGCCGATGGTGTCGCGCAGATTGGTCAGCCGCGCATCGAAGCTCCGGCCGGTGTCGGTGAAGAACAGGAACTGGGACCAATCCGCTGACAGGATGCAATCCTTGACGCCGCTCTCGACAAAGGAGCGGTGATTCCAAAGTTCCATGTTGTTGTGCTTCGCCAGCGGGCTGCCGTGCATGGCAATGCTGCGTACCGGGACGATCTCGCGCAGCGCGGCGAGATTCCTCAGATACAGCGCATGGGCCTTGTCGGGATCGTATTTGGCGACATGGAAGTCTTCGTAGTGATAGCCGATCTCGTGACCCATCGCGGCGATCTCGCGAATGATTGCAGGGTTGAACGCGCTGCCGACCGTCCGGAAATAATAGGTTGCCGGCGCGCCACGCGCCGCCTCTTCATGCGCCATCGCCAGCGCGTTCTCGGGCCGCCGGTCGACGTCATGACGCAGGATGATGACCGGCTCACCCGGCCTGGCCCCGTCCAGCCAGTCTCCGACCCGCACCGGTCGGTATCCGGTGGCCAGAGCGGCATCGACAATGCCGACATAGGCCTTCAAAGTGAAATCGCGCGCCATGGACCCCTTCCAAACGGCGCCCTTGTGACGGCTCCGGGCCCGCCATGCAAGGGGAGGGTGCAAGGCTTAGAGTAATTGCGGAGATTGGACCGCGTTTCACTGCGATTGCTCGCCAAGTACTAGCCCTGTATGTCGCAAGGATCGGCGATCTGATCGGCAGACGGAAACGGCAATGCGACTAGTAGTCCTTATAGCGGCCTGTCTGCTGGCGACGATGGCCGTGGCCGAGTCCTGGGTCGATGTTCCGCTGGCTCAAGCTCCCGACGGCTCGGCCCTGCTGGTTTCGGCTGATGGACGGCAGTTCGCTTATCGGGCCCAAGGCGAGCAACCCAAACCGTTGCCGCGCGACTTCATACCGCAGGCGCAGCTTCAGCGTTCGCCCGGCGGCAATCTGGCGATTGGCCGCTGGGCACTGCGGGATGGCATTGCTGCCGCCGTCGAGCAAGGCGACGGATACCGAGCGCTCGGCATCGAGGAGAGTCTGGCCACCAGGCTCTATTTCCTGCACGCGTTCAACATGGGCAAGAACGCCTATCTCGTCATCTACGATGTGGACGAGACGATGCCGTCGGGCCGGTCCGGGCGTGTCGTGCGCGACGGGGTGGACATCTATAGGGCGACTCCCGCTGGCGATACGCTTCGACTGGAGAAGGTCGCCGACAAGCTGACCTTGTCGGGCATCGACGCTCGTTATCAGGACCTCGCACTGTCGGACGGGCATCTGCTTTGCGCGCAAACAGCTTGTGTGCGGCTGACCGAGGACGCCAATGGCCAGATTGCTCTGACGGAGATCAGGCGCGAAGGCTGGACAGGGCGGATCCTGATCGAGGCGGCAGCCGTCGACGGCGGGGTACGTGGCCTGTTCCGCCTCGACTACGATGACCGCTTTCGGTCGCCGCCGGCTGTCGGCGAGGTGATCTACCGCGACTGCGCGATCTGGCCGCTCGGCGATTGCCGGGATGTGCCGGCGGACTGGTTGCCGAAGGGCTATACGCCGGCGGGGGTACCTGCGGCCTTGGAAACCTGTGCCGAGGTCGAGGCCCTGCTTCGCCGCGATATTGCGCGTATGCCTGGGCACGGTTTGACCTATCTCGGAATGAACAACCATGAGGGCCGGCTGCCTTGGGGCCAGGTCTATGTCCTCGACGGCATGCTTGACGTGATCGAACGTCTGGCGCTGCCGCAGCCGCGCTTCGATGCCTTGCGCGAGGACATGCGCCGTCGCGTTGAACTGGAGCTTGGGTGGTGGTCGCGCCTCGCTGAAACCGACAAGCCCTGGTTCTGGTCACGCCGATACTCGCTGGAGCGGGTCGATATTCTCTCGATCGTCCATCTCGGCCGGATGGCCAGAGTGGTTGGTCGGGCCATGAGAGCGGGGGTACTCGGTGACGATCGCTTAGCTTCCGCGTTGCGACAGGAAATGACCAGCTTCGGACGCTCGGTCGAACGCCTCGACGGCGCGGGACTCTTCATTAAGAAAGGTGCTCCGTTCTGGCTCGATGGTGCCAATACACCCTGGAACTTCCATAGCGGCTGGATCGAAGGTGTCTCCGAGTTGCACCGGCTGCAGCCGATCTCGCCTGATCTGCAGGGAACGATCCGCAAAATGACCGCATCGTTCCTTGCGATCGAGATATCAGAGAAGCGTCCACGTCTGTGGCAGTACTGCACCGGTCCATGCCAGGAAGGTTGGAATGCAGCTTCAGGGACCTCGGTCAACACGCCTAACTGGGAAGGTAACAAAACCAGGACCAGTACTGCGCATGTCAGCTATCGAACCATGGACGTTCGGGCCGTGCTCGACGCGATGAAAACCTTCGGTGACGCAGCGCCGGCTTGGTTCCCGGCTTATGTCTCGGAACTCGTCGAGCAGGGCTGGATCTACCCGATGGGCGCTGCGCCTCTGCGTCAGTTCGGCCTGTCGCCAGTGCTGTCGCCGGCATTGATCGCGGCTTACGGGCGGGCTGCAACTCCCTTCGACAATCACAACCAGATCTGGGCGATCGACGCGGCTGCCAAGCGCTTCAGTTGCCAGTAGATCCGGGGAACTGTTGCTCCCCTCAAACCCGCAGCACCTGCTCGAAGCGGTCGAGCAGCGGGTTGTCGGAGGGGTGGTCGGCGATTGCGAAAGTGCGGCGCCAGCTCTCGGCCGGGAAGCGTTCGTCGATGAAGCGCGCCTTGCCCTCGCCATGGAGATGCCGGTAGGCGCCGTCGACGAAGGACGAACCGAAGGCGTGGTCGAAGCCGAGCAGGCGGCCCAGCGGCTCGACATAGTCGTTGGGCGAGGCGGAGAGCAGCACCGTCGTCGCGCCCTTCGCCTTCCAATCGTCCAGCAGCGCCAGCCTGTCGGCGATGACCGCGGCCTGCAGGCGTGCGCACAGCGCCGTGACCGCCTCCTGCGAGGCGAACTGGCGCCCGAGGCGGCGATGCGCCTGTGCCGCAAAGCCGGCGCGGTCGAGGAGGCGCAGCCTGCGCAGCAGCGCGGCGCCGAGCAGCACAGGATCGCGTATCAGGTTCTGCCGCACGAGCTCGGCGAAGCTGTCATGCGCGATCAGCGTGCCGTCGAGATCGAAGACGCAGAGGTCCTTCACGCGCCCCTCCGCAGCAGAGCGAGGAAACCGAGCGGGTCGGTCAGCGGATTGATGTCCAGCCTTGCGCTGACCGCAGTGCGCAAGGCGGCCCGCGCTTCGCGCATCCGGCCCTTGGCGAGATAGCCTGCAAGCGCGAGCAGGTTGAGCGGCAGCAGGGCCGTGCGCAGGCCGGTCGCAGGGGCGGGCGCCCGTTGCGGCGGGCCGAGCAAAGGCTCGAAATAGTTGGCGCCGTCGACGAGGCCCTGATGCACCGAGCCCCAGATGCGCGGATTGCACTCGATGAAGCCGAAATCGCCGGGGCCGCGCCGCTTCAATTCGAACATGGCAAAGCCCGACCAGGGCGCCTGTGCCAGGACCTGCTCGACCAGCGTGCGCAGCGCCGGCAGGTCGTCATAGGGATAGCGCTCCCGCACCACGCTGGAGCCGCCGGTGACTGGGTATTCGCAGACGCGCCGATGGGCGTAGCCGACGAGGATGCGCCCGTCCTCGAAATAGCCGGAGAAGCCGACGCCCTCGCCCTCGAAATAATCCTGGATCACGCAGTCGCGCGGCGCGGTCCCCACCCGCTCGCGCATGGCCGCGCGATCGGCCTCGCTGCGAAGGTAGAAGACGCCGGCGGCGGATGAGCCGCGCGTCGGCTTGACGACGAGCGGCAGCGGGGCGTCGAGCGTGTCGTGAGCGCGCGGGGCGGGCGCCCCGATGCGCTGCAGCAATGCGCCGAAGGCGAGCTTGTCGTCGAGCGAGGCATAGAGCTCGGGCGAGCCGACATAGGCGAGCGCCCGGCCGAAGCGCTCGCGCGCCGCCATCAACAGCCTGATCTCCTTGCTGTTGATCGGGATCAGCAGGTCGACGTCGCGCTTGGCGACGAGGGCAGCCAAGGCCTCGACATAGGTGTCCGGATCGGACGGCCCGGCCGTCAGGATGTGGACGTCCCGGACCCAGCGCGAATGGACGCTGCCGACGAAGGGGCGATGGTCGGTCGCGATCACCTCGACGGACGGGTAGGCCGTCCGCAGGAAGCGCGCGACGACCGCCGCCTTGTAGCTCGAGACGTCGGTGATCAGAACCCGCATGGGTTCTAGGACAGCTTGGCGCCGGCCTCGGGAGCGCGGGCGATCGCCAGCCTGGTGCCGGCGACGATCGAGACCGGAATGCCGGTCGCCTGCGACCACTCGTCGACGGCGCGGCTGACATCCTCGATCATGCCGTAATCGTGCCAGATCAGGACGCCGCCCGGCTTCATGTGGGCAAGGCAGTTGGTGGTGTCGACCTTGACGTAGTCGTAGAAATGGCAGCCGTCGATGAAGGCGAGATCGAACGGGCCGGCCAGCTTGGCGTAGTCGAGCTTGGCCGAATCGCCGAAGACCTGCGTGACCTGCCCGGCATAGGGCGAGGTGCGGTACTGGATGCCGACGCGGGTGCGGTCGGTGATGTTGTTCATCATCTCCGGCACGTGGATCTCGAAGCCGCCCGCCCAGTCCTCGGGCAGGTCGAGGGTCGTCATGCGCGCACCATCCGCGCCGTTGGCGACGAGGTTGAGCGTGGTGTTGCCGTCGGAGGTGCCGACCTCGATCATGGATTGAGCTTTGACATGCGAGGTGATGGCGCAGATCGCCAGCACTTCCTGCGCGTCGAGGGAGAGGTCGCGCTTGCGGTCGTAGCTGCGGAAGACCTTGATGTCGGCGCTCTCGATGCCCGGGAAAATGTCGCGCAGGTCGACGCGCGGCGCTGCGCCGAACGACCAGCTGCCGATGCGGTAGGCCTCGGGATCGCGCGGCTTGATGCCGAACGGGAACATGCGGCGCCATGCCAGCGAGGCCGCGCGGCGCGGATCCTTCAGGGCCCGGGGGATGTTGACGAGGATCTTATGGATGCTGGGATACATGGGGGCTGCTCCGCACGGCTCTTAGCGCTTGATCAGCAGAGCGTGCCCATTGATGTTGTGGACATAGATCAGGTCGTCACGCGTGCGCAGCTCGTCGACGCAGCGGGTCACGCCATCACAGCCGACGAAGCCATAATCGTCGAAGACGATGACGGCGCCGGACGGCATGCGCGGCAGCACGTATTCGACGCAGTCGCGGGCCGACTGGTAGACGTCGACGTCGATATGCAGCAGTCGGACGCGCTCGGACTGGAGCTGAGCGCCGGTCTGATCCGGGAAGATGCCGACGAGGGTCTTGGTGTTCTTGACGCCGAGCGAACGGGCGAGCTCCTCGACGATCGAGGTGTCGGTGTCGCGATGCTCGCCGCCACGATAGTCGGAATCCTCGTCTCCCGCCTTCACGACGCCCGCGAAGGTGTCGCAGAGATAGACGGTGCCGGAGCCGCCGAGCAGCGTCTCCTGCTTCGCCATCATCACGCCGGAGCCGCCGCGCCAGACGCCGATCTCGACGATGTCGCCACCGACCTTGGCCGTCTCGCGAACGAGCGACCAGAGCTCGTACATGCGGTAGATGTCGACCAGCGTGTTGTGCTTGGCGACCTCGAAGGCGGCCATGAACTCGGCGTCGGAGAGCCAGGGCGCCAGGGTCGCGTTGGGATGGGCCTGGCTGTAGGAATAACCGGCCTGCTGCTCGCTTGCGGCGCGCGGGATCCGGTAGATTGCGAAGCCGGTCGCCCGCAATACGGTCTTCACCAGGGTCTTGGGCAGCATGGCGGGTGCAATACCTTTCGTCGTGCGCGGGGCGGGCGGCCCGTCAACCCATCTCAGATGTAGAGCTTCTTGATCCGGTCGATCACCCGGATCGCCTCATCGAAATCGATGTTGATCAGCTGCGTATATTCGCGGATCGACTGCCAGCGCGGCTGGTTTTCCTGCTCGACCATCGCCAGCGCCTTCTCGCGGCTGAGCGCGCCCTGCCGGATCTGGTTGGAGCGGAACGTGTCGTACTCGGTGAAGCCGGCGACGGTGTAGTAGATGTAGTTGTAGAAGGGCGCCGTGCCGTCGCCGATGCGCCAGGTCGACGGCGAGTCCGGCGAGGTCTCCCAGTCGTACTGGTTGATCAGCACGTCGTCGATCTCCTCCTCGATCCAGGGGAGGAAGTCGAACATCGACAGATAGTTCTGCTCGATGGCGTAATAGGAGAAGAACGCCGTCAGCGTGTTCGGCAGCGAGCGGTTGAAATAGGCCGGGTTGGCGGCGAAGCGCATGCCGTACTTGCCGAGCATCTTGAGCTTCTCGACCGAGGGCAGCGTCGACGGCTTGTGGATGGTGGCGGCGGCCGAGCTGACGCCGAGGAAGCCGGTCTTGAAGTCGGTCTTCTCGTACTGGTTGGTGCAGAAGGCCATGGCCGAGATGCCGGTCTCGCGCATGATCCGGTTGGCGTGCCACATCACCTGCTTGTCGCCGGCCATGAACAGCGGAATCAGGCCGATATCGGGCTTCTTCAGCCAGGCCAGGACGTTGGCGCGGATATTCGCGCGCTTCGCCTTGATGTCGGCCGAGACCCAGAGATGCTCGATGCCGAGCTGGCCGCAGATGCGCGCCTGGTTGCGCCGGGCGAGGTCGGTGACCATGCCCCAGTCATAGCTGAAGCAGAGCGGCGTCATGCCGTATTTCTGCTTGAGCAGGTGCAGGCCGTAGCTCGAATCGCGCCCGCCCGAGAAGGCCATGATGCAGTCCGGCGAACCGTCCTTGGAGCGCAACCGGTCGAGCATGTCCTCGAGCTCATGCTCGGGACGTTTCGCCCACGGCTTGTAGGCGTGGCAATAGTTGCAGACGCCGTCGCCATCATAGGCGATGAACGGCATCGTCTCCGGCAGCAGGCACTTGGAGCAGCGGCGCATCGCCTTCATCGCATCGCGATAGCGTTCCGCCTTGTCTTCGATCCTGCGCTGCGTCTGCAGCATCGGGCTGACCGACGGCGCTGCGAGCGCCTCGCCGGCCAGGGGGAAGGTCTCGATCTCGTGGGTGTCGAGCCGCAGCACGGCGCCCATGCCGGCATGGAGCTGGACGATCGTCGCGTCCGCGAAGCCCGGAATCGCCTTGTCGCCGGTGCAGAGACGCTTGGTGATAAGGTGTTCCGAGGTGAAGAAGAAGCCCGAGCCGGTCTTGCTGATCGCGTAGTGCAGCGAGCCGGTGTTGGTGCCGAGCAGCATGACGTTGTGCTGCTTGAGCAGGACCGCGATCGAGGTCTCGCCGACGATCTTCGCATAGGCGTCGCGCAGGGCCTGGGGAAGCGAAGCGCCCGCCGAGATCGAACGCTGCAGCATCGCGGCGATGACTTCGGTGTCGACGTCGGCGCGCGGCTCGATGCCTTCCGGCTTCAGTTCGGCCCAGAGCTCGTCGACGTTGACGACGATGCCGTTGTGGATGATGACGATGTCGTCACGCCGGACCGGCTGATTGTTGGCGTCGATGCCCTGAAGCCCGTTCGTGACCAGGCGGGCATGGGCGATCGCCGAGATCGTCGAGCTGCCGGCGGTGTCGAAGAAGCTGCGCCGGGTCCGCTCCATGACCTGACGATAATCGTCCGTCTTGAGCATCTGGCCGGCCGAGACCGAGTCCTTGTGGACGACCAGCATGTCGGGGGTCGCCACGGCGATGCCGGCGGCCTCCTTGCCTCGGCTCTCCGACAGCAGGAAAAGATCGCGCAGGGCGACCTCCCACTGGGGAAAACTCAGCGCATGATCGCGCTTGATAGAGATACCGAAAATTCCGCACATGCCCGCAGATCTTTGTCGTTAGGTAGATCGGCGCGAATGTCCGGCCGCGACCTCGATTTCGGCGTAGCAGCTATCCGATTGTGTTGGGGATATCAAGACAGAGCATCGATCTGGCGTGCCGTTTCACTCGCCCGGAGCTGGCGCTCCTGCGGCGGAGTCCGACCTATCCTTCAGATGAACAGACGCACCCGTAGGACAAGCCGGGAGATGAGCACGACCGCAAGGCCCATGGTGATGACGGAAAGCCCCATGGCGATCGCGGCGCCTTCCATGCCGAAGCGCGGGATCAGCAGGGCGTTGCCGAGGAAATTCACCGCGAGGCTAAGGGTCATCGCGGCGCTCTGGAGGGTCGGGTGGTTCGCCTGCGACAGGATCAGGCTGTAGCACAGCGGAGCCGCAGCGAAGGGCAAGGCCAGCATCAGCCAGAACAGCGGTTGGCGGGCGGCCGCGAAATCCTGATCGCCGAACAACAGCCCTGCGACATGCGGATAGAGCGTGTAGGCGGCCAGCGCGCCGAGCCCCATCACCAGCGTGACGCCGAGCCCGAGCATCCGGCTGAACCGCAGGATTCCGGGCTTGTCGCCGTCGGCCATGCTGCGGGCGAGCTGCGGCGAGATGTTGTTGCGGACCACGACGACCGCCTGCAGCGCGGCTTCGAAGATCAGGGCTGCGATCGAGTAGATGCCGGCGATGCGGTCGTTGAGCAGGGCGCCGAGCATCAGCACGTCGACCCGCGTGTTGAGTTCGCCGACCATGCCGGCAGGCAGGATCCTGATGCCGAAGCGGAGATGGCGCATGCTTTCGCCAAGCGCCTCGCGCCATCCGCTGCGCAGCGGCACCACGCTGGCGACATAGCTGGCCGAGGCGCACAGCAGGATGAACTCGCCAAGCGACAACACCACCGCGAGCGAATAACCCGGTGCGCCGAGTGCGGTGAGGACGCCGAGGCTGACCAGAATGAAGACGTAGCGCCCGGCCTGAAGCACGGCGAAGGCGCGCATGTGCTGCAGCCCGTTCACGACGCCGAGAAGGAACTTGTTGAGTGCGAACGGGATCAGGCCGGGCGCTGCAAGGACCCAGGCTCCGGCGAAGTCGGGCACGGCTGGGAACAGGCGCGCCAGGAGCGGCGTGCCGAGGAATGCGCACAGGGTGACCAGCGATGCGATGGCGAAGCAGGCGAGCAGGCCGCCCTGAACGATCCGGCGCAGCTTCACGGGGTCGTCGGCCCCGGTGGTCGAGACCGCCTGCAGGGCGGAGAACTGCAGGCCGAACGCGGCGAGCTGGGACAGGAAGATGTAGATGGCGAAGACGACGTTGAACGTGCCGAGCGCCGCCGGGCTGTACCAGCGGCCGATCGCGATGTTGAGCGCGATGCCGGCGAGGGCCAGGAAGGCGAGAGAGACCAGGTTCCAGGCGAGACCGGTCGCAAGGCCGGTCCGCCCGGCAGCGCTTTTCGACACGACGGAGGCTTCCGGTTGCATCAGGCGGCTTCCAGCTTGCGCGAAGCGACGGGGCCGGCGAGCCGCAGGCGGGCGATCGCTGCGCTGACGACCTCTTTCGGCAGCAGCATCGAGAGGTAGGCCAGAGCTTCGTAGTTCAAGCGCTCCAGCCGCGCCAGCGCGCCGAGACCGTCGGGCGTCGCCTGGAAGCGGAGCGGTGCGGTCAGCCCGGCATCGCCGGCCAGGAGCGATAGCCGCAGCAGATGGTAGCGGTCGCTGACGAGGATGACGGCCGAGGGCTGGCCGACCGCCTGGCGTATCGCAGCATTCGCACCGGCAAGGTTCGAAACGGAGTCATTCGAGCCGGTGTCATGAGCGACCTGCTCCGGCCGAACGCCGCTGGCGAGCGCGTCGTCGCGCATGTCGCGGGCGCCGAGATAGCCGCGGCCCGGACGCCAGCCGCCGACGGTCACCAGGAAATCCGCCTGGCCCGTTTCCAGGAGCCTGACCGCGGTCATGGTCCGCAGACGCCGGAAGACCGGACGGTCATCATAGAACGCCACGGCCACCACCGGCCCCGCACCGATGTGCGCGGGCGCGGGGGGCTGAGCGGCAAACACTCGCGAACTGAGCTCGATCCACGCCAACCCGCCGCCATAACCAAGGAGTGCGAGGGCGCCGAGAACGAGCAATGCTCGCCTCATCGCGCGGGCGCCCCCGTCTCGGCGAAGGGGATGAGCGGCAGCGCCAACCCCGAGCGCGCGGCATCCGAGGTCAACGAGGCTTCGATCCGGTGGATGTCGACATAGCCGTATTGCTGCTTGCTGATATCCGCGACCGATTGCTCGATGGCGAGCAGCAGCTGCCGCTCGTTCTGGAACACCACACGTACGCTGCGCGGAATGCAGGGTGGAGTCAGGACCCAGGACATGGTCTCGGTCTTGTCTGCCCAGAGCTGGATCGGTGGCAGTTCGAACGCCTGGACCTCGTCCTTCTGTTTGATCGGGATCACCGACATCAGGCTGAAGTTGCGGACCGGTTCGAGTTCGCACTTGATCAGCAGGGTGGGGGTGATCCGCCCATAGCCAAAGATCGAGGCCTTGAGGTTGATCCGGAGGTCGCCGGCCTTGAACAGGTCCTGGAGCTGAGCCTCGCGGGAGGCTGTCTCCTTGTCCGAGATCGGGCGGAACGGCGGAGGCGATATCAGGGATGCCGAGCCGCTGATGCGTTGCAACCCGAGCGTCGGGAACGGCCAACGTTCATCGAGCGCAGCCGAGGACGGTTGGGTCCGCAATTGCAGGCCGAGGCGAGGGTTCAATGATCTCGCGCTGAAAACCCACCCCTTGTTGACGGCATCAACCGTGGCGCGATCGGATTCCGCCTGGGGGTCTGCGGAAAAGACGACCGAATTCGCGGTCCAGCCATGGACCCTCAGCGTATTACCGTCGCGCAGGCGGAAGACCACCCGGGCCCCGCGCTTGGTGCGCTGGTCGCTGGTGCCGATGCGCGAGAGTGCCGGCACCAGCCAGCCTCCAACGCTCTTGGGCTCTTCGGTCAGGAGGCCAGACCAGATCGTCTCTCTGATGAGAATCGGTGAGCCGACCAGGTCGGTACTAGCTTCCAGGTCACCCAGTCGCTTGGCGACTGGAGGATAGCTGACATACTCGACGATCATGTCGGCCAGGCCCGAGCCGGACAGGGTCGCCTGCATGAGGATGCGGCTTTCGTCGCTCAGCTCGAAATCGGCGGCATTGATGGCGTTCGGGTCGTTCTGCGTTCTGATCGGCTTGGACAGGATCGCGTCCCAGCGGAGGAGTTGCTTGACCATCCCGCGACGGCGCGTCAGCTCGGCGACACCGCTCTGCGGGTCGAGCGTCAGCCTGGTGCGCACGCCATCGACGAAGCCGGGCCCCTGGTCCGTGGTCGCGTAGAGCTGGGTTTCCTTGTCGACCATCGGGACCGCCTTGGCGATCTCGGTCTGCTCGATCGGCGCGTTGGTCTCCCGTACGCGATAGAAGCCCCAGCCATTGCTGCGGGCAATCGGCCTGATCAGATGCGGATCACGCAGGAGTGCCGCGAAGGCGCTGTTGTTGATCTCGGGCAAGGAATAGCCGGGCGCGTAGATCCATTTCAGCCCGCGCTTCAGCAACGCGTCCCGCAGCGCGCGCGGATCGTCCATCACGAACAGATCGGTGAGCGTCGTATCGACGTGGAAGCGGAAGCGGGGCGAGCTGTAGAAGCCGAAGCTGGCTTGCCTGAAGGACAGCGCCATATCGTCGGGCGCCATCAGGTTGCGGGCGATGCCCTCGATTGCCGCTTCGTCGAGCACGCTGCCATCGCGCTTGGCCTGCTCGGTTTCGAGCAGGCGCCGAGAGATCATGTCCTCGTTGCTGAAGTAGACGCGCATGTTGGCATAGCCCAGCCGGAACACGTCGTAGAGCTGGAATGAGATCAGCATCGCGACGAGCAGGCAGCTGGCGAATGCAAGCGGCGTCAAGACGGACTCCCTCGGGGCGGCACCGCCGCGTCCCCGCGAACCGGGGGCGAAGCGTCCGAGCCATGAGGTGAGCGCGTAATATCCTTTCCCGACGGCTTCGTCGGGAATGAGCCGCCCGAGCCCGATCATCGCCAGCGCAATGATCATCGGAACGACCGTGAGCATATAGCGGGCGTTCTTGACGGCGAGGTCGGTGCCGGCCAGCACCGACAGGAAGATCACACCGATATAGCCCAGCAGCGCGACGAGCAGGGGGATGGCAGCGTCGCTGCCGCGTGCTGCGAAGATCGCGATGGCAGTGGCGCGCCGATCGGACCGGGCGAGATTCCGAAGCAGGATCAGCACGGCGATGAGCGTGCCGACGCTCGGCAGAAAGCCGAACAGGTCGGTTCGGGTGAACGGCATCAGGACGCCGAGCACGAAGCGGTCGGCGAAGGTCTCCAGACCGCGTTCGCCGCGGAGGAATTCGGGGACGCCGAGATTGGGAAGATCCCAGACCGGGACGGAGTCCTGGATCGGGCTGCCGAAGATCGCGACATTGCGCAGATAGTGGGGGAGCGCCATGATCGCGATGGTGATCGTGATGATCGCGATGCCTTCGACCAATCTGCGGAGCGAGCCGCGCCAGCAGACCACGAGCATCGGCAGCGCGATCGCCATGGCGAGAATGCCGATCGAGTGCGTCATCGCCGCGCAGCCGATTGCGTAGCCCGCGAGCAGGAAGGCGCCGCGGCCGCCGCTGGTCACGGCATGGATCGTCAAGGCGATCGCGGCGGCGAAGACGGCGATGCGCGTCGCGTCGATGTGAGCGGTCAGCGCGATCTCGAAATACACCGGCACCGAGATCGCAAGAAATGGGGTCAGCCAGAGCCGCCAGCTCAGGCGGCGGTCCGAAGCAAAGACCAGCGCCGCGGCCAGTGCAGCGCTGGCGACGGCGAACCAGAGCGAGATCAGCTTGGCAGCGCCGGCGATTTCGGACGTGCCCTGCAGCATGAAGGCCAAGGCGATCAGCGAGCCGTAGGTCGGCGGGTGAGTCCAGGGCGCGATGAAGCCGCTCGAGGACAGTGCGGTCTTGAGCGGGTAGATGTGGGCATCGCGCTGCTCGTACAGCAGCCGGCCAAGCTGCATGTATTCGAGCGGGTCATTGCCGTGCAGCGGCAGGATAAGCAGCTCGAACGCCAGGCAGAGCGCCGGGATCGCGAAGAGCAGCATGCCCCAGAACGCGATGCTGGAGCCGAAAGGGTGCTGCCCCCAGGCCTGGTGGAGGCGATGCAGATCGGCCGCCAGCGAGCGGAACCTGAGCAGACAGACCAGCAAGGGGGCCGCGGCGAGGACTGCGACATAGAATGTGGTGCTGCGACCCGGAACGACCCAGAAGAGCAGTGTCAGAAGCAGGCCCAGGGTGATCGGCCCGAGAATAGTAGCGCTGGCGATGTATGCCGCGAGCCAGTGGGGGCGGGAAAGCGACGGTCTAGCAAGCGCCCAGCACGCTGCGGCATACAATAGAAACAGGATATATAGCTGAGCCGCCGCAACAATCTGCACCTCGTAGCCGATCATTGAGCGCTCCTCTCGGGAGGTCGACTTGACCCCCCGGGGCCGAATGCCTGCCGGTGAGGTTCGCGTCAAGCTGCTTCGTCGTGATCCTGTCTATCGGTGCCGGCCTTGAACAGGCGCGGCAGAACCAGCCACAGGGCCAGGCTTCGCAGCCCGGCAATGACAGCAAAGCAAAGCAGGGCAGGGACCGGCTCTGTCGCCAACTGGAAGACCAGAAGTCCCGCAGCAAGAGCGGTCAGATGGATCGCGAAGGCCCGACGCTCCGCGCCGGCGAAGGCGACGAGCTCGGCATGCGGCCCGCCGAGCGCGATGGCGCCGGTCAGCAGGCAGGCGATCGGAATATAGGCGCCGGTCGCCGCGATACGGCCTTCGATGACGACGAGGTTGAGGGCCTGGGCCCCACCCGCCAGCAAGGCGACGAAGAGCAGGACGCCGGCGAGATAGATCAGCGCGAACATCACGGGAGACGTCGACGAGCCTCGACCGCGCCAGGCACCCGACGCGACGATGAAGGATGTCGCAGCGGAAGCGAGCAACTGCATCGGCGCATCGGCGATCCGCAGCGCCAGGGCGATGTGGCCAGTCGTGGCATGGTCGGCGAGGCGGCCGACCGTGATCAATGGCAAGGCGACGAGAGTCTGCGAAGCGAGCGCCGCCGGCAGATTGAAGAAGATCAAGCGATGCCAGCGTGCCAGCACACCGGCTGTCCAGCGTGGGCGTATCAGCAGCCGCAGCAAGGCGCCGTGTCCCGCCGAAACCATGACGGCGGCTAGAGCAACGCCGATGATCTCGCCAGCGACCAGCATGGCCAGCGGCGGCCAGCCGGTCGCCAGGAGCGCGATCTGCGCCGTGAACTGGCCGATGGCTTGCGCCAGGATCAGGGCACTGAGTCGCATTTGGTCGCCGGACCGCAATAGCCAGGCGTTGACCAGCAACAGCATGCCGCGCGCCAGGAAGGCGACCAAGAGCAGCAGCGCGAAGCCATGATGCGGGTGCTGGGCCGGGAGATCGGGGTTGAGGGCGAAAGCTGCTGCTACCGCTACCAGTGAGCTCGCCGGGAGGATCAGCAGGGCGTTGCGCGTGACACGTACCGCCTCTGCTATCGAGGGAGCCGTGACAATGGCCCGCTCGAGCCGGAAAACGGCGAACACCGCAAAGACCAGCCCGATGGCCTGCAACCGTCCGTAGAAGCCGAAAACCGCAGGTGCGACGACGATTGCCACCACCAGCGCCAGCAATGCTGAGGCAATGCGTGCGCCGAAGGCGAGGGCGATCAGGCTACGGGGTCCGGTCATGCCGCTTCTTGCGATCCACGAAAGTGGCGTCGCCATCGCGAACGGCCATCGCCGTTATTGCCGGCTCGCCGTCGGAGGTAAAGCGCATGCTCGGCATGGCGGCTTGATCCGCATCATTCGAACCTGCGAGAATGCCGACGCTCTTGCGGCATGCCGTCGCTGCCACGATACCGGCTCTTATGCTTCTTCTCCCAAGCCTCGCCGTACTCGGCGCGTTCGCAATGCTCGCGATTGCGACGGCGACGCTGCTATGCAACCGGGGAGGGTGGGGTTCTGCCGACCGGCCACTGGCGCTCGCAGTCGGTGTCACTTGTGCGCCGGCCCTTGCCGGTGCGGCGCTGCTGCCATTCTTCCTGGCGGGCTGGCATCCGATCAACGCGCGCGCCCTGCCTTTCGCACTCGCAGCGCTGATGTTGACCCTGGCGGGTTGGCATTTGCCGCTGCGTCTTCCGGACGTCTGGCGCAGACCGGGACTGGCGGCCCTCGCCATCATGTTGACCGCGGCTGGCCTCTTACTGGCGCTGCTCGCATTGCCGCTGATCGAGAACGATGCGCTCGAATACGCGGCTGTCGCCCGCTTCCTGGCGCTGGAAGGCAATCTGCAGCGCTACCCGCTCGTCATGGCCGACCCGGCGAGCGGGCTTTATGCGCCTTCCATCCACCCGCCGCTGTTCCATCTGGCGTTGGTCTGGGGGCAGGCCTGGTTTGGCGAGAATATCTTCATGGCGCAGCGGCTGATCGCGCTGTGGTCAGCGGTTGGGGCGACCTGCGTCGTCGGCGTGATGGCCTGGCGCGAGAGCCGCGTCGCAGCGGCCTGCGCGATGCTGCTGCTGACGGCGACGCCCTTCTGGCTCGGCAGCGTGGCCGGCTATGGCATCGACGCGATGCGGATCGCGTTGTTCACAGCAGCCGTAGCGAGCGTTCTCGTCGTCGTCGAGGTCGCAAATCTGCGTCGCGCCACGAGCGTGGGCCTTGTAAGCGGGCTTGCGATGTGGACGCATGGCATCGGCATCCTCGCGCCCGCCTTCGCAGGGCTCTCGCTTGCACTGTTCCTGCTTCCGGCACGGCAGTGGCGTCCCGTGCTGGCGTTCGGCCTGGTTGCTCTGCTTGGCGGTGGCGGCTGGTTGCTGCGCAACCTCTGGCTATTCGGCACTGCGATCGGTGACGACTGGCCCGCGGCAAACTGGCCAAACCTGGCATTTGCGGCGGATCTCGCCGCCCGGCGCGGTCTCGTTACCTTGCCTGAGCAGATCATCCATGGGGCCTTGCGTCCCTGGGCCGATATCGGACTCTTTGGCCCGGCCTTCTGGCTTACCTTGTTGGCGCTTCCGCTCGGCGTGAGGCGGCCGCGCGGCCCGCTGACGATAGCAATCGTCGTGGTCTTCGGCTTCACGGCGCTGGCCTTGCTGAGCGTCGCAGCCGGTTCGCTCCTGGTGGTGAAGAACCCGCGCTATGTGCTGACGGTGGCGCCGTTCGCGGCGATTGCAGCCGGCATCGGCTGCGCCCGGCTGCTGCGCGCGGGGCCGGTGCTGCGCCGGGCCGTGCAGGGTGTCCTGGCGCTGGCGCTGATCTGGGGAGCGATCAATCTCGGCATCAGATCCTATGGCCTGGCTGATCTACAGCTCGCTCTCTCAGGCGCGGAGCGCGGCTTCCTGAAGAAACCGCGCGTCACCGGCGGCCCCCTGCTCGAACGGCTGGAAGGCCTGGAGCCGGGGCGCGTGCTCAGCTTTCGGCCGCCGGAAGTCGCGATCTATGGCGGGCACCCCTGGATCGATCACATCGATCCGCGGCTGAAGGATCTGCACAGCGCCGATGTGGCGACTGCGGCAGCGTGGCTGGCGCGCCATGACGTCCGCTTCGCGCTGCTGCCGGACTACAGCCCGGTCACCCATGGCCGCTCGAGTCTCGGTCTCCTGCTCGGCGATCCCGCCTGGGCCGAGCCGCTCGCGGCGCATCGCGGCGCGCGGCTGTTCCGATTGCACGGAACGCCGGCGGCCATCGACTGTTCGCCGCAGCCTCTGGCCGCCGCGATCGAGAGGTCTACCAGCGTCGGCCTCGGCGATGTGCTGGCGCGGCTGTCGGGCATTCCGCACCTGCGTCGGATTTTACCCGGCTACGCGCCGCGTATCGAGCAGGACACAGTCTTTGACTGGTCGAACGCCGGCGCGGGAGAGCTGGAGATCCCTGTCGTGCAGCCGTTCGAGGGGCGCTTTGCCGCCACGCTGCAATTGTCGGGAACGGGTGTCTTTGCCGTGGATGCCGTCATTGCGAGCAGGGACGGCGAATCGACGGAGATCCGGCTCGTCGACGCACTTGCCGATCCGAGCCCGCGCGCGGTTTCCGGACAATGGTTCACCGGTCCGGGCCAGACGCTACGCGCGCTGCGCGTCAAGCCGCTGGCGCCGGCCAGCGGCAGGGTCGAGTTGCACAGCGCGAGCCTCTGCCGCGTCGCGGAGCGCTGACGATTTCGTCAGCGCAGGTGCTTGTTGGAGTCCATGTCGAACCACATCGCGAAGAAGATCGACTGCATCGCGGTCGAGAACGCGAACAGCATCGCCATGGACGACATCGGCGGAGCGACCCCTTCGATCACCCACAGCCCGATCACGCGCAGGAACATGAAGACGCTGAGCAGCAGCATCAGGACGCCGAGCACGTAGAAGAAGATCAGCGGGTGGAAGTCGCGGACGATATACTTCTCCCACAACCGGCTGAGGAACCCCCGAACGAGGACGTTCGAGATGGTGAAGATCACGCGGCGGATCTTGATGCCGCTGACCTCGCCGACGCCGTAGACCGGGCGAATCGGCACGTCCCGGACACGGAAATTCTCGATGTTGAGCTTGATCAGGACGTCGTTCGGCTGGCCGTAGCGCTTGTACATGTTGTCCCAGTCGAGCGTCTGGAGCACGGCCTTGTTCGCGACCGTGTAGCCGGTCTGGGAATCGGCGACATGCCAGTAGCCGGAGGCGATCTTGGTCAGCAACGACAGGACCGAGTTCCCGAAGAAGCGGCGCTTCGGGATCAGGCGGTAGGAGCCGCGCCAGATCAGCCGATTGCCCTTCGAGTAGTCGATGCCTTCATCGAAGACGGGATCGAGCAGGTTCGGCAGGTCAGCCGGATCCATCTGCGCGTCGCCAGCCATGACGACCGCTGCGTCCATATCGTTGTCGCGAGCCCATTTGTAGCCGGTGGCGATGGCGCCGCCGACACCCTGGTTCTCCTGGTGTTCGAGCAGGACGATCTTCGGATTGGAAGCCGAGAGCTCCTGGACGACAGCAACGGTTCGATCTTTGCTCTTGTCGTCGATGATGACAATCTTGTCGACAAATTCCGGCATTGTCGAAACGACTTTGCCAATCTGCGTCTCCTCGTTGTGGCAGGGCACAACGACGCAAACAGTCTTGTTCTTGTACATCGGAAGATTGCTTTTCTCGAGAGGCTGGCTACCCAGGCGAAGGCGCGCCTTGATTGCACAGAAAGGGGGGTGTTTCAAGGTTATCCCGTGCTTCGGCAGCCGTACTTTTCGTTTTCGCGTGGGGTCTTTCTCTGCCACGGGCTGGATGAGCGAATAGCGTCGACACCTAATCTGCTCGGAGCGCCGCGACCTGTGCGGTGAGCCGTTCATAGAGCGTGATCAGCTTGGCCTGCTCCCTGCTCCAGCTGAGGTCGCGCGCCGCGACGAGCGCCTTGGCGCGCATCACGGCGAGCGCGTCCGGATCAAGCGATGAGAGAGCAGCTGCAATCGCCTCGGGCGTCGCCTCGGCCGCGGCAAGCCCGCAACCGTGCTCCCGAACCAGATCGGCCAGATCGGTCTGATCCGCGACCAGCAGGGCCAGGCCGGCCATGAGATATTCGTAGGTCTTGTTCGGCATCGCGAAACGCGTCTGGCCCGTGTCGCGCGGAGCGCAGAAGACGCCGACATGAGAGCTTGCGGCTGCCTGGATGACGTTGTCGTAAGGCACGCTCGGCTCGAAGCTGATGCGGTCAGTGGCGCCGGACGCGGCGGCGAGGCGCCGGAGCTGTTCCAGATAGCTCGGAAGGCCGTCGCCCCGCAGCGTCAACTGGTATTGCGGCAAGAGCGGCATGGCCCCGATCAACGGTTCGATGCCGCGTCCGCCTTTCATGATCCCGTGGAACAGCAGGCGCACGGGCTCGCCAGGCGGAGCCGGAACCACGGATTGGTAGGCTGGCGCGTTGCCGATCACGACCGGGCGGACGGGCAGTTCATAGATCCGCTCGAGCGTTTCGGCGATACCGTGGCTCACGGTCACCACCGCATTGGCTGCCTTGATGAAGCGAGATTCGATGGCGCGCGTGTGTTTCTGGGCAACCAGGCGCCAGACCCAGTTGTCGGCGTGCTCTTCGCCCGCCAGTTCGTGGCTGTCATAGACGATGAACGAGCCGGCCGCGCGTTTCGCGGCGTCGGCGGCGACCAGCGTTTGCCAATCATTGGCGTGGATGATGTCGGGGCGGAGCGCGAGCAGGGCGGCCCTGGCAGCCCGGTGCTGTGGCAACAGCATGTGCAGGAATGGGGCGGAGGCCGGGGCGAAATTGGCGGGGAATTGTGTTGCGGCGAGCGCGAGCCGCTGGCCGGTGTGCCCTGGCGGGTTGGGCAGCCGAATCATCTTGACGGGCAGGTCGGGCGGTTCGCCGAAGCCGATTGCGATGACCTCGTGGCCAAGCGCCACCAGCGTCTCGAGCGTGCGCAGGACCCGATAGTCGCGCGAGATCGCGGTGTAGGACAGCACTGCGATCCGCAGCGTGCGCTCGGCCCGACTATTCACAGAGAGCACGGCCCCAGAGTTTCAGAATCGCGGTCATATCCAATTTGCCGAATCCGAGAATACTTCAACAGCCAGGATTTAAACTATCTCAAACGGCGCTTCGAGCAGGGGGAGTTCCGGGCGTGGCGACTCTGCCAACGGATCAGCCGGCCGGCACCACCGCCCGCAGAAGGCGGTCGACCTCGCCACCACGCTGCTGCCAGCTGGCCTCGCGCAGAACATAGGCTACGGCACTCTCCCCCAGCATGGCTGCCTTGTCCGGTTCCGCGGCAAGCGTTTTGACGGCCTTCGCGATCGCCGTAGCGGAGGCGGGAGGCACGATCAGACCGGCGCCGGCCTGCCTGACGATCTCGGCCTGGAACGGTAATTCGCTGGCGATCACCGGAACGCCGCAAGCCATGGCCTCGAACAGTTTCAGCGGCGCGACGCCAGAGGCGGAGCGGCCGTCCTGGTCCTCGATCACACAAAGTGCAGCGAGCGCGCCGCGCAGCAGGGCAGGGATCGCCTCATAGGGCTGCCGGCCGAGCCAGAGCAGGCGAGCGTCAGCCTTCGCAGCTTCGAGCTTGTGGCGTTCGATGCCGTCGCCAACGATGACGAGCTTCACATCCTCTGGCCAGGACGGGTCTTGCCGCGCCGCGAGCATGGTGCCGATGCCGTGCCAGGCGACGAGGCCGCCGACGAAGATCACATAGCGGCCGGCAATGTCGGAGCGAGGCCCGTTTGGCGTGAACAGCTCGGTGTTGGCGCCGTTGGAGACGACACTGACCCGGTCATGGCCGACGAAGGCACGGACCCATTGCGCCAGGCCCTCGGTGACGGCGACCAGATGAGCCGCCATGCGGTATTGCGTCCGGTAGAGCCAGGCGAAGACCGGCGAGAGCGGTTTCAGCGCCGGGTAGGTCACGCCGATGTCGGCCGGCTTGCCATTGATCTCATGCACGACCGGCATCTTGCGCCAGCGCGCCCAGAGCGCGAGCGGCAACGCCATGAAATGCGAGCGGACGAAGACCGCATCGAATTCGCGAAGGCGCCGTGCCAGTGCCCATTGCACCCGGCCATAGTCGAGCGCGCGTTGCAGGAAAGACGTGCGCGCGCTCGCTCCGCCGCGTGTCGTGGCGAAGAGCTCGACCTGCCAGCCCGACTGCCTCAGGCTGGCAATGATCTCATCGATATGGGTCTGCGACGCCTGACCAGGTCGCGGCGTCTCGAGCGAAAGATAAGCCAGCCGAAGCGGCCGGCTCATGCCACCGCGGCGGCGGGCGCCGCCAGAGCCTCGCGCACGGCGGCGATGATGTAGTCCTGCGTCGCCTCGTCGAGATAGGGGTGCATCGGCAGCGCCACGACCTCCTGCGCGACGCGCTCGGAAATCGGCAGGCCGTTGCCGGCGACGGGGAAGTGCTTGTAGGCAGTCTGCTGGTGCAGCGGCTTGGGATAGTAGACCGTGGTGGGCACGCCCTTGGCCTTGAGCGCCGCCTGGAAGGCGTCGCGGCGACCTGCGTCGACCCGAATCGTGTACTGGGCCCAGGTCGAGACGCTGTCCGCCATGACGTAAGGCGTCGTGACGAGGTCCTTCAGCGCTGCGGTGTAGCGCGCGGCCACGACCTGGCGCTGCTCGATCTCCTCGGCATAGATCTTGAGCTTCTCGATCAGGACGGCAGCCTGGATGGTATCGAGCCGCGAGTTCACGCCGACGCGGACATTGTCGTACTTGTACGAGCCCTTGCCATGAAAGCGCAGCGAACGCAGCAGTTCGGCGTGCTCGTCGCTGTCGGTCAGGATCGCACCGCCATCGCCATAGCAGCCGAGCGGCTTGGCCGGGAAGAAGCTGGTCGTGGCGAAATCACCGATCGCGCCGGCGACACGGCCCTTGTAGCGGGCGCCGTAGCCCTGGGCGGAGTCGGAGATCAGGACGAGGCCGTTCTCTTTGCAGAAGGCTTCGATCGGCTCGTAGTCGCAGGCCTGGCCGAAGAGATCGACGGTGATCAGGGCGCGCGGCTTGAGCTCATGCTTTTTTGCGGTCTCCAGCGCAGCGGCGATCGCCTTCGGGTCGATGTTGTAGGTGGCTTCGTCGATCTCGGCGAAGACCGGCGTCGCGCCCATCCAGGCGACGACCTCGGCGGTGGCGGCGAAGGTGAAGCTCGGGCAGAGCACGGCATCGCCCGGGCCGATGCCGAGCGCCTCGAGTACCAGGATCAGCGCGTCAGTGCCGTTGGCGACGCCGATCGCGTGCTTGGCGCCGCAGAAGGCGGCGAGCCCGGCCTCGAACTCGCCGACCTGCTCGCCGAGGATGTAGTTGCCGTCATGGACGACCTTGAGGATGGCCTCGTCCATCGCCTTGCCGATGCGCTGGCGCTGGGCCTTGAGGTCGATGAACTCGATCGTGGGACGCTCGCTCATCAGACGATCTCCTCCAGAGTGTCGGGCCCGGTCTCGCGATAGCGGCGGCCGGTTTCGGGGCAGGTGAGATCAGCGCCGAGCTTGGCGCCGTTATGGCTCATCCAGCCGATGCGGCGCGCCGGCACGCCGGCCATCAGGGCGAAGTCGGGCACGTCCTTGGCCACCACCGCACCGGCTGCGATGAAGCAATAGGCGCCGAGCGTGTGGCCGCAGACGATGGTGGCGTTGGCGCCGATGCTCGCGCCCGTCTTCACCAGCGTGCGGCGGAATTCCGACTTGCGGTTGAGGAAAGCGCGAGGGTTGTTGACGTTGGTGAAGACGCAGGACGGGCCACAGAAGACGCCGTCCTCGAGCTCGACGCCGTCATAGAGCGCGACATTGTTCTGGATCTTGCAGTCATTGCCGACGTTGACGCGCGGGCCGACCATCACGTTCTGGCCGAGCACGCAGTCCCTGCCGATCGTGGTCTCGCCGAGGACATGGACGAAATGCCAGACCTTGCTGCCGGCGCCGATCGTCACGCCGTCGTCGACATAGGCGCTTTCGTGGATCTTCACGCCGGGAAAGCGCGGATCGTCACGCATCTGCGGCCCGGCCATCGGCTTCAGGCCTTGAGATATTTGTCGACGAAGGGGTGGCGCTCGCCATTGGCGACGATCGGCAGATTGCGGAACTCAGAGACCACCTCGACGCAGAAACGGACGTCCTCGAGGCCGTAGCCCTTGCCGGCCAGGATCTCCTGGTAGCTGCGGGTGTGCAGGTCGGTGAAGCCTTCGGAGAACTCGACCTCCTCGCCGTCGAGGGTGATCGAGCGATAAGTCGTCTTCTTGCCCTTGACGCTGTCGGGCAGGTCGTTGGCGTCGACCGAGAGGAACCAGCGCACATCGGCCTTCTCGTAGGAGAGCAGGCCGCCGGCGCGCCCGGGCTCGCGCAGGCTCGCGGTCTGCGACTGCAACGGGCCGAAGACATAGGCGAGCATGTCGAAGAAATGGACGCCGATATTGGTGGCGACGCCGCCGGACTTGCTGTCGTCGCCTTTCCACGAGGCGAAGTACCAGCGGCCGCGCGAGGTGATGTAGGTCAGGTCGACGGCGTGGCGCTCGTTCGACTGGGCGATGCGCTCCTTCAGCGCCTGGATCGCCGGGTGCAGGCGCAGCTGCAGGATCGTGTTGATCTTGCGGCCGGTGTGCTGCTCGATCTCGGCGAGGCCGTCGATGTTCCAGGGATTGAGGACGAGCGGCTTCTCGCAGATCACATCGCAGCCGGCACGCAGGCCGAAACGAATATGGGCGTCGTGCAGGTAGTTGGGCGAGCAAACACTGACATAATCGATGTCTTCGCCGCGCCGGTGCAGCTTGTCGACATGCCGGTCGAAGCGCTCGAACTCGGTGAAGAAATGCGCCTGCGGGAAGTGGCTGTCGATGACGCCGACAGAATCATTCGGGTCGTAGGCCACCTTGAGGTCGCCGCCATTGGCCTTGATCGCCGTCATGTGGCGGGGAGCGATGTAACCGGCGGCGCCGATCAGCGCGAAGCTCGTCATGATTGTCCGTCTCGATCTCGTGCGTCGTGCCAGCAAGCTAAGCCCCGCCGGCGCCGTTCTATCAGGCCTTGAAGACGTTGTCCGCCTTGATGCCAGCGCGGGCGCAGGCGTTGCGGGTGTCGACCACCAGCTTGGAATCGACGACGATCGCTTGATAGTCGACGTCGTCGTGGTCGGTCGCGATCAGCACGGCGTCGAAGCCGGCGAGCGAGGCCTTGTCGACCGGAGCGCTCTTGCGGCCGGTCAATTCGGCGTGCTCGCGGGTCGGCGGGATCACCGGGATGAAGGGGTCGTGGAACTCGACATGGGCGCCGCGCTTCTCGATCAGCTCGATCAGCTTGAGCGAGGGGCTCTCGCGCATGTCGTCGATATTCTTCTTGTAGGCGATGCCGAGGATCAGGATCTTCGCGTCGCTGAGATTCTTGTGCCCCTTGGAATCGAGCAGGGCGGCGAGCTGGTCGACGACCTGATAGGGCATGCGGGTGTTGATCTCGCCGGCCAGCTCGATGAAGCGCGTGGCGATGTCGTATTCGCGCGCCTTCCAGGTCAAATAGAAGGGGTCGATCGGGATGCAGTGGCCGCCGAGGCCCGGGCCCGGATAGAACGGCATGAAGCCGAAGGGCTTGGTCTTGGCCGCTTCGATGACCTCCCAGACATCGATGCCCATCGCCGCGTAGACGGTCTTGAGCTCGTTGACGAGGGCGATGTTGACAGCCCGGAAGATGTTCTCGGTCAGCTTGACCGCCTCGGCCGTCGCGGTCGAGGAGACCGGGACCGCCTTGACGACGAGGGCGCCGTAGAGCGCGAGCGACATGGCGAGCGCGTCGGCGCCATCGCCGCCGACGACCTTGGGAATCGTCGAGGTGCCGAAATCGGGATTGCCCGGGTCCTCGCGCTCCGGCGAGAAGGCGAGGAAGAACTCTTCGGCGCTCTTCAGCCCCGTCGCCTTCTCCAGGATCGGGCGCATGACCTCGTCGGTCGTGCCGGGATAGGTGGTCGATTCGAGAACGACGAGCTGGTCCTTACGCAGGCGCTTGGCGATCGCCTCGGTGGTCTTCACCACATAGGACAGGTCGGGCTCGCGGTATTTGGTCAGGGGCGTCGGCACGGCGATCAGCAGTGCGTCGGGCTCCGCCATGCGGTCGAAATCGGTGGTCGCGACGAAGTTGCCGGTCTTCGCGCTCTCGATGATCAGGTCCATCGGGATGTGCTTGATCGCGCTGCGGCCGGCATTGAGGTCGTCGACGCGCTTCTGGTCGATGTCGAAGCCGATGACCTTGATGCCCTTGCGCAGGGCCGCGAGTGCGAGCGGGATGCCGACATAGCCAAGGCCGACGATGCCGATGACGATCGAGCGGTCGTTGACGCGTTCAATAAATCGCTGCGCGGTTGGCGAAGTCACAGAGCACCCCAAAATTGCGGAAAGATCGACTGGCGCCGATCTTTGCGCGTGCTTCTTCCAGAGTTGCCAAACTACGTCAACATCCGCTTGGGCATGGGCGCTGCAGCCCTGCTCTGCATCCCCGTGTTTTGCGGGGGCGTGCGACAGCCCACTTTAATCTTTGAAAATGCTCTTAAAATACCGATTGATCGCGATGTGATCGACAACGATGCCGCGGTTCCGTTCGGTCAGGATACCGGCGTGCCAGTACCAGTCGTCGAAGCCGACATTGAGTCGCTCATAGCCGGCCTGCGCCAGCAAAATTCGCATCTCTTCGCGCCGCGGCTCGACGAAGTTGTGCTCGATGGTGAGCAGAGCGATGCGATGATGTGCAAGGTCGATGGTGCGCAGGATATCGAGTTCCGATCCTTCCGTGTCGAGCGAGACATAGTCGAAGCCGGTTTCAGTGAAATCAGCCATGGCCGCGATCTCGGCGAAGCTGATGCTCTCGACCTGAATTAATCCATGCGTCGCGGCGGCCCTGGCGCGGTCGTCGGCATAGCGGTCACTGCCAGCGAATTCGGCCAAGGTCCCGATTTCCTGGGAGGGAATGAAGGACAGGGTCTGACCGGACTCGCGATAGACGGCCCGCTCCAGGCAGATCGCGCTACGGCGCTCGTGCAATCGGGCGAAAAGGGCGGGATTGGGCTCGACGCAGACGCCCCGCCAGCCATGCTCGCGTTCGAGGTAGTAGCTGTTGCTATGCAGCACGCCGTCGAAGGCGCCGATCTCGGCGAAACGGCCATCGCGCCGGCCATTGCACATGGCGAAGACCCAGCGTTCCTGCTCGATCTGCGAGTTCGTCGGCATCTCGTAGGCGATCACGGGATCGAAGCGATCCGGTCCTGAATCTGCCATCGCCCGCCTCGCCGCCTCCGCCGACGCGAGCGTAGAACGCGCCGGCGGCAAGGTGAAGCCGGGGCTGACCGATCAATGAATCTCCGGCTCCGCCACCTTCGCCGTGCCGGCGAGGTAGTCGAAATCGCAGCCCTTGTCGGCCTGCTGGATGTGGGCGGCCGACATCTTGCCCCAGCCGCGCGGATAGTCGCGGTTGGGCGGCGTCCAGTTCTTGAGGCGCTCAGCGATCTCGGCGTCCGTCAGGTTCACCGAGATGCTGCGGGCCTCGACATCGACGCTGATGATGTCGCCGGTCTTCACCGCCGCGAGCGGGCCCTTGATATAGGCCTCCGGCGCGATGTGGAGGACGCAGGCGCCGTAGCTGGTGCCGGACATGCGGGCGTCGGAGAGCCTGAGCATGTCGCGCACGCCCTGCTTCAAGAGCTTCTTCGGGATCGGCAGCATGCCCCATTCCGGCATGCCGGGACCGCCGACGGGCCCACAGTTCTTCAGCACCATGACGTGGTCGGTGGTGACATCGAGATTCTCGTCGTTCACCGCCTTCATCATCGCATCATAATCCTCGAAGACAAGAGCCGGGCCGGAGTGCTTGAGCAGGCGCTCCTCGGCGGCGGAGGGCTTGATGACGCAGCCGCCTGGAGCAAGGTTGCCCTTGAGCACGGCAAGGCCGTTGGCGGTCGAGACCGGCCTGTCGAGCGGGCGGATGACGTTGTCGTCATAGACCTTGGCGAGCGCGATCGTCTCGGAGATCGGCTTGCCGGTCACCGTCATGGCGCCGGTGTGGAGCTTGCTCTCGAGCTGCTTCAGCAAGGCGGGCAGGCCGCCGGCATAGAAGAAATCCTCCATCAGGAAGTCGCCGGAAGGACGCAGGTTGGCGATCACCGGGACCTTGCGCGAGAAGGCGTCGAAATCGTCGGGCGTCAGCGGCACGCCGGCGCGGCCGGCCATGGCGACGAGATGGATGATGGCGTTGGTCGAGCCGGCGACCGCCATATGGACGGTCAGCGCGTTCTCGAAGCTCTCGCGGGTCAGGATGCGGTCGGGCGTCAGGTCCTCCCAGACCATCTCGACGATGCGCTTGCCGGCGGCGGCGGCCATGCGCGGATGGGCGGCGTCGGCGGCGGGGATGGCGGAGGCGCCGGGGAGGGTCAGGCCGAGCACCTCGGCATGGCTCATCATCGTGGCTGCCGTGCCCATCACCATGCAGGTGCCGTGCGAGCGGGCGATGCCGCTCTCCATGTCGCGCCAGTCGGCATCGGAGATGTTGCCGGCCTCCTTCTCGGCCCAATACTTCCAGACATCGGCGCCGGAGCCGAGCGTCTTGCCGGCCCAGTTGCCGCGCAGCATCGGCCCGGCCGGCACGAAGATGAAGGGCAGGCCGGCGCTGCAGGCGCCCATGATCAGGGCCGGCGTGGACTTGTCGCAGCCGCCGAGCAGGACGGCGCCGTCGAGGGGGTGGGAGCGGATCGATTCCTCCGCCTCCATCGCCAGGAAGTTGCGATAGAGCATGGTCGTCGGCTTCTGGTACTGCTCGGAGGCCGACATCACGGGGATCTCGACCGGGAAGCCGCCGGCGGCCCAGACCGCCCGCTTCACCGCCTCGGCGCGGTCGCGCAGATGGGTGTGGCAGGGGTTGATCTCGGACCAGGTGTTGAGGATGCCAATCACCGGCTTGCCCATGAACTCGTCATGGTTCAGGCCCATCTGCAGGGCCCGCGAGCGGTGCCCGAAGGAGCGCAGGTCGCTGGCGCCGAACCAGCGCTTCGAACGCAGCGTGTCGGGCGTCTTGCGGGGATGGGACATCGGCGTTTCCTCGAACTCTTGGTGTTCTAACTTATGCTGGTAACGAGCACTGCCGTCATGCTCGCCCTTGTGGCGAGCATCCACGTCTCGACCGCGTTGCAGGACGGAAGACGTGGATGGTCGGGACAAGCCCGACCATGACGGGAAGAGACGTTTATTCCGCCGCGGCCCGTTGACTGCCCCAGCCCGAGACGATCTTGCGCAGTTCGGCGCGCTCGCTCTCGTTGAGTTCCGGCAGGCCGGGCAGGCGCACCGGGCCGACATTGGTGCCGAGCAGGCCGAGCGCTTCCTTGACCACGGTGACGTTGGCGCCGTTGCCGTATTTGGTCCGCAGCGTCTCGAAACCGGCGATCTCGTCGACGAGGCGGCGAGCGAGGTCGTAGTCATTGACCTCCAATGCCCGCCAGATCGCCAGCGAGCGCTCAGGCGCGACATTGACCAGGCCCGAGGTGAAGCCGCGGGCGCCGAGCGCGTGGAAGGGCGCGGCCCAGCCCTCGGCGAGGCCGCAGATCCAGTTGGCGCTCGAGCCTTGCGTGGTGCGGACGCATTCGGCGAGCAGCATCACGTTCGGCGAGGCGAACTTGACGCCGGCGACATTGGGATGGGTCGCGACGCGGGCGAGGTCCTTCACGCCGATCGCATCCGAGCGGATATAGGCGACGAGCGGGATCGTCAGCGCCTCGGCGATGGCGAGGATGTAGTCGGCCTGCGAGTGCGGGGCGGCGAAGGGGTCGAGCGGGTGGTGCACCATCACCGCGTCGCAGCCGGCCTTGGCGGCGAGCTTGCCGGTCGAAATCGCCTCGCGCAGCGAGCGGCCGATACCGGCGGTGACCAGCGCCTTGCCGGCGGCGGCTTCGGCGGCGACGGAGTGGCTGCGGATAACCTCATCCGTGGTCATCGGGTAGAACTCGCCGGTATTGCCGGCCGAGACGATGTTGTGGATGCCGGCCCCAGCGATGCGCGCGACGATCTTGCCGGTCAGCGCCCAGTCGGCCTCGCCATCGCTCTTCCAGGCGGTGACGTGCACGCCGGAAATGCCGCGCAGCGCGGCGCGAACCTTGTCACTCATCGTAATCCAATCCTTCCGCGTCGGCGCCGAAGACCTGGCGCACATGGCTCTTGGCGGAGCGCACGATATGGCTGCGCATGCGCTGCTCGGCCCTTGCCGGCTCGCGGGCAGCGAGTGCTTCGAAAATGCCCTTGTGCTCGACATAGCCCTGGCGCCGCTCGCTGGGCTCGCCGAGCAGGGCGATACGCTGGGCGTGGTCGTACATGCGCTGGCCGTCGAGGCGGCGCTCCAGGTAACCGCAGCCCGAGATGCGATGGATCATGCCGTGATAGGCCTCGTTCAGATTGACGAGGTCTTCGAGATCGCCGTGCTCGGTCGCCTGCGCCATCTCGTCTATCAGGCGGGCCATCTCGGCGATCTCGGCAGCACTGATCCGGTTGGCGGCGATATGGGTCATGACGCTTTCGAGTGCGGCGCGGCCGAGCGCCATCTCCAGCGCCTGCCGGGCAGAGAACTCGACGAAGACCCCGCGGCGGGCCTCGGTCCGCACCAGCCCCTCGCTCTCCAGCATGCGGATCGCGTCCTTCACCGGCGTGGTCGAGACGCCGAGCATGTCGGCGAGGCTGCGCTCGTTCAGCCGTTCGCCATAGCGGAACTTCCCCGCGACGATCGCCCGGCGCAGGCGCTCGTGCACATGCTCGCGCAGCGAGCGCAGCAGATGCGGCGAGACGGGTTCGATGGCGAGCGCTTCTGACATCCGGGTTCCTCTGGCGCGGCGCGGCCTTGCGATTCTGCTCGCGGCCTGCCTGTCGCCATTGCCTCACCAGACACCACAAAGCGCAAGTGACATCAAGTCTGAAATTTCAGATTTCAAATCTGAAATTGCGTGCTATGGAGTCGAGCAAGACGGCCGCCAGACGCCGGAACGGCGAGGCCGGAGGGATAATGACGAGGGAGGATTGGATGACATCGATCACACGCCGCAGCCTGATCGCCGCAGCCGGCGCCATGCTGGCCGCACCGGCTTTGGCGCAGAGCGGCTATCCCGGAAGCAGGGTCGTCACCATCGTCGTGCCCTTCGCCGCTGGTGGCACGACCGATCTGCTCGGCCGCATCCTGGCCGACCGGCTCGGTGCACGGCTCGGCGGCAAGTTCATCGTCGAGAACCGTGTCGGCGCGGGCGGCAATACGGGCGCGGCGACCGTGGCGCGTTCTGATCCGGACGGTTACACGCTGACCATGGGCACGGTGTCGAGCCACGCCATCAACCCCGGCGTCTACACGAAGATGCCCTATGACCACATCAAGGACTTCGCGCCGATCTCGCAGGTGGCGAGCGTGCCGAACATCCTGATGGTCAATCTCGATTTGCCGGCCAAGACTGTGCCGGAGCTGATCGAACTGCTGAAGAAGAATCCGGGCAAATATTCCTTCGGTTCCTCGGGAGCGGGCACCTCGACCCATATGGCGGCCGAACTGTTCAAGGTCTCGACCGGCACCGACATGGTCCACGTGCCCTACCGCTCGAGCGGGCAGGTGACGCAGGACCTGCTCTCGGGCCAGATCCAGCTGACCTTCGACAACATCACCATCGCCTGGCCGCATGTCGAAGCCGGGAAGATCCGGGCGCTCGCCACCGCGACGCCGAAGCGGCTCGCGGTCGCGCCGGACCTGCCGGCGCTGTCGGAGTTCATCCCCGGCTACGACGCCAGCTCCTGGCACGGCTTCTTCGCCCCGTCGAAGGTGCCGCCGGAGATCGTCGCGAAGCTCTCGACCGAGACGCAGGCGATCATGCGCGAGCCGGCGGTGATCGATCAGCTCAAGAAGCTCGGCGTTGATCCGGTCGGCTCCAGCCAGGCCGAATTCACCGCCCATATCGCCAGCGAGACCAAGCGCTGGGCGGACGTGGCGCAGAAGGCCAATGTGAAGATCGAATAACGCCGCTCTGTTCGTTTTATCGTCATCCCGGGCGACCGAAGGGAGACCCGGGATCCATGCCGGAACGGTTCAGGAATGGATCCCGGATCGGCGCGGCTTCGCCGCTTGTCCGGGATGACCCTTCTGGAATGGTTCGTGTAATCCGAAAGAAGCCGACAATGACCGAAGCCCTGACGCCCGAAAACCGCGAGAAGCTGAAGCGCGTCTCGACCGCTACCCTGACCACGGCGCTGTTCAAGCGCGGCCTGCGCAACCAGTTCATCCAGGATGTGCGCCCGCTCTCAGCCAACGCGCCGCGCATGGTCGGCGAGGCCTTCACCTTGCGCTACATCCCGGCGCGCGAGGATCTCGATCATCTCAGCGTGTTCGAGGGCACGCAGCATCCGCAGCGCGTCGCGGTCGAGACCTGCCCGCCCGGCCATGTCATGGTGATCGACAGCCGCAAGGATGCGCGCGCCGCCTCGGCCGGCTGCATCCTGGTGACGCGCCTGATGCAGCGCGGCGTCGCCGGCATCGTCAGCGATGGCGGCTTCCGCGACAGCCCCGACATCGCGGCGCTCGGTTTCCCCGCCTATCACAACCGCCCGAGCGCACCGACCAATCTGATCCATCACCACGCGCTCGACCTCAACGCGCCGATCGGTTGCGGCGACGTGCCGGTCTATCCCGGCGACATCATCGTCGGCGATGGCGAAGGCGTCTGCGTGATCCCGGCCGGCATCGCCAACGAGGTTGCGGCCGAAGCCTATGAACAGACCGCCTATGAGGACTTCGTCGAGGCCAAGGTCCGAGAAGGGCGCGGCATCTTCGGGCTCTACCCGGCCAATGCCGAGACCAAGGCCGAATTCGCCCGGTGGCGGCCGGACTGGAAATGACCTGAGACCGCTCCCGTCGCCAAGGTGACGGTAAAAGATCCGCCGAAGGGCGGTGAAGACCGGGCGCCGCCAATGCGACGCCCGAAGGCATAGCCGTGACAACAAGAGCACAGGGGGAAATGCCATGACCGATGCATCACGTCGTCAGTTTCTGGGGGGCAGTCTCGCCGCCGTGGCCGGTTCGGTCGTGGCCGGGCCGGCGCTGGCGCAAGCCTTCCCGTTCAAGCCGAACCAGCGCTATCCTGACCCGGCCGTCGACATCCTCGATCCGAGCTTCGCAAAATACCGGATCTATTCGAGCACGGTCGAGCAGCTCGGCACCGGCATGCGCTGGGCGGAAGGGCCGGTCTATTTCCCCGAGGGACGCTACCTTCTCGTCAGCGACATCCCGAACAACCGGATCATGAAATATGACGAGGTGAAGAACACATTCACCGTCTTCCGCGAGAACGCCAACTACGCCAATGGCAATGCCCGCGACCGGCAGGGTAGGCTGATCACCTGCGAGCACTCGGTGACGCGGCGCATCACCCGCACCGAGAAGAACGGCCGGATCACGGTGTTGGCCGACAAGTTCGAGGGCAAGCGGCTGAACGCACCCAACGACGTCGTCGTCCGCTCGGACGACACGATCTGGTTCACCGACCCGCTCTTCGGCATCAACGGCGAATGGGAAGGCTCACGCGCCAAGCCGGAGCAGGCGACGACGAACGTCTACCGGCTCGCTACCGACGGCAAGCTCACGGCGGTGATCACCGATCTGGTCAATCCCAACGGGCTCGCCTTCTCGCCCGACGAGAAGAAGCTCTATGTCGTCGAATGGCGGGGAACGCCGAACCGCAGCATCTGGAGCTATGACGTCGATGCGGACGGCAAGGCCTCGAACAAGGTCAAGCTGGTCGACGCCGCCGATTTCGGCGCGCTCGACGGCTTCCGCGTCGATCGCGACGGCAATCTCTGGTGCGGCTATGGCAGCAATGGCGCGCTCAATGCCGAGCCCGCCGATGTCGGCGGGCGCAAGGTCTTCAGCCTGCGCGGCAAGTCGGAGGACCTCGACGGGGTGATGGTGTTCAGCCCGGCCGGCAAGCCGCTCGCCTTCATCCACCTGCCCGAGCGCTGCGCCAATCTCTGCTTCGGCGGGCCGAAGGGCAACCGGCTCTACATGGCGAGCTGCCACTCGCTCTACGCCTTCTATGTCGAGGCGCACGGAGCGGTGTGACTTAGCTAGCGGCGACCAGCTCGCGCACCATCGGGATGACCTCGCGACCATAGAGCTCGATGCAGCGCAGGAGCTTGTCTTGTGACAAGGGACCTGCGCTGATCTTGAGCTGGAAGCGCCGCAGGCCGAGCGCCTTCACCGTCGCGGCGATCTTGCGCGCGACGGTCTCGGGCGAGCCGAGATAGAGCGCTCCGCCCGAAACCTCGCGCGCGAACTCCTCGCGCGACAGCGGACCCCAGCCACGCTCGGCGCCGATGCGGTCGCGCATCGTCTTGAAGGCGGGGAAGAACTCCTCGGCCGCCTGCGTGTCACTCGCAGCGACATAGCCCGGCGAATGCACGCCGATCGGCCGTTCGCCATGGCCGAGCCGTCCCATCGCGTCGCGATAGAGCTGGGCGTAGGGCGCGAAGCGCTGCGCCGGGCCGCCGATGATGGCGAGCATCAAGGGCAGGTCGTAGCGCGCCGCCCGCACCACCGATTCCGGGCTGCCGCCGACGCCGATCCAGGTCGTCAGCTCGCTCTTCTCGATCGGTGGGAAGACCTGCTGGTCCCGCAGCGGCGGACGCAAGGATCCTTCCCAGGTCACGCTCTTCTTGCGGATCAGCTCGACGAAGAGATCGAGCTTCTCCTCGAACAGCACCTCGTATTGGCGCAGGTCGAAACCGAAGAGCGGAAAGGATTCGGTGAAGGAGCCGCGGCCGAGGATGACCTCGGCGCGGCCGTTCGAGAGCGCATCGACCGTCGAGAAGCGCTGGAAGACCCGGATCGGGTCGTCCGAGCTCAGCACGGTGACGGCCGAGCCGAGGCGGATGCGATTGGTGCGGGTGGCGATGCCGGCAAGCACGGTCTCGGGCGAGGAGACCGCGAAATCGGCACGATGATGCTCGCCGATACCGAAGAAGTCGATGCCGATCTCGTCGGCGAGCACGGCCTGCTCGACGAGATCCCGAATCACCTGCGCATGCGGGAGCAGGACGCCATCCGGGCCGGCGGTGACGTCGCCGAACGTGTCGAGGCCGAGTTCGAGATTGGCGGGCATCAGCGAGTCCGAAGCGTTGCGAACAGCGCCGGTGGTCGGCGCCCGAGCGATCTGGCGCCGGAATCCCCATGGTTCAAGATGCGCTGGCGCCGAGGGGTCTATGCGAATTCGCCGAAATCGGTACCATGAGGAACAATAATATCTGCCGGACCCTCATTTGGGTGTGGCGGAGGGGATATGAATGATGTCGCCTCGGACCGAGCTCAGAGAGCGAATTCGGGCGCGACCATAAGGGGGAGAGGTTCATGGGCGGCGAAGCTGCGGCCGAGAGCGATCGCTCGATCGTCGGCAACCCGATGCTGCTGCCGTTCTTCGATTTGTCTTTCGACGAGATCGAACTGCTGTGCCGGGTCACGGCGCAGTGGCGCGACGGCCCCCAAGAGGCCGTCGACGGCGCGTGGTTGGCGAGTTTCATGGACGCACGGAAGGAGCCGACCCGATAGGCGAGGCGCTTCTTGTCGCGCTCGGCATGGTCGCCCTCGCGGCGGCGGCCTGGTGGGCGACCAATCGATGGCGGCTCTGACGCGGCCGCCCGCAGATCAGGCCGCCGGCTCGAGCCGGGCGCGGCCGAGGACCATTACGCGGTCGACCTGGAAGCCGCAGCGCCGAAGCGCATCGTGATCCTGCGGCCAGGCGGCGGAGCGTTCCAGCGAGATCGCGATACGCGGCAGGTCGAGCTGCGCCGCAAGCTGGTTGGCGAAACGGAGCAGCGCGTCGACCAGGCAGGTCCCGGGCAGGCGCAGCATCGCGATCTCGGAGATCTCCAGCGTCGTGCTCCCGGCGATCGTCCGGGCGGCGCGGAAGCCGAATAGAGCGTGCGGCATCCGGCGTGCATCGCGCAGCGCGAAGACGCCGCGCGGCTGCGCGCCATCCTGCGAATGGTCGCGCACGAAGGCGGCCCAGTCATCCGGCGTCACATCGGAGTGCAGCAGCGAGACGAGCCCGTAGACCGTATCGGCGCAGCCCGGCACGATGCGCGCGACTTCGAAGATGTCATCGCCCATCACGTGCGGCTCTCCCTGGTTTCAAGGCAGCAACCTCGTTTCGCCGGGCCTGTTGCCGCATTGATCTGGATCAAATCCGTGGTCCTGCGGCAGGAGGCAGGCTTTGTCCGCCAGATCGCATGCGATACGGTTCGCGCATGAGCAGGAAGGTGCGATCGTGAACTGTCAGCCCTCGGCGTGCAGCGCCGCCGCCCGCGGCGAAGGCGGATGCCGCGACTGCATGGTCCGTCTGGTCAGCGTCTGCGCTTCCCTGACGGATGACGAGCTCGCCTTGCTGGAGTCACTGGCGACGCCGACGCATTTTGCCTCCGGCGAGACGCTGTTCACGCAAGGAGCCGAGGCGCATTGCGTCTACAACGTCACCGGCGGTGTCGTGCGTCTGTACAAGCTGCTCTCGGACGGGCGCCGGCAGGTCGTCGGCTTCGCGCTGCCCGGCGATTTCCTCGGGCTCGCGATGCGTGACGCCTATGGCTTCTCGGCCGATGCCATCGGCGATGTCGCGGTCTGCGCCTTCTCGCGGGCGGCTTATACGGCGCTGGTCGACGCCAAGCCGCATCTGCTCAAGCGCCTGCACGAGTTCGCGACGCATGAGCTGACGCTCGCCCATGAGCAGATGCTGCTGCTTGGCCGCCGTACTGCCGAGGAGAAGCTGATCTGCTTCCTGCTCGGCATGCAGCAGCGCTGGGCAAGGCTCGGCAAGCCCTCGGTGACGGTGCCGCTGCCGATGACGCGGCAGGACATCGCCGATTTCCTCGGGCTGACGATCGAGACGGTGAGCCGCACCTTCACCCGCCTGGCGAAGGACAAGACGATCCTGATCGTGCCCGGCGGCGTGCGCGTGATGAACGCGGAGCGGATGAACGTCGTCGCGGCGTGACGGACCACTCCGTCATTCCGGGGCGTCGCGCAGCGACGAGCCCGGAATCCATGAACACAGGGCGGGAAGGATTGCGGCGACGCTGCGGTCTTTCTTTTTGTTGCCGTGTTCATGGGTTCCGGGCTCAGGCCTGTCGGCCTGCCCCGGAATGACCGGGAAACTGCTGCGCCGTCCCGCCGCAGCCTCCGCCTTTCCACCCTTGACCTGGATCAAAGCCCCCCGATCTGCCGGCCAGTAAGCCTCCCATCGAGGGCGCGATCCGTGCGCCCGCAATGAGCGGGAGTCGGTGGTGAGCGCGACGACGAGCCCAGTCAGGGCAATGACGGTCGGCGAGATGATCGGGATGCTGATCGCGGGAGCCTGCGTGCTGCCGCTGATCCTGATCGGCACGCTGACCGAGAACTCCGGCTACGCCTTCCACGCCCTGCTCGGCGCTGCGGCCGCCGCGGCCAGCATGATCCTGATCGGCAATCGCTGCTTCGACGGTTCGCCCGCGGTCCCGCCGCAGGAGATCGATGGCAAGCCGAACTACAATATGGGACCGGTCAAGTTCGCGACCGTCGCCTCGATGGTCTGGGGCATCGCGGGCTTTGCCGTCGGGCTGATCATCGCGCTGCAGCTCGCCTTCCCGGTGCTGAACTTCGACCTGCCCTGGACCAATTTCGGCCGGATGCGGCCGCTCCATACCTCTGCGGTGATCTTCGCCTTTGGCGGCAACGTCCTGATCGGCACCTCGTTCTACGTCGTCCAGCGCACCTGCCGGGCCCGCCTTGCCGGCGACCTTTCGCCCTGGTTCGTCGTGCTCGGCTACAACCTGTTCATCGTCATCGCCGGCACCGGCTATCTGCTCGGGATCACCCAGAGCAAGGAATACGCCGAACCAGAATGGTATGCCGATCTCTGGCTCACCGTCGTCTGGGTCGTCTATCTCCTGGTCTTCCTGGGCACGCTGCGGAAGCGCCGGGAGCCGCATATCTATGTGGCGAACTGGTTCTATCTCGGCTTCATCCTGACCATCGCGGTCCTGCACATCGGCAACAACGTCGCCGTGCCGGTCTCGATCCTGTCGCCCAAGTCCTACGGCCTGTGGTCGGGGGTGCAGGATGCGATGTTCCAGTGGTGGTATGGCCATAACGCGGTCGGCTTCTTCCTGACCGCCGGCTTCCTCGCGATTATGTATTATTTCGTGCCCAAGCGCGCGGAGCGGCCGATCTACAGCTATCGGCTCTCGATCATCCATTTCTGGGCCCTGATCTTCATCTATATCTGGGCCGGCCCGCATCATCTCCACTACACTGCGCTGCCCGACTGGGCGCAGACGCTCGGCATGACCTTCTCGATCATGCTGTGGATGCCCTCCTGGGGCGGCATGATCAACGGCATCATGACCCTGTCGGGCGCCTGGGACCGGCTGCGCTCCGACCCTGTCCTACGGATGATGGTGGTCTCGCTCGCCTTTTACGGCATGGCGACCTTCGAGGGGCCGCTGATGTCGATCAAGGCGGTGAACGGGCTCTCGCACTACACCGACTGGACCATCGGCCATGTCCATGCCGGCGCGCTCGGCTGGGTCGCCTACATCTCCTTCGGCGCGATCTACTGCCTGGTGCCCTGGCTGTGGAACCGCAAGGGGCTCTACTCGCTCAGGCTGGTGAGCTGGCACTTCTGGGTCTCGACGCTCGGCATCGTCTTCTACATCACGGCGATGTGGGTCTCGGGGATCCTGCAGGGCCTGATGTGGCGGGCCTACACCTCGCTCGGCTTCCTCGAATACGCCTTCATCGAGACCGTCGCGGCGATGCACCCGTTCTACGTGATCCGGGCGCTGGGCGGCGCGCTCTTCCTGATCGGCGCGTTGATCATGGCCTTCAATCTCTGGATGACCGTGCGCTGCGAGGAGGCGGCCGACACGCCTGAAGCTTATGCGCTGCCGCCCCGCCAGCTCGCCACCGCCTGAGGACCATCATGACGAGCATCGAACAGAAGCCGCCGCGCCGCTCGCTCTGGGCCAAGCACAAGATCTTCGAGACCAACTCGATCGTCCTGGTCATCGGCACGCTGCTGGTGATCTCGATCGGCGGCCTGGTCGAGATCGCGCCACTCTTCTACCTCCGCAACACGATCGAGACGGTGCAGGGCATGCGGCCCTACACGCCGCTCGAGCTCGCGGGCCGCGGCATCTATGTGCGCGAGGGCTGCTACAACTGCCACAGCCAGATGATCCGGCCGCTGCGCGACGAGGTCGAGCGCTACGGGCCCTACTCGCTCGCGGCCGAGAGCATGTACGACAAGCCGTTCCAGTGGGGCTCGAAGCGGACCGGGCCGGACCTCGCCCGCGTCGGCGGCAAGTATTCCGACGAGTGGCAGCGGGCGCATCTGGCCGAACCGCGCGCGATCGTGCCGCAATCGATCATGCCGGGCTATCCTTTCCTGGCGAAGATCGAGCTTGCCTTCGGCGACATCGCCGACGAGTTGCGCGCCAACCGCGCCGGCGGGGTGCCCTATAGCGACGAGATGATCGCGCAGGCGCAAAGCGACCTGAAGGCGCAGGCGACGCCGGACCATCCCGGCCAGGCCGATCTGGAGAAGCGCTATCCCAAGGCGCAGTCGCGCGACTTCGACGGCAATCCGCAGCGCATCACCGAAGCCGATGCCCTGATCGCCTATCTGCAGGCGCTCGGCACGATGGTCGACTTCAAGCTCTACGACGACAAAGCCAACATCCGCTGAGCCCGACCATGCAAACGACCTATCACTGGCTCGCCGGCTTCGCCCAATCCGCCGGGCTCCTCTACTTCGTCACCGTCTTCCTCGGGGTCTGCGTCTACGCCTTCTGGCCGAAGAACCGCGCCCGCTTCGAGGAAGCCGCGCTCAATCCGCTGCGCGAGGACTGACCGATGGACCAGAAGCACGAGGATCCGCATGTCGATGCCGCCACCGGCTACAGCACGACCGGCCATGAATGGGACGGCATTCGCGAGCTCAACACGCCATTGCCGCGCTGGTGGCTCGGCGTCTTCTACGCGACCATCGTCTGGTCGATCGGCTACTGGATCGTCTATCCGGCCTGGCCGCTGCTGACCGATGCGACCAAGGGCGTGATCGGCTATGCCAGCCGCGCCGAGATCAGCGCCGAGATGGCCAGGCTCAAGGCACAGCGCGCGGCGCAGGCCGCCGGGATGGCTGAGGCCACTCCCGAACAGATCAAGGCCGACCCGACGCTGTTCCAGATCGCGATGGCGCAGGGCAAGGCCGCCTTCGGCGACAATTGTGCGGCCTGCCACGGCGTCGGCGGCGCCGGCGCCAAGGGCTATCCCAACCTCAACGACGACGACTGGCTCTGGGGCGGCTCGCCGGCGGCGATCCAGCAGACCATCCGCCACGGCATCCGCGTCGCCGGCGACAACGACACCCGCGTCAGCCAGATGCCGGCCTTCGGGCGCGACGGCATGCTGAAGCGCGAGGAGATTGCTGCCGTCGCCAGCCATGTCCGCGAGCTCGCCGGCCTGACGACCGAGCCGAAGGCGGACCTTGTGCTCGGGCGCAAGGTCTTCGCCGACAACTGCGCCGCCTGCCATGGCGCGGCGGGCAAGGGCAATCAGGAGCTGGGCGCGCCGAACCTGACCGACGCGATCAGCCTCTACGGCATGGACATGGCCTCGCTCTCCGAGACCATCAGCAACAGCCGGAACGGGGCGATGCCGGCCTGGGCCGGGCGTCTCGACGAGACCACGATCAAAGCGCTCACCGTCTATGTCCACTCGCTGGGGGGAGGGCAGTAGCGTGAGCAGTGCCGAGACCGACCAGGACGACATCCCGCTCTTCGCGGCGTCGCGGAAGGTCTATCCGCAGAGCGTGTCCGGCCCGTTCCGGCGCGCGAAATGGCTGATTCTCTTCCTCTGCCTGGGCATCTACTACCTCCTGCCCTTCCTGCGCTGGGATCGCGGCCCGTATTTGCCGAACCAGGCGGTGCTGGCCGACATCGCCAACAACCGCTTCTATTTCTTCTTCATCGAGATCTGGCCGCAGGAGGTCTACTACTTCACCGGCCTTCTGATCCTGGCCTCCTTCATCCTCTTCCTGATGAACGCCGTCGCCGGCCGGGTCTGGTGCGGCTACCTCTGCCCGCAGACGGTCTGGACCGACCTCTTCCTCGCGGTCGAGCGCTTCTTCGAGGGTGACCGGCGCGAGCGCATGCGCCGCGACGCCGAGCCTTGGGGCTTCGACACGCTCTGGCGCAAGGGCGCCAAGCACGCGGTCTGGCTCGTCATCGCCTGGTGGACCGGCGGCGCCTGGGTGCTCTACTTCGCCGATGCGCCGACCCTGGTGCGCGAGCTTGCGACCTTCACCGCGCCGCTCTCGGCCTATGTCTGGATCGCGATCCTGACCTTCACGACCTATGCGCTCGCCGGGATCATGCGCGAGCAGGTCTGCAAGTACATGTGCCCCTGGCCGCGCATCCAGGCGGCACTGACCGACGACGAAGCGCTCAACGTCACCTACCGCTATGACCGTGGCGAGCCACGCGTCTCGGTGAAGCAGGCGGCGAAGCTGAAGGCGCAAGGCGCCGCGGCTGGCGACTGCATCGACTGCTCCCAGTGCGTCGCGGTCTGCCCGACCGGCATCGACATCCGCGATGGTGCGCAGGTCGACTGCATCCAGTGCGGCCTGTGCATCGACGCCTGCGACACCGTGATGACCAAGATCGGCCGGCCGACCCGACTGATTGCCTATGACACCGACGGCAATGTCCAGCGCCGGCTCGCCGGGCTTTCCGCGATCTATCGGCCGGTGCGCCTGCGCACGCTTGTCTACACGGCGCTGATCGTCATCGTCGGCGGCGCCATGCTCTGGCAGCTCGCGACCCGCAGCACCGCCGGCATCTCGGTGCTGCATGAGCGCACGCCGCTGTTCGTCACCCTGAGCGACGGCTCGATCCGCAATGCCTATGCGGTGCGCCTGCTCAACAAGCGCCCGGAGCACCGGCCCTTCGCCCTGACCGTCTCCGGACTGCCGGGCGTCCGGATCGAGGCGGTCGGTGTCGTGCCGAGCGCCGATCTGCGCCCCGTCGTTACGGTCGACGCCGATTCGACGCGCGAAGTGCGCGTGCTCGTCACCGTCCCGGCCGGCGTGCCGCTTGCAGCCTCGCAGGCGATCACCATCACCGCCTCCGATCTCTTTGCCGGCGAGACGGTACGAGCCGACGACCATTTCATGGCACCGGAGACCCATCGATGAGCTGCTGCGGAGTCATCATCATGCCCTATGAGAATCCGGCCTCGGCCGCTCCGCGTCGCCCCTTCCAGCTGACCGGCGGTATGGTCGCCGCCATGCTGATCCTGTTCTTCGGGGTGATCGTCTCGGTCAATGCGACGATCCTGACAATGGCGCTGCGGACGATGCCGGGGGTCGAGACCCGCAGCGCCTATGAGACGAGCCAGCACTTCAACGAGGCGATAGCCCGCCAGCACGTGCGCGATGCGCGCGGCTGGGCCGCCAACACGACGCTGACCCGGCAGGGCGAGGGCGCGGTGCTGACGGTCACCCTGGCCGATCGCAATGGCGAGCCGCTCGCCGGCCTTGCCACCAGCGCTCGCCTGCGCCACCCCGCGACCTCCGCCCGCGACCATGACCTCTCGCTGAGCGAAAGTCGGCCGGGGCGCTACGAGGCCAGCTTCGAGACGATCGAGGCCGGCTCCTGGATCCTCGAACTGCAGGCCAAGCGCGGAGAGGAGGTCGTCTTCGTCTCGCGCAGCCGCGTCAGCCTCAGGGAGCGCTGAGATGGCGGCGCAGGACCTCTCCGTCTTCGTGCGCCATCGCGATGGTGGCATCGCCAGCATGGAGCTGGCGGTCGACGGCATGCGCTGCGCCGGCTGCATGCAGGCGATCGAGGGCGGGCTTGCCCGCGAGCCGGCGATCCTCGGCGCCCGCGTCAACCTCGCGCTGAAGCGCGTTTCGGTCGAATGGTGCGAGGCGTTGCTGCGGCCCGAAGCGGTGGTCGACAAGCTCGCCGCGCTCGGCTTCAAGGCCTATCCCTTCGCGCCCGAGCGCCAGGAGGACGGGGCGATAGCTGAGGAGCGCTATCTGCTGCGCGCGCTCGGCGTCGCCGGCTTCGCCTCGATGAACATCATGCTGCTCTCGGTCGCGGTCTGGTCTGGCAACAGCGGCGACATCGACCCGACGACGCGCGACTTCTTCCACTGGCTCTCCGCCCTGATCGCGCTGCCGACGGCGGCCTATGCCGGCCGGCCCTTCTTCGAGAGCGCGCTCAGGGCGCTGAAGGCCGGCGCCGTCAACATGGACGTGCCGATCACCATCGGCGTCGTGCTCGCGCTGGTGATGTCGGTCGCCGAAACCTGGAACCATGGCCGCCACGCCTATTTCGACGGCGTTGCCATGCTGCTCTTCTTTCTGCTGATCGGGCGCTATCTCGACCAATTGATGCGGCGGCGCACCCGTGACCTTGCCGGTAATCTCGCCGCGCTCAAGGCCGAGACCGCGACAAGGCTCACCGCCGACGGCAGCACGATTGTGATGCCGATCGCGGCGATCGGGCCGGGCGATCTCGTGCTGGTGCGGCCGGGCGAACGCGTCTCGGTCGACGGCATCGTCGAGACCGGCCGCTCCGAGCTCGACCAGAGCCTCGTCACCGGCGAGACCGCCCCCATCGAAATCGGGTCCGGACAACGTGTCCATGCCGGCACGCTGAACCTGACCGGCGCCTTGACCGTGCGGGTCGAGGCGGCGGGGCAGGGCACGCTGCTCGACGAGATCGACCGGCTGATGGACCAAGCGGTCGGCAATCGCTCGCGCTATGTCCGTCTCTCCGATCGCGCCGCGCGGCTCTATGCGCCGGTGGTGCACACGTTGGCAGCCTCGACCTTCCTCGGCTGGCTCGCCTTCGGCCTGTCCTGGCCGGAAGCGCTGATGATCGCCGTCACCGTGCTGATCATCACCTGCCCCTGCGCGCTCGGCCTCGCCATCCCCGCGGTGCAGGTCGTCGCGGCCTCCGCCCTGTTCAGGCGCAAGATCATGCTGAAGGAGGGCGATGCGCTGGAGCGCCTGGCCGAGGCCGATATCGCCGTCTTCGACAAGACCGGCACGCTGACGCTGCCGGAACCGGAGATCTTCAATCCCGAAGCCTTGCCGGCCGAGCGGCATGCCGAGATCGGCGCGCTCGCGGCGGCGAGCGGGCATCCGCTGGCGCAGGCGCTCGCCCGCGCGCTCGGTGTGTCGCGTGCGGCAGAGGGCGTGCGCGAGGAGCGCGGGCAGGGCCTCCTGGTGGGGGAGGAAGACGATGAACGCCGTCTTGGCAGTGTCGCCTTCTGCGGCGCGCAAGCCGAGGCCGCCATGGTCGCGGCGCTGTATCCCGGCGCCTCGCTGATCGCCTATCGCCATGGCGCCTTCTGCATCGTGCTGGCGCTCGGGCAGGCGCTGCGCCCGCAGGCGCGCGAGACGATCGCCGCGCTGCGCAAGGCCGGGCTTCAGGTCGCGATCCTCTCCGGCGATCGGTTCGAGGCCGTCGCTCCGATCGCGGCCGAACTCGACGTCACCGAGCTGCATGCCGGCCTGATGCCGGGCGACAAGCTCGCTTTGCTCGAAAAGATGGCGGCTGATGGCCACAAGGTGTTGATGGTCGGCGACGGCCTCAACGACGCGCCGGCGCTGGCGGGGGCGCATGTCTCGCTCTCGCCGGTCAGCGCCACGCATCTGGCGCAGGCGGCGGCCGACATCGTCTTCCTCGGGGAGAGCCTCGCCCCGGTCGCGGCGGCGCTGACGATCGCGCGCAAGGCGCGCCGGCTGATGCTGCAGAACCTCTGGTTCGCCGTGCTCTACAACGCGGTCGCGGTGCCGATCGCCATCGCCGGGCTGGCGACGCCGCTGGTCGCCGCCGTCGCCATGTCCGGCTCCTCGCTGGTGGTGACGCTCAATGCGCTGCGTGCCCGCGGGGCGGCTGCAGAGGTTCGGCTGTGAACATCATCGTGATCCTATTCCCGCTGGCGCTCGGCCTCGGCCTTGCCGGGCTCGGCGCCTTCTTCTGGTGCATGCGCAGCGGCCAATACGCCGATCTCGACGGAGCCGCGTGGCGGGTGTTGCAGGATGATGATGCGGGCGAGCAGAGTGGTGACGGCGAACGCCAGAACTAGATGAAGTGCCTGCCAGCAGAACCATCACGCCGGCCCGCTCGTGCCGACGGAAGCTCACTACTGCTTGTCTGGGCTTGAGTTGGTAGCGGGAGAGGGACTCGAACCCCCGACACGCGGATTATGATTCCGCTGCTCTAACCAGCTGAGCTACCCCGCCCCGATGGCGACGCGCCGTGAACGGCGGTCAATCGCGACGGCGCGGATATAGGGGGCGGCGGGCGTCGGCGTCAAGCCTTGATGGTGCCGATCAGCTCAGCTTCCTCAGCCTGACCACCTTGAAATAGCCCTGGCCGACATGGACGGTCTCGTAGCGGCCGGTGGCGGCGGCCCAGTCGGTCAGGCGCGAGACCTTGAAATCGCTGCTCCAGCCGATCGCCCTGGCCAGCGGCGCGACCGCCTTCCAGAACGGCGCGGCGAAGCCGCCATCGTCGACGAGGCGGCTGGAGATGACGATCTCGCCGCCCGGGCGCAGCACCCGGTCCATCTCGGCAAGCGCCTGCTCGGGATCGGGCACCAGGGTGATGACGAACTGGGCGGTGACTGCGTCGAAGGAGTTGTCGGCGAAGCCGAGTCGGCAGGCGTCCATCACCATCAGGCCGCGGACATGGGTCAGGCCCTGGCTGAGCACCTTGCCACGGGCGACGCGCAGCATGTCGAGCGAGAGGTCGGCGCCGACGACCTGCCGGTCGCGCTCGAAATAGGGCAGGGTCAGTCCGGTGCCGACGCCGATCTCGAGGATGTCGCGGCCGCTGGCGCAGGCCGCCGCCACCGCCTCGCGCTGGGCGCGGGCGAGCAGGCCCTGATAGATCCGGTCGTAGAATTTCGCCCAGACCGCATAGACGCGCTTTTGCGCGTCGAGACCGTTCGTCATCGTCATGTGGTGGCGTAGGCGGGCTCGGGCTGCGGCGCCGGGCGCGGCGCCCGGTTGGCCATGATGACGCCGCCGCCGAGCACGCGGGCTCCGCTGCCGGCATGGTCGTAGATCACGCAGGCCTGGCCGGGCGAGACGCCCTCTTCGCCCTGCGCCAAGAGGACATGAACGCCCTTGTCGTCGGCGAGCAGGCGGGCCTCGCGCGGGGCACGGGTCGAGCGGACGCGGACCGCGACCTCAATGCCTTCGGACGGCAGGTCGGCGAGGGCGACGTCGCCGATCCAGTTGAGGTCGCGCAGGTCGACGCGGCTGACACTGAGCGCCTCGCGCGGGCCGACGATGACGCGGGCGTTCTCGGCGTCGAGCGCGACGACATAGAGCGGTTCGCCACTGCTGATGCCGAGGCCCTTGCGCTGGCCGACGGTGTAGCGCAGCACGCCCTCATGCTCGCCGAGGACGCGGCCGTCGAGATGGACGATGGCGCCCGGGCGGGCGGCGCCCGGCTTCAGGCGCTCGATCACCTCGGCATAGCGGCCGTTTGGCACGAAGCAGATGTCCTGGCTGTCGGGCTTGTCGGCGATGGCGAGGCCGAATTCGGCGGCGAGCGCGCGGGTCTGGGCCTTGTCGAGGCCGCCGAGCGGGAAGCGCAGCAGATCGAGCTGCTCCTGCGTCGTCGCATAGAGGAAATAGCTCTGGTCGCGGCTCTCATCGGCGGCGCGGAACAGGCCGCGATGGCCGGTGCCGAGGTCGCGGCTGGCAACATAATGGCCGGTGGCGAGCGCATCGGCCCCGAGCTCGCGGGCGAGGCCGAGCAGGTCGCGGAACTTGACGGTGCGATTGCACTCGACGCAGGGGATCGGCGTCTCGCCGGCGAGATAGCTCTCAGCGAAGCGCTCGATCACCGCATCGCGGAAGCGGCTCTCATAGTCGAGCACGTAGTGCGGGATGCCGATCGCCTCGGCGACGCGGCGGGCGTCATGGATGTCCTGGCCGGCGCAGCAGGCGCCGGCGCGGTGGACGGCGGCACCGTGATCGTAGAGCTGCAAGGTGACGCCGACGACATCATAGCCCTGGCGCTTCAGCAGCGCCGCCACCACCGAGGAATCGACGCCGCCCGACATGGCCGCGACGACCCGCGTCGCCGATGGCGGCTTGGCGATGTCGAGCGAGTTGAGGGAAACGGTCATCAGGGTTCCGGATGGGACGGGCGCAATGCGCTCGAGGATTTGGGCGCTCTATAGCGGTTTTGACAGGTGCGGGCCAGCACAAGGCCGGCAAATCCTGCCGGGTCGAGCTGGCAATGAAGCGATTCCTGCCGGGTCGAGAGCAGGCACTATTCATTCAAGCGACTGAATCCTAAAGGCTTTCCGGTTGGCTCGCCCTTTGCTCCTACGATAGCGGCCACATCACGGTTTTGTTCCGGAGAGTATCCCATGTCCGCCGCGCCGGTCTCGCGTTCGTCCGCGCTGCCCGAGATCCCGCTTCCCAGCCGCCGCGCGCCTGAGCGCAGCGAGCCCGAGCAGGCCTTCGCCCTGCCGCCGGAGCCTGTGGAGCGGCCGCGTCCGCGCGTCGACGATGATGGCAGCGCGCGCGAAAATGCGCCGCCGCGCGAGGCTTCGAAGCCGGATGGCGACGGCCGTCGGACGACGGCAGCCGACGCCAAGTCCACTAACCGTGCCGATGAGGCCGGCAAGGACGGGAAGACGGCGAAGGCAGCCGAGCCCGCCGACAAAGCGAAAGAAGACTCCGGAACCGATCAGGTCTCGACGAAGGACGCCACGGCTACCGATGGCAAGAAGGCCGAGACGGCCGCAGGCGAGAAGCCGGTGAAGGGCAAGACGGCGGAGGAAATCAAGGCCGGGCTCGACGGAGTGCCCGCGGTCGCCGAGGGCAAGCCGGAGGCACCGGCCGTTCCGGTCGTTACGCCGCAAACCGTGCCGGTTCCTCCCGTTGCGGCCGAGTTCCTCGCGCTGGCGGCTTTGACGCTCCAGGGCGGCGAGCCGGCCAAGCCGGACGGTACTGCTACGCCGGAGAGCAAGCCGGAAGGCCAGGTCGTTGCGGCGAGTACTGTTGCGAGCGCTGCTGCGCAGGCGGCGGCGAATGGTGTCGTCGTCCCGGTTCCGGCGGCGCTGGTGAAGGTCGAGGCCCAGGCCAATGCGGGTGGCGAGGCCACTGCGGTCGGCACCAAGGCCGGCGTGGCCACGGAGCTTCCGGCAGCCGGTGTCGCGATGAAAGTGGAAGCGAAGCTTGGCGAGGGCCAGCAAGGCGAGGCCAAGGCCGAGGGGCAGGCGGCGCCGAAGGATGGATCAGAGGCCGGCAAGGCGACGGCGGCCACCGCAGGCGGCGAGATCAAGCTCGCCGAGACGAGCCATGCAGGTCAGCCTGCACAGGCGGGCGCCAAGGACGATGCCACCCCGGCTGTCGGCACACAGCAGGCGAACGCCCCCTTGAGCCCGCAGGCGATCCTCGCTGCCGGGCCGCAGAGCCTGACCACGCCGCAGGCACCCTTGACCGAGCTCGACGCTGCCGCGCAGGCGACGGCCCAGGCTCAGGCCGAAGCCGCCCACCGGACGCTTTCGGGCGAGACCGGCCGGGCGACGCCGCTGCATGTCGTGCCGGTCGAGATCGGCGCCCAGGCACTTGCCGGCAACAAACGCTTCGACATCAGACTCGATCCGGCCGAGCTCGGGCGGATCGATGTCCGCCTCGAAATCTCCGACAAGGGCGAGGTCAGCGCCAAGCTGACGGTCGACCGGGTCGAGACACTGCATATGCTCCAGCGCGATGCGCGCACGCTTGAGCGCGCCTTCGAGCAGGCGGGGCTGAAGCCCTCCGAGGGCGGCATCGACATGAGTCTGCGCGATTCCAGCGACCAGCAGGCGGGCGCTCGCCAGCAGCGCCAGGATGACGAGACGCCGCGCGGCCGCCGCGCCTGGGTCCAGGCCACCGACGACAGCGCGCTCGTCACCGAAGTGGCGAGCCTGCCACGCAATGCCAGCCGCCTCGGCGGCGTCGATCTCAGTATCTGAAGGAGGGACGGGCAATGGCCGTTTCCAACACTGGCACCTGGAGCCCCCAGCAGATCGCGGCCGCGCAGAACAACACTGCGACCGGCAGCGGTACCTCGATCGCCAATAATTTCGATCAGTTCCTGACGCTGCTGACGACGCAGCTTCGGAACCAGAACCCGCTCGACCCGCTCGACACCAACCAGTTCACCCAGCAGCTGGTGCAGTTCGCCGGCGTCGAGCAGCAGCTCAAGCAGAACGAGACGCTGACCGCGCTGCTCGGCGTCAGCAAGGCGACGACGGGCGCGAGCGCGATCGGCTTCGTCGGGCAAACTGTCACCGCCGATGGTGCGGCAACGCAGCTCAAGGACGGCAAGGCCGAGTGGAAGCTCAACGCCTCCAAGGGCGGCACCGGCACGATCACGATCAAGGATTCGAGCGGCAAGGTGGTCTACAGCGGCACGAAGGCGCTGACGGCCGGCGACCAGACCTATAGCTGGGACGGCAAGACCTCGACGGGGGCGACAGCGCCCGAAGGGGAGTACACCATCACGATCGATGGCAAGGACGTGTCCGGCGCGGCGATCACGGTCAAGACCGAGATCACCGGCAAGGTCGACGGCATCGACTTCTCCACGACCGTGCCGACGCTGCTGATCGGTGCGATCAAGGTTCCGCTCGATCGGGTCAAGTCGGTGAAGAGCACCTCCTGACAGGATGCGCCATGCCCCATGCCGAAAGCCTGTGCGATTGCTTTAGGCAAAATTTAAGCCCGTCAGGATTAGGCTCCTGGGCAGTAGGTCTGTTGAGTTGTGTGAGAGTACCATGACCGAGCCGCTGCGACCGCGCGTCAAATATGTCATCGGGCCCGACGGGAGCCCGCTGACGATCGCCGATCTGCCGCCGATGAATACGCGCCGCTGGGTGATCCGGCGCAAGGCCGAGGTCGTCGCCGCCGTGCGCGGCGGCCTGCTCAGCCTCGAGGAGGCCTGCCAGCGCTACACGCTGACGGTCGACGAATTTCTGAGCTGGCAATCTTCGATCGACCAGCACGGCCTTGCCGGCCTGCGCACCACCCGTATCCAGCACTATCGTCAGTAAGCCTTTCTGGCAGCTGCAAAAATTCAAGGGGGCGTCGGTCGAATGGCCGGCGCCTTTCGCATTTGGCTGTGTGTCGTCCCAGCCGAACTGTCCCGTTTCTCAACAGCCGTTAACCGGGTGCTAACCATGCACCGGGAAAAACTTGCCTAGTGGTGTGTCTGCGCGTTGGTCTCGCGGGCACCGGGCGACGGAAAAACGGCGTGAACGGGCTAGTCGAACAGTTCCGGAGATTCGGCGCGGCGCGGCTGGCGGCGATGCTGGCGGTGACGCTGGCGCTGATCGGCTTCTTCGCCTTCGTCATGCTGCGCATGTCGCAGCCGGCGATGGGCGTGCTCTTCGCCGACCTGTCGAGCCAGGACGTCAGCGCCATCACCAAGGACCTCGACACGCGCGGGGTCAAATACGAACTGCGCGGCGACGGGCAGACCATCCTGGCGCCGCGCGCCGATGTGCCGAAGCTCAGGCTCGAGCTCGCTGGCAAGGGCATCCCGTCCGGTGGCGGCGTCGGCTACGAGATCTTCGACAAGGGCGACGCCTTCTCCTCGACCAGCTTCGTCCAGAACATCAACCATCTGCGTGCGCTCGAAGGCGAGCTCTCGCGCACCATCCGCTCGATCAGCCGCGTCCAGGCGGCCCGCGTCCATCTCGTCATTCCCGAGCGGCGCCTGTTCGAGCGCGACCGCGAGCCGCCGCGTGCCTCGATCGCGCTCAAGCTCGCCGGTGATCTCGACAACGCCCAGGTCCGGGCGATCCGCCATCTCGTTTCCTCCGCCGTGGACGGTTTGAAGCCCGAGCGCGTTTCGATCGTCGACGAGCGCGGCCGACTCCTCGCCGACGGCGCCCAGGGCGAGCAGGGCATGATCGGCGTCGCCCTCGACGAGCGCCAGGGCGTGATCGAGCGGCGGATCAAGGCGCAGGTCGATGACATCGTCGCCAGCATCGTCGGCCCGGGCCGCGCCCGTGTGCAGGTTTCGGCCTTGCTCGATTCGAACCGGGTCGAGAGCCGCTCGGAGACCTTCGATCCCGAGAGCAAGGTCATCCGTTCGAGCCAGAACCGCACGGAAGCCTCGGCCACCAGCGAACAGCGCGAGGGCGTCACCGTCGGCAACGAGTTGCCGGGCGCGCAGCAGAACCAGCAACAGCAGGCCGCGCAGCGCGACACCAACTCGAAGAACGAAGAGGTCGTCAACTACGAGATCTCGCGCACCACGCGGACCGAAGTGCAGGAGGGTGGGCGCGTCCGCAAGCTCTCCGTCGCTGTGCTCGTCGACGGCGTCTACAGCCGGCAAGGCAACGAAACGAACTATCAGCCCCGCTCGCAGGAAGAGCTGGAGCGCATTGGTCAGCTGGTGCGGACGGCGATTGGCTTCGACCGCCAGCGCGGCGACCAGGTCGAGGTCGTCAATCTGCGCTTTGCCGAGGCGCCGCAGGCGCCGACGGACCTCATCGAGCAGACCCTGATACAGCAGCTCCTTTCCTTCACCAGGGAGGACATGGTCCGTTTCGCCGAGATGGGCGTGATCGCGCTGCTCGTCCTGATCGTGCTGATGGTCGTGGTGCGCCCGCTGCTCAAGCAGGTGCTCGCGCCGGATCGTGAGCTCCGCGCCATCCCGAGCTTCATGCGCAACGGCGTAGTGGTCGTCGATCAGGGCACGGGTGATCCGTCGACCTTCTCCTCGGCCTCCAGCGGCGCGGGCTCCGGCGCCGGGGGAGAGCCAGGCCAGATCGATGTCGAGGCGCCGTCGGAGCGCATGCTCGCGATCGCGCAGATCAAGGGCCAGCTCAAGGCGCAGTCGGTCGAGAAGATCGGCGCCATGGTCGCGCAAAACCCGGCGGATTCCGTCGCGGTGCTGCGCGGCTGGATCCACGAGAAAGCACCAGCGTGACGGGAGCCTGAACCATGGCCGCGACACGCTCCATCGCAACCCGCAGCGGAAGCGCCGGCTCCGACAGCGATTCCGCGAGCTATAACGACGGCCCGATGATGCTCGACAGCATGACCGGGCCGCAGCGCGCCGCGGTCATCCTGCTCATCCTCGGCGAAGAGCACGGCCGGGTGATCTGGCAGGAATTCGACGACGAAGAGATCCGCATCATCACCCGCGCCATGGCGGAGCTCGGCACGGTCGATTCCGACCAGGTCGAGAAGCTGATGCTCGATTTCGTCGGCAAGCTGTCGAGCGCTGGCGCGATCACCGGCTCCTTCGACCGGACGATCTCGCTGCTCGAGAAAATCCTGCCGACCGACCAGGTCGCGCTGATCATGGAAGAGATTCGCGGTCCGGCCGGCCGCAACATGTGGCAGAAGCTCGGCAATATCGACGCAGTCGTGCTCGCCAACTTCCTGAAGAACGAATACCCGCAGACGATCGCCGTCATCCTGTCGCGCATCCGCCCCGATCACTCGGCCAGCGTGCTGCGCAACCTGCCGAACGAGCTTTCGATAGAGGTCGTCGGCCGGATGCTGCGCATGGAATCTGTGCAGAAGGAGGCTCTCGACCACATCGAGAACACGCTGCGCACCGAATTCGTCTCGACTCTGACGCAAACGCGCCGGCGCGACCCGCACGAGATGATGGCGGAGATCTTCAACGGTTTCGACCGCCAGACCGAAGTGCGCTTCCTCGCGGCGCTCGACGCCACCAACCAGGAATCGGCCGAGCGCATCCGCGCCCTGATGTTCACCTTCGAGGACCTAGGCAAGCTCGACTCGGCCGGGCTGCAGACCCTGATGCGCCAGGTCGACAAGGACACGCTGGCGCGCGCCCTCAAGGGGGCGAACGAAGATATGCGCGCCTTCTTCCTCGGGGCGATGTCGCAGCGTGCCGGCAAGAATCTGCAGGACGACATGCAGGGCCTCGGACCCTTGCGCCTCAAGGAGGTCGACGAGGCGCAGATGAAGATGGTGACCCTGGCCAAGGACCTCGCCGAGAAGGGCGAGATCGTGATCTCCAAGGGCAATGCCGAAGACGAGCTGGTGTACTGAGATGGCAGCAGCCAAGAAATTCATGTTCGCCACCGACTTCAGCGGCAACGGCCGCAAGGGGGTCGACGAGGCAGCGCTCGAGGCCGCCAAGGCAGATGCTTTCCGCAGTGGCCACGATCTGGCTCGGCGCGAGGCCGACCAGCAATTGGGCGCCTTGCTTGCGCAATTGGTGCGCCATGGCGAGCAGCTCCTGGCGCGACAGGACGAGCGGCTGGCCCAGATCGAGGCGCAGGCCGCACAGCTCGCTGTCGCGACCGCGCGCAGCCTCGCGGGAGCTGCCCTGGCTGACAAGCCGCTGGCGCAACTGCTCGCTGCGGCGCGCGAATGCTTGGCGCATGCCCGCCAGGCGCCGCATCTGGCGATCCGGGTGCATGAAAGCCTGGTCGAGACCGTCGAAGGCAAGCTCGCGGGCCTCGCCCGCGAGACCGGGTTCGCCGGCCGCATCGTCGTGCTCGGCGAGCCCGACATCGCGCTCGGCGATGGTCGGCTGGAATGGGCCGATGGCGGCATCGCGATCGAAAGTGCAGCGCTCGACGAAGCGGTCGACAAGGCAGTCAGGGCCGTCTTCGGCCCGGCAGCGGGGTAAGACAGATGCCAAACGAAAACGACCTCAACCTGCCGCCGCTCAACCCGGCCGATCTCTCCTTCGACCATAATGCCGCGGACTCGGTGGCGCGCTCCGGGCCGGTGCCGGTCAAGACAGCGGAGGACCTCGAGCAGGTCTTCGACGTGCCCGTCACGGTCTCCGCCGTGCTCGGCTCGTCGCGGATCGCGGTCGGCGACCTCCTGCGGGTCACGCCAGGCACGGTGCTGGAGCTCGACCGGCGCGTCGGCGAGGCGATCGACATCTTCGTCAACGAGCGCCTGGTGGCGCGCGGCGAGGTCGTAGTGGTCGAGGAGCGCCTCGGCGTGACCATGACGGAAATCATCAAGACCGACCGGTGACGAGCCGGCCGGAGCGACTGCATCTTTCAAGGAAGGCCTGAGCCATGCGCCTCATCATCGTCGGCAGCCTCAAGGGCCAGCTCATCACCGCCGCCAAGATCGCGGTGTCACAAGGCGCCGCCGTCACCCACGCCGAGAGCGTCGAGCAGGCGCTGGCGGTGCTGCGCGCCAAGGGCGGCGACCTCCTGATGGTCGATGTCGAGCAGCCGATCGCCAAATTGGTCGCGGCTCTGGATGCCGAGCGCATCCGCACCCCGCTGGTCGCCTGCGGCACCTCGACCGATGCCCGCGCCGCCGTCGCTGCGATCCAGGCCGGAGCGCGCGAATATGTGCCGCTGCCGCCCGATCCCGAGCTGATCGCGGCCGTGCTTGCCGCCGTCGCGGGCGACAAGGCGAGCCTGATCTGGCGCGATCCGGCGATGGAGCGTGTCGTGCAGCTCGCCAACCAGATCGCGCGCTCGGATGCGCCGGTGCTGGTCACCGGCGAGAGCGGCACCGGCAAGGAGATGATCGCGCAGCATCTGCACCAGAAGTCGCTGCGCAAGGACAAGCCGTTCGTCGCCGTGAACTGCGCCGCCATCCCCGACAACCTGCTCGAATCCGAATTGTTCGGCCATGAGAAGGGTGCCTTCACCGGCGCGATCGCGCGGCGTATCGGCAAGTTCGAAGAGGCCAATGGCGGCACGCTGCTGCTCGACGAAATCTCCGAGATGGATGTGCGCTTGCAGGCCAAGCTGCTGCGGGCGCTGCAGGAGCGGATGATCGACCGGGTCGGTGGCACGCAGCCGGTCAAGGTCGATCTGCGCATCATCGCCACCTCGAACCGCAATCTCGGCGATGCCGTGCGCGAAGGCTCCTTCCGCGAGGACTTGTTCTACCGGCTGAACGTCGTGCATCTGCGCCTGCCGGCGCTGCGTGAGCGGCCAGGCGACATCCTGGCGCTGGCCGATCATTTCGCCAAGAAATATGCCGAGCTGAACGGCATGCCGCTGCGGCCGATCGCGGCCGAGGCGCGCAAGCTCCTGCTCGGCAACGGCTGGCGCGGCAATGTCCGCGAACTGGAGAACACGGTGCATCGCGCCGTGCTGCTGGCCCAGGGCGTCGAGATCGGCACAGAGGCGATGCTGACGCCGGAAGGCGAGACGCTCGGTCCGGCAAGCGGTCGCGACGTGGCCTCGCGGGCGGCGCAGACGGCTGAGGCGGTGACGCGCGGCCTAGTCGGACGGACCGTCGCCGATGTCGAGCGCGACCTCATCCTCGACACGCTCGACCATTGCCTCGGCAATCGGACCCATGCCGCCAAGATCCTGGGCATCTCGATCCGGACGCTGCGCAACAAGCTCAGCGAATATGTCGCCGCCGGCGTGCCGGTCGCGGAGCCGGGCCAGGCGCGGACGACGTCTCTCTGACGCTCGACGATCGTTGAAAAAGAAGAGGGCCGGAGCGTGTGCTCCGGCCCGTCCGCGGCCGCTCAGTAGTAGTAGCGGCGGCGATAGTAATAGCGCCGCGGGCGGTAATAGTAGCGCGGGCGATAGTAGTGGCGCCGGTAGTAGCGCGGCCTGCGGTAATAATAGTACTGGCTGAAGTCGGCGTCGGCCTTGTCGAGGCCGTCCTTGAGCTCCTCAGGCAGCTCTTCCGGCTTCCTGGCCGGCAGCGGGGCGAGCTTGGGCTGCGCCGCTTCCGAAGCGGCGATGCCGCCGACGCTGGCCACGGCGAGACCGCCGAACAGCGCCATCACGAATGAACGTCGATCCATGTTCATGCCTCCAGTTGGTTCGATCCAGGCGCCGCGTTCCCACGAGCCTCACTCTATTCCCCTTCTTGACCATTCGTCACGTTGGCGATGTGACGATGGTTCACAAAAAGGGCCGACGGCGCGGGAGTCCGGCCGTTAGCTGGTTGTGACGGTTTGAGAGGCAATCGCCTCGTTGACAGTCGCAGCGTCCTCATATCGCTCCCAGCGGCTTGCTGACGTCTTCGAGCGAGCGGCGCTCGGCTTTCACCGCAAAGCGCCAGGCGATCAGGCCGGCGGCGATCATCAGCACGGCGCCGAACAGATAGCCGCCGAAGACGCTCATGCGCGAGCCGGTATCGATCAGCGCGCCGAACAGCCAAGGACCGGCGACGCCGCCGAGCCCGGTGCCGAGGGAATAGAACACCGCGATTGCCAGCGCCCTGATCTCCAGCGGATAGGTTTCGCTCACGGTCAGATACGCCGAACTCGCCGCGGCAGATGCGAAGAAGAAGACGATGCTCCAGCAGATGGTGAGCTGGTTGGCGGAGACCAGCTCACGGGCGAAGAGATAGCCGGTTCCGGCGAGCAGGACACCGGAGAGGATATAGGTCGCAGCGATCATCGGGCGCCGGCCGAGCGTGTCGAAAAGCCGCCCGATCAGAACCGGACCGAGGAAATTGCCGGCGGCGAAGGGCAGGATGAACCAGCCGATCAGATTGGACGGGACGGCGTAGAAGTCGGTGAGGATCAGCGCGTAGGTGAAGAAGATCGCGTTGTAGAAGAACGCCTGCGACGTCATCAGCGCCAGGGCGACCAAGGTGCGCGGCCGGTGTGTGACGAAGAGCGTGTGAGCCACTTCACTCATCGGTGTGCGCGAGCGCGGGCGCAGGGTGAGCGTGGGCAGCTTGGCGGCAGGCTGCGGCGGCGAGAAGGATTCGATGTGGGCGACGATGGCCTGGGCCTCGGCGATGCGGCCATGGCTCATCAGCCAGCGCGGGCTTTCCGGGATCCACTGCCGCAGGATCATGATGATCAGGCCGAGCACGGCGCCGATGAAGAAGGCGAGGCGCCAGCCGGTGTCGGGCGAGACGAAGGCGGGATCGAGCAGGACTATAGCGGCGACGCCGCCGATCGCAGCGCCGACCCAGAAGGAGCCGTTGATGACGAGATCGGTCCAGCCGCGCACGCGCGCCGGCACCAGCTCCTGGATGGTGGAGTTGATCGCAGTGTATTCGCCGCCTATGCCCATGCCCGTCAGGAAACGGAAGAGCAGGAAGCTCCACAAATTCCAGGAGAATGCGGTCGCGGCCGTTGCGGTGAGATAGACCAGCACGGTGATGGTGAAGAGCTTCTTGCGGCCGAGCCGGTCGGTGAGCCAGCCGAAGAAGACGGCGCCGATGACCGCGCCGGCGAGATAGGCGGCGCCCGCCATGCCGACTTCGGTGTTGGTGAACCGCAAGGTCGGGCTTTCCTTGAGGGCGCCGGAGACGGCGCCGGCGAGCGTGACTTCGAGCCCATCGAGAATCCAGGTGACGCCGAGCGCCACGACGACGAGCGTGTGAAACCGCGACCAGGGCAACCGGTCGAGCCTGGCCGGAATGTCGGTGACGATCTCGCCCGAGCTTTCGCGTCCTTCGTTCAAAAGGCTTTCCCTTCGACAGACGGTCTTGGCGCCGCTTCAAAGGCGACGGGCGGCTGGGTGCCGCCCGTCGATGGTGTCCGCTCTCAGCGGTAGATCACGCGCCGGCGCACGACGACCGGGCGACGGTAAGGCGCGGGCCGGCGCACCACCGTGGTGCGCCGGACGACAACCGGACGGCGATAGCCCGGGCGGACGACAGTGGTGCGGCGGACAACGACTGGCTGGCGATAGGCCGGGCGAACGACGGTCGTCCGGCGAACCACGGTCTGGCTGAAATCGGCATCGGCCTTGTCGAGGCCAGCCTTCAGATCCGGGGCGAGGTCTTCCGGGTTCGTCGAGGAGGCGGGAGCTGTCGTTGCAGCCTGTGCGATGCCCATGCCACCGACGCTGGCGGCGGCAAGACCACCGAAAAGGCTCAGCATGAATGAACGTCTGTCCAAGATTTTCCTCCAAAGGCTCCGGTGTCGAAACCGATCTCATCGACCCGCCGGAAGTTGGACGGCCGAATGCGGCCAGAACGCGGCCATTCGATAACAGCCCGTTCAGGGAAAGGTTCCAGACGGGATTTTTTCAGGCTTCTTAACCACTCGTTCACCATGCACTCGGCAAGAATTGCCGGGTACGACTGCCGTCCGTGGAGGGCGGCGCGTGGGAGCGGCTATCCGATGAGCGATGTGACGGCGGGCAGCAGCGGCGGCATGACGATGCCGACGCGCGGCCAGATGAGCACGCTGCTCAACCGGCCGGACCTGTTCCTTGCCATCGGCGTGATGGGCATCCTCGTGGTGCTGATCTTCCCGCTGCCGGCGATGCTGCTCGACATGCTGCTGGCGCTCTCGATCATCCTGTCGGTGCTCGTCCTGATGACGGCGCTGTTCATCGAGGAGCCGCTGGAGTTCTCGGCCTTTCCGACCGTTCTGCTGATCGTGACGATGCTGCGGCTGGCGCTGAACCTGGCCTCGACGCGCCTCATCCTCGCGCATGGCCATGAAGGCACCGCCGCCGCCGGCCACGTCATCGAGGCCTTCGGCAATTTCGTGATGAGCGGCAATTTCGTGATCGGGGTGATCGTCTTCACCATCCTGATCATCGTGAACTTCGTCGTCATCACCAAGGGTTCGGGCCGTATCGCCGAGGTCGCGGCGCGTTTCGCCCTCGACGCCTTGCCAGGCAAGCAGATGGCAATCGACGCCGATCTCTCGGCCGGGCTGATCGACCAGGAGGTCGCCAAGGTCAGGCGCAAGGCGCTGGAGGACGAGGCCAACTTCTTCGGCTCGATGGACGGCGCCTCCAAATTCGTGCGCGGCGATGCGATCGCCGGCCTGCTGATCACCTTCATCAACGTGATCGGCGGCATCATCATCGGCGTCGCGCAGCAGGGCATGAGCTTCGGCGCCGCGGCGCACAGCTATACGCTGCTGACCGTCGGCGACGGCCTGGTCAGCCAGATCCCGGCGCTGATCGTCTCGACCGCCGCGGGCCTGCTCGTCTCGAAATCGGGCGTGCGCGGCGCCGCCGACAAGGCGCTCGGCAAGCAGCTCTCGGGCTATCCCAAGGCGCTCGGCATGTCGGCGGCGGTGATGCTGCTGATCGCGCTCCTGCCGGGCATCCCGATGCTGCCCTTCCTCGTCCTTGCTGCCGGCTCGGGCTGGCTGGCGCGGCATTTCGGCCGGCTCGCCAAGGCGCGCGAGGCGGAGGCTGCGACACAGGGTCCGCAGGGAGCATCGCCGGTGGCGGCCGATGGCACGCCGAAGGAGGAGACGCTCAACGACTTGCTCAAGCTCGACGAGCTCAAGATCGAGATCGGCTACGGCCTGCTGCCGCTGGTCAACGCACCTGGTGGCGCCGACCGGCTGACCGACCAGGTCAGGGCGCTCCGGCGCCAGCTTGCCGCCGAGCTCGGCTTCGTCATGCCGGCGGTGCGCATCGTCGACAACGTCCAGCTCGAGGCCAACCACTACTTCATCAAGATCAAGGAGATCGATGCCGGGCACGGCATGGTCTATCCCGGCCAGTACATGGCGATGGACCCGATGGGCGGCAGCGTGACGCTGCCCGGTCACAACGTGCTGGAGCCGACCTTCGGCCTGCCGGCGACCTGGATCGACGGGGCGCTGCAGGATGAGGCGCAACTGCGCGGCTATACCGTGGTCGACGCGGCGACGGTGATCTCGACCCATCTCACCGAGGTGCTGAAATCGCATATGCCGGAGCTGCTCTCGCATGGCGAGGTGCAGAAGCTGCTGCGCGAACTGCCCAAGGACCATGCCGACCTCGTCAAGGAGATCGTGCCGCAGCAGATCTCGACCACCGGCATCCAGCGTGTGCTGCAATTGCTGCTCTCCGAGCGCATCTCGATCCGCGATCTCGGCACCATCGTCGAGGGTATCGCCGAGGTCGCCGGCAGCGTCCGGAATCCGCGCGACATCGCCGAGCATGTCCGCGTCCGGCTCGCCCGCCAGATCTGCGCGCAGTTCTCCAACCAGCACGGGCAATTGCCGATCATCACGCTGTCGCCGGCCTGGGAGAGCGTCTTCGCCGAATCGATCGTCGGCCAGGGCGAGGACCGGCACCTCGCCATGCAGCCCTCGCGGCTGCAGGACTTCGTCCATCAGGTGCGCGACAAGTTCGAGGAGGCGGCACGGCTCGGCGAGATGCCGGCGCTGGTCACCTCCGGCATGGCGCGGCCCTTCGTGCGCCAGATCATCGAGCGCTTCCGCCGCGAGACGCCGGTGCTCTCGCAGAGCGAGATCCACCCGCGGGCGAAGCTCAGGACGGTCGGGAGCGTCTAGCCTTCACCGTGTTCGGGGTCGGCATTCTGGCTCGCCCAGCAGCCGGCAGGAACTAGGCAAAAGCAGCCGCGTCACGGCTGCTTTTGCTTGCCGCCTCCCCGGACTTGCCGAAGGACGCGCGCCTATCATGTTGATTTTGAATGCAACCCAGGATGGTGCAGGATTTGCTTGACCTATCTCGCGTAGGAGAGGGGAGCATCATGTCCGTGGGTTCGATCGGCAATGCCTTCGGGTGGTTGGGCCATCATCCGAGCAGTGTGTCGCGGCGCGCTGCTTCGGACACGGGCGAGGCCGGCATCTTCTCCGCACCGCCCGCGACCGCAGGCTCTTCCTCGCTGTCGACGGGGGCGAGTTCGGCGACGGCGAGTCCCGGCGTCGGCAGCACCAGGGAGTGGGGCTGGGAAGCGAGCGGCCTACGCGCCGAAATCAAGGTCAATGGCGAGGTCATCGGGCGCGTCTACAACAACGGTGCGGTCGAACTCGCGGACGATTATGGGGAACTCGGCAAGCAACTCGGCTGGGGCAGCGCATCCGAAGGTGAGCTGAAGGGGCCTGAACAGGCCGACAGGCGTATCGCTCAGGCACTCGACGCGTTGAAGAAGGCAGGGGCCAAGGTGGAATTCGCAGCGACCGCGCTGACGCAGGAGCAATGGCTCGCCAGCTTGTCGGCGAACATCGGTCGGAATGTCGATCGTTCTATCTGAAGAGTGAGCAATCTACCGCCGCGCAACCACCACGAGATAGCGCGCCGGCTCGGTGCCGGGGTTGCTGAAGCGGCAATCGCTGGGCGGGCCGAGCTCCATGCAGTCGCCCGGGCCGAGCCGGGTGACGATGCCGCCCTCGTCGAAATCGAGCTGGCCCGACTGCATCCAGATCTGCTGGCGGATGAAGGCGTAGGAGCTGGCCGGATAGGCGATCGCCGCGCCGGGTGGCAATTCGCCGGCGACCAGCTCGAGATCGCCATTGCCGGCCGGCGAGATGGCGCGGCGGACGAAGCCGGTCTCGGGATCGCGCCAGAGCGGCTGGTCCTTGGCACGGCGGACACGTTCGCCAGCGTTCTCGATCCGCGCCAGCAGGTTCGACAGGGTCAGGCCGAAGGCGCCGGAAAGCCGGCCGAGCAGCACAGCCGTCGGGCTCGCCTCGCCGCGCTCAATCCGGCTGATCATGGCGCGCGAGACACCGGAGCGCTCCGCGAGATCGTTCAGGCTCCAGCCACGACCCTCGCGCTCGCCGCGTAGCCGCTCTGCCAATCTTGACGCGAGATCGTCCATCATCATACCCTTGATTCTCTTATAATAGAGTGCGGCAAGGGCGTTGGCCAGATGGCGCGGCAGGCGCCCTGACATCGACGCCATGGCCGCATGCCGGGTCGGCATTGGTCCTTTCTCCGCAGCATCGCTAAGCGCAGCCCATGTCCCGCAATGCCGCTCTCTTCGCGCTGATGTGCCTCGTCTGGGGCCTGACCTGGCTGCCGATCAAGGTCGGCGCGCAGCATGTGCCGCCGGTCTTCCTTGCGGCCTCGCGCTTCGTCATCGCCGGGGCGCTGATGCTGGCCTGGGCCGGCCGCGATGTGCTGAAGGTGCCGGCCGAGGCCTGGCCGCGGGTGATTATGACCGCGCTGCTGCTCAACACCGGCAACTACACCTTGCTGTTCTGGGGCACGGCCCAAGCGCCGACCGGGCTCGCGGCGATCGTCAACTTCGCCACCATCCCGATCTTCACCATCATCGCCAGCTATCTGATCGAGGGCCATGCGATCGGTGGGCGCAAGCTCGCGGCGATCGGGCTCGGGGCCGTCGGCCTCGGTTTCCTGTTCTCGACGCGGGCGCTGGGCGGGCTCGCCGCCGCGAAGGGCGGGCCGCTCGAACTCTGGGGACTGGCTGCGGTCGCGGCCGGCACGCTGCTCTATTGCTTCGGCGCGGTCTGGTCGCGGCCGGCGATGGGCCGCATCCCGACGCTGACGCTGGCCGGCTGGCAGACGCTGATCGGCGGCCTGGGGCTTTGCCTGATGTCGGCCATGCTGGAGAATGTCACTCCAGCCCATTTCGGTGCATTGGTGTCCTGGCCGGTCCTGCCGGCGCTGGCTGTGCTGGTCATCGGCGGCTCGCTGATCGGCTTCACCATCTATCTCAGGCTGGTGCGCGACTGGGGCGCCTTCCGGGCCGGGCTTTATGCTTTCATCAGCCCGGCGGTCGCGGTCGGAGCCGGCGTCTTTGCACTCGGCGAGCCGTTCGGCCCGGCCGAAGCGATCGGCAGCCTCCTGATGTTCGGCGCGGCGGCGATCGCGCTCAAGCGCTGAAACGTCACTCCGGCTTGTCGATGTGCAGGGCCGCGGCCTTGGCGGCTGCCTGCTCCTGCGCCTTCACCTGCGTCTCGTGCGCCAAGGCCTTGCGCAGTTGCGCGCGCTCGAAGGCGAGCACGATCGGCAGCGAGATCACCAGTGGAATGATCAGGTAGAACATCCGCCAGACCAGCAGTGCTGCAAAGACGGCCGGGGCCGGCACGCCCGGCATCACTGCAAGGAACACCGCCTCCATCACACCGACACCACCCGGCACCTGGCTGAGCAAACCGGCTGAGAACGAGATCAGGAAGGCGCCGAGCACGATGAAGAAGCCGGGATTTCCCTGTTCCGGCAGGGCGAAATAGATGATGCCGGCAGCGCCCATCAGCTCCAGCGGCGCGGCGAGATATTGCCGGGCGACGATCGGCAGGCGTGGATAGACCAATTCGAACGAGCCGATCCTGAGCGGCTTGAAGCGCAGCCAGGCGCCGATCGTGTAGAGCACGCAGAAGGCGAGCAGGCCAAAGCCGATCAGGCGGGCCTGCTTGTCGCCGATGCCGAACCAGGTCGAAAGCCGGTGCAGCGGGCGCAGAATCTGCGGCTCGCCGATCAGAACGAGCCCCATCAGCAGGATGGTGCCGAAGGCGAAGGTGAACGAGCAGAGCGCGACCAGGACCGCGATCTCGGCCGCCGTCAGGCCCTTAGCGTGATAGGCGCGGTAGCGCACCATGCCGCCGGAGAAGACCGAGGCGCCGATATTGTGCGAGAGGGCGTAGGTGACGAAGGAACAGAGCGAGATATAGGCCCAGGAGATGCCTTTCTCGCGGTGCAGGTGCAATAGCGCGATCCGATCGTACCAGGCGAGAGCGGCATAGGCGACGAGTGTCGCCAGCGCGGCATGGAAGAAGGCGGCCGGTGGAATGACCGCGATCTTCTGGCCGATGCCGGTGGCGACGATCTTGATCGCATCCCAGAGGCCGGACTGCTCGAGCTGGGCCGCGACGGCCTCGTTGGTCAAGGCCTCGGTCTTGAGCTTGTCCCAGAGCAAATCGATCGACCAGACGACCGCGACGAGGCCGATCAGCGGCCAGAGATAATCGAGGTATTTTTTCATCGAACCCGCGAGCAGCCGGAGGCGAGATCAGAGTCCATCTACGATCCACGGCTTGTGCTTGCAGGGTGTGCGTGGACGCAAGTCGCGCCGCCTCTCTGCCAAAGCCGGCCCCGCAGGGCAAGCGGCAGGCGCGAAACCCGCTGCGGACCGGGGCGAATCCGGGGCGGTGTGGCAAAGATCACTTGCCCTGCTTCTTCAGCCAGTCGCGCAGGAAGGCGATCTCCTTCTCCTGCTCGGTGATCACGCCCTCGGCGAGCTTGCGCAATTCGGGGTCCTTGCCGTGGGCGAGCACGACCTTGGCCATGTCGACCGCACCCTGATGGTGCGGGATCATGCCGCGGGCGAAATCGACGTCGGCGTCGCCGCTGAAGGCGATGCCCATCTCCTTGTGCATCTTGTCGTTGGCGCTCTTGTAGGCCTGCGTCGCGGCGGTGTCGGCGGCGGCAGGGGCGGCTGCGCCATGGCTGCCATGGCCCTGATGGCTCTGCGCTACGGCAAGGCCGGCCAGGATGAGCACGCTGAACAGGGCGGTGCCCGCGAAGAGGCTGCGGGTAACGGTCATGCTGATGTCCTTTCGGGAAGCCGGATCCGGCGTGCCCGAATCCTCCGCGGCGATCGTGTCACCAGCGCGGCAGAGCCATGCGGCTCGAGGTCCCGGGCTGCCTCGAGCACCCGTGCGCGACACTCCGCCACTCCCGATCCGAGATTGGAATGCCTCTCAGTTGATCGCCTTTGTGTACACGCCGGTTGACGCTTTTTGTGGCACATGTCTTGCTGCGCCCCCTGACGAGACAAAAGAGGCGGAAAGCCTCGATCGGATCAGACTGATCGATATCAGCAGAGGGGACCAACGATGGACGAGAACAAGCTGCGCGGGCTGGTCGAGGGCGTGAAGGAGGGCACGATCTCGCGGCGCGCCTTCATCAGCAGACTGGCGGCGGTCGGCATCACGGCGCCGATCGCATCGCAGATCCTGGCCTGGAACGACGTCGCCATGGCGCAGGCGTCGCTGCAGTACAAGCCGACCAAGGCCGGTGGCGGCGGGCCGCTCAAGATCCTGCTCTGGCAGGCGCCGACGCTGCTCAATCCGCATTTCGCGAGCGGTACCAAGGACCAGATCGCCGGGCGCATCTTCTTCGAACCGCTCGCCGGCTGGGACAAGGAAGGCAACCTCACCCCGCAGCTCGCGGCCGAGGTCCCGACCCGGGCCAATGGCGGGCTCTCCGCCGACGGCACCGTTGTGACCTGGAAGCTGAAGCAGGGCGTCAAATGGCATGACGGCAAGCCCTTCACCGCCGACGACGTCGTCTTCACCTGGGAATACGCTGCCGATCCGGCGACCGCCGCCTACACCACCGGCTCCTACACCAACATCAAGGTCGAGAAGGTCGACGATCACACCGTCAAGGTGATCTTCAAGGAGCCGACGCCGTTCTGGGCCGATCCTTTCGTCGGCGTCGTCGGCCAGATCCTGCCGAAGCACCATTTCGGTGAGTACAAGGGCGCCAAGTCGCGCGAGGCGCCGGCGAACCTCAAGCCGATCGGCACCGGCCCCTACAAGTTCGCCGACTTCAAGCCGGGCGATATCCTGACCGGCACGCGCAACGAGGACTACCACGTCAAGAACCAGCCGCATTTCGACACGATCGAGGTCAAGGGCGGTGGCGACGCGGTCTCCGCGGCGCGCGCCGTGCTGCAGACCGGCGAATTCGACTATGCTTGGAACCTGCAGGTCGAGGACGAGGTCCTGAAGAAGATGGAGACCGGCGGCCGCGGCAAGGTCAGCGCGGTCGCTTCGGGCGACATCGAGTTCATCATCCTCAACACGACCGACCCGTGGACCGAGGTCGACGGCGAGCGCTCGAGCGTCAAGACCAAGCATCCGACCCTGTCGGATCCCAAGGTGCGCGAGGCGATCAACCTCCTGATCGACCGCGATTCGATCCAGAAGTTCATCTATGGCCGCGGCGGCACCGCGACGGCGAGCTTCGTCAACGAGCCCAAGCAGTTCAAGTCGCAGAAGCTGAAATACGAGTTCAACGTCGAGAAGGCCAACAAGCTCCTCGACGACGCCGGCTACAAGAAGGGCTCGGACGGCATCCGCGAGAAGGACGGCAAGAAGCTCAAATACGTCTACCAGACCTCGATCAACGCCCCGCGCCAGAAGACGCAGGCGATCATCAAGCAGGCCTGCCAGAAGGTCGGCATCGACCTTGAGCTGAAGTCGGTGACGGCGTCGGTGTTCTTCTCCTCCGACGTCGCCAATCCCGACACCTACACCAAGCTCTATGTCGACATGGAGATGTACACGACGACGCAGCCGCAGCCCGATCCGGAACGCTTCCTCAACCAGTTCGTCTCCTGGGAGATCGCCAACAAGGAGAACAAATGGCTGGGCCGGAACGTCTCGCGCTATTCGGACAAGGCTGCCGACGAGGCCTACAAGGCCGCCCAGAAGGAGCTCGATCCGGCCAAGCGCGCCGCGCTGCTGATCAAGGTCAACGAGATCTTCTGTGAAGCCAATGTGATCCTGCCGCTGCTTTCGCGCACCCGCGTTGCCGCCTCGGTGACCAACCTGATGCACGACCACAGCGGCTGGGACGTCGACACCTGGAACGTGGCTGCCTGGTATCGCAGCTGAGGCCGGCTAAACCGCTCGCGGACGATTGATACCGTCCGCGAGCGGCCCCTGCCGCTTCCGCGCGAGCTGCCTCGGTCCGGTGGTGTCTCTTCGCCATCAGCCCGCGCGGTTCGCTTTAGCGACACCCCGCTTCACGGGAACCCTTGATGGCGACTTATCTTCTACGGCGATTGCTGATCGCCATACCGAGCCTGCTCGGCATCAGCCTGATCCTGTTCACGGTCCTGGCGCTGGCGCCGGGCGATCCGTTCTCGGAGATGGCGACCAATCCCAACGTCCCGCCCGAGGTGCGCGAGGCTCTGCGCGCCAGCTTCGGCCTCAACGACCCGATCATGGTGCGCTATCTGCGCTGGCTCTCGGCGATGGCGCAGGGGGACTGGGGCTTCTCCTTCGCCAGTCGGATCAATGTCGACGACCTGATCCTGCAGCGCGTCCCGACCACCCTCTTCGTCGTCGGTACCTCGCAGATTCTGGCGTTGTGTATCGCGCTGCCGGTCGGCATCTATGCGGCGACGCGGCCCTATTCGATCTTCGACCAGATTGCCAACACGCTCGCCTTCGTCGGCTTCTCGCTGCCGACCTTCTTCACCGGCCTGCTCTTGATCCTGCTGTTCTCGATCAAGCTCGACTGGTTCCCCTTCGTCTACCGCTCCGATATCGCCGCGACCGGCTGGCGCTGGTACTGGGAAATGTTCCGCCAGGCGATCATGCCGATCACCGTGCTCGGCCTGTTCCAGGCGGCGTCCTATACCCGCTATGTCCGCTCGGCCGTGCTCGACGTGATCCGGCTCGACTACGTCACCACGGCGCGTGCCAAGGGCCTCAGTGAGAAGCGGGTCACGCTGCGCCACATCACGCGCAACGCTCTGATCCCGGTCGTGACGCTCGTCGCCTTGCAGATGCCGGCGGTCTTCGGCGGCGCCATCGTCACCGAGCAGATCTTCCGGATCCCCGGCATCGGCTCGCTGCTGATCGACGCGATCCTCGCCAACGACACCCCCGTGATCATGGCCGTGACCTTCGTCTTCGCCTGCCTGGTCGTCCTCTTCAACCTCATTGCGGACCTGCTCTATGGCTGGCTCGACCCTCGCATCTCCTTCGGCTGATCCCATCGTGGCAGCCGCCGGGACGACCGTATCGGTCTCGCCCGGCCGTGAAACCTGGCGGCGCTTCCGCCGCCACCGGCTCGCCATGGCGAGCGCGTTTATCCTCGGCTCCTTGATCCTGGGTGTCGTCGTCGGTCCCTGGCTCTGGCCCGTGCCGATCAATGACATCGATTTCACGGCGCAGCTCCAGGGCCCGTCCTGGGCGCACCCCTTGGGCACCGACGATCTCGGTCAGGATATCCTGGCGCGGATGATGTATGGCGGGCGCATCTCGCTCGCCGTGGGCCTCGCCGCGATGGTGGTCGCGACCCTCGTCGGCGTCGTGATCGGCGCGACCGCCGGCATGTCGCGCAAGATCGCAGACCCCGTGCTGATGTGGGTGACGGATCTCTTCCTGTCGCTGCCGCAGCTGCCGCTGCTGCTGCTGATCATCTACCTGTTCCGCGAGCAGCTGAAGGCGGTCTTCGGCGTCGAGGGCGGCGTCTTCATCCTGATCGTCGTCGTCATCGGCGGGTTACGCTGGATGCCGGTCGCGCGGCTGGTGCGGGCGCAGTTCCTGTCGCTGCGCGAGAAGGAGTTCGTCGAGGCAGCCAAGGCCCAGGGCGCCACCAAGTTCCGCCAGATGACGCGCCATATCCTGCCCAACGCGGTCGGGCCGGTCATCGTCGCTTCGACGATCGAGGTCTCCTCGGCGATCATCGCGGAATCGACGCTGTCCTTCCTCGGCCTCGGCTTCCCGCCGGATATCCCGACCTGGGGGCGTCTGCTCTTCGACGCCAAGGACCACCTCGACTCTGCGCCGCACTGGGCGCTGTTCCCGGGCGCGGCGATCTTCCTGACCGTTCTGTCGATCAACTTCATCGGCGACGGTCTGCGCGACGCGCTCGACCCACGCCGCGTCATCTGACGCGGCACGGCGATCGATCGTCGCAGGAAAAATGGCGGAGGCGCGACGCCTCCGCTCACATCTTCTTGCCGTCCTTGCCGAACTGCTTGAGGAAGGCGGTGAGGTCCGCGATTTCCTTCTCGTTCTTGATGCCGGCGAAGACCATCTTGGTGCCGGGGATCTTGGCCTTCGGGTCCTTGATGTATTCGGCGAAGACCGCCTCGTCCCAGGTGATGTTCGCACCCTTGTTGGCGGCCGAATAGCTGTAGCCCTCGACCGCGCCGGTGTGCCGGCCGAACAGGCCGTTGAGCTGCGGGCCGACGAGGTTCTTGGCGCCTTCGCCGAGCTGGTGGCAGGCGCGGCACTTGTTCCAGGAGCGTTCGCCGGCGGCGACGTCCTGCGCCTGGGCGCTGGTCGTGATGAAGGCGGCAGCAAAGGCAGCGGCAATGACAGGCAATTTCATGCGTTTCAGACCCTGATGAGGAGAGGGGCGCGCCGCCGCGCGAGGCGACGGCGCGGTGAACGGTGTCAGCCGAACATGTCGGCGGTGATCGCCGCATACCAGCCGACATTCTCGGCCTGGTTTTCCTTGCGCAGCTCGGCGCTTTCGCGCGGCTGCGAGACGAAGGTCTCAGCTGCCGCGATCTTGCCGTCCTTGGGCTCGTAGCGGCCGCCGACCTTGATGGTGTCGTCGGTCTCGATCAGCGACCAGCAGGTATTGATGTAGCGCGCCGGGAAGGTGCGGGCATTGGCGAGCTCGCCACGGATCACCATCGCCGCGACCTTGGCCTGGCTGTTGGCGGCGAAGGCGGATTTCGGCATGTCGCCGGCGATGCAGGCATCGCCGAGCACGAAGATGTTGGGGTCGACGACCGACTTCATCGAGGCGGGGTCGATCGTGCAATAGCCGCCGGCCGGCGCTAAGCCCGCCGAGCGGGCGATCTCGCCGGCCATCTGCGCTGGGATGACGTTGATGAAGGCGCAGTCCTTATAGGTCTCGAAACCGGTGACAACGGTGTTGGTCTTGGGATCGACCGACTTGATGCCGTCATGCACCTTCGGCCCGAGCCACTCGATCATCGCGCCATAGTGCTTCTCCCACCCCTCCTGGAAGACACCCTGCTTCGAGAAGCTGTCCTTCGGGTCGAGGATGAAGATCTTGCAGTCGCGCTTGCCGCTCGCCTTGAGCATATGGGCGAACATCGAGGCGCGCTCATAGGGGCCCGGCGGGCAACGATAGGGATTGGGCGGGGCGATCATCAGGATCGTGCCGCCATTTGGCACCGCGTCGAGCTTCTGCCTGATCAGCTGCGTCTGCCGGCCGGGCTTCCAGCCATGCGGCATCGCCTCCTCGGCCTCCTTCGACCAGCCGGGGACGGAATCGTATTTCAGGTCGATGCCGGGCGAGGCGACGAGGCGGTCATAGGGCAGGCGGTCGCCGGTCGAGAGCACGACTTCCTTCTTGTCGCGGTCGATCTGGGTGGCGCGGGCGCGGGCGAGCGTGATGCCGTGGTTCTTCGCCAGCGCGTCGTAGCGATGGGTGATCTCCTCATAGGACTTGAGGCCGCCGATGAAGAGATTGGAGTGGAAGCAGGTCTGGTAGACCTCGTTCTCCTCGACCAATGTCACCGCGATGGTGCCGTTCGAGTCCTTGGCGATGTATTTGGCCGCGGTCGCGCCGCCGGCGCCGCCGCCGATCACCACGACGCGCGGCTTGGCCTGGCCGAGCACGGCAGGCGAGGCGATGGCGAAGCTGCTCGCAGCGGCGAGCCCGGACAGGAATGTGCGGCGATTGGTCGACATGGTTCCCTCTCCCCTTCCCATGGTTGATGGCGGACCTCTCGCGGGTCCTAACCGACCTTCAGATAGGCGAAGCCCTTGGCCTGCATCGCGGCGACGGCGGCGACACCGGAGGGCACAAAGCCGACGAACTCGGCCTTGCGCGCCTTGCCCTTATCGATCTTCAGACGGTTGAAGGTGATCTCACAGAGATGAATCCTCAGGCCGTTCTTGGCGACGTCCTCGACGCGCTCGAAGATCTTCGGGATGGTGGCGGCTTCCTCGCTCCAGCTTGTGCCGTCGAGGTTCTCCAGGAAGAATTTTACGCCAGGACCATGCGCGACGATGGCGAGCTGCAGCGCGAACGGGTCGGCGCCATAGGCGGAATAGTGATTGGCGATGTTCTGCAGCATCTGGGTGAAGCGCTGCGGCTCGCCGAAATCGCAATGATAGAGGCAGGCGATGTCGGCCTCCTTCTTGAGGTCGGCGAGCGCCGTCTGCCGGGGCGCTGCGAGTACCGGCGTGGCCGCTGCGACCACACCGCTCGCCGCTGCCAGCATCAACGCCCGGCGCGAGGCCTGCTGGTGTTCCTCCGACATCACGTCCCCTCCGCTGTTCAGGCCATATGCCCGGCTAAGGATTGGGTTTCAGGCTCTCGTAATAGGCTGCCAGCGCCGCGATCTCTTCGCCGGAGAGCCGGGCGGCGACCGCCTGCATCACCTGGTTGTCGCGCTGCCTTTCCCGATAGGCGTTCATCAGCGCGACGAACTGCTCGGCCGGATGGCCGATGATCGCCGGGATACCGCCGACCTGCTTGCCGCTGCTCTGGTGGCAGCTCGTGCATTCGGCGGAGAGATATTCCCCCAGCGCTCTGTCTCCGGCGGCGTTCGCCGGTGCGCAGGCCAGGAGGAAGCCGAGCCCCGCGAGACGAACGGCGCCGGCTCCTGGCATCAGTCGACCTTCGGCGCCGTCTTCGAATCCGGCGTCACGTCGAGGATCACCGCCCGTCCGGTGATCTTCACCTCCGGCTTGCAGTTGGTCATGCACGGCTCCTTGCCCCAGAAGGCTTTCTCCGTGGTTTCGCGGTCGTCATCGTAGAAGGCGGCCGCGTTCGGCAGCTTCACACTGGTAAAGTTCTTATCGGACAGTTCGAAGTCCTCGTCCTTCACGATGTCGTTCAGATAGAGCAAATAGGCGGTGACCGCGTAGAGCTCGTCCGGCGACAGCGACTGGGCGTTGCCATAGGGCATGGCCCGGCGGACATAGTCGAACACGGTCGAAAGATCAGGCCAGAACGAGCCGATCGTCTTCTCCGGCCGGTCGGATTTCAGTGAGCCCATGCCGCCGGCCAGCACCGGCCAGCGGCCATTGCCCTGGCCGAACTCGCCATGGCAGCTGGCACATTGCGCCTGGAAGATCTCGTCGCCCTGCTTGACCGTGCCCTTGCCGACCGGCAGGCCCTTGCCATCGGGCCTGACCGCGATGTCCCAGGCCTTGATCTCCTCGGGCAGCGCCTCGCGGCCGAGACCGAGCTTGGCGGCCGGGGCGGGAGCAGGAGCGGCCTTGGCGGGCGGATGCGCGGGCTTTGCCGCCGGCTTGGTCTGGGCGATCAGCGGCGCGGCGGCGAGCACGGCGACCGCCGCAAGGCCCGCGAGCAGGACGGGACTAACCGATCTCGACATTTTCGGTCTCCCCGTTCGCCTTCACATGCCAGGTCTGGATGCCGTTGTTGTGGTAGATCGAGTTGGTGCCGCGGATCTTGCGCAGCTCCTCCTTGGTCGGCTGGAGATAGCCGGTCGAGTCCATGGCGCGTGACTGGATCAAGAGGTCCTGCCCGGCCCAGTCGAAGTCGACATAGAAGCGGGTCAGCGACTTATCGAGCACCGGCCCGTCGATCCTGGCGTGCTGCCAGTTCTTGCCGCCGTCGAGGGTGACGTCGACGCGCTGGATCGTGCCGCGCCCCGACCAGGCGAGGCCGGAGAGGACGTTGCGGCCCTTCTGCTTCAGCGGCGCCTGCGGCGAGGGATTGGTCACCACCGATTTGGCGTCCATGAAGAAGGTGAAGCGGCGCGAGCGGCCATCGGCCAGGAGGTCGGTGTATTTCGAGGTCTCCTCGCGCGCCTGCCAGGGCTGGTCGCCGACCTCGATGCGCCGGAGCCATTTGACCCAAAGATTGCCTTCCCAGCCGGGAATGACGGCGCGTAGCGGATAGCCCTGCTCGGGCCGCAGCGCCTCGCCGTTCATGGCGAAGGCGATCAGCACGTCGTCGAGCGCCTTCTCGATCGGTAGCGAGCGGTTCATGCCGGAGGAATCGGCGCCTTCCAGCAGCAGCCATTTGGCGTTGGCCTTCACCCCCGCCTCGGCCAGCAGCGCCTTCAACGGCACGCCGGTGTACATGACGTTGTGGACCATGCCGTGGGTGAACTGGCAGCCATTGAGCTGCGCGCCGCGCCATTCCATCCCGGAATTCGCGGCGCATTCGAGGAAATGGATGCGGTTCTGCCGCGGCATCCGCTTGATGTCTTCCATGGTGAAGACCAGCGGCTTGTCGACGAGGCCGTGGATCATCAGGCGATGATTGGCCGGGTCGATGTCGGCGATGCCGCCATGATGGCGCTCGAAGCAAAGGCCAGACGGGGTGATGATCCCGTCGAGCTCGTGCAGCGGCGTGAAGTTGACCGAGGATTCCGGCGAGGCCGTCAGCCAGGAGACGTCGCGGCGGACCACATTCTTCTCGAAGCGAGACGGCGTGCCATAGGGCCGCTTGTCGACGCCCTCGCCGAGATAGCGGTTCCAGTCCTGGACCTCGGTGATCAACGGATCGGGCTTGGCCGTTTCGGCGCGGGCGGAACCTGCGCCGGCAAGGCCGGCTCCAGCGACCGCAGCCCCGCCGAGGAAGCGGCGGCGGCTCAGCGCATCGGGTTTTGCGGGAGAGGTCATGCCTCGTCTCCTTGTCCTGTGACGACCGTGATGGCGGAGGCGCTCATGCCCCGCTCACCTTCACGGCGTCGTTCGGCTTGATGGTGATGGTCTTGGTCGCGACGACGTGGTTGCGGACCACATCCCAGATCGGCGGTCCTTGTGTGCCCTCGTTGACGCTGGCCCAGCCGGCGACGACATATTTGCGGGAAGCGTCGATCGGCTGGCCTGATTTCAGATGGCTGAGGCCGGAGATGCGGCTGCCCATCGGCTTGCCGACGTCGATGGCGTAGCCCATGCCGCCAATGCGGACCATGTCGCCACCACCCTGGAAATAGGGGTCGGGGTGGAAGATGTTGTCGGCGACGTCCTCGAGGATCTCCTTGAGCTGCGTGCCGGTCATCTCCATCCGGTAGCAGTTGGGATAGGTGATCGCGGTCGCATTGCTGATCGCCTCCCAGGTGATCGGCTCGCCCGGCAGGAGCGAGCCACCCCAGCGGAAGCCGGGCGAGAGCGCGATCTCGGCGTCGCGCTGCGAGAGCATGGCGTCGCAGATCAGGTCGTCGAAGCTGCCGTTGAAATTGCCGCGCCGGTAGAGCAGCGACTCGGTGCGGCCGATCTCTTTGGCGAGATCGGCGGCGAAGGGCGCGCGCAGCTTCGTCACCAGCGCCGCCATCTCCGGATCGGGCGCTATCGCATCGGCGAAGACCGGCATCAGCTTGAAGCGGATATCGGCGACCTTGCCGTCCTTCACCGCGATGTCGAGGCGCGAGACGAACTTGCCATGCGAGCCGGAGGCGACGAGGGCAGTCTGCCCGACGCGGATCAGCCCGGGCATGGCGTCATGGGTATGCGCGGTCAGGATGATGTCGATGCCCTTGACCCGGCTCGCCAGCTTGCGGTCGACGTCGAAGCCGTCATGCGAGAGCAGCACGACGATCGCGGCGCCCTCGGCACGGGCTTCCTCGACCTGCTTCTGGATTTCCTCTTCGCGGATGCCGAACTCCCAGTCCGGGAACATCCAGCGCGGATTGGCGACGGCGGTGCGCGGCAGGGCCTGGCCGATCACCGCGACCTTGACGCCGCCCTTCTCGAAGACCTTGCGCGGCGGGAAGACTGGCTCGTTCCATTCCTTGTCGCGGATGTTCTGGGCGAGGAAGGCGAAGGGCGCGGCCTCGACGATTTCCTTGACCCGCTCGGCGCCGAGCGTGAACTCCCAATGCGAGGTCATCGCGTCGAGCTTCAGGGCCGACATCACGTCGACCATGTCCTGGCCCTTGGTCTGGAGCGCGCTCCAGCTGCCCTGCCAGGTGTCGCCGCCGTCGAGCAGGAGAACCTTGTCGTTGCCGCGCTCGGCCCTGACCGCCTTGACCAGCGTCGCGATCCGGTCGAGCCCGCCCATCCGGCCGTAATTGCGGGCGAGCGCGACGAAATCGTCCGAGGTCAGCGCGAAGGCGTCGGCCGAGCCGGCAGCGATCCTGAAATGCTCGCGGAAGGCGGCATCGGTCAGATGCGGCGGCAGGCCCTTGACCTCGCCGACGCCGAGATTGACTGCGGGCTCGCGGAACTGCAGCGGCATCAGTTGGGCATGGATATCGGCCACATGCAGGATGGTGACCTGGCCCTGCGGCTCGAAGCGCAGGATATCGGCCTGCGACAGCCTCTGCTGGGCGGCGGCGCGCCCGAGCGGGCCGAGGCCGGAGCCGGCAGTCATAGCCGCGGCGACCGCCGTCGCCTGCAGGAAGTCTCGTCTCGAGATCATGACTCATCCTTTGGATGCGCGCACATCGCGATCCAGGGGCTCAATCGAAGTCCTTGTCGTCATTCCGGGGCAGGCCGGCAGGCCTGAGCCCGGAATCCAGAACCGATGCGCCTGTTCATCGAGGCTGGACGGTCGGCGTCAGGTCCGGAAGCGATATCGGTTCTGGGTTCCGGGCTCGCCGCTGCGCAGCGCCCCGGAATGACGGTTGGCGTCAGCCGACCGTCAGCTTGTTCTTGGCGGTGTATTCGGAGCCGTTGTCGTCCTTCCAGGTGAAGGTGAACTCGCCCGATTCGGTCGCCTTGAAGAAGAAGGACTGGTAGGGGTTGGCCGAGATCGCCGGGAACCAGTCGGCCGAGAACACCGGCTTGCCGTTGAAGCTCGCCGAGAACTTGTTGATGATCTGGCGCGGAATGGTCTCGCCCTTGGCGTCCTTGCGCTGGCCGGATTCCATCTCGTGCGAGATCAGCGTCTTGATCTCGATCATCTCGCCGGCGGCGGCCTTGGCCGGAACGCGCACGCGGGGCGTGGGCTTGGTGGTCATTTGGGTTTCCTCGCCTTGTTCTGTTCGATGACGATGCCGGGCGTCAGCCGCCGCAGCCGCCGATCGTGACCTTGATGTTGGCCTTGGCCGTGTGCAGCGCGCCGTTCGACATCTCGGCGACGCAGATGATGTCCTGCGTCTGGGCGAGGCGCATGCGCGTCGCGGCCGAGGCCTTTCCGCAGGCCGGGGTGAACTGGTAGCTGACGACGCCGGGCTGGGGATTGCCCTCGGCGAAGATGTGCACCGCCTTGACGTAGTCGGCCTCGGTCATCGGGCTCTCGATCTCGATGTTGATCGGCACGACCAGGCCGTTCTCGGCGATCTCAGGCACGTCGAGCTTGATCTTGCCGGAGGCCATCGGCTTGTCGCCGTAGAGCTTCTTGATCTCGGCGGCGACGGCCTTCTCGTCGGCGAAGGCGAGCTTCGGCGCGATCGCGGCGGCTGCAAGGGCCCAGGCGGCGGCCTTCACCGCATCGCGGCGCGACAGCGTCGGCAGGTGGGTCAGCATACGAGGGCTCCTCCTTCACATTCGTCTTGTTTTAACGCTTGACGGCGCCGCGGCGGGTCGCCAATCATTTGCACGTATCGTGATATTGTTTTTTGTGAATGTAAAGCCCCAAAGGGCTCCGCCAAGGGGTGCAGCATAAGCGCCCCAGTTTAAAGGATGGAGAGCGTTTTGCCGATCAGCTTGCGGAGTAAGCCGATCGGAACGGCTCCGAGGAAACGAAAGGGCGAGGGATGAAGCTTCCGATCATCGGAGCAGTTGCACTGGCGGCCGTCATGATCATGGCGGCCGGGCCGCTGACCGCGCAGTCGCCGCCGCAGGATGACAGCGAGAAGGAGATCGAGCGCTATCGCCAGATGCTCTCAGATCCATTCTCGAATCCGGGCTTCCTCGCGGTCGACCGCGGCGAGGCGCTCTGGGCCGAGAAGCGCGGGACCAAGAACGTCTCGCTGGAGGGCTGCGATCTCGGCGAGGGGCCGGGCAAGCTGGAGGGCGCCTTCGCCAAGCTGCCGCGCTATTTCGCCGACGCCGACAAGGTGATGGACACCGAGCAGCGCCTGCTCTGGTGCATGGACAAGCTGCAGGGGCTCGACACGAAGGACGTGGTGCTGCGGCGCTTCTCGGGTCCGGCCCGGGCGTCCGATATGGAGGACCTCGTCGCCTTCATCGCCAACAAGTCGAGCGAGATGAGGATTGAGCCGCAGCTCTCCCATCCCAAGGAGAAGGAGATGGCGGCGGTCGGCGAGGCGCTGTTCTACACCCGCGGCGGCGTCAACGACTTCTCCTGCGCCACCTGCCATGCCGAGGAAGGCAAGCGCATCCGCCTGCAGGGCCTGCCCAACCTCTCGGTCAAGGGTAAGACGGCGCAGGAGACGATGGGTTCCTGGCCGACCTATCGGGTCTCGCAGAGCGCGCTGCGGACGATGCAGCACCGGCTCTGGGACTGCTATCGCCAGCAGCGCTGGCCGGTGCCGGAATACGGCTCGGAAGCCCTGACCGCGCTCACCGTCTTCCTGCAGAAGCAGGCGGAAGGCGGCGAGATCAAGGTTCCGTCGATCAAGCGCTGAAGGGGAACCATCATGATCAGAACATTCATTCCCCTGGCGGCCCTACTGCTCGTTGCAGGCTCGGCCCACGCCCAGGAGCGCCCGGCCCAGGTTGTGATCGATGCCTATCTGAAGTCGACCTTCGGCAAGGCTTCGGCCGAGTGGCAGGCCAGGATCAAGCCGGACGACTCGCTCGCCGTCTGCAACACGACCCGCAACAACCCGTCCTCGGCGGAATCCGACGCGATGCTGAAGCGCGAGAGTGCCCGCGTCGTCTATCCCGCCGACGGCAAGTTCCTCGGCGACTGGAAGAAGGGCTATCAGGTCGCCAATAACGGCCGCGGCGGTCAGTTCTCCGATCCGCCGGGCACGGTCGCCGGCGGCAACTGCTTTGCTTGCCATCAGCTCGACCCGAAGGAGGTCAGCTATGGCACGCTGGGCCCGAGCCTCGCGGCCTATGGCAAGGACCGCAAATACGATCCCGAGACGATCAAGGACGCTTACACCAAGATCTACAATTCGATGGCGGTGGTGCCCTGCTCGAACATGCCGCGCTTCGGCGTCAACAAGGTGCTGGACGAGCAGCAGATCAAGGACGTGATGGCCTATCTGTTCGATCCGGAATCGCCGGTGAACAAGTAGGCCTTGCCGGAGCGGTTCATGCTGACGCGTCGCCTGTTCGTCACTGCCGGAGCCTGCACCCTGGCCTCACCGGCCCTGGCGCAGGTCGTCGCGACGCTCGGCTCCGGCGATGAGACGCTGACCGTCCTCAGCGACGGCAGCTTCGAATTGCCCTTGTCCATGCTGGCGCGCGACATCGCGCCGGCGGAGCTCGCCGCGCAGGCGAAGCAGAGCGGGCCGACGCGCTCCGTCCTCAACGTCACCTGCCTGAAGCGCGGCAAGGACGTCATCCTGTTCGATTGCGGCTCGGGCGCGAACTTCCTCGCGGGCTCGGGCAAGCTGGCCGAGAGCCTGAAGACAGCCGGGATCGAGCCGGATGCGGTGACGCATGTGCTGTTCACCCATCTCCATCCCGACCATTTCTGGGGTGCGCTCGACGAATTCGACAGCCCGCTCTTTCCCAATGCGCGCTGGCTGGTGGCTGCACCCGAGATCGGGTTCTGGACCGATCCCAAGGTCTATGCAGGACTGCCGGAGGACCGGCATGCCTTCGCCGCTGGGGCGCAACGTATCGCCAAGGAATTGGGCGACAAGCTCGAGCGGGTCGAGCCCGGCCGCGAATGGCTGCCGGGGATCGAGGCGGTCGCAACGTCCGGCCATACGCCGGGCCATGTCTCGTTCGCCTTCAAGGCGGCGGGCGGGCCAGTCATGGTCCTGGGCGATGCGCTGACGCATCCGCTGATCTCGTTTTCGCGCCCGGACTGGCGGCCGGCCTCCGACCACGACGCCGATCTCGCCGTCGCGACGCGTCGCAAGCTGCTCGACCGGCTCAGTCAGGAGAAGGCGCAGATCATCGGCTATCACCTGCCCGGCGCCGTCGGGCGCGTCGAGCGGCAGGGTACGGCCTATCGCTTCGTCGCGGCGTCCTGATCAACCGCGCAAATAGAACTTCGCCTTGTCGGGCTTGAAGGTCCAGGGCAGGCCGGCATTGCGCCAGCCATTGACGCTGCGCCGGCCTTCCGGGGTGAGATCGCCCTCAAAACCTTCATGCTGGTTATAGACCCGCGTGAAGCCGGCCTCGGCGAGCTTCTCGACAGCGCGCGCCGAGCGATCGCCCGAGCGGCACATGACGATAACACGATCTGTCTTGGCGAGGCCCTTCGCTGCCAGCAGCTTGCCGACATCCTGCGAGAAGGTCGCATTCGCTTCGAGCCGGTAGCGACCTTCCTTGTCGTCCCAGTCCCAGAACTCGGTGACATCGACGAAGGGCACATTGCCGTCGATCGCCGGCGCCCACCCGGTGAACATCATCTCGGCGCGGGTGCGGACATCGACGAAAAGGGTCTTTGCGCCCTCGCGCGCCATCACATCGGCTGCCCCGCGCGGGGTCATATAGAGTCCGAGCGTGGTCTGCTTGGCCTTGGCGATGCCGGCATGCGGGCCGGTGGCGGGAGGCGTAGCGGCCTGCTGTGCCTCGGCACGGGCGGCAATCGTGCCGATGGCCGTGCCGGCTGCGAGCGTCAGGACAGTCCTGCGGTTCATTGCGGCCTCCTTTGAGCAGATGACCGGCGTCGGTCGGTATCTGGATTTCCAGTCAGATATGAAATTTAAGATATATTGGAAACTATATGCGTCAACCGAGGTGGCGCTGTGCGATCGCTGAAACGGTGTCGCAGGGGCTCGTCAGCCGCGCTGCCACAGCCCCCTGATCGAGCCTTCCACCAGGAAGGCGATGCCGATCCGCGCGCCGATCATCATGCCGGCGATCGCCAGCGGCCAGGACAGCGCCAGCATCGAGCCGGCCGAGATGCCCTGTCCGATCGTGCAGCCGCCGGCGAGCACGCCGCCGCCGCCCATCAGCACGGCGCCGAGGAGATGACGGCGCATCTCGCGGTCGTCGTCGAAGGCTTCCCAGCGGAATTCGCGGTCGTAGAGCGCCGACAGGAACGAGCCGAGCGTCACGCCTGCAAGCGTGCCGATGCCGAATTCGAGCAGGGCCGAGGGCACGCTCAGCACGGCATAGAGCGCCCGGCCGACCGGCGAGACGAAGGTCAGGCTCTGCGCCCGCGGGACGGTCTCGAAGGCATCGATGGCAATACCGGTCACCCACCAGCCGGCAACCACGGCAAGGCCAAGCGTCGCCCCCGCCAGCAGCAGGCGTGGCGAACGCCGCAGCCGCGGGTCGATGACGACGATGGCGATCAGGGTGATCGCGCCGGCAGCGGTGACCAGGAACCGTGCAGCCGGCGCGCCGAGATAGGTCAGGATACCAGCGAGGTCGCCCTTGAGGCCGCCGGGCAGCGGCCAGTAGACCCTCTCCAGCACCTCGATTCGGATCGGAGCGAACATGCCGCGCAACGTCGCATAGGCGACCGCGCCGAAGACCATCATCACGATCAGGCTGCGCAGATCGCCGGAGCCGAGCCGGATCAGCGAGCCGAAGCCGCAAGTGCCGACCAGCGCCATGCCGAGGCCGAACAATGTGCTGCCGACCGCGATCGAGAGCCAGGGCAGGGCCGGCTGGACATAGGTCGAGTTCGCGGGGTCGAGCAGGTGCAGCCCGATCAGCGCCTGCGTGCCGATCAGCGCGATCGCGAGCGCAAGGCCGAAGACCCGCAACCGGCGGGTGTCGCCGCCCATCCAGGCATCCTCGACCGCGCCGAAAGAGCAGAGCCGGGCCCGGCGGACGGTGAAGCCGCAGGCCGCGCCCACAGCGACGCCTGCGAGCGTCGCGCCCCAGGCGGACAGCGCGATCATGACCGGCGCCGATGGGAGCGGTTGTGGCTCACGATTTCTCGGTTTCGGTCCCGGGCGGGTTGCAGAAGATGTCGTAGATCACGGCGATGACGCGCCGGACATCGTCGCTGGCGAGGCTGTAATAAATCGCCTTGCCGTCGCGGCGGGTGGTGACGAGCTGGTCGAGGCGCAGGCGCGCGAGCTGCTGCGAGACCATGGGCTGGCGCAGCGAGAGCAGGTTCTCAAGCTCGGTCACCGTCCGCTCCCGCTCGGCCAGCAGGCAGAGCAGCAGCAAACGGTTCTCATGCGAGAGGGCTTTGAGGAAATCGCTGGCCTTGCGGGCCTTGCGCATCAATTGGTCGAGCTCAGGCGAGAACTCGGCGCCATCACGCAGTTCGGTTTCGAGCGCTTTCGAGACGATCGCGGTCATTGGGTCCGTGTGCCTGATCGTTGAACTTGGTCTGAAGTTTCAATGACAGCAACCAGCCGTCCGAGCAAACCCCAGAACATGTCGTCGTTGAGATAGCCGGTGATGCGGCCGACCTCTTGGCCATCCTCCACCAGCACGAAAGTGGGCGTCGCGATGACGGGTTCGCGCAGTGCCTCACCGCGGACGCCGCCGGCTGGCAATTCGATCCGCCGCAGCGGCGCCGCCTTGCCTTCCGGCGTTTTCGCATAGACCGGCGCGACCTCGCGCTCGAAGCGCAGGCAGAAGGGGCAGCCATTGCGGGTGTACATGACGAGTTCGGCGGCGAAGGCCGGTAGTGACAGCAATCCCGACAACGTGAACGCCGCCGCCAGCCCCGCGCGATATCGCCCGCTTGCAATCATCTGCTGAACATAGTCGTATTCATATGTTTATACTAGAGCCCGGTGCGGCTCTGCGCGGAGGCGACGCCATGATCACACGACGCAGCTTGCTGGCGAGCTCGCTGATTGCCATGGCGTCGGCGCCGGCCCTGGCCAAGGCAAAACTCGGCGAGGACGGGCTCTACCAGGAGGACTGGTATCTTGAGAGCTTTCTCGACCTCACCGAGGACCTGACCAATGCGAGCCAGGGCGGCACGCGCTTCGCGATCCTCTGGGGCCTGCGCAATTGCCCGGCCTGCCGGCGCATGCACGAGGTCCATCTCGCCGATCCCGCGATCGAAAGCTATATCCGCGACAATTTCGCGGTGCTGCATCTCAACATCCTCGGCGCGCGCGAGGTCACCGATTTCGACGGCAGCAAGCTGACCGAAAAGGGGCTGGCGGCGCGCTACGGCATCGAGGGCACGCCGGCGATCCAGTTCTTTCCTCCCAGCGCAAGCGGGCTGGCAGCGAAGGCTCCGAAGGAGCGCGAGGTCGCGCGCATGGCCTCGCTCCCTGATCCGCAAGCGTTCATCGCGCAGTTCCGCGCCGTCCGGAACGGCGCCTGAGCCGACCTGCCTGACACTGTCTCAGTCGGCGACCCCGAACGCGTTCCTGACGGCATAGAGCTCGGCGGCGAAATCGGAGACCAGGCGCGAGTTCACGCCGTCGGGTGGACGCAGCAGCAAGGCCCGGAAATGGACGGCGGGCTCGAACGGGCGGACTGTGATGTCGCCGATCATGCGGTCGGCGATGATGAACGGATTGACGAGGCCAAGGCCGAGACCCTGAGCGGCGAGGATCGCGATGGTGACGCCATAGGGAGTCTCCACGAGGATCCGCGGCTGGACGCCATGCTCGGCAAAGATGCGGTCCATCGCCAGGCGAACCGTGTCCTCCGGCGCGAGCGCGAGGAAGCCTTCTCCTTCGATATCGGGCGGCGTGATCACCGTGCGGCTCGCCAGCCGATGATCCCTGGGCATGACGCAGACGGCCCGCGGCGTGGTGAAGACGCTGTGCAGCACGCCGGTGGTATCGACCTCGTCGGCGGCGAGCCCGATGTCGAAGCTGCCCGAAGCGACGAGGTCGCGCACGACATGGGAGGTGCGGACCTGATAGCTGATCCGCGCCTGCGGATGCTTGCGCGAGAACGAGGCGATGGCGCGCGGCACCAGGCCATGCCCCAGCGCCGACAGGCTGGCGACGCGGATCGTGCCGGCGCCGACTTCCCTGATCTGGGCGGCACGCAGCTTGAGGCGGTCGAGGCCGACCAGATTGGCCTTCACCTCGGCGTGGAAGAGCTGGCCTTCGCGGGTCGGCACCAGTCGCCCCCGGATCCGGTCGAACAAGCTGAAGCCGAGCTCCGCTTCGAGCTTGGCGAGCGAGCGGCTGACGGCTGGCTGGGAAGTGTCGAGCAATGCGGCTGCGGCGCCGGCGCCGCCGCTGAGCATGATCGCGTTGAAGACGTCGATGTCGCGCAGGTTCATCGAAAGCTCATATCAAAATCGGATCAACTCTATCGTTGTGGCCATGGATGGCAATGGCCCAGCCGGCTAGTTGTCGGCCATGGCCCGATCCGACGACACCTCCCACATCCACCCGCCCGAGCGCTCACGCGAGCCTTTCCGAGCGGTCGCGATGCCTGTCGAGCGTGCTTCGACGGTCGTCTTCGATGATCTCGGCGCGTTCGAGCGGCGCAGCGAGCGCGTCTATGACGGCTTCAGCTACGGGCTTTACGGAACGCCGACGAGCCGCCAGCTCGAGGATCATATCGCGCAGCTGGAAGGCGCGGCGAGGGCGCTGGTCGTGCCTTCCGGCATGGCAGCTCTGGCGCTGGCGACGATGGCGGTGTGCCGCAGCGGCGACAAGGTCCTAGTGCCCGAGACGCTGTATGGCCCGGCCCGCGACATGATCTTCGGTTTCCTCGGCCCGCTGGGGGTCGAGGCGATCTCCTATGATCCACGTCTCGATGCAGGGATTGCCGGCTTGCTCGATTGCAGGACCCGCCTGATCTGGGTGGAATCGCCGGGCTCGGCGACCTTCGAGGTCCAGGACGTGCCCGCGGTCGTCGCTGCGGCCCATAAGGTCGGCGCGCTGGTCGCGGCCGATAATACCTGGGCCTCGCATCTGCTGTTCAAGCCGCTGGCGCATGGCGTCGACATCAGCATGCAGGCCTTGTCGAAGCATGCCGGCGGCCATGGTGATCTGCTGATGGGCTCGCTCGCCGTGCGCGACGACGCCCTGTTCCGGCGGCTCAAGGATGTGGCGCGCTTCCTCGGCTACGGTGTCTCGCCGGAGGATTGCGCGCTGTGCGAACGCGGCCTGATGACCATGCCGGTCCGTATGCGCCATGCCGCCAGTACGGCGCTCGGCGTGATGTCATGGCTCTCCGGCCGTCCTGAAATTGCGCGCATCCTTCACCCATGTCTGCCGGAGCATCCCGGCCATGACATCTGGAAGCGCGACTTCGCCGGGTCCGCCGCTGTGTTCGCGCTCGTGCTGCGACCCGAATTCGCCTCGCTGCAGGCACGGGCTCTGCGCCGGATGCAGCTGTTCCGGCTCGGAGCGAGCTGGGGCGGTGTGCATTCGCTGGTCGCGGTCAGCGATCCGCGCAAGGGCCGGACAAGCCTCGACTGGCTGCCGAGCGGGCCGGTCTGGCGCCTGTCGGTCGGCCTCGAGGCGCTCGACGACCTGCTCGCCGATCTCGCCCAGGCCTTCGCGGTCTTCGCGGAAGCGGAAGGACTTCAGGCAGAACCGGCCGGCAGCCGGGCCGCGGAATGACAACGACCAAGTTCAAACAGGGGAGGAGATGACGATGACGGGATTGAAGATCATGGCAGGCGCGGCCTTCGCCGTCGCAGGCCTCGCTATGGGCATCGGCGCTGCTACTGCGCAAAGCACGGTGAGCAAGATCAAGCAGCGCGGCTATCTCAGCTGCGGCGCGAGCCAGGGCGTGCCCGGCCTCTCGCGTCCCGACGAGAACGGCTATTATCGCGGCTTCGATTCCGATATCTGCCGGACCTTCGCGGCGGCCATCCTCGGCGACAAGGACAAGATCCGCTTCGTGCCGCTCAATGCCGGCCAGCGCTTCCCGGCGCTGCAGACCGGCGAGATCGACGTGCTCTCGCGCACCTCGACCATCACCTTCTCGCGCGACACCGTGGTCCGCTTCGTCTGGATCACGCTCTACGACACCGACGGCCTGCTCGTGCGTAAGGCCGACAAGATCACCGATCCCAAGCAGCTCGCCGGCAAGACCGTCTGCCTGCAGGGCGGCGGCAGCCTGACCGAGAAGGCGATCGAGGAGACCGAGGAAGAGCACGGGATCGCGATGAAGAAGGTCTACTTCGACTCGACGGTCCAGGCCCGCGACGCCTTCTTCGGCGGCCGCTGCGATTCCTATGTCACCGACGGCACGGCCGCGGCGGGGCAGCGGGCCTCGGTCGCCAAGAATCCGGACGACTACGACATCATCAAGGTCGGCCATGCGGCGGAGCCGAACGGGGTCGCGGTGGCGCGTGGCGACGAGCAGCTCTTCGACCTCACGCGCTGGACGGTCAACGCCCTCCTCTGGGCCGAGCTCCACGGCATCACCGCCAAGAACATCGACGAGAAGCTGAAGACTGGGACGAGCGAGATCAAGCGCGTCCTCGGCCAGGAACCGGGTTTCGGCAAGCCGCTCGGGCTCGATGACAAATGGGCCTACAACGTCATCAAGCAGATGGGTAACTACGCCGAGATCTGGGACAACAACCTCGGCAAGAACAGCCCCCTCAAGGTCGAGCGCGGCCTGAACGCGCTCTGGAAGGATGGCGGGCTGAACTATCCGTTCCCCTTCGACTAGGCGCCGCCGGGGAGCGCGCGAGCGCTCCCCCTTCAATCATCGTGTCGGAACTGGGAGGACGGCATGCTCAGCGATGCCAGGACGAGGTCGATCGTCATCCAATGCACGCTGGTGGCGGTCGTCGCGGGGGTCGCGACGCTTCTGGTCAGCAACACCTTCGCGAACCTGCAGGCGCGCGGCATCCCGATCGGATTCGACTTCCTCGCGATGCCGTCGCGGATCGTCATCTCCGAGGCGATCCTCTCCTATAAATCGCGTGATCCATATTATTGGGCGATCGTCGTCGGTCTCGCGAACACGATCTTCATCTCGGCGCTCGTCATCGCCTTCTCGTCGGTTCTCGGCCTGATCGTCGGCGTGACCCGGCTGAGCAGCAATCCGCTCGCCGCCGGCACCTGCCGCGTCTGGGTCGAGATCACGCGCAACTCGCCCCCGATCGTGCTGCTGATCTTCCTCTATTCGCTGTGGTGGAAAATCTTTCCGCCGGTCGGGGAGGCGCTCAATCCGCTTCCGGGTGTCTTTGCCTCGATGCGCGGCTTCGTCGTTCCCGCCATCAGGTTCGAGATCGACAGCGCGGGTGTCGGGCTGATCCTCGCCGCATTGCTGCTCGGCGTCGTCGCCTGGCGGGTAAGCTCGCTTCAGCGCTTCCGGAGCGGAATGGCTTGGGGCGCGGCCGCCCTGCTGCTGCTCGGTCTCTGGTCGGCGGATGTCGCGCTCCTTGTCGATTGGCCGGTCTTCACCGGCTCGAACTTTCGCGGCGGCCTGGAGCTGACACCGGAACTGAGCACCATTCTGATCGGCCTGACCGTCTACACCACCGGCTTCATCGCCGAGATCGTCCGCGGCGGCGTTCTGTCGGTCGGCACCGGGCAATGGGATGCCGGCCGCTCGCTCGGCCTGTCGCGGGCCAGGATCCTGCGCCTGATCGTCGTTCCGCAAATGCTGCGGGTGATCGTGCCACCGCTCAACAGCCAGTACATCAACGTCGTCAAGAATTCGACGCTGGCGATCGCGGTCGGCTATCCGGATTTCCTCGCGGTGATGAACACGATCATCAGCAAGTCCAGCCATTCGATCGAAGGCGTCTTCATCATCCTGGGCGTCTATCTTTGCCTCAACCTGACCCTGTCGAGCGCTGCCAACTGGTACAACCGCCGCATCGCGATCGTGGAGCGCTGACGCCGTGAAGACGATATCGCTTTCTCTCCCCAAGACTCCCGTGCCGGCGCGAGCCTGGTCTGCGCCGCTGCTGGCCTCCCTGCGCGGGAGCGGCAAGCTGCTGTTCGGCTCGCCGCTGAACGCCGCCCTGACGCTGGTCTTCGGCGCATTGCTCGTAATTACAGTGCCGCCCATGCTGCGCTGGCTCGTGCTCGATGCGGTCCTCTTCAACCCTGACCCTGCCGCCTGCCGCGCGGCGTCGGGCGCCTGCTGGAGCTTCATCTACGCCAAATCGGGGCAGCTCTTGTTCGGCATCTATCCGGTCGACGCGCGCTGGCGGCCGGCTCTGGTCTGCGTGCTGATCCTGGCATTGCTCGGCTGGTCGGTCCGGCCGGCGAGCTGGACGCCGCGACTGGTCCAGCTTTGGGCCGCGGCGCTCGCGCTGATCGTCTGGTTGATGGGCGGCGGTCTTGGGCTCGAGGAGGTGCCGACCTCGGCCTGGGGCGGCCTGCCGGTGACGCTGATCCTCACCGTTGTCGCGATCGGGATCGCCTTTCCGGTCGGCATCCTCCTGGCGCTGGCGCGCCGTTCCACCATGCCGGCGGTCAGGATCGGCGCGGTGGTCGCGATCGAGTCGGTGCGCGGCCTGCCGCTGCTCTCGATCCTCTTCGTCGCCTCGATCATGCTGCCGCTGTTCCTGCCGGAGGCGCTGCTGCCCGACAAGTTCGTGCGCGCCCTCGTCGCTTTGACGATTTTCGCGGCGGCTTATCTCGCCGAAGTCATCCGCGGCGGGCTGCAGGCAATCCCGAAAGGGCAATATGAAGCCGCCGCGGCGCTTGGCTTGCCGTTCTGGCGGACGCAATATCTCGTCATCCTGCCGCAGGCGATCAGGGTGGTGATCCCGGCCCTGGCCAACACGATCATCGTGATGATCAAGAACACCAGCCTGGTGCTCGTGGTCGGGCTGTTCGATCTGATCAGCTCGGGCAAAGCTGCCCTCGCCGATCCGGCCTGGCCGTCGCCCGCGGCCGAAACCTTCCTGTTCATCGGCGCGATCTTCTTTTCCCTGTCCTTCTCGTTCGCCCGTTTCGCCGACTTTCTCGAGCGGCGCGGTCCAGCCTCTCGCTAGGAGACGACATCATGACACTGGCTCCGGCTCCCGCGGCACTGAAGCAGACGGCGCTGAACACGGCGACGGCGGTCGAGATGGTCGCGGTCAACAAGTGGTATGGCGAGTTCCACGT
>NZ_JBWKNL010000014.1:0-111561 GCF_059415545.1 Allobosea sp. GW821-FHT10B12
ATCTTCATGGACGCCGGCCAGATCGTCGAGATGAACGAGCCCAACGAGTTCTTCAAGAACCCCCAGCACGAGCGCACAAAGCTCTTCCTCTCCCAGATCCTGCACTGATCCGGGGGGCATCGCAGGAGCAGATTCAGCAAGGTCTAAGCCGATCGAAAAGGCGCTTGACCTTGCCATGGTGGGAAGGTGCAGGCTGCAGCAATCGTCACTTGAAGGACATTGCAGCCATGTGCTCCTGCCAGCAGCATTCGACCACGGCCTCGGCCACGACGCAGGCCCCTAGCGGGGCGATCAGCTTTCGCGTCGAGGACATGACCTGCGGCCACTGCGCAGGCACGATCAAGCGGGCGATCGAAGGCCGATTTCCAGGCACCTTCGTGACGGCGGATCCGGGCTCGAAGCTGGTCAGCGTGCGCGGCAGCGCCGATTTTGCGGCGATCAGCTCGGCCGTGACCGCTGCCGGCTATACGCCCGGCGCAGAGCTCGTCGGCTAGTTCCAGTAGTCGGAGCAGGTCTCGCGCGGGCCGTTGCCACTTTCTCGCAGCATGCTCCAGGCGGCGGGCGTGAACGCGCCGGCCGCTATCGCGTTGGCAAATGAGCGGGCGAGATAGCGAGGCCGCATTCCATGACAGAGAATCATCGTCATGCCGGTCATCAGCACCATGGCCATACGCAGCATCATGGCCACCCGGATGCGTCGAGGCCCGTGGTGAAAGACCCCGTTTGCGGCATGGTGGTCGATCCCGCGACTGCGAAACATCGGGCCTCCCATGCGGGACAGGCCTATGTCTTCTGCTCCGCCGGCTGCCACGACAAGTTCGTGGCGAATCCAGCGGCCTATGTCGCGGACGATCCTGCGCGATCCGTTTCGAAGCCCGTCCCCGAGGGCGCGATCTACACCTGCCCGATGCATCCTGAAATCCGCCAGCCGGGGCCGGGCAATTGCCCGATCTGCGGCATGGCGCTGGAGCCCGAGATCGCGAGCGCAGAGCAGGGCCCGAGCGCCGAGCTGATCGACATGACCCACCGGTTCTGGGGCGGGCTCGCCCTCGCCGTGCCGGTCTTCCTGCTCGAGATGGGCGGGCATCTCGTCGACCTGCATATGTGGATCGGCCAGCAGGCCTCGAACTGGGTTCAGCTGGTGCTGGCAACGCCTGTCGTGCTCTGGGCCGGCTGGCCGTTCTTCCAGCGAGCCTGGGCCTCCCTCGTCAATCGCAGCCTGAACATGTTCACGCTGATCGCGATGGGCACGGGCGTCGCCTGGCTCTACAGCGTGATCGCGACAGCCGTGCCCGGCCTGTTCCCGCCGGTGTTCCGCGCCGGCGACGGTTCGGTCGCGGTCTATTTCGAGGCGGCCGCAGTGATCACCGTGCTGGTCCTGCTCGGGCAGGTGCTCGAACTCAGGGCGCGCGAGCAGACCGGCGGCGCGATCCGCGCCTTGCTCGATCTGGTGCCGAAGACGGCCCGGCGGGTGCTGGACGACGGCACCGACGAGGATATCGGTCTCGACGCCGTCCATGTCGGCGATCGCCTGCGCGTCCGGCTCGGCGAGACCGTGCCGGTCGATGGCGAGCTGATCGAAGGGCGCAGTTCGATCGACGAGTCGATGGTCACCGGCGAATCGATGCCCGTGACCAAGGAGGTTGGCGCGGCGGTGATCGGCGGCACGCTCAACCGCACCGGCGGCTTCATCATGCGCGCCGGCAAAGTCGGCAGCGACACCATGCTCGCCCGCATTGTCGGCATGGTCGCCGAGGCGCAACGCTCGCGGGCGCCGATCCAGCGCCTGGCCGACCAGGTCTCCGGCTGGTTCGTTCCGCTGGTGATCGTCATCGCCATCGCTGCCTTCGCCGCCTGGATGGCGTTGGGGCCGGAGCCGCGCTTCGCCCACGGGCTCGTCGCCGCGGTCGCCGTGCTGATCATCGCCTGCCCCTGCGCGCTCGGCCTGGCGACGCCGATGTCGATCATGGTCGGCGTCGGGCGCGGCGCCCATCTCGGCGTGCTGATCAAGAACGCCGAAGCGCTGGAGCGCTTCGAGAAGATCGATACGATCGTCGTCGACAAGACCGGCACGTTGACCGAGGGCAAGCCGAAGCTGACTGCCCTCAAGCCGGTCGACGGCTTCGACGAGGACGAACTGCTGCGGCTCGCAGCCTCATTGGAACGGGCCAGCGAGCATCCCCTTGCCGCCGCGATCGTCGACGGGGCGAAGGAGCGCGGCCTCACCTTGAGCGAGGCGCAGCATTTCGACAGCCCTGTCGGCAAGGGCGTGACCGGCACTGTGGACGGCCGGCGGCTGGTGATCGGCAGTCATCGGATCATGGCCGAAGCCGGTGTCGACCTCGCCGCCCTGGCGAGCGAGGCTGAGGCGCTCAGGGCCGAGGGCGGCACGGTGATCTTCGTCGCCGTCGACGACCGCGTCGCCGGGCTGCTGGCGATCGCCGACCCGGTCAAGCCGACCACGCCGGCGGCGATCGAGGCGCTCAAGGCCGCCGGCATTCGCGTGGTGATGCTGACCGGCGACAACCGGACCACGGCGCAGGCGGTGGCGCGCCAGCTCGGCATCGACGAGGTCGAGGCCGAGGTCCTGCCCGAAGACAAGAGCGCCGTGGTGAACAGGCTGCGCGCGCAAGGCAGGGTGGTCGCTATGGCCGGCGACGGCGTCAACGACGCACCGGCGCTCGCGGCGGCCGATGTCGGCATCGCCATGGGAACGGGCGCTGATGTCGCGATCGAGAGCGCTGGCGTAACCCTGCTCAAGGGCGACCTGCAGGGCATCGTGCGAGCGCTCCAGCTCAGCCGGGCGACGATGCGCAACATCCGGCAGAACCTGTTCTTCGCCTTCATCTACAACGCCGCCGGGGTGCCGGTGGCGGCGGGTGTGCTCTATCCGCTGTTGGGGCTGCTTTTGTCGCCGATCATCGCGGCGGCGGCGATGGCGCTGTCATCGGTCAGCGTGATCGGCAATGCGCTCCGCCTGCGCCGCGTCTCGCTCGATTGAGGCCTGCGGCAACAAATTCAGAACAAGGAGATCGTCATGACGAACCAACTCATTCCATCCCGCCGCGGGCTGCTGATCGGCTCGGCACAGGCGGCGGCCGCGTTCGGACAATGGAGTCCGTTGATGGCTGCGGAGCCGCTGCCCAAGATGATCGTGACGCGGGATCCGAACTGCGGCTGCTGCGGCAACTGGGTCACGCATGTGAAGGCCGCCGGCTTCCCGGTCGAGGTGGTCGAGGTTCCGGATGTCGCGCCGCTCAAGCTGAAGCTCGGCGTCCCCGACGCGCTGGCCTCCTGCCATACTGCCGAGATCAGCGGTTATGTGCTGGAGGGCCATGTCCCGGCCGAGGCGATCAAGCGCCTGCTCGCCGAGCGGCCGAAGGTGACGGGCCTCGCTGTCGCCGGTATGCCCATCGGCTCGCCCGGCATGGAAGTGCCGGGGCAGGCGTCCGACAGCTATGACGTGGTGGTTTTCTCCGCGGGCAGGCAGAACGTCTTCGCGCGCTATCGCGGACTGCAACAAATTTGACCAGCAGCGGAGCTGGCCTGTCACCGTCGGGTCAGGCGGCTCTGCTAACGGCGTCTCGCACTCCGAAAATACATTTGTGTCATAAAACATTCATTTGTATGGTCCACGGCAAAACCGCCGCCCCGCACTGGACGGAGGCGGCCCGCATCCCCTGCGCGGGAGGCGTGCTCGGAGGGACCAAATGCGCCGGATCGTGCAAATCTCGGACACTCATCTCAGTCCGGCCAAGCAGCATTTCGCCTGCAATTGGCAGCCGCTCACGGCCTGGCTGACGACGCAGAAGCCCGATCTCGTCATCCACACCGGCGACGTCACCGTCGATGGCGCCGATGTCGATGAGGATTTCGGTTATTGCAGCGGCCTTCTGACGGCGCTCGGCGTGCCGGTGCTGAGTATTCCCGGCAACCATGACGTCGGCGAAGCCTACCATCCGCATCAGCCGGTCAACGCACCGCGCCTGGCGCGCTGGCGCGAGCATCTTGGGGCGGATTTCTGGAGCCATGACGTCGAGGGCTGGCGGCTGATCGGCCTCAACTCGATGCTGTTCGGCAGCGACGAGGCCGACGAGGCCCGCCAGCTTAGCTGGCTGGAACAGCAGATCGCCAGTGCAGAGGGGCGCCGCCTCGGCTGGTTCCTGCATCGGCCGCTGTTCATCGAGGCACCCGACGAGGGTGACAAGGGCTATTGGAGCGTGCCGCCGAAGCCGCGGGCGCATCTGCTCGATCTCGTCCGCAAGCATGAGGTCGCCTTCGTTGCCAGTGGTCATCTGCACCGCGCTCACGACTTCGAGGTCGACGGCACGCGCTACATCTGGGGCCCGTCATCCGGCTTCGTGGTCGGTCCCGAGCTGCAGCCCGGCATGGCCGGCACGACGACGCTCGGCGCCGTGACCTATGATTTCAACGGCAGGGACTACACCGCCGCGATCCACGAGATCACCGCGCTCAAGACGCTCTGGATCGACGACGTGATCCACGAGGTCTACCCGCCGCGCGCCGCTTGAGGCGGCGCTGGCCGCTCTCCGACGACGTCAAACGCAAGAAGCCCTCAGGGCCCCGCACAGAAAGGCGAGCGACGTGGCAACGGTCACCCTGTCCTCCATCGCCAAGTCCTTTGGTCCGACCCGCGTGCTCGGTGGCGTCGACCTCGACATCGCCGATGGCGAATTCCTCACCCTGGTCGGCCCGTCCGGCTGCGGCAAGTCGACCCTGATCCGCATCATCGCTGGCCTGGAGCATCAGGATGGCGGCGCCGTCGCGATCGGCGGCCAGCCCGTCGATCACCTGCGCCCGCATGAGCGGCGCGTGGCGATGGTGTTCCAGTCCTACGCGCTCTATCCGCATATGAGCGTGCGCCAGAACATCGCGCTGCCGCTGACCATGTCCCGCCTGAAGCTCTGGCAGCGCCTGCCCCTGTTGCGGGCGCTCTCCGGTCAGCGCCGCGCGGTGATGCGCGGCATCGAGACCGATGTCGCGGCAGCCGCTGCGCAGCTCCAGCTCGATCATCTCCTTGATCGCAAGCCGGCTCAATTGTCGGGTGGCCAGCGCCAGCGTGTCGCGCTCGGGCGCGCCATGGTCCGCCATCCCGACGTCTTCCTGATGGACGAGCCGCTCTCCAATCTCGACGCCAAATTGCGCGTGCATATGCGCACCGAGCTCGCCGAGCTGCACAAGCGATTGGGGGCGACCTTCATCTATGTCACGCACGACCAGGTCGAGGCGATGACAATGTCCGATCGCGTCGCGATGATGGATTCCGGCACGATCCTGCAGCTCGGCACGCCCTCCCAGCTCTATGAGAAACCGGCCTCGCTCAAGGTCGCGCAGTTCATCGGCAGCCCGGCGATCAACCTGCTGCCGGCCAGCGTCGGCGCGGGCGGGCGACTCGAGCTCTTCGACCGCCCGATGTCGCTGGCTGTGCAGCAGGTCCAGGGGCAGGCGGTGACGCTCGGCGTGCGCTCGGAAGCGTTGTCGCTCGTGCAGGGCGAGATGGCTGGAGCGGGACGCGCCTGGTTCTCGGCCCGGTTGCGGCGCAAGGAGAATCTCGGCTCCGAATACATCCTGCATTTCGATCTCGCTGGCCGCGACCTGCCGGGTGTGACGATGCGCACCAGCCCGGCCCAGGCCGTCGGCGTCAGCGAGGCCGCCGAGGTCACGCTCGGCTTCGACGAGGCCGTCTGCCATCTCTTCGCCGCCGATGGCGAGCGCATCGAGCCGCGCGGTGCGGGCATTGCGACCGCCTCCATCGTGCCGCTGAGGGCCTGAGCATGACGCTCGCGCTCGACATGCCCGTGCAACTCGTTGCCAGCCGGCGCCGCCGGCTCTGGATCGAGCGCGTCACCGGCCTTGGCTTCGCCATGCCGGCGCTGATCCTGCTGCTGCTGACGATCCTGGCGCCGCTCGCCGTGCTCGTCGTGCTCAGCCTGACCAATTACGAGTTCGGCGGCGTCGACCTCGACTTCGTCGGGCTCGCCAATTTCCAGAAGGCGCTGGCCGACCCGATCATCCGCCGCTCGCTGCTGAACACGCTGATCTATGTCGCGATCATGGTGCCCGGCGGCGTCTTCGGGGCGCTGCTGATCGCCATCCTGATCCATCGGCGGACGCGCTCGCGCTCGCTCTACGAGGTCATCTATTTCCTTCCGGTGACCTCGACGCTGATCGCGATGGCGACGGTCTGGCAGTTCCTGCTGCATCCCTCGCTCGGGCCGATCAACGGCCTGCTGAAATGGCTCGGCTTTGCGCCCATCGCCTTCCTCAGCGAGCCCTCGACGGCGCTGGCGACGCTCGCCGTGATCGGCATCTGGCAGATCCTCGGCTTCAACATGATCCTGTTCCTGGCCGGGCTGACCGCGATCCCGCGCGATCTCTACGAAGCCGCCGACATCGACGGTTGCTCGGGCGGGATCGACCGCTTCCTGACCATCACCTGGCCGCTGCTCGGGCCGACGACGATGTTCGTGGTGATCACGACGATGATCACCGCCTTCAAGATCTTCGACACGGTGGCGGTGATGACGCGCGGCGGGCCGGTCGGCTCGACCGAGGTGCTGCTCTACAACATCTATCTCGAAGGCTTTCAGTATTTCCACACCGGCTATGCCGCGGCGCTGACCTTCATCTTCCTCGCCTTCATCCTCGTCTTCTCGGCCGTGCAGACCTTCGCCCTCGACAAGAAGGTGCACTACTGATGTCGGCCTCCGCACCCTCCGTCGCGACTGTCTCTCCCGCGCATTCGGCCGCGCGCCGCTTCCTCTCGCTCGTCCTGATCCATGGCGTCCTGATCGCCGGTGCGCTGTTCATGCTGGCGCCCTTCATCTGGATGCTGGTCACCTCGATCAAGCCGCCGGCGGAGATCTTCAGCGCCGAGATCGCGCTCTGGCCGAAGCAGTTCTACGGCGTCGAGAACTATCGCTTCGCCATGGAAAAGGCGCCGCTGCTGCGCTTCGCGCTCAACGGCGTCATCCTCTGCGTCGGCATCCTCGTGGTGCAGCTCTTGGTCGCGATCCCTTGCGCCTATGCGCTGGCGAAGCTCGATTTTCCCGGCCGCAACCTGCTCTTCGTGCTGGTGCTGCTCGGGCTGTGCATCCCGGTGCAGGTGCCGGCGATGCCGCTCTATATCGGCCTCGCCCAGCTCGGCCTGCTCAACACCTATTTTGCGATGATGGTGCCGTTCTTCCTCTCGGTCTTCGCCATCTTCCTGTTCCGCCAGTTCTTCCGCAGCTTCCCCGACGACATCATCAACGCTGCCCGGCTCGACGGGATGAGCGAGTTCGAGATCGTCTGGCGCATCGTCACCCCGAGCGCCTGGCCGGCGATCGCCGCCTTCGCGGTGTTCTCGACCGTGGCGCACTGGAACGACCTGTACTGGCCGCTGATCGTCATCTCCGACGCCAAGCTCGCGCCGCCGCCGCTCGGGATGATGTTCTTCGCCGATGCCGAGACCGGCTCGAACTACGGCGCGCTGACCGCCGCGGCGACGATCCTGACCGCGCCGCTTGTCCTCGCCTTCCTGATCGCGCGGCGCAGATTCATCGACGGCATCACAATGACCGGCGTCAAATAAGCCGACCTCGCGAAACGCCTAAGCCTGACAAAACCCTGTTCTCTCAAGGAGATCACCGATGAAAGCTTTCGGTAGAACCCTGGCCGCCGCGGTATTCGCGCTGGCCGCTTCCACGGCGGCGCGCGCCCAGGAGGTCACGCTCGACGTGCTCTACGCCTTCCCGGCCTTCGCCAAGTTCCACGAGCCCATCGCCGCGGAGTTCATGAAGAAGAACCCGAACATCAAGATCAATTTCCGGGCCCCGGCGGCGAGCTATGACGAGGGGCATCAGGCGATGCTGCGCTCCTCGGTCACCAACCAGCTGCCGGACGTCTATTATTCCGGCTTCCATCTGCTGACCGAGCTGGTCGAGACGCTCGACAAGCGCAAGCAGGTGGTCGATCTCGGCGAACTGCTCAAGGCCGAGCCGGAAGCCTGGCGCAAGGCCAACTACTCGGACGCGCTGCTCTCGCTCGGCCAGGCCAATGGCAAGCAGGCGGGCCTCGCCTTCAACGCCTCGACGCCGCTGATGTATTTCAACGCCGAGCTGGTGAAGAAGGCCGGCGGCGATCCCGACAAGATGCCTGACAACTGGGCCGACACGATCGCGCTCGCCAAGAAGATCCGGACCGCCGATGTCGCCGGCCTCGCCTACAACATTCATGACTGGCCGGATGACTGGCTCTGGCGCGGCATCGTCCAGCAGGGCGGCCATACCCTGCTCGACGCCAGCGGCAAGAAGGTCGCCTTCGGCGGCGATGTCGGCCTGAAGGCGCTGGAGACGCTGCGCAGCCTCGTCACCGAAGACGGCATGCCGCTGATCGACTGGGATCAGTCGCGCCAGCAGTTCATCGCCGGCAAGATCGGCATCTTCTTCGACACGCCGGCCCGCCTGCGCCAGGTCACCGACCTCGTCGGCGAGCGCTTCACCATGAAGACCGCGCTCTTCCCGGTCGACGACAAGGCCAAAGGCACGCTGCCGACCGGCGGCAATGCGGCGATCATCACCGCCAAGGACCCGGCCAAGCAGAAGGCTGCCTGGGAGTTCGTGAAGTTCGTGACCGGTCCCGAGGCGCAGAAGATCGTCGTCGAGACCTCCGGCTACATGCCGACCAATCTGCGCGCCGGCGAGGACGCCTTCCTCGGCCCGTTCTACAAGGACAATGCCAATTTCCGCACCATCAACGGCCAGGTGAACCGCGCTTCGCCCTGGCAGGGCTATCCGGGCGGCAACTCGGTCCGCATCTGGCGCCAGCAGCGCGAGGTCATCGCCGGCGTGATGCGCGGCGAGATCCAGCCCAAGGCCGGCCTCGAGCGGATGGTCTCCGAGACCGAAGCACTGATGAAGTGAGCGCTTTGCGCTGACATTGATACCGCCGCCCGGCGTCCGCGCCGGGCGGCTCGTTGTTTTGTAGCCATTGGATAGAAGCACGATGATCATCGCTCAGCTCAGCGATTTCCACGCCAGGCCACATGGCCGCCCGGCCTATGGCATCGTCGACACCAACGCCGCGATCGCGAAGGCGGTCGACGCCGTGCTGGCGCTCGATCCGGCGCCGGACTGCGTGCTGGTCACCGGCGATCTCGCTGATTGCGGCCTCGCCGAGGAGTACGCAATCGTGAGCGCCGCGCTGCGGCGCTTGCCGATGCCGGTCTATGTCCTGCCCGGCAATCACGACCGGCGCGAGACCTTCGCCGAGGCGCTTGGCGCTGACTACGCCTATCTGCCGAAGGCTGGCTTCCTGCACTACACGATCGAGGATTTCCCAGTCCGATTGATCGGCCTCGACACGGTGATTGCCGGCGAGGATGGCGGCGCGATCTGCGCCGAGCGCGAGGCCTGGCTGGCGGAGCGTCTGCGCGAAGGGCAGGGGCGCCCGACGCTGATCTTCATGCATCACCCGCCTTTCGCGGTCGGCGTCGACGGCATGGACGTGATCCCCTGCCGCGTCTCCGAGAGCTTTGCCGGGCTGATTGCCGCTCATCCCGAGATCGAGCGCGTGCTCTGCGGCCATTATCACCGGCCGATCCAGCGGCGCTTTGCCGGCACGATCGGCTATGTCGCGCCCGGCACGGCGCATCAGGTCGCGCTCGACCTGCGGCCCGGCACGGAGAACTGGTTCATCATGGAGCCACCGGCTTTTGCCGTGCATGCTTGGCGCCCGGAGACCGGCATCGTCAGCCATCTCCAGCCGATCGGCGATTACGGCCCGCGCCGGCCCTTCGTGCTCGACCCCGCCTATCCCGGCAAACCGCAGGTCGCTCATGGCTGAGCAGCGTCTTCTCGCTTTGCTCGACCAGTCCGCCGCGATCGCGCGACAAGCGGCCGATCTGCTGGTTCGCATGCAGGACGGCGATCTCTCTGTCGCTCGCAAGGATTTCCGCGATGTGGTGACGGCCGCAGATCTCGCCTCGGAGCGGTTGGTCATCGACGGTTTGCGCCAGCTGACCCCCGAGGCAGCGATCCTCTCGGAGGAGGCTGGTTTCTCCGGCTCGGAGGCGGCGCCGCGATGGATCATCGATCCGCTCGACGGCACGGTGAACTATGCCGGCGGCCTGCCCTGGTTCTCTGTGACGATGGCCTATCAGGAGGAGGGCCGCACGCTGCTCGGCCTGACGCATGCGCCGCTCGCCGGCCTCGTCGCGCAGTATGCCGAAGGCGGTATCGCGACGGTCAATGGCTGCCCTGCTGGCGTCTCGGCGACAGCGAGCCTCGCCGATGCCGTGGTCTCGATCTGCCTGACCTCGCATTATGCGCTGGAGGATCTGGAGCGGACCAACGCCGTCATCAGCCGGCTGTCCGGCTTGTGTCGCGGCGTGAGGGTGCTGGTCTCGGGCGGGCTGGAGATGTCGCTGGTCGCGGCCGGGCGGCTCGACGCCTTCATCGGGCTCAAGGCCGACATCGTCTCGCATGCGGCGGCGATGCCATTGGTGCGCGCGGCCGGCGGCAGAGTGACAACCGTCGCGGGGGTGGATTCGCGCGACGAGGATCTGGAGAAGGTCGTCAGCAACGGCCTGATCCACGGGGAATTGCTCGAGGCGATCCGCGCGGCTTGAGGACCCTCAGCGCAAGGCGAGCACGGCTGCCGCGGCCTGCTCGTCGGTGATCAGCACCGAGGCGAGCTTGCCCTTCAAGGCGGCGGCGATGACGGCAGCCTTGTTGCTGCCGCCCGAGGCCAGGATCGCTGTCGGAAGGCGGGTCAGCGCCTCCAGCGGCAATGCGATGGCGCGGCGGTTGATCGGATGGTCGAGCGGCTTGCCGTCCTTGTCGATGAACTGGCCGAGCAGGTCACCGACCGCGCCCTGCGCCGTCAATTCGGCAATATCGAGATCGCGCGGCAAGCCATAGCGCACCAGCAGCGAGCGCTCGCTCATGTCGCCGGCGCTGAGGATCGAGACGTCGGTGGCCCGGATGCGGGCGAAAGCCGCCTCGAACACGTCCTGCGCCAGGATGGTGTCGCGCGATTGTGGCGTGCCGGCATAGATCGGCGCGGCGAGATAATGGCACTGCGCCTGCCAGAGCCGGGCGAACTGGCTGGCGATCTCGAAGGTGTTGAGCTCGATGCCATAGGTCAATCCGCCCATCATCGAGGTGACGTCGAGCTCGCGGAACTGCCCCGGCCTGACATGCCGGATCGTCTCGCGCAGCGTGCTGCCCCAGCCGACGCCGAAGACGCCCGACTGGCGCTCTTCGACGATCTGCGAGACGAACTCGCCGGCCGCGCGGCCGATCTGGGCCGGCACCTGCGCCGGGTCATCCGGCGTCGGCACCACCACGGCCTCCTGCAGGCCGAATGCGTCGACCAGCGCGCGCTCCAGCCGGACACAGCTTTCCAGGCGCGAATTGATGGTGATGTTGACGAGACCGCTGCCGCGCGCCTCGACCAGGAGCCGGTTGACCCGGAGCCGCGTCATCTTCAGCCGGTCGGCGATCTCCGCCTGGGTCAGCCCTTCCATGTAGTACAGCCAGGCGGCTCTCACCTGGGTCTGGGCGTCTTCCGGCATCGCTGGTCCTTCTGTCGGGCTGCCGAGGGTTATATCGCGCCGGCCGTCCCCTACAACCGGGGGCTGTCTGCATGGCGTTTTCGCCTTGACCAAAACCAATGTAAATACGAAAATACATCTGTTGCAAAGGCGATCAGTCGAGCCGGAGTGCCACCCCGAGATGTCCCATGCCGTGTTCCTGCATGCCGCCGGCGATGCGCGTGTCGCGCCCTTCAATCTGCGCGAGGGAGCGCCCGGCGAAACGCTGATCGACGTCGCCGCAGTCGGGCTCTGCGGCAGCGACCTGCACTATTACAAGGATGGCGGCATCGGTTCGGCGGTGATCGCGGCGCCTTTCGTGCCGGGACATGAGTTCAGCGGCTGGCTGACCGAGGATTTGCCCGAGCTCGGCCTGGCGCGCGGTGCGCTGGTCGCTGTCGATCCCAACCAGGCCTGTGGTCATTGCGAGCATTGCCGCGCCGGGCATCCCAATCTCTGCCCCGAAGTCATCTTCATCGGCGCGCCGCCCAATGACGGCGCGATGACGGACCGGATCTGGGTACCGAAATCGCAGATCGTTCCCGTGCCGCAGGATTTCACGCCGAGCGATGCGGTCATGCTGGAGCCGCTCGGCGTCGCCATCCACGCCGTCGATCTGGCGAAGCCACGCCTGCTCGAGCGCGTCGCGCTGCTCGGCTGCGGGCCGATCGGCCTTTTGATCCTGCAGGTGCTGCGGACGGCCGGTGTCGGCGAGATCCTCGCCTGCGATCCGCAGCCGCATCGGCGGGCGCTCGCGCTGAAGCTCGGCGCCAGCAAGGTCGGTGAGAGCGCAGCCGACATCGCCGCGTGGACTGAAGGCGAGGGGCTCCCGCTCGTGATCGAGGCGACCAATGCGCCGGAAGGGTTTCGCGATGCGGTGCGTGCTGCGCGGATCGGCGGGCGGGTTGTGCTGGTCGGTATCCCCGATGGCGACAGCTATGTGGTGCCGGCGGCGGAGGCGCGCCGGCGCGGGCTGACGATCAAGTTCTCCCGGCGCATGGGCCATGTCTATCCGCGCGCCATCGAGCTGGTTGCGCTCGGCAGGGTCGATGTCGAGGCTGTCGTCAGCCACCGCTTCGCGTTGGCCGAGGGGCCTGACGCTTTCCGCCGCCACGCCGCGAACGAAGCCGGCATGGTGAAGAGCCTGATCTATCCTGGCGGGACCGAGATGCGAGGGCGCTGAGCGCGCTCGCCGCAGTCGGGCCAGCCGGCAGTCGTTTGACAGAGATTGGAGCAGATGCTCTTTATCGGAGCATCTGATCAATCTTTGTTGCTCCATGACGCGCCAATCTTCGCCATTCGACCTCGTCATCCTCGATTGCGACGGCGTGCTCGTCGACAGTGAAACGATCAGTTGCGGGCTCCTGGTCGATCTTCTCTCGCCGTTCGATCCCGGCTACGATCTGCCCTATGTGATGCGCCGCTATCTCGGGCGGCCGGCGAGCGCGGTGATCGAGGACTATGAGCGCATGACCGGCGGGCCCGTTCCCGGCAGCTTCAGGCGGGACTGGCGCGCGCGGTTGTTCAGTGCCTTCGCGAAGGATCTGCAGCCGATCGCCGGCGTGCGCGAGGCGGTCGAGGCCTTCGATGCCGACTATTGTGTCGCCTCGTCCAGCGACGAGGAGCGTATCGAGTTCTGCCTCCGCCGGGTTGGATTCTGGGATCTGTTCGAGGGGCGGATCTTCAGCACGACGCGGGTGAGGCGGGGCAAGCCTGCGCCTGATCTATTCCTGCTGGCGGCGGCCGAGCGTGGGTTCGCGCCGGAGCGCTGCCTCGTCGTCGAGGACAGTGTCAGCGGCGTCAAGGCGGCCAAGGCTGCCGGTATGACGGCATTCGGCCTTGCCGCCGGCAGTCACTTCTCCGTGCTCGACCAGCGCCAGTCGCTGATCGAGGCGGGTGCCGACCGGCTGCTCGGTTCCTGGCGGGAGCTTGCGATGCAGGATGCGGATTGAGCGCATGGCCGACGGAGACAATGCCCGCCTCGACGATGCCGCCCGCGCCGGCTGGCTCTATTATATCGCCGGCCGGACCCAGGAAGACATCGCCCAGATCCTGAACATCTCGCGGCCGGCGGCGCAGCGCCTGGTCTCGCTTTGTCGCAGCGAGGGGCTGATCAGCTTCCGGATGAACCACCCGATCGCCGACTGCATGGATCTCGCGGCCCGTCTGCGCGACTGCTTCGAATTGCAGCATTGCGATATTGCCCCGGCCGACGGTTCGGCCGAAACGGCTGCCTCCGGTGTCGCCTCCCTCGGCGGGCTGTTGATCGAGCGCTGGTTGCGCTCGCGCAAGTCGCTGGTGATGGCGCTCGGCACCGGCCGCTCGATGCGCGCCAGCATCGAGCGCGTCTCGCCGATGTCCTGCCCGCTGCACCGGCTGGTCTCGCTCGTCGGCACGATCTCGCCGGACGGCTCGGCGAGCCGGTTCGACACGCTGGTCAAGCTGGCCGAAATCACCAAGGCGCAGCATTTCCCGATGCCGCTGCCGCTCTATGTCTCCAGCCCGGAAGAGCGGGCGCAATTGATCGAGATCGAGTCGGTCCGGCGGATTCGCGCGATCGCCGGCGAGGCCGATCTCTGGCTGATGGGCATCAGCCAGATCGGCGACGATGCCGTGCTCCACCGCGACGGTTTCATGACCCGCAGCGAATTGCTCGAGCTGGTTCGCGCCGGGGCCGTCGGCGAGGTGACCGGCTGGGCCTTCGATGGCGAGGGCAGGGTGCTCGACCAGGGCCTGAACCGGCGCGTCACCAGCGTGCCGCCTGAGCCGGGCAGCGATCGGCTGCGGATTTGCATCGCCCATGGTGCCGCGAAGGTGACGCCGCTGCGCGCGGCCCTCGCCGGGCGCATCGTCAACGGCCTGATCACCGACGAAGAGACGGCGCGCGCCCTGCTGGGCGACTGAGCGCCGCAAACCCTCCCTGATCTCTTGGAACGCTCGCTGCGCGATGTCTCCGCGTGTCGTCATCGCCCTGTCACGGGCGGTTGACATAGAATACCTGTGTGCGAGCATATGCTTCAATAAAGAGCATATGCTCGCATAACATTTCACGAGGGAGGCTTTTTATGCGACCTTTCCATGGTGCGATAGCGGGCGCGGCCGCCCTGATGCTGGCGGGGCTGTCGCCCGCCCGGGCCGCAACGGAGATCGAGTTCTGGCACGCGATGAGCGGCGCCCTCGGCGAGCGCGTCGACGAGGTCGTCAAGAAGTTCAACGACTCGCAGAAGGATTATGTCGTCAAGGCGATCGCCAAGGGCACCTATGACGAGGTCTTGAACGGCACGATCGCGGCCTACCGGGCCAAGCGGCAGCCGGAGATCGTCCAGTCGAACGAGCGTTCCTTCCTGACCATGGTCAATTCGGGCGCGATCATCCCGACCGCCGAGCTGATGACCGAGCAGGGCTACAAGATCGACTGGTCGAACTTCATCAAGCCGGTGGTTGGCTACTACGCGGTGAACGGCAAGCTGCAGGCGATGCCGTTCAACTCCTCGACGCCGATCCTGTTCTACAACCGCGACCACTTCAAAGCCGCTGGCTTCGACAAGCCCGGCGCGACCTGGCAGGAGCTCGAGCCGCAGCTCGACGCGATCAAGGCCAAGGGCGTGTCGAAATGCGCGATGGTGCTGCCCGGCGACTATGAGTGGAGCTTCCTCGAGAACTACAGCGCGGTGAACGATATCCCGTATGCGACCAGGCGCAACGGCATGGATGGGCTCGACACCTCCTTCGTCTTCAACAAGGGCAAGCTCGTCGGCCAGGTCGAGCGCATGAAGCGCCTGGTCAGCTCGGGCGTGATGCAGATCGCGGGGCAGGGCGTCGTCCCGGTCCAGCTCTTCACCTCCGGCGAGTGCTCGACCATCATCGCCTCGACTGCTGCCCATGCCGCCGTGGTCGCCGCCGCCAAGTTCGACTGGAGCGCGATCGAATTGCCCTATGAGCAGGGCGTGACACCGAGGAACAGCGTCATCGGCGGCGCGGCGCTCTGGACCCTGAAAGGCCACACGCCGGAGAAGTACAAGGCGGTCGCCGCCTTCTACAATTTCCTGGCGCAGACCGACACGCAGGTCTGGTGGCACCAGGCCACGGGCTATGTCCCGGTGACAGTCGCCGCCTATGAGGCCGCCAAGGCGCAGGGCTACTACGACAAGAGCCCGACGCGGGCGATCGCCGTCGTCCAGCTGATGCGTGGCACGCCCAGTGACAACTCGCTCGGCTTCCGGATCGGCAACAGCAACCAGATCAATGTGGCGATCATGGAGGAGGTCTCGGCTGCCTTCCTCGGCCGCAAGCCGGTGCAGCAGGCGCTCGACGACGCGGTGAACCGCGGCAACGAAGCGCTGCGCCGCTACGAGCAGCTCAATGCTGGCAAGAAATAGCGAAGGCCTCGCGCTGCCGGCCAGCGGAGACGCGCGACGTCTCCGCTGGCCGCTGCGGCGGCGATTAGTCGCCCCGATCATGGGCGGCCAGGCGGAAAGCGGGCTGAAGCGCGCGCATTTCACCGGCAGCTGGCTGCCGTTCTGGCTGCTGGCGCCGCAGCTCTTCATCCTCCTGCTGTTCTTCTTCATCCCCTCGGTGCGGGCCTTGCTCCAGGCCTTCCAGCTCACCGACCCGTTCGGCGCGACGACGCAATGGGTTGGCTTCCAGAATTTCGAGCGGCTGTTCCGCAGCGGCGTCTACTGGTCGTCTGCGCAGGTAACGGTGCTCTTCACTCTGGCGCAGAACCTGCTGACCCTGTCGCTCGCGCTCGTGCTCGCCTTCGCGACCAACCACATCGCGCGCGGCCGCGGCGCTTACCGCACCATCCTGCTGCTGCCCTATGCGATCGCGCCGGCGATCGCCGGCATCATGCTGGCCTTCCTGTTCAATCCACGCGTCGGCCCGGTCGCCCAGATTCTGCAGGGGCTGGGCTTCGACTGGGACCCGAACCGCAATTCCGGCCATGCCCTGGCGCTGATCGTCATGGCCGCCTCATGGAAGCATATCTGCTACAACTACATCTTCCTCGTCGCGGCGCTGCTGTCGGTGCCGCAATCGATCCTGGAATCGGCCTATCTCGACGGCGCCGGGCCGATCCAGCGCTTCCTGCGCGTCTCGCTGCCGATGATCTCGCCCACCCTGTTCTTCCTGGTCGTGATCAACTTCGTCTACGGCCTGTTCGAGACCTTTGCGATCGTCGATGCGACCACTCGCGGCGGACCGGCCGGCACCACCTCGATCCTGGTCTACAAGGTCTACCAGGACGGCTTCGTCACGCTCGATCTCGGTTCCTCGGCTGCGCAATCGGTCGTGCTGATGGCACTGGCGCTCGCACTCACCTTCGCGCAGTTCCGCTTCATCGAGCGGCGCGTGAACTACAGCGTCTAGGGAAGGGCGATGAACGAGCGCACCCCCGTTCTCGACATCGTCTGCCACGCCATCCTGGTGCTGGGCGCGGCGATCGTCTGCCTGCCGATCTATTTCGTCTTCGTCACCGGCTCGCAGTCGCAGCAGGAGATCATGCAGGTCCCGCTGTCCTGGCTACCGGGCGACCAGTTCATTGCGAACATGCAGACCGTGCTGAGCAGCGCGAAATTCAGCAAGCTTCTGCTCAATTCCTTCATCGTCGCCTGCGGCATCACGCTCGGCAAGCTCGTGGTCTCGCTGATCGCTGCGTTCGCCGTCACCTATTTCCGCTTCCCGTTCCGGCTGACGGCGTTCTGGCTGATCTTCATGTCGTTGATGCTGCCGATCGAGGTCCGCATCGTGCCGACCTATGAATCGGCCGCCAATGTCGCACTGCCGCTCAACATCCTCGGCGGCTGGCTGGGCTGGCAGGCGCTGGTCGAGCTCGACTGGAACCTGGTCAACACCTATTCCGGCCTGATCCTGCCATTGATCGCCTCGGCGACGGCGACCTTCCTGTTCCGGCAATTCTTCCTGACCGTGCCGGACGAGCTCTGTGAGGCCGCGCGCATCGACGGCGCCAGCCCCTGGCAGTTCTTCCGCTTGATCCTGCTGCCGCTGTCGCGCTCCAACATCGTGGCACTGGCGATCATCCTCTTCCTGATGGGCTGGAACCAGTATCTCTGGCCGTTGTTGCTCACCACCGATCCCGACATGGCGACCGCCGTGATCGGGCTGAAGAAGCTGATGCCGCAGAGCGACTCGCTGCCGACCTGGCATGTGCTGATGAACGCGGCCTTCCTCACCATGCTGCCGCCGACCATCGTGATCCTGCTGCTCCAGCGCTGGTTCGTGAAGGGGCTGGTCGACAGCGGCAAATAGCCAACGCAGTTTTTGACGACGGGACTTCGACCATGCGGATCATCGGGCATCGCGGCGCGCGCAACCTCTGGGCCGAGAACAGCCTCTCCGGCTTCAGGAATACCCGCGACCTCAAGGTCGACGCCGTCGAGCTCGACGTGCATCTCTCCAGCGACGGCGAGATCATGGTGATCCACGATCCGCTGCTCGACCGCACCACCGATCACAAGGGGCCGATCGGCAGGCTCGACCGCGAGGCACTGCGCAAGGTCAAGCTGCGCGACACGCTCGGCGAGACGATCCCGACCCTGTCTGCCGTGCTCGACGTCTTCGGCCCGACCGGGATCGAGCTCGAGATCGAGATGAAGATGGATGCCTTCGGCAGCCCCTATCCCGGCCTGCTCGACAAGGTGGTCGCGCTGGTCGAGGAGCGCGGACTGGCTTCGCGCGTCGTGCTGACCTGCTTCGTGCCGGAGGTGATCGAGGAGATCAAAGCGAAGGCGCCAAAGCTGCGCCGTCTCGCCTCGGTCGACCGGCGCTCCTGCGAGGCATACGGCGGTATCGAGCGGACGCTGAAGCGCTTCACTGATCTCGGTTGCATCATCGCTGTCGAGCAATCGCTGCTGCGCCTCACGCTCGACCAGGCGCTTGGCATCGTCGGGCGCGGGCGTCTCGGCGTCTGGGTGCCGAACACGGTCGGCGACATCGACTTCTGGCTTGGCCAGCCCGTCTCGCAGATCACCAGCGACCGGCCGGACCTCGTCCAGCAGCTGGTCGCTGCCCGAACGAAGTGACGCCGATGGCGGTCAGGCTCTCGCGTGCGACGCTGGCCGCCATCACCGGCCCCGTTGCGGTCCCCAGTTACCAGCCGGGGGAGCTCTCGCCCGGCATCGTCCATATCGGCGTCGGCAATTTCCACCGCGCGCATCAGGCGGTCTATCTCGACGAGCTCTTCGAGCGGGGCCTCGATCGTGACTGGGGGCTGATTGGCGCGGGCGTGCGCGAGAGTGATGCCGAGATGCGCGACGACCTCGCGGCGCAGGATTTCCTGACCACCGTGGTGGCGCAGGACGCTTCGTCCTCGCAGGCGCGCATCATCGCGCCCATGCTCGATTTTCTTGCGCCGGGGAACACCGAAGCGGTTCTGACGAAGCTCATCGATCCACGCATCCGCATCGTCTCGCTGACCGTCACCGAGGGCGGTTACTATATCGATCCGGCGACGCAGGCCTTCGCTGCCGATCATCCCGACATCCTTGCCGATGCTGCCGACCTGCTGCGGCGCCCGAAGACCGCCTTCGGCCTCATTGCGACGGCGCTGCTGCAGCGTCGCGCCGCCGGCATCGCGCCCTTCACGGTGATGTCCTGCGACAACCTTCCGGGCAACGGTCATGTCGCGCAGGCGGCGGTTTCGGGGCTGGTCGAGCTGGTCGATCGCTCCGACGCGGCTTGGATCAGGGAGAACGTCGCATTCCCGAATGGAATGGTCGACCGGATCACGCCGGCGACCTCGCCGGCACAACGCGACAGGCTGCGTGACGAGTTCGGCATCGAGGATCGCCGCCCGGTCTTCTGCGAGGACTTCCGGCAATGGGTGCTGGAAGACCGCTTTCCGGCCGGCAGGCCGAGGCTGGAGGAGGTCGGCGTCCAGTTCGTCGGCGATGTCGCGCCCTTTGAGCTGATGAAGCTGCGTATCCTCAATGGTGGCCATGCGGCGATCGCCTATCCCGCCGGCCTGCTTGACATCACGTTCGTCCACGAGGCGATGCAGGATCCTCTGATCGCCCGTTTCCTGTCGGTCTTGCTCGACGACGAGGTGGCGCCGCTCGTTCCGCCCGTACCTGGCACCGACCTTGGAGAATACAAGCGGACGATCGAACGGCGCTTCGCCAATCCGGCGATCGGCGACACCATTCGCCGACTCTGCTTCGACGGCTCGAACCGCCAGCCGAAGTTCATCCTGCCGACGCTGCGCGATGCGCTTCGAGGCGGGCGCAGGATCGAGGGGCTCGCCCTCGTCTGCGTGCTCTGGTGTCGCTACTGCTATGGCGAGAGCGAAAACGGCCGGCCGATCGCGGAGAATGATCCGATCTGGCCGCGGCTAACGGAACGCGCCCGCATGGCGAAGGCGGAGCCCGCTGCCTGGCTCGAGATGCCGGACATCTACGGCGAGCTGGCGCAGCAGGGGCGCTTCCGGGCTACCTTTTGCGAGGCTCTACAAGCAATCTGGAACGAGGGAACCAGAAGCGTGCTGGAGCGCTACTGCAGATCGAGCGGGCTCCCGGCCTGATTTCGGCTGTAACAGTTACTGCCTCCAAACCGCTTCCGAGCTTCTCCAATCCGTCCGAAGATATTGCTCGTGACGGCGCCCGAGGCAGGGCGATCGGACTGGCAAGCCAGCGGGTAAGGGCATGAAACGAGGCATGAAGCGCCTGGCAGTGGCGCTGTTCGTCACAGCCGCGACGGTCATCGGAAATCCGGCCCTGGCGGTCGAACGCCTGCAAGGCGCTTGGGCGACCAGTGCCGCGAGCTGCGATCAGGTCTTTGCCAAGCGCAATGGCCGGCTGGTCTTCAGCAAGCGCTCGGCCGAGGGCTGGTCGGGCTTCATCGCGAGCGGCAAGCATGTCCGCGGCGCGCATGCCAGCTGCGATGTGATCTCATCGAAGCAGAAGGGCGATGTGCTGACCGTCCTGCTCGGCTGCGAGACCGAAATCCTTTTCGAGACGATGAGCGTCTCGGTCCGCTTCAAGCCCGATGGCGACCTCGTGCGCTTCGATCCGGAGTTTCCGGAAGTCGAGACGAGCTATCACCGCTGCGACAAATGAGATGTCGATTGCCGCACGAGCATGGCGTCGCACTCGCCTTTGCCGCGGTTCGGAAGACTGACCAGCGTAGGAGGAGGTGAGATGATGGCATTCCCGAGCGTGAAAGCAGCCTGTCGCCTGCAGGCAGCACCAACAATTGGTCTTGTCGCGAGGACCTTGGCCGTGGCGCTGATGCTGTCTCCATTCGTGCCGCATGATGCAAACGCGCTCACACTGATCGTGCCGGGCCTCGAAAGCGCCGCGCCGGAGCTCGTCGAGACGGTACAATTCCGCCGGGGCGTCGCCCGAGGCGGCGTCGCGGTTGGCCCGAGAGGCGGCGCGATCGCCGGGCGGGGCTATGCTGCGCGCGGGCCGCGCGGCGCCGTAGCCGGCAGGGGATACGTTGCCCGCGGCCCAAGAGGGAACGTCGTTGCGGGGCGAGGCGCGGTCGTGCGTCCCGGCTATCGGCCGGTGCCAGTGCGGCCCTGGGTTCGCCCGGCCGGCTATTGGTGGCATCCGGGGCTGGCGGTGGCGTCGGGCGCGGCGATCGGCTTCGCGACCGCTGCGGCCGCCACCGCCTACGCCAATTCGCAGCCGCCAGCGCCGGGCTATTGCTGGTTCTACACCAACGCGCAACGCACACAGGGCTTCTGGGACGTCTGCCCGCCCTGAGCATGGTCGCAGTCAGAAGAGGAACCGAGTCGAGCCCATAATCGGCGCCATCCAAATCGGAGGTTTTCATGTCGAAGCATCTTGGCCTGATCGTCGCGCTGTCACTCGCGGCGGGCGTCGCGGGCTGCGCCACCGGCCCCGAGATCACCAGCCAGACCGTCGTCGTCGCCGGCGTCGGGCCGGTCGAGATCGAGCGCCTCAATGTCCGCGTGATCTCGATCGACCGGCCCAATCGTTCGGTCGTCGTCGAGCAGAACCGCAACACCTGGCGCGTCGACGTCCCGCCGGCCTTCGGCAATCTCGAGCGCGTCCGCGAAGGCGACATGGTCGAGATCCGGCGGGTCGAGGGCGTGCTGCTCGATATCGGGCGCAGCAAGCGCGGCGCCCGCCCGGCGATCACCTATACGGAAGCGGCGAGCGAGCCGCAGTTCCAGAACCTGCCGGATCGGTTCGTCGTGCGCTCCATCACGCTGACGGCGCGATTCGAGCGCTTCGATGCGGCCAACAGTGTCGTGAGCTATGTCGGCCCGTTCGGTCCGCGCTCGCTGAAAGTGGCCGATCCGGCCATCAAGGCCGAGCTGCAGCGACTGCGCCGGGGCGATATGGTCGATCTCAGCCTTGCCGAAGCCTTTTACATCAGTCTCAGCTGAGCGCGCCCGGTTTTAAAGGTTGCCATTGTCGCCTCGGCCGCTGTGCCGAGGCGCTGCCGTGCGGCCGGTGCTCCAGGCCGCGTTCGGAGCCTCATCTGGCCATGATGTTGATTGAGCCCGCGCCTCAGGGCTTGAGAACCTTTGACGGCGGCTGCGCGGCGGGAGCTGCGACACCCCCCAACGGGAAGGCGAGGCTGACCAAAGCGATCGTGCCTTGCGGCCGGTTTTCGACGCTGACTTCGCGCAGCACCTTGAGCCGGGCCGCCACCGGCGTCCCGGCGACGCTGAAATTATAGCCGATCGAGCCGCCGACGGCGGTGGTGCGGCCCTTATAGGGGCCGAGCGTTGCACCGCTGCCGCCATCGCCGCTGACCTGCTGGTAATGCGAGGCGATCAGGCCGATCGAGAACTCCTTGCTGAGATACTGGGTGATCGCGAGATCGGCGTGGAAGGCGTTGCCGCTGCGATAATCGGTATCCTTGTTCTTGCCGTTGATCTCGAAGCCGACGGTGGCGGAGATGTCGAGGCCGATCTTCGGGTCTAGCCAGGTGGCGGCGGCGAAGATGTCGCCGATCCAGCGGTTGAATGCCAGATTGGAGAGCTCGCCGTCCTGGTAGGCGCCGGCGGGGATGCTGAGCGAGCCACCGACCTGCCAGTGGAAATTGCCGGCATGCCAGCCGATGAAGCTGGAGAGGATCGGATCGCCGAGGTTGAAGGTGGCATCGTGGGCGCTGACCCCGATAGCGCGGCCAAGACGCGGCGCGGCGACCACCGCGCCGGCGCTGATCCGCGGCGTGCCGAAGGGAACGGAAACGGCGAAGGCGAGATTGCCCCCGAAGATCTCGAGCGGCGTGACCCAGGTCGGGGTCATGAAATTGGCGCGGGCCTCGACCTTGACGTTGGCGAGCACGGCGCCGCCGAGCTGCGTCTGCGTCCGGGCGGAAAGGCGGCCGGAGTAAGAGTAGAAGTCATTCTCGAAATAGAAGCCGGGCGGTGGCAGCATACCTGCTCCCGGCCCGCGAAGTCCCGGGAGATAGAGGCTCGCGCCGCCTTCGGTCGCGGCAAGCTGCGTATGGACCAGGTTCGCGCAGAGAAAGGTCGTTGCGCCAACGAGAGCGGTTCGGAATCGCTTCATGATCTGCGCCCCCTGTCACGAGAACGGAGCGTCCGACGATTCAGCCGGGAGCGTCAACCCGAGGAGGTAAACGCGAGCGTGGGCGGTGCGATAAATCCTGAAACTGTTACGACTGCATCCGCGGTGGCGTTGCGTGAGTATATGCTTTCGGCACGCCTCACGGTGCGACGGACACCCGCATGGAACAGGCGCAAAAACGAGGGCTCGCCCGCCTGATGCTCCGCTGGCCGGACCGGCGGGCTATCCTGCGCGAGAAATGCGGCCACGATCCCCGCCTGGTGGAATTGTGCGAGGCTTACGAGGCCGCCTGCGAGGCGGCCGCCTACTGGGCGAAATCGCCGGCGGCCGTCGGCCGGGAACGCGCCGAGGAATACAACACGCTCGCATCGGCGACAGAGCAAGACATCCTCGAAAGAATTTCCTAACCTAGTCGCTCTCGGCGACGACCGAGCGCGGGCGCGCGCCTTGTCAATCTATCTATGGTTGCGCCATTGTTACGTCGATCGGCGAGAGATGTTTTTCTGTCCAGGCTTTGGAGGCGGGGCAATGGACGAAAAGATGTCGGCGCAAGGCGAAGAGCCTCCGCCTGATGAAGTACTGTCAGCTCTCCAAGCGTTAGTTGGCACTGAATCGCTCAGGATATCCGAACGTAATAGGCGATTCCTCAGTTTTGTCGTGACGCAGACGATCGAAGGACGGTCCGACCGAATCAAAGCGTATTCGATCGGCGTCGACGTCTTCGGGCGGGACGACAGCTTCGACCCGACGATCGATCCGATCGTGCGCATCGAGGCGACGCGCCTGCGCTCGGCCTTGACCACTTATTATGATGGCGCCGGGCTCGAGGACCGCGTCAGGATCACAATACCGCGCGGGAGCTATGTACCGACATTCGCGTGGTCGCCCGGCTTGCCGCATGCGACGGGCGAGAGCGAAACCGGAGCCGCGATTGCGCCGGAAGGAACAGCCGCAGCTGTGGTCATCCACGACCACTCCGACCGGGCCGATCCCGAGACCGAGTTGCGCGGCGAGCTCTTCACGGATGCACTGCTCCCACTGCTGCGCGGGGCGCGCTTCAAGACGCTCGTCGTTCCCTCTGTGGAACGTAGTGCAGCCTCCGGCGCCATCCACGATCTCTTCGCGCATCCCGGCGAGACCTATTCGCTGGATATCGCGGTGCGCCCCTTGGTGGAACGCCGCCGCTACTCCTGGCGCTTCAGCGATCTGCGCAACGGTGAAGTCCTGGCGTCGGGCTTCCGTGACTTCCTCGCGAAGGCGACGCCGTGCTTCGAGCTGATCGACGAGCTCGCCGATAACGCAGTGAAATCGATTTCAGCGGTGGTCGCGGCCCGCTGAGGCTGCGACAGGTCGGGTGATACAGTTACAGCCTTAAGCGCCCCGTACGCGCGTGCGACCGTTCGGTGTCGCGCGCTCAGGCTTGCGTTCTTGCAGACGTGCAGTGCCCGGCGACGGATCCGCAATCGGGAGTGTCTCATGGGAAGCCAAGTATCGGGACGCCATAAATTCCTCGCCGCGGTGGGCCTCGTGGTCGGGCTCGGACTGTCGGCGATGCCGGCGCAGGCGCAACCCGCGCCGAGCCAGCCCGCCTCGGCCCGGCCGAACATCCTCATCATCTTCGGCGACGACGTAGGCCAGTCCAACATCAGCGCCTATACGCACGGTCTGGTCGGCTACAAGACGCCGAACATCGACCGCCTCGCCAAGGAAGGTATGCTGTTCACCGACTATTATGCCGAGAACAGCTGCACGGCAGGCCGGTCGACCTTCATCACCGGCCAGTCCTGCCTGCGCACCGGCCTATGCAAGGTCGGCATTCCCGGAGCAACCGTCGGACTGCAGAAGGGTGACATCACCATCGCCCAGGCCTTGAAGCCACTGGGCTACGCCACCGGCCAGTTCGGCAAGAACCATCTCGGCGATCGCGACGAATACCTTCCGACCGCGCATGGTTTCGACGAATTCTTCGGCAATCTCTATCATCTCAACGCGGAGGAAGAGCCGGAGCGGCCCTACTGGCCGAAGGATGACACGGCCTTCGTCAAGGCGATGTCACCGCGCGGCGTGCTCAAGACCTCGGCGGACGGCAAGATCGAGGACACTGGTCCTCTGACCCGCAAGCGCATGGAAACGGTCGACGATGAGACCACGGGCGCCGCGATCGACTTCATGCAGCGCCAGGCACGGGCCAACAAGCCGTTCTACACCTGGATGAACTTCACCCGCATGCACGTCTTCACGCATGTGCGGCCGGAGTACCGCGGCAAGAGCGGCATGCCGGGCAACGAATATGGCGACGGCATGTGGGAGATGGACCAGAACGTCGGCAAGCTCCTGAAGACGCTCGATGATCTCGGCATCGCCAACAACACGATCGTCGTCTTCACCACCGACAATGGCCCCAACGCCTTTACCTGGCCGGACGCGGCGACGACGCCCTTCCGCTCGGAGAAAGACACGAATTGGGAAGGCGCCTTCCGCGTGCCGGCGATGATCCGCTGGCCAGGCCAGGTCAAGGCCGGCGAGATCAACAACGGCATCGTCTCTGGCCTCGACTGGTTCCCGACCCTGCTCGCTGCCGCCGGCGACAAGGATGTGAAGGAACGACTCCTCAAGGGCTGGCAGCCGCAGGGCAGCACAGTCAGCTTCCGCAACCATCTCGACGGCTACAACCAGCTCGATTTCCTCACGGGCAAGGCCGGCAAGAGCGCACGCAACGAGTTCTATTATTTCAATGACGACGGGGCTCTCGTCGCGATGCGTTATGGCGACTGGAAGATGGTCTTCGAGAAGCAGGAAAAGGCTGGCCAGATGGATGTCTGGGCGAACCCCTTCACCCCCCTGCGCCTGCCCAAGATGTTCAACCTGCGGATGGACCCTTACGAGCACGCCGAGATCTCCGGCAGTGGCTACGATCAGTGGCGGACGGAGAACGCCTACATGGTTGGCGTGGCGCAGATGAGGGCGGGAGGGTTCCTCGAGACCTTCGCCGAATATCCGCCGAGCCAGCGGCCGGCGACCTTCAGCATCGAAGGCATTCGCAAGGCGGTCGACCGGAAGATCGATGAGTCCTTCAAGAAGCGCGGTCTGGAGTGATCGCTTCGCCGGCCGCCTCACCGGGGCGGCCGGTACGTTTCCCTGCCTAACCCAATGAGGCTCTTCTCATGACCATGACCCGTCTTCTCGCGTCTACCGCTGGCGCAGCAGCGCTGGCTGCGACGATGTCCTTTTCCGCCAACGCCGCAACCGAGCTTTCCGCCTATGCGGACGCCGAGGGTTTCATCAACGTGCAGGAACTGACCTGCGCCCAACTCGCAAACACCTATCAGGAAGACGCCGATATGCTGGCCGCATGGTATAGCGGCTGGTATAACGGCCTCGCCAAGAAGCATTATGCGCACCTCACGCGTGCGAAGGCCGGCGAGCACCAGCTCATCGTCTACTGCAAGGCCAATCCCGACAAGAAGATCATCCACGCGCTCGACGTCCTCCTCAAGGACGAGAAGACCAAGAAATGACCTTGGCACGCATCGAGCGGGCCCCGGTGCCACCGCGCTCCGGCCGGAGAACCCAGCGTTCCCCGGCCGGAACCTCGCAATCGCGCGCGGGCGGCAACGCCGCTCCGGCGTTCCTGCTGTTGCTCTCGGGCACCGCGGCGCTGATCTGCCAGGTGCTCTGGATCAAGCAGCTTTCGCTGGTGGTCGGCATCGATGTCTATGCCGTCACCACCGGCGTCAGTGCCTTCTTTGCCGGCCTAGCCGTCGGCGGCCTGCTCTTCGGCCGCATCGCCGACCGCATCGCCCGGCCGTTGCGCCTTTATGCGGCGCTCGAAGCTGGCGTCGCTGTTCTCGCCGTCCTGACGACGCTTTGCCTGTCGCAGGCCGCTCCGCTTTTCGCCCGTCTCGAAGCGACCAACCCGTTGCTCGGCTGGGCGATGGTCTTCCTGCTCGTCGGCCTTCCCGCGGTGCTGATGGGTGGCACTTTACCCGCGCTGACGCGCTTCGCGGCCAGCCAGCGCGAGGATGTCGGCCGCGTCGGCGGGGGCCTGTACGCCGCCAATACGGCTGGCGCCATCGCCGGCGCCCTGCTGGCCTCGTTCGTCGTCATCCCGGCTGCGGGCATTCGCGGATCGGCCCTGGTCGCGGCTGCGATCTGCCTGATCGCGGCTCTTCTGGCGCTCGCCTCGAGCAGGAGCGCTGCGGTTTCTGTTTCCGCATTGCCGGAGGCCACGGAAAACCGCTTCTCAGCCTCCGCGCTGCTTGCGATCGGTCTCTATGCGATCGCGGGCGGAATCGCGCTCGGCTACGAGGTGGTCTGGTCGCAGGCCATCGTGCCGTTCATGAGCACGCGCAGCTTCGCCTTCTCCGTCCTACTGGCGACCTATTTGACCGGCCTTGCGCTGGGCGCCGCCATCTACGCCCGCTGGGCCGATCGCATCAGGCATCCGTGGAGCGTTTTCGGGCTGCTCATCGCCGGAGCCGGCCTTTCGGCTGCATTCGCGATCGCCGTGCTCGGCCCCTGGCTGATCCAGTTGCAAAGCGTGATCGAAGCGATTGTCGTGCGGCTGACCGGAGATGCGTTCGCGGGCATGTCCGCCCGCTTCGCCATTGCCGCCATCTGCCTGGTCCTTCCGGCTACGCTGTTCCTCGGCGCGGCATTCCCCGCGGCGCTGCGACTGATCGTCGATCCCCACCGGGTTGGCCGTGGCGTCGGCACGATCGTCGCGCTCAACACGCTCGGCGGCATTCTCGGCACCGTCCTGACCGGATTCGTCCTCGTGCCAATGCTCGGCCTCGTGCGCACGCTCGCCATCCTTGCCGTCGCGGCTGGAGTGCTCGGCGCCGTCGCCGCCCTACGCGAGCGGCGCGACTCCTCGAAGGTCTGGATCGCCGCGCTGGCGGTCAGCGCAGCGACTTGCCTGATGGCGATCCTTCTCCCCAGCGATCGGCTCGCCACTCTGCTGCCGGGCGCACGCGGGGCAAGTCTAGTCTCCTATGAGGAAGGCCTGGGCGGTACGGTCGCGGTTGTCGAGCGCGGTTCGGGCCCCAACCGTTTCCGTCGCCTCTACATCCAGGGCGTCTCGAACTCTGGCGACGCCATGCCATCGCTGCGGTATATGCGTCTGCAGGCGCTGCTGCCTTTGATCATCCACAATCGCGAACCGAAATCGGCGCTGGTGATCGGCTTCGGCACCGGCATCACTGCCGGCGCTCTTCTCACCTATCCCGGCCTCGAACGGCGCGTCGTCGCCGAGCTGCTGCCGAGCGTCGTGCGCGCGGCCTCCGCTTTCGAAGGCAATTTCGGCGCGACGCGCGATCCACGCCTCGACATCCGGCTGCGCGACGGACGCCGCGAGCTCCTGCGCAATCCTGACCGCTACGATCTGATTACGCTGGAACCGCCTCCGCCCTCGGCCGCGGGTGTGACGAACCTCTATTCTACCGACTTTTATGCGCTCGCAGGCTCGCGCCTCGTCGAGGGCGGCCTCGTCGCACAATGGCTGCCGCTGCCGACCCAGAACGACGAGGACACCCGTTCCCTGGTCCGCAGCTTCCTCGGCGTTTTCCCGCATGCGACGCTCTGGACCAGCGAGCTTCACGAGATGCTGCTGATCGGCTCGCAAGAGCCCGTCACGCTCGACCTACCCCGGATTACGGCCCGGCTCGTGCAGCCGGAGGTGGCGAAGGCCCTGGCAGACGTCGGCATCGCCTCTCCCGCTGCCTTGCTGGCGACCTACGTGATCGATCGCGCGGGACTGGAACGCTACGCCGGCGCCGCCCGGCCCGTGACCGATGACGATCCCAGGATCGAGTATGCCGGCTGGGTCCGCCGCCAGGAGTTGACCACGACCTTGCCGGCTCTGATGGACATGCAGCGCGCTCCCGCCGTTGCTGGAGCCGACGACGCCTTCAGGACGGCGCTCGCAGCCGAAACCGACACCCTTCTCACCTTCTACGATGCCGGCCTCGCCGCCTATTCGGGGGACAGGGCACGCTGGGCGCGGCAGATGCGGCAGGTCACGCAGGCCGCGCCAGACAACGCATATTTTCGCTGGTTCAGCGGAGGGGGACGGGAATGAGCCGTTTCGACGATGCCCAAGATCAGAGGGCTCCGCTTGGCGGCCGCAACGGCAAGCTCTCCAATTGCCTGCCGACCATGCCGGGTCGGAACTACACCGTGTGGCCGTATCGCCCGCGTGCCGAGATCCAGAACGGCAAGTGGAGCTTCCCGCAGCCGCAGCCAGCGTCGTGAGGGCTGCTGGCGCCAACCTGATTTCGGGGGAGGGGTAGATGTTGAGCCGGCGTATAGCAGTCGCAGCGCTCCTGGTTGTCCTGTCTGGCTGGAGCCTCGGCGCTCTGGCGCAAAGTGACCCATTGCCGTCCTGGAACGAGGGCAAGGCCAAGCAGGCGATCCTCGATTTCGTTCGCAAGGTCACGCAGGAGGGCGCGCCCGACTTCGTCAAGCCGGCCGAGCGCATCGCCACCTTCGACAATGACGGCACACTCTGGGCCGAGCAGCCGGTCTATTTCCAGGTCCAGTTCGCCTTCGACGAGATCAGGCGGCTGGCCGGGGAGAAGCCCGAGCTCAAGGGCAAGGAGCCTTATCGCTCCGTTCTCGCCCGCGATCTCAAGGCTCTGACCGCCGATCATGGCAAGGGCCTGCTGCAGGCCATGGCGACGACACATACCGGCATGACCACCGACGCCTTCGCCAAGCTCGTCGGCAACTGGCTGGAGACGGCTCGGCACCCGACCAAGCAGCGGCGTTATGACGAGATGGTCTATCAGCCGCAGCTCGACTTGCTGCGCTATCTCCGCGCCAACGGCTTCAAGACTTTCATCGTCTCGGGCGGCGGCGTCGAGTTCATGCGGGTCTTCGCTGAGAAGGCCTATGGCATCCCGCCGGAGCAGGTCGTGGGGTCCTCGGGGGTCGTCAGCTATCGCCTCGACGCGAATGGTAAGCCGGAGCTGTTCAAGCAGGCGAAGAACGAGTTCATCGACGACGGGCCGGGCAAGCCGGTCGGCATCAACCGCTTCATCGGCCGGCGCCCGATCCTCGCCTTCGGCAATTCCGACGGCGACCTGCAGATGCTGCAGTACACGGCGGCCGGCGACGGACCGAGGCTGGCGCTCATCATCCATCACACCGATGCCGAGCGTGAATGGGCCTATGACCGGAAGAGCAAGATCGGCACGCTCGACAAGGCGCTCGACGAGGGCAAGGCCAAGGGCTGGACCATCGTCGATATGAAGGCCGACTGGAAGACCGTCTTCCCGGATCTGCCGGGGCCATGACGGCCGGCAAGCGACCACAGGGGCGCGAACCATGAGGAATGCGGCAGTCGAGGAGATGCGCCCGATCACGGATGGCATGGTGCGGATCGAGGGCGGGACCTTCCGCATGGGCTCCGACAAGCACTATCCGGAGGAGGCGCCGAGCCATCGCGTCAGCGTCGACGGCTTCTGGATCGACGAGACGCCGGTGACCAACCGCCAGTTCCGCGCCTTCGTCGAGGCGACGGGTCACGTCACCTTCGCCGAGATCGATCCGGACCCGAAGGACTATCCCGGCGCTCTGCCGCACATGCTGCGGGCCGGGTCGCTGATGTTCAACCCGCCGACGCATCCGGTCGACCTGCGCCTCTGGGGAGAATGGTGGACGTTCAAATTCGGGGCGACCTGGCGCAAGCCCTATGGCTCCGGCTCCTCGATCAAGAGCCTGGACGACCACCCGGTCGTCCACGTCGCCTATCGCGATGCGCAGGCCTATGCGGCCTGGGCGGGGAAGGCGCTGCCGACCGAGGCGGAATGGGAGTTCGCAGCTTGGGGCGGACGCGAGGGCGCCGAATTCGCCTGGGGCGACGAGCTCACGCCGGAAGGCCGGCACATGGCCAATATCTGGCAGGGCAATTTTCCCAACGAGAACACCAAGGAGGATGGCTGGGCCCGGACCTCGCCGGTCCGCAGCTATCCCGCGAACGGCTACGGGCTCTACGACATGATCGGCAACGTCTGGGAATGGACGGCCGATTTCTGGTCGGTCCGCCACCAGGCCGATGCGCCGAAAGCCTGCTGCGTGCCGCAGAACCCGCGGGGCGGGCCCGAGGCCGACAGCTACGACCCACGCCAACCGGCGATCCGTATCCCCCGCAAGGTCCTGAAAGGCGGCTCGCATCTGTGCGCGCCGAGCTATTGCCGGCGCTACCGCCCGGCCGCCCGCCACGCCGAGCCCGTGGACACCTCGACGAGCCATGTCGGCTTCCGGTGTGTGGTCAGGCCGGAGCCCTGACCGACCAAGTCCAGCATGCAGAAGGAGGATGTTCGATGACCGCAGATCCGAACCAAGCCTGCCAGCCTGCGCCTGCGAAAGACGATACCGCCGTGAACCGGCGCAAGATCCTGCTCGGCGGCACGACGCTGGCCGCCGCCTCGGCGCTCGGCGCGGCGACGCCGGTGCAGATCGCACAGGCGCAGCAACAGCCGGCTGCGGCATCCGGCAAGCCGCCGAACATCCTCGTCATCTGGGGCGATGACATCGGCACCTGGAACATCAGCCACAATAATCGCGGCATGATGGGCTACCAGACGCCCAATATCGATCGCATCGCCCGTGAAGGCGTCAGCTTCACCGACTATTACGGGCAGCAGAGCTGCACCGCCGGGCGCGCCGCCTTCATGGGCGGCAATGTGCCGGTGCGCACCGGCATGACCAAGGTCGGGCTGCCGGGCGCGAAGGAAGGCTGGCAAGCGGGCGACCCGACGATCGCCGCCGTGCTCAAGGACAAGGGCTACGCCACCGGCCAGTTCGGCAAGAACCATTTCGGCGATCGCGACGAGCACCTGCCGGTCCGTCATGGCTTCGATGAGTTCCTCGGCAATCTCTACCATCTCAATGCGGAGGAGGAGCCGGAGAACCCTGACTATCCGAAGAACCCGGAATTCCGCAGGCGCTTCGGCCCGCGCGGCGTGATCAAGGCGAGCGCGGACGGCAAGATCGAGGATACCGGGCCGCTGACCAAAAAGCGGATGGAGACGATCGACGAGGAAACCTCCGCCGCCGCCATCGATTTCATCGATCGACAGGTCAAGGCGAACAAGCCGTTCTTCTGCTGGTGGAACGCGACGCGCATGCATTTCCGCACACACATCAAGGAGGCCAGCCGCGGCAAGTCGGGCCAGGACGACTACAGCGACGGCATGGTCGAGCATGACGCCATGGTCGGCACGCTATTGAAGAAGATCGACGATCTCGGCATCGCCAACGACACCATCGTCTTCTATTCCACCGACAACGGCCCGCACTACAACACTTGGCCGGATGCCGGCACCACGCCGTTCCGGAGCGAGAAAAACTCGAACTGGGAAGGCGCCTACCGCGTCCCTGCCTTCATTCGCTGGCCCGGCAAGTTTCCGGCCGGGACCACGCTGAACGGCATCGTCGCGCATGAGGACTGGATGATGACCTTCGCGGCCGCCGCCGGCATGCCGGACGCGAAGGAGCGCCTGATGAAGGGCGACAATTTCGCCGGCCGCCGCTACCGGTCCCATCCCGACGGCTACAACCTGCTCGACTATCTCAGCGGGAAGACGAAGGAGTCGCCGCGCAAGGAATTCTGGTACGTCAACGATGACGGCCAGGTCGTGGCGGCGCGCTACGAGGACTGGAAGGTCGTGTTCCTGGAGAACCGCGGCGAGGCCTTCGGTGTCTGGCGCGAGCCCTTCACCGAACTGCGCGTGCCCTTGCTGTTCCATCTTCGCCGCGACCCGTTCGAGAAGGCCCAGCACAACGCCAATGTCTACAATGACTGGTTCCTGAGCCGCGTCTTCGTGATCGTTCCGATCCAGGGGCTCGCCGCGCAGTTCCTGCAGTCGATGAAAGACTATCCGCCGAGCCAGTCACCCGGCTCGTTCAATCTCACCAAGATCGAAGAGCAACTGCGAGCGAACATCGTTCGCTGATCTGAACCAGGGCGGCCCCATGCATGAGCAGCATGGGGCCGTTTTCCGGCGGCGGCGGTGGCGCACTTGGATCGGTCAAGGGGCAGCGAGATGGATCGAACGGGTTCCACAGCACGCGATACCGTCCGGGAGCTTCAGGACCGGATCAACCAGGATATCATCGGGCAGGAAAGGGTGGTCGAGCGCATCGTCATCGCGCTGCTCACCAATGGCAACGTCCTGCTGGAGGGCCTGCCCGGCCTCGCCAAGACCCGGGCGATCAAGAGCCTGTCGAAGAACCTCGAATCGGAATTCAGCCGCATCCAGTTCACGCCTGACCTGCTGCCCTCCGACGTGACCGGCGGTGAGATCCTGCGCCAGGATGGCAGCTTCGAGTTCCGCAAGGGGCCAATCTTCGGCAACCTCATCCTCGCCGACGAGATCAACCGCGCCCCGCCCAAGGTGCAGTCAGCCCTGCTCGAGGCGATGGAGGAGCGCCACGTTACGGTGGCCGGCAAGAGTTACGACCTGCCGCCGCTGTTCATGGTGCTGGCGACGCAGAACCCGATCGAGCAGGAAGGCACTTATCCGCTGCCGGAAGCGCAGATGGACCGCTTCCTCATGCATGTCCGGATCGACTATCCCTCCGACGCCGACGAGGTGAAGGTGATGCGGCTGGTGCGCTCCGAGAATGTGGCGGCGTCAGCCGGCGCGGCGTCTCCTCCAGCCAAGATCCCGCAGGAGACGATCCTGCAGGCCAGGGCCGAGATCGACCGGATCACGACGAAGGAGGTCGTCGAGACCTATATGGTCGCACTCATCGCCGCGACGCGGCGGCCGGCCGAATTCGGGGACAAGCTCAAGAGCTGGATCGCAGTCGGGGCGAGCCCGCGCGGCTCGCTCGCGCTCGACAAATGCTCGCGGACCCATGCCTGGCTGCAGGGGCGCGACTACGTCACGCCCGAGGACGTCCAGGCCGTGATGCACGACTGCCTCAGGCATCGCGTCGCACTCGCCTATGAAGCGGGCGCAGACGGCGTGAATGCGGATGCGGTGCTCGACGAGGTGATGAAGCAGGTCGCCGTCGCGATCTAGCGGAGAGGCACCATGGCGCTGACGCGGGAGCGGGCAGGGGCGGGCGGACGTAAGACGGCGGGCGAGGCGCGCGCCTTCGTGACCCTCGACGAGCTGCTTCGTCTCAAGCATCGCGCCCATGGCTTCAGCTTCAAGCCGCATCAGCCAGTGCATAGCCTGCTCGCGGGCCGCCATGCCTCGCGGCTGCGCGGGCGTGGGCTGAACTTCGAGGAGTTGCGGCACTATTTCGAGGGCGACGACACCCGCACCATCGACTGGCTCGCGACGGCGCGGCTCGGCAGCCCGCATGTCCGGGTCTATTCGGAGGAGCGCGACCGGCCGGTCCTGCTCCTGGTCGATCAGCGCAGCACCATGTTCTTCGGCAGCCGGCGGATGATGAAATCGGTCGCCGCCGCCGAGGCCGCAGCGCTCGCGGCCTGGCGGGTGACCTCGCTTGGCGATCGTGTCGGCGCGGTCGTCTTCGGCGACGACGGCATCGCCACGATCAGCCCACGGGGCCGCGACCATGGTGTGGTGCGCGTCCTCTCGGAGGTCGTGCGTCAGAACACTGCGTTGAAACCTCCCTCATCGGCCGGGCTTGGAGCTGCTCGGCTCAACGAGGCGCTCGCCGCGGCGGCCCGGATGATCGCCCATGACGGGTTGATCTGCCTGATCTCCGACGTTGCTGGCGAGGACGACGAGACTCAGCACCTGGTGACGCGCCTGTGCGCTCATAACGACGTTCTGGCGGCCTTCATCCACGACCCGCTCGAGCAGGAGCTGCCGAATGTCGGCCAGGCGATCTTCAGCTCCGGATCGGCGCAGATCGAGATCGATCCGTCGGCAACGCTCCGCCAGCGGTTCAGCGAGGAGCGGACGCGATGGCGCGCGCGTCTTGCGTCCCTGTCGCGCAGCCGGGCCATCCCCGTGCTGCCGATCTCCACGGACCGCGATGTCGCCGCGCAATTGCGCGAGTTGATCGGCCGGCGCCAGGCGCAGAGGCTGGCAGGCTTGGGCGGGAATGCGCCATGAGCAGTGATCCCGGCGACCTCGCCAACATGGCCGATCTGGCTTTGCCGGAGCCGGTCTCGTTCTGGCCGCCCGCCGCCGGTATCTGCGTCCTCGGCGGGATGGTGGTGGCGATGCTGGCCGTGGCTGGCTGGCGCGCGCTGCGGCGCTACCGGGCCGACGCCTATCTGCGGCGCGCAGCTGCCGAGATCGACGCCTTGGCGCGACGTGATGGTGAGATCGCCGAAGCGCTCTCGAGCATCCTGAAACGCGCGGCGATCGTCGGTCATGGCCGCGACGAAGTGGCGTCGCTGACCGGTTCGGCCTGGATCGGCTTCATCACGCGAACCACGCCGGCCGGTGTGCAGACGACCGATCTCACGACAAGCCTGGCAAGCCTGTTTGCTCCCCAAGCAGCCGAGCTCACGATCGGTACGACTGCGCTTGTCGTACAGGCCAAGGTCTGGCTCCGCGGACAACGCGGCCGGGCGGCAAAGGAGGCGTGACCATGCTCGCCTTCGCCTACCCGTGGACCATGCTGCTCATTCCGCTGCCACTGCTCGTCTGGTTCGGATTGCCGGCGCATACCGAGCGGCGCGTCGGTCTCACCGTGCCCTTCTTCGACAGGCTGGTCCGGCTCAGCGGCCAGCAGCCTTTCTCAGGCGGCGTCGTGGCGCGGCGCAGCATCGGCAATCTCGTCGTGCTGGTGCTGGTCTGGCTGCTCGTCCTGGCGGCGCTCGCCCGGCCGCAATGGATCGAGCCGCCGCTGCATCGCGACCTGCCGACGCGCGACCTGCTCCTGCTGGTCGATCTCTCCGGTTCGATGGACACCAAGGATTTCGTCGATGCGTCCGGCAAGACCGTCGACCGGCTGACGGCGGTGAAACAGGTGCTCGACGACTTCCTGTCGCGCCGCAAGGGCGACCGGGTCGGGGTCGTCGTCTTCGGCGACGCGCCGTTCGCGCTCGTGCCTTTCACCACCGATCTCGATCTCTGCCGCGCCATGCTGCAGGACACCGCTGTCGGCATGGCCGGGCCGCGCACGGCCTTCGGCGATGCGATCGGCCTCGGCATCGGCCTGTTCGCGCGCAGCACGGTGAAGGCGAAGACGATCATCGCGCTGACCGACGGCAACGACACACTGAGCAAGGTGCCCCCGGCCGAGGCCGCCCGCGTCGCCAAGGACAAGGGCATCGTGATTCATACCGTTGCGGTCGGCGATCCGCAGGCGGCCGGCGAGGACAAGCTCGACGAAGCCGCGCTGAAGGAGGTCGCCGCGACGACCGGCGGCGGCTTCTTCCGGGCTTTGGACCGGGCCCAGCTCGCACAGATCTATCAGCGCCTCGACGAGATCGAGACGCGCCGCATCGACAGCGTCAGCTTTCGGCCGCGCCGCGACGTTTATTGGATGCCGCTGGCCGCGGTTCTCGGCCTGACCTTGCTGGCGCAGGCGTTCGGCGTCGCCCGCCGGTATCGCCGCATGGTGCCTGCCGGATCGGCCGGAGTGGCGGAGGCGCGGTCGTGATGGACGCACTCGCCGCCTTCCATTTCGAACGGCCGATCTGGCTGCTGGCGTTGTTTCCGGCCGCTGCCCTCTGGTTCCTCGCGCGGCGAAGCTCTGATTCCACCCAGCGCTGGCGCCGCGTCATCGATCCGGCGCTGCTGCCCTACCTCCTGACCGGGAACGAGCAACGCGCGCGCATTGTCCCGGCCGATTGGCTGTTCGCCGGCTCCGCCGTCGCAGCCATCGCGGTCGCGGGCCCGGCCTGGCAGCGCGAGCCGTCGCCTTTTGCGGATGCCAAGCCCCCGGTCGCAGTCGTGCTCAAGGTCACGCCCTCCATGCTGACGCAGGACCTTGCGCCAACGCGGCTCGACCGTGCCCGGCAGAAGCTCGCCGATGTCCTGGCCGCCCGCGAAGGCGCCTCGACGGCGCTGATCGCCTATGCCGGTTCTGCCCATCTGGTGCTGCCGCCGACGCCGGACAGGGCCGTCGTGCTCGACCTCGCCAAGGCGCTGTCGCCGCAGATCATGCCGAAGCCGGGCGAGGATCTCGCCGGCGCGCTGGCTCTGGCGCGGCGTGCGCTGGCAGGCACGGGGCAAGGCGGATCGATCCTGCTGCTGGCCGATGCGGCTCCGCCGGATACGGTTGCGCAGCAGGCTGGCGCGCCGATGCTGACGATCCTCGCACTGCACGGCCCCGGCGCCGCGGCGACCGGGCTCGCCGAGACGGCAAAAGCGCTCGGCGGCGCGGCGGTTACCACAGCACCCGACCAGACCGATGTCGCGGCGGTCGTTCGTCGCCTCGACCGCGGCGACAGTGCAGCTGGCGTCGCCGGCGAGGGCGAGCATTGGCGCGAGGCGGGCTATTGGCTGGTGCCGATGCTGGCCCTTCTGGTCCTGCTCTGGTTCCGGCGCGGCTGGGGGCTGGCATGATCCGCTCCCGCCATCTTTCGCCTTATGCGGCCATTGCCTGCCTCGCGGCTCTGGCGTTGCTGGTGGCGTGGTATCAACTCGGCCTCCGCGATCTCTGGCTGATGCCGGACCAGCGCGGCCGCCTGCTGATGAACGGGAATCGTCCGGCCGATGCTGCGAAGGCCTTTCGCGATCCGCTCTGGCGTGGTGTCGCGCTGTTCCGGGCGGGGGAGTTCAAGGAGGCTGCCCAGTCCTTTGCCGCCCGCGACACGGCCGAAGGCGCCTTCGACCAGGGCAACGCGCTGGTGATGCTCGGCCAGTATGATGACGCGTTGAAGCGCTACGATCGGGCGCTGGCCCTGCACCCTGCTTGGCAGGCCGCACTGACCAACCGCGAGATCGCCCGTATCCGCGGCGAGCGGAAGAAGACGCAAGGTGGCGAGACCGGCAACACCGACACCAAGGCCGACGAGATCGTCTTCGACAAGACAAAGAAGGGCGGCGAGGATTCGACGGTCGAGGGCGAGAAGCCAATGTCCGACGAGGCGGTGCGCGCCCTTTGGCTGAAGCGCGTGCAGACGAAGCCGGCGGATTTCCTGCGGGCGAAATTCGCCTACCAGCTTCAGGCCCAGCCGGGAGCGGCGCCATGAAGGCCCTCGCCCTGCTTCTGCTGCTCGCCGTCCCGATCGTCGCGCTCGCACAGGCACCGGCCGAGCCACCGGTCATACGCACGAGCCTCGACCCCACGGACGGGATCGTGATCGGCCAGCCGGTCCGGCTCAATGTCGCGGTGCTGTTCCCCAGTGAGATGCCGCATCCTCCGCTCGTCAGCGTGCCGGAAGCCGCCGGAGCCCAGATCCTGCGCTTCGAGACGCAGGCGACCACTATCCGCGACCGGATCGATGGCCGGGACTATGTCGGCCAGAGTTTCGAGTTCATCGTCTTCCCGCGGCGCGGCGGCGACATTGCAATGCCGGCGCCGGCCATCACATTGCTCACACGCGAGGGCGATCCGGTGGGCTCGGCGGCCGGGCAAGCGACGCATTTCAGCGTTAGCGTGCCAGCTGGCATCGACCCGTCCGGTCCGGTGCTCGTCGCCGACAGCGTCAGCGCGAACGAGAGCTGGTCGCCGCAGCCGGATGGGCGCCAGTTTCGTATCGGAGATGCGGTGGTCCGGACGATCCGGCGCCAGGCGGCGGGCGTTCCTGCGCTTGGCATGGCCGAGTTCCGCTTCGACGCGCCGGACGGGGTGCGGACTTACGTCGATCCGCCGGAGATCGAGGACCGCAGCAATCGCGGCAGCGTCGAAGGCCACCGCACTGACAAGGTCACCTATGTCTTCGAGAAACCGGGCATTTTCGAGCTGCCGGCGCTCGCGCAGCCATGGTGGAGCATGGCCGACAGGCAGGCCAGAACCGAAACGCTGCCGGGGTTGACGGTGACGATCGCAGCCACAGCGCAGCCGGCGCGGTCGGAACAGTCCGGCAGTTCGGCCCTCTGGTATCTGGGCTCGGGAGCGGCTGCTCTGGCCGCGATCACGCTGCTCGCATTCGCCCTGGGCGCAGCCTGGCGGCAAGCGACTGTCCGGTTCGGTGCGGCGGAGTGGCCTGCGCGCTTGCAGTTGTGGCGAGCTGCGCGGAGCGGCGAGCCTGCGGCGAGCTATCGCGCCCTTGCAATCTGGCGTGGCCGGCTGCTGGCTGCCGATCGGAAAGCGTTGCGTGACGACCGGCGTGTGGCGCCGCATCTGGCGCAGCTCGAACATGCAGTGTTCGGCGGCGGTCACTGGACCAGGCGGAACGGAAGAGAGCTTGCGCGCGCTGTTTCGGCGTGGCCCCGCGCCGGCCGCCCCCGCCAAGGCGCGCGCAATCCCTTGCCCCCGCTCAACCCATCGGCGTGAACAAGCGCATTACAGCGCGTGAGAACGAGCGGCAAAGCGCGCTGGCTGGCTGATGCCGTGATCTGCCTTTTTGTCGAGCTCAGCGCGAAGCGAGACCGCGTGGACTTTGCCGGCTCTGGTGCGCGGTAAGCACTGCGCAGCGAAAGCCCGAGCTTGCCAGCCGGGCCATGTGCCTGCAATCTCCGCCCGGCCAAGAGGTTCAGCAAGTGTATGCCGGAGTAGTCTCTCGTCGGGCAGCAGGACAAGGGAAGTCCAGGAACATGATCATCGACGATAGCAATGCCGATGCCCGCAAGGAGCACGAGATCGCCCTGCTCGGGCGCCAGGCGGGGCTCCTCAGCCGCCGCTCGTTCCTGGCCGGCTCGGCCGCCGGTCTCGGCGCGCTCGCGCTCGGCGGTTGCACGACCGACGGCATGAGCCTCGCCGAGGCGCAGAAGCTCTACGGCCCGGTGCCGGAGGAGAAGTTCCCGATCCCGGCGATCGACGTCACCCATGTCGACCCGAAATATTTCCGCCGAACGATCGCCTACGACACCAAGGAAGCGCCTGGCACGATCATCGTCGACCCCGGCAACTACTATGTCTATCGCGTCGAGGGCGATGGGGCGGCGACCCGCTATGGCGCCAATGTCGGCCGCGACGGCTTCCGCTGGAACGGTGACGCCTATGTCGGGCGCAAGTCCGAATGGGCGACCTGGACGCCGCCCAAGGAGATGATCAAGCGCCAGCCCGAAGCGGCCAAATACGCCCGCGGCATGCCCGGCGGCCTCGACAATCCGCTCGGCGCGCGCACGCTGCATCTCTATCAGAACGGCGCCTACACGCTCTACACGATCTACGCCTCGCTCGACGCGGAATCGATCGGGAATGGCATCACCAGTGGCTGCATCGGCCTGCTCACGCAGGACATGATCCACCTGTACAACAACACGCCGGTGAAGACGAAGGTCGTCGTGCTGGCGGCCTGAGGCGACGGCATCAGCCCCGGCCCAGGCGCTGCCGGCTCAGGCAGTGCCTAAGCGCGTCCCGCACTGGCAATCTGGCGCCTTCGAGGCGGGCCGCGTTCTGCGAGCACCAAGCACCCACCGATAACCTCGCCGATCCGGAGAAGTACTTTTTGGCGAGCGGCAAGACAGGCCCCGTCGGAGTGCGACGGGGCCTGTGCGCACCGTTTCGCCATGGTCACGCGCCGGCCGATCTCAGCCAGGGGAGGGCCGCCCGCTGCTGTCGCTCAGCCCGTCGGCCTGACGCGGCTTATCGCACCGGGCGAGAGCGAATGCGACAGCCGCTGTTCCGCACCGTAACCGTTACAGCCTTAAGCGCTGGGGCGGCGCATGCGAGCCTTTCCGTCAGGGCATAACCCGAAAAGCGCAAAGCCGGCCTCCGGCAGATGCAGCTCCGTTCGGACCATTGGCGGGAGTTCATGATGAGAGCGGTTCTCGCCGTTGCTTTCGCGCTGCTTGTCGCAACCGCGCAGGCGCAGAGCCCGGCGCCCGGCGATCTCGAACGCCGGCTGGTCGAGCGGCGCGCGGTCGAGGCCGTTATCTGGGCGATGCCGGCGGTCAATACCGACCTGATGCAGCAGGAAATGCTCTCCAAGACCAGCGCCAAGGTCAACGAGATCATCTACTGGTCGCGGCCAGTGAACTGGAAGAACCAGACGCTCACGCCCAATCCCGACTCGATCTACTTCATGTCGTTCTGGAACGTGAAGGACGGGCCGGTCGTGATCGAGATCCCGCCGGCGCAAGGCGGCTCGATCGCAGGCAATATCGTCACGATCTGGCAGATGCCGCTGGAAGATGCCGGCCCCCAGGGCGCGGACCAGGGCAAGGGCGGCAAATACGCGGTCCTGCCGCCGGGCTGGAAGGGCAAGCTTCCCGCCGGATATTACCCTCTCCAATCCGACACCTATAGCGGCTTTGCGCTGCTGCGTTCGAACCTGCCGAGCCATTCGGATGCGGACGTCGCCAAGTCGGTGGCCTACGGCAAGCGCATCAAGGTCTACTCGCTGGCACAGGCGGCCAAGCCGCCGCCGACGCGGTTCACCGACGCCTATGACGTCATGTTCGACTCGACCATCAAATACGATGCGAGCTTCTTCCGGAATCTCGATCGCGTCGTCCAGAACGAGCCCTGGTTGCCGCGCGACCGCGCGATGATCGATCAGCTCAGGACGCTCGGCATCGAGAAGGGTAAGCCCTTCAACCCGGACCGGGCGAAGCAGGATGCGTTCGACGCGGCGGCGCAGGAGGCGCACGCCCTGTTGTCGGCTCGCTACGATGCGGGTTTTGCGGTGATCAACGAGGGCATTCGCTGGTTCCCGGCGGCGATGGCGGAGGTCGTACGGGCGGTCTCGACCGGCTATGCCAATGTCGACGAGTATCCGGTCGATGCGCGTGGCGTGACCTATACGCTCGGCTTCACCGGTATCAAGCGGATCGGCACCGCGCAGTTCTATCTGATGGCCAGCAAGGACAAAGCTGGCAACGCCTTCGACGGCTCTGCAACCTACAAGCTGACCGTTCCGGCCGACGCGCCCGTTCGGCAATACTGGTCGGCCACGGCTTATGACCGCGAGACGCACGCGCTGATCAAGAACCAGGATCGCGCCAGCCTCGCCTCGATCACGCCCGGCATCCAGAAGAACGGCGACGGCAGCGTCGACGTCTATTTCGGGCCGAAAGCCCCCGCCGGGAAGGAGGCCAACTGGGTCCCGACCGACCCGAACCGCAAATTCGAACTGCTCTTCCGCCTCTACCAGCCGACCAAGGCACTGTTCGACAAGAGCTGGAAGCTTCCGGACGTCGAGAAGCTGGCGACGCCGTGACTGTATCGGACAACGACACCGCAACATCGGGGATTGAGATGATGTCGAGGGTTGGAGTTTTGAGAGCGGCCGCCGCCACGACCTTGATGCTGGCGCTCGCTACATCGACCGTCGCGCAAGCGCCGCCGAAATACGCCGCAAAAGTCCCGTCTGACATCATCACTCCGAATACGATCGAAACGCGCATCGGCACCTTGCGCTTCTTCGATGGCCTGCCGGACGCGGAAACCGTCAAGAAGGCTTACGATCAGATCGATTTCTCGCGGGGCATGGAGGCCTTTCTTTCGGGCATCCCGGCGGCGTCACTGCATGCGATGTGCAAAGGACTGAACGAGGCCGGCGTCGCCAACAACAAGGCGATTGGCATCACCGAAGACCTGATGGATGCGCGCTCGCTCTTCCTCACGCCGAATTCAACGACGGTCTACAATTTCCTCTGCGTCGATCTGAAGGACGGCCCGGTCGTCGTCGAAATCCCGCCGAACGCGCTTGGCCCGGTCGACGACGCCTATTTTCGCTTCGTTACCGATGTCGGGCTGACCGGCCCGGACCGGGGCAAGGGCGGCAAGTACCTGTTCGTGCCGCCGGACTACAAGGGCGAGCTGCCAGCGAGCGGCTACTACGTCACGCGGACGCCGACCTATATCAACTGGCTGCTTTGCCGGGTCTTCGTCGAGAACAACGACGTGCCGGCAGCGGTGAAGCTCGTCAAGGAGCACGCCCGCGTCTATCCGTTCGCCGCCGCCGCCAATCCGCCACCGACCGCTTTCGTCAACCTGTCGGGCAAGCAGTTCAACACGATCCACTCCAACGACTTCAAGTTCTACGAGGAGATCAACGAGGTCATCCAGCATGAGCCGGGCGACGCGTTCGATCCGGAGATCGTCGGATTATTCGCCGGGATCGGCATCAAGAAAGGCAAGCCTTTCGCGCCCGATGCGCGGATGAAGGCCATCCTCACCGATGCGGTCGCGGTCGGTAACGCGGCTGCCCGCGCGATCCTGTTCGCCTCGCGCGACCCGCGCGTGAACTACTATCCGGATCGCCAATGGGGCAACGGCTTCATCGGCAACAGCTACCAGTTCCTCGATAATGGCGAGCGGATGCTCGATGCGCGCACGCTGTTCCACTACGCCGCGACCGGCATCACGCCGGCGATGGCGGCGGCCAAGCCCGGTAGCGGCTCGGCCTATGCGTTCACGAGTCGTGACGCGAAGGGCCAATTCCTCGACGGCGGCAAGACCTACAAGATCACGATGCCGGGCCCGGTGCCGGCCGGCCAGTTCTGGTCGTTCACCGTCTATGACGCGCAGACGCGCTCGATGCTGGAGACGGACCAGAAGCTCGCGGGCATCGACAGCAACGAGAAGAGCATGAAGGCGAGTGCCGACGGCTCCTACGCCGTCTGGTTCGGGCCGAAGCCGCCGGCAGGGCAGGACAGCAACTGGGTTCAGACCCGGCCCGGCAAGAGCTGGCAGGCGATCCTGCGCCTCTATGCACCGCTGCAGCCCTGGTTCGACCAGAGCTGGAAGCCGGGTGATTTCGAGCTGGTGCCGTAACCAACCGGAACAGCAGCGCATTGATATCCAACGAATCCTTTCGGACGACGGAGACGGCTTATGAACCGGGTGCTCGCGATTTCCATCTTCGGCCTTGCGGCGACGCTCGCCTGCTGGCCCGCCGGCGCCCAGACGGCCGCGCCGACGCCTTACCAGTTCGAGCGCGGCTATCCGATCGGCGACACCGCCCAGCGCGCCCGCGACGATGCCGACCTCCAGCGCGCGATCACCGCCTATCGCTTCTGGTATCCGACCGTCTCGAACGAAGGCATCTTCAATGGCAACCGCGCCGTCGGCATCGAGGACGGCAAGGCCTGGGGCATCGCCGCCGCCGGCCCGAGACAGGTCGGCTTCACCCTCAATTCGGACACTCCCTACGGCTCCGGCGTGCTCGATCTGAGCAAGGGGCCGATGGTGATCGAACTGCCGCCCGGAGCCTTCATCGGCCTGGTCGACGATCATCACCAAGGCTGGGTGCTCGACATGGGCCTGCCAGGCCCCGACGCGGGCAAGGGCGGCAAGCATCTCATCCTGCCGCCGGGCTATAAGGGCAAAATTCCGTCGGGGTATTTCACCGGCCAGTCCAAATCGATGAAGAACCTGTTCGCGCTGCGGGCACTACCGATCGGCGGTGACGTGCCAAAGGCTGTGGCGGCGTTGAAGGCGGTCAAGATCTATCCGCTCGCCGAAGCGGCAAGGCCTCAGCCGCTCAAGGTGGTCGATACCTCACAGATGAAGATGGACAGCTCCTCTCTGAGCTGGGAGGACAACATCCAGTTCTGGCAGCAGCTCGCGAAGATCATCGAGGCCGAGCCGCTGGTTCCCGGCTTCCTGCCGATGTACGGGCTGCTCGCCGAGCTCGGGATCGAGAAGGGCAAGCCGTTCAAGCCGGATGCGCGCATGAGCGGCATCCTTGAGCGCGCCGCCAAAGCCGGCCGCGACCAGATGCTGGTCTCCGCCTTCGCCAGCAACCGGCCGGACCGGATCAACTGGCCCGACCGCAAATGGGAATGGGTCGGCCTCGTGCCGGGCAGCGCCCAGTTCGAGACGCGGGCCGGGCTCGACCTCGAAGCGCGCGACCGCTGGTTCGCCCAGGCGATCGTGACCTCGCCAGCGATGTTCAGGCGCAATGCCGGCGCCGGCTCGCTCTACTGGCTGAGTTCGATGGACGCCTCGGGCGCCTATCTCGACGGCGGCAAGAGCTACAAGCTCACGATCCCGCAGCCGGTGCCGGGCAAGCTGTTCTGGTCGGTGACCGTTTACGATTCCGCCACGCGCTCGCAGGTCCAGACCGACCAGGACAAGGCGGCGCTGCGCTCGTTGTTCGAGCTGAAAGACGTCAAAGGCTCGGCGCCGCTCGATCTCTATTTCGGACCGAGTGCGCCCGCCGGCCAGGAGGGCCGTTGGATCAAGACGGCGTCGGGCCGTGGCTGGTTCGCCTATATCCGCATCTACGGCCCCGAAGCGGCGGCCTTCGACAAGAGCTGGAAGCCCGGCGATTTCGAAGAGGTGAAAAACTGAGCGCTTCCGCAATCCCTCGGTGAGCAGCGCTGCGCCGGCTAGGGCGCGGTGAGGAGAAAACCATGTCCGGTCTCGACATCTTCGCCTGGATCGTTCTCATCGTGCTCGTCGCCAGCACGGTCTTCGTCATCGTCTTCATGGCGATGTGGCCGGGCATGGTGGCAAAGCGCCGCAACCACCCCTGGGCCGAGGCGGTCAGCATCGGCGGCTGGGTGACGCTCTTCCTCGGCTTCGTGCTTTGGCCGGTCGTCCTGATCTGGGCCTATGTCGACGTGCCGGCCAACCCGGCCCGCGGCGCCGGCAATGCGGAGCCGGCACGATGATCGTCGTCCTGCTCAACTGCTATCTGGCGCTGCTCTTCGTCCTGGTGAAGCTCAGGATCGTGCCGTTCAACCTGTTCTGGAAGATCTCGCCGATCTTCGTCCTCCTGCTCCTCCTGATCGGGCTGTTCATTCCGATGAACTGGGGCGCGCCGCAGGGGCCGGCTCTTGTCGTGCGCAACTCGGTCGCGATCGTGCCAGATGTCGCTGGCGAGGTGATCGACGTCCCGGTCACCGCCAACACGCCGCTCAAGGCCGGTGACGTACTGTTCAGGATCGATCCGGTGCCGTTCCAGTCGCAGGTCGATGCGCTGGCGGCGCAGCTCAAGTTCCAGGAGACGCGCCTCGCCGAGATGACCCAACTCCAGTCGCGCGGCACGGGCAGGGCTTTCGATGTCGAGCAGCGCGAGGCCGAGGTGGAGCAGCTCAAGGCCCAGCTCGTCGGCGCGAAATGGAACCTGGAGAAGACGACGGTGCGCGCGCCGGCCGACGGCTACGTCACCAATCTCGCGCTGCGCAAGGGAGCGCGGGTGACCAACCTGCCGCTGGCGCCGGTGATGGCCTTCATCGACACCGCGGACACGATCCTTGGCGTCGAGATCAACCAGATCGATGCCCGTTATGTCACGGCCGGCCAGCCGGTCGAGCTCACCTTCAAATGGGCACCGGGGACGGTGCAGACGGGCAAGGTCGAGAGCATCCTGCAGGCCGTCGCCACAGGCCAGGTCCAGACCTCCGGCGCAGCGGTCATGCCGAAATCAGTGCAGGCGGCCCCTTTCGTGGTCCGGGTGAAGCTCGACGATCAAGCCTTTGCCGTGAGATTGCCGGCCGGCAGCGCCGGCGATGCGGCGATCTTCACCGATCGCGTCAAGGCAGCACATGTCATCCGCAAGGTGCTGCTGCGCCAGATCGCGATCACCAACTACGTCAATCCGTTCTGATTTGGCCGGGACGAGGTCGCCGTCGCGCATACCCGCGTCATCGACGCGAAAGGTCTGACACCGTCAGCCGCGGCATCGCCTTGCCAGGTATCGCTCACGGGATGTGCCCAGGCCCAAAAAAGCAAAAAAAAGCGCCGGAAGATCCGATGCTTGCATGCTTCTCAAGCCTGAGAAGTGTCTGGAGTGGGCGAAGGGATTCGACCCCTCGAGCCAACTGAAGGTGATTACTTTAAGGGTGGCGATGTTCGCCTGCCTTCCAGTGGGTTTGGAAGGAGTGCTTCAGCACTTGTGGAGGTAGGGGCAGGATCGCAGTGCGCGCCCGCCCCTGTCATCCTTTGAAGCTAGCGCTCGATGATCAGGCGGCAATCGCCTTTTGAACCGGCACGTGAGGCTTGTTGAGGCTCTCGGCGACCTGGGGATTTGTGATCCGGCCTCGATGGACATTCAGGCCGGCGGCGAGGTGCGGGTCTTCTTCGATCGCCTTCAGGCCACGTGCCGCCAATGCCAGGCCGAACGGCAGCGTGGCGTTGTTCAAGGCATAGCTCGATGTGAGCGGCACAGCTCCGGGCATGTTGGCGACGCAATAATGAATGACCCCTTCAATCTCGAAGGTGGGCGAAGCGTGCGTCGTCGGTCGGGAGGTTTCGAAACAGCCGCCCTGATCGATCGCAACATCGACGAGCACCGCTCCGCGTTTCATCCTTGAAAGCTGTTCGCGGGAAACCAGACGGGGGGCTGCTGCCCCCGGAATGAGGACGGCCCCGATCACCACGTCGGCCGCGAGCACCTCTTCTTCGATGGCCTGCTGGGTGGAAAAGCGCGTTCTTGCGCGACCACTGAAATGCTCGTCCAATTGCCTGAGGCGGGGGAGGGACCGATCGAGAATGACAATGTCAGCTCCAAGCCCAGCGGCCATCCGGGCGGCGTGTGTCCCAACCACCCCACCGCCAATGATGGCAACGCGCGCGGGCGCTACGCCCGGCACGCCCCCGATCAGCATGCCTCGGCCACCCGCGTGCCGCTGCAGGCAAGAGCCCGCTGCTTCGATCGAAAGTCGGCCGGCAACTTCGCTCATGGGAGCGAGCAGAGGCAGGCCGCCAAAGCGATCCGTCACCGTTTCGTAGGCGACCGCGGTTACGCCCGAATTCAGCAGGCCGGCCGTCTGCTCCGGATCCGGAGCCAAGTGCAGGTATGTGAAGAGAATTTGGCCTTCGCGAAGCTGGGTCCATTCCGATGGCTGAGGTTCTTTGACCTTTACGATCATCTCGGCCTTGGCGAAAATCTCGGCCGCGGTTGCCGCGATGCGTGCGCCGGCGGCTTCGTAAGCCTGGTCCGAGGCGGAGATGCCAGCACCGGCATTCGTCTCGACAAGCACCTCGTGCCCCGCAGACACATATTCCCGCGCGGCTTCCGGCGTCAGGCCGACCCGGTATTCATGAACCTTGATTTCCTTGGGAACGCCTACGCGCATTTGATCCTCCCGAGTTTGGAGCGGCGATCGTAGCGCATGAGCTCAAGCGAATTCCGACGAATTGCGGTGGAGATGCCGCCAATTTCATCGGATTCAAGCGGTTATTGCGGATATGATGCTAGTATCGCGCGCAGGATCAGCCGTAGTCGCAGGAACACACCATGACTCTGGATCAACTGTCGCGTGTCCTTTTGTCCGAGCTCGTAGAAGATGGCCGCGCCAGCCATATCAAGCTCGCCGAACGCATCGGATTGTCCGCCACAGCCGTGGCCCGACGACAACGCGCCTTGGAGGAGGAGGGCGTGATCGTCGGCTATCACGCACGATTGAGCCAGAAGGTGCTTGGTCTTGGGGTAACCGTGATCGTCAGATTGGCTCTGAACAGCCAGAGTGAAGACGCCCTTTCCGCATTCGAAAAGGCCGTAGCCAAATGCCCGTCGGTTCTGAGGTGCTTCTTGATGTCGGGGGAGGACGATTATCTGCTCACGGTCGTCGCCCGAGACGTCGAGGACTTCGAGCATGTTCACAAGACGCAGTTGTCCCGATTGCCGCACGTTGCACGGATCCAATCGAGCTTTGCGCTCCGTCAGATCATAGAGCGGCCTGTTCTGCCTCCGTTTCGGTCAGGAGAGGGGCGCCCTGGCCAAGCGGACCGATAGCGAAGGACGCCCCCGGCAGATGACGTGATCTGCCAACAGTTCTCAAGCGCGCTGGGCTGGATCTCCAGAAGCCTGGGTCTGCCGCCAACCGCGAAGCCCGAGCCAGTGATGAGCCCATCCTTTCAATGGAGCGTCGCACGGCCGGCTCGAAAACCCGCGCTGCATGCCGCTCGAAAGCGGACGGCATGAACGGTCTCGCCTCTATCGATCGTTCAGCTGTAATCGATTGCCGCCGTGCTTGCTGTCGACGACTCGCGGAGCGAGACGCAGCGAGCCTTGATGGTGCGAGAAACTCCAGCCCCGACGACTATCCCCGAAGCTAAATTGGCCCAGGGACGGCGATATTCTCGCAGCCGCCAGGAGCTTTCGACAGCCTCCAGCATTCGTATGTCATCGGCCGCGTCGCGACGTTGAATCGCCTATGTGCGGCACCTCACAGACGGGATGCCCCCTGAGCCGCCACAAAGCCGCAGCACCGCCCGAGGAGGCGGTGAACAAAGCAATGGGAGCGGCACCATGTATGCGCTGAAAAGCGATTTTCTCTACGACATCGATGACCTGACCGACACGCTGCAGCCTCGCACCAAGTCGGTGCTCGACCGGCTGGCTGGACGCATGGCGGTCGGGCAAATCCTCGGGGAGCAGTATCTCTATGAGGTCCATGGCCCCTTCGTCCCACCTCATCGCAAGCCTGCCCGGCGCCCTCTGACGACCAGGCTGATCGAGGCGCTGTCGGGACGGCTGCGCAGGATCGCCCTTGGGGCGCAGATACGCCATGCCGCAAACGCGCTGTCGAGCCTCGACGACAGGATGCTGAAGGATATCGGCATCAGCCGCTCGGAGATCGAGTTCAGCGTTCGGTGCGTCGATCCGCGGCCATGATCACTCACTGTACGGCGCGAGGCCCCCCGAAGCGCCATGCCCCACCCGTTCATCCGGGCCTACCGAGCAAACCTCACAGGGAGAAACATCCAATGTCCACCATGCTTCAAGCTGCTGCGCCGCAGAAGATCGACCACGAGGCGATCAAGCTCCGCCAGCACGGCGCCTGGTCGTCCGGCGACTATGCTGTCGTCGGAACCACCCTGCAGATCGTCGGCGAACGCCTGTGCGAGGCGCTCGATCTGCGCAGCGGCCAGGCCGTGCTCGATGTCGCCGCCGGAAACGGCAATGCCAGTCTCGCTGCGGCTCGCCGCTGGTGCGACGTCACCAGCACGGACTATGTCGCAGCCTTGCTCGACCGTGGCCGCGAGCGTGCCACGGCCGAGCGGCTCGACATCTCCTTCCGCGAAGCCGATGCCGAAGCCTTGCCGTTCGCAGACGGCCATTTCGACGCGGTCATGTCGACCTTCGGGGTGATGTTCACACCGGATCAGGAGCGAGCGGCCGGAGAGCTGCTGCGGGTCTGCAGGCATGGCGGCAAGATCGGCCTGGCCAACTGGACGCCGGACGGCTTCATCGGCCATCTCTTCAAGACGATCGGGAAACATGTCGCGCCGGCTCCCGGGCTGCGTTCGCCCGCGCTCTGGGGCACGCAGGAGCGCCTGGCCGAGCTGTTTGGTTCGGCTGGCGCATCGATCCAGGCGACGCGGCGCGACTTCGTCTTCCGCTATCGCTCGCCGGAGCACTGGCTTCAGGTCTTCAGCAGCTACTATGGACCAGTGCTCAAGGTCTTTGGGGCGCTGGACCAGCCTGCCAAGGCGGCGTTGACGCGGGATCTGATGGCGCTGGTCGAGCAGTTCAACCGCTCGGGCGATGCAACCGTGGTGGTGCCGAGCAGCTATCTCGAGGTCGTCGTCACGCGAGGGCTGAACTGAGTTCGATCATGTTTGTCCGCGCCGGCGCTCCATATCGGTCTCCGGCGCGGTCCGCTCGCGTTTAAACTCTTGTGGCCATGCTGATACCTGCGCCGCAACAGGCGTCCAGTCTGTTGCAGCGTTTATCCGTTCACCCCCGCCGCCATACGCCAGCACGTCTCGCGCATTGAACCGGCAAGGCCGCTGACGCTCTGACGAGCCAGGAGCGTCGTAACCCCGTTTAGGTAGGCCGGTGGCGAACCAGTTTCGCGACACGGTTCATCCAGCATGATATGAGGGGGATGGAGCAAGTTGGGCGTTTCCTGACCTGCACCAATGTCGGTCGGAAGGGGAACGGCCGTGCGGTTCATGCCTTGCTCCTTGCGCCAGGCTGTTCCAACGACGCGGCGCGGGACCATCGCGCTGCTCGGCGCGATGGCGGTGTCAACGGTCTCGGCCCGTGCGCAGCAAAAAGCCACGCCGGTCATCGGCTATCTCGGTTCAGAATCCCCCGAACCCTATCGCAGCCGCCTCGCTGCCTTTGCAGAGGGCCTGGCCGAAGCAGGCTATGTCGACGGCCGCAACGTCGCGATCGATTTTCGCTGGGCTGAAGGCCAGTACAGCCGATTGCCGGCGCTCGCGCTGGATCTGGCGGATCGTCAGGTCACCGTCATGGTTGCGCCGGGTGGTGCGGAGGTCGCACTCGCCGCACGATCGGCGACCAAGACGATCCCGATCGTCTTCGAAATGGGCGGCGATCCTGTCGCACTGGGCCTGGTTGCCAGCCTGTCCCGGCCGGGCGGCAATCTCACCGGCGTAAGCAGCCTTAGCGTGGAGGTCTCGCTGAAACGGCTGGAGTTCATGAGCGAGCTGTTTCCGGCCGCCAAGACCTTTGCCGTCGCCGTCAATCCGACGAGCCCGACCTCGGCTTCGCAATCGCGAAACCTGCAGGCGGCCGCAGGCAGTCTCGGACTGGAGCTGCGCCTCCTCAATGCCAGCAGCGAGCCGGAACTGGAGGCCCTGTTCGCGACCGTATCCCAGATGCAGCTGGCCGGGCTGGTCTTCACCTCCGATCCCTATTTCGCCTACCGAAGTCGACGCCTCGCCGAGCTGGCCATCCGTCACAAAGTGCCAGCCATCACCCAGGCGCGGGATTTCCCGAACGCCGGCGGCCTGATGAGCTATGGCGGCGACTTCCGGCAGTCGCACCGCCATACCGGCATCTATGCCGGCCGGATCATCAAGGGTGAGAAGCCCTCCGATCTGCCGGTCCAGCGCGTGACGAAGGTCGAGCTGTTCGTCAATCTGAAGGCGGCTGGGCAGCTCGGATTGACCATGCCACCTTCAATTTTGAGCAGCGCAGACGTGGTGATCGAATAAACTTGGCCGGAAAGCCGGCGCATGAGCTGTCACGGTGACTCAATCGCCATCCGCTCCACGGAGCTCGCTCTTCGCGAAGTATTTCATCGCGCTGTTCGCGGCAGTCGTCGCGCCCCTTCTTGTCGCCGGCGGCAGCGAAGCCTGGTTTGGCCATCGCGACCAGAAGGCCCGGCTGAACGACCTTCTCGAAGCGGAAGCCCGATCCGCCGCTGCCAAAATTCAGGACTTCCTGGACGGGATTCGCGATCAGCTGGCGTGGACGGTTCAGTTGCCATGGTCCGATAGCGCCGACGAAAGGCGCAGGCTCGACGCCTTTCGCCTGTTGCGTCAGGTCCCTGCCGTCGTCAGCCTGACCCTTGTCGACGCAGCCGGACGAGAGCGCGTCTTCGTCTCGCGCATGGGGCTCAACAAGGTCGAGAGCGGCGCCGACCATTCGGTCAACCCGGCGCTCAAGAGCATCCGCCCGGGCGGCGCCTGGTACGGCCCCGTGACCTTCCATGCCGGCTCCGAGCCCTTTTTGACCATCGCAGTCGCCGGCACCCGGTCGGCGGTCGGAGTGGCAGTCGCCGAGGTCAATCTCAAGCTGATCTGGGACGTCATCTCGGCGATCCGGGTCGGACGAACCGGGGCAGCGTTCGTTCTCGACCAACCAGGGCGCCTCGTCGCTCACCCCGATATCAGCCTGGTTCTTCGAGCCGACCAGACCGCAATACGGCCACTCCAGATTCTCAGAGCGCGCATTACGACGCAAAGCGGCCAGGCAACCGAGGGACGCGATATCGGCGGGCATATGGTTCTCGCCGCAATGGCGCCGATACCGAGTGTCGACTGGAGTGTCATCGTCAAGCAGCCGATCGCCGAGGCGTTCGAGCCGATCTACGCGGCCCTCTGGCGTACGGGCGCCTTCCTCGTTGTTGGTTCCGGGCTTGCGGCTGCGCTTGCCTACTGGCTCACACAACGCATGATCGAACCGATCCGAATTCTGGAGGACGGCGTGGCGCGGATCGGCGCCGGGCAATTCGAACACCGGATCGACATCGTCACTGGAGATGAATTCGAGCGGCTGGCGACACGCTTCAACGAAATGGCCGGCGATCTCGCAGTCTCGCAGGAACGCTCGGAACGGATAGGCCGGCTCAAGCGGTTTCTCGCACCACAGGTGGCTGAACTGGTCGACCGCTCTGGCGACGACAGCGTGCTCGAGGGTCGGCGCATCGAGGTGGTTGTCGTTTTCGGCGATTTGCGGGGTTTCACGGCTTTTTCGGCGCGCGCCGAACCCGAAATCGTGATGAGTGTCCTCGGCGAATACTACGATGCGCTGGACAGGGTGGTGATCGATCACGGGGCGACGCTGACGCATTTTTCAGGTGATGGAATGATGGTCCTGATCAACGCCCCGGTGCCCCGTCCGGACCCGGCCTTGTGCGCCGTCAACATGGCGCGGGACATGCAGAAGACCGTTCAGTCCCTCTTGCGCGATCGACAGACGCTGGATCACCGGCTTGGCTTCGGGGTCGGGCTCGCAATGGGGCCGGCGACCGTGGGGCGTATCGGCTCCGAAGGCCGGCTGGAATACACGGCGGTTGGGAGCGTCGTGAACCTCGCAGCGCGTCTGTGCGCGAGCGCGCGCAATGCCGAAATCCTGATCGATATGGTCGCTGCGGATGCTGTCGATGGGCGCGCGCCTCTCGTCGAATTGGATGTCCGCGTTCTGAAGGGCTTCGACCAGCCAGTTCGGGTTTTCGCTGCGGGCGAAGCGGCAGCGGGGTAGGTGCTCAAGTCAAGCTGTCGTGGTGTTTGCCGTCGGCACTAGGCGGCATCGACCTTCGCCAGGCGCCGCAGATCCTCGATATCCTGGATCAGCACTCGTCCTCGCCCCAATGAAATGATGCCGGTGCGCTTCCAGGACTGGAGATGGCGGTTGACCGTTTCGCGCGTCACGCCGGTAAGCGATGCCAATTCCTCCTGAGACGCATGGACATCCGTGCCATAGTCGGCGGCGAGCACCAGAATGCGTCGCGCAAGCCGGATTGCGGAGGGGAGAAATGTCGTCTCCTCTAGTCGCCCGATGACATCGCGTAGCCGGGCGCAGAGGAGGTCGATCAGCTGCAGCGCGATTGGCGGCTCGCGATTGAGCAAGCTCAAGAAGTCGTGCCGCGGCAGGAAAAACAGGTCGGTCTCTTCCATCGCCATTGCGTCAGCAGTGCGGGATTGGCCGTCGAGCAAGGTGATTTCACCGAAAACGTCGCCACCGCCGAGGACGTTCATCGTCATCTGCTGACCGAGATCATCCACCGTTCCGATGCGGATCAGCCCGCGACGAATGGCATAAAGCCCGTCGCCGGGATCGCCTTTGAGGAACAGAATCTCCCGGGCGGCCAGGTGCCGCAGCCTGCAGATGGTTGCGATCTTCTCGAGCGCGGCCTGTTCGAGCCCCGCAAAAAACGGGTTCGCGCCCAGAATGCTCACGATGCGACGAGAGACATCACTCATCGGAGGCCCCCAGAATTTGGACCGAGCGACCGCAGCTTGCGTGATCTGGCGCATGGATCAACGGGCTAGGTCAGCGCAGAAGCCAAGGCGACAGGCCAACATATCCGTTTGCGGCGATGCGCGGCCGATCGCAAACGGAACAGACCATGCCGAATGGCTTGGTCGGTCACAACATGCTCTTGCGGCTATCAACCCTCGAACCGCTGCGTGCAGATACTTGCGTAGAGAAAATGCCCGTTGTCGACGTGCATTCGTGCGGCCTAGAGGCTTCACCTGAAACGAGAGCGGGTGCTGGCCCGACGAGTTCTCTGCATCTGCTGAAAACTAAAACATCGGGACATCCGAGAGAATTTCTACGACCCTGGAAACACCCAGCTTGAGCGTCTGGGCAATTGACGCCTGAATTCGCTCAGGCTTGGGGCGTTCTGATGTGTAGAAGAGATGCCTCGATCATGCCTTGCGGGCAATTGCAGGGCAGGACGAGCACTAGACTGCTGCGGGTCCACGACCGCCCTGAGCAGGATTGCCAGCAGTGGCCACCAGGAGAATTGCTTCGAGCCGCGACCGTCAACGAGACGCCGGATCGTCCTTGTAACCCGCAGGTAACCACGGCTTTTCGGAGCCCTTGGGAAATCGCCCCCAATCGCCCAGGCCAGAAAAGCAAAAAGCGCCGGGAAACCCGACGCTTACGTGCCTCTCAAGCCTTGAGATTGTCTGGAGCGGGCGAAGGGATTCGAACCCTCGACCCCAACCTTGGCAAGGTTGTGCTCTACCCCTGAGCTACACCCGCATCCGAGACAGTCGCGCCGTGTTGGCGGCGCGGCCGGGTTATTGCCCCAAAGCGGCGGGAAGCGCAAGCGCCTTGTTGCAGGATTTTTACAAAGGCCTTCCAGGGCGCCAATTCCGCCCGATGAAATCTGGACTTCCCGCCCTCCCTTTCCGATCTTCCCACTCCGGTGGTTGAGCGGAATCAGCATGGCGGCGAGCGGCAGGAGCGGGCGATTCGGACGCGGGCTCAGCCATGTCGTGCTGAGCCTGATGGCGCTTGCCATCGCCTGCGCGTTGGCGGTCGCCATCGGAGCCCTGCGGTTTGGCTCGGGGGCGGCCATGTCCGGCGAGCGGGCCGTCACGATCTACGTCGCGAGCAATGGCTTCCATAGCGACATCGTGCTGCCGACTGTGAGCGCAGGCCGGGATTGGCGGACGCTGCTCGCGGCCTCGCCGTTGACCGACCCCCATCGCGATGCGCCCTGGATTGCCTTCGGCTGGGGCGCCGAGACGGCCTATACCGAGCTCGGTACGCTGGCCGACCTGTCTTTGGGCCTGATCCTGAAGGCCGCCGCCTTCGATCGCTCGGTCGTCCATGTCCAGCCGGTGGCTGCAGTCCGGACCGGAAGGGATCTGCGCAGTTTCACCGTGAGCGAAGCGGGCTATCGCGCGCTCGTCGGCCATATCGAGGCCAGTCTGCAGCTGGACGAAGCCGGCCGCCCCGTGATCCTGCCCGGGATCAGCCATGGCACCGGGGATGCCTTCCTGCGCGGTCGCGATCGCTTCTGGCTGCTGCGCAGCTGCAATGTCTGGGTCGGGGAGGGGCTGCGCAAGGCCGGTCTGCCGATCGGGCTCTGGACGCCGCTCGCGCAATCGCTCATGTGGTCGCTCGGCCCCGGCGATGCGTCTGCGCGCTGACCAGAGAAAACGAGCCGCTGCCCGATGAATTTTTCCTTGCCGATAGACGTGCCGAGACCGGCCAGTCCCGCCGACCTGATCGCCATGCTCGAGGCGCTCGACCTTCCGACGACGCGCATCGACCATGTCGCGGTCTTCACCGTCGCCGAATCGAAGGAATTGCGCGGCAAGGTTCCCGGCCATCATACCAAGAACCTCTTTCTGAAGGACAAGAAGGGCAGGCTCTTCCTGGTCTCGGCGCTGGAGAGCACGCGGATCGACCTGAAGCGGCTGCACGAGACGCTCGGCGCCAGCGGGCGCCTCTCCTTCGGCTCGGCCGAGCTGCTGATGGAGACGCTCGGAGTGACGCCGGGCTCGGTCACCGCCTTCGCGGTGATCAACGATCGGGAGGGGCGTGTCACCATGGTGCTCGATGCGGCCCTGACGAATGGCGAGCGCCTGAACTTCCATCCACTGGTCAACACAGCGACGCTCGGCATCTCCAGAGACGACATGCTCGCCTTCCTGCGCGCCACCGGCCACGAGCCGATGATCGTCACGCTGCCGACACCGCCGGATGATGGACAGAATGGCTGAAGCCACCCATCTATGGGATGGCTCGCTGCCGCGGGCATCCGGATTCCCGGTTTCAGTACCGACAGATTGCTAGGTGAAGGACGAGCCATGCTGGTCAATGGCGATGCGGCGCCCGCCAAGGGGCTGATCAAGGATACGACGACGCAGGGCTTCCGCCAGGACGTCATCGCCGAATCAATGAACCAGCCGGTGCTGGTCGATTTCTGGGCGCCCTGGTGTGGCCCCTGCAAGCAGCTGACCCCGGTGATCGAGAAGGTCGTCAACGAGGCCGGCGGCAAGGTCAAGCTGGTCAAGATGAACATCGACGAGCATCCGGCGATTCCCGGCCAGCTCGGCATCCAGTCGATTCCCGCCGTGATCGCCTTCCAGCGCGGCCAGCCGGTCGATGGCTTCATGGGCGCCCAGCCGGAGAGCCAGGTGAAGGCCTTCATCGAACGCCTGGTCGGCCCGATGGGGCCGGGGCCGGTCGAGGAGGTGCTGGCCGCGGCTGCGCAGGCGCTCGAGGCGGGCGATGCCGCCGGCGCGAGCGAGCTCTATGCCGAGGTGCTGGCGGCCGAGCCTGAGAACGTCACTGCGATCGCCGGCATGGTGCGTCTGCATCTCGATGCCGGCGACATCGAGGGCGCCAAGGGCTTCCTCGCCATGGTGCCGGAGGCGAAGGCGCAGGATCCGGCGGTAGCGGCCGTCAGGGCCGCTGTCGAACTTGCCGAGCAGGCCGCCTCGCTCGGCGATACGGCCGAACTCGAGGCCAGGCTCGCGGAAAATCCGAAAGACCACCAGGCCCGCTTCGACCTCGCCTTGGCGCTGAACGCCCGCGACAAGCGCGAGGAGGCGGTCGACGCGCTGATTGCGATCATCAAGGCCGATCGCAAATGGAACGATGACGGCGCCCGCAAGCAGCTGCTGCAGTTCTTCGAGGCCTGGGGCCCGATGGACGAGCACAGCGTCGCCGGGCGGCGCAAGCTGTCGGGCCTGCTGTTCTCGTGAGCCGGGGAGGGCGCGCATGGGCATGAACGCGGTCTATTCCGGGCCGGACGACTGCCCGGCGGTGATCCCGCTGTTTCCGCTCGCCGGCGCGCTGCTGCTGCCGCGCGGGCAGATGCCGCTCAACATCTTCGAGCCGCGCTATCTCGCCATGATCGATGACGCGCTGCGCACGCACCGCGTCATCGGCATGATCCAGCCCGAGCCGGAGAACGGGCGCCAGGCGCAGGTGCCGGGACTGCTCCAGGTCGGCTGTATCGGCCGGGTCACCCAGTTCGCCGAGACCGGCGACGACCGTTACATCATCACGCTGACCGGGGTCTCGCGCTTCCGGCTGGAGGAGGAACTCTCGGTCACCACGCCCTATCGCCAGGGCCGCGTCTCCTATGGCGACTTCCTCGTCGATTTCGAGGCGCGCGCCGGCGAGGACGAGGTTGACCGCGCCGGGCTGCTCAAGGCGCTGCGCAGCTTCGCCAAGGCGAACGAGCTCAAGATCGACTGGAAGGGCGTCAACGAGGCGCCGAACGAGGCGCTGGTCAATGCGCTCTCGATGATGTGCCCGTTCGGCCCGCGCGAGAAGCAGGCGCTGCTGGAAGCGCCCAGCCTGAAGAGCCGGGCCGAGGTGCTGGTCGCGATCACCGAGATCGAGCTGGCCCGTGGCGGCTCCGATCCGGACACGACGCTGCAGTGAGCGCGGCATCCTTGCCTGCCTCCGGCGAACAGTCCACGATCTATCCGCCCCGGCGCTCGGTCGTCGCCTGGATCTTCTTCGACTGGGCGGCGCAGCCCTTCTTCACGCTCGTCACCACCTTCGTCTTCGCGCCCTTCTTCGCGGCGGCGCTGGCGAGCGACCCGGCGCAGGGACAGGCCATGTGGGGCTATGCGACGGGCCTTGCCGGGCTCGCCATCGCGCTGCTTTCGCCGCTGCTCGGCGGTATCGCCGACCGGACGGGGCCGCGTAAGCCGTGGATCGCGGTGTTCGGCGCGATGCTGGTCGCGGGCTCGGCGATGCTCTGGTATGCGAAACCGGGATCGCCCTGGGCGGTTCCGATCGCGCTCTGCGGTTTCGTCATCGGCACGATCGGGGCGGAATTCGCGACGATCTTCAACAATGCGATGATGACGCGGCTGGTGCCGCCGGAGCGGCTCGGGCGGCTCTCGGGCACAGGCTGGGCGGTCGGCTATCTCGGTGGGCTGATCTCGCTGGCGCTGACGCTAGGCTTCCTCGCCGCCGATCCGCATACGGGCAAGACGCTGGCCGGCCTGTCGCCATTGTTCGGGCTCGATGCGGCGGCGCGCGAGGGCGACCGCTTCACCGGGCCGCTGACGGCGCTCTGGTTCGTGATCTTCGTCACCCCGATGTTCCTGCTGACGCCGGATTCGGCGCGCAGCGGCATTTCGTTGAAGGAGGCGGCGGCCGGCGGTGTCTCGCATCTCAAGGCGACGATCGCCGAATTGCCTTCGTTGCCCGGGCTCGGCCGTTTCCTGCTGGCCAACATGATCTACCAGGACGGGCTGGTCGCGCTCTTCGCCTTCGGCGGCATCTATGGCGCCGGCGTCTTCGGCTGGCAGACGATCGAGCTCGGCGTCTTCGGCATCCTGCTCACCGTCACTGGCACGTTCGGCGCCTGGGTCGGCGGCAAGCTCGATGATCGCCTCGGCGGCAAGCCGGTGATCCTCGGCGCGATCGCCTGCCTGCTCTTTTCCTGCCTCGGCATCCTCTCGCTCGGGCCGGGGCAGGTCGCCTTCGTGATCGAAGCCGCGCCAGCGACACCGGGCGACGGGCTCTTCGCCTCGCTGCCGGAGAAGGTCTATCTCGGCCTTGGCCTGCTGATCGGTCTCGTCGCCGGCCCCTTGCAGGCGTCCTCGCGCAGCCTGCTCGCCCGCATCGCGCCGCCGGCAAGGATCGGCGAGTTCTTCGGGCTGTTCGCGCTGGCGGGGAAGGTGACCTCGTTCCTGGGACCGACGCTGGTTGCGCTGGCTACGACCATCTTTGCAAGCCAGCGCGCGGGCCTTGCCGTCCTGATCGGGTTCTTTCTCACCGGGGCCTGGCTGATCGCCGGGGTGAAGGTGAAGCGGCCCTAGCCGCCGCTCGATACCACTGCCGACTCTGGCTGGCAGCAGGCGCGCTATCGTGGTCTGCAGACGAGTTCAGGGTCAGGCCGGCGCGGGAGGATTGCGGTGCGGATCGTCGAAATGGATGCCCCGGCAGGACAGGGCGCGCAGCTGAAACAGCTGACCTCGGGCAACAATCTCGTCACGCCGCAGGCCGTGCTGAAATGGTACGAGATCGCCGAAGCCGGCATCGAGGCCTCGATCGTCGCGCTGGCGCAGGAGGCGGCAGAGGGATTTGCCAGCGGCCGGCAAGGCGAGGTCGGTTTCGCCATCCTGCATCGCTGCGGCGAGCATTTCCATTTCCTGCTGCTCTGCACCTGGCGAGGCACCAATGAGCTCTGGGAGACCGTGCAGTTCATCGACGAGGGCATGACGGCGTTCGCGCCGTTCGACGCCCCTCATGCCCATCGCGGGACCTTCTGCATCTGGGAGATGACGGCGGTCTCGCACGAGACCGCGGCCTGGCGACAATTCCTGCTGTCGCCGCGCCGCGAGGCCGATCTCGATACCTACTTGCACAGCCGTTACGCCGGCGAGGCGTAACTCCGCGTCATTCTCGGGCGAAGCGAAGCGCAGACCCGAGAATCTCGTGACCAGAAAGAACTGGTTTCCAAGATGCTCGGGTCAAGCCCGAGCATGACGACCTCCATCAAGGCAGCGCCTTCAGATACCTGACCGGCCGGCCCGGCGCGGCGGCGTTGGCCGCATGGACGATCGCGTTCGCGTCGATGCCGAAATGGCGATAGAGGTCGGCGACCGTGCCGGTCTGGCCGAAATGCTCGACGCCGAGCGCCTTCTGCCGGTGGCCGTGGACGCTGCCGAGCCAGGCCAAAGTCGCCGGATGGCCATCCAGTACCGAGACGATGCCGCAATCGCGCGAGAGCTCGCCGAGCAGGCGCTCGACATGGCTGGTCGCGGCGTGATTGCCGCGCTGGCGCGCCCGCTCGGCCGCCTGCCAGCCGGCATTGAGCCGGTCGGCCGAGGTGATCGCGAGCAGGCCGACATCGCGCCGGTCCTCGCCGAGCAGGCCGACGGCCTCAATCGCCTCGGGCGCGACGGCGCCGGTATAAGCGATGACGACGGAGGCATTCGGGCCGGGCTTCCGCAGCCAGTAGGCGCCATCGATGATGTCGCGCTCCAGCTCCGGCGTCATGGCGCGCTTGGGCTGCTCGACCTGGCGGGTGGAGAGCCTGAGATAGACCGAGCCGCCGGTCTCGTCGCGCAGCCAGGTGCGTTCGTCCGGATCGCCCTCGCCATCCTTCTGCAGGTATTCGAACGACCAGCGCATCATCACGGCGAGCTCGTCGACGAAGGCCGGCTCGAAGGCGCAGAGCCCGTCCTGGCTCATGCCGATCAATGGTGTCGCGATCGACTGGTGCGCGCCGCCCTCGGGCGCCAGCGTGACGCCGGCCGGTGTCGCCACCACCATGAAGCGGGCGTCCTGGTAGCAGGCATAGTTCAGGGCATCGAGGCCGCGCGAGATGAAGGGGTCGTAGAGCGTGCCGATCGGGATCAGCCGCTCGCCGAAGATCGAATGCGAGAGGCCGAGCGCCGAGAGGTTGATGAACAGGTTCATCTCGGCAATGCCCAGCTCGATATGCTGGCCCTTGGGCGAGAACTCCCATTTCTGCATCGAGGGGATGCGCTCGTCCTTGAAGGTGTCGGCCATCGAGGCCCGCGCGAACAGGCCGCGCCGGTTGACCCACGGCCCGAGATTGGTCGAGACGGTGACATCGGGCGCCGTGGTGACGATGCGGTCGGCGAGCGGGCCGCCGAGCTTGGCGAGCTCGTCGAGCACCTTGCCGAAGCCCATCTGCGTCGACATCGTCGCCTGGATGCCGGCTTCGAGCTTGGCCGGAACCGGCAGGGCAGGGGCCGAATGACGCCGACGGCCCTTGGCGAAGAACGGCACCTTGTCGAGGAAGGCGCGGATCTCCTTCTCCGGCAGGGTCAGCCCCTCGAACAAATCCCATTCATGGCCGGGCCGGACCTTGTTGGCGGCCTTGAAGCCTTCCATCTGCTCCTTGGTCATCAGGCCGGCATGGTTGTCCTTGTGCCCGGCGAGCGGCAGGCCGAAGCCCTTGACCGTATAGGCCAGGAAGCAGACCGGACGGTCGTGATCGATGCCTTCGAAGGCTTCGAGCAGCGAAGGCAGGTCGTGGCCGCCGAGATTGCACATCAGCGCCGAGAGCTCGGCATCGGAGCGCTTCTCGATCAGCTTGGTGACCGGGCCCTGGTCGCCGAGATCATCCATCAGGCGCTTGCGCCAGGCGGCGCCGCCCTGGAAGGTCAGGGCCGAATAGAGCTGGTTCGGGCAGGAATCGATCCAGACCTTCAGCCGCTCGCCGCCCTTCTCCTTGAACGCTGCCTGCTGCAGCGATCCGTACTTCAGCGTGACGACGTCCCAGCCGAAGGCGCGGAACATCTGCTCGATCCGATCGTAGAGGCCTTCGCGGACGACGGCGTCGAGCGACTGGCGATTATAGTCGATCACCCACCAGGTGTTGCGCACGCCATGCTTCCAGCCCTCCATCAGGGCCTCGAAGATGTTGCCCTCGTCGAGCTCGGCATCGCCGATCAGCGCGACCATGCGCCCTTCCGGCGTATCCCCGCCCCAGCCATGCGCCTTCACATAGTCCTGGACCAGCGAGGAAAAGAGCGTCTGGGCGACGCCGAGGCCGACCGAGCCGGTCGAGAAATCGACGTCGTCGATGTCCTTGGTGCGCGAGGGATAGCTCTGCGCGCCCTTGTAGCCGCGGAAGTTCTCGAGCTTCTCCTGCGTCTGCAGGCCCATCAGATAGTTGATGGCGTGGAAGACCGGCGAGGCGTGCGGCTTCACCGCGACGCGGTCCTGCGGCTTCAGCGCCGCCATGTAGAGCGCCGTCATGATGGTGGTGAGGGAGGCCGAGGAAGCCTGATGGCCGCCGACCTTCATCCCGTCCTCGTTCGAGCGGATATGGTTGGCGTTGTGGATCGTCCATGAAGCCAGCCAGAGGATCTTCTTCTCGAGCTCGGCGAGGATGGGCAGACGGGGATCGGACATGATGGCCTCCAGCGCAGGCCATCATGCATGGTTCGCGTGGCGAAGGCAGCCAAAGATCGGCTGCTGCGCCAGCTGTTTTGGCGGAAACCGCTAAGATGAGGAGGCAATCCCTATTGGGGCTGCTGCTGTGGCAACAGCCAATCCCTGAACTCCATGGCGAAGTTGACCGTGAGCCGGTCGATCGGCTCGGCGAGGAAAGCAGCGTCGATCAGCGTGCCGCCGATGCCCTCGCCAGCGCGTGCGATTACCCGCAGCCCGGTCCGGACCAGGATCGGTGCGCCACTCTTCGCATCGACGATCGTCACGTCCGCCGTCATCTCGTGCGGGCCGCCGACCAGGATGCGTTGAATGATCGAGGTCAGGCGGAGATTGCGGAGCGTCACCATGATCTTCACCGGCCGCTGGCCAGCGAGAAGCGGCCGGAGCTCGTGTTCCAGCGCTTTGGAAATCTTGTCCGAGGCGGTCTTGGCGATGAAGGCGCGTGCCTCCGCCGTCTTCGAGAGCTCCTCCGCCTCTTGCTCCGGCAAGCCCTTGCTGCGCGCGTAGGCCCGGTCGCCATCGCCCCACCACAGGACGGCGGCGGGATCGACCTCGACTGCAACCGTCGTCAGGCGGAGCGCCTCGACCTGTGGCGGCGAAAGCGGATTAGGGACGCTGACGCAGCCGGACAGAGCTGCCGCGAGAAGGCAGAGCGAAAACAGGCGGTTGAGCATGTCGGATTCCGAGAGGAGGGAACCCGACTAGACCTGAGTCGCGTCCGTTAGCCAGCGCTCGCCAATGCTGAAAGCCAAGCAAAACTGCAACCGTGACGGGAATGTCACAATCATTGCCTGGCTCTTTCGCTCTTGGCGGTTTCCGCTAAGTTCGCGGCGTCAGGTGAGGGAAAATGCCGGAGTTCAAGCTCGACGAGATCGATCGCCGCATCGTCCAGGCCTTGCAGGCGGACGGGCGCATCAGTGTGCAGGAACTGGCTGGCAAGGTCGGGCTCTCGCCCAGCCCCTGCGCAAGGCGGGTGCGCCTCTTGGAGGAGGCCGGGATCATCGAGGGCTATGTCGCCATCGTGAACCAGGAGAAGCTCGGCCTGCCCGTCTCGGTCTTCGCTTCGATCAAGCTGGAGCGCCAGCGCGAGGAGGAGCTTGACCGCTTCGCCGCCGCGGTCTCGCGCTGGCCCGAGGTGGCCGACTGCTATCTGATGACCGGGCAGCGCGACTATCTCCTGCGCATCATCGTCAGCGACCTCGCCGCCTATGAGCGCTTCCTCAAGGACAAGCTGACCAGGCTCGACAATGTCGCCTCGATCGAATCGAGCTTCGCACTCGGACGGGTGAAGCGCTCCTATTCGGTGCCGGTGGAACTGGGGCGGGGCTAGCGCACCGTCTTTCCGGGGCAGGCCGAAGGCCTGAGCCCGGAACCCAGAACCGATGCCTTTTGGCGATGGGTGTACCCGTCGCCTCCGCGATTGGTCTCATCGGTTCTGGGTTCCGGGTTCGCCGCTGCGCGGCGCCCCGGAATGACGGGGTTGGTCACTTTTCCCGAACCGCGTCCGGTACTCGCCCGGCGCGACGCCATAGCGGCGCAGGAAGGCGCGGCGCAGGCGCTCATCATCGCCGAAGCCGGCGCGGACCGCGATCTGCTGGATGCCGATATCCGTTTCTTCCAGCAGGTCGCGAGCGAGATCGAGCCGGACCGCTTCGACCGCCTTGGCCGGGCTGATGCGGGTCTCCTGCGCGTAGACCCTGGCGAAATGGCGCGGGCTCATCGCCATGATGCGGGCGAGCTCGGGCACGGAGAGGTCGCCCGCGGCGTGCTCACGCATATGGGCATGCAGGGCCTCGAAGCGGCCGGCGGCATCGCGCGACTGGCGTTGCAATTCGCCGCTGAACTGCGCCTGGCCGCCGGGGCGCTTGAGGTAGAGCACGAGATCGCGCGCCAGATCGAGCGCCGCCTTGCGTCCCAAGTCCTCCTCGACCATGGCGAGCGCCATGTCGATGCCGGTGGAGACGCCGGCCGAGGTCCAGATCCGGCCATTGCTGACGAAGATCGCATCCGGTCTTACCGTGGTCGCCGGATGGGCCGCGCCGAGGCGCTCGGTGTATTCCCAATGCGTCGTCGCCTCGCAGCCATCGAGCAGGCCGGCGGCGGCGAGAATGAAGGCGCCAAGGCAGATCGAGCCGAGGCGGCGGACACTGCCGCTCTGCTCGCGCACGAAGGCGAGCAGAGCCGCCGAGCCGGCCGCCTCCAGCGCCGAGCGGCCGCCCGAGACCAGCAGCGTGTCGATCGGCCGGGCCGCGGCTTTGGTGAGCGTGATGCTCGGCAACGGCACGCCGGCGTCGGTCTCGACTGGGCCGCCAAGCTCGGAGGTGAGGGCGATCTCGTAGACCGGACTGCCATCGGCGCGCTTGGCGTCATTGAAAACCTGCAAGGGGCCGGTGACGTCGAGCAGCTTGGTGCGCGGGAACAGCACGATGACGACGCGGATGGGCGCCGGGGCAGTCATGGCAGGAAACGAGGTCATCTTGTCATTTATGACATCGTCGGCTCATGGCATCCAGTCTCCACAACGAAAGGAAAGACGCCATGCTGGAGCTGCGGCCGAACTGCGAACTCTGCGACTGCGACCTGCCGCCGGCCTCGCTGGAGGCGCGGATCTGCAGCTATGAATGCACCTACTGTGCGGAGTGCGCTGAGAAGACACTTGAGAACGTCTGCCCGAGCTGCGGTGGCGGCTTCGTGCAGCGCCCGGTCCGCCCGGTCGGCGATTGGGGCGGGCTAGGCCTTGGTCTGGCGAGCCGCCCGGCGGGCACGAAGCGTCATCATTCGCAATGGACGCAAGCGCAGCGGCGCGAGCGCACCGAGCTGCTGCGCAACGTGCCGCCGCAGGAGCGCTGATCGGGCGCTTGCGCTCAGCGCCGCTCGAAGTCGCGATGGACGTCGTGCGTCCAGATGCCAGCACCGTCCGGCGGGATCACCAGCCAGTCCTTGCGGGTCAGCGTCTGCTTGGTGTCCTCATAGCCGGAATGCCAGTGATCCTTCATCGAGGTGCGCGAGAACTCGTGATCCTTGGCGTGGCTCTCATAGGTTTTCTGCTGGTAGATCAATTGCAGGATGGTGTGCTCGGGGATCAAAGCGAGCTCGTCGCGGAGCTTGCGGTCCTCGTCGCTCAGGGCGTCCTCGGGGATGTGGCTGAGAGCCTCATGGGTCTTCTTCTTCCAGCCCTGCAAGGTCTGGAAGAGGTCGGTGACCATGCGGGTGCGCGAGGAATACATGATGTCCTTGTGCCGGCCCATCACGTCCTGCATCGTGCGCGGCATCGGCCCGCGTGACGAGAACAGGTCGACCTGGAAGATCAGCGAGTTCAGCGTGTCGTCCTGGGCGAGCAGATGCGACAGCGGCGTGTTCGAGACGATGCCGCCATCCCAATAATGCTCGGTGCCGATCTGCACGGTCGGGAAGGCCGGCGGCAGGGCGCCCGAGGCCATGACGTGCTCGGGCGTGATCTCTTCCAGCGTGTTGTCGAAATAGACGAAATTGCCGGAGAGGGCATTGACGGCGCCGACCGAAAAATGGGTCTGCTTGCTGTTGATCAGGTCGAAATCGACCAGCTCGAGCAGGGTCTCGCGCAAAGGCGAGGTGTCGTAGAAGCTGGTCGCATCGCTCGCTCCGGCCGGCGCCAGCCAGGCATTGGTGCGCCGCGGCTCGAAGAAGCCAGGCTGACCGAGCACCGTGGTGAGGAAGGACGAGGTCGCGTTGCGCGCCTGGCGGAAGATGTCGCCCTCGGGCGTGAACCACCAGACCTTGCGGTCGGTGATGCGGTCCCAGAATTCCTGCAGCCGCTCGATGCGGCGCTCGCGCGGATTGCCGGCGATGATCGCCGAATTGATCGCGCCGATCGAGACGCCCGAAACCCAATCCGGAGCGATGTCGGCCTCATGAAGCGCCTGGTAGACACCGGCCTGGTAGGCGCCGAGCGCGCCGCCGCCTTGGAGCACGAGCGCGACGCGGTCGCAGCGCTCGGGCCGCCAGCCGAGATAGCGGTCGGTGGAGGACGGGGATGGCGCAAAAGGGGCGTTCATGGCGCGGATTCCGTTCGCTCTGGCGGGATTTTGGCTCATCTGTGATGGGTATGCCGTGACAGGCATGTGACGCGGGCGGATATGGATATCGGTGTCACCTGCTCGTCAGACAAGCTTCATCTCCCCGTCAGCTTGCTCTTCCACCTCAGCGGCATGGACCTTGCGACGCAAGCTTCGCGTCGTGTTCTCGCGGCTGGGAGATCAGAGCATGCTCAAGGGCAAGACAGCCGTCATCACCGGCTCGACCTCCGGCATCGGTCTCGCGATTGCCCGGGCCTATGCGGCCGAGGGCGCCAACATCGTCATCAACGGCTTCGGCGAGCCGGAAGCGATCGAGACCGAGCGCGCTGGCATCGAGGCCGATTTCGGGGTCAAGGCGCGCTATTCGCCGGCCGACATGGCCCATGGCGGCGCAATCGCCGCGATGATCGCCGAAGCCGAGGCGGAGTTCGGCGGCGTCGACATCCTGGTCAACAATGCCGGCATCCAGTTCGTCTCGCCGGTCGAGGAGTTCCCGGTCGAGAAATGGGACGCGATCATCGCGATCAACCTTTCGGCCGCCTTCCACGCCATCCGGGCGGCGCTGCCGGGGATGAAGCAGCGCAAATGGGGCCGGATCATCAACACCGCCTCGGCCCATGCGCTGGTCGCCTCGCCGTTCAAGAGTGCCTATGTCGCGGCCAAGCACGGCATCGCCGGGCTGACCAAGACGGTCGCGTTGGAAGCGGCGACCTTCGGCATCACCGCCAACGCGATCTGCCCGGGCTATGTCTGGACCCCGCTGGTCGAGAAGCAGATCCCCGAGACCATGGCGGCGCGCAACCTCACCAAGGAGCAGGTCATCAACGATGTCCTGCTGCACGCCCAGCCGACCAAGCAGTTCGTCACCAGCGAGGAGGTGGCGGCGCTCGCTGTCTTCCTGGCTTCCGATGCGGCAAAGTCGATCACCGGCGTCATCCTGCCGGTCGATGGCGGCTGGACCGCGCAGTGAGGGCACGATCATGAACCGCCAGCAGATCCTGGACCTGCCCTCGATGCCGCTCGCCGGGCCGAGCTATCCGGCCGGGCCATATCGCTTTGTCAATCGCGAATACATGATCATCAGCTACGAGACCGATCCGGAGCTGATCCGTCATCATCTGCCCGAGCCGCTGATGCCGATCGCCCAGCCGGTGGTGCATTACGAGTGGATCAAGATGCCGGATTCCTCCGGCTTCGGCACTTATACCGAGACCGGGATCATCATCCCCTGCACCTTCGGCGAGGAGGAGGTCAGCTTCGTCTCGCAGATGTATCTCGACCTCGAGCCGCCGATCTCGGCTGGCCGCGAGATCTGGGGCTTCCCGAAGAAATACGCCCATCCCAAGCTCGAGGTGATCAAGGACACGCTGACCGGCACGCTCGAATATGCCGGCCAGCAGGTCGCCATGGGCACGATGGGCTACAAGCACGAGAGCCTCGCCGGCAACGGCGTCAGGACGACGGCGATGCTGACCAAGACGCAGGTCAACCTGAAGATCATCCCCGGCGTCGACGGCGAGCCGGAGATCTGCCAGCTCGTGGCGCTCAACCTCACCGACATCACGGTGAAGGGGTCCTGGATCGGCCCTGGCCGGTTGCATCTGATCCCGCACGTCAACGCGCCGGTCGCCGATCTGCCGGTGCGCAAGGTGCTCGGCGCGCATCACTTCATCGCCGACCTGACCCTGCCCTTCGGCCGCAAGATCCACGACTACATGAAAGGCTGATACCGCGGGTTGCGCTCGCGGCCGCGCCGACTATCTTGCCGCGCCGGGGGCGCGAAGGATTTCAGGCGCGCATGATTGTCTCCTGGCTGGCGAAACTGCGCCAAGCCGTCAGCTCGAAGCTTACCATCGGCATCGGCGGATTGCTGGCGCTCGCCATCACCTCCGGTCAGAGTCTGCTCGAGGCGCTGGAGCCACCGGTGCTGCCGGGGCTCGCCGCCGGCGCGCCGCTCGATGCCGGCCGCTGGCGCATCGTGCTGCATGACGCAAGGCTGACGACGCAGTCGCGGCCGGACGGACCGCCTGCGCCCGACGGGACGCAATTCCTGGCGCTCGATCTCGACATCGCCAATCGCAGCTCGGAAACCGACAATACGTTCGCGCGCATCCTCAGCGTCGAGCCGGCGATCGAAGGCCTGCAACCCAATCCGACCTTCTGGCTGATGCGGGACAAGGCGATGCTCAGCGCTTTGCAGCCGGGCCTGCCCGAGCGGGCGCAGGTAATCTGGCGGCTGGCACCGGGTGCAAAGGCGCCGGAGCGGCTTCGTCTCGTCGTGGCGGGCGAGACCTTCAAGCCGCGCGACAACCTGCTCGCTGCGCCAGGCTGGTTCAATCGCAAGCCGATCGCGGCGACGACCTTGTCGGTCATCCCTGCCGAGGTGAAGCGGTGAGCGGCGCTTTCGCCAAGCTCGGCGCGCTCGTGCTGGCGGCCATGCTGCTGGTCGGCATGCAGCGCTACACGCCGGGCTATGCCGAGATCACCGGGCCGATCCCGCTCAAGGGGACGCTCGGCGAGACGCTCACCGGGCGCGGCTTCTCCGTGCGGGCCGACACTGTGCTGCTCGTCGAGAAGCTGCGCTTCAAGGCCTATGGCCGCGAGGTCGAGCGCGACAGCGGCGGCATCTTCGCGCTGGTGATTGCGAGGCTCGAAGCGCAGCCCGCTTCGATCAATGTCGGCAGCGCGATCTGGCGCAGCGCGCAAGGGGCTCGTTTTGTCGCGAGCCCGCGCTTCCAGGGCGCGCCGCGTCTGCTCGGGACCGACCGGCTCGAACCCGGCCTGCCGCAGCGCGGCATTTTCATCTTCGAACTGCCGCGCGAGGCTGTTGAGGGCGCGACGCTGCTGGTGGCGGCCTCGCGCTGGCCGCGGCTTGATACGCAGGTCGAGATTGCCTTGCCTACGAAGCTCGAGGCGCCTGCGCCGCTGATCGACCTGAGTGAGCTCGCCTATGAGTGACGTTGTCGTCTCCCCAGACGTTCTGCGAATGCGGCGTCTCTGCCTGTGGGTGCTACCGGCGGCGCTGGCACTCGGCCTCTTTCTGCAATCCTACGAGAACGCCTGGGAATGGTGGCGGTCGCGCGAGCTCTTCGCGCGGGAGGTTCCTCCCGGAACAGCGGCGAGCCTGGGCGGAGCAGAGTGGAAGCTGGCAGGCCTGCGCCGCGTCGGCGAACGCTCGGACGGCCGGGCCGTCATGCTGCTCGACATGGAAGCAGTGGTGCGTGATCCCGAGGCCTTCGCGGTGCTGCCCTGTCGGCTGGTGCTGGAGGCGCCGGACGGGCGGCGCTGGGCACCGCAATTCCTGACGCCAAGCGAGGTCAACCGTTTGCCGGAACGGCGCGGCCAGACCGTCCCGACCTGCACCCAGGCGCTGGCGAGCAAGCCGGCGGCGGGCACGACGCTCAGGATCAGCGAGGGCTTCGTGCTTCCGGCCGGGATGAATGGGCAGGTCAGGCCGGTGCTCAGCCTGCCGGCCGGGCGGCCGCATTATCTGCGCTTCGCGGGTCCGGGCTAGCACTGCCACTGCTCTGCGCGGCGACAGCGGTCTCCATCACCGCCGCCAGCAGGCAAATGCGGAGGCTCTCGACCAGGATGCCGCCGCGGATCTCGCTGGGGCCGCCGAGCAGGAAGGCGATGGCGTTGGCGATCACCTGCCAGCTGTCGAGATCGAGCGGGCCGATCAGGCGGGTGAGGCCGATCCAGAGCCAGGCAGCTGCGAAGCCGATGAAGCGATAGCCGACGACGAGCGCGATCAGCACCGAGAGGCTGGCGCCGAAGGCGAGGCGGACGCTGTTGACGACCGGCAGATAGCGCGAGCGGTAGCTGCCGATGAAATGCTCGGCGAAGTCGCGAATGGCCTTCGGCGCCGCTTGCCAGCGCGCCAGGGCGGCGGCAGCGCGCCGGTCGCGGGCGAGCGCAGACGGGTCCTTGGCGTCGTAGCCGTAGATGGTGGCGGCCATCAGCAGCCAGACCAGCGGCAGCAGCGCGTAGAGGAAGAGGCTCTGCAGGCTTGTGCTGAAAGCCGGCTCGGCGAGGTCGATCGCCTCCGACATCGCCGCTTGCGCCTTGCCGACCAGCGCGAGCGTCCAGTCGTGGATGAGCCTGAGATAGGGCAGGGCGGCGGTCTTGAGCCAGATCCAGCCGGTGTCCTTCCAGCGCGACAAGGCGTAGAGGCCGACGAAGATCCAGTTGGCGTCGCAGGCGATCACCAGGAATTGCCAGAAGGGCGAGGGCCGGCGGGTCTGGGCGGCCTTGGTGAGCCTGCGCACCAGCCAGGCGAGGCCGATGGCGAGCACGAGCCAGAGCGAGAGCGGCACGTCGAGGACGTTGACCTTCTCGCCGAGGGCAGCAGCGGAGAGGGCCCTGACCGAGTAGTCGCGGACGGTGTCGCCGAGGAAGCCCCAGGCGGCGTAGTAGGCGAAGAACGGGACGAGCGCGAGGGCGACTAGACCGATCACGGCGCGGGCGCCGGCCGGCTGCGGACTATCGGGTTGCGGGCTCGCACCGGCGATCTGCAGCGCCGCGACCGCCGGCAGATAGGGCCGCAGGGCGACGAACATCAGTACGGTGACGACGAGCTTGGCGAGGACCAGCAGCGCGAGCACGGCAAAGCCCGCGAGGCTGTTGAGATAGCCGAGTCTGACCGCGAGCGGCAGCAGGAGCTCGTTGGCGATGGAGCCGAGCGTCGCGAGCAGCAGCAGGACGGGCCAGGCCTGGCGCCAAAGCCGGAGGAAGAGGCGGGCGAGGCCGGCGATCTCTTGCATGGCCCGGGTTGTACAGGCTCAGGCCCGGAGGGTGAACCCCGCTGTCATCTCAGGGCAAGCCCGAGCATGACGGCGGAACGCTACCGCCCTCGCTTCGTCTCCAGGCTGCGGCTCCAGCGCGAAAGCGCGAAGCAGATCAGCCAGTAGATTCCGCCGGAGAAGACATAGGCCTCCATGTTCATGCCGACCCAGTTGGGATCGGCGAGCGAGGCCTGGGCGATGCCGAGCAGGTCCAGGATCGAGACAACGAGGACGAGCGTGGTGTTCTTGACCAGCGCGATGAACTCGTTGGTGATCGCCGGCAGCGAGATGCGCAGCGCCTGTGGCAGGATGATGAACCAGGTCGCCTTCCAGTAGGAGAGGCCGAGCGCGGTCGCCGCCTCGCGCTGGCCCTTTGGCAGCGCCTGCAGGCCACCGCGGACCGCTTCTGCCATATAGGCGGCGATGCAGAAGCCGAGGCCGATCACGGCGCGCGCCAGCCGGTCGACGCCGATGCCGGCCGGCATGATCAGCGGCAGCAGGAGCGAGGCCAGGAAGATCACCGCGATGATCGGCACGCCGCGCCAGAACTCGATGAACAGCACCGAGATCAGCTTGATCACCTTGAGCTCGGACTGGCGGCCGAGCGCGAGCAGGATGCCGAGCGGGATCGCGATCAGGCTGGCATAGATCGAGATGAAGACGGTCAGCATCAGCCCGCCCCATTCGCGCGTCTCGATCGCGCGCAGGCCGAAGCCGCCGCCGAGCAGCCAGACGCCGAGCGGGGGCAGGATGACGAGCGCGGCAAGGCCGAGGCTCAGCTTCAGCCGTTTCGGCGCGAGGACGATCGCCGCGCCGGAGAGCGCGAAGGCGAGGCCGGCGAGGTTCGGCCGCCAGCGCTCTTCGATCGGATAGAACCCGTACATGAACTGGCCGAAGCGCGCCTTGACGAAGACCCAGCAGGCGCCGGTTCCAGTGCAGTCATTGCGGGTCTGGCCGCTCCAGGTCGCGTCGATCAGGGCCCAGCGGATGATCGGAACGGCGATCCAGGCGATCAGCGCCGCGAGCAGCAGCGTCACCACGGTGATGGTGGGGCTGCCGAACAGGCGCTCGCGCCAGCTGGTCGGGAGGGAGGCAGCGGCACTCATCGGGTCACCAGCGCGATGCGGGCATTGTACCAGTTCATGAAAGCCGAGACGGCGAGGCCGATGACGAGATAAACCGCGAGCGTCATCGCGATGATCTCGATCGCCTGGCCGGTATTGTTGAGCGCCGAGCCCATGAACAGGCTGACCACGTCGGGATAGGCGATGGCGGCGCCGAAGGACGAGTTCTTCAGCACGTTGAGATACTGGTTGGTCATCGGCGGCGTCATCACCCGCAGCGCCTGCGGGATGGTGACGAGCCGGAGCGTCTGGCCGGGCCTGAGGCCGAGTGCGCTCGACGCCTCGATCTGGCCATGCGGCACCGACTGGATGCCGCCGCGCACGATCTCGGCGATGAAGCCGGCAGTGTAGGTGACCAGCGCCGCCAGCAGCGCGACGAATTCGGGGATGACGACGAAGCCGCCGCGATAGTTGAAGCCGCGCAGGACGGGGATGTCCCAGCGCGTCGCCAGTGTCGCCCAGGCCAGCGCGAGGAGGGGGACGAGCAGCAGCAGGACGAAGCCGACGCGCAGCACCGGCGCGTCCTTGCCCGTCGCTTCCTTGCGTCGCTTGGCCCAGCGCAAAAAGAGCCAGTGGAGCAGGCAGGAGATCGCGATGGCGATGAAGGCGTATTTGAAGTTCGCGCCGGCATCCGGCAGCGGGATGGTCAGGCCGCGATTGTTGAGGAAGGCGACGCCGAAGACCGAGAGGCTCTCGCGCGGGGCCGGCAAGGCGGCGATGACGCCGAAATACCAGAACAGCACGAAGAACAGCAGCGGGATGTTGCGGACGAACTCGACATAGGCGCCGGCGATGGCCTGGACCAGCCAGATCGAGGAGAGTCGGGCGATGCCGATCAGGAAGCCGAGCGCCGTCGACAGCACCAGCGCGATCACCGTGACCAGCATCGTATTGGCGACGCCGGCCCAGAACAGCGACAGGATGTTGTCCGACTGGGTGTAGTTGGTCAGGACGAAGGGCACCTCGATGCCGGAGGTACGCCAGAGGAAATCGAAGCCCGAGGCGATGCCGGCCTGGACCATGTTCTGCGAGGCGTTGCGGATGAAATAGACCAGCAGCGTCGCAAGCCCGATCAGCAGCGCCGCCTGGTAGAAGACGTCGCGGACGCGCTTGTCGTTGATGAAGGCGAAGGCTTTGCTCAAGGGGCGGCCATCCGGCTTGGGGCGTCATTCTCGGGCGCAGCCAAGCTGCGACCCGAGAATCTCCTGACACGAAGGCTGGTTTCCGAGATGGTCGGGTCAAGCCCGACCATGACGGGGTCGTCTCACTGGAACGGCGGGGTGAAGAGCAGGCCGCCCTTGGTCCAGAGCTGGTTCTGGCCGCGCTCGAGCTTCAGCGGCGAGCCCAGGCCGACGGTGCGCTCATAGCTCTCGCCATAGTTCCCGACCTGCTTGATCGCCTTGTACATCCAGTCGTCGGGCAGGCCCATCATCGCGCCGAAGCCGCCCTCGGCGCCGAGCAGGCGGCGGACTTCGGTGTTCTTCGAGTTCGCCTTCATCTCGTCGACGTTCTTGGAGGTGACGCCGAGCATCTCGGCGGCGATGGTGCCGTTCAGCACCCAGCGCACGATCAGCTGCCAGCGCTCGTCACCATAGCGGGTCACTGGGCCCTGCGGATCGTTCGAGATCGGCTTGGTCAGGATGGTGTGGTCGTCCGGGACTTTGAGCTTGGCGCGCTGGCCGGCGAGGGCGCCGACGCCGGCGGTATAGGCGTCGCAGCGGCCGCTGTCATAGGCGGTGATGGCATCGTCGTTCTTCTGGAAATTGGTGATGGTGACCTTCAGGTTGCGCTCGCGGAACCAGTCGGCGGCGTTCTTCTCCTCGGTCGAGCCGGCGGCGACGCAGACCGAGGCGCCGTCGAGCTCCTCGGCCGACTTCACGTTGGCCTTCTTGCGGACGATGAAGGTCTGGCCCTCGTAGAAGTTGATGCCCTGGAAGTTGAGGCCGAGCGTGGCGTTGCGCGAGAAGGTGATGGTCGAGTTGCGCGAGAGCACGTCGACCTGGCCCGATTGCAGGATCGGCCAGCGCTGCTGCACCGAGGTCGGCGTGTACTTGACCTTGCTGGCGTCGCCGAGCACGGCGGCGGCGAGCGCGCGACAGTAATCAACGTCGAGACCGGTCCATTCGCCCTTGTCATTGGCGAAGGAGAAGCCAGGCAGGCCGAGATGCACGCCGCATTCGATGTGGCCGCGCGCCTTGATCGCGTCGAGCGTCGGGCTGGGCGCGAGCTGCTGCGCGGAAGCGGCGAGGGTGCCGGCGGCGAGGAGCGCCGCGGCGAAAGTGATCGTCTTCATGTCCATTCCCCATCCTGTAGCGTCATGACGCCACGTCCGGGCGACTATGCAACAGCCGGGCAGGGGAAGGTAAGGGGGGTGAGAGAGTTTCCTGCCAGGCCCTGACGCGGCTGTCGCGCCAGCGGTCTACCAGCCGCGCTGGGCCTTGACCGCCCGCTTCTGCATGTCCTTCTGCTGGCGCCAATAGTCCTTCTGCGCGTCGATCTGCATGCGCTGGTAGTCGCGGATGCGGTCCTTGCGCGAGGTCGCGTCGCGGTAGTCGTTCCAGTCGTAATGGTCGTCATGGACATCGTCTTCGCCCAGCGCGTCGAAGAACTTGCGCAGAGCCGAGCGGGCAGGTTCGACCGGTAGGGAGGCAGCAGTCTCGGGCGGAGGCGCGAAGGCAGGCGCGGCCGAGGCGTTGGAGCTGGCGGCGAAGATGATGCCGAACGACAGGAGAACGGAACGGATCGTCATGATGCTGTCCCTTCCGTCACTGGGCCGAACGCGCAAAGCTATGCGGCAGCTCGGGGCTGAGCCAGCGCATCTGCGCGATCTTGCCGGCGGCGTCGGTCTCGAAGCGCAAACGGACGAAGGGTTCGCTGCCGGACATTTCGGCTGGCGCGACGAAGGCGCCGACCGGCGCGAGGCGCGCCTGGAAGAGATAGGGATCGTCCTTGTTGGGCTCGAGCAGGAGTTGCGCCTCAGTCTTCTCCAGTCTGAGGCCAAGCTTGCCGTCAGCGAGCGCGACGGTGGCATCGCCCAGGATTGGCGAGGCGTAGCTGCCGGCGAAGGCGGCGGCGAGCGGCGAGAGGGGGCCGGGCACGAAACCGGCCGCTTCGGCATGGGCTGCCTCGCGACGTGTCTTCAGAGCGGCTGCCCCGAGTGCGATATTGTCGACGGCAGGATTGCTGAGCACACGATCGTAGAACCACATCGCCAGCGAATCCGGCATGCCGCCATTCTCGAGATTGGTCAGGATGACGATGCCGGTCTTGCCGTCCGGCAGGAAGCCGGCATGGGCGCCGAAGCCGGCGGTGCCGCCATTGTGCCAGATGATCCGGCCGCGCGGCGTCGCGGTCGCGACCCAGCCGACGGCATAGGACGTGCGCTCGTTCATGGCGACACGTGGCGTCCAGGTGACATCGAGATTGTCCTCTGAGACCAGGACCTTGCCCTCGAACTGGCCGCGGCCGAGCTGCAGGCGCAGCCATCTGGCCATGTCTGGGATGTTCGAGTTCAACGCCCCGGCCGGCCCGAGCGCATAGGGGAAGGACGGATGGAAGGGCACGGCGACGGGCTTGTCGGCGAGGCGATGGCCCTGCGCATGGTTGGGAGCGGCGGCGATCGCCTCGGCCGTGGCGGTCGTCGCGGCCATGCCGAGCGGGGTCAGCAGGCTGGTCTTCAGCGAATCGAACCAGGACGGCGTTCCGTTGACCTTGGCGACGATCTCGCCGCCGACCACATGGGGGATGTTGAGATAGCGGAAATCGGAGCGGAACGTCCCGAGCTGGGGCGCGACACGCAGCGAACGGATCAGCGTCTGCTTGTCGTACCCCAGCATGGTGAGTGCGTCATTGACGTAAGGGGTCAGGCCGGAGCGCTGGGCGGCGAGGTCGAGCACGCGGAAATCGCGGGTGACCCAGGGGTCGGCGAGCTGGAAATCGGGGATGTGGTCGCTGACCGGATTGGTCCAGCCGAGCCGGCCGGCATCGACCGCCTGCGCCAAGGTGGTGGCGAGGAAGGCCTTGGTGGTCGAGCCGACCTGGAAGATCGTCTCGGGCGTGACCTGCTCCGGCTTGCCGAATTCGCGGACGCCGAAGCCCTTGGCGTAGATCAGCTTGTCGTCATGGACGATGCCGACTGCGACGCCCGGCACCGAAAAGGCCTTCATGCCCTCGGAGACCTGCTTCTCGAACTCCGGCAGCAACGCTTCGATCGAAGCCTGGCTGGGCTGCTGTGCACTGGTGTTCGACACGCCCGAAACAGCAGCGAGGCCAAGCAGGAGCGCGGCTCCGATGATGCGCTTCATTCACTATCCCCCAAGGCATCGGCAAGCCGACAGACCGTGCGATCGAAAGCAGGCGGACCCGCCGGCGGCGTGACGATCTCATGCCGAGTTCTGACCCTGGGTAAACAGGATCAGGAGATTGTGACGGGATCGGCCGGCCTCAGGCCGAGCCCTTTCCCACAAGGTGCGGGGAGACAGCGGGGCTGTCGCGAAACGGCTTGATGTCGAGCAGCGGCGTGCCGTCCAGGCAGTCGAGCCCGCGCACCAGCAAGGTCCCACCCTCGACGCCTTCCAGCTTCACCCGCGACAATGCGATCGGGTTCGGCCGCACCGGCGAGCGTAGCGCGAAGGTGCCGAGCGTGCCGCCGCCGCGTGGCGTCTGCGTCAGCAGATCGCGCCGCGCCTCGTGCATCCAGTAGAGCAGGTCGAGTTCGGCGAAGGCTTCGATGCCCTCGAGTGCCGCACGCCAATGCGCGTCGACCTCGACGCGGCAGAGCGGCCCGTCCTGACTGCCCTGGCGCGGGCAGTCGTCGCGCGTCGCGAAGGGCGTGCGGATGCGGCCGATGAAGACGAGGCGGGCGTCGCTTCGCTCGGGCAAGGGCGCCTCGGTCTCGCCCGGCCGGGTCATTTGCCAATCCGTCATCCGAGACCTCCCGCCATCACTCGCGCGGCAGGCCTGGCGCGACGAAGCCGTGCCGGGCCAGGACGCGCTGCCCGTCCGGAGAGAGGATGAACATGCCCAGCCGATAGGCGTCGGGCGAAGCGCCGTTCATCACCGTGAGTCCGTAATCGGCGCCGACCAGTAGATTAGCCGGCAACCTGACCATGCGGATGCCGGGTTGTTCGCGGGCGATCGGGTCGGCATTTGTGCAGTAGCCGAGGAAGAGGTCAGCGGCGCCGGTCGCCAGCAGGTGGCCGGTGCCGTTGCGGTCGGGCGGGGTCGGGGTGCTGCTGGGACCGCCGACGAGCTGCAGCGCCTTGGCTTCCAGCGTTGCCCTGGCGCCGGCTTTCAGCGCCTCGGCCTTGGCGAAGACCTGCCAGGCATAGTCGCCCGAGGGGTCGGCCTTCGGCGTCGAGGTGCCGAGCTTGACCTTGGGATCGAGCATGTAAGTGAGCAGCGTGTTGCTGGTCACCTCCAAGCCGGGGCGGGCGAAGGCACAGGTCTCGTTGCGGACAAAGAGCACGACGGGGCCGGCCTTGCCGTCTTTCGCCAGGGCCAGCGGGTGCTCCATGTTCGCCGAGGCGAACACCTCGGCCGGCTCGCCCTTGCCGAGCGCCTCGCGCAGCAGGCCGGAGGGGCGGAAGCTGGTTTTGACCGGGACGCCCGTCGAGGTTTCGAAAGCTTTTGCGACCTCGGTCAGCGCATTCTTCAGGCTGCCGGCAGCATGGAGCAGCACCGGCTTCTGGGCCTGCTGCGCCGAGGTCAGCGCGGGCCACAAGCTGACGACAATGGCGAGAACAAGTTTGCGGATCACGTCATGCCCTCGGTTCGCCCGGAATCCGCGAAGAAAAGCAGCGGGCCGTCGGTCGCTTCGTCATCCGGCCCCCGTGCGGGTTCCTGGCGACAGCGGCCAATGCGATACCCTACCGGCCGAGCGGGCACTTGTCGCCTTCCACCACTATGGTGCATCGGACGGCCCTTGCGGGTTCCCACGCGGTGACGCGGCCGGGCAAACACGATGGAGATCGCGGTGATGCGTTTCGATAGCGAGGCCCTCATCGCGGCGGCGTTTCAGATCGCCGGCGATTTCGCCTGTTCGGAAGACTGTTCGGCCGGCGGCGTGGCGTCGGCGTTGCTCGACGCCACGGGCAGCGTCCATACCGGCATCTGCATCGACACCGCCTGCAGCCTCGGCTTCTGCGCCGAGCATGCCGCGATCGCCGAGATGCTGAAGAGCCGGCAGACCAGGATCCGGGCGATCGTCGCGGTCAATGCCGATGGCGAGATCATGCCACCCTGCGGCCGTTGCCGCGAACTGATCCGCCAGGTCGATCCGGACAATTGGGGGACCTCGGTCATCGTGGCCAAGGACACGGTCGTCACGCTGGCGCAGTTGCTGCCCTACAGCGATGCGTGCGCGCCGCCGGCCTAGCTCCAGCTCGCAGGAGGCGGCAGGAATCCGCGAAACAAGCTTGCAAATCGGCTCGACATTTGCAGCGCCTCTTGCGCTGGCGCAGGCATAGTCTTCCGGCCGAGTGAAACAGGCGAGGACAGCCCGTGACGATCGATCTCGACAAGCTCGTGCAGGAGATGACCGGCTGGCGCCGCGATCTGCACGCTCATCCGGAATTCGGCTTCGAGGAGACGCGGACCAGCGCCTTCGTCGCGGCCAAGCTGCGCGAGTTCGGGCTCGACGATGTCGCCGAGGGCATCGGCGGCACCGGTGTCGTCGGCACGCTGACGCGCGGCAGCGGCAACCGCGCGATCGCGCTGCGGGCCGACATGGACGCACTGCGCATCCCCGAGCAGGGCGAGCTGCCCTATCGCTCGGGCAATCCCGGCGTCATGCACGCCTGCGGTCATGACGGGCACACCGCAATGCTGCTCGGAGCCGCCAAGCTGCTAGCGCAGGAGGGCGGCTTCGACGGCACGGTGCGCTTCGTCTTCCAGCCGGCGGAGGAATGGGGACGCGGTGCGCTCGCCATGCTCGATGACGGGCTGATGGAGCGCTTCCCGTTCGAGGAGATCTACGGGCTGCACAACGCACCGGGGCTGCCGGTCGGCCAATTCCAGACCCGCACCGGGTCGATCATGTCGGCGGAGGATAATTTCGAGATCGTCCTCACCGGGGTCGGCGGCCATGCTGCCCGTCCGCATGTCGGCAACGAAACCCTGGTTGCCGCCTGCGCTCTGGTCACCAGCCTGCAAACCATCGTCTCGCGCCGCCTCAGCCCGGCGCAGATCGCCGTGGTCTCGGTAACGGAGCTGCTCACCGACGGCACCCGCAACGCCCTGCCGGGGCAGGCGCGTATTCTCGGCGATGCCCGCAGCTTCCATCCCGAGGTCAGCGCCGAGATCGAGGCGCAGATGCGGGTGATCAGCGAAGGCATCGCGCGCGCCTACAATGTCGAGCAATCGGTCACCTACACCCGCGAATTCGTGCCGCTGCTGAATCAGCCGGCCCAGACAGAAGCGGCGTTGGAGACGGCGCGCGCGGTACTCGGCAGCGAGAATGTCTCGGTGGTGTCGGAGCCTTTCACCGGCTCGGAGGATTTTGCGCGCTTCCTCGCGCATGTGCCGGGCTGCTTCTCATTCGTCGGCAATGGCAACAGCGCGCCGCTGCACAACCCACGCTATGATTTTGACGACGAAGGGCTGATCCACGGCGCACGTTTTCACACCGAGATCGTCAGGCGGCGGCTGGCGGTGGCGTGATGACAAACCTCGCAGTGGGAGGATTTGGCGGAATGCGCACACGACCTGCCGTCACCGGCGACGCTGAGCAGATGAGCGCGGTCCTGCGTGCCATCATCGCCGCGTATGGGCGAGAGCGTCCCAGCGATCCCGACTTCGTCCTTGCAACCTATATCGCCCACCCGGACCGTGTCGCCTGCACGGTCGCGCTCGACGATGCCGGGGCGGTCCTCGGTTTCCAGTCGCTGCGCCGGGCGCGGCCAGGCGATCCCTACGGAACGCCGGATGGCTGGGGGAGCATCGGGACGCATGTCTCGCCGCGCGCCGGCCGGATGGGGGTCGGCACGGCGCTGTTCGCGGTCACGCGGCAGGCTGCTTCGGAGGGGGGTATCGGCCGGATCGACGCCGCTATTCGCGACGACAACCCGATGGGCCTTGCCTATTACGAGGCACGAGGCTTCCGGACCCACAGGACCGAGAACGGCGTGGTCCACAAGGTCTACACGGTGTCAGAGAGCTGACGAGCGGCCCTCGAATCGTCGCCACGCGCAGACCTTGTGCACATACTCGCGGTCGCGCTCGGCTTCGCCGAAGGGCGCGACGGGCCAGAGCCAGCTCTCGTCCTCGTTCGGCAATGCGACGCCATACATCAGGTCGAGCCGTTCATGGATCGTCCCGGCGCGGTCGCGCTCGACCATCTCGACATCGCTGATCAGGCAGACATGGCCCCTGAAGCGGGCGAGATCGTCGAGATGCCAGGCGATGCAGCGAGCCGGCAGATTGTCAGGCAGGGCGGCGGCGCGGGCGGGATTGTCCTCGAGCCATTCGGCCACCGGCCAGGCCAGCTGCGAGAGCAGGTTGGCGGAGATGACGAGATCGATGCTGTCGTCGTTGGCGAGATCGGCGAGCGGGTCCTGCCGTCCCTCCACCTCGCCGGCGAGCCAGGCCATCGCGCCGGTGAGATCGCGGCTGATCAGACTCACCTTCTCCTGTCGCCAGAGCTTCAGACGCAGCAGCGGCAGATGGACGATGTCGACGAGCACGACCTTGTCGAAACTGGCGCGGAGCAAGTCGAGCGGGATATCGCGGGCAGGGCCGGAGCCGAGCACGACGACCTTGCGCCGCTGCGGCAGAGCGGCTGCGACCTCGGCGATGATGGCGCGGCAGCGGGCCTGATGTGGCTCCCAGGCCTTGCGCTGGCGCAGGCCGCGCGACCAGAGCGCGATGCCCTCCCGCAACAGGCCGAACCGGCGCGCCAGCGGCGCTGCCGGCGTCAGAGCACGCAGGGCAAATTCGGCGAGCACTCTTAGCTGAGAGCGCCGCGCCCCGCGACCGGCCAGACCGCCTCGACATGGGCGTCGGGGCCATTGAGGCCACGGACGCAGACATACCAGTCGTGCAGGTTGACGGTCGGGTCGCAATGGCCGGGCACGAGCAGGATGCGGTCGCCGCGATGCGGCACGGCGACGGGGTCGCCGGTCAGGATGCCGTGCTCGTCGGAGGGTTTTGTGTAGATCACGCCGTCGCGCTGCCACGGCACGGGCATGCCCGAATCAACCGCCGCCGCCTTGTGGCCGGCATCGACGATGGCGCGGTCCGGCACAGGCTTGCTCATCACCCCGGCGAGCACGAACAGCGCGTGCTGGAAGGTGTGGAAGGTCGAGCCGTCGGCCATGCGATTGCGGGCGTAGTCGGCATCCATGAAGATGTAGGAACCGCATTGCAGCTCGTTCCAGATGCCGGAGCGGCTCTCCAGCTCGAAGGTGCCGGTGCCGGCGCCGCCGACGGTCTCGCAGGCGAGGCCGACCTGGGCGAGACGCTCGATCACGTTGCGGGTGAGCAGGCCGGCGCGTTCGATCGCCTCGCTGCGTTCGTCGACCGAGCGCATGTGCTGGGCCGAGCCGTGATAGGCCTGCACGCCGCGAAAGCGCAGCGTGTTGCTGCGCGCCACCGCCTCGGCGAGCCGGACCGCTGCTTCGCCGGGCGCGACGCCGCAGCGGCGCCCGCCAATGTCGAGCTCGACCAGCACGTCGAGGACGACGTCGTTGCGTGCCGCCGCCTCGGCCGCCTCGCGCACACCGTCGATATGGTCGACGCAGAGGCCGATGCGGGCGTCGCGGGCAAGCTTGGCCAGCCGGTCGAGCTTGCTGGCGCCGGCGATCTCGTTGGTGACCAGCACGTCGGTGACGCCGCCGGCGACCAGGATCTCCGCCTCGCCGACCTTCTGGCAGCACTGCCCGACCGCGCCATGGGCGATCTGGCGCAGGGCGATCTCGGGGCACTTGTGCGTCTTGGCATGCGGGCGCAGACGCACGCCCGTCGCCTCGGCAAAGGCCGCCATGGTGACGAGATTGCGCTCGAAGGCGTCGAGATCGATGATCAAGGCGGGGGTGTCGATCTCGGCGAAAGGCTGTCCGGGCCGGGCCGGCGGAGAAAGGGGCATGGGCTCTCGAATCTGGTGAATCAGCTCATGGCCATCGGACGTCAGCTTCGTGTCCGGAGCAAGACCGGCAGTGGCGCTCGCATGGCGGCCATGTTAGGCCGCGCCCCATGAAGATCGGCCGCGTCACCGACGACACCCTTGCGCTCTTCGCCCGAGTCTGGCGCGAGCGCGGGCGGCAATACCTGCCGCAAATGCTCACCATCCTCGCCCTCGTCGTGGTCATCGCGGCGACGACGAGCTTCTATCCATTGCTGATCAAGGCGGCCTTCGACGCCTTCGCCGACCCGATCGGGGCCGAGGCGACCGGCTTCGTGCGCCGCATGGAGCGGCTGGTGTCGAAGTCGATCGATTTCGAGATCGGCGTGGTCAATGCCGTCGCCGTGGTCGTGGTCATCGTCACCGCGATCAAGGGTTTTTCACTGCTGACGCAGACGGTGATGACCAACAGCGTCGTCAGCCGAATCGAAGCGGACATGCAGAGCGCGCTCTACGATCACCTGATCGATGCCGACCTGGCGCAGCTGCAGCGGGAGAACCCGGCTTCGCTCACCCAGCGCTTCACCACCGACTTCACCTTCGTCAAGGAGGCGCTGACGCGGCTGGTCAATATCGCGATCCGCGATGTGATGACGGCGATCGCGCTGGTCGGCGCCATGCTCTGGATCGACTGGAAGATGACGGCCGTCGTGCTTCTGATCGCGCCGATCGTCGCGCGGCCGATCGGGCGGATCGGCAAGAAACTGCGCCGGATGGCGGCCTCGCAGCAGGAGCAGACCGGCATCATGGCGAGCCTGGTCACCGAGAGCCTGCAGGGCGCCCGCGTCGCCAAGACCGATTCGCTCGAGCCCTATCTGAAGAGGCGCGCCGCTACCGCCTTCGAGACGATCCGGGCGCTGAAGATGAAAGCGGCCAATGCGCGCGGCCGGCTCGACCCGCTGCTCGAAGTCGGTGGCGGCATCGCGGTCGCCGGCGTGCTCGCCGCGATCGGCGTGCGCATCACCTCGGGCAGCTCGACCGTCGGCGACTTCACCGGTTATGTCTCGGCGCTCTTGCTCGCGGCGCAGCCGATGCGCTCGCTCGGCAATCTCAACGCCATCGTCCAGGAAGCCGGCGCCTCGCTGAAGCGCTATTACGCGCTGATCGACGAAAAGCCGCTGATCACGCAACGCCCGGATGCCAAGCGTCTGGCGGTGAGCGGCGGCGAAGTCGCCTTCCGCGAGCTGCGCTTCCGCTATCGCGACGACCAGCGTGGACTTGAGGGCATCGACCTCGTGGCCGAGGCCGGCAAGACCACGGCGCTGGTTGGTCGCTCCGGCTCGGGTAAGTCGACCATGCTGGCGCTGGTGCCACGGCTCTACGATTCCACCGAAGGCAAGGTCGAGATCGACGGGCAGGACATCCGCGACGTGACCTTGGTGAGCCTGCGCGGCCAGATCGGCGTGGTCAGTCAGGACGTCGTGCTGTTCGACGACACGGTGCGCGCCAATATCGGCTTCGGCCGACCCGGTGCGAGCGAGGCCGATATCGTCGCGGCAGCCAAGGCGGCAGCGGCGCACGACTTCATCATGGCGATGCCCGATGGCTACGAGACGCGCGTCGGCGAGCGCGGCTCGCGCCTCTCCGGCGGCGAGCGCCAGCGCCTCGCCATTGCCCGCGCCATCCTCAAGGATGCACCCATCCTTCTGCTCGACGAGGCGACTTCGGCCCTCGACACCCAGTCGGAGCGGCTGGTGCAGCAGGCGCTGGCGGAGCTGATGAAGGGCCGGACCACGCTCGTCATTGCGCATCGGCTCTCGACGGTGCGCGAGGCCGACCAGATCGTCGTGCTCGACGAGGGCAAGGTGATCGAGACCGGTGACCATGACAGCCTGATCGCCCGTGACGGCGCCTATGCGCGCCTCTACCGTTTGCAGTTTGCGGAGGGCTAGGCCATTCGCCTGGAGACCGAACGCCTCGTCCTCGACCTGCACGGTGTCGAGCATTTCGAAGCGCTGGCCCGGATGTGGGGCGACGCTGCGGTGGTGCATCATATCGGCCAGCCCTCGACGACGCAGGAGGCCTGGATGCGGCTCTTGCGCTATCGCGGGCTCTGGCCGCTGCTCGGCTATGGCTATTGGGCAGTGACCGAGAAGGCGGGCGGCCGCTTCGTCGGCGATCTCGGCTTCGCGGATTTCCATCGGATGGTCGAGCCGTCGATCCGCGGCATACCGGAGGCCGGCTGGGTGCTCGCGAGCTGGGCGCATGGCCAAGGCTTCGCGAGCGAAGCGCTCACCGCCGCGCTCGCCTGGCTCGACGGCCAGAGCGCGCATGACGGCTCGGTCTGCCTGATCGCGCCGGAAAACGGGCCTTCGCTGCGGCTCGCCCGCCGCTTCGGGTTCCGCGACGAGCGCATCGTCAGCTTCTCTGGGCATGATACGCTGCTGCTGCGGCGCGCACGGCCAGCCTAGAGCTCAGCGAGCGCAACTGCGCCGATACAAGCATGGCGGGTATGCAGATGCGGCAGGCATCTGCTGACAGGACCTGCCACATTCTATTGGCAGTGTGCCGGCTTAAAAATTGAAAGAGATTTTGCCGTGACGACTTCGACTACCGCCGCGCCGGCGCGCAAGGCCACTCGCCGCGAATGGCTGGGCCTGATCGCGATCGCTTTCCCCTGCATGATCTATTCGATGGATCTGACGGTCCTCAACCTTGCGGTGCCGACGCTGACGCGCGAGCTGAAGCCTTCGGCAGGCGAACTGCTCTGGATCATCGACATCTACGGCTTCATGGTCGCCGGCTTCCTGATGACCATGGGCACGCTCGGCGACCGCATCGGCCGGCGCAAGCTCCTGCTGATCGGCGCCGCCGCCTTCGGCGTCGCCTCGACCGTCGCCGCCTTCTCGACCAGCACCGAGATGCTGATCGTGACGCGGGCGCTGCTCGGCATCGCCGGGGCGACGCTGGCGCCCTCGACACTCTCGCTGATCGCAGTGATGTTCGAGGACGAGACCGAGCGCACCTTCGCGATCTCGATGTGGATCGCGAGCTTCTCGGCCGGTGCCGTGATCGGCCCCTTGGTCGGCGGGGCTCTGATCGAGTATTTCTGGTGGGGTTCGGTCTTCCTGATCGCAGTGCCGCCGATGCTGATCCTGCTCGTCATCGGCCCGATCCTGCTGCCTGAGTACAAGGCGCCGCAGGCTGGCAAGCTCGACCTGCCAAGCGCGCTGCTCTCGCTGGCCGCGATCCTGCCGGTGATCTACGGGGTCAAGCACTGGGCCGAATTCGGACTTTCCGCCTATACCGTAGCCTTCATCGTTGCCGGGCTCGTATTCGGCGTGGTGTTCGCGCGCCGGCAGAAGCATCTCGCCGATCCGATGGTCGACCTCACCTTGTTCGGGATTCCGGCCTTCCGCGCGGCGCTGGCGATCAACCTCGCCGGCATCATGGTGATGTTCGGCAGCTTCATCTTCATGGCGCAGTATCTCCAGCTCGTCGCCGGGCTGACGCCGCTGGAAGCGGGCATCTGGTCGCTGCCGTCGGCAATCGCCTTCACGCTCGCTTCCTTCGCCGTGACGCCGCTGACCGTGCGTTTCAAGCCGGCGACGCTGATGGCGGGCGGCATGATGCTCTCGGGGCTGGGCTTCGCCTGGCTCGCCTTCGCGCCGAACCTCGTCCAGATCGTTGCTTCGTCGATCGTGTTCTCGATCGGCTTCACGCCGGTGATCGCGCTGACGACGGGGATCGTGGTCGGCTCGGCGCCGCAGGAGCGGGCCGGTGCGGCATCGGCCATGTCCGAGACCAGCATCGAGCTTGGTGGCGCGCTGGGGATCGCCGTCTTCGGCAGCCTCGGCACGGCACTCTATCGCCAGAGTATGGCGGAGCTTTCGGTCGCGGGGGTCGACGGCGCGACGCTGGCGCCGGCACGCTCGACGCTGGGCGGGGCACTCGCCGCGGCCGAGCGGCTGGCGCCTGACCAGTCGGCGCATCTGCTGCAGGCGGCGCGCGAGGCCTTCATGACCGGCTTCCACGCCGTCGCGCTGATCGCGATCGCCGGCATGGTCTTCTGCATCGCCGTGGCGCTGACGACGCTGCGCGATGCACGGCCTTCAGGGGCGCATTGACGCCTGTCAGGGCTCGCGCAGCAGCGCTTCGGCCGCGGCCGGGAAGCCGCGGAAGGAGAGGGGCAGTGTGACCTCGCGCTTGCCGGCGTCGAGATAGCGCATCTGGCCGGCTTCGCTGAAGCCGCGCCAACGCTTGAACATGTCGTCGCTCAGACTGGCCTCGGCGAAGCAGCCGCCGGGCAGGCAGCGCTGGAAGACCGCGACAGCCTCGTCCTTCTCGGCGACGACCACGCGCACGCTGGCCTTGTCGCCGAGCGCAAGATTCGGCGGCACCTGGATCACCAGCTTGATCGGCTCGCTCTTGACCGGCCGCCCGATCGCGACGAGCGCGATCGGGCCGCGCTGGCCCTGCTGCTCCAGGGTCTGGACGATCTCGCAGACGCGGGCGGCGACGCTCTGCTGGCAGCGCATCACCCAGTCACCATAGCTCGCGGTGGTGTTGTCGGGCTGCGAGACGGCGCCGGGTGTCGGCGTCGCCTGGGCCTGGGTCGGGCGCTGCTGGGCAGGGCGCTGCGGTGGTGCCTGCTGCGCGAGGGCCGTGCTGGCCAGAAGGACGGCAGAGAGGGCGAGGGCGGTCTGTCGTCTCAGCATGGCGGCGATTTCCGGAAGCAGGCAATCGCCGAGTTCAAGACCAGGATCGGCCGCAGCGCAAGCGGCAGTTGTGAACGGCTGTCAAGGATGCCAGCCGGTCTCCTGCGCCGGAGCCTCGTCCTTGACCTCCTGGGCGCGTGCTTCCTCGACGACGGCGAAGACGGCACGCAGGGCCGCCTCGACGCCTTCGCCGGAGGCGGCCGAAAGTGCGATCGGGGTGCGGCCGGCGGCGCGCTTCAGGCGGGCGAGCTGTTCCTTGCGCACCTCAGGCGTCAGCGCGTCGACCTTGGAGAGCGCGACGATCTCCGGCTTCTCGTCGAGGTCGGCGCCATAGGCAGCAAGTTCCTTGCGCACGGTCTTGTAGGCCTTGCCGGCGTGCTCGCTGGTGCCCTCGACCAGATGCAGGAGCACGCGGCAGCGCTCGATATGGCCGAGGAAGCGGTCGCCGAGGCCGTGGCCCTCATGTGCGCCCTCGATCAGGCCGGGAATGTCGGCGAGCACCATCTCGCGGGCGTCGACACGGACGACGCCGAGGCCGGGATGCAGTGTGGTGAAGGGATAGTCGGCGATCTTCGGCTTCGCTGCGGTCACCGTGGCGAGGAAGGTCGACTTGCCGGCATTGGGCAGACCGACGAGGCCGGCATCGGCGATCAGCTTGAGTCGCAACCAGACCCAGCGCTCCTCGCCCGGCAGGCCGGGATTGGCATGGCGCGGAGCCTGGTTGGTCGAGGTCTTGAAATAGGCGTTGCCGAAGCCGCCATTGCCGCCCTTGCACAGCACGAAGCGCTGGCCGGGCTCGGTCAGGTCGGCGATCAGCGTCTCGCCGTCCTCGTCGAGGATCTCGGTGCCCGGGGGGACTTTGAGCACGATCGGGGGGCCATTGGCGCCATGGCGGTCCTTGCCCATGCCATGCTCGCCGATCCTGGCCTTGAAATGCTGCTGGAAGCGGAAGTCGATCAGCGTGTTCAGGCCCTGGACGCATTCGACCACGACGTCGCCGCCGCGCCCGCCATCGCCACCATTGGGCCCACCGAACTCGATGAACTTCTCGCGCCGGAACGAGACGCAGCCGGCGCCGCCGTCGCCGGCCTTCACATAGATTTTTGCTTGGTCGAGGAATTTCATGAAGGCTTGGTAGTCGGATGCAGCGGGCGGGGCAATGCGCCAAGGCGCGAAACGGGCCCGCCTCGAGGCGGGCCCGCGCATTTTTCAGGCCATGCAGGGCTCTTCGCTGAAGCTGTCCGCCTGCTGCTGCTGTTCTGCCGCCGGCAGCGGGGCCCAGCCGGAGGCGCTCCAGCTCTTCAGCGCCGACCAGGTCGAGCGATCAAGCCGGAACTGCTCGCAGGGGAACAGGCCGCCGCGCGCCGGCAGCGACTTCAGGAAGGAGCCCTCCTGCCGGAAGCCGCTCTTCTCCAGCACCCGGCGCGAGGCCGGATTGATGACGCGGGTGTCGGCCTCGATCGCCTCGATCTCGACCAGCGAGAACATCGTGTCGATCAGCGCCTGTACTGCCTCGGTGGCATAGCCCTTGTTCCAGTGCGGCGTGCCGAGCCAGTAGCCGATGAAGGGCCGCCCGCTCGCCTGCTTGTGCGCACCGATCATGCCGATCAATTCGTTCGGCTTCTCGCGCGGAGTGATCGCCAGCACGAGATGCTCGCCGAGCGCATTGCCCTTGCGGGTGGCGAAGACGAAGGGGTCGACCGCCTGGGTCGGATAGGGATGCGGGATCGAGGCCGTCATCTCGGCGACCGCCTTCTCGCCGGCGAGGCGCAGGATGGCAGTCGAGTCGGCGATCCGCGGCCAGCGCAGCCAGAGCCGCCTGGTCTCGAGCCGGAAGACGTCGTCTCTCGTCAATTCGGGGAACATCAGGTCTCTCCGTCGGCGCAAACGAAAGGGGGAGATGAGACTTGGTCCCATCTCCCCCTCGCTGACCTTCGGGAAACCCGCTTTCGGGCTTTTATTCCCTTGATCCGTCCGGTTCGATGGAACCGGCGGATCGAGAACATTCCCTATCCGCCGTTTATTCTGCGGCCTCTTGGGCCGGGACTACGTTCACGAAAGCTCGGCCGAGCTTCGTCGTGAATCGGACGCGACCGTTCGACGTGGCAAAGAGCGTATGGTCTTTGCCCATGCCGACGTTCACGCCGGCGTGCCATTTGGTGCCGCGTTGACGAATGATGATGTTGCCGGCCACGACCGCCTGGTCGCCGAAACGCTTCACGCCGAGACGCTTGCTTTCGGAGTCGCGACCATTGCGCGACGAGCCGCCTGCTTTTTTGTGAGCCATAACGCCCTACCTCAAAAACTCTTCAGTCCGTGTAACCCGAATCGGCGGCAAAAGCCACCCCGACCGGGCGTGAAGCTGCGCGGTGCCTGTCAGCGCCGGTCAGTAGTCTTCGCCGGAGGCCTGCTCGGCCTGGTCGGCCTTGGCCCGCGGCGGCTTGCCGGCGAGCAGCTCCTTGGCCTGCTCGACCCACTCCTCACGGGTGGCGCGGCCACGAAGCTTGAGCTCCTCGTCCCACTTGGCGATATCGGCCTCGCTCCACGACGCGATGTCGTTCCACGAGGTGATGCCGGCGGCGCGCAGCTTCTTTTCGATGGTCGGGCCAACGCCCGAGATCAGCGAGAGATTGGAGGCGTCGAGGCCCTCGGCCTTGGCTTCAGCCTTGGCCTTCGCCGTGGCCTTGCCCTTGACGGCTTCGCTGCCGGCCTTGAGCGCGACCGGGGCGACTTCGCCCTTCTTCATCTCCGGCTTCTTGCCGCCGGTGAGGATGTCGGTGATGCGCACCACGGTCAGCTCGGCGCGGAAGCCGCGCTTGCGCTTGGAATTCTGGCGGCGGCGCTTCTTGAAGGCGATGACCTTCTCGCCGCGGGCCTGCTCGACGATCTCGCCCGCGACGGTGATGTCACCGAGGAAGGGGGCGCCGATCGTCGACTTCTCGCCATCGGTCAGCATCAGGACGGAGCCGAAAGCGACGGTATCGCCCGGGTTGCCCTCGATCTTGGCGACGGTAATGCGGTCATTGGCGGCGACGCGGAACTGCTTGCCGCCGGTCTTGATGACTGCGAACATCTTAGTGTTCTCCATGTTGAGCCCCGCCCTGTCATGAGCCCCTGAGGGGCGCACGCGGGACGGCTTTTTGGCAGTCGGTTGCGTGGTCGGGTTGCTCTTGAGGGCTTGCCGCGTCGTCGCATCGGAGCGCCGAGGTCAGCGATAGCCAAAAGAGATCAGGCGCGGGTTTCCCCACGCCGGACGCGGCTTCGTAGTCGCGCAGGGGCGATCCGTCAAGGCAAAGGAGCATGGCTGCGAAGGATTTCAGAGCTGTGACAGACTTCTCGCCACATCGCTTCGGAAAGGCTTGTGCCGGGCGGATGCAATGTGTAGTAAGCAGCCCGCTTCGACCAGAGCGACCGCGGACAGGTGGCAGAGAGGTTGAATGCACCGCACTCGAAATGCGGCATACCCGCAAGGGTATCGGGGGTTCAAATCCCTCCCTGTCCGCCATCATCCCGCCAAGGGATTGATTTTCCAGAGAGACTAGGCGAAGCTGCGACTTCGCGGCTCCGTGGACGAGCTGTGGCCGCCCGCAGCTGGCCGTACCCATCCCTCGGCATTTCTCGCAACGGCTCGGGCCTCGACGGCCTCGAAGGATTCGGGCTCATGCGCTGGTGAAAAGGCGGCCCTCAGGCCGCCTTCTTCTTCTTGTCCGCGTCGAACGGGATCTCGATATCGACGGCGAGCGTCGAGACCTGGGGACCGCGTTCCATCCGAACGCTGACCTTCTCGTCGTCGACCTGCACATGCCTGGCGATCACCTGCAGGATTTCGTCACGCAACTTGGTGACGAGGTCGGAACCGTCTGCCGACAGGCGCTCATGGGCGAGCAGGACCTGCAGACGCTCGCGTGCGGCCGGGGCCGACTGCGTGCGGAAGAAGAGACGACGCAGGTTCATGCCGCTTTCCTTCCGAAGATCTTGCCGAAGAAGCCGCGCTTCTCGCCGGGGATGGTGACGGGGAGGCTCTCGCCCTTGAGCCGGCGCACCGCGTCGAAATAGGCAAGCGCCGGGGCACTGCGCTCATCCGCAAGGGTGACCGGCGAGCCGATATTGGAGGCGCGCAGCACGTCCATGCTCTCGGGGATGATGCCGAGCAGCGGGATCGAGAGGATCTCGAGGACGTCGTCGACCTTCAGCATGTCGCCGCGCTCGGCCCGGGCGGGGTCGTAGCGGGTGAGCAGCAGGTGCTTCTCCATGCGCTCGCCGGCCTCGGCTTTCACCGTCTTGGAATCGAGCAGGCCGATGATGCGGTCGGAATCGCGCACCGAGGAGACTTCCGGGTTGGTCACGACGATCGCGACGTCGGCATGGCGCATGGCGAGGGTGGCGCCGCGCTCGATGCCGGCCGGGCTGTCGCAGATCACCCAGTCGAAATGGGCCTTCAGCGCGCCGACGACCTTCTCGACGCCTTCTGCCGTGAGGTTGTCCTTGTCGCGCGTCTGCGAGGCCGGCAGCAAATAGAGCGACTCCAGCCGTTTGTCGCGGATCAGTGCCTGCGTCAGCTTGGCCTCGCCCTGGATGACGTTGACGAGGTCGTAGACCACGCGCCGCTCGGCGCCCATGACCAGATCGAGATTGCGCAGGCCGACATCGAAGTCGACGACCACGACCTTGTCGCCATTCTGCGCCAGAGCCGCGCCCAGGGCGGCGGAGGAGGTCGTCTTGCCGACGCCGCCCTTGCCCGATGTGACCACGATGACCTTGCCCATTGACCTCTCCTAGTTCCGGTGGACGTGCTGTCGTTGTTTCAGGCGAGTGATCCGGCCGTGAAGGTCTCGCCTTCGAGCCAGAACTGGACGGGCTTGCCGCGCAGATTGGATTCGAGGTCCTCGGCCGTCTTGTAGAAGCCGTCGATAGCGACCATCTCGGCCTCGAGCTTGCGGCAGAAGATGCGCGCGGCGGCGTTGCCGAGCGTGCCGGCCATCGCCCGTCCGCGCAGTGTGCCGTAGATGTGGATCGAGCCGCCGGCGATGACCTCGGCGCCGGATGCGACCGAGCCGATGATGGTGATGTCGCCCTCTGCGAAGATCGACTGGCCGGAGCGCACCGGCTGGGTGACGACGAGCGAGGCCGGCGTGCCCTGGGTCGGCAGCGGCGCTGCCGGCATCTCGGCCACGCTGTCGACGGGGGCAGGTGCCTCCTTGACCGGCGCGGCCGCCGGCTCCTCGATATCCCCGGTCGCCTTTCCGCCGGACATGGCCGGCGGCAGGTCGGTCCCGAGCATGGAGGGGCGCGCGCCCTCGATGCCCATGATCCGGACATTGCGCGTGCCGAGCTTGCCGACGAGGTCGCGCAGCTGCGCGCGGTCGATATCGAGGCCCTCGACATCCAGCACGACAGGCCGTCGCAGGAAGAAGCCGGCCGAGCGGCCGGCGAGATCGTCGAGCCGCACCAGCCAGTCCTCGAAGGGCAGCTCGGGCGTCAGCGTCAACGCAAGGTAGGAACGCCCCTTGAGGCGGATCGGCCGGGGTTGGGTTAACACGGCGGTCATCTTGGTAAATTTTCGGTTCCCCAGATGTAGGAATCGAATGGTTAACAGATGGTAAAATGCCGGGCCGATTTCCGGGTCTGTTCACCGTGAACGCGAGATCCCGCCGATGCGTCACAGCTGTTGCCAGCTGCCGGCCTCTCAGCGCTGCAGGCGCGATAGCAGGCGCCTTTCGAGGCGATGGACGAGATGAACAGCGAGGAGCGCCAGCGCGAGATAGACGATGCCGGCGACGATCAGCGGTTCGGCGTAGCGGAAGGTGTCGGAGGCGATGTCGAAGGCGGCTCCAAGCATTTCGGGCACGGCCAGGACCGCCAGATAAGGCGTCGCCTTCAGGATCGAGACGACATAGTTGCCGACGGGGGCGGCGACATTGGTCAGCATCTGCGGCGCGATGACCAGGACGACCGTCTTCGCCGGCGACAGGCCAAGAGCCTTCGCCGCCTCCCACTGGCCGGATGGAATCGCATCGATTCCGGCCTTGAAGACCTCGGAGAGATAGCCGCTGTAATAGAAGCTCAGCCCGACCACGCCGATCGCGACGGCGGGCAGGGTCACGCCGTAGAAGGGCAGCACGAAGTAGAGGAAATAGAGCTGCGCCAGGATCGGCGTCGAGCGGATGGCGTCGATCAGAAAGCGAACGCCGTAGCGCGCCGCCCGCCCGCCCGAGCGCTGCAGCATCTCCCAGCCGAAGCCGAGCGCGCAGGCGCCCACCGATGCCGCGAGCGTGACGACGACCGTCAGCCAGAGCGAGCGCAGAATCAGTGGCACTGTCGAGGCGGCGAAGCCGAGGTCAAAGCCCATGGGCCGGCCCTCGCCCCTGCGAAACCCTGGCCTCGAGCCAGCGGCCGGCGATGGTGACGGGGTAGCAGATGATGAAATAGCTCAGCAGGAGCGCCGAATAGACGCCGACCGGGTTGTAGGCGGCCTGGGCGACCTCCTTCGCACGGAAGGTCATGTCCGCGAGCATGATGAGCGAGACCAGCGCGGTGCCCTTGATGAGCTGGATGACCTGGTTGACGAAGGTCGGCAGCATCGAGCGGAACGACTGGGGCAGCTCAACCAGCATCAGAATCTGCCAGCGTTTCAGGCCGAGCGCGCGCCCGGCCTCGACCTGGCCTGCAGGGATCGACTGCAGCGCGGCGCGTACGGTCTGGCTGCCATAGCCGCCGGCATTGAGGCCGAGCACCATCGGTCCGACGGCCATGGCCGACAGCGTGATCCCGATGACCGGCAGGGTGTAGTAGAAGACGAAGAGCAGGACGACGACCGAGGAGCTGCGCCAGAACTCGATCGCGGCCGTGACGGCCCAGTGGAGCGGGCCACGGCTGAGATATTGCGCGATCCCGCCGGCCAGGGCGAAGGGGATCGCATAGAGCAGCCCGATGGCGGTGACGAGAGCCGTCGTCTGGAAGCCCTGGAAGATGCCTGCCAGGATCGCGGGGAAACTCGCCGCTGCCATGGATGTGGCTCTCAATCCTCGCCGCGGCAGATCTGCTCGCCGCTCAGCGACGGCGGAGCCTCCTTGTCGGTGAAGCCGTATTTCTCCATCAGCGCCTTCAACGTGCCGTCGGTCTTCATCTCCGCCAGCCGCTTGTCGTAGAGCGCGCGCAGATCCTTGTCGGCCGGCCTGAAGGCGATCGCCGAATAGAGCGCCGCCTCGCGGCCGCTCGACTTGAGGAGGCCGGTGAAGGGGCTGGCCCGCTCGATCCCTTTGACGTTGGGATCCTTGAGGAAATCGACGGCTGTCGGAGCCGAGAAGGTCACGGCGTCAACGCGGCCGGCGCCGAGCGCCGCCAGGGTCGCTTCGGTGTTCTGGAAGAGCAGCAGCTGGCCTTCCGGCACGCCAGACAGGGTGGCGTTGCGGGCATTGGCGCTGCCGCGGGAGCCGCCGAGCCGGATCTTGGGGTTGTCGACGATGTCCTTGTAGCTGTGGATGCGCAGCGGATTGCCCGCCTTCACCAGCACGGCGTCGCCGATCGACATGTCGGGGTCGCTGAAGGCGACGACCTTGCAGCGTTCGGGCGTGATGCCGAGCCCAGAGGCCACAAGATCGAAGCGATTGGCCATCAGCGCCGGAATCAGCGCGCCGAAATCGGCAACGGTGAACTCGATGTTGCTGACGCCGAACGGGGCGAAGGCGGCGCGGACCAGATCGGGATGGAAGCCTGTTGCCTGGCCGTCCTCGCCGCGGACACCCCAGGGCGGGCGGTTATGGATGCCGATCGAGAGCTTCTTCTCGCGCAGGACGCGCTCCTTGACCGTCTCGGCAGGGGCGATGGACGCGTTCAGCGCTCCCACCAGCGTGACGAGGGCGAATGCGACGCCTCTGAAAGCACGGGATCGGATCGACGACATAGGCTCCTCCGCGGTTGGGGCAGGGGGGCGCAGCCGGCCCCCACAGGTCTCGGCTGCCGCCTTCCGGCCATTAAGGCGCGCGCTTCCGCTGCCGTCCAATACAAATGGGCAGGCAGTTCATGCGCTAAGATTATGAACTGGCGTCAATAGCGCGAGAGCAGGACCTCATCGCCATAGAGGATGGCGATCTCGGTCCGCATGATGTCCAGGAAGGCGCGCGCCGTCAGGGAGAGCGGCATGTCCTTGCGCGTCAGCAGCGAGAAGCCGAAGCGGACCGTCGGCAGGAATGGCCGGGCGACCAGCAGATCCTCGGAGATGGTCAGGATCGACAGTGGGTTGAGCAGCGAGACGCCGGTGCCGTGGCAGACCAGATTGGCGACAACCAGCGCATAGGGAGCCTCGACATTCAGGCGCCGGCGGACATCGGCCTGCTGGAAGACCTTGTCGACGATCACGCGGTTCGCATCGGCCGGATCGAGCGAGATGAATTCCTCACCCTCGAGATCCTTCGGTTCGATCACGCTCTTGGCAGCGAGGCGATGCCCTGCCGGCAAGACGCAGACACCAGGTATCGCGGCATATGGCGTATTCTGGACGTTGGACTGTTCGACGCCGGGAACGGCAAAGCCGAGATCGAAATTGGCCGAGGACATCCATTCCGACACGGTGGTCGAGCTGCGGGTCTGCAGCGTGACGGCGACATCGGGGTGCAAGGTCCGGTAACGCGCGACGACCCGGGGCAGGAAGGAAAAGCCGACGACGGGAATGCTGGCGATCCGCAACGAGCCGGTCGAGGCGTTGCGGATGTTCTGCGCGGCCCGCTCGAGCTTGTCGAGCCCGACGAAGGAGCGCTCGACCTCCCGCATGAACAGCCACGCCTCCGGTGTCGGCTGCAGCCGTTGCCTGGAGCGGGTGAACAGCGTCAGGCCGGCCTTGGCCTCGAGCAGGGACAGCAGGCGGCTGACGGCAGGTTGCGAGATCCGCAGGCGTTCGGCTGCGGCAGTCACCGTTCCCGTCTGCATGATCATGCGAAAGGCTTCGATCTGGCGGATGTTCAGCGACATCTCATAACTCTGAAACATGAAGTGTGGGTCGTATTGTATTAGACGACGATGGCATGCTCCGCCTAGCGTCCGCTGCGAATGGCGGAGGCTCTCCGCCCCAGATGAGGAAGGCGGCCATGCTGCAAACGGCCAATGAGCGGCGCCAACGCTCGCGTGTGACCACATCCGTCGATTTCGACAGGCAAGGCAGACAGAGCGGCTTTCTCTCCGTCCCGTTCTCGCAGCACGATTCCGCCTATGGCCGCATTCAGATCCCGGTCACCTGCATCCGCAACGGGGACGGACCAACAGCCCTGCTCCTCGCCGGCGTTCATGGCGATGAATACGAGGGCCAGATCGCCCTCGGCCGCCTGATCCGCGATCTCGATCCCGCGGCATTGCGCGGCCGCCTGATCGTGCTTCCGGCGTTGAACCTGCCTGCCGTCTCGGCCGCCCGGCGCGTCTCGCCGCTGGATGGCGGCAATCTCAACCGGCTGTTCCCGGGCGACCCCGACGGCGCGCCGACGGCGATGATCGCGCATTATGTCGAGCAGGTCCTGCTGCCCATTGCGGATCTGGCGATCGACCTGCATTCGGGCGGTTCATCGCTCGACTATGCGCCATGCGCGATTGTGCGGGACGACGGGCCGGACGACTTCGTCGCGCGCCAGTTCGGGGCGTTGCGGGCGTTCGGTGGGCGCTATGCCTATGTCACCGATGGCCGCAACCAGGGGGCGGAGCGCACGTTCGCGGCGGCGGCCGCCCGCAGCGGCGTCATCGCGATCACGACCGAGCTCGGCGGCGCGGCCGCTGCCAATCCGGAGGGGATACGCCTCGCGGAAGATGGCATCCGCCGCGTCCTGCAGCATTTCGGAATGCTGGGGGAGATGCCGGCGCCGGATTCGCGGTCGTTGCGGCTGATGCAGGTCGAGGGCGCCGCGTCCTACACGCTCGCCCCGGAGGATGGCGTCTTCGAGTGTCTCGTCGACCTCGAAAGCGAGGTCGTCGCCGGAGCGCTCGCGGGCTATGTCCACTGCCCCGAGACGCCCTGGCGCTCGCCGGCCCCGGTACATGTCGAAGCCACCGGCCTGGTCATCTGCAAGCGCGCCGTCGCCTGGACGCGGCGCGGGGATTGTCTCCTGCAGATCCTGGCTCCCTATGCCGGGAAGGGAGCGCGGGCGTGAGCAAGGTCGCCCTGAATCCCCGTCTGGTGGACTTCGTTTGCATCCGCTGCGACCAGGCCATGCCTGTCGGCGACTATGTCGAGGGCTGCCCTTCATGCCTTGCGCAGGGCTACCCGGCCGGCGCGATCCCGCGCTTCAAGCAGTCGGACATCCCGTTCTCCCGGTCAGCGAATGCCGGCATGGCCGGCTTCAGCGACCGGCTTTGCTATGAGCGCTTTGTGAGCCTTGGGGAGGGCGATACGCCGCTGCGTTCCATGCCGCGGATCGCCAGGGAGCTTGGTCTGGCTTCGCTTCTGATCAAGGACGAAGGGGCAAATCCGACCGGCTCCCACAAGGACCGCATGAGCGCTCAGGCTGTGGCGAGGGCGGTCGACATCGGGGCCCCGGGGATCATTGTGGCGTCGAGCGGCAATGGCGGGCTCTCGATCGCGACCTATGCCAAGGCCTGCGGGCTGCCTTGCCAGGTCGCGGTGACCCCGACGCTGCCGGAGCGATACCGGGAAGCGATGGTGCGCGCGGGAGCTCACCTGCACGTCGAGGCCGATTCCCTCGCACGCTGGCGGTATGTTTCCGAGAGGGTCCGCGTCGATGGCTGGCTGCCGGCGACCAATTACCTGAACCCGCCTGTCGGCAGCCACCCGATCGGTGTCGATGCCTACAAGACGATCGCTCATGAATTGCTGGAGGACCCCGCAGCTGCGCGGGCGGACGCGATCATCGTTCCGACGGCGCGCGGCGATCTGCTCTGGGGTCTCTGGCGTGGATTGCTCGACCAGCGGGCCGCCGGGCGGACCGCGCGCCTGCCGCGCCTCGTCGCGGTCGATCCGTTCCCGCGCCTCTCACGCGTGATCGATGGCGCGGATTATCGCGGACACTTCGCCGGGATATCGGCGCTGGCGGCGATCAACGGGCCGACGGTGACCTTGCAGAGCCTGAAGGCGGTAGGCGACTCCGGCGGAGCCGCCGTCGTCGTCTCCGATGCCGATGCCGAGCGGGACCGGGCCCGTCTTCGCGACGAAGGCATCCGGCTGGAACTGTCGAGCGCCGCGGCGCTGTCCGCTGCCCGGCGCCTGGTCGCGCAGGAGCCCGGCTTGAAGAGCCTCGTGCTGATCGGGACCGCCCGCAGCGAGGACTAGCATCCAGCCTGTCTGCGCAGGTTCAGTAGACGTCAGCCTGGTAGCGGCCCGCCTTCTTCAATGCCGCGACATAGGCGACGGCCTCGTCGACCGAGCGCTTGCCGTGCTCGGCGACGACGTCGACCATGGCGCGCTCGACATCCTTGGCCATGCGCTTGGCGTCACCGCAGACATAGAAATGCGCGCCCTGCTCGAGCCAGGCGAAGAGCTCGGCGCCGCGCTCGCGCATCCGGTCCTGGACGTAGATCTTGTCCTTGCCGTCGCGCGACCAGGCGAGGGTGAGGCCGGTGAGCACGCCCTCCTGCTTCAGCGCATTGAGCTCGTCCTCGTAGAAGAAATCCGAGGCGCGGCGCTGATGGCCGAAGAACAGCCAGTTCCTGCCCTTGGCACCAGTCGCCTTGCGGTCGTGCAGGAAGGCGCGGAATGGCGCGACGCCGGTGCCGGGGCCGCACATGATCACCGGTGTCTCCGGACTCGCCGGCAGGCCGAAGCCGTGGGCGCGCTGGACATAGACCGGCACCTTGTCGCCTGGCTGGACGCGCTCGCCCAGATAAGTCGAGGCGACGCCCCAGCGTGGCCGCGAGCCGACCTTGTAGCGGACCGTGTCGACAGTGAGGGAGATGTGGCCGGGCGTGGCGTTGAAGGAGGAGGAGATCGAATAGAGCCGCGGCTGCAGCGGATCGAGCGCCTCGACGAAGGCCTCGGGCGAGAGCCGCGCCGAAGAGAACTTGTGCAGCGTGCCGAGCACGTCGAGCCGGTCGAGATCGCCGTCGGGATCTTCGCCGGCTGCGAGGCGCTTGGCCTTCTGCCGGGTCTCGCCGCCGGTGACATAGGAGATCAGCTGGAACAGTGCATCCGGCGCCGGCCCCAGCCCGCAATCGGCCAGCAGCTTCTCGCGCAGGGTCTTGCCGCCCACGTCGGCATCGGGGCGGGCACCCAGTAGCGCGATCACTGCGTCGACCAGACGCGGATCATTCTGCGCGACGATGCCGAAGGCGTCGCCGACGATGTAGTCGAGCCCGCTTTCGTTGAGGTCGAATTCGACATGCCAGGTCTCCTTCTCGGAGCCCTCGCCATTGAGCTTGCGGCGCGACAGGAAGGTCGCGAGCACCGGGTTCTCGCGGCTGCGCCCGATCGGACCGGCGGGCACGGCTGAGGCAGGCTCGGCCGAAGCAGCCGGAGCTGCACCGCCGTCCTCCATCAGCGCCTTGAGCTGGCGCAAAGTCTCCTTGCCGCCGGGGGCGCAGAGATTGAGACGGCCTTCCTTGCCCTCGGCGATTGCGGCCGAATAGGTCTCGCAGACATAGCCGCACTGGCCGCAATCCTGCTGCGCCATGGCTGCGAAGAGCTGGCGCGGCAGCGGCTTGCCTTCGGCGAGCTGCATGCGGTCGGCGATCGCCATGGCCGGGTCGTGCCAGGGCGCGCCGTCATCGGCCTCGCCCATCACCGCGGCGTTCTCGGCCGGCGACAAGGCGGTGACGCCGGCATTGTCGAGCGAGAGCAGGCCGGCGAAGAAGCCGTTGAGCCAGGAGCGCTGCTCCTCGCTGAAGGGCGCGGTCTCCGGCAGGACCTGGACGAGCGGGTTCGGCGTCTGCACGGTCATGCCGCCTCTCCCGTTTCAGCGACCAGTGCCTGCAGTACCGCGATCTCATGGCGGCGGGCGAAGGTGACGAAGCTCTCGTCGGGCGCGGCGCGATGGACCTGCCAGGTGCGCAGGATCGCCTCGACCAAAGCCGGCGCTTCCTCGGCCTTGACCTTCTCGCGGAAGGGCCGGGCCATGCCGCCATCGACGCCGTAGCCGCCGCCGACCAGAAGGTCATAGCCCGGGACGGTGTCGCCCTCCTCGTTGACAGGCACCTTGGCGCCGATCAGGCCGAGATCGCCGATATAGTGCTGGGCGCAGGAATGATGGCAGCCGGTCAGGTGGATGTTGACCGGCTGGTCCAGCGTGATGCGCGGTTCGCAATGGGCGGCGATGGCGAGCGCATCCTCCTTGGTGTGGGCGGCGGCGAACTTGCAGCCGGTCGCGCCGGTGCAGGCGATCAGGCCGGCGCGCAGCACGGAGGTCTCGGCGGAGAGGCCGGCAGCCTGAAGATTGGCGATGACATCGTCGACCCTGGTGTCCGGAACGCCGGAGATCAGCAGGTTTTGCCAGACCGTCAGGCGGATATCGCCGTCGCCGCAGCCCTGCGAAATCGCGGCGATGGTGCGCATCTGCGCCACGGTGAGCTTGCCGACCGGCAGCGCCACGCCGACCCAGTTCAAGCCAGGCTGAAGCTGGGGGTGCACGCCGATATGGGCGAGCCGGTCATAGACCGGCCGTGGCTTGACGAAGGCGGCGTCGACGCGGATCAGCTGGCGGCCGAGCATCTCCTCGACGGCAGCCAGGAACTTGTCGAAGCCCCAGGCGTCGAGCACATATTTCAACCGCGCCTTGTTGCGGTTGGTGCGATCGCCATTGGCGATGAAGACGCGCACGATCGCATCGGCGACCGCAACCGTATCCGACGGCGCGATAACGATGCCGGTGTCGCGGGCGAGGTCGTGATGGCCGGTGATGCCGCCGAGCGCCAACCGATACCAGATGCCGGGCTCAACCGGCTGCCCCTCGAAGGATGCGCCTTCACCGATTTCGATCGCCTGGAAGCCGATATCGTTGGTGTCCTCCAGCGTCGCGATCGAACCGGCACCGTCGAAGGCGACGTTGAACTTGCGGGGCAGGCCGTAGAGCGAGCGGTCATTGAGGATGTGATGGTGCCAGGCGCGGGCGTGCGGGCGGGTGTCCAGGAGTTCGAGCGGGTCGATGCCGGCGGTGGCCGAGCCCGTGACGTTGCGGATATTGTCGGCGCCCGAGCCCTTGGCGGTGAGGCCGAGATCGGCGAGGCCTTCGAGCAGCAGCGGCGCGTTCTCCGCCTTGATCTCGCGGACCTGCAGGTTGGCGCGGGTGGTGACGTGGCTGTAGCCGCCGCCGAGCCGCTCGGCGAGATCGGCGACGCCCTCGAACTGCCAGGCCTTGAGGATGCCGTTCGGGATGCGCAGGCGGCACATATAGCTGTCCTGCGCCGGGGCGACATAGAACAGCCCGTGGTAACGCCAGCGGAAATTGTCCTCCGGCTTGGGATAGGTTCCCGATGATGCCTGTTCCTTGAAACGGGCATAGGCGTCGAAGGGGTGCTCAGCGGCCTTCCATTTCTCCTGATCGACCAGCTTGCCGCCGGCGGCAACGGTCTTCGCCTGTGCCTCGGCATGCTCCTTGTCGGGACCGGACGGCGCGGCATAGCCGGAGCCGCCCCCCGTACCGCCTAGAGGCCCAAGCCCGCGGGCTGCGCGCGCGGACTGCATGCCGCTCATGAAGCCTTCGAGATAGCGCTTCTGGTCGGGGGAGAAATCGTTGCTCATGGCGGCAGCCGTCACGCCGCCTCGACGAAGCGATGGCGCTCGTAGAGAAATTTCAGCACGGCTTCGCGCGCGGCGATGTAGGTGCGGTCGGAGACGAGCTCGAGCCGCTTGCGTGGGCGTTCCAGCCGGACGTCGAGCACCTCGCCGATCCGGGCCGAGGGACCGTTGGTCATCATCACGATTCGGTCGGAGAGCAGCACGGCCTCGTCGACGTCATGGGTGATCATGATCATGGTGTTCCCGAGCGTGGCGTGGATCTGCATGATCGAGTCCTGCAGATGGGCGCGGGTGAGCGCGTCGAGCGCGCCGAAGGGCTCGTCGAGCAGCAGGATCTTCGGCTCCATGGCGAGGCCGCGGGCGATGCCGACGCGCTGCTTCATGCCGCCGGAGATCTCGGCCGGGCGCTTGTCCCTGGCATGGGCCATCTGGACGAGGTCGAGATTGTGCATGATCCAGTCATGCCGCTGCGCCTTGCTCTTGGTGCGGCCGAAGACCTTGTTCACGGCGAGCGCGACATTGTCGTAGACCGAGAGCCAGGGCAGCAGCGAGTGGTTCTGGAAGACCACGGCGCGCTCGGGGCCGGGCGCATTGACCTCCTTGCCTTCGAGCAAGACGGCGCCGGCGCTTACCGGCGTCAAACCGGCGACGATGTTGAGCAGGGTCGACTTGCCGCAGCCGGAATGGCCGATGATCGAGACGTACTCGCCCTTGTCGATGACGAGGCTGACGTCCTTCAGCACATTCGTCGTCGCCGCGCCGCGCTGGAAGGTCTTCTCGACATGGTCGATCTTGAGATAGGCGCTGGTCATGGCCGTGATCCTCAGTTCGCCGCGGTGCCGCGGGTGACGATCGCGCCGATGAAGGCGACCAGCCGGTCGAGCACGAAGCCGACCACGCCGATATAGACGAGCGCCACGATGATGTCGGAGAGGCGCGAGGAGTTCCACGCGTCCCAGATGAAGAAGCCGATGCCGACGCCGCCGGTGAGCATCTCGGCGGCGACGATGGCGAGCCAGGACAGGCCGACGCCGATCCTCAGGCCTGTGAAGATGTACGGCGCCGCCGAGGGCACCATCACCTTGAAGAAGAACTCGACCTGGTTCAGCCGCAGCACCTGCGCGACGTTCCGGTAGTCCTGCGGGATGTTGCGGATGCCGACCGCGGTGTTGATGATCACCGGCCAGATCGCGGTGATGAAGATCACGAAGATCGCCGAGGGCTGGCTGTCGCGGAAGGCGGCGAGCGAGAGCGGCAGCCAGGCCAGCGGCGGCACGGTGCGCAGCACCTGGAAAACCGGGTCGAGCCCGCGCATCGCCCAGACCGACTGGCCGACGAGCGCACCCAAGAGGACGCCGACGATCGCAGCGAGGCTGAAGCCGATGGCGACGCGCTGCAGCGAGACCAGGATGCGCCAGCCGAGGCCGATATCCTGCGAGCCCGCCCAGTAGAACGGCTCGGTGATCAGGTCCTTGGCTTCCTCCCAGATCTTGCTCGGCGGCGGGAGCGAGGATTGCGGACCGGAGGCCGCGATCTGCCAGAACAGCAAGATGAGGGCGACCGTGACGAGCGGCGGCAGGACGGTGACCAGCACCGATTTCGCCAGCGGCACCAGCCTCTCACTCAGCGGCTTGCCGGTGGCCTGAGGTAGCGCCACCACACCTGCGCTCACCGCCGGCAAGGCGACGACCTTTGCGCCCGCGCCGGCGTCCTTCAAGGCAGGCTGACCCATTCCGTCTCTCCCATGATCGATCGGTGCGTTCATGCCGGCACCTCGACGCGTTGCTGCGTACCGATGCGGCGGATTTCGGGGAGGCACGAACCGCAATTCGTGCCGGCTTTCAGCTTGCGGCCGATATCCTCGACCGTGACGTCGGCGGCCTCGGCAAAGGCGGCGCGGATCGCGTTCAACCCGACACCGAAGCAGGCGCATACGGTCGGCCCCTGATCGGCGGCGCCGTCGAGGCTGCGGCCGGAGAGGAGCATGAGGCGCTGGCGCGGATCGACCTCACCGCTGGCGAAGGCGAGCTTGACCGCATCCCAGACCGGGGCGTCATGGTCCGGCCCGAGAAAGAGCGCGGCGGCGAGCCGGCCGTCGCGGATCAGGGCGCAGCGATAGAGCCCGCGCTCGGCATCGACCATTTCGAGCAGACCCTCGATGCCGAAGGCCTCGCGGGCGAGCTGCATGACGTCGGCAGCATCGGCCTGCGTCGCGAAGAGCCGGCCTTGTCCGCCCTCGATCGCGACGCGCGTCCACCAGCTTCCATCCGGCAGCGCGAAATCTTCGGCGCCGAGCAGGAAGCCGCGCGAGCGGAAGGCGACCGGCGCGATCGCAGCCGGCGTCGCTTTCAGCTCGGGCTGGCCGGAGAAGGGATCGGTCAATGGCTGGACCGCGGCGCCGATGCGGGCGTCGGAGGCATTCTCATTCGACCAGTGGATCGGCGCGAAGAGCGAGCCCGGCTGCGCGCCCGGATCGAGCGCGACCTTGTGTACGACTGCGCCATGGGTGGTCGCGATGCGGGCGAAGCCCTTGTCGACAAGGCCAAAGCGCGATGCGTCGTCGGGATGCACCAGCACGGTCGGCTCGGCGATATGGCCCGACAGCCGGGCGCTGAGGCCCGTGCGGGTCATCGTGTGCCAGTGGTCGCGGACGCGGCCGGTGTTGAGCAGCAGTGGGAAGGCTTCGCTGGTCGCGGCGGCGAGCGCAGGCACAGCGAGCGGCTGCAGCTTCGCCTTGCGATCGGCAGTAAAGAAGCCGCCTTCGGCAAAGAGCCGGGCCGTGCCCTCCGGCTTGCCGGCGGGAACCGGCCACTGCACCGGCTGCAGCGTGTCATAGGCGCGGCGCGTCAGCTCGGCATGGGCGCCGATGTCGAAGTCGCGGCGGCCCTCGTTCTCGAAGGCCGACAGCGCCGCGTGCTCGGCGTAGATCTCGTGCGGGCCGGCATAGTCGAACGCCTCCTCGAAACCGAGGCGTTCGGCGACCTCGCAGATGATCCGCCAGTCCGGCATGACCTCGCCGGGCAATGACAGGAAGCTGCGTTGGCGCGAGATGCGCCGCTCGGAATTGGTGACGGTGCCGTCCTTCTCGCCCCAGGCGGCGGCCGGCAGGATGTAGTGCGGGCCGGCGGCGAGCGTGTCGTTGGAAAGGACGTTCTCGGAGACGACAAAGAGATCGAGCCCGCGCAGTGCTGTCTGCATCGCGTCGGCGCGCGGCAGCGACACCGCAGGATTGGTCGCCATCACCCACATCGCCTTGATGCGGCCATCGGTGACGGCGTCCATCATGGCGACGGCTTTAAGTCCCTCCCTGTCCGCCATGCGCGGCGCGCGCCAGAAGCGGCGGACACGGTCGATCTCGGCCGGTGCGTAGCCCATATGGGCAGCGAGCATGTTGGCGAGGCCGCCGACCTCGCGTCCGCCCATGGCATTGGGCTGGCCGGTCAGCGAGAACGGGCCGGCGCCGGGCTTGCCGATGCGGCCGGTGGCGAGATGGCAATGCAGGATCGCGGCGACCTTGTCGGTGCCTTGCGCCGACTGGTTGACGCCCTGGCTCCAGGCGGTGACGACGGCGGGCGTGCCGGCCCAGAGGGCGTAGAAGCTGGCGATGTCGGCCTGCGACAGGCCGGTGCGATCGGCGACTGCCGCGATGTCTGGCGCGATCTCGCGAGCGTTGGCGAGCGCGACATCGAAGCCGGTGACATGACGCTCGATATAGCCGCGGTCGAGCAGGCCAGCATCCGCGAGATGCACCAGCAGACCGGCGAAGAGCGCGCTGTCCGAGCCGGGCTTCAGCGGCAGGACGAGATCGGCATCCTCGGCGGTCGCGGTGACGCGCGGATCAATCACCACAACCTTGGCGCCGCGCTCGGCCCGGTTTTGCTGGATGCGGCGGAACAGAATCGGGTGGCACCAGGCGGTGTTGGAGCCGACCAGCACGACAAGGTCGGCGCTGTCGAGGTCCTCATAACAACCGGGAACGGTGTCGGAGCCGAAGACGCGGCGATGGCCAGCGACGGTCGAGGCCATGCACAGCCGCGAATTGGTGTCGACATGAGGCGAGCCGATGAAGCCCTTCATCAGCTTGTTGGCGACGTAATAGTCCTCGGTCAGGAGCTGACCGGAGAGATAGAAGGCGACTGCCTCGGGACCATCGCGTGCGACGATCGCCTTCAGACCGGCAGCAACCGCATCGAGAGCTTCGTCCCAAGACACACGATCATAGGCGCCACGCGTGTTGCGCTTCAGCGGGTGGAGGACGCGCGTGCCGAGGCCGAGGGTTTCGCCGAGCGCCGAGCCCTTGGAGCAGAGCCGGCCGCGATTGGCCGGGTGGTCGGGATCGCCGGCGATCGCCGCGCCACCCTTGCCGTCCGGCGTCGCGAGCACGCCGCAGCCGACCCCGCAATAGGGGCAGGTCGTGCGTGTCGGGACGGGACCGGCGAGCGGGGCGTCGTGGCGCATGATCAGGCCGCCCTCGCGCAATAGGCTTCGCCGAAGGGCAGGTCGGCGCGGATCGGCGCGATGTCCTGCTGCGAGCGGATCAGGCCGAGATAGAACAGCGCGCCCATGGTGTCGCCGACGAGGACGCAGCCGGCGAGCCGACCTTCGCGCAGCACGAATTTGCGGTAGACCCCCATGGCAGGGTCACGCAGCAGCAGGACCTCGTCACCCTCGCTTGGCTCGACTGTGCCGGCCGAGAAGACGCTGACACCGCTGACCTTGAGATTGGTCGCCAGCAGCGAGCCCGTATAGCGCGCCGTCCCGCCGGCGAGCCGTGTCGCCAGCACGCGGGCCTGCTCATAGGCCGGCTCGACCAGGCCGTAGACCAGGCCGCGATGCTCGGCGCATTCACCGATGGCGAAGATCGCAGGATCGCTGCTGGCGAGGCCGTCATCGACATCGACGCCGCGATTGACATCGAGCCCGGCAGCGACCGCGAGATCGACGCGCGGGCGCACGCCGATGGCGACGACGACGAGATCGGCCGGGATCGTGCTGCCGTCGGTCAGCTCGACGGCCTCAAGCCGGCCATCGCCGACGAAGCGCTCGGCCGTGCAGTTGAGCTTGATGTCGATGCCGCGAGCAGCGATCTCGGCCGCGAGCAGGCCGGCGCCCTCGCGATCGAGCTGGCGCTCCATCAACCGATCGGCCAGATGCAGAACCGTGACCCTGGCGCCGATCCTCGCCAGCCCGTAGGCCGCTTCCAATCCGAGCAGGCCGCCGCCGATCACCACGACGCGCGCACCGTTCGCGGCAACCGTGCGGAACAGCGCGACATCGGCGACATCGCGGAACGTGGCGACGCCCGGCAAGTCGAAGCCCGGCACGGGCGGCATCAGCGGCTTTGAGCCGGTGGCGAGGACGAGCTTGCCGTAGGGCAGGGCGAGTCCGTCAGCCAGCGTCACCGTCTTGGCCACGCGATCGATCGCAGTGACCGGCTTGCCGTAGAGCATCGAGACGCCGCGCGCCTGCCACCAGGCGGTGGGCTTGAGCTCGATATCCGGCTCGCCGATCTCGCCGGCGAGCAGCGGCGAGAGCAGCACCCGGTTGTAGGCGAGCCGCGGCTCCGCCCCGATCACCGCGACGGAATAGCGGCCGAGCGCGCGCTGGCTGAGTTCGTCGACCAGCCTGGTCGCCGCCATGCCCTTTCCGACGATGATCAGCGGCTCGGCCATGGCTCAGGCGATCCGCTTGATCTTGAGCGCCTTGAGATAGTCGAGCGGCGCCGCCGGATCGAACTTCACGCCGTCGAAGAAGGTCTCGACGCCGCGCGAGTCACCGCTGGCCGCATTGGCGACGCCGAGCGTCTTGGCGGCTTCCGACCACAGGTCCGAGCGATTGGTCTTGTCGACCAGCGCCTTGATGTCGGTCGAGGTGTCGAATTTGCCCCAGCGGATGTTCTCGGTGACGAACCAGGTATCGTGGCTCTTCCAGGGGTAGGAGACGGTGCCGCCTTCGCCCCAGAACTTCATGTAGAGGTTGGTACCCTTGGCCTCGCGGCCATTGCCGTAGTTGATGTCGCCCTGCAGGCGCTTGTTGATGTCGCCGACCGGGACGTTGAACCATTGCCGCTTGCCGACGATCTCGGCGAGCTCCTGGCGGTTCTCCATCTTGTCCGCCCAGATCTGGGCTTCCATCACCGCCATCAGGATGGCTTGCGTCGCCTTGGGATTGGCGTCGACGAAATCGGCGCGCATGCCGAGGATCTTCTCGGGATGGCGGAACCAGAGCTCGCCGGTGGTCAGCGCGGTGTAGCCGATGTTCTGGTTGACGAGCTGCTCGTTCCAGGGCTCGCCGACGCAGAAACAGTCCATGGTGCCGACCTTCATGTTCGCCACCATCTGCGGCGGCGGCACGACGATCACCTTGATCTCGCTGTCGGGATCGATGCCGCCGGCGGCGAGCCAGTAGCGGATCCAGAGATCATGAGTGCCGCCCGGGAAGGTCATGGCGGCGGTCAGTTCCTTGCCGGCGGCCTTCTTGCGCTCGAAGGCCTGCTTCAGCGGCGAAGCGTCCTTCTGGACGTTGAGGTCCTTGTATTCGTTGGAAACCGAGATCGCCTGCCCGTCCTGATTCAGGTTGAGCAGCGTGTACATCGGCAGCGGCTGGCCGTTCTGCATGACCTTGCCGGTCGAGTAGAGATGCGTCTTGGGTCGCAGGATGTGGCCGCCGTCGATGCCGTTGTTCTTGAAGCCGAGCGCCATGTTGTCGCGCGTCGCACCCCAGGAAGCCTGCTTGGCGATGTCCATGTCGGGCAGGCCGTATTTGGCGAAGAGGCCCTTCTCCTTGGCGATGATCAGCGGCGCCGCATCGGTCAGCGCGATGTAGCCGAGGCGGGTGCCCTTGACCTCGGGGCCCGTGCCTTGCGCGAAGGCGCCGCTCGGAAAGCTCAGCTTGGCAGCGGCGGCGACGGCGGCCGCCCCGGTCAGATTCAGGAAATCGCGGCGGCTCGGCCCGGCCTGGAGAACGGCTACCCTGGTCTTGACGGTCTCGGTCATCGATCGCTTTTCCTCGTGAACGGTTGGGGGCCGCGAAAACGAAAACGCCGCGCGAAAGCGCCCTGCCGGGCTCCCTTCGACAGCGGCGTTGCTGTGCGTTCCGATTTCGAACTTGCGCGCGGGCAGCATTGGCCGCGGTCGAATGGATCGTTACAAGGACCGTGCCAACTCGCGGGCGAGCGGCAAGCTTTTGAATTGTTTCAATTTATCGTCGAGTCTCACGGAGGCCGGTTCGCGCCACTCGCTTTTGTGCATCGCACAATTCTAGCGCAATTGCTTAATTTTTAAGCGTGCCTATAAATTCATCTATCTGCTACTTCCGTGGCGAACGGGGTGAAGACCGCACGGGCTTGCACGCTCAACTCCGGCGTGACCGCGACCTGTCCGGCGCGCGCCATTGCGGCGAGCAGGAGATCGGCGTGAGCGGGATCAGGGCGGATCGCAGCGGCGTCGAAACGGATATAGGAGGGGACATGCCGGACCGGGCGTCCACCGCCCTGGACGATGTCGCCGTGCAGGATCGCTTCGATCAAGGCAGCAGATGTCGAGAGGCGATCGGAGGCCGCAAGCAATCGGGCGAGGCTGGGCCAGTTCACCTGATCGGACGCCCAGCCGCTGGCCTCGATCAAAGCTGCGTTCAGGCGCAAAACTGCTTCGCTGCGGCGCTCGACATCGTCGGCGCGCCAAGCCAGCACCTTTTCCGGGCAATCGCGCATGAGATCGACGCCGCAATGCAGGATCGCCCCGACGCCGGCCTCCACCGCCAGGGTGTTCCACGGCGCGCCGGCGCAGAAGCCGTCGACCTCGCCGCTGGCGAGCGCCTCGATCGTGCGGACCGGCGGCACGATCGCGAGCCGGATGTCCTCGCCGAGGCGGAGGCCGGCGAGCGCCATCCAGTCGTGGAGCAGATAGGTATGGCAGGAGAAGCCGAAGACCGTAGCGAAGGCGAGCGGCGGCAGGCCGGAAGCCTTGCGGTTGGAGACGAGCAGCGCCAGCGCCTGCGCCGACACCGACGGATCAGCCAGATCGCCCTCAGCCACGCGGGCCATCTCCTCGAAGCGTCGCAGCGAGAGAGTGATCGCGTTGCCGTTGAGGTTCAGCAGGATCGGGGCCGCCATCGGCGCGGTGACGCCGCCAATGCCGAGCGTCGAGGCGATCGCCGCCGGCGCCAGCATATGCGCGGCGTCGAGCAGGCGCACATGCAGGCGGTCGCGCAGGTTCGACCAGGAGACGTCGCGCACCAGTTCGAGCGAAAGCCCGTGCGCCTCGGCGATGCCGGTGTCGGCGGCGGCGACCAGCAGCGCCGCATCGACCAGCGGCAGGAATCCGATCCGCAGGCGCAGGGTCATTTCAGCACCTCGGCGGCTGTGATGATCGAACGGGCGATGTCTGCGAGCTTGCGCTTCTCGTTCATCGCGGTGCGGCGCATCAGGGTGTAGGCCTCGTCCTCGCTGAGGCCCTTCAGGCGCATGACGATGCCCTTGGCGCGGTCGATGAGCTTGCGCTCGTCGAGCTGCGAGCGGGCCTCGTCGAGCTCCTCGCGCAGCTTGCTGAAAGCGTTGAAGCGGCTGATGCAGGTCTGCAGGATCGGCTTCATCCGCTCCTTCCTGAGGCCATCGACGATATAGGCCGAGACGCCCGCCTCGACCGCGGCCTCGATCTGGCCGGCATCCGACTGGTCGACGAACATGGTGATCGGCCGCCTGACATGCCGGCTGACCTGGAACATGTCGGCGAGCGCGTCGCGGCTGGGGTTTTCGAGGTCGATCACGACGACGTCCGGATCGTGCTGGGCAATCACCGCGACCAGTCCCCTGGTCTCGCTGAGCCGGACGATGGCGCCGAAGCCGGCCTCCCGCAGCCCTTCTTCGATGATGGCCGCCCGGATCGGGTTCGCATCGACAACCAGGATCTTGATGTCTGACGTCATGCTCTGTGAACGCGGATACCTCCTGCCCGGGAAGCAGGATTCGCGCCAGCTCCGAATGAGGACCGCCTACCGTACCTCGGGAAAAAGGCCAAAAGCGAAGCGGGCCCTTATCGGGCCCGCTTCTGTCGTTGGGGTTGGTGTCAGCGGCTGGTGGCTGGCGTGGCGCCGCCTCGTTTCACTTTGCGCTGGCGGCCTGTTCGATGATGTCGGCGACGACCCCGGGCCTGGAGACGTAAAGGGCGTGGCTGCCCTTGGTCTCGACGACGGTCGAGCCGGCGCGCTTGGCCATCTGGCGCTGGGCCGGGGGCGGGATCATGCGGTCGTCGGTGGCGACGAGATAGTAGCTGGGCTTGACGTTCCAGGCCGGGCTGGT
>NZ_JBWKNL010000015.1:0-102485 GCF_059415545.1 Allobosea sp. GW821-FHT10B12
GCGCTCGGCCTGACCTACTCCGCCGCCATCGGCGAGCGCGCCAGAGACCACGCCCTCAAGGGCAGGGTCGAGATGCGCTTCTGAGGGCCGTCAAGTTCGATTTGAGTGACTGTCCGCTTCCGACTCATCTCGGACATTCAAAGCCACCGATATCGTCGCCAAGGAAAAGCCCCGCGCGGGAGGGCGCGGGGCTTCTGGCCGCCAGCCTTGGATAGCTGGGGAGCGTGGCGGGCGGCCGGGAGGAGCGGCGGCTCGGGAGAGACCGCCGGCCCGGCGCGAAGGCTTGGAACGTGGGGAGCGTCGCCGTCGCGCCGGAAACTGGGAACGGTGGGGTCAGAACGGCAGCAGGATATCCATCACCTGCTGGCCGTAGCGCGGCTGCTGCACATCGGTGATCTGGCCGCGGCCGCCATAGGCGATGCGGGCCTGGGCGATCTTGGTCGATTCGATCGTGTTGTCGGATTCGATGTCCTCGGGCCGGATCACGCCGGCGACGATCAATTCGCGCACCTCGAAATTGACCCTGATCTCCTGCTTGCCTTCGATCACCAGATTGCCGTTCGGCAAGGTCTGGGTGACGACGGCGGCGACGTTCGTGGCGAGCTGCTCGGCCCGGCGCACCGAACCCGAGCCCTCGCTCGATGAATCCGAGTCGAGCTTCAGCAGCGAGCTGGGATCGGCGTTCTTCTTCCATTTGCTCTCGGCGCCGAAGACGTTCTCGGCGCCGAAATCCTCGCCGTTCTTGCGGCTGCGCTTGGTGGTGTTGTCGAGCTGGGCCCGGTCGGTGACCTTGACCTTGACGGTGACGAGGTCGCCGATGAGGCGGGCGCGCTGGTCCTTGAAGAAGGCGCGAGAGCCGGTGCGCCAGAGCGAGTTCGGCGCATAGGAGGCGTGTTCCACCGCCGGCATCGGCATCTGCACGGGCTTGTAGCCCTTGGTCGCGGTTGGGTCCTCGATCGGCGACAGCGCTGGCGCCTGGCCGACATTGGCGAGCCTGTCTGCGGCTCCGCAGGCTCCAAGCAGGAGCGTCACGCCGAGGACGGCAGGAATGGCGAGAGGATTGGTCCGGGTCATGGGAATGGTCCGCAACTGGAGCAATGGGATCATCAGCGGGCAGCAGCGATCTGGCCGCCGCCGTGCGGGCTGACGTTGACGCGCCCGGGACCGGTGACGGTTCCCTGCAGCACGCGCTTCGACTGGGGATTGGTGATCGAGATGACATCGCCCATCGCGCCAGCCTCATTGGCCCGGCCGCGCATGCTGATCGCGACGCCACGCGATTCGTAGACGATGGTGACGATCTCGCCGCGTCCGACGATTTCCTCGCGCTGGACATCGCTGCTGCGCAGCACCGAGCCGGCCACCAGCATCCGCTTGGCGACCTTGCCGACCGCTGCCTTCATCTCGCCGAGCGTGTCGTTGAACTGCGCATCGCGCGGCCGGCGCTCGATGGTGACGTCGGTGGGGGTCAGCGTCTCGCCGCGAGCAATCGTCCGCAACGGCACGACCACCTCGGCGGTCTCGACCAGCTGCCCGGAGACGCGCACCGGCTTCAGCCTGGTCGCGGCGCTGCCCGGCATGGTCAGGCGGCCGGTGACGCGGCGGGAGCGCGCATCGTAGTTCAGATCGAGCGCGGTGAGGTCGCCCGTCAGCTCGGGCTCGACCACGACCGACGGCGCGCCGCCATCGAGCAGCAGCGCGAAGGCGCGCCCATCGAAGCCGAAGCGCTCGAGCAGGGCCGATTTCACCGCAGCCTCGACATCGAGCCCGGTGATCCGGCGCGCCGCGCGCGTCACCACGACCTGGGCGACGCCCTGGCTGTCGAGATCCTGCGCATCGCGCAGGAGGCCCTGCTTCACCGCAGCCTCGACGATACGGCTGACCTGGATAGTGCCGGTCTCGCCGAGCGCCGGTGACCGGAAGGCCGGCAGCGCCGCATCCTGTGGCGACAGGCCGGCGATCAGGTCGCCGAAGCCGACGATGTCGCGCGAGAGCGTGAGATCGGTCTTCAGCTTGAGCTTGCCGGCGGCCGCCTGCGCGGCGGCCGGGGCGCGCTCGCCGGCCGGCGCAGCAGTTTGTGCCGGCGCCATGGCGGGGATCGCGGTCAGGGCGGCGACGAGGAGAACGGAGCGGATCATCTGGCTCATCCCTCTCAGCGCATGATCTGCGTGGTGGACTGCATCATCTGGTCGGCGGCCGAGATCACCTTTGAGTTCATCTCGTAGGCGCGCTGCGCCGCGATCAGCGACGACAGTTCGGTCACCGCCTGGACGTTGCCTTCTTCCAGGTAGTTCTGCTGCAGCGTGCCGAAGCCTTCCTCGCCGCCGAGCCCGTCGATCGCCGGGCCGGAGCCGGCGGTCTCGAGGAAGAGGTTGTCGCCGATCGATTCGAGGCCGACCTTGTTGATGAAGCGGGTCAGCTGGATCTGGCCGAGCTGCTGCGGCGCGGTTTGGCCGGGCAGCGTGACCTCGACCGTTCCCTGCGCGTTGATCGAGACGCCGGTCGCGTTGTTCGGGACGGTGATGCCGGGCTGGACGACATAGCCGTCGCGCGTCACCAGCCTGCCCTGATTGTCGAGGTCGAAGGAACCGTCGCGCGAATAGGCGGTGCGCCCGTCCGGCATCTGGATGCGGAAGAAGCCCTCGCCGCGGATCGCGAGGTCGTACTGCTTCTCGGTCGGCGTCAGGTTGCCCTGGCTCATCACCCGCCCGGTCGACGAGGTCTTGACGCCGGAGCCGACGAAGGTGCCGGCCGGAACCTGCGTGTTCTGGTCCGAGGTCTGCGTGCCGGCGCGGCGGAAATGCTCGTAGAGCAGGTCCTGGAAATGGACGCGCTGGCGCTTGTAGCCGGTGGTGCGGACGTTCGCGATGTTGTTCGAGATGACCTGGACGTTGAGTTCCTGGGCCATCATGCCGGTGGCGGCGGTGTAGAGTGCGCGCATGGATCTGGCTCCTCTCCGCGTCAGGCTTGCTGATCGGCCAGGCGGGTGATCGCCTTGGCACGCAGTTCATCGGTCTTGCCCATCATCGCCGACAGGGTCTGGTAGGCGCGCTGGACCTCGACCAGCCGGGTCATCTCGACCACGGCCTTGACGTTGGAGCGCTCGATCGCACCGGTCTCGAGCCGTGCCAGCGGGCCCGCCGGCTGGGCGGCGGTGGTCGACGAGAACAAGTTGGTGCCGTCGCTGGCGAGCGCGGCGGGATTGTTGAAGCGGACGATCCGGAGCTTGCCGCGCTGGCCCTGGTCGGTGGAGACCGTGCCATCGGTGGCGATGCGCGCATTGCTCTCGGTCGAGCCGAAGACGATCGGCCCGCCATCGCCCATCACCGGCTGACCGGCCTGGGTGACGAGCTGACCCTGCCCGTTGATCTCGAGCGAGCCGGCGCGAGTGTAGCGCTCGCCCTGCGGGGTCTGGACGACGAGGTAGTTGTCGCCCTGCAGCGCGACGTCGAGCGGATTGCCGGTGCGCTCGATCATGCCCTGCGACAGATCGATCGGCGTCCCCTTGTCGATGACATAGGAGAGCCGCCGATCCATCGTCGGGAAGGTGTCGGCGCGCGCCGTCGGCGAGATGTATTCGGCAAAGCGGGCCGAACGAGCCTTGAAGCCGTTCGTGCCGACATTGGCGACGTTATTGGCGATGACGTCGAGCTCGCGCGCCAGAGCCATCTGGCGCGACAGGCTGACGAGAAGCGCGTTTTCCACGGCTCCTGCTCCCGATCTGTCCCGTGGCCGCCCCGACGCTCCCCAGCGCGGTGGCCACGTCGATCAGGTGGCAAGCGACGTGCCAACATGGTTAATCTAGACAAGTTATTGATATCGTTGGATATGGATTGAAAGACGGCCTTCACCATCACCAGATCGAACCTGTCCGTACGGCAGAAACGACCCGGCAAAAAATGCCTCCTTAACGGGCCGTTAACCGTAATTGGGCAAGGGTTAACGGCAGAGAGACGGGCCAGGGCGGCGCCCGTTCTACGCGGGCTGGCCAGATGGCGAAGAAGGCGAACAAGGACGAGGAAGCCGCCGAGGGCGGAGCCGAGGCGGCGCCGAAGTCCGGCAAGAAGAAGCTCGTCATGATCGGCGGCGCCGTGGCGCTCGTCGCCGTGCTCGGCGGCGGAGGCTGGTTCTTTTTCCTGAAGAAGAAGCCTGTCGAGGAAGTGAGCGCCGAGCAGGCCGCCGCGGCCGCCAAGAAGCTGATCACCTTCGTCGAGATGAAGGACATGATGATCGGCATCAGCGCCGGCCCGCAGCAGGACCGCCAGCCGATCGTCAAGATCAAGGTCGCGCTCGAGATCGCCGATCCCAAGACCGCCGACCAGGTCAAGCCGCTGCTGCCGCGGGTCGAGGACGCCTTCCAGGTCTTCATGCGTGAATTGCGCCCGTCCGACCTCGACGGCTCGGCCGGCATGTACCGGCTGAAGGAAGAGCTGCTGCGCCGGGTCAACGTCACGGTCTACCCGGCCAAGGTCGATGCCGTCCTCTTCAAGGAACTGCTGCTGCAATAGCGGCAGCCTGATCGCGCAAAGCAGACCGCCATGGCCAACGACGATCTCGAAGCCCAGGACAAGGACAAGGTTCCGCTGACGCCGGAGGGCATGGCGGCCGAATGGGCCACCATGTCCGACGTCATCGCGGAGGACGGCAGCGAGCAGGAAGCCAATATCGATCGCCTGATGAATCAGGAAGAGATCGACACCATGCTCGGCTTCTCCATCGGAGAGGACGGCAAGGGCGGCCGCAACGGCATCCAGGCGATCGTCGATTCGGGCTCGGTCACCTATGAACGCCTGCCAATGCTCGAGATCATCTTCGAGCGTCTGGTCCGCCTTCTCTCCACCAGCCTGCGCAACCTGTTCAGCGACAATGTCGAGGTGACGCTGGAGGGCATCCGCTCGGTGCGCTTCGGCGACTACATCAACTCGATTTCGTTGCCGGCGATGCTCGCCGTGTTCAAGGCCGAGGAATGGGACAATTTCGGACTCGTCACCATCGAGTCCGCCCTCACCTATTCGGTGCTCGACACCATGCTCGGCGGCAAGCGCGGCCAGGCCGCGGCGCGGGTCGACGGGCGCCCCTTCACCTCGATCGAGATGAGCCTGCTGCGCCGCGTGATCGGCGTCGTGCTCGGCGATGCCGAAGCTGCCTTCCGGCCGCTCTCGCCGGTGAACTTCAAGGTTGACCGGATCGAGTCCAATCCGCGCTTCGTCTCGATCTCGCGCCCGGCCAATGCCGCGATCCGCGTCGAGCTGCGCTTCGACATGGAAGGCCGCGGCGGCTCTCTCCATCTGCTCCTGCCTTACGCCACCATCGAGCCGATCCGTGAACTGCTCCTCGAGAGCTTCATGGGTGAGAAGCTCGGGCGCGACCCGATCTGGGAGAACCATCTCGCCACCGAGGTCTGGCAGGCGGACGTCGCCGTGAAGTGCGTGCTGCACGAATGCACCATGCCGCTGAAGCGGGTGATGAAGCTCGAGATCGGCGACACGCTGATGTTCGACGCGCGCCCCGACTCGGTCGCCTCCCTGCGCTGCGGTGAGTTCATCGTCAGCGAGGGCCGGATCGGCCGGGTCGACGACAAGATCGCCGTCCAGGTCGTCAGCCCGCTGCGGCGCTCCAAGACGACCATGGCCGCCTTCGACACCAGCCATCTCAATCCGGCGTCCTGAGCAGGGAGACCCGCCCCATGACCATCACCCTGATCGCCGATGCACTGGTCGCCTGCCTGCTGGTCGCCACCATCATCACCTGCTTCGTGCTGTCCAAGCGCATCGAGCGGCTGAAGGCCGATGAGAGCGCGATGCGCCAGACCATCGGCGCCCTGATCTCCGCCACCGACACGGCAGAGCGCGCCATCGCCGGCCTGAAGCTGACGCTCGGCGACTGCGACCGCACCCTCGCCGAGCGCCTGCAGACCGCCGAGCGCTATGCCGCCGATCTCGCCCAGCAGATCGAGGCCGGCCAGACCGTGATGGAACGGATCGGCCAGATCGTCAGCGCCGCCAGCCTGGTCGTCCCCAAGCCTGAGCCCACACCTGAGAAGCCTGCTCTCTCGCGCATGGCGAGCGCCGCCGATGCCGCCGCCGCCATCCGTGCCCGCGCCACCCGCCGGCTCGAAGGCCAGGCTGCGTGATCCAGACGCCCCGCCTCATCCCGGCAGTCATCCTCGGCGCCATGGGCCTCCTGGCGCTGAAGCTGCTTGGCTGGTCGGCGGAGCCCAGCCCGGGCAAGATCCCCGCCAGCCCCCAGGTGTTCACCGCGAAGCCGGAGAAGGAGGTCTGGGGCCTCGCCAAGATCATCGCCAAGGCCCATCAGCCCGACGTCTTCATGGACCCGGAAACCACCGGGACGATCGATCCGCCGGCACCGAAGCTCCCGCCCGAGGAACAGGCCAAGCGCGACGCAGCTCCGAACAACAAGGCCGGCCTGATGAACGGCACCGCCCAGCCGATCTCGCCGGCCGAGAAGGCGCTGCTCGAGCGCCTCGGCCAGCGCCGCGAGGAGATCGACGCCCGCATGCGCGAGCTCGACATGCGCGAGAAGCTGCTCGACACGGCCGAGAAGAAGCTCGGCGACCGCGTCGACGACCTGAAGGCGCTCGAGGAGAAGGTCGAGGGCCCCCGCAAGCAGGAGGCCGAGGCCAGTCAGGCGGTCAAGAACCTGGTGATCATGTACGAGACGATGAAGCCGAAGGACGCCGCCCGCGTCTTTGACCGGCTGGCGCTCGACATCCTCGTCCCGGTCGTCCAGCAGATGAACCCGCGCAAGATGTCGGACGTGCTCGCCGCCATGTCGCCGGAAGCGGCCGAGCGGCTCACCGTCGCGCTCTCGCTGCGCGGACGCCCGGCGGTCGCCACCGAACGCGCACCAGCCCCGACGCCGGCGGGTACCGAGTTGCCGGCAATCGAGCCCGCGCCGCGGCGCTGAGCGCGGCTGCTGACCCGGCGATCACTGCTGAACGGCGATGCCGTTCTCCTTGATGATCGTCGCATAGGTCGCGACATAGCGCTCGATCACCTTTTCGAACTCCACGCCCGGCCGCGCCAGCACCGTGAAGCTCAAGGCCTGCAGGCGTTCGCGCACATCCGGGCGCGCCAGGGCCGCGAGCCAGGCACGCTCCAGCGCCTCGCGGGCCGGCGCCGGCGTGTCGCGCCGCACCATGATGCCGAACCAGCTGTCCGAGAGAAGATCCGGCAGGCCGAGCTCGGCAAAGGTCGGGACACTCGGCAACTCCCGCACCCGCTTGTCGGCGGTAACCGCGAGCGCGAGCAGCTTGCCCTCCTCGATCGGCTGGACGACGTCGGGCAGGTTGCTCAGCGCGAAATCGATCCGCCCGGCATACAGGTCGACGAAGAGCTGCGCGGTGCCGTTGTATGGCGCGTGGACCGCCTTGCCGCCGGCCAGTCGCAGGAAATGCTCGGCGCCCAGATGCGGCGAGGTACCGATGCCCGGAGAGCCATAGGTCATCGAGGCGGCGCTCTCGCGCAGGCGCTTGAGGAAACCCAGCCAGTCGGTCTTCAGCGACGGCGCTGCCACGAGGACGTGCGGCACCACGGTCGCCTGCACGACCGGGGCGAAGGCGCGCTGCCAATCGGCGGTCCGCGCCCGCAATGTGACGTTCGCCGCGAAGCTGTTGGCGATCATCAGCATAGTATGGCCGTCGGGCGGCGACTTCAGCGTCTCGGCCCCGGCGATGACGGTGGCGGCCCCGGCGATGTTCTCGACCACGACGGTCTGGCCGAGCGTCTCCTTGAGGCTCTCCTGCGCCAGCCGCGCCACTGGATCCATCGACGTGCCCGGCGTGAACGGCAGGATCAGGCGTACCGGGCGCTCCGGCTTCCAGGGCGCTTGCGCCCTTGCCAGCGTCGGCAGGGTCAGCCCCGCCAGGAGAAGCGCACGTCGATCAAGCAACATCGGGATCCTCCACCACCGTACCGTTCGATTTCCGGCAACACACCTGTCGCTCGCAGCGATCAGGCCGACGCCTCAGATCACGATCTCCCGCGGCAGGCCGCGCACATCCATCTCGTAGTCGAGCACCGCCACGGGCGGCCGGGAGAAGTGCCAGGTCACGGCGCGGCCGAGCCTGGTGACGGGCCCGAGGACCTCCGCCAGCAGCGGATGAATGTCGCGCACCGTGTAGATGTTCGTGACCGTGGCATCGCTCCAGCCATGGCCCAGCCCCGCGAGCCGGCGGCCCATCTCGCCCATCACCCATTCGGCCTTGGCCCGAACGCCCTCGGGCGAGGCATCGCCCGGCCGGATCGTGCCCTGCGCGTAGCTCGCGCCGCCTTCGGGGGCCTCGCCGCTGCCGGCCACCACGAAGCTCGGCCGGGCCGAGGTATCCGGAACCGTGTAGCTGAAGGCGTGCAGTGAGACGGTGTCCGGCTTGCCGATCTCCGGGCAGATATTTGTCCGGGCAACCGGATTCACCTGCCCCTGCAGGACACCCCATTGGTCGAGCCTGGAGGCATAGAGCCGGTTGAAGGCGTCGAACCCGCCTTCCGAGAAAGGCTCGGGCGAGCGCAATTCGCAGGCGCAGAGCGCGGTGAGCGGCCTACCCGCCTGCTTCAGATGCGCCTCGATGAGCGCAAGGCCACGATCCATCGGCACCGGGGTCGCCAATTGCGCCCGCTCGATCCGGAAGCCCGGCTCGGCCGCGACCCCGCCGGAATACTGGTAGACGGCCGGGATGAACCGGTAGCTGCCGTCCTGGCTGGTTCGGGTTGAGTACATCGGGTCGGATCCTCGCCTGGTTTTCCTAAGTCGTAGAGGCCGGGTCAGCCGGCCAGCCAGCATGCATTCGCAGAGAGTTCGTTGCCGATCCGGCAACGCTCTCCTATTCTCCGCGCTCTCGTTTCAGATGCGGGATTCCGGCCATGTCGCTCACCCGCTACAGATATTTCGCCCTGGTCGCCGATCACGGCTCCGTCCGCGAGGCGGCCGATGCGCTACGCGTCGCGCCATCGGCGATCAGCCGCCAGGTCGCCAGCCTCGAGGACGAGTACGGCACAGCCCTGTTCGAGCGCCGGGCGCGCGGCATGAGGCTGACCACCGCGGGGGCGGCGGTGCTCGAGACGGCGCGCACCATCCTCGACAGCGTCCAGACGGCGCGTGCCGCGATCGACGAGCTGCAAGGCATGAAGCGCGGGCATGTGCGCGTCTGGACGGTCGAGGGCGCGATGGACGATTTCGTCTACCCGGCCCTTGCCGAGTTCTCGGCCGCCCACCCTTCAGTGAGCTTCGACATCATGGTCGCGAGCTCGGACCAGCTTGTGCAGCGCCTGCTCGACGACGAGGCCGATGTGATCGTGGCCTTCAACCCGATCCTCCATCGTAGCGTCCTCTCGCTCGCGGAGATCGCCGACGCGCTCGTCCTCGCCGCGCATCCGGGCGATGCCGTCGCCGGGCGCCCGTCGGTGAGGATCGCCGAGATCGGCGAGATGCGCCTTGCCCTCCCCGACCGGACCTTCGGCCTGCGCCGTCTCGTCGACGACATGGTCGCGGCGAGCGGGATCGAGCTCAAGCCGGCGCTGGTCACGAATTCGATCGCATCGCTGCGCTCTTTCGCTCGGGCGGGCCTCGGCGTCAGCGTCCTGACCCGCTGCGCGACGCGGCTGGATGTCACCGAAGGGCGTCTGGTGGCCGTTCCGCTGCAGGGTCGCAACCTGCGCAAGGCCTGCCTCAAGATCTGCGTGCGCAAGGGGCGCAGCCTGTCCCCGGCGGCGCGGGCGCTGTCGCGGCATCTGGCTCGGAGCGCAAGGAAATACGCCGCCGGGCACGCGTAGTCAGGAGGGCCCCTTAACTCCCCGTTATCCTTGACGGGCTAGCCTCCGCGCAGGTTGGAGCAGCCTGTCGCCGCTCCGCCAATCGCGTCGAGTTGAGTAGCGGTCGTGCGTATTCTGCGGTCCCTGAGCTTCGGCATCGGCCTGGCGGCACTGAGCCTTGCTGCCGGCTTCGTCACGCCGGCAGTGGCGGCCACCGCGACCTTGCGCGGCGAAGCCATGCGCGCCGGTTTCGGCCGCCTCGCCTTCGCCTTCGACGAGCCGGTGACGACGCGAGTGCGCGTCGCCAACGGCGTCGTCATCATCGGCTTCAGCCAGCCGGTGAAGCTCGACCCGAGCCGGCTCGCCGCCGAGCTGCCGAGCTACATCTCCGTGGTGCGGATCGACCCGGACGAGCGCGGCCTGCGCCTGGCGCTCGCCCGCCCCTATCGCGCCAACCTGCTCGAGGCCGGCGACAAGGCTTTCGTCGACCTTTTGCCCGAGAACTGGACCGGCCAGCTGCCGGGCCTGCCGCCCGAGGTCCTCGCCGAGCTGACCCAGCGCCTGCGCCTCGCCGAGGCGCGCGCCCGCGAGATCGCGCGCATGCCGGCGCCCACGCCGAAGCCGCTCGGCTTCCGCAGCGCCCGCCTGCCCACGCTCGATCGCCTGATGTTCTCGGCGCCGCCGGAGGCCATGCTGACGCCCGCTCTGGACGACGGCAAGCTGACGCTGAGCTTCGACCAGGCTCTGGCGGTGACGCCGTCGCAGATCCGCAGCCTGTTGCCGGCCGATTTCACGCTGGAGCAGGCGACCATCGGCGACGACCGGACGCAGCTCGTCTTCACCGTGCCGAAGGACCGCCAACTCCGCAGTTTCCGCGACGAGGCCGGCTGGACCGTCGACCTGCCGCATGTCGGCGCCGCCATCCCGCTCTCGCTCGCCGATCTGCAGGTGGCCGCACCGGCCGAAGCCAAGCCGGCGGACACCAAGGCAGCCGAGCAGAAGCCGGCCGCAGTGCCGCCATCCCCTGCTCCGAAAACCGACGCTCCGCAGAGTCCGGCCCAGGCCAGGCCGGCGGCCGTGGTCGCCGATGCGCCGCCTCGGGATGTCGAGGTCGCCTCCGCGGCGGACGGCGACGGCGGCCGCATCGACTTCCGCTTCTCACGGCCGACAGGCGCGGCCGCCTTCGCCGAGCCCGGACGGGTCACACTCGTCTTCGATACGCGCGACACGCTCGATCCCGACAAGCTCAAGGGCATGCTGCCGACGCTAGTCGAGGACATAACCGTCACCCGCGAGACCAAGGTCACGCTCGTGCGGCTGAAGACACGGCGTCAGCAGATCGTGCGGCTCTCCGACGACGGGCCGCAGTGGTCGCTGACCTTCGGCGACAAGGCGGGCAAGCCGGCCGGCGCGCTCGCGCCCCGCCGCGACGCCGACGAGCGCGGCCAGACCATCGTCGCCGTCCCGGTTCCAGGGCTGACCGGCGTGCACTGGCTGGAGAACAGCGAGGGCGGCCCGATGATCGCGGTCGCGACCGCACTCGGGCCGACGCGCGCCGTCCCGAAGCCTTATCGCTTCATCGAGTTCGGCCTGCCGCAAAGCGCCCATGGCGTCGTCGTCAGTGCCGTTGCGGACGATCTTGCCGTACGCGCCGACACCGACGCCGTCCGGATCGGTCGCCAGAACGGTCTGATCGTCAGCCTCGACGCCAGCAAGGAGAGCGAGGCGGAGAAGAAGAACGCTCCGGCTGCGCCCCAGCCGCTGCTCGACAGCGAAGCCTGGTCCGCGCTGCACACCGCGGACATCCGCGACCGCGCTGCCGCCCTGCTGCGCGAGGTCGCCGGCGCTTCGCGGGGACGCAAATCCGAGACGCGTCTGGCGCTGGCGCGCTTCCTTGCCGCCAACGGCATGATGCCGGAAGCGGCCGGGCCACTGAATGCGTTGCTCGCCGACGACGCTGCGATGCGCGGCAATCGCGATGCGCTCTTCCTGCGTGGCCTGATCGCCACCCGCATGCATCGCAGCGCCGAGGCGCTGAAGGCCTTCGACGCGGCCCCCATTCGCGACGAGGCCGAGACCGGGCTCTGGCGCGCCCTCTCGGAGCAGCGGCTCGGCCGCAACGCTCAGGCGCTCGCCGGCTTCCGCCGGGCCGAGGACATCCTCGACCGCTACCCCGCCGATCTCCAGGCCGAGTTTCGTCCGGCGATGGTGCGGGCAGCGCTCGCCACCGGCGAGGCGACGGTGGCGGAGAAGCAGATCGGGCGGCTCGCCGACATGCCTGAGGAGCTGGTGAATCCAGAGGCAGTCGCGCTGCTGCGCGCCAGGCTCGACGATGTCAGCGGCCGGCCGGAAGCGGCGCTCAACGGCTACAAGCCACTCTTCGAGGCTAAGACCCGGCCGATCGCAGCGGAAGCGCAGTTGCGCGCCGTCAAGCTCTCCCGCGCCGAGAAGCGTGCAGATTTCCCTGCCGACGAGGCCATCGCCCGGCTCGAAACCGTCTCGGCGATCTGGCGCGGCGGTGAGGTCGAGATCGAGGCGCTGGCCGAACTCGGCCGCCTCTATGTCGAGCAGCAGCGCTGGCGCGACGCCTTCCAGACGGCGCGACGCGCCAACGAGGTCTTCCCGGAGCACCCGGCGACGCGGCTCCTGCACGACGAGACCGCCCAGCGCTTCGAGGCGCTGTTCAGCGACCCCGATCTCGAGAAGCTGCCGAGGCTCGAAGCTCTGGCGCTCTTCTACGATTTCAAGGAGTTTCTGCCGATCGGCCGGCGCGGCGACGAGATCACCCGCCTCCTCGCCGACCGGCTGGTGGAGCTCGATCTCCTCGACCAGGCTAGCGAGATCCTGCAATACCAGATGGACCGGCGCCTGACCGGCGCGGCGCGTTCCACCGTGGCGACGCGGCTCGCGATGATCCGGCTGATGAACGGCAAGCCGGCGCAGGCATTGCAGGCGCTCGTCTCGACCCGGCTCGCCGAGCTACCCGCCGACGTCAAGCGCGCCCGCCTGCTGCTCGAGGCCAAGGCCCTGTCCGACCTGTCGCGCACCGATCAGGCGCTCGACCTGCTCGAAGGCGAAAGCGGGCCCGAGGTCGACCGGCTCAACGCCGACATCCTCTGGAGCGGCCGGCGCTGGCGCGAGGCGGGCGAGGCGCTCGAACGCATCCTCGGCGAAAGCTGGCGCGGTCAGGCACCGCTCGGCGACGGCGAGCGCGGCGACGTGATGCGCACGGCGATCGCTTATGTCATGTCGAACGAGGCGCTCTCGCTCGACCGGTTGCGCACCAAATTCGCCGCCAAGATGGCGCAGGGCGCGGATGCAAGGCTGTTCGGCTTCGTCACCGGCGCGAGCCGGGCCAGCGCCGCCGACATCCGCGACGCCGCGCGCTCGGCCGCCGGCTCCGACACCATGACCGACTTCCTCAAGGAATACCGCAAGCGCTACCCGGCTTATTCCAGCGCCGTGCGCGAGAGGCGGAAGCCTGCCGAAGCCGACGCCGCCAATGCCGGCTCGAAGCCAGGTCAGGGCTGAGCCCGTCCCTCAACTGCCATAGCTCTTGACCAGCGAGCCGGCGACCAGACCCCAGCCGTCGACCAGCACGAAGAAGATCAGCTTGAACGGCAGCGCCACGGTCACCGGCGGCAGCATCATCATGCCGACCGACATCAGGATCGAGGCGACCACCAGGTCGATGATCAGGAACGGCACGAACAGGAGGAAGCCGATCTCGAAGGCTCGCCTGAGCTCCGAGATCATGAAGGCAGGCACCAGGACCTGGATCTGGATGTCCTGCGGCCGCTCCGGCCTGGGTTCGCGCGACATCTCCATGAACAGCGCCAGATCCTTCTCGCGCACATGCTTCAGCATGAATTCGCGGAACGGCACGATGCCGCGCTCGAACGCTTCCTGCGGCTGCATCTGGCCGGCGATTACCGGCGCGCCGGCAACGCGATAGGCCTCCTTCAGGGTCGGCGCCATCACGAAGCCGGTCAGGAACAGGGAGAGCCCGATGATCACCGCATTGGGCGGCGCGGTCTGGGTGCCGATCGCCGAACGCAGCAGCGACAGCACCACCACGATCCGGGTGAACGAGGTCACCATGATCAGGATCGACGGCGCCAGCGACAGCACCGTGATCGTGGCGATCAGTTGCAGCGCCCGCTCGGTGACACCGCCCTGGCCGAGATCGAGCGACAGCGTCTGGGCCTGCGCCGCAGCGGCGATCCCGAGCACGCCAAGCGCAGCGGCGGACACCGCCAGCCAGCGCAATCTCCGTCCCGTGGGTGTCCGCGTGCCCATCATCCGTCCCGGCCCGAATCAAGGCGCGGGCTCGGGGAACGCTAGTTCAAGGTACCGGGACGCACGAAGCGCATTTCCCGCGCTATCCCCTGCCGCCTTGGCGGCCGCGGGGTGGCTCAGCCCTTCGGCTTGGGATCGCGCCCGAGCAGGCGGGCGAATTCGGCCTCGATCGCATCGACCGAGAACGGATCATCCTCCGGCGGCTTGGCCGCCGGCTTCGGCTCGGCCGGCTTGGTCTCGGCAGGCTTTGTCTCAGCAGGCTTGGCCTCTGCGGGCTTGGCTCCGGCCGGCTTGGCTTCGGGCGACTTGTCCTCGCCCTTGACCGGCGCCTCGGCCTTGACGGAATCCGGCTCGTCGTCGAGCACGTCGTCCAAAATCGGCGCGAACTTGGCGGACTTGCCCTGATCCGCAGCCGGGGCCGGCGGCGCCTGCTCCTTCACCGGTACGGGCTTCTTCTCCTCCGCCTTCGCAGGCTCGATGACTGGCGCCTTCGGCGGGGCGAAGACCGGCGGGGCGACCAACGGGGCTTCCGCCGCAGCGGCAGGCCGGGCCGGCGCGGGCTTCAGCCCCAGCGCCATTTCGAGCTCCGCCTCCATGTCGAGTGCCGGCCGTGCAGGCGCAGGGGCTGCCGGGGCCTGCGGTTTGGCGGCGATTGGCGGGGAAGCCGGCGGTGCAGCAGGCACCGGCGGCGGAACCGCAGGCTTCGGCGCCGGGATTTCGGCCTCGGTGCGTGTGCTGCCAGTCCCCGGGCGCACGGCCGAGAACGGACGCTTCAGCGCCTCTTCGAGCTGGCGGGCCATGTCGCCGAGCTCGCTGGCGCTGGCCGCCGGAGCCGGATCCCGAGCCAGGGTCGCACCGATCCCGGCTGCCCCCGCCGCCACTGCAGCAGGAACCGGAGCCGGCGCAGGCCGCGGCGGCTGAGGCTGCGCGGTCGGGCGCACCGGCGGCGGCGTCAGGGGACGCAGCGGCGGCACGGGATCGACCGGAACGGCCGGGGCCGGCACCGGCGAAGGTGGTAGCGGGCGCGGCTCCTCGATGGGCTGCGGGCGCGGCTCGGGCTCGAGCGCCAGCGGCCGCTCCGCCATGGCCTCGCTCGGCGTGGAAACCGCGACGCGTCCGCCGCTGCGCACGATATTGGTTTCGACGACGACGTCGGACGCGCCGCCGATCATGACGAGATGCTCGACATTGTCGCGCCGCACCAGGATCAGCTGGCGCTGGCGGTCGAGATCGTAGACATCGACCACGCCGAGGCGCGGCTGGCGGGTGCGGCCCCCACCCTGGCCCTTGAACTTCAGCCGACCGCCGCTCATCCGCCGCAGAAAGAAGCCCAGCAGCGCGACCAGGAGCAGCACCACTGCGAAGGCGATGATCCAACGCAGGCCGGAGGAAAGTTCGAAGCCAAACAGAGTCTGCAAGGTCTGCCTCATGAAGCGACGCGACAGCCGCCGACCGCTCTTTGTAAGGGCGATCAGACGGATAGACGGAGCTGGCTATATCATAAGCGTCGCCAGTTCGAGAAACATGGTTAGCAGATGGTTAACATGAACCTGCAGATCGCACCGGGTTAACCGCACATTAACCATGCACCCGGCAATAATTTCCCACTTCGGCAGGAGCCGACGGGAGATTGGCAGCATGGCTAACAACGGCCTTGGTCTGATGGGAGCGCTAAAGACGCGGATGCAATGGCATCAGGCGCGCCAGAAGCTGCTCGCCGAGAACGTCTCGAACGCCGATACGCCCCGTTTCAAGCCGCATGACCTGCGCGCGCCCTCCCCGGCCGGCGGCGCTATGACGCTGGCGCAGACCTCGCCGCTGCATCTCGGCCTCTCCGGCCAGCGCAGCGGCTTCGATCCGCGCGATCCCAAGCGCTTCGAGACCACGCCGAGCGCCAACAGCGTCAATCTCGAGGACGAGATGATGAAGGTCGCGCAGAACCAGTCGGACTACCAGCTCGCCGCCTCGCTCTACAGCAAGAGCCTCGGGCTGATGAAGATCGCGATCGGCAAAGGCCGGTAAGGAGCCGCATCATGGATCTGCTCAAGAGCCTCGCCGTCGCCGCCTCCGGCCTGAAGGGCCAGGCCGGCCGCATGCGCGTCATCGCCGAGAACCTTGCCAACGCCGATTCCTCGCCCGATCGCGCTGGCGTCGACCCCTATCGCCGCAAGATCGTGAGCTTCCAGGGCAAGCTCGACCGCGAGCTCGACGCCCAGGTCGTCGAGCTCGGCCGCGTCAGCCGCGACCGCAGCGATTTCAAGACGAAGTACGATCCCGGCCATCCGGCGGCCGATGCCAGCGGCCAGGTCCGCATGCCCAATGTCAACTCGCTGATCGAGACGATGGACATGCGCGAGGCCCAGCGCAGCTACGAGGCCAATCTCAACGTCATCTCGTCCACGCGCCGGATGATCCAGCGCACCATCGACATCCTGCGCGCCTGACTCGGCCGGCTGAAGCGGAGCCATCGTCATGACCACCTCGAGTTTCGCCGCCGGCGCCTATGCCTCGATGCAGGGGATGGGCGCGAGCGCCCTGCTGAAGAAGCCGGCCTCGGTCGGCGGGCCCGAGGGCGCCGGCGCCGGTCTGCCCGACTTCTCGTCGCTCGTCAGCAAGGCGCTGGAATCGACCGCGCAGAGCGCCCGCCAGGCCGACATCCAGGCGGGCAATGTCGCCGCCGGCCGCTCGGACGTCGTCGACGTGGTCACGGCCGTGGCCGAGAGCGAGGCCGCGATCGAGACGCTGGTGGCGGTGCGCGACCGCGTCATCGCCGCCTATGAGGAAATCATGCGGATGCCGGTCTGACGACCGCCGTTTCACCCAGCGCCGACCGGATCAGAGCCCATGACCTCCGCAGCCATCCTCGACGTCGCCCGTGACGGAATCGTCGTCTTCCTCAAGGCCGGCGCACCGCTGATGCTGATCGCGCTCGTGGTCGGCCTCGTCGTCTCGCTGATCCAGGCACTGACGCAGATCCAGGAACAGACCCTGGTCTATGTCCCGAAGATCATCGCGGTTTTCGCAGCCCTCTTGCTATTTTTGCCGTTCATGGGCGACGCCCTGGCAGGTTATATGGGCAGGGTCGCCGTCCGAATCGCCACGGGCGAATGAATCTAGCGCCAGCCAGCGCCTCCTTGCTGCGGAGTCCGGCCGGCGCGTCTTGCTGGCGCTGGAGCCGGGTCCGCCCGATGCAGATCGCCATCCTGCCCGAGATCAGCGCGCTGTTCGTGCTGGTCTTCGCGCGCGTCGGCACGCTGGTGATGCTGATGCCTGGCATCGGCGAGCGGCTCATCCTCTCGCGCGGCCGGCTCTCCCTCGCCTTCTTCGTCGCGCTGGTGATCCTGCCGATGGCGCGCGGTGCGATCACGATCCCGCAGACCCCGGCAGCGCTGGGCGGGCTGCTGATCGGCGAGATCCTGATCGGCCTCGTCATCGGCGCCAGCGCGCGCCTGCTGATGGGCGCCCTGCAGACGGCCGGCTTCATCGTCGCCCAGACCATGGGGTTGGGCTTCGCTGTCACCGTCGATCCGACCGGCGGCCTGCAGAACCCCTCGATCGCCAACTTCCTGTCGATGCTCGGCATCACGCTGATCCTGGCGGCGGACCTGCACCATCTCGCGCTCGCTGCCATCCATGAGAGCTATCGTCTGCTGCCGCCCGGCGGCTTTCCCGACGTCGGCGACGTGATGGCCCTCGCGGTCAAGGCGATGGCGCAGGGCTTCTCGCTGGCGGTGCAGATCTCGGCGCCGTTCATCGTCTTCGGCCTACTGTTCAACCTCGGCCTCGGTGTGCTGGCGCGGCTGATGCCACAGCTCCAGGTCTTCTTCCTTGCGGTCCCCGCCTCGATCCTCGGCGGCATGCTGGTGCTGCTCGCCGCGGTCGGGGTGATGATGGGCGTCTTCCTCGACGATCTCGGCGCTTTCCTGCGCCAGTTCATCGGTCTGTAAGGGAACAGGGCGATGGCGGGAGACGTCGAGAACGAAGATCGCACAGAAGAACCGACCCAGCGAAAGCTCGACGAAGCCGTCGAGAAAGGCGACGTCGCGAGATCGCAGGAGATCGGCACATTCTTCGTGCTTTGCGGCTTCACCTTGGCGCTCCTGGTCGCGGCCGGCAGCTCGGCCCGCGATGCCGCGCTTTCGCTGCGCTCCTTCCTGATGAACGCCCACCAGGTCTCGGACGACGCCGGCGCCCTCTTCCACGTCACCAGCAAGGGCGTGATGACCGGCTTTGCCATCATGGCCCTGCCGCTCGGCTTCATCCTCATCGCCGCGCTCGCCGGCGCGCTGATCCAGCACAAGCCGCTCTGGACCACCGAGCCGATGATGCCGAAATTCGACCGGATCTCGCCGATGGCCGGGGCCAAGCGCATCTTCGGCAAGGAGGCTTGGGTCAACTTCGCCAAGGGCCTGGCCAAGATCCTGGTGGTCGGCGTCGGCGTCTGGATCGTGCTCTGGGGCGAGCGCGACCGCCTGCAGGGCTTCGCCCAGATGGATGTGCACGCTTTGCTGCCGGCTGTGCTCGTGTTGACGATCAAGCTGATGGCCGGTGTGCTCGCGATCTTCGCGGTCATCGCCATCGGCGATTTCGGCTACCAGCGCTTCACCTGGTATCAGCGCCAGCGCATGACCAAGCAGGAGCTCAAGGACGAGTACAAGAACACCGAGGGCAATCCCGAGGTGAAGGCCAAGCTCCGGCAATTGCGCGCCCAGCGCGCCCGCTCGCGCATGATGGCGCAGGTGCCCAAGGCGACGGTGATCATCACCAACCCGACCCACTACGCCGTCGCCCTGCAATACGAGTCGGGCCAGGGCGCGCCGCTCTGCCTCGCCAAGGGCGTCGACGCGATCGCGCTCAAGATCCGCGAGGTCGCCGGCGAACACAGCATCCCGATCGTCGAGAACCCGCCTCTGGCGCGCGCGCTCTACGCCACCGTCGAGATCGACGACGAAATTCCTGTCGAACACTATCAGGCGGTGGCGGAAGTCATCGGATACGTCTTGCGCCTGAAGCGCCGGCGCGCCTAACTCGCTGGCCGGGCAGACGTCTCTAGGGTATTGCCGGCCCTCGACCCACCGCTGACGGGCGATTGAAGGAAACGGACCCGCTGCAATGAGCGCAAGCACGGCATCGAGCGCGATCGACCGTTCCGACCGGCCCGGCCATGTCGGCATCATCCTTCTGGTCGCCGGCCTCCTGGTCGGCGCCGCGATCGCGCTCGGCTTCATCGCCAATGAATGGGCGCAGCCGCTGATCCTCGGCCTGCTCGCCTTGCTCTCGGTCGTCGGCGTGTTCTGCCTGTTCGCCTTCGCGATCGGGCTGATCCAGTTCGCCGGGCGCTCGGCGCGCAACGATCTGACCAAGGCGATCGTCGACAGCGCCGAGGACGGCGTCGTCGTCACCGAGGCCGAAAACCGCATCGTCTACGCCAACGAGGCCTATCTCGCTTTCGCCGGAGCCCGCAACGCCAGCGAGATCGCGCCGGTCGAGCGCCTGTTCAAGGGCCGCGCCGAGGTCTCCGAGGCGATCTACCGCCTCGCCACCGCCGCCCGCGCCGGCCGCCGGCTCTCGGAGGAGATCAGGCTCGAGCCGGCCCTGAACGAGCGCGGCGCCGTCGGCTGGTACCGGGTGCGCGTCTCGCCGATCACCCGCGCCGGCCGCCCGGCCTGCTTGTGGAGCGTCGCCGACGTCACCCCCGAGCGCGAGCGCCAGGAGAACGCCTTCCAGGAGCTGCAGCACGCGATCGATTATCTCGACCACGCTCCAGCCGGCTTCCTCTCGATCGATGCCGACAGCGAGGTGCCCTACCTCAACGCGACGCTCGCCGGCTGGCTCGACTACGACCTCGCCCGCTTCGGCTCCGGCGGCCTGCAGCTCGAGGACATCGCCTCGCCCAATGCCGCGGCGCTGATCCAGGCCATTCGCGGCCAGCCCGGCGATGTCCGCATCGAGGTGCTCGATGTCGATCTGCGCCGCCGCAACGGCCAGTCGCTACCGGTCCGGCTGCATCACCAGGTCGCCTTCGGCCAGGACGGGCGCGCCGGTGCCTCGCGCACCCTCGTCCTCAACCGCGCCACCGGCGAGGCCGGCGCCGACCGTCATACCGACGCCGAGGCGCGCTTCGCCCGCTTCTTCCATGCGACGCCGATGGCGATCGCGACCGTCGATCGCCATGGCGCGATCCTGCGCTCGAACGCGTCCTTCGCCCGCCTGACGCAGGGCGGCGCGCAGCCGGCGACGATCCAGGAGCTGGTCAACGGCAACGGCGCACTCGCCGAGGCCTTCGACGCTGCGCTCGCCGGCAAGGGCGAGATCGCGCCGCTCGACGTGGCGCTGTCGGGCGAGGATGGCCGCTCGGCAAGGCTCTATCTCTCGCCGGTTCCAGCGAGCGAAGACGCCGATGGCGAGCGCGCCATCGTCTATGCGCTCGAGACCACCGCCGAGCGCAAGCTCAAGGACAATATGGACCAGGCCGGCAAGATGCAGGCGGTCGGCCAGCTCGCCGGCGGCATCGCGCACGACTTCAACAACGTGCTGCAGGTCATCATCAACGCCTCGGAATTCCTGCTCGCCAGCCACAAGCCGACCGATCCGTCCTTCCCGGACATCATGCAGATCAAGCAGAACGCCTACCGGGCGGCCTCGCTGGTCCGGCAATTGCTCGCCTTCTCGCGCCGGCAGACCCTGCGCCCGCAGGTGCTGGCGCTCGGCGACGTGCTCTCCGATCTCTCGCTGATGCTGAAGCGCGTCGTCGCCGACAAGATCGCCCTCGATGTCCGCCAGGGCCGCGACCTCTGGCCGGTCAAGGCCGATCTCGGCCAGCTCGAGCAGGTGGTGGTCAACCTCGCCGTCAACGCCCGCGACGCCATGCCGAGCGGCGGCAAGCTGCAGGTGCGCACCCGCAACATGCCTGCGGCCGAGGCCGGCGAGCTCGGCTATGCCAGCCTGCCCGCCGCCGACTATGTCCTGCTCGAAGTCGAGGACAGCGGCACCGGCATCCCGGCCGAGCATCTGGAGAAGATCTTCGAGCCGTTTTTCACCACCAAGGAGGTCGGCAAGGGCACGGGCCTTGGCCTCTCCATGGTCTATGGCATCGTCAAGCAGACCGGCGGCTTCGTCTTCTGCGACTCGGTCGTCGGCCGCGGCACCAATTTCCGCATCTTCCTGCCGCGCTACATCCCGACCGAGGAGGACATCGCCGCCGAGGCCGCCGCCAGGGAGGCGCCGAAGAAGGCGGCCGCCGACCACACCGGCGCCGGCGTCATCCTCCTGGTCGAGGACGAGGATGCGGTGCGCGCCCTCAACGCCCGCATGCTGGTCTCGCGCGGCTACACCGTCCACGAGGCCGCCTCGGGTGTGGAAGCTCTCGACCAGTTCCAGAAGCACGAGGGCAAGATCGACCTCGTCATCTCCGACGTGGTCATGCCCGAGATGGACGGCCCGACCCTGCTCGGCGAATTGCGCAAGCGCAGCCCGGCAACCAAGGTCGTCTTCGTCTCCGGCTATGCCGAGGAGGCCTTCCGCAAGAACCTGCCTGAGGGTGAGGATTTCCACTTCCTGCCCAAGCCGTTCACGATGAAGCAGCTCGTCGAGACGGTGAAGGCCGCGATGGCCTGAACGCGCCGGGAAGCCCGGCGCCCGCCAGCATTACGAAGAGTTCATGTTGCGGACAGGCCGCCGCGACCGGCACGAGCTAGAGTGACGCCACGTCGACAGCGCTGCGCCGTGGTGACCAATGAAACGTTACGCGATCATAGCCCTTCTGGTGGCTGTCGCAGTCTTTGCCACCTATCGCCTGGTCAGGCCGCAGGACGGCCCGCAGCAGGCCCATGCCGAGCGCCGCGCCGGCCCCATCGCAAGCCCGGTCACGACCGTGCTCGCCGGCCGCGCCGATGTGCCCGTGACGCGCCGCTCGATCGGCTTCGCCGAGCCGGTCGCCATCGTCGCGGTCAAGTCCCGTCTCGACGGCGTCATCGCCGACCAGCACGTCAAGGAAGGCCAGGAGGTCAAGCAGGGCGACCTGCTCTTTACCCTCGACGATCGCGAGCTCAAGGCCCAGGTCGCCCGCGACGAGGCCAATGTCGAACGCGACAAGGCGACGGTGGCGCAAAAGCGCGCCGATCTCGCCCGCCAGAAGAGCCTGGTCGACAAGGGCGCCGGCACGCAGCAGGCGCTCGACCAGGCGACCGCCGACGAGGCCGTCGCCACCGCCGCCGTCAAGGCGGACGAGGCGACCTTGGCGCTCGACCGCGTCCGGCTTAGCTACACCACGATCACCGCCCCGATCTCCGGACGGCTCGGCGCGATCACGGCGACGCCCGGCAATGCGGTGCGCGCCAACGACGCCAGCAGCAATCTCCTGACGGTGACCGAGCTCGCCCCGATCCGCGTCACCTTCACTTTGCCCGAGCGCGACCTGACCTTGCTGCAGGAGGCGGCCAAGGCTTCGACGCCGGCCAAGGTCACCGCCTACGCCTCCGGCACGCGCGAAGAGCTTGCCACCGGCGATCTCTCCTTCATCGATTCCGCCGTTGACATCCCCTCCGGCACCGTCAGCGTGAAAGCGCTGTTCACGAACGTGCCGCACCGGCTCTGGCCAGGGCAATATGTCGACGTCGTCGTCCAGCTCGGCATGCTGCCCGGCAGCGTCACGGTGCCCTCGGTCGCCTTGCAGGAGGGCCAGAAGGGCCCGTTCGTCTATGTCGCCAAAGCCGACGACACCGTCGAGGCGCGGCCGGTCAAGGTCGCCTCCAATGAGAACGGCGTCGTGGCGATCGCGTCGGGCCTGGCGCAGGACGAGAAGGTCGTGACCGAGGGCCAGTCACGGCTCGCGCCAGGCGCCCGGATCAGGCTGACCGCCCCGCAACCCGCCAAGCCGTGAGGGCGCGCCATGTCGGTCTCGGCCTTCTGCATCCGTCATCCCGTCGCGACGATCCTGATGTCGTGCGCGCTCATCCTCGGCGGCCTGTTCGCCTGGCGCTCCTTGCCGGTCGCGGCGCTGCCCCGGGCCGAATTTCCGGTCGTCAACGTCTCCGCGCAATTGCCGGGCGCCTCCCCCGAGATCATGGCGACCTCGGTGGCGACGCCGCTGATCAAGCAGTTCGCCACCATCGCAGGCATCGATTCGATCGCGACCACCAACGCGCTCGGCTCGACCTCGATCGCGATCCAGTTCGCGCTCGACCGCGACATCGATGCGGCGGCGGCCGACGTCCAGGCCGCGATCGCCCGCACCCAGCGCCAGCTCCCGGTCGACATGACGACACCGCCGAGCTACCGCAAGTTCAATCCCGCCGACGCCCCGATCCTGCTGCTGGCGCTAAAGAGCGAGGTCACCCCGCTCTCCAAGATCGACGCCTTCGTCCAGCAGGTGCTCTCGCCGACGCTCTCCACTGTGGAAGGCGTGGCGCAGGTCCAGATCTTCGGCAGCCAGAAATATGCGGTGCGCATCCAGGTCGATCCGACTGCGCTCGCCGCCCGCGGCATCGGCATCAACGAACTGCAGCTGGCGATCACCGCTGCCAACGTCAACACGCCGGTCGGCACCATGCAGTCCGGCCCCCAGCAATTGACTCTTGAAGCGCAGACCCAGCTCGCCGATGCCGGCCATTTCGCCGATATCATCATCGCCACCCGCGACGGCCGGCCGGTCCGGCTCGGCGATGTCGCCAAGGTGATCGACTCCGTCGAAAATCTGCAGCTCGCCAGCTGGTATGACGGCTCGCGTGCCCTCGTCGTCGCGGTCTTCCGCCAGCCCGACGCCAACACCGTCGAGGTCGTCGACCGCGTCAAGACGGCGATCGGCCAGATGCAGTCGCTGCTGCCGCCGGCGACGACGCTCGGCCTGCTCAACGATCGCTCCGCCTCGATCCGCCAGGCGGTCGAGGATGTGCAGTTCACCCTCGGGCTAACCATCGTGCTGGTCGTCGCGGTGATATTCCTGTTCCTGCGCCGCTTCACCGCGACACTGATCCCGGCGGTGGCGGTGCCGATCTCGCTGATCGCCACGCTGGGCGCGATGTATCTGCTCGACTTCTCGATCGACAATATCTCGCTGCTCGGCCTGACGCTCGCGGTCGGCCTCGTCGTCGACGATGCGATCGTGATGCTCGAGAACATCGTCCGCCATATGGAGGAGGATGGGCTTTCCGCCTTCGACGCGGCGCTGAAGGGCTCGAGCGAGATCGGCTTCACCATCATCTCGATCTCGCTCTCGCTGGTTGCGGTGTTCATCCCCGTGCTGCTGATGGGCGGCGTGATCGGGCGCGTCTTCAACGAGTTCGCGGTCGTCGTCACCGTCGCCATCCTCGCCTCGGCCTTCGTCTCGCTGACGCTGACGCCGATGATGTGCGCGCGACTCGGCGCCAGTGCCGCAGGTCATGCGGAGCCCGGAAAGAAGGACCGGCTCGCCTTCCTCGAACGCGGCTTCGACGCCGTGCTCGGCGCCTATCGCTTCGGGCTCGACCTCAGCCTGAAATACCGCCGCACCGTGCTGATGATCTTCGTCGCCAGCGTCGCCGCCAGCGCCTGGCTGGTTGTGACCATCCCCAAGGGCTTCTTCCCGCAGGAGGATATCGGCCAGCTCCAGGTCGCGACCGAGGCGCGCCAGGACATCTCTTTCGACGCCATGTCAGCGCTGCAGCAGAAGGTCGAGGAGGTCTTCCGGCGCTCGCCCTATGTCACCCATGTCGCCTCGACCATCGGCTCCGGCGGCCAGTCGAGCAGCCTCAATGCCGGGCGGCTCTTCGTCGAGCTGAAGCCGAAGGACCAGCGCCCGCCTCTGCAGGAGATGCTGGCGGAGCTGCGCCGTGAGCTCGCCGCCATTCCGGGCATCGCGACCTACATGTCGCCGGTGCAGAACCTCAACATCGGTGCGCGCTCCTCGAAGAGCCAGTACCAGTTCGTGATGCAGTCGATCGACCAGGCCGCCTTGTCCGACTGGTCCGGCAAGATGCTCGACGCGCTGCAGCACGACCCGCTCTTCGTCGACGTCACCACCGACCTGCAGAACAAGGCCCTGCTCGCCAATCTCGTCGTCGACCGGGCCAAGGCGCAGTCGCTCGGCATTAGCGCCGACGTGCTGCGCTCCAGCCTCTATTCCGGCTTCGGCGTGCGCCAGATCTCGACGATCTACACCACCAGCGACAGCTACCAGGTCATCATCGAGTTCAATCCCGACATCCAATGGTCGAACGACCGGCTCGACCAGGTCCGCTTCCGCTCCTCCTCGGGTGCGCTCGTCCCGCTCGGCACCTTCGCCCGGATCGAGCGCAAGGCCGGCCCGCTCACCGTCAACCAGCTCGGCCAGCTCCCGGCGGTCACGCTCTCCTTCAACCTGCCGGCCGGCAAGGCGCTCGGCGAAGCGGTGCAGCGCATCGACGCGATCAAGGCCGAGCTCGGCCTGCCCCCGCAGATCGGCACCAGCTTCGCCGGCGTCGCCAAGACCTTCGAGCAGTCGCTCGGCAACCAGGGCCTGCTGATCGCCGGCGCGGTGCTGACGATCTATATCGTGCTCGGCATCCTCTATGAGAGCTTCATCCACCCGCTGACCATCCTGACCGGCCTGCCGGCGGCAGCGCTCGGCGCGCTGCTGACGCTGAAGCTCTTCGGGCTCGACCTCTCGGTCATCGCCGTGATCGGGCTTTTGATGCTGATCGGTATCGTCAAGAAGAACGCAATCATGATGATCGACGTCGCGCTCGAACTGCAGCGCGCCGGCGAACCGCCCGACACGGCGATCCGCGAAGCGTGCCTTCGCCGTTTCCGGCCGATCATCATGACGACGCTGGCGGCGATCCTTGGCGCCCTGCCGATCGCGATCGGCGCCGGCGCCAGCGCGGAACTGCGCCAGCCGCTCGGCCTCGCCGTGGTCGGCGGGCTGATCGTCTCGCAGGTGCTGACCCTGTTCATAACCCCGGTGATCTTCCTCTTCATGGAAGGGCTCTCGCGGCGGCTGGGCCGCAAGGGGGCGGCTGCGGCCGCACCGATGGAATCGCCCCACGCGGCGGGATGATCAGCCCTGCCCGGCATGGGCAGTTTCCCACTGGCGCTTTGCGAGATTTGCTGTCCCCTCCGACGCGTCTTCGGCGGAGTTTGCGTAAGCTTGGCTTTGATGGCCTGCAGCCGCGTGGGAGGGCGAGCATGACGGAAATGCCGCAAGGGCGAGACGCGCCACAGGACGAACCCGCACTCGCCTTCGACGGCGTCACGCTCTCGCCGCAGAAGGAGATCGTCAGGGTCTTCTACAAGGAGATGTGGGATCACGCCGACAAGTCGCTGATTCCGCGGATCTTCCACGAGGACTTCACCTTTCGCGGCTCGCTCGGCCCGGTCCTGCGCGGCCACCGCGAGTTCGCCGGTTATGTCGACTGGGTCACCGGCTCGCTCGGCGACTACACCTCCGACATCCTGGCGCTGGTCGAGGAAGGCAACCGCGTATTCGGGCGCCTGCGCTTCCACGGTTTCCATCGTCGAGAGATGTTCGGGGTGCCGCCGAGCGGCTGCCATGTCTGGTGGCATGGCGCACCGGCCTTCACCTTCGAGGACGGCCTCGTGCGCGACCTTTTCGTGCTCGGCGACATCCATGGCCTGATCGGGCGCCTGAAACAGGGCTGAACTACCCCGCGAACGGCGCCCCCGCTTCCTGCGCCGTCAGCCGGATCAGGCGGCAATCCTTCACCGCCGCCTGCCGGTGCACCATCGCCTCGCGATAGATCGGATCGCGAAACATCGCGGCGAAGGCCTCGACGCTGGGGTATTCGGCGATGAAGCAGATGTCCCAGCGCTCGCCCCTCGGGCCGATCAGCATCTGCTCGAAGCCGCCGCGCCAGAGGATCCGCCCGCCGAGCCGCGCCAGCACCGGCGCGCTGATCCGGCCATAGGCCGCAAACGCCTCGCGGCCGCCGCCACGCGGTCCGTCCGGATACTGCGCCTCGGCATTGAGCCTGATCAGGTTCAGCATCTGCACCGGCCCCGGCCGGTCATCGGCGCGGAAGGCGGCGAAAGCCTCGCGGCTAAAGCTCGCATGGTCGCTCATCCCCCGCTCCCCTCAACCAGCCTTGGCGACCAGCGACCAGTCGCCGGAATACGCCGGCTGCCGCCGCGCCATCCAGGCATCCAGTCCCTCGCGCAGATCGGCCGTGGGCACGACGCGGGCGAACTGCTCGCTTTCGATCAGCAATCCCTCGGCGATGCTGGCGTTGATGCCGCGCGTCACAGCCGTGAGGATGCTCGCCGCCGCCAGAGGCGAATGCCGCAGGATGCGCGCCGCCAGCGCGTTCGCCGCCGGCAGCAATTCCTCATGCGGCACCACCGCGTTGATCAGCCCCATCTCCAGCGCCCGCTGCGGCGTGAAGGGGTCGCCGGTCAGCAGCAGCTCCATGGCGCGCTTGCGGCCGGCGAGGCGCGGCAGGCGCTGCGTCCCGCCGAAGGTCGGCGGCATGCCGAGATGGATCTCCGGCTTGGCGAACATCGCCCGCTCGCTGGCGATGGCGAGCGGCACCGCCTCTGTCACCTCGCAGCCGCCGCCATAGGCGAGCCCGTTCACCGCCGCGATCACCGGCTTGCCGAAGGCTTCCAGCCGCGCCGTCAGCTTTTGGCCGCGGCGGACGAAATCGCGCACCGCCTGTTCCGGCCCGGCCGCGACGCTCCGCGAGAACTCATGGATGTCGCCGCCAGCCGAAAAGGCGCGCTCGCCCGCGCCGGTCAGGATGACCGCCCGGATCGACGTGTCGACCTCGATCGCGTCGAGAACTTCGAGCAGGCGGTCGATCAGCCCATAGCTCAGCGCATTGAGCTTATCGGGCCTGTTCAGCGTCAGCGTCGCGACCGCCTCGCGCTGTTGAATCAGGATCGGATCATTGTCGGGCATCGCCTTGGCGTCCTTCCGGTTTCAGGTGGCGGAAGGCTGGGCTCGAGGCTTGACGATGTATACTACCTATACGGTATACATGAGCCATGGCCGAACCCGACAGCCCGACCCGCAAGCGCATTATCGAGGCCGCCAGCAAGCTCTTCTATGGCGAGGGCATCCGCGCCGTCAGCGTCGATGCCGTGGCCGAGAAGGCGGGCGTCACCAAGCGCACGCTCTATTATCATTTCGAGAGCAAGGACGAGCTTGTCGCCGCCTATCTCGAGGCGCGTGACCAGCCCAATCTCAAGCTGATGGCCGGCTGGTTCGACAAGGCCGAGGGCGGGCTGCCGCAGAAGATCGAGGCGATTTTCCAGAACCTCGCCCGCTCGGCCCGGCATCCGCGCTGGAAGGGCTGCGGTTTCCTGCGCACTGCCGCCGAACTCGCCAACCTGCCCGGCCACCCCGCCATCAGGATCGGCGCGCGCCACAAGGCCGGCTTCGAGCGCTGGCTCGCCGGCGAATGCGCCAGCCATGGCGTCGCGGCACCGGACGAGCTCGCCCGCCAAATCGTGCTGCTGATGGACGGCGCCTTCTCGGTTATGCTCGTCCACCGCGACCCGGCCTATGTCGAGGCCGCCGGCCGCGCCGCCGCCACCCTGGCCGCCGGAGCGTGCCCAGGCCCCCGCGTTTGATCGGCGCCGGGCGCCCTTCTATCCTGCGCCCATGACGCAACGGCCGGTTCTCGCCTACACGCTGCTGCTGCTCGTGCAGACCATCTGCGCGCTGGTGATCCTCTTTCACATCCATGTCGCCTTCCGCGTTCTGGTCGAGCGGATCGGCCAGCAGCAGACCTTGCCGACTGAGATCATGGCGCAGATCTGCGGGGCGGCGCTGCTCGGTCAGATCTGCTACTGGACGCGGCTCTACCGCCTGCCCGTGCCGCAGGGCTTCCGCAGCCTGCCTCTCGGGCATCTCCTGGCGTTCGCCGCCCGCCTCGGCGCGATCGTCGGCGGCGCGCTGGCCTCGATCTATTTCCTGCGCCATCTGCCGGAAATGACGAAGCTCGGCGACGGCTTCACCCTGATCTGGCGCTCCGGCCTGCTTCTTGCGATCGTCTTCGCGCTGTATTGCTACACGCTGGAGCTGGAGCGGCTTGCCGCCGCCTGGCAAGCCGACCCGGAGGATTGAAAATCGCGCTGTCTTCCGATGCGAGACCTAGGAGATCCTGCGGCGATAGGTGACCATGGCGAAGATGTAAGCGACGATGAGGATGCCGACACACCAGGCAAGCGCGATCCAGATGTCGGCGCCGACCGGCTGCTGTGCGAACAGGTTGCGGATGGCGTTGACGATGGACGTCACCGGCTGGTGCTCGGCGAAGGCGCGCACCGGTCCGGGCATGGTATCGGTGGGCACGAACGCCGAGCTGATGAACGGCAGGAAGATGAGTGGGTAGGAGAACGCGCTCGCACCCTCCACGGACTTCGCGGAGAGGCCGGCGATGACGGCGATCCACGTCAGAGCGAGGATGAACAGGGTCAGGATACCGACGATCGCGAGCCAAGCTGGCACACCCGCCCCTGAGCGGAATCCCATCAGGAGGGCGAAGAGCACGACGACCGCGAGTGAGCTCAGATTGGCGACCAGCGAGGTCAGCACATGCGCCCACAGCACGGATGATCGTGCGATCGGCATGGACTGAAACCGCTCGAAGATGCCGCTGTTCATGTCCAGGAAGAGCCGGAACGCAGTATAGGCGATGCCCGAGCCAATCGTGATGAGCAGAATGCCGGGCAGCATGTAGCTCATATACGAATTCGCCCCGGAATTGATCGCGCCGCCGAGCACGTAGACGAACAGCAGCATGATCCCGATCGGCATGATCGCTGTCGTGATGATGGTGTCGACGCTGCGCGTGATGTGGCGCAGCGATCGTCCCAGCAGGACGGCGGTATCGCTAAAGAAATACGTGGTCATGATTAGTCCTTACCGATCCATGCCGACGCTGCGGTCGTTCCCCGCCCCGCCGACCATGGCGAGGAAGACATCCTCGAGGGTCGGCTGCTTCTCGACATATTCGACCCTGGCGGGCGGGAGCAGCTGCCTGAGCTCGGCAAGGGTGCCGTTCACGACGATCCGCCCCTCGTGGAGGATCGCGATCCGGTCGGCGAGCTGTTCGGCCTCGTCCAGATATTGCGTCGTGAGCAGCACCGTCGTGCCGTGCTCGGCCAGCTCTTTGACGGCCTGCCACACCTCGATGCGCGCTTGGGGGTCGAGCCCGGTCGTCGGCTCGTCCAGGAAGATGACCGGCGGATTCCCGATGAGGCTCATGGCGATGTCGAGGCGCCGCCGCATGCCGCCCGAATAGGTCGACACCTTCCGAGCGGCCGCGTCGGTCAGCGAGAAGCGCTCGAGCAGGCCGTCCGCGGTTACGCCCGGAGCCTTGAGATGCCGCAATCTGGCGACCAGCACGAGGTTCTCCCGCCCGCTGAGCATCTCGTCGACAGCTGCGAACTGTCCGGTGAGGCTGATGGACTCCCTTACGTTCGCCGGCTGCACGGCAACGTCGAAGCCGTTGACGCTGGCGGTCCCTGCGTCGGCCTTGAGCAGCGTGGACAGAATCTTCACGATCGTAGTCTTGCCGGCCCCGTTCGAGCCGAGCAGTGCGAATATACTGCCGCGCTCCACCTCGAAGTCCACGCTGCGCAGCACGCTCAGCTGCTTGTAAGACTTCTGCAGGCCCTGCACATGAATTGCGGGGCTTCGACCCTGATTGGCCCTCATCTGGATACCTGTTTGGTATCGTTCCGATTTGTCGCCGCAGTGACATCGATGGCGCGGATCAACCGCTGCCGTTCGCGATTTCGCCAGTCCCCCTCCGGGTAGTTGCGGATGAACGCCTCGATGAACTCCAGGGGGTCTTCCCCGACAATGTCACGTATTGGCGTTCCATCCGCCGCACTCTGTTCGAAGAGGTCGGCGAGGTTCTCGAACAGCGAAGCCGCACTGTCGCCGTCCACCACGCCCCCAGCGTACATCAGATACCGCTCGAACGCTTCGACTGCCCCGCGATACGGCTCGGGAAGCTTGCGGACGCGCGCCTTGTATTCGCGCCAGCGCCGTTTTTCGCCGATCACCTTGGCGGCGAGCTTTGCAATGGACATGATTATCTTTCTCCTTCGTTGAGCCGGCTGAGCCGCTCCGAGAGGAAACCCCAAGTCCTCCAGAACTCTTCGAGATATTCCCGTCCCTGATCATTGAGGGAGTACACCTTGCGCGGTGGCCCTTTCTCGGACGGGATCTTCACGACGTCGACGAGACCGCGCTGCTCGACCCTGACGAGCAGCGCGTAGACAGTGCCTTCTGCGATGTCGGAGAAGCCCTGGTCGCGCAGCCACGCCGTGATCTCGTAGCCATAGGCGGCACGCATCGAGAGGATCGCGAGAACGATGCCCTCCAGCGTGCCCTTGAGCATTTCCGTCATCTGCTTGCCCATGGAGCGCCCTTCAAGCTACTCATTGTCACTGACTACCAGTACTTAGTAACAGTGAATAGCAGGCGATGCAAGCGGCATCGCGCGGCGGGAGTTGCCAGCCCCCTGCCACCCGACAGCTCAAACGATAGAGAAGCGCCGGGCCAGCAACGGCTCCAAAACGGCCCTGGCCCATCGAAGATCTCTAAGCGCGTTGCGTTTCGCGCCCCCGAAACAGCGGGGTCGACCGGAGTCAGGCTCCGCCCGAGCCCTGCCGCACACGGCGCCACCAGAGCCGTATGCCACGCAAACGCTCTCGCCCCGCCTGCCCGAGCGTGACCGCTCTCTGCCAGGCCGCACTCGCCTTGATCCGCCCGATCACAACCTGCCGGATCGCATCGATCCAGCCCATGATCCGTGCGAACCAGGGAATGGTGAGGAGTTGTGCGCGCCCGGCATGATAGACGCGCTCGACCAAGAGGAAGCCGGCGAGGTGGCCGATCGCCGTCGCGACGATGCCGGCGGTGAGCGCTCCGCGCGCCAGGAACAGCAGGCCGAGCAGCTTCAGCGGCTCGACGATGGCGAAGGGGATCGCAAGCACGACCAGCGCACCATAGGGCGGCAGCCGCCCAATCGCCGCTTCGAGCCGCGCCACCAGTCTGAGCGAGGAGAACCACGCGATCAGCGGCCGGTAGAGCGGCCGCAGCATTTCGTCGAGCAGGATGGCGAGCCCGACGACGAGATCGAGTGGGATGAGGAGGAGGTTGATCAGGGGTTTGCGCATCACGCCGCAGTCTCCGGCAGCAGGCTGCTTTCACGCTGTCCTAGCACAACCGGCGCGCGCCGGAACAAGAACAAAAAAAGAACTTGCGAGAGAGAACAAACCATGATCATAGTCATTTCCATGGCGCGGATTGAGATGTGGTCGCGCCCCTGCCATAAGGAGCGCACGTCGTGAATCAGGCAAATCTCAGGCTCGTGGAAGGCTCTTCGATGGACAAGGCCAAGGCGCTCGATGCGGCGCTCTCGCAGATCGAACGGGCTTTCGGCAAGGGCTCGATCATGCGCCTGGGCAAGAACCAGCAGGCGATCGAGATCGAGACGGTCTCGACCGGTTCGCTCGGCCTCGACATCGCGCTCGGCGTCGGCGGCTTGCCGAGGGGGCGTGTCATCGAGATCTATGGACCTGAATCCTCCGGCAAGACCACGCTCGCGCTCCATACCATTGCGGAATCGCAGAAGAAGGGCGGCGTCTGCGCCTTCGTCGACGCCGAGCACGCGCTCGATCCAGTCTATGCCCGCAAGCTCGGCGTCAATCTCGACGACCTCCTGATCTCGCAGCCCGACACCGGTGAGCAGGCGCTCGAGATCACCGACACGCTGGTCCGCTCCGGCGCCATCGACGTGCTGGTCATCGACTCCGTCGCCGCGCTGACGCCTCGTGCCGAGATCGAGGGCGAGATGGGCGACAACCAGCCTGGCCTGCAGGCGCGCCTGATGAGCCAGGCGCTGCGCAAGCTCACCGCCTCGATCTCGCGCTCGAACTGCATGGTGATCTTCATCAACCAGATCCGCATGAAGATCGGCGTGATGTACGGCAGCCCCGAGACCACCACCGGCGGCAATGCGCTGAAGTTCTATGCCTCGGTCCGCCTCGACATCCGCCGCGTCTCGACGCTGAAGGAACGCGACGAGGCGACCGGCAACCAGGTCCGCGTCAAGGTCGTCAAGAACAAGGTCGCCCCGCCCTTCAAGCAGGTCGAGTTCGACATCATGTTCGGCGAAGGCATCTCGAAAGCCGGCGAGCTGGTCGATCTCGGCGTCAAGGCCGGCATCGTCGAGAAGTCCGGCGCCTGGTTCTCCTTCGACAGCCAGCGCCTCGGCCAGGGCCGCGAGAACGCCAAGACCTTCCTCAAGGCCAATCCCGACGTCGCCGCGAAGATCGAGACGACCATCCGCCAGAATTCCGGCCTGGTCGCCGAGCGCATCCTGGAGAACGCCGACCCGACCGCCGAGGACCTCGACGAGGGCGAGGCCTGAGCCTTCAAACGCTGGCATTCAGCCACTAGATCGACGGGCGGCCTTCGGGTCGCCCGTTTCCGTTTTGCGGTCAGCAGCTTGCCGCGCCTGCGAACTATGCAGGCCCTTTCTGGACAGGCATAAGTGCGCTGACTAGAACCCTTTCAGCCCTGCCGGCGCTTGCTGGCCCATGCTTGAACCAGAGCCAAGATTGCGATGAGCGGCGTCAACGAGATCAGGTCGACCTTCCTCGATTACTTCAAGGCGAACGGCCACGAGGTGGTGCCGTCGAGCCCGCTCGTGCCGCGCAACGACCCGACCTTGATGTTCGCCAATTCCGGCATGGTGCAGTTCAAGAACGTCTTCACCGGCCAGGAGAAGCGGCCTTACGCCCGCGCCACCACCGCGCAGAAATGCGTGCGCGCCGGCGGCAAGCACAACGACCTCGACAATGTCGGCTACACCGCCCGCCACCACACCTTCTTCGAGATGTTGGGGAATTTCTCCTTCGGCGACTATTTCAAGGAGCAGGCGATCCATCACGCTTGGACCCTGGTCACGCGCGAATTCGGCCTGCCCAAGGAGAAGCTGACCGTCACGGTCTATTCCGAGGATGACGAGGCGCATGCCCTCTGGAAGAAGATCGCCGGCTTGCCGGATTCGCGCATCATCCGGATCGCGACCTCCGACAATTTCTGGCGCATGGGCGATGTCGGCCCCTGCGGCCCCTGCTCCGAGATCTTCTACGACCATGGCGATCACATCCCCGGCGGCCCTCCGGGCTCGCCCGACGAGGATGGCGACCGCTTCATCGAGATCTGGAACCTCGTCTTCATGCAGTATGAGGAAGCGGCTGGCGGCATTCGCACCAACCTGCCCCGCCCCTCGATCGATACCGGCATGGGCCTCGAGCGCATCGCCGCCGTGCTCCAGGGCACGCATGACAATTATTCGATCGACCTGTTCGCGACCCTGATCCGCGCCATCGCCGATCTGACCAATGTCCCCTCCGACGGGCCGATGAGCGCGAGCCACCGCGTCATCGCCGATCATCTGCGCTGCTCCGCCTTCCTGATCGCCGATGGTGTGCTGCCCTCGAACGAGGGCCGCGGCTATGTGCTGCGCCGGATCATGCGCCGCGGCATGCGCCATGCGCAGCTGCTCGGCGCCAAGGATCCGCTGATGCACAAGCTCGTGCCGGCGCTGGTGCGCGAGATGGGCCAGGCCTATCCCGAGCTGATCCGGGCCGAGGCACTGATCAGCGAGACGCTGAAGCTGGAGGAGACCCGCTTCCGCACCACGCTGGCGCGCGGGCTCTCCATCCTCGACCAGGAATCGCTGGGCCTGAACTCCGGCGACAAGCTGAAGGGCGATGTCGCCTTCACGCTCTACGACACCTATGGCTTCCCGCTCGACCTGACCCAGGACGCGCTGCGCGCCCGCGGCGTCGGCGTCGACATCGAGGGCTTCGACGCGGCGATGGCGCAACAGAAGGCCAAGGCGCGCGCCGCCTGGGCCGGCACCGGCGAGGCCGCGACCGAGACGCTCTGGTTCCCGCTGCGCGAGCGGCTCGGTGCGACCGAGTTCCTCGGCTACGACACCGAGAGCGCCGAGGGCGTGGTCACCGCGCTGGTCAAAGACAATGCCGAGGTCGCGACGCTGAAGGAAGGCGAGAGCGGCATCGTCATCCTCAACCAGACGCCGTTCTACGGCGAATCCGGCGGCCAGGTCGGCGACACCGGCACGCTGGTCGGCAACGGCTTCAAGGCCGAGGTCACCGACGTCCAGAAGAAGCTCGGCGACGTCTTCGCCCATCAAGTCACGGTCGTCTCCGGCGCGATCGAGCTCGGCAAGCCGGCCGAGCTCACGGTCGACCATGCCCGGCGCCGCGCGATCCGCGGCAACCATTCGGCCACCCATCTCCTGCACGAGGCGCTGCGCCGCGTGCTCGGCGACCATGTCGCGCAAAAAGGCTCGCAGGTCGCACCCGAACGCCTGCGCTTCGACTTCAGCCATCCCAAGCCGATCTCGCGCGAGGAGCTGGCCAGGGTCGAGGAGATGGCGAACCGGCTGGTCCTGCAGAACGAGCCGATCACCACCAAGCTGATGTCGGTCGATGACGCGATCGCCTCCGGCGCGCGCGCGCTGTTCGGCGAGAAATACGGCGACGAGGTCCGCGTGGTCTCGATGGGCACCGACCGGGATTCCGACACGCCGAAGACCTTCTCGGTCGAGCTTTGCGGCGGCACCCATGCCAGCCGCACCGGCGATATCGGCCTCGTCGCCGTCCTCTCCGAGGCCGGAGTTGCGGCCGGCGTGCGTCGGCTCGAGGCCCTCACCGGCGAGGCGGCGCGCCGTCATCTGCGCGAGGAGAGCCTCGCGCTTGACGAGATGGCGGGCGTGCTGAAGGCGCCGATCGCCGAATTGCCGGCCCGCGTCGCGACGCTTGTCGAGGAACGTCGCAAGCTCGAGCGCGAGCTCAGCGAAGCGCGCAAGAAGCTCGCCATGGGCGGCGGCGGCGAGGCCAGCGATCCGATCCGCGAGGTCGCCGGCGTCAAGCTGCTGGCCCGCGCCGTCACCGGCGTCGAGATGAAGGATCTGAAGAGCCTGGCCGACGAGGCGAAAGGTCGCGTCGGCTCGGGCGTCGTCGCCATCGTCGGCGTCGCCGAGGACGGCAAAGCCGGCGTCGTCGTCGGCGTCACGCCCGATCTGACCGAGCGCTTCGATGCGGTCGCGCTGGTACGAGCGGCGTCCGAAAGCCTCGGCGGCAAGGGCGGCGGCGGCCGCCGCGACATGGCCCAGGCCGGCGGCCCGGACGGCGCGCAGGCTGAAGCCGCGCTCGCAGCCGTCGCCGCAGCGATGGGCTGACGCTCACATGACGCCCGCCCCGCAGCCTGGCTTGAGCTGGCGGCGGCGGGCGCATCTGATCATCGATCGTGGCGCGGGCGATGATCTCTCGGCCAGGCTCGTCCATGGCGGGCTGGTGGCGCTGATCCTGATCAACGTCACCGCGCTGGTGCTGGAATCGGTGCCCAGCCTCGCGGCGTCCTATGGCCGGCTCTTCCACTGGATCGAGCTCGTCTCGACGGTTCTGTTCACGCTCGAATACGCCGTCCGGCTCTGGACCGCGCCCGAGCATGCGCGCTATCGCGGCATGAGCGATTGGGCGGCGCGGCGCGCCTATGCGCTGTCGCCGCCGGCACTGCTCGACTTTCTCGCCACCGTGCCGCTCTATGCAGCCCTGCTCGGCTACAGCGATCTCAAGATCCTGCTGCTCTTCAGGCTGCTGCGCTTCTTCAAGCTCGGCCGCTATTCGCCGGGCATGGCCTCGCTCGGCGCAGCGCTGCATGCCGAACGCAAGGCGCTCGCCGCCTGCGTCGTCATCCTGATCGGCGTCATGCTGCTCTCGGCGACGGCGATGCATTTCGTCGAGCACGATGTCCAGCCCGACAAGTTCGGCACCATCCCCGATGCGATGTGGTGGGCGATCGTGACGCTGACCACGGTCGGCTATGGCGATGCTTATCCCGTCAGCCCGCTCGGCAAGGTCGTGGCGTCGCTGACCGCGGTGATGGGGCTCGTCATGCTGGCGCTGCCGGTCGGCATCATCGCCACCGCCTTCTCCCAGGAGATCCACCGCCGCGAATTCGTCGTCACCTGGAGCATGCTGGCGCGCGTGCCGCTGTTCAGCGGACTCAACGCCGCCGAAATCGCCGAGATCATGCATGCCCTGCGGGCCAAGACCGTGCGTGGCGGCGGCGTCGTGCTGCGCCCGCACGAGCCGGCCCACTCGCTCTATTTCGTCGCCAGCGGCGAAGTCGAGCTCATCGAGCCCGATGGCAGCCGGCGGCTCGACGAAGGCTGCTATTTCGGCGAGCTCTGCCTGACTGAGCTTGCGGCGGCCGAGGGCGGCATCGCGGCGCGCGCCACTGTCGCGACCAAGCTCCTCGTCCTTGATCCTGCCGATTTTCGCCTGCTCATGCTGCGCCACCCGGAGCTGGCCTCCCATCTTCATCGACTAGCCGCAGTATGATGCCGACCCGTCGCACCACCCTCACCCTGCTCCTTGGCGCAGGCAGCCCCGTCGTGGCACAGCAGCCGCGGCCACAGCAGCGCCCGCCACAGGGCCCGAGCCTGTCTGCGCCGCGCACCCTGATGGCCGGTGCGATGGCGACCGCCTTCATCAGCCGCGCCCCGGCCAATGCCCGCCTCGCCATCAGCCGCTCGGCCGACCCGCCGGAAGCGGCGATCGTCGCCTCACCGCTCGGCCAGGCGACGGTTCTGTCGCTGCCGGCGCCGGGAGAGGTCGGTACCTATGAATGGCGCCTGCTCGGCGAGGTCGACGGCAAGCCGGTCGTCCTGCTGCGCCAGCCCCTGGCGACGACGGCGCCAGCTGCAACGCTCGCCGCCCCCGCCCGCGTCGCGCGCGGCAATCCCCTCCCCGTGCGCGGCATCGGCCCCAATGGCGATCGCGACCGCGTCGTCCTGGTCAAGCCGGAGGCGCCGCCAGAGGCGCAGGGACCGAACTTCTTTCCGGCCGAGAATGTCGAGAGCACGCTGGAGGCCCCGGCCGAGCCCGGCACCTACGAACTGCGCTATGTGATGGACGCTCCCCTCACCGGTCCGCGCGTGCTGGCGCGACGCGAGGTCGTGGTGGAGTAGCACTCAGTCATGATCGGGATGCTGGCGCGAGCGATAGGCCGATAGTTCGTCCGCCGGGATGTCGTCCTCGGTGCGCGTGCCCTCGAGCCGGCAGAGTTCGTCGAACCAGGGCGCCCTGCCCTCGACGCCATAGGCATGGCTCGGCGGGAAGGCGGCCGCATCGTCGAGGCTGCCGGCGGTGAGCGAGAGTGTGCCCATGCCGGGATAGCTGAAGCTCAGCGGCGTGCCGCAATCGCGGCAGAAGCCGCGCTCGGCGACCTCCGACGAGCGGAAGACGGCAGGCGTCCCGCGTGTCCAGACCACGTCGGCGACGCGCGAGGAGGCGAAGGCGCCGAAATAGTTGCCGACCGCCTTCTGGCACATCCGGCAGAAGCAGACCGAGACCTTGCGCGGCGGCTTCAGCAGGCGGTAGCGCACCGCGCCGCATTGGCAGCCGCCGGTGAGAGTTGTTGCCGTCTCGCTCATATCGGCTCCCGCCCCATGGCTGCGTTGATTCTGCCAAACCGCAGCAAATCTGCCACACAGATACAATTTGGCGGGTTGTGAACGGCTGTTCATTGCCTCCTGCCCGCACCCGCATAAGCCTGCCGCAGCGGTTGGGCTGGGCACTCTCATGATATCGGTCATCACTCCTGCGAACAGCGGGACATCTCGTACGCGGCTCGCCTCGCACCTGCTCGCGGGCACGGCGCTCGTGCTGCTCCTGTCCGCCGGCCCTGCGCTCGCCGAAGGCGGCCGTGGCGGCGACCGAAGCGGTTATCCCGGCACCGGCGGCGCGGGGGGCATCGACAACCCGACGGGCGCCGGTGGCGCGGGCACCAGGGGCCAGACAGGACACGCCACCGCCGGCGGCGGCGGCGGCGGTGCCGGCGCAGGCCTTGGTGGAGCCGGGGGGGTCGCCGGCAACGGCAGCGCCGGCGAAGGCCGGGGCGGTGATGGCGGCGTGCATGGTAGCGTCGGCGCTACGCTGCCGGTCGGCGCCAGCACCGGCAGCAATGGCGGCGACGGCAATTCCGGCTATCTTTTCTCCGGCGGCGGCGGCGGCGCCGGCGGCTACGGCGCTGTGGTCACGGGCGCGGGCGCGACGGGAACGATTTCCGGAACGATCACCGCTGGCAACGGCGGCCATGGTGGCGGCTCTTTCTATGATTACGGCGGCTCGGGCGGCTCGGGCGGCACCGGCCTGCTCTTCACCGATGGCAGCGCCGCGCAGAACCTGACCATCGACGGCACGATCCAGGGCGGCAAGGGCGGCAACGGCGGCTCATATGTGTCGGACGGAACTGGCTCCGCCGGCGCCGCCGGCGTCGGCGGCGCCGGCCTGGTCTTCACCAATGGCGGCGCGACGACGACGCTGACCGTCAACGGCACGATCCGTGGTGGCGATGGCGGGCGCGGCGGCTCGAATTTGCCGTCTTCCTATTGTTGTACCCCTGCCCCCGGCGCGGAAGCCATGGGCGTCGGCGCTGCGGGCGGCGAGGCCATCGTCGGCGCCGACCTGATCATCACCAATAACGGCACGATCGAGGGCGGCCTCTCCGGCGATGGCACGACGCGCGCCGCGGCGATCCACTTCACCGGCGGCAGCAACAAACTGACCATCGGATCCGCCTCGGCCACGATCAATGGCGGCATCGTCATCGATACCGGCACGCTGACCTTCGAGCAGTGGATCGACGCGACGATCAGCAGCGTCGTCAGCGGCGGCGGCAGCGTGGTCAAGACCGGCGAGGGCGTGCTGACGCTGACCGGCGAAAACACCTATACCGGCGGGACGACGATCTCGAACGGGGCGATCAGCATCAGCGCGGAGGGCAATCTCGGCGCGACCTCCGGCACGCTGACGCTGGACGGCGGCATGCTGGAGGTGACCGGCACGACGCTGACCGGGCTGACACGCAATATCGTCCTCGGCAGCAATGGCGGCGGCTTCAATATCGTCGAGGCCGCCAATACTTTCACCGTGACGCAGTCCTTCTCCGGCTCGGGCAAGTTTACCAAGGCTGGCGCGGGCACGCTCGTCCTGTCCGGCACCAACACCTATACCGGCACGACGACGGTCTCGAACGGCATCCTGCGCGCCGGGCAGACGAATGCGTTCTCGGCGGGCTCCGCGGTCACGATCATGTCGGGCGCGACGCTCGACCTCGCCGGCTTCGACCAGACGATCGGCTCGCTCGCCGGTGCCGGCGCGGTCACGCTCGGCTCCGCTACGCTGACCGCGGGCGGCAACAATACCTCGACGACGTTCTTGGGCACGATCTCGGGGACGGGCGGGCTGACCAAGACCGGCAGCGGCACGCTGACGCTGGCCGGCACGAACACCTATTCGGGCGCGACCACGGTGTCGGCCGGGACGCTCTACATCGGCGGTTCCGGCGCGATGTCGGCGGCATCCGACTACACGGTCGGCATTGGCGCGCTGCTCCACGTGAACGACACGCTCGGGACGGTGACGGCGGGTTCGATCGCGGGCGACGGGCAGCTGCGGATCGAGAGCGGCTCGACGCTGGAGACCGGCGCGACCAATGCCTCGACCACATTCTCCGGCATGATCTATGACGCCGGCAGCCTGCGGAAGGTCGGCACGGGGACACTCACCCTGACGCAGGAGAACACCTATAGCGGCGGCACGACGATCGCCGGCGGCGCGATCAGCATCTCCAAGGACAGCAATCTCGGCAGCAGCTCGGGGGCTCTGACGCTGGACGGCGGCGTGCTGCAGGTGACCGGGACGGCGCTGAACGGGCTCACCCGCAACATCATCCTCGGCAGCAATGGCGGCGGCTTCGAGATCGTCGAGGCTGGCAACAGCTTCATCGTCAGCCAGTCCCTCTCGGGGACGGGCTCGCTCGCGAAAACCGGCGCCGGCACATTGGTGCTCAAGGGCGCCAGCAGCTATTCCGGCGCGACCACGGTGTCCGAGGGAACGCTGCGGGCGGGCGCGACCAACGCATTCTCCGCCAATTCGACCTTCACGGTCGCGAGTGGCACGACGCTCGATCTCGCCAACCTCAATCAGACGATCGGCTCGCTCGCCGGCGTCGGCACGGTCACACTCGGCTCGGGCACGCTGACGGCTGGCGCGAACAACAGCTCGACCACCTTCTCCGGCAAGATCACCGGCACCGGCGGCGTCACCAAGACCGGCACGGGCACGCTGACGCTCACGGGCAGCAACACCTACACGGGCAGCACCAAAGTCTCCGGCGGCAAGCTCGTCGTGAACGGCTCGCTGGCGAGCACGGTGACGCTGGACGGCGGCACGCTCGGCGGCTCCGGGACGATTGGCGGCGTGACTGCCGGCGCCGGAGCTACCATCGCGCCCGGCAACTCGATCGGGACCCTGAATGTCTCGGGCAACGTCGCCTTCGCCAGCGGCTCGACCTATCAGGTCGAGGTCAACGCCGCCGGGCAGAGCGACAGGATCGTGGCGTCCGGCAACGCCAGCATCACCGGCGGCACGGTGCAAGTCCTGGCCGAGACCGGCAACTACGCGGCCGCGACCAGCTATACCATCCTCACCGCCTCGGGCGGCGTCACCGGCACCTTCACCAGCGTCAGCTCGAATCTCGCCTTCCTGACGCCGTCGCTGAGCTATGGCGGCACCAGCGTGACGCTGACCATGACGCGCAACAACACCGGCTTCGGCCCGGGCGGTGGGGACACCGGCGGCGGCACGACCCCGGGCGGCGGCGGCACGACCCCGGGTGGCAGCACGGGCGGCAACTACATCGCCCAGACCCGCAACCAGGGCTTCATCGCCAATGCGGCCGAGGCGCTCGGCGCTGGCAACCCGGTCTATGACGCACTGATCTCGGCGACGGCGGCCGAGGCTAGAGCCGGCTTCGACCTGCTCTCGGGCGAGGCCCATGCCCAGGCGGTCAGCGTGATGATCGACGAGAGCCGGCTGGTGCGCGACACCATTCTCGGCCATCTGCGCGGCCCGCTGCTGACACAGGCTACGGGGCAGGTCGCCGCCTCGTTCAGCGCCGACCTGCCGGGCAGGAAGGGTGCGATCACGATGTCCGCTCCGCTGCCGCAGCCGCGCTATGCCTTCTGGGGCGAGGCTTTCGGCAGCGCCGGCACCAGCGATGCCGACGGCAATGCCGCGAGCCTGAGCCGCCGCAGCGGCGGCGCCCTGCTCGGCGCCGACCTGATGCTCTACGATGCGCCGAGCTCGTCGCTGAAGGTCGGCGTCGCCGGTGGCTACAGCCAGTCGCGCTTCGATCTCGATGCGCGCCTGTCCTCGGGCAAGCTCGAAAGCGGCCATGCCGCGCTCTATGCCGGCGCCCGCTTCGGCAGCCTGCGCTTCGACGCCGGCGCCGCCTATTCCTGGTCGGAGAGCGACATCCGCCGCCAGGTCGCGATCCGCGGCTTCGGCGATCTGCTCCGCCTGCAGCGTCCGGGGCAGGTTTTGCAGGGTTTCGCCGAGCTCGGCTATGGCTTTGCCTTCAGCGGCTTTGCACTCGAGCCCTTCGCCCAGCTCGCGCTCATCCGCGTCAGCACCGATGCCGGCAGCGAGCAGGGCGGGGCCGCGGCACTGCGTGTCCTCTCCTCCGACCAGACGCTCGGCTTCACCACGCTCGGCCTGCGCGCCGAGGCGCAAATCGGGACGATGCCGCTGTTCGCCCGGGCCATGCTCGGCTGGCGCCATGGTTTTGGCGAGCTCACCCCGCAGGCCCGCACCGCCTTCGCCCTCGGCGCCAGCCCCGCGGTGGTCTTCGCCGCCCCGATCGACCGCAACGCCCTCACCGCCGAGGCCGGGCTCGACTGGCGCGTCTCGCAGGCCACCGCGCTCGGCTTGACCTACTCCGCGGCAATAGGCGAGCGCTCCAGAGACCACGCCCTCAAGGGCAGGGTCGAGATGAGGTTCTGAGGAGGAGGCCGGCCGGACTCGGGGAGCAGCCCCGGCTCCCTGCACCTGCAACGCAAGAAAAAAGCCCGGCCAATCTGGCCGGGCTTCTGTTTTCCGAACGAGGCTTCGGGCCGCTTACGCGGCCATCGCCTTGCGAAGGTTGTCGCTGACCTTGTCGAGGAAGCCGGTGGTCGAGAGGAACTTCTGGTCGGGGCCGACCAGCAGCGCCAGGTCCTTGGTCATGTCGCCGGCCTCGACGGTGTCGACCGTGACCTTCTCCAGCAGCTGCGCGAACTTGGCGAGTTCGGCATTGTTGTCGAGCTTGGCGCGATGCGACAGGCCGCGGGTCCAGGCGAAGATCGAGGCGATCGAGTTGGTCGAGGTCTCCTTACCCTTCTGGTGTTCGCGGTAATGGCGGGTCACCGTGCCGTGAGCGGCCTCGGCCTCGACGGTCTTGCCGTCCGGCGTCATCAGCACCGAGGTCATCAGGCCGAGCGAGCCGAAGCCCTGCGCCACCGTGTCCGACTGCACGTCGCCGTCGTAGTTCTTGCAGGCCCAGACATAGCCGCCCGACCACTTCATAGCCGAAGCGACCATGTCGTCGATCAGGCGGTGCTCATAGGTGATGCCGAGCTTGTCGAACTCCGCCTTGAACTCGGCGTCGAAGATCTCCTGGAAGATGTCCTTGAAGCGCCCGTCATAGGTCTTGAGAATGGTGTTCTTGGTCGAGAGATAGACCGGATACTTGCGCATCAGGCCGTAGTTCAGCGAAGCGCGGGCGAAATCGCGGATCGAGTCGTCGAGATTGTACATCGCCATGGCGACGCCGGCCTCGGGGGCCTTGAAGACCTCCTTCTCGATGACGTTGCCGTCCTCGCCGACGAACTTGATCGAGAGCGTGCCCTTGCCGGGGAACTTGAAGTCGGTGGCGCGGTACTGGTCGCCATAGGCATGGCGGCCGATGACGATCGGCTGGGTCCAGCCGGGAACCAGGCGCGGCACGTTCTTGCAGATGATCGGCTCGCGGAAGATCACGCCGCCGAGGATGTTGCGGATCGTGCCGTTCGGGCTCTTCCACATCGACTTGAGGTTGAACTCCTTCACGCGCGCCTCATCCGGCGTGATGGTGGCGCACTTGACCGCGACGCCGTGCTTCTTGGTGGCGTTGGCGGCGTCGATCGTGACCTGATCGTCGGTCGCGTCGCGGTTCTGGACCGAGAGGTCGAAATAGTCGAGCTCGAGGTCGAGATAGGGGAAGATCAGCTTGTCCTTGATGTGCTGCCAGATGATGCGGGTCATCTCGTCGCCGTCCATGTCGACGATCGGGTTGGCGACCTTGATCTTGCTCATGTGATGCGACCCCTGCTCTGGCCAGTCTGGAACGTTTCCGGGCTGCAACGACTTCGCCGCAGCCGCCCGCGCGCTTCCTAGCGGGTTACGCAGCCAGGGGGAAGCCGGCCTTTTGGGCAACGGGCTGGTGGCTGCCGCAGCGGTGAGCGTGTCAATGCAGGGCGCCCCGCCGGCCAACGCAGTTGGCAACGCTGCGAACCGATTTAGATTGGAGCCATGACAAGCTCCTTCTCCCCCCTCGCCCTCGTCACCGGTGGCACCCGCGGCATCGGCGCCGGTGCCGCGCTCGCGTTGGCTCAGGCCGGTTACCAGGTCCTCGCCACCGGCCTCACCGACGACGAGGTCGCCGCCAAGCCGGCCCATGCCGCGATCCGTCATGCCAGGCTCGACGTCACCAGCGATGCCGGGGTCGCGGCAATCATCGCTGCTTGCGAGCGCATCGACGCCCTCGTCAACTGCGCCGGCATGATCCAGCGCGGTGGCAAGGAATTCGAGATCGAGGCCTTCCGGCTCACGATCGAGGTCAATCTCACCGGCTCGATGCGCATGTGCCTCGCCGCCAAGGAGAAGCTCGCCCAAGCCAAGGGCGCGATCGTCAACACCGCCTCGATGCTGACGTTCCACGGCTCGGCCTATGCGCCGGGGTACTCCGCCTCGAAGGGCGGCGTCGGGCAATTGACCAAGTCGCTCGCCGCCGCCTGGGCGCCGGACGGCATCCGCGTCAACGCGGTCGCACCGGGCTGGATCGCGACCGAATTGACCAGGCCCCTCGTCGAGGATACGGCCCGCTCCGCCCCAATCCTGTCGCGCACGCCGATGAACCGCTGGGGCGAGCCGGGCGATGTCGGCGGCGCGGTCCTGTTCCTGCTCTCGGATGCGGCCCGCTTCATCACCGGCGCGATCCTGCCGGTCGACGGCGGCTACCTCGCTGTCTGAAAGACCTCGAAACATCAGCGATATGGCGGCGTTTCCTGAATCGGCCACCAAGCCAGCTGAATCAAAAGCTCAAGCGGAGGAAATGCGATGAACAAGGTCAGCCCTGTCCCCGTCCAGGTCAGCACCGAAGAGCGCTGGACCCCTTATCGGCATCCGCAGCCGAAGGACTCCCCGCCCGAGCTGATCGTGCCCAACGTCATCCCGGAGGATGAGCGCGTCTGGGTGCCGGTCGACGACAATGTCTGGTTCCGGCCTTTGTGCCTCTCGGTGACGCGCGGCTACTGGATGAACCTCCTGCGCGTGCGCCGCGCCGGCGTGCTCTCGCGCCATCGCCACCCCCAGCCGGTGCACGGCTATGTGCTGAAGGGCAAATGGCGCTATCTCGAACATGACTGGGTCGCGACGGAAGGATCCTATGTCTACGAGGCGCCCGGCGAGACCCATACGCTGGTGGTCGATCCCGATGTCGAGGAGATGATCACGATGTTCCAGGTCAACGGCGCGATGATCTATGTCGACCCCGACGGCAAATGCCTCGGCTATGACGACGTCTTCACCCGGCTCGACAAATGCCGGGCGCACTACGCGACGAACGGGCTCGGCGCAGAGTACGCCGATCAGTTCATCCGCTGATTAGCGTAGACACGAGGCTGCACTAGCGGTCGATGACTGCGTTGATCAGCTGCGGATCGCGCATGAACGGCGCGCCTTTTCCGGCAAAGGCGCCCGCTGCGGCCTTGTCGCCGGCGAGCTGCCAACGCAGCCAGGCGGTGACATAGGGCAGGAAGGCGCCGATGCCGGTCCGGCAGCCGATGGCGAAGGGCTGGCAACCCGGCTGCCCCTGGATATCGTTGTGATCGGCGCCGGCCACCGCAGCCTTGGCGCGCAGGCGCCCGGCCGGTACCTCGCTGAAATAGCCGTCGATCATCTCGGGCGACGACAGCGGATCGCGCTCGCCGGAGAGGAACAGGACCGACTGCTTCTCCCGCAGCCCCGTGGGGATCGCCGCACAATGCTCCCGGTTGCACAGGCGGCGTCCGGGCAGGTCGATCAGGACAGCGGTGCCGATCCCGGAGGAGCGGGCCGCCGCCGCGTTGAAAGCGCCCGAGGCGCCCTGTGAATGCCCGATCGCAGCGACGCGCCTGCGATCCGCCTGCGCAGCCAGCTCGCTCCGTTCCAGCAGTGCGACGGCATCGAGCAACGTTTCGCCGGTGCCGACGCTGGAATCCCGCGTCGCGACGACGATCATCCCCCAGGACGCCAGATGCCGCAGCAGAAAGGTGTACTTGTCCGGCTTCGCCCAGGTCCCGTTGCCCCAGGTCACGACCGGGAAGATCTCGCCGGCACGTTTCGCGCGCGGCAGGTAGACCTCGACGGAATTGCCCTTGCTGTCGCAGCACAGCGGCTTTTCGAGCGTGGTAGCCTCATAGGGGCCGGCGTTTTCGAAGCGCTCGGCCCCTCTGCCCTGCGCCTGAGCAGGGCTGAGCACCAAGGCAGCCAGAAGCAGTCCCGGCCACGCCATCAATACGAGGCGGGCCGCGCGCGGGCCGATCCAGACGATATCCATAGGCTGCAACTCCGACGTGCTGGAACGCCCCGGCAAACGCGGAGATGCATGACTGCGTTTCGGCTTTTTTGAAGGCGGAGCGGGCCGACTTCAGCGCCCGAGCTTCGCCAGCTCGACTGCGGCTCGCAATTCGATATGGGCCAGCACTTCGTCGAGGCGCGGATCGTCGGTCGCCTCGCGCCGTGCCGACAGCATCGCCTTCAGCCGCTCGAGCTCGGCCGGTGCGACACGTCCGGTGAGCAGGGCGGCCTTGAGCCTGTCGAGTCCATCGAGCAGGTCATGGCCGCGCCGGGCCTGGCGCCGCTTGCGCTCCTGCCCGTCCTCCTCGACCTGGACCGCGAGCAAACCATCGAGCGAGCCGGCATGGCTGACGGCCGCGCCCTGCGCCGCCCCCGCGCTCTCGCGCGCCGGCAGGCGGAAGGAGGAGCCGGTCGTCGAGCCGCTACGACTGGTCGAGGTCGTCGAGGCGATCGGGCTGCGCTGGTCGATGCGGATCATCACGCTCTCGCAAGGTCGGCCTGAAAAGGCGCTGCATAGACGCTGCCCGACTTAGCTTCCTTGTGCCGGCAACGTGGTTAACGAGCGGTAAATCGCTCGGCAGGATTTGCCGGGGGCGGCAGCTTTATGCCGACCGGCCAGCCCTCCCCGATCAGGCCAGAGATCTCTAAAATCCTGATTAAAAAGCGTTTTCGCTTTCTCCCGAACTGGCACGGTCTTCGCAACAGGCTGGCGAGATCAGATTCACCGGTGTGCCATGCCCCGCCTCTTTCGTCTCCGCCATCTGCTGACGCCGCTCGCAGCCTTGCTGCTGGCCGGCGCCGCCATGGCGGCCGACCTCGCCCCGGCGCCCGGTCCGGGTCGGGTTGGCGGCAACAACGGTGCCAACAACGGCCCGGCGCGCAGCGGCGCGGCCGAGGCCGGCGTCTCCCGCACCGCCTTCGCCGGCAGCGGCGGCATGGGAACCGCGCTCTCACGCATCAAGGACCTCGCCTCGGTCGAGGGCGTGCGCAGCAACCAGATCCTCGGCTACGGCATCGTCGTCGGCCTCAATGGCACCGGCGACACGCTCAACAACGCACCCTTCACCAAGCAGTCCCTGCAGGCGATGCTGGAGCGCCTCGGCGTCAACACCCGCGGCGCCAGCATGCGTACGGCCAACGTCGCCGCGGTGATGATCACCGCCAACCTGCCGCCCTTCGCCGTCCAGGGCACGCGGCTCGACGTCACCGTCTCGGCGCTGGGCGATGCCAAGTCGCTGCAGGGCGGCACCTTGCTCGCCACCCCGCTGCTCGGCGCCGATGGCGAGGTCTATGCGGTCTCTCAAGGCCCGGTCGCGATCGCCGGCTTCTCGGCCGAGGCCGAGGCCGCCAAGATCACTCGCGGCGTGCCGACCGTCGGGCGCATCGCCAATGGCGGCCTGGTCGAACGCGAGATCGATTTCGCCCTCAACAAGCTGAAGACGCTGCGCCTGTCGCTGCGCAACCCCGATCTCACCACCGCCCGCCGCATCGCCGCCGCGATCAACGACTTCATCGGCGGCGACTCGGCCGAGCCGACCGATCCGTCGACCGTGGTGCTGCAGATCCCGCCGCGTTTCCAGGGCAACATGATCCGCCTGCTCACCGATATCGAGCAGCTCCGGGTCGAGCCCGATCAGGGCGCCCGCGTCGTCATCGACGAACGCTCCGGCATCATCGTGATGGGCAAGGACGTGCGCGTCTCCACCGTCGCCGTCGCCCAGGGCAACCTGACGGTGACGATCTCCGAGGAGCCGCAGGTCAGCCAGCCGAACGAATTCGGCCAGGGCCGGACGGTCGTCGTCCCGCGCAGCAACGTCAAGGTCGACACCGAGGGCACCAACAAGCTCGCTCTGGTCAAGGAGAGCGTGACGCTGCGTGAGCTGGTCGACGGACTCAACGCACTCGGCCTTGGCCCACGCGACCTGCTCTCCATCCTGCAAGCCATCAAGGCAGCCGGCGCGCTGCAAGCCGACATCGAGGTGATGTAATGAGTGCCATCCTCGCCGCCCCCGCCGCCAAGCTCGCCATCGGCGCCGCCGTCAATCTGGCCGGCGGCGTCGCCGACGCGCTCAGCTCCTCGCAGAACAAGGCGAAGAAGACCGCCGACGATTTCGAGGCCGTTTTCCTCGAGAACTTCACCCAGAGCGTGATGAGCTCGAACGGGACCGAAGGGCCGCTCGGCGAGAACGGTGTCGGCGGCGACGTCTGGCGCTCGATGCTGACGCAGGAATACGCCAAGCAGATTCAGAAGTCCGGTGGCGTGGGCCTCTCCGATCAGATCATGCGCGACCTGATCCAGGTCCAGGCGAAGGCCTCTGCGGGGGTCGGCAATGTTTGAGCCGATGCGCGTCGTCGACGAGCGTCCGCGCGTCTCGAGCGCGGCGGAGGCCGAAACCCTGATCGAGACCGTGATGGAGACGCTCGGCGCCCTCTCCCATGTCGTCGGCGAGGAGACCGGGCTGGTCAAGGCCGGGCGCCTCAAGGACGCGATGGAGCGCGAGGCGCGCAAGGCCGAGCTCGCCGGCACCTATATGAAGGGCGTCGAGCAGATCAAGCTGAACGCCGTGGCGCTCGCCCGCTTTGCTCCGGAGAAGGTCAAGCGCCTGAAGAGCGCTCATCTCGCCTTCCAGGATCTGATCGATCTCAACCAGACCGTGCTGGCGACGGCGCGTGCGATCTCGGAATCGATCATGCGCGACCTGGCTGCCGACGCGAACCGTCAGAACAAGGCGCCGGGCTACGGCCCGACCGCAACGGTCGGCGCCGGAGTCTTCGCTCGACCGAATGCCGGGCCACTGGTGATTTCGAAGAGCCTGTAGGAATCACACAGCCAAGAACGGCATCGCGGCAGCTACGGCATAGCCAACTCAAGGCTTGTCGAGAACAGACAACACCATGGTTAATCTGCGCGGCGACGCGGCAGATCGCGCATTAACGCTTTGCGGATACGGAAAATCCGCCGAATGCACTGCAATTTACCAATTTCCGTAACGGCGGATTCAACTCTCTGCCCCATCGTCTCATGCTTGGAAGAAGTCCGCCTTTGCGAGAGGAGTCCAGAATGGATTTCGGCGCGACACCCAAGACGTTCGCGACCGGTGCCGTCCAGGCGACGATTCGCACCGATATTTCCGTCCAGAACGGCGCCACGCCGGTCGAGCTCCCTCCGGAGAAGACCGTGCGCTCGATCGCGGCTGGCGAGCCGGTTCAGCTCGACATCCGCGCCCGTGCTGAGGAGCGCCGTTCCGATGCGCAGCGCCAGCAGAGCGCACAGGACGACACTGCCCAACAGCGTCGCTTCGACGAGCAGCGCCGCCAGCAGGAATTGCGCGACGTGATCGAGCGGCGCCTCGACATCGACCCGAAGACGCGCAGCGTCATCCTGCGCAAGACCAACCGCGACACCGGCGAGGTGGTCGAGCAACTCCCCGACGAGACGCTGTTGAAACTGCGCATCTGGTCGCGCGAGATCCTCGAACGCAGCCGCGAGGCGGACGCGCCCCGCAGCCATGAGGTCGAGCGCCTCGCCTGAGAGAGCGCCAGCTTCCCCCACCTTCGACGCCGCCGGCATCCGCCGGCGGCGTTTTTCGTTCGTAGGCCGATCCTCAAAACGCAGTGGCCTCGGCCAGATGCGAGCATTTTACACTCGTTAACCACGCCGCGGCTTTGCCCAATTCGCGAGCAATTCGCGAGGCCGAATTTACGCCTTGTTACGAGATCGGGCCCGATGGTCCTCGGGTCGCGGCCAGAACGGTCACGATGCCAGAAGGCACCATACCAGAAGGGTATTTTATCATGGCCGTTTCTCTCTCTGCCGGCGTCCGGAACAACCTCTCGACGCTGCAGTCGACCGCCGCTCAATCCGCTCAGATCCAGAACCGTCTTGCCACCGGCAAGAAGGTCAACAGCGCGATCGATAGCCCGGTCAACTTCTTCACCGCCGCTTCGCTGAATGATCGTTCGAGCCAGCTCACCGGCCTGCTCGACGGCATCTCGAACGGCATCCAGACCATTCAGGCTGCCTCCAAGGGCATCGACGGCATCACCAAGCTCGTCGGTTCGCTGCAGTCGACGATCAAGCAGGCCCAGGCCGACGCGGCCCAGAACAGGCCGGCCATCGCCAGCACGGGCACCAAGCTTGCCTCGGCCGGTGAAGCCGTCGCCACCAGCAAGAGCCTGAAGGATATCGCGCTCGACAAGAAGATCGGCGAAGACGGCGTCAACGATGTCGGTCCTCCTGCTGTCTACACCCCCAACGCCGCCACCGCGGCCACGGCCGGCTCGTCTGGTGACCTCGGCTACGACACCCGCGGCCAAGCGACTGCCAACACCGCCAACAAGATGGTCATCCAGATCGGCAAGGGTGATCCCACCGTTCCTGCCAACATGTCGGAGATCACGCTCGACGTCACCACGAACACCACCGTTCGCGATGTCGTCAACGCGATCAACAGCTCCGGCTTCGCCAGCGCCTTCGTCGATGAAAAGGGCCAGCTCAACGTCAAGGGCAACGGCTCGGAGACGCTGAGCGTCGGCATCGGCATCGCCGGCGACGGCGGGGTCGCGCCTCCTGCGGGCCAAACGGCTGCCGATGTCGCCCTCGCCGCCGCTAGGACCGCTGCCGGCACCGGCGCACAGAACACCCTGTTCGGTCTTGTAGCGGCTGATCGCACCACCGGCACGGTTTCGTCCGGCATCACCTCTTCGGTGCGTTCGAACCTGATCGACCAGTACAACGATCTGCGTGGCAAGATCGACGATCTCGCCAAGGATTCCGGCTTCAACGGCCTCAACCTGCTCGGCGGTGACCGTCTGTCGGTCGTCTTCAACGAGAAGACCGGCAAGAACCAGACCAAGGTCGAGGTTCAGGGCACCAACCTGACCTCGGACAACCTCGGCATCACCAAGGCTGGCAACACCCAGCTCACCGGCTCGATCAACTTCCAGAACGATGCCGATCTGGAAGACGCCACCAAGTCGCTCACCGGCGCCCTGACCTCGTTGAAGTCGCTCTCCTCGAGCCTCGGCGCCAACCTCTCGGTCGTCCAGACCCGCCAGGACTTCACCAAGGACATGGCGAACGTCCTGACCACCGGCGCCGACAGCCTCGTCAACGCCGACCTCAACCAGGAAGCCGCCTCCCTGCTCGCGCTGCAGACCCGTCAGCAGCTCTCGCAGCAGGCGCTCTCCCTCGCCAACCAGGCCGACCAGGGCGTCCTGCGTCTCCTCGGCTGATCTTCGGTCCGCAGGAGCGGATCACCCCGCAGAACGCGGGACGAAGCAAAAGAGCGGCGGAGCCGAAAGGCTCCGCCGCTTTTCGTTTGCGCCCGGCGGCGCGATTAACCGTTTATTAGCCTTAACAAAGGATTGTCGGCCCAGAGCAAGCTGGTTGAGCGCCGAATCGCGCTGTCAGAGGGACCTGAAATGGCCAACACGATCCTGTCGAACGGCGTCCGCAACAACCTGCTGACCCTCCAGCAGACCACAGCCCAGCAGGGCGTGATCCAGAACCGTCTCGCCACCGGCCGCAAGGTCAACTCCGCGATCGACAATCCGGTGAACTTCTTCACCGCCGCTTCTCTGACCGATCGTTCGAGCCAGCTCACCAATCTGCTCGACGGCATCTCGAACGGCATCCAGACCATCCAGGCTGCCTCCAAGGGCATCGACGGCATCACCAAGCTGGTCGGCTCGCTGCAGTCGACGGTGAAACAGGCCCAGGCCGACGCCGCGCAGAACCGCCCGACCATCACCAGCACAGGGACCAAGCTCTCCTCGGCCGGTGAAGCCGTCGTCACCAGCAAGAGCCTGAAGGACATCGCGCTCGACAAGCGGATCGGCGAAGACGGCATCGTCAATGCCGGTCCTCCGGTTACCTACACCGCCAACACCGCTACCGCGGCAACGGCCGGCTCGGCTGGTGACCTCGGCTTCGACACCCGCGGCGGAGCGACTGCCAACACCTCCAACAAGATGGTCATCCAGATCGGCAAGGGTGATCCGACCGTTCCTGCCAACATGTCGGAGGTCACGCTCGACGTCACCACGAACACCACCGTTCGCGACGTCGTCAACGCGATCAACAGCTCCGGCTTCGCCAGCGCCTTCGTCGATGAAAAGGGCCAGCTCAATGTCAAGGGCAATGGCTCGGATACGCTGAGCGTCGGCATCGGCATCGCCGGCGGCGTCGCGGCCCCTCCTCAAACCGATGCCGAGGTTGCCCTCGCCGCTGCCAGGACGGCTGCCAGCACCGGCGCGCAGAACACCCTGTTCGGTCTTGCAGGAGCCGATCGCACCACCGGCGCGGTTTCGTCCGGCATCACCTCGGCGGTGCGTTCGAACCTGATCGACCAGTTCAACGACCTGCGCAACAAGATCGACGATCTCGCCAAGGATTCGAGCTTCAACGGCATCAACCTGCTGGCGGGCGATCGGCTCTCGATCGTCTTCAACGAGAAGACTGGCCGCAACCAGACCAAGCTCGATATCCAGGGCTCGACCATCAGCGCCGACAATCTCGGCATTTCGCAGGCGGTCAACACGCAGCTCGCCGGCTTCATCAACTTCCAGAACGACGCCGACCTGGAGAAGGCGACCGCCTCCCTGACCAGCGCGCTGACTTCGCTGAAGTCGCTGGCCTCGACCTTCGGTTCGAATCTCTCGGTCGCTCAGACCCGGCAGGATTTCACCAAGGAGCTCGCCAACGTGCTGACCACCGGCGCCGGCAACCTCGTCCTGGCCGATCCGAACGAGGAAGGCGCCAGCCTGCTCGCGCTCAACACGCGCCAGCAGCTCTCGCAGACCGCGCTCTCGCTCGCCAACCAGGCCGACCAGGGCGTGCTGCGCCTGTTCGGCTGACGCCCCCTCCCCTATAGCCAGAAGGCGGGACCGACATGGCCCTCAAGGTCGAGCTCAAGCCGAACGAGCGCATCATCATCGGCTCGGTCGTCATCCGCAACGACGAGCAGCGCACCCGCTTCTTCATCGAGGGTGAGGCGCCGATCCTGCGCGAGAAGGACATCCTCACAGCGGCCAGCGCCGACACGCCGGCCAAGAAGATCTATCTCGCGATCCAGCTGATGTACCTCGCCGGCGACCCGACGGCGGAGCACGAAGTCTACTTCCAGCTCGTGCGCGATTTCATGCAGGCCGCGCCGAGCGCTTTGCCGCATATGTCCGAAATCAATAACTGCATCTTAAGTGGTGAGCTCTACAAAGCTCTCAAGGCTGCCAAGAAGCTGATCTCTTACGAGGCGGAACTGCTCGAGCATGCAAAGCGGGTTTAATGCCTACGCCGCGGCGTCGAAGACGGCACAGAACGTCCAGTCACCGCGCGAACTCGAAGCCGGCCTCCTGCTCAAGGCGGGCGCCCGTCTCCAGATGATCGTCGATGACTGGGCCGTCCGTTCCGGCGATCTCGACGCAGCCCTGGCCTATAACCGCAAGCTCTGGACTCTGCTGGTCTCGGCGGTGATCGCCGAGGACAATCCGCTGCCGGTCGAGATCAAGCGCAACATCCTCGGCCTGGCCAACTTCATATTCAACCGGACGTTCCAGATCGCCGCGGCGCCGGAGCCGGCCGCGATCGGCATCCTCGTCAACATCAATCGCGACATCGCCGCCGGCCTGCGCGGCCGCTGAGCGCGACGCAGACGACATCTCGGACAAAAGAAACGGCCCGGATCGCTCCGGGCCGTTTTCGTTTGAGGCCGCCGGGAGCGGCAACGTCAGAGATAGTTCGTCAGGCGCAGCTGCGACAGCATCGAGGTCGTCTGGTAGCTCGCCTGCAAGGTGGTCTGCAGCGCCAGGATCTGCATCGCCACCTCCTCCTTGGTGATGTCCTCCACACCGGCGAGCGTCGTGCTCAGATAGTCCTTGGTCGCGGTGTGCCGCTCCTTGGCCTGGGCCATCGCGGTCTGGGCCGAGCCGAGCTCGACAATGATCTCCGACGGGTTCTGCGTACCGGGCGGGAAACCGATATTGCTGCGCACCCGCTCGGTCATCGCCTCGTAGCGCAGTTTCGAGTTCGCATCGCTCGCCGGAAAGGTCTCGGCCGCCATGATCGCGAACTGCGCCAGGCCGGTGCGGAACGCCTCCTCGTTGGCGCGGGCGCCGGCTGCCACCTGCTGGCCCTGGTCAACCTGGACGCTGGCCGTCGCCCGGGCCGAGCCGGCGGCATCGTCGCCCTGATACCAGATGACGGTATTGGCGGCGGTCCCGGGCGCGGGCGCGGCGGTCGCGGTGTCGAAAGGCGGCCCAGGCACCCGGAGCGGCGGGTTGCTCGGGCTGCCGGCAAAGAAGTCCTTGGCGGCCACCTGAGCCGAAGCACCCGACAATGACGTCTTCGCCTCGCGCGACAGCGCCGCGCCGATCGCCGTGCGCAGGTTCGCGGCGGTCGCGTTGGCGTCGACCCCGATGACGAAGCCTTCGGCGGGATCGCCGGTCGTGCCCGCCGCACGCGCCGTCAGGGTGATCTCCTCCGTCGTGCCGTCGGGCAGCTTCAGTGCGATCTTCAGCGTGTCTCCCGGCTGCGGCTGCGCAGCGACGTTGACGGCGATATCGGCGGGCGGCCCGGCATTGTAGGCCGTGGTCATCGCTGCCGTGCTGCTCGAGGCGCTGGTCAGCTTGAAGCCATAAGGCAAACCGGCGGCCTCTTCGGCGATGGTCGCATTCGTACCGGCGCCACCGGTGACGAGCCGGCCCATGCCGCCGGCGCCGAGATCCGCCTGCTTGCGCTCGGAGATCAACTGCTTCAGGCCGGCGTGAGTGGCATCGCCATCCATGATCAGCGAGTAATCCACCACCGGCTCGACATCGGAGGTGCGGCCGGAGAACAGGTAGCGGCCGTTCACCTGCGAATTCAGCAGGTCGAGCGTCTGCTTGAACTTCTCCTCGGCCAGAACCTGCGGCGAGGTGCGGCCGGTCGAGGTCTCGACATAGCTGTCCGGCCGGGCATCGGCCCGTGTCTCGCCGGCGAGCTTGGTGAAGTTCTCGACCGCCTTGGTCATCAGCTTGAGGTTGACGTCGGCGCGCTGGATGCCGGTCAGATAGCCGTCGAGCGTCGAGAGCTTGTTGTTGAGGTCGAGGCTGACGCCGCGATCCATGCCGAGGCCGGCATAGGTCTCGGATTTCTTCTGCGTCGCCAGCTGGCGCTGCAGGTCGTCGAGCTGCCCGCGCATCGAGACGAACTGGTGCGGATTGGCGAGGCGATAGGCGCCGGTACCGGTGGGGGTGATGGTCATGACCTATCTCCTCACAGTCTCATCAGCACGTCGAGCAACTCCTTGACCGTGGAGATGACGCGTGCGTTGGCGGCGTAGGCGCTCTGCAGTTCGATCAGCGTCGACATTTCCTCGTCGACATTGACCTTGGTGTCCTCGAGGAAGCGGCTCTGCACCGAGGAAAAGGCGACCTGCTGCCCCTCGTCGAGGCGCTTGGCCTGCTCGCTGGCCTGGCCCTGGCCGGCGACGACGCGCTGCACCAGGCTCGAGACCGTGCCGCTCGACGTCGCCGCCGAACCGTCGAAGCCGGTCGCGTTGGTGAAGCTGCGCTGGCTCGAGGTCAGCCGGTCATAGAGGAATTTCGGCCGGGTCGTGTCGCCCTGCGGCGTCGCCGGGCTGGTGTTGTAGACCACCAGCCGGGAACGATCGGCGATCAGGTCCGGATTGACCGCGATGCGGGAGGCGAAGCCGACCGACTGCGCCCCGCCCTCATAGGAGCCGGTATAGGCGGCGTTGTTGCGGCCATCGACGAAGAAGGGCAGTTCGCCGGTGCCGCCGGTCAGTGAGGTCTGGGTCGGGCGCGCCGTCAGGCCGACGACGTCGCGCGTCCCGGCCGCTCCGTCATCGACGATCCGCAACACCGAGCCAGTGTTGGAGACGGTGAAGCCCGTGCCGACGGCCGCCTGGATCTGGGCCGCGACCGAGGCGGGGCCGCCGGAGAAGTCGATGCCGATGACGCGGTTGTTGGCATCGCCCTGGGCCGAGGCCGGCAAGGGCAGAGAGGCCGCCGAGTCGACGCGCACGAAGGTGAAGCGCTGCGTCTGCCCGCCAGGGGTGACCTTGTAATCGAGCGTCACCGAATTGCCGGACTGCAGCCCGGCGAGATCGACATCGAACCCGGTGGCGGCGCCGGCGGTCACCGCCGTCCCGGCGATCTCGCGATCGGAGAGCGCGCTGGAGAGCTGGGCGGCGATCTCGTCGAGCTGGGCTTGCGCCTGCACCAAAGTCTTGTCGCGCAATTCGACCAGCGCGCCGATCTCGCCGGAGCGGAAGGTGTTGTTGGCGATGGCGTCGAAGCTGTTGCCGGAGAGGTCCCGGGCCACGATCGTGCCGACGCCGCGCTGGGCGGGATCGCTGCTCCATTGCGACTGCGGACCGATATTGGCGCGCGCGTCGAACTCGAACTTGATCGTCGGGCGCCCGTCGAAGAGCTGCGTGCCCGATGCGGTGGTGATGCTGACCGAGCCGTTCGGACGCTCGTCGGTGCGGATTTCGACGTATTGCGACAGCTCCGAGATGATCCGGTCGCGTTGGTCGCGCAGATCCGCCGTACCGGAACTCTGCTGGGCGTTGACGATACGCGCATTGACGTCGGTGAGCTGCTCGAGCAGCTCGTTGGTGCGCGTCACAGCCGCGCCGATGCCCGCTTCGGTCTGGGCGCGCTGCTGCTGGACGCCATCCGATAGACCGCGCAGCCGGTTGGCGAGCTGGCTCGCCGCATCGATCACGGCGGTGCGGTTGGTGTAGGAGGACGGATCGTTCTGCAGCGCCTGCAGCGAACTCGTGAACTTGCTGTACATCGAGTCGAGCGCCGTCGCGCTGCCCGGGGCGCCGTAGAGCTTGTCGAGATTGGCGAAGACCTGGGCGCGCGTCGAAGTATAGGCCGCGCCCGAGCTCTCCTGCAGAAGCTGGTGCTGCACGATCCGGTCGAGCAGCCGCTGGACGTTGGGATTACTGACGCCGACCGTGCTGCCGCTGACCGAGTCGACGTTCGAGATCGTCCGCCGGACATAGCCCGGCGTGCCGGCATTGGCGACGTTCTGCGAGATGACGCCAATGCCGGCCTGCGCGCTGCGCAGGCCGGAAATCGAAGTACCGAGCGCGGTGTTGAGACCCATCGTCAACTCCTGTCGTCTTTGGCTCGTTCCGTTCGGCCCGGCCCTTCTGGGCCGTCAGGCCAGGCGGTGTTCAGCTGCTCAGCGGATGATGTTGAAGACGTCGCGCAGCATCTCCTGCGCCGTGGAGATCACCTTGGTGTTGGCCGAATAGGCCTGCTGGGTGACGATCATCTTCGAGAATTCGTCGGCGATGTCGGTGTTCGACTGCTCGACATTGCCGCCAATCAGCGCCGAGGTGCCGAGACCGACGATCGGAGCGCCCGACTCGATCGTCTCCTCGAACGCGCCGCCATCGAGGCGCTTCAGCGCGTTGCCGGCGTTGAAGCGGGCGACCGCGATCTGCGCCAGCGCCACGACCTGGCCGTTGCTGAAGGTGCCGATCACCTGACCTTCATTCGAGATCGAGACCCGGTCGAGCGTGCCGGCGGTGTAGCCGTTCTGCCTGATGCTGCGGGCGTCGATCTGGCCGCTGGTGTCGCCGTTCTGGGTCAGGCTGGTGCCGTTTGTGACGATGGTGATCGGGGCGGCGGCAGGAGAGATCGCAGTGCCGCCGATGGTCATCGGCGGGATGGTGATGTTGCCGCTCGCCGGCGCCGACATCTTGCCGGTCGAATCGAAGGTGACCGGGACGCCGACATTGCGATAGGCGACCGTGGCGCCGGTCGCGCCGGTGTTCTCGGCGATGAACAGGTTCCAGGTGTCGACCACCGCCGGCGGACCAGCCGCAGCGTTGGAGATCTTGGCCCAGCGCAACTCGACACTGGTTGCCTTGCCGAGCGAGTCGTAGACGGTGACCGAACCACCCGGGATCGAGCGGTTGAGGAAGGTGGTCAGGTCGCTGCCGACCACCGTGCCGGTGCCGCCGGGAGGTATGCTCGGATTCGTGCCGAAGCCCGTGCCGGCATTGAGCAGCTCGGAGCCGGGTGTCGCGGTATTGGCGCTGTTGGTCTTCGGATAGGCCGGGATGTTGGCGCTGTACTCGATCTGGGTCGTCGCCTTGGCCGGGAACTGGTCCTTGGTGATGCGCAGCACGTCGGGCTGGCTGCCGATCACCTGGCCGGTGACGGGATCGATCTTCTGGCCCTTGAGGTAGTAGCCGGCGCCGTTGACCAGGTAGCCGTCGGCGTCGAAGTCGAAATCGCCGCGGCGGGTGTAGAGGTTGGTGTTGGCGAACAGGGTCGAGGCGCCGACGCCGCTCTGGCGCTGGTCGACCACGAAGAAGCCGTCGCCGTTGATCGCGGCATTGGTGTCGATGCGGGTGGCGTTGAGGTCGCCCTGGATCGTGTTGGTGGCGCGGCTATAGGAGGCGACCGAGCCGGCGATCTGCCGGTTCAGCGCCGAATCCGGCACCAGGTCGGAGAAGCTGGTATCGACCCGCTTGAAGCCGGCGGTGCGCGAGTTCGCGATGTTGCCGGAGATATTCTCGAGGGCATAGGACTGGGCCTGCATGCCCGTCACGGCCGTCGTCAGAGCACTGAAAACACCCATCGCAACCTCACCTGGTCATCTGACCTGGACAGCGCCCCCCATGGGCGGCATGTCGAACCGAGGGTGAGTTTGCACGGCCTGTGCCACGGCCATGCCTGAGATATTTCAAGAGCTTGGATGGTTTTCGAAAGGTTTCCCGACGATTCCGACCGGGCAGATTCGTCCGCTACCGGCAAATTCTGCCGAGCGGCGGCGTCATTCCGGGGCAGGCCGAAAGGCCTGAGCCCGGAACCCATGAACACAGCGCTCTTCAAAAAGGGCTGATACAGTGGCGCCCGTGCCGGCAGCGCCGGCGGATATGGATTCCGGGCTCGACGCTCCGCGTCGCCCCGGAATGACAGTGGGGTTCAGTCGCTCTTCCCGCCCCAGCCCGACAGATCGCCGGCAACGTCGGACAATCCCGGCGGCTTCACTTCGACGAAGGGCAGCGGCCGGCAGACCGCGATGGCGGCGAGCCCGATCCGGGCGGTGAGCAATCCGTTGAGCACGCCCTCGCCGAGCTTGGCCGAGAGGCGCGCCGCCAGCCCCTGGCCGAGCACCTGCTGGATGACGGCGTCACCCGCCGCGATGCCACCAGTGACGACGAGATGGCCGAGCACCTGCCGCGCCAGCCGGAGCAGGCCGAGCGTTCCGGGGCGGCCGGCATAGATGGTGGCGATCGCCCGCAGCAGCCGGGCGCAGGCGACGAGCACGAAGACGACATCGACCAGCGCCCGCGGGCTCACTGCCGTCACCAGCGAAACCCGCCGCGCCGCCTGCGCCACCTGCGCCTGTGCCAACGCATCGAGCGGCGCGAGCAGGCTGCGCTCGGCGACGGTGAGCAGGTCGCGGGCGGCGAGCAATTGCGGCGTATGGGCGGTGAGTTCCGCCCTGCCCTTCGCGGTTTCGGGCCGGCCGGCATAGAGCTTGTCGAGATCGCCAGCCACGCTGCGTGCCCTGGCGAGATCGCTCTCGGCCAATGCGACGACGGCGCGCTCGCGCACGGCCTCGACCCGCCGCTCGCGCAGGATGTCGCGCAGCACCCGTAGCAGCATGACCAGCAGTGCCAGCGCGGCAACGCCGGCGCAGACCAGCGCCGCGATACCGACGGCCGGGTTGAGGGCGAGCAGCCACCTGATCGTCTGCTCCGCCCAGACCGTGACGGAGAGCGCCAGCAGGCCGGACAATGCCGCGACGAACAGGCTGCCCCAGCTGAAGCGGCGGCGCCTGGGCTGCGGCGTCGGCGCAGCCTCGGGCTCGATCGGCTCGACCTCGGGCACGACGGCGACATCGCCGCGGTCGCCGAAGACGGCGTCCTCGGACGAGCCACCCTGCGGATCGAGGCGGATGGCGCGCGGTGCCTTGCTCATGCTCGCCCCTCCTTCACACCAGCCGATCGCCGATCAGGAATTCGAGCGCACGGTCGAGGCGGATCTGCGGCGGCGGAGCAAGGCGCCCGCCGGCATCCGGCTTGACCAGCGGTGGCCGGAAGCGTGGCGCCCTGACATGCCAGCGCGGTGCGCCGGCATCGAAGATCGCCTCGGGCCGCTCCGGCAGGTCGCCCGGGAAGATGGCGGCCTCGGCCTCCCCGTCGAAGACCTCGCCATCGACGACCTCGCCCGCCTCAGGCACGCCGGCGATCGCCGGCAGCTCCTCGCGCCCCTCGCGGATACGGACCTCGCGCGTGGCGCGGATCGCGGCGAAGGCCATCGCCTCGACCTTGGCGCCCGCACCCTGGGCCCGTGCCGCGGCCCGCGCGACCAGATGCGACATCACTCCGGCGAGCCGGTCATGGCTGGTATGGTGGAGATGGTCGGCCTTGGTCGCGGCGAACAGCACCTTCTCGATCCGCGGCGCGAACAGGCTCGACAACAGGCTGTTGCGGCCGACCGCAAAGGCCGAGAGCGCCTGGCCGAGCGCGGTTTCAAGATCGGCGAGTGCGGCGGGACCGGCATCGAGCGCCGCCAGCGCGTCGACGAGGACGATCTGCCGGTCGAGCCTGGCGAAATGCTCGCGAAAGAATGGCCCGACCACGACCCGCTTATAGGCCTCGAACCGCTCCGCCATCAGCCCGGCGAGCGTGCCGGCCTGCGGCTGCGCGCCCGGCGGCAAATCGAGCGGCGCAAAGGTCAGGGCCGGCGAGCCTTCGAGATCGCCCGGCATCAGGAAGCGGCCGGGGGGCGTCACCGCCACCGCTTCCGGATCGGCGCGCAAGGCGGCGAGATAGGCCTTGAAGACATCGCTCGCGGCTTCCACCGCCATCTCGTCCGCCGGCCCGGCCGGATCGCGCTGCCTGAGATCCTCGAGCCAGGGCGCGGCGACGGCGAGCCGGTGCGTCTTGCGCGCATCCGCGACAGCCTGCGCCGACCAGCTCGCATAATCCTGCCCGATCAAAGCAAGATCGAGCAGCCACTCGCCGGGATAGTCGACGATGTCGAGGGTCAGCGTCGCCGGGCCCTTGAACCAGCCCTCGGCGCGCTCGTAGTCGACCTCTAGCCGAAGCTCCGAGATGCGGCGCGTCGAGTCCGGCCAACGCCGATCCGGACCGGAGAGCGCGGCACGATGCGCTTCATAGGGAAAGCGCGGAATCTCGGGATCGGGCTGCGGCACCAGCCTGACCCGCGCGATCCGTCCCTCGGCCGAGGCCTTCAGCACCGGCAATTTCGCGCCCTCGACCAGGTTCTGGATCAGCGCCGTGGTGAAGACGGTTTTCCCCGAGCGCGACAGGCCGGTGACGCCGATGCGCAGGCGCGGCCGCGCCAGGCCGAGCAGGCTGTCGCCGAAGGCAAGCGCGGCACTACGCGCCTCCTCGAGATAGGAACCGGACGCCATCAGGCGGTCCGCATCATTCGTCCGGCCCCTCGCCGAGCGAGGCCGGCGTGACGAAACGGTCGAGCCTGCCGCTTCTTGCAGCGAGGTCGCGCCAATCCTCGATCGAGAAATCGATCACGGCGAGCCCACAAGTCGGGTACTTTTCCGCCATCCGCGCCGCGGCATAACGATCGCCATGCCCGGCGAGCTTGGCGGCGAGTTCCTCGAAGCCGGGATTATGGCCGATCATCAGGAGCGTGCGGACCTGCGGATCGGTCTCCTGCACAACGTTGAGCAGGCGCTCGGGCTTGGCCTCGTAGATGCGCGGCTCGTAATGCGTCGGTGGCTTCTCCGGCAGCATCGGCTTGACCAGCTCCCAGGTCTCGGCCGTGCGCTTGGCCGGCGAGATCAGGACGAGGTCAGGCAGCAAAAGCTCCTCGGCGAGATAGCGGCCCATGACCGGGGCGGCTTCGCGCCCGCGCGTGGCGAGCGGGCGGTCGCGGTCGGCGGTGTTGGCAGGCCAGGCCGATTTGGCGTGGCGCAGGAGCATCAGGCGGCGCATGGCCGCCATCTAACCATGGCTGGCGGGATTTGCGAGTGGCTTGGCCGTGGAAGGCTGCATGGCGGCGAGCAGCATCTCCATGAGCCGGCCCGAATACAGTGCGATCAGTCGTTCACGCCCGCCCGGCTGCATTTCCAGCGGCGCGAGCTGGCCGTCGATCAGCATGGTCGAGAAGCCGTGGGTGATCGACCAGACGAACAGGATTTCGGCGAGGTCGGCATCGCCGGCATAGCTCGACGGCAGCCGCGTCAAAACATCGCCATCGACGTTGCTCCCGAGCGCCACTTTCGTCTCGCGGACCAGGATGCCAAAGGCGCGGATGGCGGAGCGACGCAGATCCTCATCGTTGTTCTTCAGGCCGAGGCGCCCGAAGGCGACACGGAAGCGGCCGGGGCGCGCCAGCGCAACGGCAAGGTAGGCCTCGCAGATCGCAGCGAGCCGGTCGCCACCGGAGCCTAAGGCCTTCGCGACGGCACTTTCCATCTCCTGCGAGAGGTCGTCGAAGCCGAGTGTCGCGATCGCGGTGAGCAGGCCGACGAGATTGCCGAAATGATGCGCCGGCGCTGCCGGCGAAACCCCGGCCCGGCGGGCGCATTCGCGCAAGGTAAAGCCGCCGACGCCCTTCTCCGCCAGCACCGCCTCGGCCGCCTCGATCATCGCCTGGCGCAAATCGCCATGGTGATAGCCGCCCCGCTTGCCGACCTTGCTGTCCATCGCCCGCCCTGCCCGCACGCCGCCGCCATCAAACTTGACGCCGTTAAGATAACGCAATAGGACAAGCCCGCAACTGAACAGCGTCAAGATTGGAATGGGCAATGCCTTTCACCTTGGACGACGCCTTCGCCCGGGCCGGCCAACTTGCGATGTTGGGCTGGGGCGCGCTGATCCTGCTGCCGCGCTGGCGTGGCATCTCGGCCGCGCTCGCCGGCTGGATCATCCCGGCCCTGCTCTCGCTCGGCTATGCTGTGCTCATCGCCGTCTACTGGCATGATGCGAAGGGTGGCTTCTCCTCGCTCGACTCGGTTGCGGCCCTGTTCGCCTCCAAGCCGTTGCTGCTCGCCGGCTGGGTCCACTACCTCGCCTTCGACCTCTTCCTCGGCAACTGGATCCTGCGGCGCTCGCAGGCGGAGGGGATCCCGCACTGGCTGATACTGCCGGTGCTGCCGATGGTCTTCCTGTTCGGGCCGTTCGGCTATGTCACCTATCTGCTGCTAGAGGCCTGTTTCCGCCTGGCGCGCGAAGACCGCATCGCCCGTCTCCAGGCGCGCCTTCCCGCCTGGCTGCCCGATCTCGAACTGGAGCCGCGCCTCACCGCCGCAGCTTTCGCCATGCTCGCTCTGGCGGTCCCGACCGTCTTCGCCTGGCTGATCGACAGCCGACAATTCCAGGGCGTCGACACCTGGATCAAGCCGCTGAAATTCGAGCTCTCGGTCGCCTTCTACCTGTTCACCCTGGCACTATTCCTGCCGCTCGCGAGCGAGCGCTTCCGCTCCTCCTGGCTCGGACGCTACATGGTCTGGCCGGTGATCGTGCCGATCATCCTCGAAGTGCTCTACATCGCCTGGCGCGCCTCGCGTGTCGAAGCCTCGCACTACAACAGCGACAGCGCGCTTGGCGCCTGGCTCTACACGCTGATGGGCGTCGGCGCCGTGATGTTCACGATCGCGCCCGGCTTCCTCGCCTATGGGCTTGCCCGTCGCGATACCGCGCCGATGCCGGAGGTCGTGCGCTGGTCGCTCGTCGCCGGGCTCGCCCTCACCTGCGTCTTCGGCCTGGCGAGCGGCGCCCTGCTCGGCTCCAGCGCCAGCGGGCATTATGTCGGCGTCGTGCCGGGGGCGCACCAGACAATCCCCTTCTTCGGCTGGTCGCTGGCGATCGGGGATTTGCGCGTCGCGCATTTCCTCGGCCTGCACGCCTTGCAGATCATCCCGGCGGTCGGCCTGCTGCTCTGGTTTGCACTGCGGCAGAGGAAAGCCGGGCTCGTCGCGCTCGGCACGGTCTCGGCCGCCTATGCCGCTGTCACCGCGACGGCGCTCGTCGCGGCGCTGCAGGCGCGCCCGCTGCTCGGGCTTGGCTGAGCCTGCTACGGCTCAGCTGAATCAGGATCGAGCGCGAGGTCCTCCGCGGCCGGCTCGTAGCGCAGCAGGTCGCCCGGCTGGCAGTCGAGCACGACGCATATTCGCGTCAGCGTATCGAAGCGCATGCCGCGGACCTTGCCGGATTTCAGCTGCGAGACCTGCTGCTCCGTCAGCCCGATCCGCTGGGCCAGCTCCTTGGAGCGCATCTTGCGACGCGCCAGCATGACATCGAGTTCGACGATGATCGGCATCGCGCGGCCTTACACGAACTGGGCGTTTTCGTCGGCGATTTCCGTGGCCGCCATGAAGACGTGCGCCAGCGCCAGAAAGCCGAGCAGAAAGAGCAGGATCAGCAGATCCTGCGGATTGACGGTCAGGCCCACCAGGCGACGCCCGGCCGGAAGATGCGCCGAGACGATCATCGACAATAACGGCCGCAAGAGGATATCGGCCGCTTGAGCGCCAAGACCGAACAGGGCGATCCGGCGCAGCCAGAGCGCCGCCTCGCGCGTGAAGATGCTGCCTGCGAGGTAGCCCGTGAACAGCCGCCAGACGCTGTAGCAGGCGATCACCGTAGCCGACCAGATCGCGAGGCTGAGCGCCAGCCCGGCGAGGCGCTGCCAGCCCTGCATGCCGGAAAGATCCGCTCTCAGCCACGCACCATAGACCTGCACGGCACGGCCCTCCTCCCCCCAGACCTGCAGGACGACGACCAGTATCCAGGCGGCATAGGCCAGGGCCGCCCAGCGTGTGAGGTGGCAGAGCCAGCCGATCCGGCGGCGGAGGCGCGTCTGAGGAGTGTCGACCGCAATGGCGCTCATGGAAACAGGCTCCAAAACTGACAAAATTGAACCCACACATGAACCGCGGCAGCCTGGCTCGAAGCCCACCCGGCATCACCTGGCGCCTACACGAAGCTCTGATTCTCGTCCGCCAGACGGACCGCCTCCTTGAGCACCAGCCCGAAGGCGACCAGCGCCGCCCCGGCCGCCAGCGCGCCGAGCACTCCCGGATCGAGCGTGATCGCCAATTGCTTCTGTCCCGATGGATTGTCGAAGGTCAGCGCCACGCTCTGCAAACCGCGCGTCAGCGGGGTCGCCACGCCCATCGCCGTCAGCAGCCACCCGACGCGCACCAGCCGCTGCGCGTTCTCCTCCTCCAGCACCTGGCCGCGGCCGAAGCGGCCGAACAGGCTGGCGAGCCGCAGCATCGCCGCAACGAAGAGGCCGGCAGGCACGAGGCCGATCGTCAGCGCGATCCAGTAGCCGCGTTCCGACAGCGGGCCGATCGGCGCACTCACCCCGATCGTGCGGGCATAGGCGGCAAGCTGCTCGGAGTCGTGCCAGAGCCAGACCGTGCCGATGGCCATCAGCGCTGCCGCGGCGGCACACAGGATGCGTGCCGCCGTACTCACACGGCGTAGCCGCACCATGGCGGACCGGCTTTGAACCGGGCTTGTAAGGGATGCCATATCGTTTCACTCCGCGATTGACAAAATTAAACTAAGAGATGAATTTATAAATGTCAAAGCCATTTCACTGAGGAACTCGATGCGCACCGCCCTGCCCGCTACTGTCCTGGTTTGCGGCCTTCTCGCCGGCTGCGGCCACGTACCGCTGACCTCGTTGCCGAAGCTGTCCAAGATCGACATGAAGACCACCGATCTCGCCCAGTTGCGCGCTGGCATCAGCCTGCCGGCCGACATCCGCACGCTGCCCGGCGGTGTCACCATGACGCTCGTCGCCCTTCCCAAGGATGGCGGCCGCCATGAACGCAAGGTCGTGCTTGAAGAAGTGCGGGACGCGGTCGAACTGGCGAAGCTGCCGGCCATGGCCTCGCCGGGCCGCCGCTTCACCGTGTTCAGGCTGAACCACGCCGACGCCGCGCGCCTCGGCGCTTTCCGCGAGGAGATGTTCGCCGGCCCGCAGAACAGCGGCAATCGCGGCAGCCTGGCGCTCGGCGCCGACAAGGCCTGCCGGCTGGGCGAACTCTCGGGCAAGCCGATCACGATGACCGGCTACCTCAGAACGTCGGAGACGCAGGACTATGTCCTGCTGCTGCGCGATTTCGACCTCAAGGAGGCCGTCCGCGAGATCGATCCCAAAGTCGATCTCGCCACGGCGATCCCGCCTTGCGATGCGGTGCCGGGGGTGAAGCTCAGCGGCTCTCCCGACGCGCCATGAAGGCGAGCTTCTCGAACAGCGAGACGTCCTGCTCGTTCTTGAGCAGCGCGCCGTGCAGCGGCGGGATCAGCTTGCGCGGGTCGCGCTCGCGCAGCACCTCGGGGCCGATATCGTCGGCGACGAGCAGCTTCAGCCAGTCGAGCAGTTCGGAGGTGGAGGGCTTCTTCTTGATGCCGGGCACCTCGCGCACCTCGAAGAACAGGCGCAGCGCCTCCTCCATCAAGCGCTTCTTGATGCCGGGGAAGTGCACCTCGACGATTCTCTGCATCGTCTCGGCGTCGGGGAAGCGGATATAATGGAAGAAGCAGCGGCGCAGGAACGCGTCCGGCAGTTCCTTCTCGTTGTTCGAGGTGATGATCATCACCGGCCGCTGCGCCGCGCGGATCGTCTCGCCGGTCTCGTAGACATGGAATTCCATGCGGTCGAGCTCGAGCAGGAGATCGTTCGGGAACTCGATGTCGGCCTTGTCGATCTCGTCGATCAGCAGCACCGGCCGCACCGGCGAGACGAAAGCCTCCCAGAGCTTGCCGCGCTTGATGTAGTTGGCGATGTCGGAGACTCTGGACTCGCCAAGCTGGCTGTCGCGCAAGCGGCTGACCGCGTCGTATTCGTAGAGCCCCTGCTGCGCCTTGGTGGTCGACTTGACGTGCCAGGTCAGCAGCGGCGCGCCGAGCGCGGCGGCGATCTCCTCGGCCAGCACGGTCTTGCCGGTGCCGGGTTCGCCCTTGACCAGCAGCGGTCGCTCCAACCGGATCGCGGCATTGACCGCGACGGTCAGGTCTTCGGTGGCGACATAGGAAGCGGTGCCGGTAAAGCGCATGCGAGGCCCTTCATATGGCTGCTCTGCGGCCATGCTGCCGCCGCGAATGGCATGTGCTTAGAGGTCGGCCGGCGGCGGGGCAAGTTTTCGTCGGCCCGGCGCGAGTTTTGGTTTGTGTTGCAAGGCTTTGCCAAGCAAAGCTTCGAGATCAGCAGCTTCGCTTGATTCTTCGAGGGTGACGTGGCCGGGACGATCGATCCTTCCGCCTATCGCGATGCCGTGGTCGTGCTCGCTACGGCCGGCGTGATCGTGCCCTTTGCCAAGCGCTTCCGCGTCAACTCCGTCGTCGCTTTCATGGCCTGCGGCGCCCTGCTCGGCCCCTACGGCCTCGGCGGTCTCGCCGCCAAGATTCCTTTCCTCGGTGCGATCACCGTCTCGAATGCGGAGGCGCTTGCCGGCCCGGCCGAGCTCGGCGTCGCCTTCCTGCTCTTCGTCATCGGGCTGGAGCTCTCCTATGAGCGCCTGATGACCATGCGCCGGCTGGTCTTCGGACTCGGCCTTGGCCAGGTCGCGTTCTCGGCCACTGTGATCAGCGCCATCGCCTACGGCTTCGGACAGCCGGCAGCCGCCGCGCTGCTGATCGGCACTGCCCTCGCCCTCTCATCGACCGCGATGGTCGTTGAGCTGCTTTCGGCCCATCGCCGCATCACCTCCTCGGCCGGGCGCTCCAGCTTCGCCATTCTGCTCTGCCAGGATCTCGCCGTAATCCCCTTGCTGTTCCTGGTCAGCGTGCTCGGCGCACAGAACGGCGGTTCGCTGATCGCCGGCCTGACGCAGGCCCTGCTGCAGGCGGTCGCCGCCGTTGCCGCGATCATCGTCATCGGCCGCCTCGCCATGCGCCCGCTCTTCCGCCTTGTGGCCTCGACCGATTCCTCCGAGAGCTTCATGGCGGCGACCCTGCTGGTCGCACTCGGCACGGGACTGATCGCAGCAGGGGCCGGGCTCTCCATGGGGCTCGGAGCCTTCATCGCCGGGCTGCTGCTGGCCGAAACGGAGTATCGCCGCGCCATCGAGGTCACGATCGAGCCGTTCAAGTCGCTGTTGATCGGCGTCTTCTTCCTGACCGTCGGCATGAGCGTGAACCCGGCCGCGCTGGCGGCTCAGCCGGCCGCGATCCTCAGCATCGCCGCCGGGCTCTTCCTCGCCAAGGTCGCGATCACCTTCCTGCTCGCCCGCTATTTCAAGCTGTCACGGTCGACCGCGCTCGAAACCGCGATCATGATTGGCCCGGGCGGCGAATTTGCCTTCGTGCTGCTGACCGCCTCCGTCGCCGCCAAGCTGGTTGATCAGAACGCTGCGGCGCTCGTGCTGGCCGGCGTCTCGCTAACCATGATCTTCCTGCCGCTCGCCGCCCGCATGGCACGGAAGCTCTCGGCGCGCCTGGCGCCTGCGGTGAACCTACCCGCGGAAGCAAACATCCTGCCGCCGGACGATCACGCCCCGCGCGCCATCGTCGTCGGCCTCGGCCGCGTCGGCCGGCTGGTCAGCGAGATGATGGAGCAGCATAGGGTGCCGTATATCACCGTCGATGCCGACGCGACCCTGATCGCGGCGCAGCGCCGCGCGGGCCGCCCGGCCTTCTACGGCAACGCCACAAAGACGGATTTCCTGCGGCTCTGCGGGCTCGAGGAAGCGACCGCGCTGATCGTCACCATCGACAACCCCCGTGCCGTCGACGAGATCGTCGCTGCGGCGCGGGCCGTGCGGCAGGACCTCATCATCGTCGCTCGCGCCCGTGACGCCAAGCATGCGCGGCATCTCTACGAGCTCGGCGTCAACGACGCCGTGCCGGAGACGATCGAGGCCAGTCTGCAATTGTCGGAAGCGGCGCTGGTCGGCCTCGGCGTGCCGATGGGCCTCGTCATCGCCTCGGTGCATCAACGCCGCGACGATTTCCGCAGCGAGCTCAAGCCGGCGAGCGCGCCGCAGCCGACGCTGCCGCGCCATGCCCGCTCGCGCCGGCTGTGACGCCCGGCATCTGACCTCGCCTCAGGCGAATTCCTTGCGTTCCGTCGGCTCCAGCCGCACGGACAGCGCAGTCGTCGGGGCCGGCGCCAGTTCGGGGCGCGCCGTCTTGCCGACGGCAGCGGCCTGCATTGCGCGGCGCATATGGCCGTAGAACTGTTCAGCGCTGCTGTGCCAGCTGTGACGCTGGGCGAGTTCGAGCCCGGCCTGGCGCGGCAGGCGCAGGGCCGAGAGCGCGGCCTGGCGCAGATCCTCGTGCAGCACCGCCGCCTCGCTGCCGGCGAAGACGTCGCTCGGCCCCTGCACCGGGAAGGCCGCGACGGGCAGCCCGCTCGCCGCAGCCTCCAGCAGCACGATGCCGAAGGTGTCGGTCAGGCTCGGGAAGACGAACACATCTGAGGAGGCATAGATCGCCGCCAGCTCCTCGCCCTCGCGCGCGCCGAGGAAATGCGCCTCCGGAAAGGCACGCTTGAGGTCGGCGCGAGCCGGCCCGTCGCCGACCACGACCTTGCTGCCGGGCAGGCGCAGCGACAGGAAGGCCTCGAGGTTCTTCTCGACCGCGACGCGGCCGACGCTGAGGAAGATCGGCCGCGGCAGGTCGAGCACGCTCTCGGGCCGCGGATGGAACAGCGAGAGATCGACGCCACGCCCCCAGCGCAGGATGCGTTCGAAGCCATGGGCGCGCAGCTCCGCCTCGACCGTGGCGGTCGAGACCATCACACCGGCCGCCGGCCCGTGGAAGCGGCGCAGGAAGCGGTAGCTCCAGCTCTCGGGGATCGGCCAGCGCGCCGCCACATATTGCGGGAAGCGGGTGTGGTAGCTCGTGGTGAAGGTGCGCTTCTGGGCGAGGCAGACGGCGCGCGTCAGCCAGCCGATCGGCCCTTCGGTCGCGATATGGATGTGGTCGGGGCCGAACTCGGCAATGCGTTTGGCGATGTGCCGGCGCGTCGCCAGGGCGATGCGGATGTCGGGATAGGACGGCAGGCCGACCTGCCAGAAGCCTTCCGGCGTCAGCATCTGCGGGGTAACGCCGAATTCCGGCGCTGCCTCGACCATCCGCTCCAGCGAGCGCACCACGCCGTTGATCTGCGGGCGCCAGGCGTCCGTCGCGATCAGGACGCGCATCACGCCGCCTCGACGAGGCTCGGAACTGGTGCGGGGCGTGTCGCAGTCGGCGTCGGCAGCGCCGGCTTCTCGCCCTTCAGCCGGTGCTGCGGCCAGCGCACGATCTCGAAGCGGCCATCGTCGTGCTCGATCACCGCCGTGCAGCTTTCGACCCAGTCGCCGGTATTGATGTAGGTCAGCCCGTCGATCTCGCGCTGGGCGGCATGGTGGATGTGGCCGCAGATCACGCCGTCGGCCTTGTGCCGGCGCGCCTCGTCGGCGAGGCACTGCTCGAACTCGCCGATATAGTTCACGGCGTTCTTGACCTTGTGCTTGGCCCAGGCCGAGAGCGACCAATGCGGCAGGCGAAGGACGCGGCGGACCTTGTTGATGCCGTGGTTGAGCACGAGCGCGATCGTGTAGGCCCAGTCGCCGAGCAGAGCGAGCCATTTGGCGTTGCGCACGACCAGGTCGAACAGGTCGCCATGGATGACCAGCATGCGCTTGCCGTCGGCGGTCTCGTGGACGATGTCGTCGACCAGCGTGATGCCGCCGAACTGCAGGCCGGCATAGTCGCGCAGGAAGTCGTCGTGATTGCCGGTGACGTAGATCAGCTTGGAGCCCTTGCGCACCTTGCGCAGCAGCTTCTGCACCACGTCGTTGTGAGCCTGCGGGAAGTACCAGCCGCTCTTGAGGCGCCAGCCGTCGATGATGTCGCCGACCAGATAGATCGTCGGCGCGTCGTAGGCGCGCAGGAACTCCAGCACGAGGTCTGCCTGGGCTCCACGCGTGCCGAGATGCAGATCCGAGATGAAGATGCTGCGAACCTGCTTGGCGTCGCTGTCGTCGCTCATGCTCGCCAGTCCAACTGTTGCGATGCCTGCGGCGTGTGTCTGATTTGCACTACGCTTTGATGACGCGGCGCGAAAACCGTGCTCTGCCTGCGCTCACGAAAGCGCAAACCTATTCGGGAGAAGACTGATGGACCTTGGAATTGCCGGCCGCACGGCCATCGTTTGCGCCTCGAGCAAGGGGCTGGGCCGAGGCTGCGCCCAGGCGCTGGCCGAAGCGGGATGCACCGTCGTCGTCAACGGCCGCGACGGCAAGACGCTGGAGGAGACCGCCAGCGCGATTCGCGCCAGCACCGGCGCGACCGTGATCGCCGTCGTCGCCGACGTCTCGACCAAGGCCGGGCAGGATGCGCTGCTCACTGCTGCGCCCAACCCTGACATCCTCGTCAACAACAATGGCGGCCCGCCGCCAAAACCGTTCCGCGAGGTGACGCGCGAGGCGCTGCTCGAAGGCGTCGCGCAGAACATGGCGACCCCGCTCGAGCTGGTGCAGCGCGTCGTCGACGGAATGATCGAGCGGCGCTTCGGCCGCATCGTCAACATCACCTCGGCGAGCGTGCTGACCCCGCTGACCGGGCTCGATGTCTCCTCGGGCGCCCGTGCCGGCCTCACCGCCTTCCTCGCCGGCGTTGCGCGCGAGATCGCCCATGCCAACGTCACCATCAACAACATCCTGCCGGGCGTGTTCGATACGGACCGGATCAAGACCGCGACCAACAAGGTCGCCGAGATGCAGGGCATCAGCATCGAGGAAGCGACGAAGCGGCGGCTCGCCGCTGTCCCGGCCGGCCGCCTCGGCACGCCCGACGAGTTCGGCAAGCTCTGCGCCTTCATTTCCAGCGCCCATGCCGGCTACATCACCGGCCAGAACTTCCTGATCGACGGCGGCTCGTTCCGGGCGAACTTCTGAAGGCACACCAGAAATGTGAGCCCTCATCCTGAGGAGGCCGCGTCAGCGGCCGTCTCGAAGGATGCTTCAGGATGCTTCAGAGGCATCTGGAGCATCCTTCGAGACGCCATTCCTGACGGAATGATTCCTCAGGATGAGGGCCGAGGAAATCCCGCCAATGACCATCGCCTATCGACGAGCCATCCCCGAGGACACGCCCGCCTGCGTCGTCCTGCGCGGCATGACACGGGAGAACGCCTTCTCGGTCGAGCGCCTCGCCGAAGCGGGCGTCACGCTCGAAAGCTGGCGCTCAGCCATCGCCGACGGCAGCCTGCCCGGCCATGTCGCGACCGTCGAAGGACGGATCGTCGGCTACTGCTTCGGCGAGCGCGAGACCGGCGAGATCGCCGTGCTGGCGCTGCTGCCAGAGCATGAAGGCCAGGGCGTTGGCAGGACGCTGCTGAGCCTTGTCGTCGCCGACTTCAAGGAGTTCGGCCTCGCCAGGCTGTTCCTCAGCTGCTCGTCCGACCCTGCCGTACGCTCCTATGGCTTCTACCGGCATCTGGGCTGGACCTCGACCGGCAATTTCGACGACCGGGACGACGAAATCCTCGAATACCGCTTCGCCTGACCCGCGCTGCCATCGCGTCCCGCACCGCGCCGGTCCGATTTGCAAGATCGGCGCTTGGAACGGCTCCCTGCTCGTGGTCTAAGGAACGGACGTCTTGCACAAGACTTCCATTCCTCGTGCCCGACCTGTTCTCTTGTCACCGCTCCTCGGCATCAGCCTCAAGCTGCTTTCGGCTCTATCGTTCACGCTGATGTCGGCCGGCATCAAGACGCTGGCTTCGCGCTATCCCACCGGCGAGCTCGTCTTCTTCCGCTCGTTCTTCGCGCTGATCCCGCTGATCATCTGGCTGGCCTGGCGCCATGAATTCCCCGAAGCGCTGAAGACGAGTAATCTGCGCGGCCATCTCAAGCGCGGCGTCATCGGCTCGACCGGCATGTTCCTCGGCTTCGCCGCGCTGCATCTGCTGCCGCTCTCGGACGCCGTTGCGATCGGCTATGCCGCGCCCTTGATCGTCGTGGTGCTGGCGGCACTGATCCTGAAGGAGCGCGTGCGCATCTATCGCTGGACCGCCGTCGCCGTCGGCTTCCTCGGCGTGCTCCTGATGCTCTCGCCGCATATGGGTGCGCAGGCCTTTGGGCACGGCCTCTCGGGCGGGCCCGCCATCGGCGCCCTGCTCGCGCTTGCCGGCGCTTTCTGCTCTGCCTTTGCCTCGATCGAGGTCCGGCTGCTGACCCATACCGAGAAGACCGGCGCCATCGTCTTCTACTTCATGACGCTGACCTCGCTGCTCGGCCTCTTGACGCTCGCGCTCGGCTGGACGGTGCCCGATCTGAAAGACTTCGTCCTGCTCGTCACCATCGGCGTGCTCGGCGGTCTCGGCCAGATGCTGCTGGTCCAGGCCTATCGCTATGGCGACGCCTCGCTGATCGCACCCTTCGAGTATTCCACGATGATCTGGGCGACGGCGCTCGGCTGGTTCGTGTTCGGCGAATGGCCGGTCCTCGCCGTGCTCATCGGCTCGTTGATCGTGATCGCCTCAGGCATCTACGTCATCCTGCGCGAGCAGCAGCTCGGCCTGCTCAAGAAAGAGACGCGCGAGGCCGGCCCGTCCCGCTCAGTGTGAGGCGGCTCGACTTGCCGCTTGGAGCGATCCGAGGCATTGTCCGCTTAGACAAACAATCGTTCTCTTTCCCAAACGGCAAATTCCTGAACGGGCAAGCGGCGACGGCAGGCAAGAGCGCAATGGGCATCGAGACCAAGGATCGTGGCGGGCGCGAGCTCGCATCCGGCGCGCAGGTGATTTCGGGCCAGCTCGGCAAGACGATCCAGCGCCTGCGCAAGGCCTATAATCTCTCGCTCTCGGAGCTCGCCGAACAGTCGGGCGTCGCCAAGTCGATCATCAGCCAGATCGAGCGCAACGAAACCAATCCGACCCTGGCGACGATCTGGCGACTGTCACAGGCGCTCGATGTCTCGATCGAACGCGTGCTCTCGACCAATGAGGAAGAGGCTTTCATCGAGAAGATCGCCCGGCCGGACACGCCGATCCTGGTCTCGGAGGACGGCAAGCTGCGCCTCGCCATCATCGGCTGGATCAAGACGGTCGAATGGCTGCAATGGTACGAGGTCAGCGCCGAGCCCGGCGGCGAGCTCGATTCGGAGGGCCATCAGCGCGGCTCGATCGAATCGCTCTCGGTCAGCGCCGGTGAATTCGAGGTCGAGGTCGGCGGCATCACCCAGCGCGCCAAGGCCGGCGAGACCCTGCGCTATCGCTGCGACCGCCAGCATGTCGTCCGCTGTATCGGCGACCAGCCGGGCACGGCCCTGATGGTCTGCATCCTCAAGGCGGCGGTGATGGACTGAAGGCCGCTTCGTAAAGCAGGCCCTTATGTCATCCCCTTAACCGCCGGCCGCCTTCTGCGGCCGCGGCGGCCCCTTCACCGCCGGCAGCGACTTCAGATACTCCGCTATTGCCAGCCGGTCGGCATCCGACAATTGCGCCATGTTGCGCACCACCGCCGCCATCGTGCCGCCGACATTGTCGAAGCTCGGTGTGAAGCCGGTCTTGAGCAGTTCGGTGATCTCGGCCTTCGACCACTTTCCGAGCCCGTCCTCGGACTGAGTGATGTTCGGCACCCAGCCCTTGCCTTCGGGATCAGGCCCGCCGGCGAAGCGCGTCGCCTGGACGATGGCGCCGAACTGGTTGCGGCTGGAATGGCATTCGGCGCAGTGGCCCGGCCCGTTCACCAGATAGGCGCCGCGATTCCATTCCTCGCTCTTGGACGGATCGGCCTTGAACGGCGTGCCGTCGAAGAAGAGCAGCTTCCAGCCGCCGACCAGACGGCGGATGTTGAATGGGAAACCGAGTTCATGGGCCGGCGCCTTGCCCTCGACCGAAGGCAGCGTGCGGATATAGGCAAGGAGATCGGCCACCGCCTTTGCCGGCATCTGCCGGTAGGAGGTGTACGGGAAGGCCGGGTAATAATGCTGGCCCGAGGGTGAGACGCCGGCGGTCATCGCCTGGATGAAGTCGGCCGTGCCCCAATTGCCGATGCCATCGCGCGTATGCGGCGAGATGTTCGGGACGTGGAACTTGCCGAAGGGCGACTCCAGCACCAGCCCGCCGCCGAGCCTGGTCTTGTCGTCCTGTCCCGGCGTCGCATGGCAGGAGGCGCAGCCGCCGGCCGCGAATAGCAGCTTGCCGTTCTCGATGTCGGGCGCCGGCAGCGTGCCGACCTCCGGCCCCGGCGAAACCACGCGGGGATCGGTGAGGACGAAGAAGCCGGCGATGCCGAGCGCGATGAAGACCAGAAGCGTGATCAGCAGGCGGCGCATCGGTTCCTCATTCGGTTGTCCCCGGCAAACAACGCTCGTATCGCGACAGGGTTCGCACCTCACGCCGCAGACACGAATGGAGCGGGCGTCCCCAAAGGAAGCCCGCTCCTTCGATCAGGTCAAATCTGGGGGCTTGAAGCCGCCGTCACTTCTTGATGCGATAGGTCTCGTGGCAGGTGCCGCAATTCTTGGTGGCGTCGCCGAAAGCGGTGCGGAAGCCGGCGAGATCGGTCGCGGCCGCGCCCTTGCCGGCATCGGCCTCGAACTTGGCGAAGGCCGCCTTGAAGCCGGCCTGGTCCTCCCAGATCTTCGGCGCCGCCGTGGTCTCGCCGCCGGTCTTGGCGCTGTCCGGGTAGAGGCCCGGCATCTTCTTGGCGGCATCGCCATAGGCCTTGAACACCGCCTGCGCCTTGGCGGCGTCGAACGGCGCCTCGCCCTTGGCCATCGCCGCGCCATCGCGCGTCGCGGCGCCAACGGCCTTCATCGTGTCGCGCCGCTCGGAGATCGGGTTGGCCTGGGCCAGAACGGCGGAGACGCCGACGGCGAGACCGAGGGCGACGAAAGCAGAGCGAAGCATGCGTGGGAATCCTCCGGAAGGCAGCGCCGGACCCGACGCTGTTTTGAACTCTTCCAGATCAACGCAGGCGCACGACAGCGCCAAGTCGCATTGTCGTGAAATTCATTGCAAACTCGCAATCAGCGCCTTGCATCAGAGCTGATACCCCGCACCCTTGAGTGTCGCGAACACCTTGGCCGGGGTCGCCGGCATGTCGATCGCCTGGACGCCGGCAGCCCGGTTCAGCGCATCGACCATGGCGTTCATCACCGCCGGGCAGGCGCCGATCGCGCCGGCCTCGCCCGCGCCCTTCACGCCGAGGGCGTTGGTGACACAAGGCACGTTGCGGGTCTCGAAATGGAAGTTCGGGATGTCGATCGCGCGCGGCAGGGCGTAGTCCATGAAGGTCGCGGTCAGCATCTGGCCGGACGAGTCGAAACGGATCTCCTCCATCAGCGCCTGGCCGATGCCTTGAGCCGCACCGCCATGGACCTGGCCCTGCAGCATGATCGGGTTCAGCGTCACGCCGAAATCGTCGACCACGACATAGTTCTGGATCTCAGTGCCGCCGGTAGCGGGATCGACCTCCAGCTCCACCACATGGGTGCCGTTCGGATAGGTCGCCTCCGGCGGCGTCCAGCTTTGATGCACGCTGAGCTGCTCGGCCTTGGCGCCGGGCAGGTTGGCGATCGCCTTGAGGTCGAGCTGCTTGTCGGTGCCGACGATGCGCACGGCGCCATCGACGATCTCGAGGTCGCCAGGCGCGGCTTCGAGTGCATCTGAGGCGAGGCTCTTGAGGTTGTCGGCGAGGATGCCGGTCGCTGCATTGAGCGCCGCGCCGCCCACAGGGATGGAGCGGGAGCCGCCGGTGCCGGAACCGGTCGCGACCCGGTCGGTGTCGCCCTGAACGACCTTGATGCGGTCGAGCGGGATGTCGAGATGCTGGGCGACCAGCTGCGAATAGGCGGTCTCATGCCCCTGCCCGTTCGACTGGGTGCCGATCAGCACCGTGACGGTACCATCCTTCTCCAGGATCACGGTCGAGCTCTCCGGCCCGCCGCCGCCGCAGGCCTCGATATAGCAGGCGAGCCCAATGCCGCGGATCTTGCCGGCCTTCTGCGAGATTTTCAGGCGGCTCTTGAAGCCCTGCCAGTCCGCCACCTCCATGGCGCGGCGCATATGGCCCTCGAACTCGCCGGAATCGTAGACCGGGCCGGTCTGCGTCCTGTGCGGCATCTCGCTTGGCTTGACGAAATTGAGCGCCCGCACCGCATCCGGCGTCTTGCCGGTCTCGCGCGCGATCGCATCGACCAGCCGCTCGATCAGATAGGCCGCCTCGGGCCGCCCGGCACCGCGATAGGCATCGACCGGAGTCGTATTGGTGAAGACGCCGCGGAAGCGGACATGCACGGCCGGAATATTGTAGCAGCCCGGCGTCATCGTCGTGCCGACCCAGGGGATGAAGGGCCCATATTGCGAGAGATAAGCGCCCATGTCGGCGGCGAGATCGACCTTGAGGCCGATGAACTTGCCGCGCTTGTCGAGCGCCATCGTCGCGGTCGTCAGGTTGGCGCGGCCATGAGTGTCGGCGAGGAAGTGCTCGGTCCGGTCCGCGACCCAGCGCACCGGCCGCTTCAGCTTCTCGGCCGCGACCATGGTCAGCGGGTATTCGCGATACATGAAGATCTTGGTGCCGAAGCCGCCGCCGACATCGGGCGTGATCACCCGGATCCGGGATTGATCGACCTTGAGGATGTAGTCGGCGAGGATCTCGCGCGTGCCGTGGCTGCCCTGGCTGCCGAGCGTCAGGGTCCAGCGCTTGGTCGCCTTGTCGTATTCGGCGATGCAGGCGCGTGTCTCCATATAGTTGGAGGCGAGGCGGTTGTTGACGATGGTGACCGAAACCGTCCGGTCGGCCTTGGCGAAGGCGTCTTCGGTCTTCTTGGCGTTGCCCTGCTCGGCCTCGAAGGCGACATTGCCGTCGCGGTCCGGCCAGACCTGCGGCGCCTTGGCCTCCAGCGCTTCGGCGATGCCGGTGATCGAGGGCAGCGTCTCGAACTCGATCTCGATCGCCTCGGCGGCATCGCGCGCCTGATCGAGCGTCTCGGCGACGATGAAGGCGATCGCTTCGCCGACATGGCGCACCGTGTCGACCGGCAGCACCGGCACCGGGTTCGGCTTCACCTCCTGGCCATTGATGTCCTGGATCAGCCCCTTGCAGGGGATGTCGCCGAGATGAGCGACATCCTCGCCTGTCAGGATCAGCTTGACGCCCTTGCGCTTGCTGGCCGTGTCCTTGTCGACGATCCTGAACGTCGCATGTGCGTGCGGCGAGCGCAGCACATAGGCGTGCAACGCGCCCTCGACAGCGGTGTCGTCGGTATAGCGGCCGGTGCCGGTGGTCAGGCGCTGATCCTCGACCCGCCGCACCGGCTGGCCCATCCCGAACTTCATCGGACGCATCGGCAAACTTCCTTCGGATCACTCGAATGAGAAAGACTGGCGCAGGATGGCCGCGCCGTCACCCCGGGCCACATATAGGGACCGGGATGCACGGAGTGCAGGCTATGTGGTCTTGAAACTCAGCGGATCATGCGCGCAGCGCTGTCGGACATGGTCACCATCATATTGTAGCTGGAGACAATCCGGTTGGCGTCGTTGGCGGCGCCCTTGCGGACATCGCCCTTCGACTTGCCGAGCTTCTCGCGGAAATCGCGCAGATTGCCGAGCCAGGAACTGGCGGAGGAATCGATCATCGGCACGCCGGACGGGTTGCTGTCCTTGAAGCGGTCCATCTCCTTGATCGCCGCCGAATAGCCGGCCACCGCCGTGTCGAAGGCGGCGAGGTCGACGATCGGGCTCTCATTGCTCGGCATCACGTCCATCACGGCGCGTGCATTGATCATGATGTTGCGCAACTGCCAGCGGGCCTGGCGGCCTTCGCTCGCCTCGATCGCGGCGAGCTCGCGCGCGTCGATGCCCTTCTTGTAGCCGTTGAGCTGGTTGCTGAAGACGGTTCGCTCGCGCAAGAAAGCTTCCGCCGCCGGCACCATCTTGGTGTGCAGCTCGCGGCCTTCGGCGGCGTTGTCGTCACGATAGTCCTTGCGCTCGTAATAGCGCTCGGCCCGGGTGATGAGCGGCGCCAGCTCCTGATAGGCGGCGATATAGCGCTTCACCGCGCCGTCGAGATCCGGCTGTGCCGGTGGCTGACCAGCCGCCGCCTCGGCCTTGGCGATCTCGTCCTTGACGTCATAGAGGCTGTAGAGCCCGTAGGCGATGTAGCGTTCCTTGCCGGTCGGGCCCTTCTTCATGTCGACCCAGCTCTTGTAGCGATCCCAGGATTCGATCGCCCGGATCGTCCGGTTGGAGAGCGAGGTATAGGCATTCGACTTGGCGATCGCCGCCTGCAGCTCGGCGTCCTGCGCCGGCTTCTTCGCTCCGGCCTGCGGGGCAACCTGCGCGAAGGCGAGCGGGGCTGCGGTGGCAGTGCAAAGCAGGGCCGCGAGGGTAAGGTTCAGCAGGCGGGAGGCCTTCATCAGGACACCTTTGGTCGACCGCGGCCGGATTTTCAGGCCGCGCCACGTTATCGACGCTAGCGTCCTGAACCGCAACCGGAAGGCGACTCGAGGGCGCGCCTTAGCGCTCCACCGGCTCGCCCCGCATGGCCCAGTCCTTGAAGCCGCCGAGATAATGGCTGTCGATGTCGAGACCGGCGGCCTGCGCGAACTCCAGCGCCCGCAGCGAGCGGACGCCGGCGGCGCAGGAGAGCACGACGCGCTTGCCCGGCTCGTCCGGCAGGTCAGCCGGATCGAACTGCGACAGCGGCCGCGACACCGAGCCCGGAATGCGCCCGGCGGCATATTCATGCGGCTCGCGCACGTCGACGAGCAGGATCGAGCCGTCGGCGAGCCCCGCCTTGACGGCGTCGATGTCGAGGTCGTGTACGATCATCCCGGTTCTTCTCGTGCAACTAGTTCAGGAGCTTCACCAGATAGAGGCTGAGCGCCGGAAATGCCACGCAGATGCCGAGCCTGATCACATCGGCGGCGACGAAGGGCAGGACGCCGCGATAGATCCGCGTCACCGGCACATCGCGCGCCAGCGACGCGACGACGAAGACGTTGAGCCCGATCGGCGGGCAGGTCATGCCGATGCCGACCACGACCAGCACCAGGATGCCGAACCAGATCGCGATGTCGTCGGTCGGCATGCCGAAATCGAGCGCGGTCACGATCGGGAAGAATACCGGCAGCGTCAGCAGGATCATGGCGAGCTCGTCCATTACGCCGCCGAGCACGATGTAGAACAGCAGCAGGCCGACCAGCACGGTGTAAGGCGCCCAGCCGGAGGCCGCGATCATCTCGGCCGCTGCCGTCGGCACCTGCGTCAGTGCCAGGAAGGCGTTGAACACCTCTGCGCCGAGCAGGATGGCGAAGATCATCGCCGAGGTCTCGGCCGTCTGCAGGATCGCCTGCTTGATCTCGGAAAGGCCGAGCGTCCGACGGAACACACCGATCGCCAGCATGATGAAGGCGCCAACGGATGCCCCCTCCGTCGGAGTGAAGACGCCGCCATAGATGCCGCCGACCACGATCACCGCGACCGCCAGCGCAGGGATGACACCAAGCAGCAGCGGCCAGCGTTCGCGCCAAGGCGTGCGCTCATGCGCCGGGGCGAGCGTGCCGTCGAGCCGCGACATGATCCAGATGGTGATGCAGTAGAACGTCGCCGCCATCAGGCCGGGGATCAGCGCCGCCTGGAACAGCTTGGCGATGTTCTGCTCGGTCGAGATCGCATAGACGACGAGGATCACCGAAGGCGGGATCAGGATGCCGAGCGTGCCGCCGACGGCGGTGACGCCGCAGGCAAAGCCGGGATCGTAGCGATAGCTGCGCAATTGCGGCAGCGCCGCACGGGCGAAGGTCGCGGTGGTCGCGACCGAGGAGCCGCAAATCGCGCCGAAGCCGGTGCAGGCGCCGATCATCGCCATGCCAAGCCCGCCACGACGATGCCCGACGAAGGCCGAAGCCGCCTTGAACAGGTCGCCCGCCAGTCCGGAGCGCTCGGCGAAGGCGCCCATCAGCACGAAGAGCGGGATCACCGAAAGCGTGTAATTGGCGAAGATCTGGTAGGGCGTGGTGCGGATATAGTTGAGGAAGGGCTCGAGCCCGTTGAGCTGGATATAGCCGGCGCTGCCGACGACCAGCATGGCGAGACCGATCGGCAGGCGCAGCGCCATCAGCGCCAGCATGACGGCAAAGCCGGTGATCGCGAGGGAGAAGCCGCTCATCGGGGCTGCCTCAGCAGGCGGCTGGCGCTGACAAAGGCCGCGAGCGCGACGAAGCCGGCCAGCACTGCGCAGAGCGCGATCGGCAGATAGCTCGGCAGCTGCAGCACCATGGTGTTCTCGCCGCTGGCGAGCGCCGAACGCGCCCCGACACCGAGCCGCCAGGCGATCAGCGCCATGGCGAGGCCATAGACCACGTCCCAGAGCGCATCGAGCCCGTCGCGCCAGCGTTGCGGCAGCTTCAGCGTGAAGGTGTCGACGAAGATGTTGCCACGCCTGAGCTGGCAGAACGGCAGGAAGCAGAAGGCCGCGACCGCGGTCGCCATCTGCACCAGCTCGAAATCGCCGGGCACGCCGGCCGAGCCGACGAGATCGCTGCGCAATGTCACGCTGACCACGACCATGGTCGCGAGCGCGATCAGCAGTCCTCCGCCGATGAGCGCGACCGCCTCCGCCACCGCGTCGATGCGCGATGGCGGCCTTTCCACCACCCTGTCTGTCATTGCGCGCTCAGGCGGCGTTCTGGTGCTTGGTCAGCGCGGCGCGGGCGGCAGCGAGCAGCTTCTCGCCGTCGAGGCCCTTGTCCTTGGCGGTCTTGACCCAGCCCTCGATCACCGGCTCGGTCGTCTTGCGCCAGCGATCGGCCTCGGCCTGCTCGATCGTGACGATGCTGTTGCCGCGCTTCTTGACCATCTCGGAGACGACCACGGCCTGCTCGTCCCAGACCTTGCCGGCCATGGCCGAGGCTGCGGCGCCTGAGTTCTTGTCGAGGATCGCCTTGAGATCGGGCGCGAGGCCCTCGTACTTCGCCTTGTTCATGGCGAGCACGAAGGTAGCGACATAGAAGGTCGGCGAACCCGGGATCTCGGTGTGGTTCTTGACCAGTTCCTGCACCTTGATCGAGGGCACGACCTCCCAAGGCACGACGCAGCCGTCGATGACGCGCTGCGCCAGCGATTCCGGCACCTGCGGGATCGGCATGCCGATGGCGTTGACGCCGAGCGCGCGCAGGGCCTCGCCGGCGAGGCGGGTCGGGAAGCGCAGCTTCAGGCCCTTCAGGTCCTCCATCGTCTTCACCGGCTTGTTGGCGTGGATCAGCCCGTGATCATGCGCCCAGAAGCAGATCGGATGGATGTCCTTGAACTCGTCCTTGAGATGCTCGCTGGCATAGTCGGTCAGCGCCAGCGAGTTCACCAGCGCCCGCTTGTTGGCGACGAAGGGCAGCTCGAACGCCTCGATGCCGGTGAAGCGGCCGGGCGTGTTGCCGGGCAGCGTCCAGACGATGTCGACGACGCCGTCACGGGCCTGATCGTAGAGCTGCGGCGGGGTGCCACCGAGCTGCATCGACGGGAAGATGTCGATCTTGATCCGGCCGTTCGATTCGGCGCCGACCTTGTCGGCCCAGGGCTTCAGGAACTTGGAGTGTCCGTTCGCCACCGGCGGCAGGAAGTGGTGCATGCGCAGCGTCACTTCCTGGGCATTGGCGCGCGTGGCGCGCAGCACGGCCGGCGCAGCTACGGCCGAGCCGGCGAGCGTCAGGAATCTGCGACGATCGAAAGTCATGAGGTCCCCTCCCGGGAATTCTGGATTGTTTCGTTCACCCCTGCCGCATTTTTTTGAGCGGCTAAGATCGCCTAGTGCATCGCACCAAAAAGTGGAATTCACTTTTCGGTTCGATGCTTGGACAAAAAACGAGCCCCCCGATCTCGCATTTCAGCCGGCACACCGTGATTTGGCTTATCGCAACGCTGCAAGATCGAGGATGAAGCCAGCCGTAATACAAACTCGGGCGCCACGGAGGATGGCGCCCAGGTCACAATAGTTTCATTCGCAACCAATTGGCAAGTCCCGGCGGCAGGGCTGTTCGCCCCACCGCCAGGCCGATGCCATCTCAGGCCAGCGGCGGGATGCGCAGTACCCAGCCCGGCAGGATCAGGTCGGGATCCTTCACCGGCGGCGTGTTGGCCTTGACGATCTCGGTGTACTTGGCGCCCTTGCCCTTGCCGTATTGCTCCTCGGCGATCTTCCAGAGCGTGTCGCCCTTCTTCACCGTGTAGAACACGGCGGCGGGCGCCTCCTTGTTGACGATCAGCTCCGATTCGACCGAACCGACGCCGGCAGTGTTGCCGATCGCGAGGATGATCTTCTCGGCTTCCTCGGTGCTGAGCGCCTTGCCCGAGACCTTCACCTTGTCGCCCGAGACGTCGATCTTGACGTCCGAGGGCAGGCCGTGGCCCGCCAGTTCCTTCTGCAACTGATCAGCCGTCGCCGCATTGGCCGAGCTCGACCCGAAGATCTTGGCGCCGGCTTCCTTGATGAAACTGAACAGACCCATAGCATGTTCTCCTAATGCGCTGGCCGCCCCGCCAGGATTGGCCGAACGATCGGGCTTCGCGCAGCTCCACAGCCTTGGAGCATGTTCTGGTCGCAAAAGTGGCGGTCACCTTGCGGAACATGTCCCGAGACGGGCACCCATGAAGCCCGCTCGCAACGACAACTGCAAGACGAAACGTGACGTCTGCACTTCCCTCACGTCGTCGGCGCTGGCAAAACGGGAGCGAGCCGGCGTCTTCCGGCACCGGCATCGCGAAAGGCCAGTCATGACCGCACTTACTCTTGAGCAGGCCAGCGTGATCGTCGACGGCGCGCTGAAATATGCGCGCGAGAACGGCCTGAAGCCGCTCGCCATCGCGGTGCTCGACGCGCGCGGCGCGCAGAAATTCTTCCTCGCCCAGGACGGCACCAGCCTGAAGCGCGGCGAAATCGCGCTCGGCAAGGCCAATGGCGCGATTGCGCTCGGCGTCGGCCCGCGCACGCTCAACAAGATGGCGCTGGAGCGCCCGCACTTCATCAACGGCGTCGCGCTCTCTGTCGGCGGGCCGGTGGTGCCGGTTCCCGGTGGCGCGCTCGTCCGCGATGCTGAAGGCAACCTCATCGGTGTCGTCGGCATTTCCGGCGACACCTCGGACAATGACGAGGCGGCCGCCCTCGCCGGCATCGCCGCAGCAGGTCTTACCGCCGAAACCGGCGGCTGAATTCTGGTATCCTCGTATGCGGCCCGGCCTGCCCGGCCCTGCGCCATGTCGCATTGCAAGGCCGAGGGATTTCCGGCAACGGGTGGTCACCGGCGGCCCTTGAAGCCGTCTTTAGGAACCACAACGATGAATATCGCCGCCGCCATTGAGGGCGAGACCGTTGAGACCGACGCATTGATCATCGGCGCCGGCCCTTGCGGCCTGTTCGCCGTGTTCGAGCTCGGCCTGCTCGACATCAACGCCCATCTCGTCGACATCCTGCCCAAGGTCGGCGGGCAGTGCGCCGAACTCTATCCGGAAAAGCCGATCTACGACATTCCCGGCTTCCCGATCGTCACCGGCCAGGGGCTGGTCGACAATCTGATGGAGCAGATCAAGCCCTTCGGTGCGACCTTCCATCTCAACCAGATGATCGAGCAGGTCGAGGTGCTCGGCAGCGCCGAGGCGCCGCGTTTCCGCCTGCGCACCGACGCCGACACGGTGTTCGAGGCCAAGGCGATCCTGATCGCCGCCGGCGGCGGCTCCTTCCAGCCGAAGAAGCCGCCGATCCCCGGCATCGAGGCCTATGAGGGCCGCCATGACGGCGGCGGCGTGCACTATGCCGTGCGCAAGATGGAGACCTTCCGCGACCGCGAAATACTGATCGTTGGCGGTGGCGATTCGGCGCTCGACTGGACGCTCAACCTGCAGCCGATCGCCAAGCGGGTGACGCTGATGCATCGGCGCGACGATTTCCGTGCCGCCCCCCATTCGGTCGAGCAGATGCGCGCCCTCGTCGCCTCCGGCGCGATGGATCTGAGGCTCGGCCAGGTGATGAGCCTCAAGGGCGAGGGCAACGAGCTGCACGGCGCGATCTGCCGCGACAATGCCGGCGCCGAATTCGAGGTCGCCTGCGGAACGATGTTGCCCTTCTTCGGCCTGACGATGAAGCTCGGGCCGATCGCCGATTGGGGCCTGAACCTCCATGAAAACCTGATTCCGGTCGACACCGAGAAATTCGAGACCAACGTGCCCGGCATCTTCGCCGTCGGCGACATCAACACCTATCCGGGCAAGCTGAAGCTGATCCTGTCAGGGTTCCACGAGGCGGCGCTCGCCGCCCAGAAGGTCCATCGCTACGTCTATCCGGAGAAGCGGCTGACCTTCCAGTACACGACCTCCTCGACTGCGCTGCAGAAGAAGCTCGGCGTGGCCTAAGGCTATTGGGTCGTCATTCCGGGGCGCTGCGCAGCAGCGAGCCCGGAACCCAGAACCGATGCGGTTCTGGAACAAGCGAGAGCCGCCAGCCCTCACGATCAACCGCGGCGGCTCTGGATTCCGGGCTCAGGCCTGCGGCCTGCCCCGGAAAGACGGCGAGAAACCGTCCCCCTACCGCAGCACCGACATCGCCGACGAAGCCGGCAGCATGTCATGCGCGGCCATGTCGTGCGCCGGGCGCGCGACCGGCTCCGGCGGCACCGGCTGGATCCGCGTCGCCGGCGAGCCGGACGGGCCGCTATGCGTCGGCGCCTCGGCGACCACGCCCTCCTCCTCCGGCGGCGTCACGCGGTCGCGCAATTCGGCGATCGCACCATCGAGCGGATGGAAGCTGAAGCGGATCTTGTGGGTGCCGGCCGGAACCTGCACGGCCCGGAACAGGACGTTGGCCTTGAGGATCTCGGCCTCCTGGCCGTCGAGCTCGGCCCGCCACCAGGGGTGCCAGATGTCGTTCAGCACGACGAAGCCGGGCTGCGCGGTCGTGACCTCGATCTCGACCACCGTATTGCGGTAGCGCTTGAGCTTGACCTCGGCACTGGCCGCGACCGGCCCTTCCGGCACGCCGGGCTCCGGCTCCTGTTCGAGCAGGACGACGCGTTGGGGGTCGGCTTCCGGCCACTTGCCGGCCGACTTCATCCCCTCGAAATCGGCGAGCTGCCAGCCGCCGACGAACATCACGCGCGGCAGCGCCCGCGGATTTTCATAGATGTAGCCGTCCTTGGTGTAGGCGACGAGCTTGAGGTCGCCGTCGCGCAGCGTCCGGTCGACCTGGCCGATCGGCACCCGCGTCGCGATGTAGCGCAGGCCGAGGAAGTCGGCGAGGCGGCAGCGATAGGACGGGAACAGCGGCGTGAACACCCGCTCGCTCGGCGCCGCGATCGAATCACGCGTGCCGACCGCATCCGAGAAATCGGCAAGCCGCAGCGGGTTATAGCCCAGCGTATGGTCAAAGCCGTGGATCATGCCAGCATTGGGCCACTCGAAGCCCATGCCGAGCAGCTCGACCCGGTCGCGCCGCGGCGACTCCGGCGGCTGCACGGTGAGCTTCTTCAGCACCGCGACGGTCTCGTTCTTGGTCTCCGGCCGCAGCACGTCATAGACCTCCGGCGCCAGCGCCGTGGCTTCGTTCGGGCCGTTGTTGGCGGCAAGGTCGGCGGCGACGACACCGGTGACGATCAGGCTCGCGACGAGCGGAGCGGCAGCACCGCGCCAGCGCGTCAGCACGACGAGCAGCATGAGCGCGGTCGTGAACCAGGCGGCGGCCGTGGCACTCGGGAGCCAGGCCTGGCCGAGATGCCCCGCCTGACGCGCCACCAGCAAGGCGAGACCGATGAGCAGCGCGATCACCCCGGCACCGATGCCAAGGTCGCGCCAGATCGGGCCCCGCTTCTCCTCGCTGAGGATACGGTGCAGCAGATAGCCCGACAGCACCGCCCCGAGGCCGCCGATCAGGAAGGTCGCGTCGGCCGGGCGCCGGAATACCTTGACGCCCGGCAGATAATCATAGGCGAGGTGGAAGAACGGCGTGTAGCGGCCGAGCGCGAAAAGCACCATCAGCACGAACAGGATGCTGAACGGCCGGATCGCCTTGTCCCAGAGCCAGCCGCGCGTCAGCCCGGGCACGATCAGCAGCAGGAAGGGCAGCGCGCCGAGATAGACCTGTCCCATATTCTTCGACAGGAAGAGCTCCTTGGCGTTCCATTCCGGGCTGTAGGGCCCCCAGAACTCGGTCGCCGGATCGCGCACGCCGAACAAATCGCCGACGAAGGCGGTCAATAGCGAGGCCGGGTGCAGCGAGCCCCTGCCGGCTTCGACGAGATCGATCGCCGGCCGCGTCGTCGCCTCGGCAAAGAGCCAGGTCCAGAGCAAGGGTACGGCGATGGTGACGATGCCGGCGAAGCAGGCGGCTGCGATCGGCGCGAGGCTGGCGCGGAAACCGGCCCAGCCTTCCGAAAGCCAGTAGGCGACGACCATGCCGATCAGGATATAGGCGCCGAGCAGCGCGACCTGATCGGGCTCGAGCACCATCATGCCGGCGGCGAAGCCCGCGAGCAGCCCATAGCGCAGCGAGCCGCGCAGCAGCATCCGCGCCGTCAGCCAGAAGGCGAGGCCGAAAAAGGCGAAGCTGGCGATCTGCCCGACATGCTGGACGCGCCAGGCGGCCGAGGCGCCGAAGGCGAAGACCAGCGCTGCCAGCAGCGCTCCGGCCGGATGCCAGCCGCGATCGCGGAAGAACATCAGCATGGCGAGCCCGCCGACCAAGAGGTGCGCCAGCACATAGGCGTCGACCGCACGGAAGCTCGGCGAGGGATTGAACAGCGCCAGCAGGATGGCCGGCGAGAAGATCAGCGATTGCGGGTCGGCGACCTGGGGCGAGCCGGCGAAGACGTTGTGCGTCCAGAACGGCGACTGGCCGGAATGCAGCGCCTGCGCCAGGAACTGGATCTGCGCCTGGAAATGCGCCTTGGCGTCGAACGGAATCGTCACCGCCCCCGACAGCCAGGGCCAGCACAGCGCCACCCAGGCACAACAGAACAGCGCGGCCGCCAGCCAGTAGCTGGAGCCCGATCTCCAAACGGCTTTCAACTGGACCCCCAAGGCCCCCGGCGCACCCGGCACGCATGATCACGCGCCGATCACGCCGATGTGATCAGGGTCGACGATGAAGGTTCCGCGATGAACCGAAACTGAATGAAACTGAACGCTGTGGATCAGGCGCCTGGCTGTGGCTTCGCAGCGTCACCATGCCGCGCCGAAACGCGGCTTCACCGCTTCTGCGCCACCCAGGCAGCGAGCACGCGCCGCTCGTCCGCGGTCATGCCGGAGAGGTTGTTCGGCGGCATGGCATGGGTCAGCACCGCCTGGACGCCGATGGCGCGGCGCTGGCGGGCGATCAGCTCGGGCTCGTGCAGGAAGACGCCCTTCGGCGCGATCCCGATGCCCGGCCAGGACGGCTCCGGCGCATGGCACATGGCGCAGCGCCCGGTAACGATGTTGGCGACTTCCGGCGACGGCGGCACCAGGCCGGCGAGCATCACCGGCTTCGCCGGGTCGAGCGGCTTCAGGCCGAGGCGCTCGCGCCCGCCGGGCGACGACGCCATCGCCACCCAGAAGGCGAGCCAGAGCGCCAGCGCCGCCACCGCCCAGGTCCACCAGGGCGACTTGGCATGGTCGGCATGGCGGACATTGTAGAAATGCCGGATCAGCGCGCCGGCGACGATGATCAGCGCGACGAGCACCGGGATCACCGCCGAGTTGGCGTAGGTCACCGGGTAATGGTTCGCCAGCATCAGGAACAGTACCGGCAGGGTGATGTAGTTGTTGTGCAGCGAGCGCTGCTTGGCCTGCTTGCCGTATTTCGGATCGGGCACCGCGCCGGCGACCATTGCGGCGATGGTCTTGCGCTGGCCCGGCATGATCACGAAGAAGACGTTGGCCGACATGATCGTCGCCATCAGCGCGCCGGTATGGATCAGCGCGCCGCGCCCGGAGAAGACCGAGGCGAAGGCCCAGCTCGCCGCGACGACATAGCCGAAGCCGAGCAGGCCGAGCACGACATCGTTCTTGCCGAGCGGCGACTTGCAGAGCAGGTCGTAGAACAGCCAGCCGCCGGCCAGCGCCGCGATGCCGATAGCCCCCGCCGCGACCGGCGACAGCGCCATCACCGCCGGATCGATCAGGTATAGCTCCGACTGGGCGTAATAGACCCAGACCAAGAGGAAGAAGCCGGAGATCCAGGTCCAATAAGCCTGCCATTTGTGCCAGGTCAGCTCCTTCGGCAGCACCTCCGGCGCAACCAGATATTTGCGCATCGCGTAGAAGCCGCCGCCATGGACCTGCCAGGCGAGGAACTGCGTCGGCTGGCCGGATTCGGTCCTGGGCGCATCGGGCGCGGCCCGGAGCGAGGCGTCGAGGTGGATGAAGAAGAAGGACGAGCCGATCCAGGCGATCGCTGCGATCACATGCAGCCAGCGAATCAGCTGGCTGCCCCACTCCATCAGATAGGCTTCAAGCACGAGCCGGCTCCCAGCGGGGCCGCAGGCGCGCGAATTGACAGGGCTGAATCCGGGAGGGAACTTGCATCGGATTCCAGACTAGGTTCGCAGCCTTGGAAGGCAAGCGGCATTCCGCTCGGCGAACACGGCAAACAGGAAAGGATCAGGCATGGGGCGTCTGTCGACGCATGTGCTCGACACGGTCAACGGCAAGCCGGCCGCCGGCGTCGCGATCGCGCTCGACGCGCTGCTGCCCGACGGCAGCCGCAGCCGGATCGCCGACGTGGTGACCAATGCCGATGGCCGCACCGATGCGCCCCTGCTCAGCGGCACGCTGCTGGTCGGCAACTATGAGCTGACCTTCGCGATCGGCGACTATTTCCGCCATCTCGGCACGAAGCTGCCCGAGCCGGCCTTCCTCGACCTCGTGCCGATCCGCTTCGCCATCGCCGAGCCGAACGGACACTATCACGTGCCCCTCCTCGCCTCGCCCTGGAGCTACTCGACCTATCGCGGCAGTTGAAAACAAATCTGTCGCCAACGGCTTATCAGCCGCGCTTGAATCACGCTCGCATGGACTTGAATCGATCGATGAACGCCTCCCCCTACCCGCGCGATCTCGTCGGCTATGGCCGCACCCCTCCGCATCCGCACTGGCCGGGCAAGGCCCGCATCGCGGTGCAGTTCGTGGTGAATTACGAGGAAGGCGGAGAGAACAACATCCTGCATGGCGATGCCGCCTCGGAGGCCTTCCTCTCCGAGATCGTCGGCGCCGCACCCTGGCCCGGCCAGCGCCACATGAACATGGAATCGATCTACGAATACGGCTCGCGCGCCGGCTATTGGCGGCTCTGGCGGATGTTCACGCAGCGCAACATGCCGGTGACGGTCTTCGCGGTGGCCTCGGCGCTGCAGCGCTATCCGGAGATCGTCACCTCGATGCAGGAAGCCGGCTGGGAGATCGCCACCCACGGCCTGAAATGGATCGACTATCGCGACGCTCCCGCCGAACTCGAGCGCGAGCACATCGCCGAAGCGATCCGCATCCAGACGGAGCTCGCTGGGGATCGTCCGCTCGGCTGCTATCAGGGCCGCACCTCCGTCAACACCATTCCCCTGACCATGGAAGAAGGCGGCTTCCTTTACACCGCTGACGTCTATGCCGACGAACTGCCCTATTGGCTCGAGGGGCCGCATGGCCCGCAGCTCGCGGTGCCCTACACGCTCGACGCCAACGACATGCGCTTCGCCACGCCGCAGGGCTTCAATAGCGGCGACCAGTTCTTCGCCTATCTCAAGGACTCGTTCGACACGCTCTATGCCGAGGGCGAGACGGCCCCGAAGATGATGTCGATCGGCCTGCATTGCCGGCTCGTCGGCCGGCCCGGCCGCGCCGCGGCGCTCGCCCGCTTCCTCGACTATGTCCAGAGTCATGACAAGGTCTGGGTCGCGACTAGGCTCGACATCGCCCGCCATTGGGTGCGCACGCATCCGCCGGAAGGCGGCTACCAGCCCTCCCGGCTGCCGCAGGCGCTGTTCACCGAGGTCTATGGCCGGGTCTGGGAGCACTCGCCTTGGATCGCCGAGCAGACCCACGCCTCCGGGTTCTCGTCCGAGCAGGACAACGCCGAGGGCCTGCACAAAGCGATGGTCGCGGTGATGCGCAACGCGCCGCGCGAACGACAAAAGGCCCTGCTCGACGCCCATCCCGACCTTGCCGGCAAGATCGCTGCGGCCGGCGAACTGACGCCGGAATCGGCCAATGAGCAGGGCTCGGCCGGGCTCGACCGGCTGACATCGGACGAGCGCGCCCGCTTCACCGCGCTGAACGAGGCCTACAAGGCCCGCTTCGGCATCCCCTTCATCCTCGCGGTCAAGGGGCTGACCAAGGCCGACATCCTCGCCTCGTTCGAAGAACGATTGAAGAGCACGCCGGAGCAGGAATTCGCCACCGCCCTCGCCCAGGTAGAGAAGATCGCCCTGATCCGGCTGCGGGATCTGCTGCCGGCAGGTTAGAGTGCGTTCGTCTTGGTCCGCCCGGCCGGATCGACCATCCGCGCCAGCCACCAGCTCGTCCCGGCCGGGTCCTTGACCCCGCCGCGGCGATCGCCGTCGCCCTTTTCCGCCGGCGCCTGGATCAGCGTACCGCCGGCCGCCACCGCCTTCGCAATCAGGGCGTCGGGGTCGGCGACATAGACATGGACATGGCATTCCGGCCCGCCCGGAGCTTCGCCCAGCATCACGATCGAATCGTCGATCCTGAACTCGGCATGCATGATCCCGCCATCCTCGCGCCGGGCGATGAAGCTCGGGTCGGCCCCGAACACCGCCTTGGCGAAGGCGAGCGCCTGTTCGGCATCTGCGACGAGGAGATAGGGCGAGACGGCGTTGTGCCCCTCGGGCTTGTGCATGGCATCCTCCTGCCTCTTGCGAGGAAACTTAGCGAGCAACCGGCTGTTCCCGCCGCCTACAGCCCGCTGACCAGATGCCCGCCATCGACGGCGACGACCGAGCCGGTCATGTAGCGCCCGGCATCGGAGCAGAGCAGCAAGAGCGGCCCGTCGAGATCGTCGAGCTCGCCGGCCCGGCGCATCGGGATGCGCTTCTTCAGCGCCTCGCCCGCCTCCCCGGCGAAGAACTCGCGGTTGATGTCGGTGACGACATAGCCCGGCGCCAGCGCATTGACCCTGATCGCGTGCCGCGCCCATTCCAGCGCCAGCGCCTTGGTCATCTGGATCAGCCCGGCCTTGGAGATCGCATAGGGCGCGACCCGGCCGGCGACGCGCTCGCCCAGGATCGAGGCGATGTTGACGATCGCCCCGCCGCCTTCCTGCTCGGCCATGAGCTTCGCTGAGGCCTGCGCGGTAAAGAAGCAGCCCTTCAGATTGACGTCGAGCTGATTGTCCCATTGCGCCTCGCTCACCGAGAGCGCAGCTTCCGTCTCGCCGACACCGGCATTGTTGACGAGCACATCGAGCCCGCCGAGAGCCCTTGCGGCCTCTGCGACGCCCTTCTCGACCGCCGCGACGGAACTCACATCGAGCGCAAGCGGCAAGACTTTGCCCGGCACGCCCTCGCACTCACGCGCCAGCTCCTGAAGACGCTCGGTCCGGCGCGCTGCGGCGGCGACAAGAGCGCCCTTCCCCGCGAGCAGCCGCGCGAAATGCGCGCCGAGCCCCGAGGAAGCACCCGTCACCAGAATCCGCTTGCCCTTGAGATCGTCGAACATCCGATACGCCTCCCTGCCGGCGGGAGGGGACAATGCCGCGCGGCGGTGGTCAACCTCGCCGCACAGGAACCCTGCCGCCGCCCGAGCGTTCTTCGCCGAGGACCAATTCGGACGGGGGATTTCCCATGTTTCGCATTCTGCTGGTGATCGCGGTCATCGCGATCGGCTACGACGCCATCGTCCATCAGGGCGCCTACACGCGCGACCTTTGGTACAAGGCCGTCGGTGCGACCGAGCGCGTCGTCGACCAGGCCAAGCGTGTCGGCGAGCGCACGCCGGACGAACCGCCGCGCTCGCAGATGAATTGAACGATCAGCGCTCCCACACCGTCATGCTCGCCCTTGTGGCGAGCATCCACGTCTTGAACACTGCACTCGATCAGCGAGACAAAGACGTGGATGGTCGGGACAAGCCCGACCATGACGGACCGAGCCGCGGCTTAGGCCGCCTCCCGCGCCAGCGCCGCCCGCTCGACTTCTCCGGCGATCGCGTCGAGCAGCGCGGTTTCGTCGCCAGCCAAGCCTTCCATCGCCGCCATGCGGGCGAGCACGGTCGCGGCGACCTTCTCTTCCACCGTATCCTCGGCATAGGCATAGAAGATCGTGGCGTGCTGGCCGTCGCGATGGCAGCGGCCTTCGATCTGCTGCAGCTGGATCGCACTGTGGCGCAGATCATGGACGACCAGCGCCCGCTCGCGCTCGCCGCCCGGCATCTCGGCCTTATGCAGCGAGATCGACTCGGTCACGGTGAACACGACGGCGTCGAGCTTGCCGGTCTGGAAGGCGATGCGCGTCGCTTCGTTGGCCTCGCCGGAATACTCGCCGGTGATCGAGCCGACGCGCCAGCCCTTGCCGGAGAGCTTCTCCGCCAGCATCGCCCCGGTTTCGAGGAAGGCGACGGATATCGCAACCTGCTCGTCATTCTCGAGCAGGTCCTGGCAGAACTCCGCCGTACCGGCAGTGCGTAAGAGGCTCGCCTTCTGGCGAAAACGCAGATCGGCCGCCCAGCCGGCGGGCTTGCGGGTCGAGCCGCCGGCGAGGCCGAGCTCGCGCCGGAACTCGCGCCAAGTCGCATCGTAGAGCTTGCGCTCGCTCGTATCGAGCGCAACGGGGGCGAGCTCGCGCTGCACCTCCGGCCAGCCGGCGATCTCCTCGGGCCGGCGCCGCAGACCGATCGCGTTAGCGCCGCGATAGAGCAGGCCCGCCATCACCTTGCGGTCGCTCTCGTTCGGCTCCCAGCTCCAGTTCTTCCAGCGCCCTTTGGCCCGGCCCATCTTCAGCCGCTTCATCAGCGCCCGGAAGCCGTCGAGATCGGCGCCGGGCGCCCCGGTGGCATCGGCCAGCAATCGCGCGAGATAGGACAGCTCGTGCGGCGCCTGCCCAGCCGTCGCACTCATATAGATCGTGAACTGCGCGGCGGCCGCCATCTGCCGGCAGACCAGCCCCTGCTGCGAGTTCGGATTGCGGATGCGATGGGCCTCGTCGATCACGACCAGGGGCCAGACCCGCTTTGGCGTGCCATGCTTGGCAATCTCGTTGTTCTTCGCCCGCGTCGAGCGCTTGTTGCTGGCCGGCGGCGGCGCTAGCAGCGATTTCGTCCGCTCGAAGTTCATCAAGGTGAGCTTCTTCGCCGGCAGCCCGGCATGGGCAATGGTGCGCCGCCATTGCGGGATCGCGCCCTTCGGGCAGATCACCAGCACCTCCTGCTCCGGCATCGCCGAGATGGCGAGCCAGGCCGAGAGCGTCTTGCCAAGGCCGGTGAGGTCGCCGAGCAGGAAGCCCGGCTTGCCGGCGGCGCGCGCCGCCAGGATCGCGTCGCGCGCCACGAGCTGGTGCGGATGCGGCACCATGATCTCGGGCGCATCGCCCTTCGCCACAACGCTCATGCTTGCCGGACCTCCGGAACCGCAGCTCGCTCGGTCGCCATGGTCGCGAGAGTATCGGCCTGCTGCAGCTCCTCGATCAGCGCCCCCATGAAATTGGTCACCACCTTGGGCAGTGCCCGGCCCGACATGCTCTGGATCTGCAGGCTGCGCGGCGGCAGGTCACCATCCTTCAGCGGCAACGCCACCACCGAACCGTCGCGGATCGAGGCGCCGAAGGAGATCGAGCTGGCGAACATCACGGCGCCGCCGAGTTTGCAGAAATGGCGCAGGCTCGCGACATTGGTCGAGGTCAGCACGGCGTCGACGGTCAGGCCGCGCGCCGAAAAATAGATGTCGACGATCTTGCGCACCGTCGCCTCGCTGTCGAGCACCGCGATGGGGTGAACGAAGATGTCCTCGATCCTGATCGCCTCCTTGCCCGCCAGCGGGTGATGCGGCGCGACGAAGGCATAGGTCCGCGCCGCACATTGCCAGTTGATGGTGACGCCGCGCTCCTGCTGCAGCACGAAGGTCAATCCGAGATCGATGGTACCGGTGCGGACATGCTCGGTGACGACCTGCGGCGACATCACCTTGACGTCGAAGGCGACGTCCGGATGCTGCTGGCGGAAGGCATAGATCACCTCGGGGATGAAGCTGACGGCGAAGCCCTCGGTGACGCCGAGCCTGATCAAGCCCTTGCTGGCGCCGCGTAGTTCGCGGATCTCGCTGACGACCTGCTCGCTCTCCAGTTCGAGCCGCTGTGCATAGGCCGCGAGCGTCTGGCCGGCCTGGGTCAGGATCATGCCGTGCGAGCGCCGCTCGAACAGCGCGGCGTCCAGCTCCTTTTCGAGATTGGCGATCTGGCGGCTGACGGCCGAGCCAGCAACGCGCAGACGCTGCGCCGCGGCGCTGATCGAGCCGGTCCGCACCACCGCCAGGAAATACCGCAAGGCCGGAGTCTGCATGGGCGTGCAGTAGCCGCACCTTGCCATCTCGGCAACGATCCTTTCGATTCATTCTTATGGCGGCAAGCACGAAGCTGTGCAGAGTTTGTGTCGCCGGCGTGACGGCGGCCTAGGGCTGCCCGCCGAACGAGACAAGCAATAATGCTGCGAGGGGAAAACATGCGCTTCTTCGACAAGGCCTCCACGGCCCTGGCCGCGACCGTTATGGCTGCGACCGCCATTGCGACGCCGGCCTTCGCCCAGAAGGCCGCCAACACCGTCCGCTTCGCCTATGACCAGGCGCCGGAGAGCGTCGATCCGTTCTTCAACAATGTCCGCATCGGCGTGATCATCGGCGCCAATGTCTGGGATACGCTGATCTACCGCGATCCCGCCACCAACGAGTACAAGGGCCAGCTCGCCAAGAGCTGGAAGCAGGTCGACGACAAGACCATCGACTTCGAACTGCGCGAGGGCGTGAAGTTCCACAATGGCGAGGAGTTCGACGCCGACGACGTCGTCTACACGCTGAACTTCATCTCCAAGCCCGAGAACAAGGTCGTCACCCAGGGCAACGTCAACTGGGTCGCCAAGGCCGAGAAGCTCGACAAGTACAAGGTCCGGCTGACGACCAAGGAGATCTTCCCAGCCGCGATCGAGTATCTCGCCGGCCCGGTCGTGATCCACCCGAACGAGTATTACGAGAAGGTCGGCCCCAAGGGCCAGAACGAGAAGCCGGTCGGCTCGGGCCCCTACAAGGTCTCGAACTATGTGCCGGGCAAGTCGATCACGCTCGAGCTCAACAAGGATTATTTCAAGGATTCGCCCAAGCCTCAGCCCAAGGTCGGCAAGTTCGAGATCCGCTTCATCCCCGACCGCCAGACCCAGATGGCCGAGATGCTCTCGGGCGGCGCCGATCTGATCATGCACGTGCCGAAGGACCAGGCCGACCAGCTCCAGACGGTGCCGACGCTGCAGGTCGTGTCCGGCGAGACGATGCGCATCGTCTTCATGCAGATGAACATCCAGGACGGCACGCCTGCTCCCGCCCTCAAGGACGAGCGCGTCCGCAAGGCGATCATCCACGCCATCGACCGCGAGGCGATGGTCAAGAACATCGTCGGCACCGGTTCGCGCGTCATCAACACGATCTGCTTCCCCTCGCAGTTCGGCTGCACCGACGAGGGCGCAGCGCGCTACCCCTATGATCCCGCCAAGGCCAAGGCGCTGCTGGCGGAAGCCGGCCATCCCAGCCTGACCATGGACATCGTCGCCTATCGCGAGCGCAACCAGACCGAGGCGCTGATCGGCTATCTCCAGGCCGTCGGCATCAAGACCAATCTGCGCTTCCTGCAATACGCCGCGATGCGCGAGCAGATCGCCACCAACAAGGCGATGCTGACGCACCAGACCTGGGGCTCGTTCTCGGTCAACGACGTTTCGGCCGCGACGCCGAACTACTTCGCCTTCCGCAGCGAGGACATCACCCGCGACGCGGCCGTGCGCGACCTGCTGGAGAAGGGCAACAACTCGGTCGATCCGGCGGTGCGCAAGGAGGCCTACAAGGCCGGCCTGAAGATCATCGCCGACAAGGCCTATGCCGTGCCGCTCTATTCGCTGCCGGTCTACTACGTCGCCAACAAGGACCTGAACTTCAAGGCCTATCCGGACGAGCTCGTCCGCTTCTGGGAGATGGGCTGGAAGTGACGCGCAAGCGTCATTCTCGGGCGAAGCGAAGCGCAGACCCGAGAATCTCCTGAAAGAGATGGTCGGCTCAAGGCCGACCATGACGCGCCGGGCTTTTTCGTAAGACCGGCGCGGACATCACCTTCACAATTGGAAGCAAGCCATGCTCGGCTTCATCGTCAAACGGCTCGGCCTGGCGCTGCTCGTCGCGCTTGCGGTCTCGGCCATCGCCTTCTTCCTGCTGCGCCTCTCCGGCGACATCGCGGTCGCGATCGCCGGCGAGGGCGCGCAGCAGGCCGATCTCGACGTCATCCGCAAGACCTACGGGCTCGATCGGCCGCTCGTCGTCCAGTATCTCGACTGGCTGTTCAAGACGCTGTCAGGCGATTTCGGCACCTCGATCTATTTCAAGACCGACGTCTCCGCGCTGGTCTTCGCCAAGCTGCCGGTGACGCTGATCCTCGGCCTCTCCTCGCTCGCCTTCGCCTTGGCGATCTCGATCCCGCTCGGCGTGCTCGCCGCGATCTATTCCAACAGCTGGATCGACCGGCTGGCGCTCGCCATCGCCGTCTTCGGCCAGGCGATGCCGAACTTCTTCTTCGCGCTGATCCTGGTGATGCTGTTCTCGATCACGCTGCGCTGGCTGCCGGTCTCCGGCTCGGGGACCTGGCTGCACTACGTCATGCCGACGATCGCGCTCGGCTACTACACCGCGCCGGCCTTCATGCGCCTGATCCGCGCCGGCATGATCGAGGTGCTCTCGGCCGATTATATCCGCACCGCCCGGGCCAAGGGCCTCTCGCCCTACGCCGTCGTCATCACCCACGCGCTGCGCAACGCTGCCGTGCCGGTGGTGGCGCTGACGGCAGTGCAGCTCGGCTTCCTGCTCGGCGGTTCCGTCGTGATCGAGACCATCTTCGCGCTCGATGGGCTCGGCTACCTCGCCTATCAGAGCATCACCTACAAGGATTTCCCGGTCATGCAGGTCATCGTCCTGCTGCTCTCGGTCGTCTACGTCCTGCTGACGCTGCTGGCCGACATCGCCAATGCCTGGCTCGATCCCCGCATCCGGGTGTCCTGAGATGAGCGACGCGACCTCTCTCCCCCTCGCAGCCAGCGACGTCACCGGCGGGCGCCGCCTGCTGCGCCGGGCGCTGGCCCAGAAATCCTTCCTGTTCGGCTTCGGCCTGCTGCTGCTGTTCGTGGTGCTGGCTCTGCTCGCGCCGGTGCTGGCGCCGCACGATCCCTATCTGCAGAACCTAACGGCGCGGAACGTCCCGCCGTTCTGGTACGAGAAGGGCAACTGGATCCACCCGCTCGGCACCGACCCGCTCGGGCGCGATTATATCTCGCGCCTGCTCTACGGCGCCCGCATCTCGCTGCTGATCGGCATCAGCGTCGTCGCCATCGCCGGGCTGATCGGCACCACCATGGGCCTGCTCGCCGGCTATTTCGGCGGCCGCATCGACATGGCCGTGACCTTCATGGTCACCACCCGCCTCGCCATGCCGGTGATCCTGGTGGCGCTCGCCGTCGTCGCCATCATCGGCTCCTCGCTCTGGATCGTCATCCTGGTGCTGGGCCTCTTGAAATGGGACCGTTTCGCCGTGGTGATGCGCAGCGCGACGCAGCAGGTCCGCTCGCTCGACTACATCACGGCGGCGCAGGCCTCAGGCGCCAGCACGGCCCGGATCATCCTGCGCGAGGTCCTGCCCAACATCGCCCCGCATCTGATCGTGGTGGCGACGCTGGAGGCGGCGAGCGCCATCCTGCTCGAAGCCGCGCTCTCCTTCCTCGGCCTCGGCGTGCAGCCGCCGCTGCCCTCCTGGGGCCTGATGGTCTCCGAGGCCAAGGCCTACATGTTCTTCTCGTTCTGGCTGATCGCCCTGCCCGGCACGGCGCTGGCCCTGCTGATCTTCGCGATCAACCTCGCGGGCGACGGCCTGCGCGACGTGATCTCGCCCGAAAAGCGCAACTGATCCTTTTTGACGGAGTGACCACCATGACCCGCGCCAAGGCGATCGCCCATGCGCTCGACTATTTCGACTCCGGCAGCTTCAAGAGCGACCTGTCGCGCCTGATCGCCATGCCGACCGAGAGCCAGAACCCGGATCGCGCACCGGTCCTTGCCGAGTATCTCGACAAGGAGATGCTGCCGCTGCTGGAGAGCCTCGGCTTCACCTGCACGATCCTCAACCACCCCAAGGCCAAGGGGCCCTTCCTCTTTGCGCAGCGCATCGAGGCCGAGGGCCTGCCGACCATCTTCGGCTACGGCCATGGCGACGTCATCCGCGGCCTCGACGCGCAATGGGCCGAGGGCCTCTCGCCCTGGACCCTCACCGAGCGCGGCGACCGCTGGTACGGTCGCGGCGTCGTCGACAACAAGGGCCAGCACCTGATCAACATCAGCGCGCTGAAATCCGTGCTCGAGACACGCGGCGGCACGCTCGGCTTCAACGTCAAATACCTGATCGAGATGGGCGAGGAATGCGGCTCGCCCGGCCTGCGCGAGCTCTGCACCGAGCAGAAGGAGCTGTTCAAGTCGGACGTGCTGATCGCCTCCGACGGGCCGCGCCTCAATGCCGAGCGCCCGACCATCTTTTTGGGCGCGCGCGGCGGCGTCACCTTCGACCTCACCATCAACGCACGTGAGGGCGGCCACCATTCCGGCAACTGGGGCGGCATCCTCTCCGATCCCGCGATCCAGCTCGCCCACGCCATCGCCTCCATCACCTCGCCGACCGGCCAGATCCGCATCCATGAATGGGTGCCGAAGGAATTGCCGGCGGCGGTGCGCAAGGCCCTCGCCGATTGCGAGATCGACGGCGGACCGGACGGCCCCACCATCGATCCGGAATGGGGCGAGCCGGGCCTCTCGCCGGCCGAACAGGTTTTTGGCTGGTGCTCCTTCGACGTGCTGGCGATGAAGTCCGGCGTGCCGGAGACCCCGGTCAACGCCGTGCCGCCGAGCGCCTGGGCCCGCTGTGCGCTCCGCTTCGTCGTCGGCATCGATCCGGACGATGTCATCCCGGCGCTGCAGCGCCACCTGAAGCGCCATGGCTTCGACATGGTCGAGGTCACCAAGGCGCGCGACGCGGTCTTCAACGCGACCCGGCTCGATCCGGACGATCCGTGGGTCGAATGGGCGCTGGCTTCGCTCGCCAAGAGCACCGGCAAGAAGCCGGCGCTTCTCCCCAATCTCGGCGGCGGCCTGCCCAACGACATCTTCGCGGATATCGTCGGCATGCGCACGATCTGGGTGCCGCATTCCTATCCCGGCTGCTCGCAGCATGCCCCGAACGAGCACGTCCCGGTCGCGATCCCGCGCGAGGCCCTCGGCCTGATGGCCGGGCTCTATTGGGACCTCGGCGAGAGCGACCGGCCGGCGGTTTGAGCCCGGCTCAGCGTCCGGGTTCCTGCGGTTCGCGCGGATCACGTGCCGGCGGCAGGTCGATCGGCGTCGCCGGCGGCCCCTCGGGCGGCGCGTTCGGCGGCAGTTCCGGCGGCGGATCGTTGGGGATGCCGTTCGGCTCGTTATCTGGCGGATTCTCGATCGGCGGCGCCGGCGACACCTCGCCCGGGTTCATCGGTGGCAGTTCCGGCGGTGGCGTCGGGCTGGTCGGCACGCCGCCCGGCGGTCCGCCGGACTGGTGAGTGGCTGTCATCGCGTCATCCTCTTAGTCTCCGAGGAAACGCTTGCGCCCCGCAAAGGTTCGGTCCTGCTTCAGACCCGCGCAATGGCTAAGACAGGCAACCATGCCAATGTCGACAGATCGGATTCTTCGATGCAGATCGCCGCTTCAATGCTCCGGTTCGCGGCTCTGGCCCTCATCGCCGCGGCGAGCCCGACTCGGGCACAGACGGCCGACCTGCTCGCCTGCTCCGGTCCCTTCGCCCGCGAGGCTGACGAGGCGGCCCTGATCAAGGCCTTCGGTCCCGGAAACGTCCAGCGCGCCCGCATCGAGATCGGCGAGGGTGAGAAAGCGGCCGGCGCCATCCTTTTCCCAAAGGACAAAAAGCGCCGGCTCGAGCTGGTCTGGCGCGACGGCAAGAAGCGCCGTGGGCCCGGCACGATCTATGTCCGCGAGGGCTCGGCCTGGGCCATCTCAGGGCCGGCGGGTGAGCGCCTCGCCATCGGCAGCGCCCTGGCCACGGTCGAGACCGCCAATGGTAAGCCCTTCAGCATCCTCGGCTTCGACTGGGACTATTCCGGCACCGCCAACGACTGGCAGGGCGGCAAGCTGGCGAAGGCCTTCGGCGGCTGCTCGCTGACGATCCGCTTTGGTTATCCCAAGGGCGTCGACGCCAAGGCGCTCGACCGGCTCTCCGGCGACAAGGAATTCTCCTCGTCGAACCCCGACATGCGCCTCGTCAAGCCGACAGCCTACGAGATCCTGCTGTCCTGGCCGGACTGAGCCGTCGCCCTCACTCCCCGTCTTCCCTCGCCCTTCCGGTTTCGACGAGGATCTCGCGTTTTCCGGCGTGGTTGGCGGGGCCGACGATGCCCTCGTTCTCCATCCGCTCCATGATCGAGGCGGCGCGGTTGTAGCCGATCTGCAGCCGGCGCTGGAT
>NZ_JBWKNL010000016.1:0-61066 GCF_059415545.1 Allobosea sp. GW821-FHT10B12
TCCGCCAGCGAAATCACCCGCGACGACTTCGTCCCAGGCGCAGGCTCAAGCTCGTACAACGTGACCACCGGGCCGGGCCGGACCTGGCTGATCTCGCCGCGGACGCCGAAATCTTCCAGCACGCCCTCCAGCAAGGTGGCGTTCTGCTCCAGCGCGTCGGTGGAGACGGTGTTCGCCGGGATCTTCTTGGGCTCGGCGAGATAGGTCAGCGGCGGCAGCTCGAAGCCTTCGCGATCGAGCAGCGATGGCTGCGCCTCGCGCGACAGACGCTTGCCGGGCTTGGGCGCGCGCACCGGAGCGGCGACGCGCGGAGCGTTGAGGTCACGCACATCCTGCGCCTCGAAAGGCTCGTCATCGTCGTCATAAGCCGGGCGCGCCGTCGGTGCGGGCCTGGCGGCAGCGGGGCGCACGAGTTCGGGCGCGACGACAGGGGACCGGTAGGCTTCCGGATCGCCGGTGAAGTTCGGCTCGCGGCGGACCCGGCCGGTCTGGGCCGGTACGGGCATCGTGCCGGCGCTGGCTGAGGCCGGCTGCGGCGGGCGCGGCAGGCGGCGCAGGATCGCGGCCTTCAGCGCCATGGCGCCATGCGCGATCCAGCCGATCAGGATCACCGAGAAGCCCGGCTCGTCGTCGCGGCGCTCCTCGCCATCGGCGAAAGCGGCATCGTCGTCATGGTCGGGGTCGGGATCCTCGTCGGTGACGAAGCCGAAGCCGGCGGCCGCGGTGACGGAGAGAATGGCGATGCCGGCAAAGACGAAGGCGACGAGGCCGCCGAGTGCGGTGCCGCCCAGGCCGACGATGTTGCGGGTGCCCTGCAGCAGGGCGTCGCCGATGACGCCGCCCATGCCAGTCGGCAGCGGCCAGCGCGGCGTCGCCGGCAGGGCGCTCGCCACCGCGGCGGTCGAGACGATGCCGACGACCCAGAGGACGAGCTTGAGGGCGCTGCGGTCGAAGAGATGGAAGCGGATCAGCCGGAGCGACCAAAGCAATGGCGGCAGCAACAGCGCGACAACGCCGAGACCGAGCAACTGCATGGCGAGATCGGCGATCATCGCGCCGGGGCGACCGAGCAGGTTGCGCACGGTGCCGCGCGTGGCGTTGTTCAGGCTGGGATCGTCGACCGACCAGGTGGCGAGGGCGACAGCGACGGCGATCATCACCGCGAGCATCGCCATCCCGCCGATCTCGGCGGCGCGGCGCGACAGGAACTCGCGCACCGGATCGGGCAGGCGGTCGATCAGCGATGAGGAGCGTCGGATCGTGCGCATCGGGCCGTGTCTGCGGGCGTCGGTCAGGAAGGCAGCCGAGACCGCCCCATCGAACCGGCAGGTTAGGAAGGTCCGGTTAAGGCCCGCTTAACCTTGCGCTGCCGCCACGCATTGTCGGGAGCGTGGGGAACGATGGCACGGCCAAAGCATTCTTCGACGAACAACAGCCAGGAGGACGTCATGGCCGATGGCGGTGAGAGAATCGCGAGAATTGCCCGGATCTGGCGCGGCCGCACCGTGCCTGAGAAGGCGGATGCCTATGCAGCCTATCTGCTCGAGGTCGGCGTCAGGCCGCTGGCAAAAAAGGCGCTCGGCGCGCAGATGTTCCGCGAGGACCGTGCGGGGGAGAGCGAGTTCGTGACGATCTCCTACTGGGAGAGCGTCGAGGCGATGTCGCGCTTCGCCGGGCCCGACCCGCGCAGGATCCACCATCTCGAACGCGATGCCGAGTTCCTGATCGAGCTGCCGGAGACGGTGCAGGTGCTCGAAATCGTGCTGGACCGATCTTCAGGCGAGCAGTGAGACGCCGCACCGTTTCGAGAGCGATTTTTCCAGCACCCTGACTGGTCTATTGTCGTGGTGTCGGCGCCCGCCTTCCCGACGCGCCGCGAGGAGGGTTCGATGGCCTCAAGCTTCACCATCCACGATGCGGCCGGCTATGAGCAACTGATGGGCCGCTGGAGCAAAAAGCTCGCGCCCGGGTTCATCGACTTCGCCGGCTTGGCCGATGGCGAGCGCGTTCTCGACGTCGGTTGCGGCACCGGCAGCCTGACTTTCATGCTCGCTGCCTCCGCAGATCTCGCGGCGGTCGTCGCGATCGACTACTCGCCCGTCTTCGTCGCGGAGGCGACCCGGCGCAACAGCGACGCGCGTATCAGCATCCGGCAGGCGGATGCCTGCACCCTGCCATTCGAGGATCGCGTGTTCGACCGCGCACTGGCTCTGCTCGTGCTGCATTTCGTGCCCGAAGCCGGCAAGGCCATCGCCGAGATGGCCCGCGTCGTGCGGCGAGGCGGCGTGGTCGCGGCGGCCGTGTGGGACCACTACGGTGGCATGCCGGGCATGCGCATGATGGTCGATACCGTCGCGGGGCTGAACGAAGGCGGGCGCCAGATGCGCGCCCGCTATTGCTTCCAGCCGATGATGCAGCCCGGCGAAATGAAGCGGGCTTTCGCCGAGCAGGGTCTCGCGAACGTCATCGAGACCGAGCTGATGATCCGCATGGACTATCGGGATTTCGACGACTTCTGGGCGCCGATCGCTGCCGGCGAAGGGCCGCTCGGCAAATATGTGACGACACTCGACGCCGTGGAGCGGGCGCGCGTCGACGAGGCCGTGCGCGACGCCTATCAAGCCGGCCGGCCCGACGGCCCGAGATCTTTCGCGAACATCGCCTGGGCCTGCAGGGGAACCGTTCATTGAGGGACAGGCGACGGGTCTGCCAGCGGCAATGAAAAAGCCCCGGCGGTGTCCCGCCGGGGCGATGCTTTGACCTGGGCTGTTCAGGGCTCAGTCGTGATAGGCGCGCTCGCCGTGCTCGGCGATGTCGAGACCCTCGCGCTCCTGGTCGGAAGCGACGCGCAGGCCGACGATCACATCGACGATCTTGTAGAGGATCGCCGAGCCGACGCCGCTGAAGACGAGCGTGAACAGCACCGCCTTGAGCTGGGCCATGAAAGCCGTGCCGAACTCGTAGGTCGCGGCGACCAGCTCGCCCGGCTTGGTCGAGTAATCGGGGATGCCGGCGCCGCCGAGCGCCTGGTTGACCAGGATGCCGGTCGCCAGCGCACCGATGATGCCGCCGACACAGTGGATGCCGAAGACGTCGAGCGAGTCGTCGTAGCCGAGCGCGTTCTTCACGGTCGAGCAGAAGACGAAGCAGACGGCGCCCGCGACGAGGCCGAGCAGGATCGAGCCCATCGGGCCGGCAAAGCCCGCAGCCGGGGTGACGGCGACGAGGCCGGCGACCGCGCCCGAGACCATGCCGAGCATGGAGGGCTTGCCCTTCACGGCCCATTCGACGAACAGCCAGGCCACCGCCGCCGCCGCCGTGGCGACGAAGGTGTTGATCATGGCGAGCGCGGCGGTGCCGTTGGCCTCGAGGTTGGAGCCGGCGTTGAAGCCGAACCAGCCGACCCAGAGCAGGGCAGCGCCGATCAGCGTCATGGTCAGCGAGTGCGGGGCCATCAGCTCCTTGCCGAAGCCGATACGCTTGCCGATCAGGACGCAGCCGACGAGGCCCGCAATACCGGCATTGATGTGCACGACGGTGCCGCCGGCGAAGTCGAGCGCGCCCCACTTGAACAGCATGCCGGCATCGGCGTTCACAGCGTCGAGCGCTGCCTGGGCCGCGGCCTTGCCATCAGTGCCGGCATCAGCCAGCGCCTTGGCGGCGTTGCCGACCGCGTCGGGCCCGCCCCAGTACCAGACCATGTGGGCCATCGGGAAATAGATGAAGGTGACCCAGAGCACGATGAAGAGCAGCAGCGCCGAGAACTTCATGCGCTCGGCGAAGGCGCCGACGATGAGGGCCGGGGTGATGCAGGCGAAGGTCATCTGGAAGGCGATGTAGACATATTCCGGGATGACGACGCCATTGGAGAAGGTCGCGGCGGTCGAATTGCCGTCGACACCCTTCAGGAAGGCCTTGGAGAAGCCGCCGACGAAGTCATTGAGGCCGCCGCCATTGGTGAAGGCGAGCGAGTAGCCGAAGATGATCCACATCAGCGAGACGATGCAGACGATGGCGAAGACCTGGGTCAGCACCGAGAGCATGTTCTTGGAGCGGACGAGGCCGCCATAGAACAGCGCAAGGCCCGGGACCGTCATCAGGAGCACGAGGATCGTCGAGCTCATCATGAAGGCGGTGTCGCCCTTGTTGGGCACGGGGGCGGGCGGCGCGGCAGGGGTTTGCGCCAGCGCGGCGCCGGCCATCGCGGCGAACGCCAGCCCGACCAGCCCGGCCCGGTTAAGGGTCTTGTTGTTCATCGTGAAACTCCTGGGAAGGTCGGGGCTCAGAGGGCGTCGCCGTCGGTCTCGCCGGTGCGGATGCGCACGGCCTTCTCGATCGACGAGACGAAGATCTTGCCGTCGCCGATCTGGCCGGTGCGGGCGGCGGCGGTGATGGCCTCGATCACCTTGGGAACGAGATCGTCGGTGACGGCGACCTCGATCTTGATCTTGGGCAGGAAGCTCACGGCGTATTCGGCGCCGCGGTAGATCTCGGTATGGCCCTTCTGGCGGCCATAGCCCTTGACTTCAGTCACGGTCAGGCCGTGCACGCCGATGGCGGTGAGCCCGTCGCGCACCTCCTCCAGCTTGAACGGCTTGATGATAGCCATCACGATCTTCATGGCTGGGTTACCCCCGCTTGTGCGCCGTCGGACCGCGATCCAAGCGACGTCGTTGCGCCTCTCGCGCCCTTTCGAGCCGGAGCCCGTTCCGATCTGCTTGCAATGCAAGTAAATCGGAAAAACGGTCTCCATCTCAAAGTTTGGAGGCGGATTCACCGATCAGGTCGGTCGACCTGATCGGATCCGGCTCCAGCGCGTCGGGGGAGACCTTTCAAGGGCCGTGCCAACCGGTGGATGTGGCGCGTTGGCGGGCAATGCCGCGATTCCGCCACGATCAGGTGGGGCGCAGCAGGTTGGATTGATCAATAATTAGGCAGATGCCGTGAAAGCAGGCGGTGATTGGCTCAGGCGCGGTCGGGACGCGGCCGGATCAGGCCTTCCTGTGCCACGGAAGCGACGAGATGCCCTGCCTGGTCGAAGATCAGCCCGCGCGAGAAGCCTCGCGCGCCGGAGGCCGAGGGGCTGTCCTGAGCATAGAGCAGCCAGTCGTCGGCCCGGAAAGGCCGATGGAACCACATTGCGTGATCGAGGCTGGCGCTCTGGACACGCCGGTCGAAGACGCTGGTGCCGTGAGCGATCAGGCTGGAATCGAGCAGCATCAGGTCCGAGGCATAGGCGAGCACGCTCTGGTGCAGCGCCGGCTCAGCGGGCAGTTTTTGCGATGCCCTGACCCAGACATTGAATTTCGGCTCGCGCGGGCCGTCCAGCGCGTAGCGGCTCATCTCGACGGGGCGGATCTCGATCGGCCGCTCACGGCGGTAATAGGCGCGCACCGCTTCGGGCATGTGAGGCAGCACGTCGCGTTCCATGCCGTCGCGATCCGGCAAATCTTCCGGCATCGGAACGGCAGGCATCGGCATCTGGTGGTCGTAGCCGGGCTCGGCAATCTGGAAGGAGACCGACATTGCGAAGATCGCCGCATCCTTCTGCAGCGCCAGCACGCGCCGCGTCGAGAACGAGCCGCCGTCGCGCAGCCGCTCGACCTCGTAGACGATCGGGACCGTCGGATCGCCCGGCAGCATGAAGTAGGCGTGCAGCGAATGCGGCGAGCGATCCTCGACCGTCTTGCAGGCGGCATAGAGCGCCTGGCCGATCACCTGGCCGCCAAAAACGCGGGTCCAGCCATTGTTAGGGCTGCGACCCTGGAACCGGTTGTCTCCGAGCGGTTCGAGATCGAAGATCGAGAGCAGAGTGTTGGCGGCTGGGTTCATCGGCTGAAAAACCGGCTCGGCGCGGGCTTGCGGCCCGGGCCGGCTGTGGGCAAGACGGCGAGCATCAGCAACGAGCGATCCAGCCGCGTCAAGCGGTGCGATACAGGGAATGTCATGGCGCAGAGTTCCGAGGGTGCGCATCAACGCATCGTCATCGCCGGCGGCGGCGTCGCTGGGCTGACGTTGGCGGTCGCGCTGAAGCAGGCACTGGGCGAGAGTTTTCGCGTCATCGTCGCCGACCCGGCGCTCGCCGGTCCGGCGCGGGCCGACGATCGCGCCTACGCGGTCGCGGCGGCGGCGCGCAACATGCTGGAGGCGCTCGGAATCTGGCGCCTGGCCGAGACGGCTGCGACGGCGATGACCGAGATGATCATCACCGATAGCCGCACGCCCGATCTGGTGCGCCCGGTGTTCCTGAGCTTCGACGGCGAGGTCGAGCCCGGCCAACCTTTCGCCCATATGGTCGAGAATGGCGCGCTGATGGCGGCATTGCTCCAGGTCGCCCGCGCCAATGGCGTCGAACTCCGGGCTGAAGGCGTCCGTTCCGGCACGGTGGACGATGACGGCGCGATCGCGGTCGCGCTCACTGGTGGCGAAAGCCTCGATGCGGCGCTGCTGGTCGCGGCCGACGGCGCGCGCTCAAGACTGCGCGAGCAAGCCGGTATCGGCTGGGTCGGCTGGTCCTATCCGCAATCGGGGATCGTCGCGACGATCGGCCATGAGCGGCCGCATGACGGGCGCGCGGTCGAGCACTTCCTGCCATCCGGCCCCTTCGCGATCCTGCCCTTGGCTGACGGCGGCAAACTCGGCCATCGCTCCTCGATCGTCTGGACCGAGCGCAGCGAGAATGTTCCGGCCCTGCTGGCGCTCGACGAGAGTGACCTCCTGCTCGAGGTCGAGCGCCGCTTCGGCCTCGAACTGGGCGAGATCGCCATGGAGAGCCGCCCAGGTGCCTATCCGCTCTCCTTCGGCGTGGCGCGCCGCTTCGTCGGCGAGCGGCTGGCGCTGCTCGGCGACGCCGCTCACGTCATTCATCCGATCGCCGGCCAGGGGCTCAATCTCGGGCTGAAGGACGTCGCGGCGCTGGCCGAGGCGATCGTCGATGCCGCCCGGCTCGGCCTCGATGTCGGCGGCTCTGAGGTCCTCGAAGCTTATGAAAAGGGCCGGCGCTTCGACACGGTCGCCATGGGCGTGGTTACCGACGGGCTCAACCGGCTGTTCTCGAACGATTCGACCCCGTTACGATTAGCGCGTGATCTTGGCCTCGGCCTGGTCGAGCGCATGCCGGGGCTGAAGCGCTTCTTCATCCGCGAGGCAGCCGGGTTGGCCGGGCCGACGCCGCGGCTGCTCAAGGGCGAGATGCTGTAGGTCTTGGGATTCCTTCTCCCCTCGGGGGAGAAGGTGGCAGCGCGAAGCGCTGACGGATGAGGGAAGGACAGGCACTACCCTGCCCCCGTTTCACCCGGTCGTACCGCCCTCATCCGTCTGCTTCGCAGACACCTTCTCCCCCGAGGGGAGAAGGGAAGGGCACTACCGGTACTACCCTTCGAGTTGTCGCGCCTCTTCCGGCAGCATGATCGGGATTCCGTCGCGGATCGGATAGGCGAGCTTGGCGGCGCGGCTGATCAGCTCCTGACGGGCGGCATCGTATTCGAGCGTCGCCTTCGTGATCGGGCAGACCAGGATCTCCAGCAGCTTCGGGTCGATTCGCGTCGCGACCGTGCCGTCTTCATCGGGATTCATCGTCACACTCTCTCATGGGGCCGCCGCGCACCGCATGAAGCGCGGCGACCGATACCTGGTGTCCAGCCTTATCGACGCGGCAGATCGGCCAGCATGCCGGCCGCCACCATCAGCTTTGGCAGCGAGAGGCCCGACATGGCAATGGCCGAGACGGTGGCGCGGGTGCGTTCCGCGTCGGCACCGCGTTCCGCGAGCCAGTCCTTCAGCGCGTCGGGGCCGGATTTGCCGGTAGCGATCTCCTGCGTCAGCCCGGCATGGGCGTCGGTCAGGGTCTCGACCGCGCGCTGGCGCGCCAGGCGCTCATAGTCGTCGGTGGCCGGAACCGCCGCGGCGGCGGTGGCCAGCGTCGAGAAGCCGAAGGTCGAATCGGTGCCGAAATGAATCCGCGCCACCTCGACGATGTCACGCTTGGTGCGGCTGGCGATGTCGACGATGTCGGTCGCCTCGGCGAGCCAAGGCAGGCTGGCGACACGCACTGCCAACGCCTCGGGCACACCCTCGGCCGTCAGCGCCGCGATACGGGCATTGCGCGCCTGGGCTGCCGCCTCCGGCAGCAATTCGGCGAGTGCGCCCTCCAGCGCCGCGACGCCCTTGGCATAGTGCGCCACGGTCTGCTCGATCGCGCCGGGCTTGGCGACCCCACGACGCAGGAACCAGCGCATCCGGTCGACGACCAGCTCCTGCGCGGCGGCATAGAGGCCGGTCTGGGTCTTGCCTGGCAGCTTGGCATCGAGCGCGTCGATGGCGCCATTCAGCGTGATCAGGTCGAAGGAATCGCGGGCGACGGCGTAGGCCGCAGCGATCGCCGGGGCCTCGGCGCGGGTCTGGTCGACCAGCATCGAGACGATGGCCGGGCCACCGCGGTTGATGATGGCGTTGGCAAGCTGGGTCGCAACGATCTCGCGGCGCAGCTTGTGCCCGGCGATCTCCTTGCCATAGCCCTCGCGCAGCGGCTGCGGGAAATAGCGGACGAGCTCGCTCTTGAGATAGGGGTCGTCGGGAATGGCCGAGTCGAGCAGCGCGTCGTGCAAAGCAAGCTTGGCGTAGGCCAGCAGCACGGCAAGCTCCGGCCGGGTCAGGCCTTCGCCGCGCTTCTCGCGCTCGATCAGCACTGCGTCGGAGGGCAGGTACTCGACGCCGCGGTCGAGCCGGCCATCCTCCTCGAGCCGCACCATCAGCCGGCGCAGATGCGGACTTGCCTGGACGCCCTGTGCCTCGGTCAGCGAGAGCGCCAAGCTCTGCAGGTAGTTGTTGCGCAGGACGAGCAGGCCGACCTCGTCGGTCATCTGCGCCAGCAGTGCATTGCGCTTCTTCTCGGGCAGGCGCCCATCGCGGACGGGATCTGCGAGCGCGATCTTGATATTGACCTCGACGTCGGAGGTGTTGACGCCGGCGGAGTTGTCGATCGCGTCGGTGTTGAGGCGCACGCCGTTACGGGCAGCCTCGATGCGGCCGCGCTGGGTCGCACCGAGATTGGCGCCCTCGCCGATCGCCTTGGCGCGCAGATCGGAGCCGGTGACGCGGATCGCGTCGTTGGCGCGGTCGCCGACCTGCGCATCGGTCTCGTCGCTGGCGCGGATATAGGTGCCGATGCCGCCGAACCAGAGCAGGTCGACCGGCGCCTTCAGGATTGCCGTCATCAATTCGGCCGGGGTGACCTGGGCCTTGTCGAAAGCGAGGGCCTGCTGAGCCTCGGGCGAGAGCGGTATGCTCTTGGCCTGGCGCGAGAAGATGCCGCCGCCCTTGGAGATCAGCGACTTGTCGTAATCGGCCCAGGAGGAGCGCGGCAACGCGAAGATGCGCTGACGCTCGGCCAGGCTCTTGGCCGAATCCGGATCGGGATCGAGGAAGATGTCGCGATGGTCGAAGGCGGCGATGAGTTTGATCGCCGGCGAGAGCAGCATGCCATTGCCGAAGACGTCGCCGGACATGTCGCCGACGCCCGCCACGGTGAAGGGCGTCGTCTGGATGTCGACGTCGATCTCGCGGAAATGGCGCTTCACCGCCTCCCAGGCGCCGCGGGCGGTGATGCCCATGCCCTTGTGGTCATAGCCCTGCGAGCCGCCGGAGGCGAAGGCGTCGCCGAGCCAGTGATGCTTCTCGGCCGAAAGCGCGTTGGCAGTGTCGGAGAAGGTGGCGGTGCCCTTGTCGGCGGCGACGACGAGATAGGGGTCGTCGCCGTCATGACGGACGGTGTCCGCGGGCGGCACGATTTTCTCGCCATCGAGATTGTCGGTGAGTTCGAGCAAAGTGCGTACGAAGACGCGGTAGCTCTCGGTGCCCTCGGCGAGCCAGGCCTGGCGGTCGCTTGCCGGCGGCAATTGCTTGGGCACGAAGCCGCCCTTGGCGCCGACCGGGACGATGACCGCGTTCTTGACCTGCTGCGCTTTGACCAGGCCGAGCACCTCGGTGCGGAAGTCCTGCGGCCGGTCGGACCAGCGCAGGCCACCGCGCGCGACCTTGCCGAAGCGCATATGGACGCCCTCGACCCGTGGCGAATAGACGAAGATCTCGTAGAGCGGGCGCGGCAACGGCATGCCGTCGACCTGGCCGGAGGCAAACTTGAACGAGATCGTGCTGCGCGGATGCCCGTCCGGGCCGATCTGGAAGAAGTTGGTGCGTAGCGCTGCGTCGATCAGGTTGACGAAGCGGCGCAGGATGCGGTCCTCGTCGAGGCTGGTGACATCGGCGAGCGCAGCTTCGATGCGCTCGCGCTCCGCCTTCACCTGCTCAGCCCGCTTCTTCTCGGAGAGGCGCGGATCGAATTTGGCGATGAAGAGCTTCACCAGCCCGGTGGCGATGCCGGAATGGCGGGTCAGCGCGTCGGCGATGTAGTCCTGTGCATAGGGCGCGCCGACCTGGCGCAGATAGCGGCCGAGCGCCCGCAGCAGTGCAGCTTCCCGCCAGGCAAGGCCGGCGGCGAGAACAAGCTGGTCGAAGCGGTCGGATTCGGTGAGGCCGCGGAACTGCGCCATCAGCGCCGCCTCGATCGTCGGATCGAGGTTCTCGATGTCGATCTCGCCGCCGCTGGCGCGCTCCAGCGTCATGTCGTGCAACCAGACGCGGGTGTCAGCGCTGCTGCCGCCGTTCTGCTGGGGCGTGATGTTGAAGGTGCGCTCGTTGACGACGCGGAAGCCCATGTTCTCCAGCATCGGCACCCGCTCGGAGAGCGAGATCGCGGCGCCGCGCGAGAACAGCTTGAGATTGGCCCGCGTCGGCCCGTCGCCCTCGCGGCGGTAGAGGTTGACCGCGCGCGGGCGTTCATCCGAGAGCTTCTGCAGCATGTCGACGTCGACCAGCGCATCCTCGGCCGAGTAGCGCTCGCGATAGGCGGCGCCGAAGGCTTCGGCATAGCGCTCGGCCAGAGCGCGAGCGGCGGGCCCGGCCTTGCCGGCGTCGAGCGCGTCCTTGAGACCGTCGCTCCAGGTGCGGACGATCGCGGCGATACCGGCTTCCAGCGTGTTGCGGTCGACCTTGGGAGTTCGGCCCTCGTCGCGGCCGATGATGTAGTGCGTGCGGGAGAGTGGGCCTTCCGGATAGGCCGGATAGGCGGCCGAGAGGCGGCCCTGGTAGACACGGGCCAGGAACTCGCCGACGCGGCGGCGCACCGTGGTGTCGTAGCGGTCCTTCGGGATGAAGACGAGCGCCGAGACGAAACGGTCGAACTCGTCAGCGCGAGCGAGCGCCCGGATGCGCGGCCGCTCGGTCAATTGCATGATGTCGAGGGCGAAGCGCTCCAGCGTCTCAACGTCGATCTGGAAGAGCTCGTCGCGTGGGAAGGCGTCGAGCACATTGTAGAGGGCGCGGCCGGAATAGCTCGACGGGTCGAAGCCGGTGCTCTTGAGCACGCGGGCGACCTTGAGGCGCAGATAGGGAATGGCGCGGGCGCTGCCGGTATAGGCGTTCGAGGTGAGCAGGCCGACGATGCGCAGTTCGCCGTCGAGGCGGCCATCGGCGGTGAACAGCTTCACGCCGACATAGTCGAGATGGACGCGGCGGTGGACGCGGCTCTTGACGTTGGCCTTGGTGATGATCAGCGCCTGAGGCTTGGCCAGGAAGGCGCGAATCTCCGGCGTCATCACCACGAGCTCGCGGTTCTTGCGCAGCACGCGGACATCCGGGTCGCGCAGGATACCGAGGCCGGAGGAATCGACCGGGTCGGCGGCGGTGTCGCCGCCGGCGAAGCGATAGGCGCGCACGCCGAGCAAAGTGAAATTGTCGCTGGCGATCCATTCGAGGAAATTGAGCGCCTCGGCGACCTCATCCTCCGGGAGCGGCGGCGGGTTGGCGCGGTAGGACTGGATCACCTCGGTGATGCGCCCGCGCATCGCGGCCCAGTCGTCGACGGCGAGGCCGACATCGACATAGACGCGGGCGAGGCCAGCCGCGAGGCGGTCGCGCGCTTCGGCCGTGTCGATCCGGTCGAGATGGATGTGGATCAGGCTCTCGCGGCGCGTGCCTTCGACGGCACGTCCGGACGCCTCGCCGGCGAGCGACTGAAAGGTGCCGTCGTCCTTGCGCACCACGGCGAGGATGGGGTGGGCGACCAGGCGCGGCTCATAGCCCTGCTCGGTCAGCTCGGCGAGGGTCGAATCGAGCAGGAACGGCTTGTTGTCGTTGACGACCTCGAGGATCGTGATCTGGCGTTCGCGCCCATCCTCCTTCACCGCCTCGTCGCGGAAGCGCAGATTGGGCTCGCCGGGTTTGCGCCGCCCGCTGAGATGGGCGTAGGCGGCGTCAGCGGCGCGGGCGAGCAGTTCCGGCGGCAGGGCGACGAGGTCCTCGGCGACGGTGCGGCCATAGAGCAGCTTGGGGAATTCCGCGGGCATCGCCGAACCGAGCTCATGGGCAGCGGCCTCGATCGCGGTGACTGCTGCAGCCGTGGCATTCGCTTCGCGCTTGGCCATAGTCTTCTTCCCCCTGCTATTTTGCCGAGCGATGACATAGCTCACCGGCCGCTGCAACTTTCGTCGGATGCCGGCAGCCAGATTGCACCAATATGGCGCGGAGACGGCAAGTTGTGTCCAATCTGCGCGGATATCAGCGCGAGGAGTGCAGAGATGACGAAGAAGCATGACAAAGCGATGGTGGGCGAAGCGCCGGCGAAGCAGGATGCGCCACCCGCCGTGATGGCGCTCGCGCTGCCGCAGGCCGAACTTTCGCAGGAGATGCAGGCCTATTTCGCCAAATGCGAGGAGAAGCTCGGCTATGTCCCGAACGTGCTCACCGCCTATGCGCATGATGACGCCAAGCTCCAGGCCTTCGCCGCCTTCTACAACGATTTGATGCTGGCGCCGTCCGGCCTCTCGAAGCTGGAGCGCGAGATGATCGCGGTCGCGGTCTCCAGCCTGAACCGCTGCTATTACTGCCTGACGGCGCATGGCCAGGCAGTGCGCCAGCTCTCCGGCGATCCCGTGCTGGGTGAGATGATGGTGATGAACTATCGCGCCGCGCAGCTCTCGCCGCGGCATCGCGCCATGCTCGATTTTTCGGTGAAGCTGACCGAGGCGCCGCACGAGATCGAGGAGGACGATCGGGAAGGCCTGCGCAAGGCTGGCTTCGGCGAGCGCGACATCTGGGACATCGCGGCCGTTGCCGCCTTCTACAACATGTCGAACCGGATCGCCTCGGCCGTCGATATGCGGCCCAATGCCGAGTATCACGGCGCTGCGCGATAAGAGGTCCGGCCCAAAAGAAAACGGCCGGCGGAAACCGCCAGCCGTGAGTTGGCCTCGACTGGTTGGCCCGGCCCGCCGCAGCGCCGGAGGGGCTGGGGGGCTGACGTGTCCGGAACCGGACAGGCCGGGCCGTCTAGGCAACGAATCGGAGTTGAATGCCGCAACGGGGCGCTCGCTTGGCGCAAGCGCGGCAAAATCATGGCAATTGCGATAACGGCGGCGGAAGATTCCGCTACTGTCGTCAACCTGTCTTGCCAGCCTCCAGGGGCAGGCGCATCATCCATTGCCGAATAAGGGGCGATTGATGGAAGGAGGCGCGATGAGCGAAAGCGAAACTCCGCCAGGTCAGCGAGCGGGCGCGGTCGTCGCCTTTCCGGCTGCCGCGCCCTTCTCGGTCACCTTCGACCGGCGCGAGCTGAACGAGCTGTTCAATCTTTATGGCCGCATGGTCGCAGCCGGGGAATGGCGCGACTACGCCATCGATTTCCTGCGCGACAAGGCGCAATTCTCGGTCTTCCGACGGACAGCCGAGGTGCCGCTCTACCGGATCGTCAAGGACCCGTCGCTGGCGCGACGCCAGGGCGCCTATTCGGTGGTGACCGCGACCGGGCTGATCCTGAAGCGCGGTGCCGAGCTTGGCCGGGTGCTCAAGGTACTCGACAAGCGTCTGAGCGTGGTGAACTGATTTCGTCGGCTGGGCTTATGCCCAAAAGAAAAGCCCCGGCCGTGAGGCCGGGGCTTCGTGTTTCTCAGGCTGTCGCCCGGCTCACTCCTGCTTGGAGCCGAAGAGCGAGAGCAGCATCTGGAACATGTTGACGAAGTTCAGGTAGAGCGACAGGGCGCCGTTCACCGAGAGCTTCGCGGCCGACTCGGAGTCCAGATCCGAGTACAGATACATTTCCTTCAGGCGCTGCGTATCCCAGGCGGTCAGGCCGGCGAAGACCAGCACGCCGATCACCGAGATGGCGAAGGAGAGCGCGCTCGAGGCCAGGAAGATGTTCACGACCGAGGCGATCACCAGGCCGATCAGGCCCATGATCAGGAACGAGCCGATGCCCGACAGCGACTTCTTCGTGGTGTAGCCGAACAGGCTGAGGCCAGCGAAGGAGGCCGCGGTGATGAAGAACACCTTGGCGATCGATTCACCGGTGAAGACCACGAAGATCGACGAGAGCGAGATGCCCATCACCGCCGCGAAGGCGAAGAACATGGCACGGGCGGTCGACGAGCTCATGCTCTCGGCCTTGAACGAGAAGAAGAAGATGAAGGCCAGCGGAGCCAGCATCACCACCCACTTCAGCGGGGAAAGGTACAGCGCCTGGCCGAGAGGCGTCAGCGCAGTGACCTTGCCCGAGGGCGAGTAGCCGGCGATCGCCAGCATGGAGATGCCGATCGCCATCAAGCCGGTGATGGCCAGGCCGATGCTCATGTTGTTGTAGACGCCGAGCATGAACGAGCGCAGGCCCTGGTCCACCTCGACGGCGCTGGTCTGCTGGGCGCGGCCGGCGCCCCAGACCTGAGCGTTGCGGTCGAAATCGCTCATGGAGAGAGTTCCCCTTGAAACTGTGCCGGGCGGACATCGCCCTTGCGACGCCCACCGTCGCGCACCATCGTGGCGACAGTGCGAAATATGAGGGGGATCACGCGGCCTTACAAGAGGCAAGCATGGTTAGCGTCGCTGCCGGCATAGAAATTCGCCGGCCAGTCGATGCAACATTACCGTCTGTCCATGTTTATGCCGCGCTGCGATGAGTCAGAACTCATAAATTCCTCAGATGAGAAGCAGGCGCCTTCGACAGTATCTGCAGCGTTCCGATCAATCCGAACACGACAGTAACCACGACAGCTGCAGTCGCTGCGATGATAGCGCCTGTCGGATCGGGGACGAAATCTATCTTCATCACTTGCGTGACGACACCCCAGCCCGCCACGGCACCTGCCAGCAGCCCGAACAGGGCTGAAACGACGCCGATGCCTGCGTATTCGAGGACGTACGACGAAAGTATGAAGCGACGGGTGGCGCCGAGCGTCTTCAGGATCATCGCGTCATAGAGCCGCGCCCTCTGTCCGGCCGCCAAAGCACCCGCCAGGACCAGCAGGCTGGCACTGATGGCGAGCCCGGAGGCGCCGCGAATCGCGCCGGCGAGCTGGCTGACGATGCCGTTGACCGCCTCCAGCGCGTCCTTGACCCGGACCGCCGTCACTGCCGGAAAGGCGATGGCGAGCTGGCGCATCAAAGCGGGATCGCCGATCGCGGGCGTCGCGCCGTTGTCGGTCACGGTGGCAAGGTTGGTGTGCGGCGCGCCGGCGAAGGTGTTGGGCGAGAACACCATGACGAAGTTGATGCCGAGCGAGCGCCATTCGATGTCGCGGAAATTGGCGATGCGCGCGGTGATGTTGCGGCCGAGCACGTTGACGGTGAGCTTGTCGCCAAGCTTGAGGCCCAGTCCCTCGACGGCGCGGGCGTCGAAGGAGACCAGCGGTTCGCCGCGATAATTCTCCGGCCACCATTCGCCGGAGGCGAGCTTGGAGGCCTCGGGCATGGCGGCGGAATAGGTGATTCCGCGATCGCCTTCGAGTACCCAGGCCATCTGTTCGCTCGCCTTGATCTGCTCGGCGGGGACATCGTTCACGCTGACGATGCGCCCGCGCATCATTGGCACGCGCTCGACATGCGCGCCGGGGCGCTGTTCGGCGAGGAAGCGGTCGAACTCCGCTGCCTGGGCATTGGGAATGTCGAGGAAGAAGAAGCTCGGCGCCTTCTGCGGCAGCGACTGGGTCAATTGCCGCCGCAGACTGACGTCGATGAAGGCCAGCGTCGAGAGCAGGGCGACGCCAAGCCCGAGCGACAGCACCAGCGAGGGTGTCAGCGCACCTGGGCGATAAATGTTGGCGAGCGCGAGGCGCAGCGCCGGCTGACGTGGGCGTCCGGCGCGGCGGGCCAGCGCCATCAGCCCCCAGGCGATCAGGCGCAGCAGCAGGAAGACGGCGCCGGCGGCGCCGATATAGATCAGCGCGATGCGCCGGTCATAGGCGAAGACGAGCGCGACGCCGACGAGGCCGGCGAGCGCGGCGAGGAAGATCGCCCTGTAGAGCCAGCGCGGCTGGCGCCGGTCGGGCTCGATCTGATCGCGGAACAGGGCCGAGACCGGCACGTCATGGGCGCGGCCGAGCGGGATGATTGCGAAGACCAGCGCGGTCAGCAGGCCGTAGAGTGCCGCGGTGGCGAGCTCGGCCGGGGCGAGCGTCGGCTCGAAGGGCAGCGGCACGATGTCGGCGAGCGCATAGCCGAGCGCGAAGGGCGCGGCGGCGCCGAGCGCCAGCCCGATCGCGATGCCGAAGGCGGCGACGAGCATGACCTCGGTCAGATGAATGGCGACGACGCGACCGCCGGTGGCGCCGATTGCCTTCAACGTGGCGAAGTCGAGCCGCTTGGCCTCGACGAAGCGGCGCACCGCATTGGCGACGCCGACGCCGCCGACCAGGAGCGCGGTCAGGCCGACCAGGGTCAGGAACTGGGTGAAGCGCTCGATATTGCGCTGGAAGTTGGGTGCGGCATTGGCGCGCGAGCGGATCTCCCAGCCGGCATTGGGCTGTTCGCGGGCGGCGTTGGCCAGCAGGGCGTCGAGCGCGGCGTCTGTGCTGGCGCCGTCCGGCAGGATGACGCGGGCGGTCCAGCGCACCAGGCTGCCGGGCTGGAGCAGGCCGGAGGCACGCAGCGCCTCCTGCGAGAGGATCAGGCGCGGGCCGAAGCCGACGCCGGCAGCAATCTTGTCGGGCTCGGAGACGAGACTGGCGCGGAGTTGCACCCGGGCCGAGCCGATCAGCACGGTGTCGCCGGGCTTGAGGTCGAGTCGGCCGAACAGGACGGGATCGGCGATGCCGCCATAGGCGCCGTCGCGCAACGCAAGGAGATCGGCGGCCGACTGGGCCGGATCGGTGCGCCATTCGCCGATGCTGGGATAGGAGCCGTCGACCGCCTTGACCTCGACCAGGGCGGCGCCCTTCTCGCCGGCATTGGCCATGCTGCGCAGGGTCGCGATCGTCGAGACGTTGCCATGGCGGGCGAGGAAGGCGTGTTCCTCTGCGGTCGGCTCGCGATGGATCAAGCTGAAGGCGGCGTCGCCGCCGAGAATCCGCCGGCCCTCGCGGCCGAGGCCTTCGCTCAGGCCGCGCGATGACGAGGAGACCGCGGCGATCGCCATGACGCCAAGGGCGAGACAGGCGATGAAGACGCCGAAGCCGCGCAGGCCGCCGCGCAGATCGCGCCAGGCGAGGCGCAAAGCCAGCTTCAGGCCGACGGGGCGTCGGGTGGGGGACGAAGGAGTCGCTGACGGCTTGACGGGGGCGTGCATCTCAGATCGCCAGCGCTTCGGTTCCAGCCTCGCTCTCGATGCGGCCGGCCCGCAGCCGCACGGTGCGATCGCAGCTCGCGGCGAGCGAGAGATCGTGGGTGACGAGGACGAGGGTGGCGCCGCGCTCGCGCCGGAGCGCGAAGATCAGGTCGACGATCGAGCGGCCGGTGCTCTCGTCGAGATTGCCGGTCGGTTCGTCGGCGACGAGGATCGCCGGATCGGGCGCGACGGCACGGGCGATGGCGACGCGCTGCTGCTCGCCGCCGGAGAGTTGGGCCGGGTAGTGGTCCATGCGCTCGCCGAGCCCGACATTGCGAAGTTCGGCCGCGGCGCGCTCGAAGGCATCGTCGACGCCGGCGAGCTCCAGCGGCAGCGCGACGTTCTCGCGCGCCGTCATGGTCGGCACGAGGTGGAAGGATTGGAAGACGATGCCGATATGGCGTCCGCGGAAGACGGCGAGTGCATCCTCGCCGAGCGCGCCGAGATCCTGGCCGGCGACCTTGATCAGCCCGGAATCGGGCCGCTCAAGGCCGGCCATAGTCATCAGCAAGGTTGACTTGCCGGAGCCCGACGGGCCGACGAGGCCGGTGGCCTGGCCTTGCGGGATCGCCAGCGAGACGCCCTTGAGGATATGGACGCGGGCGGCGCCACGCCCCAGACTGAGCTCGACGTTGTCGAGTTCGATAACCGCCGGGGTTCCTTCGCTCACCGCCATGTTTCCGCTTTCATCCCATCCGATGCCGTCGCTTCGAGTGCCATTCCAAGCCGAAGGGACCAGAACCGCCATGCGTCGCGCCGCCAACCGATATGGGCGCTTGCCGTCACGAATCCAGCTGTCGCCGCGCATTTGGGCGGTCATGCTGCTCGTTTTCGTCAGCCTGGGTTCCTTTTCGATGAACAGCTCTGCCTTCGCCCAGACCAAACCGCTCAAGCTGGTAGCTCTCGGCGACAGCCTGACCGCTGGCTACAACCTGCCAGGAAATGCGGCGTTTCCGACGGTGCTGGAGAAGATGCTGCGCGACAAGGGGATTTCGGTCGAGATCGTCAATGCCGGCGTCTCCGGCGATACCTCGCAGGGCGGGCTGGAGCGGCTCGACTGGTCGGTGCCGGATGGGACCGACGGCGTGATCCTCGAGCTCGGTGCCAATGATGCGCTGCGCGGGGTCGATCCGGTGCTGACCGAGACGTCGCTTGACGCGATCGTGACCGGGTTGAAAGCGCGCGGCATCCCGGTGCTGCTCGCCGGCATGTATGCGCCGCGCAGCAATGGCCCGGACTATGTCGCACGTTTCGACGCGATCTATCCGAAGCTCGCCGAGAAACATGGACTCATTCTCTATCCCTTCTTTCTGGACGGGATCGCCGGAGACCGGGTATTGAACCAGCCCGACATGCTGCATCCGAAGGCTGAGGGCGTGCGCGTCATCGCGCAGCGCATCCTGCCGACGGTGGAGCGGTTCCTCGCCTCCCTGCGCCCGCGCTCCTGAGCCAGGGCGCATCCTGCCATCACCTCAGTCATGCGCGGCGCAGCTTCCGGTGCGTCCGCCATCGGAGCCTTTCGCCATGGATTACCGCCGTCTCGGCCGCACCGACCTGAACGTCTCGGCGATCTGCCTGGGCACGATGACCTGGGGCCAGCAGAACACGGAGGCCGAAGGCCATGAGCAGATGGACTACGCGCTCGACCAGGGCGTGAATTTCTTCGACACGGCCGAACTCTATTCGATTCCGCCCAAGGCCGAGACCCAAGGGTCGACCGAGCGGATCATCGGGACCTGGTTCAAGGCGCGCGGTAATCGCGACAAGGTGATTCTTGCTTCCAAAGTGGTCGGGCGCTCCGGAAACGACTGGTTCCGCGACGACAAGGGCCCGACCCGCGTCAATCGCCGGCAGATCGAGGAAGCCGTCGACAAGAGCCTGAAGCGGCTGCAGACCGACTATATCGATCTCTACCAGATCCATTTCCCCGACCGGCCGATGCAGTGGGGCTCGAACCCGACCCGTTTCAACCAGGCGGCGTTTGAGCAGGCGCAGGACGAGACGCCGTTCGCCGAGCAGCTCGACGCCTTCGGGGCGATCGTCAAGGCCGGCAAGATCCGCCATCTCGGCCTCTCCAATGAGAGCGCCTGGGGCACGATGAATTTCCTCGCCGAGGCCAAGGGGCCTGACCGGCCGCGTGTGCAGTCGATCCAGAACGCCTACAACCTCTTGAACCGTACCTTCGAGACGGCGCTGGCCGAGGTCGCCATGCGTGAGCAGGTCGGGCTGCTCGCCTATTCGCCGCTGGCCCAGGGCTATCTCTCCGGAAAGTACCTCGACGGCGCCCTGCCGGCGGGCGCGCGTACCACGCTGTTTGACCGGGCGCAGCGCTACCAGACGCCAGGCTCGGAACTGGCGATCAAGGCCTATATCGCGCTCGCTGAAGAGGCCGGGCTCGATCCCGTGCAGATGGCGCTGGCCTTCGTGACCTCGCGCTGCTTCCTCACCTCGAGCATCATCGGGGCGACCAGCATGGACCAGCTCAGGACGGCGGTCGGCTCGGCCAAGGTTACGATCTCGCCCGAGCTCGAGGCGAAGATCGACGCGATCCATCAGCGGGTCGGCAATCCCTGCCCATGAGCAGGAAGCAGAGCCGGCTTGTGAACTGCGACGCATGGTGCGAGGCTTCCGTCTCGCCAGAGTCACAAATGCTTGGCACTGATTCGTCATGCCCCGGCTATTCACCGCCCTGGAAATTCCCGCTGAGGTCGCTTCAAGCCTGACGCTGCATCGCGGCGGATTGGTCGGCGCCCGCTGGATCGAACCCGCCGACTACCACGTCACCTTGCGTTTCCTCGGTGATGTCGACCGGCGCACGGCCCATGACGTCGACAGTTTCCTGCATGATGTCGGCGGTGAGCCGCTGACGATCACGCTCGACCAGCTCAGCAGCTTCGGCGGCGACCGGCCGCGCGCGGTGTTCGCGCGCGTCCAGCCTTCGCAGAAGCTCAACGAGCTGCAGGCCGAGCTGGAACGCTTGATGCGACGGCTCGGGCTGCCGGCCGAATCACGCAAGTTCACGCCGCATGTGACGCTGGCGCGATTACGCGATGCCTCGCCGGCCGATGTCGCGCATTATCTCGCCTTGCATCCGATCGTGCGTCCGATCAGCTTCACGGCGCGGCGCTTTGCACTGATGTCCTCCCGCGATTCGATCGGCGGCGGTCCCTATGTGCTGGAGGCGGCCTATCCGCTCGGGTTGTCCTACCCGAATCGCCCCAGCGGCGCGATTTCGCAGCGCAGGTGAAGGGAGCGACGACATGGGACATGAGCGTCCGAAGCGCCTGAGCCCGGAGGCCCGCAAGGAAGCGCTGTCGGTTCTGACGGGCTGGACACTGGTCGAGGGTCGCGAGGCGATGAGCAAGCGCTTCGTCTTCCGTGACTTCAACGAGGCCTTTGGCTGGATGAGCCGGGTGGCGCTCCTGGCGGAGAAGCTCGACCATCACCCGGAATGGTCGAATGTCTACAAGACGGTCGAGGTGACGCTGTCGACGCATGACGCAGGCGGCCTGACCGAGCTCGACGTCAGGCTGGCGCGCGCCATGGACGCGATGGCGAGCTAGCCCGGCGCTGCGAGGCGCCGGACCCAGCTGGCCGGCAGGCGCTTGGCGATGGCCTTCAGCGTCGGCCGCAGATGCGGCAGCGCAAAGTCGCAAGCGAGCTGTCCGCGCCAGCTCAGCGGCACGGTGAAATCGCACACCGGTACGGCCCCATCGGCGTGCTCGCGCTTGTACGGGTCGGCCGGCGCCAGAAGGTCGAAGATCGAATTGCCACGCGCCCTGGCTCCGGCGAAGGCATGGTGGACCAGCACGCGACCCAGGCCCTCTCGTTCGAAGGCGGGATCGCTGGCGATGACGTGGCCGAAGCTGCGGCCCTTGCAGTCGAAGGACAGGTCGATCCCGATCGGGCGGCCGTCGCAGGCGATGACGGACAAGCGCAGGCCCGTCTCATCCTTCGGGTCGGCGGCGAGGGCGGCGAAGAAGCGAGCAAAGCGCGGATCCACGACGGCGGGCGCGACGATGCCATGCTGCACGAGCGCGTCGCGTTTCATGGCGATGGCCTGGTCGGCCAACGCACGCGCCTCCTCGCCCGGCACGTGGCTGATGAAGCCGACCTCGCCACGTTCGGCAAGGCGGCGTAGACGGCGGCGATAGCTGGAACGGTCACGCGGAGGATAGGCTAGGCTCGGTCCATCCGGCGCTACCCGCAAGGCGAGATCAGCGAATAGGGCTTCCTGACTCACCACCGGAGTGGTCACGGCGAGCCTGTTGCAATGCGCGAGCGCGCTGTCGGCCCTGACAAGGCGCAACTCGACAAGGTCGATGCCGAGCCGGCGCAATGCCTCCCAGCCACGCTCGAGCCAGTATTCGCGCCGCGGACCGGACTCGACCAGGACGTCACCGAACTGCGCGACCGGCGTACCCATCAAACGTGCCAGTTCAAGGCCAAGGCGGCGCCGGCGCTCCAGCGGCCAGAGCATGACCAGGCGGCCGGCCTCGCGGCCGACAACGAGGCAAAGGCGATCATCGGCAACGAGATAATGATCGCACCAGTGCCGCAGGAAAGCATGGCGCTGGAAGAGCTGATGCGGCAGGCCGGCGCGGGCAAACAGCCCATCCCATTCCGGCTTGAGGGCCAGAAAGGCGTTGCGGCCGGTGAGAATCTCGACGGCAAAGCCGGTCGCTGCCCTGCCATCGGGCGAGGGCGATCCTTCGGCAACCGCCTGCACGGGCTTGGCGCGCATCCTCAACCCTGGCCGCGAAGATGGTCGATCAGGCGCCGTCCGCCTGTCAGGCGGAACTTCGCGAGATAGGGCACGAGCAGAAGCGGATGACGCGCCGCAAAGGGCGCGTCGTGCTCGACCATATGGCGGATGGCGAGGACGGGCAGCGGCGCCCGCAAGGGCCGGAAGTCGCGATTCCACAACCCCGGCGCCTCGGAACCTTCGTACATCAGCCCGACCATCCGGCTGCGCGCGAGCGAATAGAATTTGTGCCGCTTCTGCACCCGCTGCAGCATCGCGATGCCGCGCTCATCGGCGCAGTTCGGGAAGCCGACGATGATGGTGCGGAAATGCGCCATGCCGGGCTTGGACGCAATGGCGTCGAGCGCGCCGAAGCCGCCGCGGATGAGAGCGAAAGCGCGCTCTTCCTCCTCCGAGTTCGCCGAGCAGATTGCGAGCCTTGCCGTGTCGATGCGTGCGGCCTGGCGGGTGAAGGGGCAGACGGCGCCGGTGCGGCCGAGATCGGGATGCCCGCGCATCAGATAGGCCTCGACCCAGCCCAGCAGCGTGGCGAGTTCCGCGTTGGCTGCGGGGTCGGCAGCGATATCGGCGCGCGCCTGCGCAAAGCTCAGCAGCGCATCGCGCGCTTCCGCCGTTCTCGCCACTTTGTCCAGCATGAAATGCCCCACGCTCGCTGCAACCGGGGATAGCAGGCGCGCCTTAGAGAATGGTTGACGAGGTCTTGTCGCAGGTAGCGGCGGCGTTAGGGTTTAGGAAAGCTTATCGCTGGCGCCCCAGCCGCAGGCCGCAAGCGCTGCTTGCATATGCGGCGGCGGCAGCGCGGAGACCTTCACCGGGTCACGCTTCGGATTGAGCGGAATCGCAATGCTCTGCGCGTGAAGGTGCAATCCCGGGCCGGCATCGTGTCGCGCCGAGCCGTAGATTTCATCGCCGAGGATCGGCCCGAAACTGGCGGCGCAGTGCACGCGCAACTGGTGCGTGCGTCCGGTCAGCGGCTCGAGCGCCAGCCAGGCGACAGCGTTGTCGTTGAAATGGCCGCGGCCAAGTACGCGATAGCGTGTCTGCGAGGGCAGGCCGGCCGGGTCCGGTTTCATCCACCAGCCGCGCTCCGGCGAGCGCTTCGCCAAGGGCAGGTTGATCGACCCCTCGTCATCGGCCGGCCCGCCTTCGACCACGGCCCAATAGGTCTTGTCGATGCGGCCGTCGCGAAAGAGCTGGTTGAGCTGCGCCATGGCACGCGGATGGCGGCCCAGTACGAGGCAGCCGGAGGTGTCCTTGTCGAGGCGGTGTGCAGCCTCCGGCCGCCGTGGCAGGCCGAAGCGCAGGGCGTCGAGATGGTCGGTCAGTACCGGGATGATGCGGCCTTTCGCCGCCGGGCCACGATGGACGGGAAGCCCCGCCGGTTTGTCGATCACGAGCATCATCGCGTCGCGATGCAGCAGCGCGAAGGGCAGATCGTCCTGTGAAAGGGCTGGTCGCTCGGGGCTCGTCATGGCATTGCGCTAAACCAAGACTTCACCGCCATGCAACCCGAAGCTCGCCGCTCGCAGCGGCAGGACGCGCGATGAGCGAGACCGAACCGAAGAAACGCGGCTTCTTCTCGAAGCTGTTCGGACTGGATCAGCCGGAGCAGCCGCGGCCGCCGGAGCCTTTGCCTGCGCCCGCGCCGGAACCGCTGGCCGAGCCTGTTGCCGAAGCCGCTCTCGAGGCCGAGCCTGAGGCGCCGGTCGCGCCCGAGATCCTGCTGGGCGAGGATGCCCCCCTGCCGATCGCGGCGCCGGAGCCCGTGCTGGAACCGGTGCAGCCCAAGCGCAGCTGGTGGCGCAGGCTGCGCGACGGGCTCTCGCGCACCTCGTCGGCGCTCACCACCGGCATCAGTGACCTTTTCACCAAGCGCAAGCTCGACGCGGCGACGCTGGAGGATCTGGAGGACATCCTGATCCAGGCCGATCTCGGCCTCGCGACCTCGGCGAGGATCGCCAAGGCGGTGGGCGAAGGGCGCTATGACAAGCAGATCGAGCCGGAGGAGGTGAAGGCGATCCTGGCCCGCGAGGTCGAGGCGATCCTGACCCCGGTCGCGACGCCGCTTGCGATCGATGCCACCAAAAAGCCGTTCGTGATCCTGATGGTTGGGGTCAATGGCTCGGGCAAGACCACGACGATCGGCAAGCTCGCGGCCAAGTTCCGGGCCGAGGGCAAGTCGGTGATGCTGGCGGCGGGCGACACCTTCCGTGCCGCGGCGATCGAGCAGCTCAAGGTCTGGGGCGAACGGACAGGTGCTGAAGTCGTCTCCGGCCAGCAGGGTGCCGATGCGGCCGGGCTGGCCTTCGAGGCGCTGCAGAAGGCGAAAGCCAACAACACCGACATGCTGCTGATCGACACGGCGGGGCGGTTGCAGAACAAGACGGGGCTGATGGACGAACTGGCCAAGGTGGTGCGGGTGATCCGCAAGCTGGATCCGCAGACACCACATGCGGCGCTGCTCGTGCTCGACGCCACCGTCGGCCAGAACGCGGTCAGCCAGGTCGAAGCCTTCCGCGAGACGGCCGGCGTCACCGGCCTGGTGATGACCAAGCTCGACGGCACGGCGCGCGGTGGCATCCTCGTGGCCTTGGCCGCTCAGTTCGGCCTGCCCGTGCATTTCATTGGCGTCGGCGAGAGCGTCGACGATCTCGAACCATTCTCGGCACGGGATTTCGCCCGCGCCGTTGCAGGACTGGGAGAAGCGGCATGAACGGCGCGGCGGCCAATCCGACCGAGACGAAGCCGATCAATCCGCTGGTCAAGCTCGCGCTCGAGTTCGGGCCGCTGGCGATCTTCTTCTTCGTCAATTCCTATGGCGATCGCTGGTTCGGCGTCGCCGAGGACCGGCGCATCTTCGTCGCCACCGGCGTCTTCATCGCGGCTTCGCTGATCGCGCTGGTGCTGTCGAAGCTCGTGATGAATCATCTGCCGCGCATGGCGATCGTCAACGCCGTGGTGGTGACGGCCTTCGGTGGGCTGACGCTGGCGCTCGACGATGCCTTCTTCATCAAGGTCAAGCCGACGATCGTGAACACCCTGTTCGGCTGCATCCTGCTCGGCGGCCTATTCTTCGGCCGCTCGCTGCTGGCGCTGGTGCTCGACAGCGTGCTGCAGCTCGACGAGGAGGGCTGGCGCAGGCTGACCCTGCGCTGGGGCCTGTTCTTCTTCGTGCTGGCGGCGCTGAACGAGGTCGTCTGGCGGACGCAGACCCAGGATTTCTGGGTCGCCTTCAAGGTCTGGGGCGTGATGCCGCTGACCATGATCTTCGCGCTCGCCCAGACGCCGCTGATCCTCAAGCATGAGATCAAGCGGCCGGAAGTGACAGAGTAGCCGTCTCAGGCGAGCCCGCCACCGTCGACGCCGACTGTCTGGCCGTTGACATAGGACGCCGCTGGGCTCGCCAGCCAGAGCACCAGTCCGGCGACCTCCTCAGGCCGGCCGACGCGCTTGGCCGGATAGGCCGCTGCGAGCTGCTCGTTCGTTACCTTCCAGTCGCGGCGCACGCGCTCGAGCATCGCGGTCTCGATCGGACCGGGGGCGATCGCGTTGATGCGGACGTCGAGCCCGTATTCCTGCGCTGCCGCCTTGGTCATGTGGATCACCGCCGCTTTGGAAGCGCCATAGCCGATGATGTTCGGGAAGGCGTGGCGGCCGCCGATCGAGGCCATGTTGATGATCGCGCCCTTGCTCGCGACCAGATGTGGCAGTTCATGCTTCATGGCGAGGAAGACGCCGCGCAGATTGGTGGCGATCAGATCGTCGAAGCCATCGGCGGCCGTCTCTGAAATCGGCGCTGGCGGCTTGTCGGTGCCGGCATTGTTGAAGGCGATGTCGAGCCGGCCATAACGGGCGATCACGGCATCGACGAAGGCTTTGACCTCTCCCTCGTCGCGGACATCGGCCCGGACATAGAAGGCATCGCCGCCCTTGGCGCGGATGCCGGCCTCGACCTCGCGGCCCAGCGCCTCGCGCCGGCCGCAGAAGGCGACGTGGGCGCCCTGCGCGGCGAAGAGCTCGGCGGTGACGCGGCCGATACCGGAGGTGGCGCCTGTGATCAGCACGGCCTTGCCGGCAAGGGTGCCGGCAGGGGCCGGCTGGGCGCGGGCGGTCGCGATCAGGCCGACGCCGAGGCCGGCGGCCATGGCGGTGTGGATGAAGGCGCGGCGATCATCGTTCGAATCGGTCATGGCGGTCTCCTGCTGACGGTGTTGAGCCGATGCGGGAAACCTAGCCAGGGGCGATCCTTACGATAATCCGTTGTATTCTGAACGTATCTTTCAGTACTGCTACACAATGCAACGTGGCGATCTCGACGGGCTCGTGGCTCTTCTGACCGTGGCGGAGAAGCGCTCCTTCACCGCGGCTGCGGCGGCGCTCGGCGTCACGCCTTCGGCTGTCAGCCAGAGCGTGCGAGCGCTGGAGCAGCGGGCTGGCGTCGCGTTGCTGGCACGCACGACCCGTGATGTCGCGCCGACCGAAGCCGGACGGCGTTTCCTAGAGCGGGCGCGGCCGGCGGTCGACGACATCCTCGGCGCGTTCCGGGAGGCCGCGAGCCTCGGCGACAGGCCAAGCGGCCTTTTGCGGCTCAACGTGCCGCGCGTGGCGTTGCCGAGTCTGATCGAGCCGATCCTGGCCGAGTTCTGCGCGAGCTATCCGGAGGTCCAGGTCGAGATTCATGTCGACGACCGGCTCGCCAACATCGTCACGGAGGGTTTCGACGCCGGCATTCGCATCGGCGAACTGGTCGAGGCCGACATGGTGGCGGTGCCGCTGAGCGCGCCGTTCCAATTGGCGGTGGTCGGCTCGCCTGACTATTTCGCCAGGCATGGCCGGCCGCTGCGGCCGGAGGAGCTGAAGCGGCACGCCTGCATCAATTTCCGCCAGAGTGACCGCAGCCTCTACCATTGGGAGTTCGAAGATGAGGGGCGCGAGTTCGCGCTCGCCGTCGACGGGCCGGTCATCGCCAACGAGGCCAATGTGATGATCTCGGCGGCGGTGATGGGGCTCGGCCTCGCCTATATGCTCGATCCCGTCGTCGAGCCGCTCTGCCGGCGTGGTCTTTTGGAGCGCACGCTGGAGCCGTTCTGCCCGCAGACACCAGGCTTCTTCCTGTACTTTCCCTCGCGCCACCAGGTCCTGCCGAAGCTGCGAGCCTTCATCGACTTCGCCAGGACGAGGTTGCGTCAGGCCCCCTAGCTACTTCGGCGCGAGGCGGATGGCGCCGTCGAGGCGGATCGCGGTGCCGTTCAGCATGTCGTTCTCGACGATGCTCTTGACCAGAGCGGCATACTCCGAGGCCCGGCCGAGACGCGAGGGATGCGGCACCGAGACGGCGAGCGAGGCGCGAGCGTCGTCCGGCAGGCCGGCGAACATCGGGGTCTCGAACAGGCCGGGCATGATCGTGACGATACGGATGCCGACACCGGCGAGGTCGCGGGCGACTGGCAAGGTGAGGCCGACGACGCCGGCCTTGGAGGCGGCATAGGCGGCCTGGCCGATCTGGCCGTCTTCGGCAGCGACGGACGCCGTGCAGACGAAGACGCCGCGGCCGCCATCCTCGGTGACCGGATCGAGCGCCGCGAGCGCCACCGCCGATTTGGCGATCAGGCGGAAGGTGCCGGTCAGGTTGATCGCGACCGCCTTCTCGAAGGTGGCGAGGTCATGGGCGACGAGCTCGCCGGTGTCGCGCTTCTTCGAGACGACGCGGCGGCCGGGGGCGACGCCGGCACAGTTGACAACGATGCGTGCGACGCCATGGGCGGCACGGGCCTTCTCGAGGGCCGCGTCGACTGAAGCCTCGTTGGTGACGTCGCAGGCGCAGAACAGGCCGCCGGTCTCGGTGGCAATCTGCTCGCCGCGCTCGGCATTGAGGTCGAACAGCGCAACCTTGACGCCATGGCCGGCGAGCATGCGGGCGGTGCCTTCGCCGAGGCCGGAGGCGCCGCCGGTGACGATGGCGGCGATGGAGGAGTCGAGCTTCATGGCGTCCCTCGCGTCTTTTGACATTGCTGGAACGGCTTTAGAGGCGCGATGCTCGGCATCCAAGAGGGTTTGGCGTGCGATTCTGAGTCGATCCCTTGTGCAGCCCTTCATGCGGGGCCACATTTTTGCGTCGACGGCGGGCTAGAATTGGCGCGCCAACGGAGAGAGGAATGAGCGACAGCTTCGGTTTCGGACAGCGCTTTACCGCCGAGGAGATGGCGGCGATCCGCAAGAGTCTGCGTGACGAGGCCCGTTTCGGTTCCGAGTTCATCGGCCGGCTGAAGCGGGTGGCGAAGCGCATCCCCTTCGCCGAGGATCTGCTCGCCGCCTGGGTTTGTACGCGCGATCCGGCGACGCCGCGGCGCGTCAAGCTGACGCTGCTGGCCGCGCTCGGCTATTTCGTGCTGCCGCTCGACGCGATCCCCGACGTGATGCCGCTGCTCGGCTTCACCGACGATGCCGCGGTGATCGCGGCGGCGCTCGCCGCTGTCGCCGGCTCGATCACGCCGCAGCATCGCGAGAAGGCCAAGGAGATGCTGGCCGATCTCTGATCGGCTATAGCATCGGACCGAAAAGTGGAATCCACTTTTCGGAAAATCCGGTGCTATAACAAATAGATAGATCACCGTTATCGCGCCTGATAGGACGCGCGGTGATCTAGGGAACCAACACGACCTTGCCCTGGACCTTTCGCTCGGCGATCAGCGCGAGGGCTTCCGCCGCCCGCTCCAGGGGATAGGCACCATGGACATGGGCGCGGATCTGACCGGCCGCGGCCCAGGCGAGCAGGCGCTCCATATTGGCGCGATGACCGGCCGGATCGCGCCGGACGAAATCGCCCCAGAACACGCCGCGCAGGTCGCAGCCCTTCAGCAGCAGGAGGTTGAGCGGGATCTTCGGGATCTCGCCGCCTGCGAAGCCGACGACGAGATAGCGCCCGCCCCAGCCCATTGAGCGCAATGCCGGCTCGGCGAGTTCGCCGCCGACGGTGTCGTAGAGCGCATCCAGCCCGTTGGGCGCCAGGCGCCGCAGGCCGGATTGCAGATCATCGGCGGCATAATCGAGCCCCTCCTGCGCGCCATGCTCGCGGGCGAGGGCGAGCTTTTCCGGCGAGGAGGCGCAGGCGATCACGCGCGCACCGAGCAGGGCGCCGATCTCGACCGCCGCGAGACCCGCGCCACCGGCGGCGCCGAGAATGGCGAGCGTCTCGCCCGGCCGGATATCGCCGCGCTGGATCAGACCGTGCAGCGCCGTGCCATAGGTGACGAAGAGGCCGGCGGCCTGATGATCGCTCAGCTTGTCGGGAATCCGAATCGCCGCTTCGGTTGGAACGATCACAGTCTCGCGGGCCGCGCCATGGCCGAGCCAGGCGGCAACGCGCTCGCCGACTCGCCACTGCGTGACCCCCTCGCCGACGGCGCTGACCGTCCCAGCGCATTCGGCCGAGGGCGAGAAGGGCAGCGGCGGCTTCACCTGGTAGCGGCCCTGGATCACCAGAGTGTCGAAGAAGTTGAGCGCCGCGGCGCTGACCCGGATCGCGATCTCGCCCGGTCCGGGCTTCGGCTCGGGCAGGTCGCGGATCACCAGAGTCTCCGCCGGCCCGAGGGCCTCGCACAGCAGCGCCTTCATCGATCCTCCATCCCTCGTCCGCTCCGTTCCTTCGCAGCTGCACAAGGCTGGCACAGCCGGCCGCCGAGCGAAACCACCTTGAGCCCCCTCTAAACTATTGAAGGAGAACACATCGTCCGCTCATCGGACCCGCAGCAGGCATTCGCAATTTCGCCAGGATCGTGACATTCTATCCGGCGCGTTGCGTCAATCCGGATCGCCGATCCCGCGCATTCTCCATTCGGCGTTAAGGTTTTTGTTGGTTACTGGCGATCCATGATTCGCATTTCGGCTTCCTCTTCCGCCCGCTCTTCGCTCCAGGCCGCTGCCCTGCTCGGCTTGGCGGCCCTGACTTTCGCGAACGTTTCGGCGCAGGCGCAGCAGCGTGCTCCGGCTGCCAAGCCGGCGCCGGCCAAGACCGCCGCGACCGGCGGTCAGGGCCAGGCGCTGCTGCTCGAGACCGCCGGCAAATGGCAGGCCTTCTCCTCGCAGCAGGGCCGCTCGAAGATCTGCTACGCCCTCTCGAAGGCAGAGAGCCGCACGCCCGCCAATCTCAAGGATGTCGAGGGCCTGCTGTTCATCTCCAGCCGGCCGGGCGAGGGCGTGCGCAACGAGATCAGCCTCGTCATGAATTTCGACCTCAAGGAAGATGTCGAGCATCAGGCGATCATCGGCAATGACCGCTTCGCGCTGGTCGCCAAGGGCCAGAACGTCTGGCTGAAGAACCCGGCCGAGGAAGGCCGCATGCTCGATGCGCTGCGCAAGGGCTCGGGACTCGAGATCAAGGGCACCTCGAAGCGCGGCAATGCGACCAGCGACAAGTATTCGCTCGCTGGCATCTCGCAGATCGTCAAGCGGGCCGAGGACGCCTGCAAGTAAGGCGATTTCGCGATTGGCTGCCGCTATGCTATGAGGCGGCCAATTCCGGGCGAGATCGCCCGTTGCGAGCCGAGTTCCGATGAATCTTTCTGTTGCTGAAGCCGCCCCTCCGGCGGCCGAACCTGTTGTGCGGCGGCCTTCGCTAGCCGGGCGCACGCGCGCCGGTCTGGATGCGGCGCTGGCCGAGATCGGCGTTCCCGAGAAGGAGCGACGCATGCGCGTCGGCCAGCTCTGGAACTGGATCTATCATTACGGCGTCCGCGACTTCCAGGAGATGACGACGATCGGCAAGGGCCTGCGCGCCCAGCTCGCCGAGCATTTCACGCTCGACTTGCCCGAGGTCACCGCCGAGCAGGTCTCCAGCGACGGTACCCGCAAATGGCTGCTGCGCATGGCCCCGACCGGCCCGCGCGATCGCGGCGCCGAGATCGAGTGCGTCTATATCCCCGAGGTCGACCGCGGCACGCTCTGCGTCTCCAGCCAGGTCGGCTGCACGCTGACCTGCACCTTCTGCCACACCGGCACGCAACGGCTCGTCCGCAACCTCACCACCGAGGAAATCGTCACGCAGTTGATGGTCGCGCGCGACCGGCTCGGCGATTTCCCTAACCGCAGCGCGCCGGATGGCGCCTTCGTTCCCAATGATGGCGGGCGCTTCGTCTCGAACATCGTCTTCATGGGCATGGGCGAGCCGCTCTACAATTTCGACGGCGTGCGCGATGCGATCGGCGTGATCACCGACGATCAGGGCCTGTCGCTCGGCCGCCGGCGCATCACCGTCTCGACCTCGGGCGTGGTGCCGCAGATCGGCCCGCTCGGCGACGAGATGGGCACGATGCTGGCGATCTCGCTGCATGCGGTGCGCGACGATCTGCGCAACGAGCTAGTGCCGCTCAACAAGAAGTATCCGATCAAGGATTTGCTCGACGCCTGCCGAAACTATCCCGGCTTGTCGAACGCGAAGCGCATCACCTTCGAATATGTGATGCTGAAGGGCGTCAACGACAGCGACGCCGAGGCGCGCGAGCTGGTGCGGCTGCTCAAGGGCATCCCGGCCAAGATCAACCTGATCCCGTTCAATCCCTGGCCCGGCACCAAATATGAGTGCTCGGACTGGGAGCGGATCGAGCGTTTTTCCGAGATCGTGTTCAGGGCCGGCTATGCCTCGCCGGTGCGCACGCCGCGTGGCCGCGACATCCTCGCGGCCTGCGGCCAGCTCAAGAGCGAGACCGAAAAACTCTCGGCCCGGGCCCGGCTGATGCTGGAGCAGGGCGAAGCCGACGCCGCGGCGGCCGCGCACTGAGATGCTGCGCTGGCTGCTGCTGATCCCGTTTGCGCTGCTGTTCGCCATCGGCTCCGGGCTGGTCGCGCTGATGATCGCCGGTGTCGCCTCGCCCGATCTCGGCCTGCTGATCGGCGGCGGTTTCGAGCGCCTGCTCGCGGCGCTGTTCGACCAGGCCGAGCGTGGCTTCGATCCCGGCCCGACCGCCGAGGCGGCGTTTTCCCTGCTCGGCCGGCTCGGCTTCGCCATCCTGGTGCTGCCGGTGGTGCTGGTCGCGGCCGCGTCCGAGTTCTTCCGTCTGCGCAGCGGTTTGATCCAGAGCGGCCTCACCGGCCTGCTTGCGGCGCTGCTGCCGCTCGCCATGCTCGGCATGGCGAGGGCGCCGAGTGCCGGCGAAATGCAGGTCGTGTCGGCGCTCTTCCTGGTCGGTGCCGCCACGGGCTTCGTCTACTGGCTAATCGCCGGGCGCGGGGCGGGCGGGGAGCCGAAGACGCCGCCGCAGCAGGTCTGACCCGGCTCAATCGCCTACCGCCACGCCCTCGCGCCTGCCATCTGCGCCACCGAGATAGCCTTCCGGCGTCTTGACGATCGCCTGGATGCCCGAGGTCATGTCGATCAGCCTGACCTCGTGGCCCTTGGCCTCCAGCGCGGCTTTCCAGGCTTCGGCCTCGCTGCTCTTCTCCAGCTCGGTCGGCCCGTTGCGGTTGCCGAAGTTGGCGAGGTCGACGGCGCGCTGCGGGTCCATCTTCCAGTCGAGCAGCGCGACCAGCGTCTTGGCGACATAGCCGATGATCTGGCTGCCGCCGGGAGAGCCGGTGACGGCGTAGAGCCGGCCGAAGGCGTCGAAGACGATGGTCGGCGCCATCGACGAGCGCGGCCGCTTGCCGGGCTCGACCCGGTTGGCGACCGGTTTGCCGTCCTCGCTGGGAGCGAAGGAGAAATCGGTCAATTCGTTATTGAGCAGGAAGCCGCCCTTGGTCATCAGGCGCGAGCCGAAACCGTCCTCGATCGTCGTGGTCATCGAGACGGCATTGCCGGCGGCGTCGATCACCGAGATATGGCTGGTGCCGTTCTCGATGCCATCCGACGGCGCGAGCAGCAAAGCGCGCTTGTTCGGCGGGCTGCCGGCGCTGGCCTTGCCCATCGCCTTGCCCGGGCTGATCAGCCCGGCCCGTTCGCGAACATAGTCCTCGTCGACCAGTCCGAGGGTCGGGACGCTGACGAAGGCGGGGTCGCCGAGATAGAGCGCCCGGTCGGCGAAGGCGAGCTTGTTGGCTTCGGTGAACCAATGCGCTGCCTCGGCGCCGGGGCCGAGGCGGGCAATGTCCTTGGTTTCGAGCATGCCGAGGATTTGCTGGACGGCGACGGCGCCCGAGCTCGGCGGGCCCATGCCGCAGAGCGTATAGACGCGATAGCGGCCACAGACCGGCGCGCGCTCCTCGACCTTGTAGGCGGATAGGTCGGCGAGCGTGATGTCGCCGGGATTGTCCTTGTGACCAGTTACGGTTGCGACGATGTCCTGCGCGATCTCGCCCTCATAGAAGGCGTCGGCGCCGCGCCCGGCGATGGCGCGCAGCGTCGCGGCGAAGGCCGGGTTCTTCAGGATGGTGCCGACCGCCTTCGGCTTGCCGTTGGCCTCGTAGAAATAGGCGGCAGCGCGGGCGTCCTTGCCGAGGTTCTTTTCCAGAGCGAGCAGGCCATTGAGGCGCGGCGAGATCGCAAAGCCCTCCTCGGCCAGTTTTATCGCCGGGGCGAAGACCTCGGCCCAGGGCAGCTTGCCCCAGCGCTTGTGCGCCTCCTCGAGCAGCCGAACCGTGCCGGGCACGCCGACCGAGCGACCGCCGACGACAGCATCGACGAACTTCATCGGCTTGCCGTCGGTGCCGAGGAAGCGCTCGGGCTTTGCCGCCTTCGGCGCGGTCTCGCGCCCGTCGAGCGTGGTCAGCTGACGGCCGGCCTCGTCCCAGTAGACGAAGAAGGCGCCGCCGCCGATGCCGGAACTCTGCGGCTCGACCAGGTTGAGCACGAGCTGGATCGCGATCGCGGCATCGGTCGCGCTGCCGCCGGCTCGCAGAATCTCGCGCCCGGCCGCAGCGGCGAGCGGATTGGCGGCGGCGGCCATGTAGCGCTGCGCCGTGCCGAGCGTCTTGGCGGTACGGCCGGTCGCGGCTTCCGGGGCGGGAGCAGTGGTCTGGGCCGGGGCTGCTGTTGCGGCGGCGAGCCAAAGGCTGAGGGCCAGGATCGAGCGGGCGCGGAATGCGGGCAATGTCAGCGGCATGATCCACTCCTCTTCATTGGCTGCGAGACTAGCGTGCTTGCCGGCTTGCGCGCCATGCTTGTGGCGTTGGTTTGATCTGTCTCGCGGCGCGGCTATGGTCGAAGCCTGATTTGTTCTGCCAAGTTTGTCCTGCCAAGCCGAAGGGGTTCGTCATGGTGCTCGCGCAGTCTACGGCCTTTCGCCGGCCCCTCGTCATGCTGCTGGTCGGGCTGTTCGGCCTCATGCTGGCGGGCTGCGGCTACAACAATGTGCCGACGCTGGAGGAGAAGGCCAAGGGGGCCTGGGGCGAGGTGCAGAATCAGTACCAACGCCGCGCCGACCTGATCCCCAATCTGGTCGAGACGGTGAAGGGCTATGCCCAGCAGGAGCGCGAGGTCCTCACCCAGGTAATCGAGGCGCGGGCCAAGGCGACGCAGGTCAAGGTCGACGCCTCGACCATCACAGACCCTGCCAAGTTCAAGGAATACCAGGACGCGCAGAACCAGCTCAGCGGCGCGCTCGGGCGCCTGCTGGTGACGGTGGAGCGCTATCCCGAGCTCAAGTCGAACCAGAACTTCCTGGCATTGCAGTCGCAGCTCGAAGGCACGGAGAACCGCGTCGCGGTCGCCCGCCGCGACTACATCCAGGCAGTGCAAGCCTTCAACACGGAGATCCGGACCTTCCCAGGCGTAATCTGGGCGCGCCTGTTCTGGGGCGCCAAGCCGATGGAGAGTTTTTCGGCGACGGCGGGAGCGGAGCGGCCGCCGGCGGTGAAGTTCTAGCTGCAATCCTTCAATGGACTCTGCCGTTCGTGGGCAAGTGCGAGGAACCCCACTTCCGAGTGGGAGAGGGGCAGGGGTGAGGGACCGCCCTTTCCGGATAAGGAGCAGCGGCGTGGTTGTGCCTTCTGCGGAGATGGCAGCCCCTCATCCGGCGCTCCGCGCCACCTTCTCCCATCCGGGCGAAGGAAAGAGGCCGGCTCGTCCAGTCGTTGCGGCGTTGCTTTCGCTGCTCCTCTTCCTCCTCTTCCCATTCCTTGCAGCCGCAGCCGAGCCGAACTATCCGGCGCTGACCGGCCGCATTGTCGACAATGCAAACCTGCTCAACGCAGAGGCCTCCGCCCGCATCGAGCAGAAGCTCAGGGCGCATGAGGAGAAGACCAGCGATCAGGTCGTGGTCGCGACGCTGCCCTCGCTGCAGGGCTATCCGATCGAGGACTTCACCAACGGCTTGTTCCGGGCCTGGAAGCTCGGCGAGAAGGCGAAGAACAACGGCGTGCTGCTCATCGTCGCGCCGAATGAGCGCAAGGTGCGCATCGAGGTCGGCTACGGGCTGGAAGGGGCGCTGACCGACGCGCTCTCCAAGGTGATCATCACCACCGCGGTCGCGCCCAAGTTCAAGAACGGCGATTTCGCGGGGGGTATCGAGGGGGGCGTCGACGCGATCCTATCGATCCTGACCGGCGATGCCGAGGAATGGCAGCGGCGGGCGCAAATCCGCAACGACGAATCCTCCTGGGTCGAGACCGCTGCGGTGATTTTCGTCATGATCATGGTGTTCATCCTGATCGTGAGCTTCATGCAGGAGCTCGGCCGCTCCTCGGGCGGAGCGCGCCGGCACCGGACGCGGGACGGGCGTTGGATCGTGCTGCCGCCCTCCGGCGGCTCGGGCTGGAGCGGCGGCTCCTCCTCGGGCGGCTGGAGTTCCGGCTGGGGAGGCGGTTCGAGTTCGGGCGGGTTTTCAGGTGGCGGCGGCTCGTCCGGTGGCGGCGGGGCTTCGGGGGATTGGTGAGATGCTGAATTCCGATGATCGCGACGCCATCGCCGATGCGGTTCGCGAGGCCGAACGGCAGACCTCCGGCGAGATCGTCGTCGTCGTCGATCGCGCCGCCGGTAGCTATGTCGCGGTGCCTCTCGTGCTGGCGCTTGCGCTCGCGCTGTTCGTGCCCTGGCCGTTCCTGTTGATCACGAATCTGAGCGCGGCGAGCATCTTCCTGGCCCAGCTGATCGCGGCGGCGCTGCTGCTCGCGACCCTGCTCTGGTATGGGCGTGGCGGGCGCTTCGTGCCCGGCTTCGTCAAAAGGCGGCAGGCGCATGAGACGGCCCTGCGCGAGTTCACCGCGCGCGGGCTGACGCTGACGCGTGGGCGCACCGGCGTGCTGCTCTACATCGCCGTGCAGGAGCGCTATGCCGAGGTGGTCGCCGATGCCGGCATCTCGGCCAAGGTCGATGGCGAGGCCTGGCAGAGAATCGTCGAGCCGCTACTCGCGGCTGCGGCGCAGGACACCCTGCGCGAAGGCTTGATCGCGGCTGTGCGTGATGTCGGCGCCGTGCTCGCCGCCCATGCGCCTCCGGCTGCCGACGATGTCGACGAACTGCCGAACAAGGTGGTGATTCTGTAGCGGGCGGTTATTTCGCCGGGCCGCGGGCCGCGCCGAGGATCGCGCTCTGGCGGGCATAGGGATCGCCCTGAACCAGCACGACATAGGAATCGGCCTTGGCGGCTGAGCGGACGGTCTCGAGCGGGACGGTCAGGGTCGCAGCCTCGCCCTTCCACTCGCCGATCCGGCTGATGCCGCGCACGACATTGGCATAGGTCACGGTCTTGCCGCTGTTCTCGCCGCGCTCGATCGGCACGGTCGCGGTGCGACTGACCTGCAGCAGCAGGACGATGGCCGGCTTCTCGCTGGTGAACGGGGCCGCACCCAGGTTGATGCGCAGCGCGCCGTCAGCCTCGGCGAGATCGATCTTGACCGGGAAACCGTCCTTGCCTTGCTCCTTGACGAGCTTGTCGATGCCGCCCTTGTCGGAGCCGACGATATGGGCGGCGCCGTTGACCACGGCCTGGGGCGTATAGATCTGGCCGTCGCCGCGCGCCTTGGCGTAGAGCTTCTGGCGCTTGCTGAAGACCTCCTGGCCGAGCGTATCCTTCCAGCCGAGATAGTCCCAATAGGTTACCGGCAGGGTCAGGGTGATCAGCTTGGGGTCCTTGGCGAGCTCGGTGAAGAGCGCATCCGCCGCGGGGCAGGACGAGCAGCCCTGGCTGGTGAAGAGCTCGACGACCGCCTTGGGTTGAACGGCCGGCTGCTGGGCATGCGCTGGAGCTCCTGCGAGGAGCAGGAGAGCAGCGGCGGCAGCGATGTTGCTGATCTGGCGGACCATCATTCGAACTCGACGCCTGTATAGAAGCAGGCGGTTACCAAAAGCGCTACTCTCCACTCAATTGGAAATCACGTTGCCTTGAAAACAGGCTTCTGCGGCGCCTGATCGCGAAAACGTGCCAGCGCCTCGGCGCCGATCAGGTTCGGGCGCCAACGCCGGTGCATCCAAAGCCACTGCTCGGGATGTTCGCGCACCCAGCCTTCGACCACCGCGGTCATCATCGCCATGGCGCCGGTGACGTCGATCTCACCATTGGCGTCGCGCGGCAGATCGAGCGGCGGGGTCAGTTCGATGCGAAAGCGCCGGTTTGGCAGGCGGATGACCCGCACGCCATGCACAGGGCATTCGAAGCGGCGGGCGAACTTGCCGAGGATCGGGTTGGTCAGCGCTGGCCGCCCAAGGAAGGGTACGAGCACGCCGCGGGTGAAATGCTGGTCGATCAGCATGCCGAGATGGCCGCCATTCTCCAGCACGCCCTGCATGGCGAAGGCAGCGCCCTGCTTGGCGGCGGCGAGGCCTCCCATGGCGCCGGAGCGGATCTCGTGGACGACAGCAGCGATCGCCGGGTCGTTGGGGGCGCGGAAGACGGCGGTGGTGTCGAGATCGTAGGTGGCGGCGCAGATCGCCGGCAATTCCCAGTTGGCGAGATGGGTCGAGAAAATCAGGCCTGGTCTGCCGTCGTCCTTCAGCGCGATGAAGTGCTCGATGCCGACGACCTCGATCCGGCCGTTCGGATCGGGGTTGTGGTAGTCATAGTCGAACAGTGTCTTGAGATGGGCGTATTCGGCGACGGTGCGGCCGAGATTCTCCCAGCCGCCGCGCACGAGCCGCCGGGCCTCCGCATCGGCGATGCCGGGGAACGCGGCGCGGACATTGGCATAGGCGACGCGGTTGACCGGAATCAGCGGGCTGACGCTGCGCAAGAGCCAGCCGCCGAGATCGGAAGCCCGCTCCGGCCCCAGCGCGCGCAGGAAGGCGAAGACCGCGCGGATCAGCCCGATCATCAGCGCAGCGCCGATACGCGTTGCGAAGTGCTTCAACTGCCTCAAGGTCCCAGCCCGATCCGCCGGCGCAGCGTCCGGGAAGGACCTCGCCATCGCGGCGCGACTTGCGGGATTGCGGCCGGCGCGTCAAGTCGCGCTGGCTCACAGGGCCAGTCAGAGCGTGACGATGACCTTGCCGAAGACCTTTCGGCCCTCGATCCGGGCGAGGCCCTGCTCGAACTCGGCGAGCGGGAAGACCGAATCGATCACCGGCTTCATCCCGGAGGCCATCTTCTCCAGCGACTGTGTGATGTTCTCGATCCGGCAGCCGAAGGAGCCGGTGATCCGATATTGCTGCTGGAAGAGCTGCATCAGGTTCATCGTCGTCGAGGCGCCCGAGGTGGCGCCGCAGGTGACGAGGCGGCCGCCGCGCTTCAGGCAAAGCAGCGAGCCGTTCCAGGTGTCGGCCCCGACATGCTCGAAGACGACGTCGACGCCCTTGCGCTTGGTCAGGCGGCGGACTTCGCCCTCGAAACGCTCGGTCTTGTAGTTGACGACGAAATCGGCGCCGAGCGCCTTGGCCTTCTCGCCCTTCTCGTCGTCGCCGACGGTGGTGTAGACGGTGCAGCCGATCGCCTTGGCCATCAGGATCGCCGCGGTGCCGATGCCGGAGCCGCCGGCGTGGACCAGCACCGACTCGCCGGGCTCGAGCTTGGCATTGTCGAACAGCATATGCTGGACCGTGCCGAAGCCGATCGGCGCGCAGGCGGCATCCTCGAAGGAGACGCCCTTCGGCGCCTTGATCACCAGGCGCTCCGGCCGGTTGATCAGCTCGCGGGCGAAACCGTCGATATGGAAGCCCATGATGCCGGCGACGTTCTCGCAGAGATTGTCGCGGCCCTCGCGGCAGGCCTTGCAGTGGCCGCAGGTCTCGGCGCCGTACATGGTCACCGTGTCGCCCTCGCGGAAGTGCGAGACGCCCTCGCCGATCGCGACGACCTCGCCGGCCGCCTCGACGCCGGCCGCCTGCGGCATCTTGCGCTTGGCGAAGGCCATGCCGCGGAAGCCCCAGAGGTCGAGATAGTTCAGGCCGACGGCACGGACGCGGATCTGGACCTCGCCCAGAGCGGGCGGCGGCGGCTGCTCGATCTGTTCGAGGCGGAGATCGCGATCGCCATGGAGCTGGAGCGAGAGCATGAATCTTGGTCTTTCAGAGCTGATCCGGCCATTGCCGCGAGGCATGCAGGACCGCGAGGATTTCGACGCGCCCGTCGCGGACACGATAGGGAAGGATGTAGCTGGTGCCGGCTACCACGAGTTCGCGGGTTTCTTCTACCCGTCCGGCTCTGCCGCTATGCGGATAATCGACGAGTTGGGCGGCGGCGGATCGAAGCCGGCGGACGAGAGCGAGGGCGGCCGTCGGGCTGAACTCAGCGACATAGAGGGCAATGTCGCGGAGGTCAGCCTTTGCTCGCGCGGTCCAGACGAGCTTCATTTGGTCGAATCGATACGCGCCTGCAGCTCGGCCTCGATCGCATCGAGCTCCGCCTCAGAGGCGAACTCGCCGCGATCGGCCTGAGCGATGCCCTCCTTGATCCGTTCGATCTGCCAAGCGTTGAGCTCGATGTAGTTCTCGATCGCCTTGGCGGCGAGCCAGTTGCGTGAGCGGTCGGTGTCCGCTGCCAGTGCATCGAGCTTGGCGAGCGTCTCGTCGTCGAGGCGGATGGTGAAGGCTGCCGTCATGGTGGTTCACTCCGGTTCACAGTGAACATAGGCGGTTCACGGCGCGGCACCAAGCGCTGCGCGTTTACCATGTTTCACGTGAAGCGCTGGAGCGCTCTTCAGCGATGCACGCCGAGATGGGCGGTCAGGCCGCCATCGATCGGCAGGACCGTGCCGGTGATGTAGGCAGCCGGCGGGCTCAGCAGGAAGGCGGCGAGGCCCGCGACCTCGTCCGGCCGGGCGAAACGGCCGGCCGGGATCTGGCCTTCCATCTTGTCGCGATAGGCGGCGTAGGGCGCCATCATGTCGGTGTCGACGAAGCCCGGCGCGATCACGTTGACGGTGACGCCGCGTTTGCCGGTCTCGACCGCGAGCGTCTTGGCATAGGAGATCAGGGCGCCCTTGGACGCCGCATAGGCGGCGTTGCCGGGATTGCCGCGCAAGGCCGCGACCGAGCCGATCGCGACGATGCGGCCGGCCTTGGCGCGGATCATGGCGCGCATCAGACTCTTGGCGAGACGGGTGAAGGCCCAGAAATTGACCTGCATCGCTGCCTCGGCCTTGTCCTGCACCAGCATGGCGGCGAGCGTGTCATAGGGCTGGCCGGCATTGTGGACGAAGCCGAAATAAGCCTCGCCCTCGCATTGCTCGCAGAAGGTGTCGAGCGCGGCCTTGTCGGAGAGATCGAGCGGCAGGGCACGCACTGCACAGCCGGGGGCGGCCTGCGCGATCTCGGCGGCGAGCGCCTGCGCCTGCTCGCCGGAGGAGCGATAGGTGAAGTCGACATCGTGGCCAGCAGCCACGAGCGCCCGCACGATCGCGGCGCCGACACCCTTGGCGCCGCCGGTGACGAGAACCCTGGTCATGCTGCTGATGGCCCGGCGGTCAGGACGAGGCAGGTGTTCTGGCCGCCGAAGCCGAAGGAGTTCGACAGCACGGTGCGGACCTTGGCGTCGCGAGCCTGGTTCGGGATGACGTCGAGCGCGATCGCCGGATCGGGTGTGATGTAGTTGATTGTCGGCGGGATGCGGCCATTGGCGATGGTCAAGAGCGAGATCACCGCTTCGACCGCGCCGGCTGCGGTCAGCGTATGGCCGAGCATCGACTTGTTCGAGGAGATCGGCAGGCTCGCCATGCGCTCGCCGAAGACGGCCGAACAGCTCATCGCCTCCATCTTGTCATTCTCCGGCGTCGAGGTGCCGTGCGCGTTGATGTAGTCGACATCATCAGGGGTAAGGCCGGCATCGGCGAGGGCGTCCTGCATGGCGAGGATCGCCGGCTTGCCGTCCGGGCTCGAGCGGGTGCGGTGGAAGCCATCGCCGCGCTCGCCGCAGCCGGCGACGATGCCGAGGATGGTCGCGCCGCGCGCCAGTGCGTGGTCGTAGTCTTCCAGCACCAGCGCGCCGGCGCCTTCGCCCATGACGAAACCGTCGCGATTCTTCGAGAATGGTTTGGCGGCGCCTTCCGGCGGATCGTTCTGGGTCGAGAGGGCTGAGAGGAGCGAGAAGCGGATCAGCGCCTCGGCATGGACCGAGCCGTCAGTGCCGATGCAGAGTGCGGCGTCCGTCTCGCCGCGGCGGATCGCCTCGACGCCCATCTGGATCGCGGTCGCGCCCGAGGAACAGGCGGTCGAGAGCGAGATCGGCGAACCCTTGGTGCCGAACTTCTCGGCGATGTGCTCGGCGACGCCGCCGAACAGGAAGAGCTCGTGCATCGCCTGGTGCTTGTGGCGGGCGGCGACGCGCAGCAGGGCGTCATAGTCGGTTTCGTGCGCGGCGGCCTGCGCCAGCTCCTGCTTCTGCGGCCACTCCATCTCGACCGGCGGCACGGCCATGAAGAGCTCGCCCGGGAAATCGCCGGCTTCGCCAAGGCCGCTCTGCGTCACCGCTTCCTCGGCGGCGAGCGTGGCGAGCTTCTCGGAGAGCTCCGGCGCCGCGAAGGAGCCGTCGAACAGGAAGTCGACGGTCGCGGCGATGGTGGTGCGCAAGCCGTCGGTCGGGAAGCGCTCGATCCGGTGAATGCCGGAACGGCCGGCGGTCAGGGCTTCCCAGTTGGCGTCCTTGCCTTGGCCGAGCGAGGTGACGATGCCGAGGCCGGTGACGGCGACGACTGGCCGGCCCTGGCTGTCGCGATGGCTTGCACCCATGACGCCTCTCCTCAAGCCTTGACAAGTCGGGCGGCGCCTTCGCCGCGCCAATGTGCTGCACCGGTAACGATCGCCTCATTCGCCGCGCCGGTCGAGAGCGCGGACGCGGCGAGCGCGACCGAGACCGGGAAGGCAGCTTCGACGGAATGGCCGACGAGATCGCCGGTGGCGACGCGGCGTGCCTTCGGGGCAGCCTTGGCGATCGCGGCGGCCTCTTCGTCGGTGATTTCGGCGCAGCCGGTCGCGGCCGAGATCGCTAGCGCATCGACACCGATCGGGCCGAAGCCGGTGAGCAATTCGTCGAGCGCCTTGGCCACCGAGCCGGGCTGGCGGCGGCTTCGATGAGCGCCGGCATGGCTGAGGCGGGCATGGGCCCTGGCACCGCGCGCTGCGGCGCGCTCGGCCGATTCGAGCACGAGGAAAGCGCCGGCGCTGCCGGTGATCATGCCGGGCGCGTCGCTGCGAGCGAAGACCGGAGTGAACTCGGCAGAGCGGAGGAAGCCGCCGAGCTCGAAGAGCAGCAGCATGTCACGACGCTCGGCATTGTAGGCGCCGCCGACGAGAATGATGTCGGCCTGGCCGGCTGCGATCCGGGCCCGGGCGGTGCGGATGGCATCGACACCGGCCTGCTCCTCACCCATCAGCGTACGCGAAGCGCCGGTGATGCCATGGACGATGCCGATGTTGCCAGCGAGCAGGTTGGAGAGCTGGGCCAGGAACAAGGTCGGCCTGAGATCGCCCATCAGCCGCTCATTGAGGAACGCACCCGGCTGGTTGGCGTTGCGCAGGCCGGCCAGCACGGCGGCGTCGACGGCATGGTCACGCTCGCCGCCGCCGGCGGCGACGATGACCTGGAGCTGGCTCTTGGCCTCGGTATCGTCCTTCAGCCCGGCCTCGTCGAGGGCAAGGCCCGCGGCGTAGACGCCGAGGCGCTGCCAGGGCTCCATCTGGCGCTGGTCGGATTTCTTCGGGATCTGCCGGTCGAGCTCGAGCGGCTTCAGCGGGTGCAGTGGATAGGGCGCGAAGCTCTGGGTATCGACGACGGGTGCGGCATTCGTAGCGAGCGCCTGCGCATGCGTCTCGATGCCTTCGCCCAGGCTGGAGGCGATGCCGATGCCGGTGATGACGACGTCGCGGGCCATGTCAGGCTGCCTCCGGGGAGAGGCCGATGGCAGCGATGCGGCTCTGCATCAGGGTGCGCATATCGGCGGGGAAGGGCATCAGGCGAAAGCGCAGTTCAGCATCGCAGATCGGCTTGCCGCCGATCGTGATCTTCGCCTTGGTCGCGGCGTAGCCGGAGCCCTCGATCACCAGTTCGGCGCTGGTTTCGAGTTCGGCATTCGGTTCGACGAAGGTGCGGAAGCGCGCCTTGTCGACCGTCATCAGGAAAGGCATCTGCGTCAGGCCGTTCAGCCCGAGCAGCAGATAGCCGGAGGCCTGCGCCATGGTCTCGGTGAGCAGCACGCCGGGAACGAGCGGATGGCCGGGAAAATGGCCCTCGAACACCGGGCTTGTCGTCGGAACGGTCGAGCGCGTCAGAATCCGCTTGTTCGCCGGATCGAAGCTCTCGACCTTGTCGATCATGTCGAAATATTCGAGGCGCATGCGGTTCCAACCCGTCTCGCCGCGATCGGGGTCTGGCCCCGCTTGCGGCGTTTCAACGTCCAGCGGCGGCCCCGGGGGGCCGGGGAAGCGTTCAGGCAGCCTTGGCGGCGACGAGGTCGTCGATGCGCTTGCACAGGTTCTCGAGCACGAAATACTGCTCGGCCGGCGCCTTGCCCTCATTGACCTCCTGGGTCCACTGCTCGAGCGGCAGCTTGATGCCAAAGGCCTTGTCGATCGCGAAGGCGATGTCGAGGAAGGCGAGGGAGTCGATGCCGAGATCGTCGATCGCGTGGCTCTGGGGCGTGATCTTCTCGCGAGGAATGTCGCAAGTTTCCGAAATGATGCCGGCGACCGTCTCGAACGTGGCGGACATGCGGGTGCTCCCGTCGTGGATGATGATGGCGGACGGCGTCCGGGCGCGTTCGCCCCGCGCCTGCCCCAAGCCCCCCGCCGAGGATGGCTGTGACCGCCCCCTTACACCTGCGTGCAGAATAGGACAACCGTCACGACCAAATAGAGACGCCCGGCTGTGGGGCCGGGCGTCCAGTATCGTCTTCGCAAGCCTTAGGCTGCGATGCCGCGCAGCACGTAGTGCAGGATGCCAGCGTTCTTGAAGTAGTCGAGCTCGTCCAGCGTATCGATGCGGCAGAGGATCGGAACCTTCTTCACCTTGCCGTCGGCATAGGTGATCTCGGCTTCGAGCGTCTGGCGCGGCTTGACGGTGGCGAGGCCCTTGATCGTCACGCTCTCGTCGCCCTTGAGGCCGAGCGAAGCCCAGCTGGTGCCTTCCTGCAGGGTGAACGGCACCACGCCCATGCCGACGAGGTTCGAGCGGTGGATGCGCTCGAAGCTCTGTGCGATCACGGCCTTGACGCCGAGCAGGTTGGTGCCCTTGGCCGCCCAGTCACGCGAGGAGCCGTTGCCGTATTCGACGCCGGCGAAGATCACCAGCGGCACCTTCTCGGCCTGGTAGCGCATGGCCGCATCGTAGATCGGCAGCTCTTCCTTGGTCGGATAGTGGATGGTGTAGCCGCCCTCGCGCCCGTTCGGGCCCATCATGTGGTTGCGGATGCGGATATTGGCGAAGGTGCCACGCATCATCACTTCATGATTGCCACGGCGCGTGCCGTACTGGTTGAAGTCGGCGACGGCGACGCCATGCTCGGAGAGATAGGCGCCTGCCGGCGAGGCGGCCTTGATCGAACCGGCCGGCGAGATGTGGTCGGTGGTGATCTTGTCGCCGAACAGGCCGAGGATGCGAGCGCCGACGACGTCGGTGACCGGGCTCGGCTGCTTGCCCATGCCGCGGAAATAGGGCGGGTTCTGGACATAGGTCGAGTTGTCGTCCCAGGCATAGGTCTGGCCCGTGGGAGCCTTGACCTTCTGCCAGTTGGCGTCGCCCTTGAAGACGTCGGCATACTTCGCCTTGAAGATCGCCTTGGTGACGTTCTTGGCGATGAAGGCCTGGATCTCCTTGTTGGAGGGCCAGACGTCCTTGAGGTAGACCGGCTTGCCGTCCTTGCCCATGCCGAGCGGCTCGGTGGTCAGGTCGATCTGCACGGAACCGGCCAGCGCATAGGCGACGACCAGTGGCGGCGAGGCGAGATAGTTCGCCTGCACGTCGGGCGAGACGCGGCCTTCGAAGTTGCGGTTGCCCGAGATGACGGCGCCGGCGATTAGGCCCTGATCGTTGATCGCCTTGGAGATCGGCGCCGGCAGCGGGCCGGAATTGCCGATGCAGGTAGTGCAGCCGAAGCCGACCAGGTTGAAGCCGAGCTTGTCGAGATCCTTCTGCAGGCCGGCCTTGGCGAGATACTCGGCCACGACCTGCGAGCCCGGGGCGAGCGAGGTCTTGACCCAGGGCTTGACCTTGAGGCCCTTCGCCACGGCATTGCGGGCGAGCAAGCCTGCCGCCATCAGCACCGAGGGGTTCGAGGTGTTGGTGCAGGAGGTGATGGCGGCGATGACGACGTCGCCATGGCCGAGATCGAATTTCTCACCCTCGACTTTGACCCGGCGGGACAGCTCGCCACCCTTCTTGTAATCGGCGTCCATCGCGGCAGCGAAGCCGCTCTTGATCGCGCCGAGATCGGCGCGGCCTTCCGGACGCTTCGGGCCGGCCATCGAGGCCTGCACCGTGGTCAGGTCGAGCTCGAGCGTGTCGGTGAAGACCGGGTCGGGCGTCGATCGGGTGGCGAACAGCCCCTGCGCCTTCGAATATTTCTCGACCAGGGCGACGCGGGCCGCCTTGCGGCTGGTCGTCTCCAGATAGTTCAGCGTCTCGGCGTCGACCGGGAAGAAACCGCAGGTCGCGCCGTATTCCGGGCCCATATTGGCGATGGTGGCGCGGTCGGCCAGCGTCAGGTTGTAGAGGCCGGGGCCGAAGAACTCGACGAACTTGCCGACGACGCCCTTCTTGCGCAGCATCTGGGTGACGGTCAGCACCAGGTCGGTCGCAGTGATGCCTTCCTTGAGCTTGCCGGTGAGCTTGAAGCCGATCACCTCGGGCAGCAGCATCGACTGCGGCTGGCCGAGCATGGCGGCCTCGGCCTCGATGCCGCCGACACCCCAGCCGAGCACGGCCAGGCCATTGACCATGGTGGTGTGCGAATCGGTGCCGACCACGGTGTCGGGATAGGCGACCTCGACCGTTTCGGTCTTCTTGCCCTTCTTCACCTTCTCCTTCGCCGTCCAGACGGTCTGGGCGAGGTATTCAAGGTTGACCTGGTGGCAGATGCCGGTGCCGGGCGGCACGACGCGGAAGTTGTCGAAGGCGCCCTGGCCCCATTTCAGGAAGCGATAGCGCTCGCCATTGCGCTGGTATTCGAGGTCGACGTTCTGCTTGAAGGCCTTGGGCGAGCCGAACTCGTCGACGATGACCGAGTGGTCGATGACCAGGTCGACCGGCACCAGCGGGTTGATCTTCTTGGGGTCGCCGCCGAGGGCGACGACGCCGTCACGCATCGCGGCGAGGTCGACCACCGCCGGCACGCCGGTGAAATCCTGCATCAGCACGCGGGCGGGGCGGAAACCGATCTCCTTGCCGGCCTTGCCCTTGTCGCTGAGCCAGCCGACGAAGGCCTCGATATCGGCCTTGGTGACGGAGCGGCCGTCCTCGAAGCGCAGCAGGTTCTCGAGCAGCACCTTCATCGAGAAGGGCAGCTTGGAAATGCCGGCGAGGCCGTTCTTCTCGGCAGCCTTGAGGGAGTAATAGACGTATTTCTTCGTGCCGACGGTCAGCGTCTTGCGGCACTTGAATGAATCGAGCGAGGCCATGAGGGCTTACATCCTGATAAGGGGGTTGCGGTCACGAGCCGAATCCCGCCTTGCGGATGAATCCGGTCGAAGGCCTGTTGCGCATGACGCGCACGCCGCCCCGGGAGTGCCCGAGCCCCGCGCCGGATCGGCGTGCGGCGTAGCCACGGGTTCTATAGATCAATTCCAAGAAGCCCGCTACAGGCTCGATATGCGTCGGATGAAGAGCTAATGACGCTTCGGAAGACAGGCTCGGCGTGACGCAATCTCTATTCCAGACCTTTGCCTTGACCGCTGAAGGCCTCGCTTGCCGCCGTGGCGGACGCGCGATCTTCGACGGCGTCGGCTTTCGGCTGGCGAATGGCGAGGCGATCGCGCTCACCGGCCGCAACGGCGCCGGCAAGTCGAGCCTGATTGCCATGCTATGTGGACGCCTCCGCCCGGAGGCGGGGACGATCAAGCTCCATGGCCTAGACGATCTGCCGCTGGCGGAGGCAGCTCATCTGGTCGGCCATCGTGACGGGCTCAAGACCGCGCTGACGGCGGCGGAGAATCTGCGGTTCGCGCAGGAATTGCTCGGCTCGCCGGGCCTCGCCCCGGCCGAGGCGCTCGCCACAGTCGGCCTGCCGCAGGCCGGGCCGCTGCCCGTCGGCTATCTCTCCGCCGGCCAGCGCCGGCGCGTCGCCCTGGCGCGCCTCCTGGTGGCGTCGCGGCCGATCTGGCTGCTGGACGAGCCGATGGCGGCGCTCGATGTCGGCTCGCAGGCGATGCTGTCGCAATTGATGCAGGGGCATCTGGCGGCGGGTGGCGCGATCTTGGCCGCGACGCACGGGCCGCTCGGACTCGACGGCGCGCGCGAACTCAGGATCGAACCGTGACGAGCGCCTTCCTCGCCATCCTCAGGCGCGACCTTGCGCTTGCTGTGCGGGCCGGCGGCGGCGGCGAACTCGCGCTCGTCTTCTTCCTGACCGTCGTCGTGCTGATCCCGTTCGCGCTCGGGCCCGACCTTAACCTGCTGTCGCGGATCGGCCCGGCGATCCTTTGGCTAGGGGCGCTGCTGGCGACGCTGATCGGGCTCGACCGGCTGTTCCAGGCCGATGAGGAGGATGGCTCGCTCGATTTGATCCGCGGCGCGCCGCTGCCATTGGAGCTCGCCGCTTTCGCCAAGGCGTTGGCGCATTGGCTGACGACCGGCCTGCCGTTGACCTTGGCTGCGCCGCTGCTCGGGCTGCTCGTCGCCCTGCCGGCGGAGAGCGTCCTGCCGCTGACGGCGAGCCTCGCTTTGGGCACGCCGGCGCTGAGCTTCATTGGCGCTGCCGCCGCAGCATTGACGGCGACTCTACGCCGTGGCGGGCTGATCCTGCCGATTCTGGTCGCGCCGCTCTGCGTGCCGGTGCTGATCTTCGGGGTCTCGGCTTCGGACGCCGCGCGTGGGCCAATGCCGTTACAAAGCCCGTTGCTGATTCTGGCCGCGTTGTCGCTGATGGCGGCTGCCGTGGGGTGCATTGCGGCGGCGGCGGCGCTGCGCCAGCCGGACTGATGCTTTCAGACTTCGGACAGCATCTCGCCGCTGTCGAGTTCCAACGCGCAGCCGGATTGGGTTGCCAGCCGGGCGACGACGGCAGCGATATCCTCGAGCGCGACGTTGTCGTCAACGAAGCGGAGCTGGACCTCTTCGGCCACGCCGAAGACGTCGACGACCCGCGATTCACCGGCCTTCGAACGCACGGTGGTTTCGATGTCGCGCCACATGGGATCGGATAGCTTGATGAGCATGACAATCCCTCCTGCAATCAAACTAGCCCCGAAGCTGAATTGCCGCAAGAAAAAAATTAATTAATTCAATTAGTTAGCAGATCTCCCCAGTGCGTCATGACGCTAAGGCATTGCTGCTTGAGCAACCTCTTGAAATTGAGTGAGTTAATCACATATCTTCACTTACTCATTTTTGGCACGAGGGGTGCCCGATGTCGGGGCTTGAACGCGGCGAACGCCTTCAGATCATGCTCAGCGTGGAAGAGCTGCGCGCCGTCGAGAACTGGCGCTTCGATAAGCGCATGCCGAGCCGGGCGGCGGCGGTGCGCGAATTGCTACGGCGCGGCCTTGCATCCGAGGGTTTCGTGATCGCCGGCGAAGGCGTCAGCTCCGGCCGCTTCGGCGTGGTCGACGTCGGCGGCGCCAACGCGTCGTCCAACGGCAACGACGAATAGCGGCCTCATCGTCGCAGGGGCTGCTGGTCGATTGTGAGCCGGGCCGCCTATTGCTACATGCTCTCTGGTCGAAAGAAGAGCAGAGCCGGCCACCACCTTCATGGCGAGCCTCACCGAACTGGCCAATCCGGCGCGCTTCATGCGCCTGTCGAGCGCGTCGCTGCCCTGGCTTGCGGGCGCGGCGGCGTTGCTGCTCGCCACCGGCTTCTATCTCGTCTGGTTCGTCGCCCCGTCCGACTACCAGCAGGGCGAGACCATCAAGATCATGTACATCCACGTGCCGGCTGCCTGGCTGGCGCTGATGTTCTACTCGATGATGACGCTATCGGCGCTGGGCGTGCTGGTCTGGCGCCATCCGCTCGCCGACGTCGCCCAGCAGGCGGCGGCACCGATCGGCGCCTGCTTCGCGCTGATTTGCCTGCTCACCGGCTCGTTCTGGGGCAAGCCGATGTGGGGCACCTACTGGGTCTGGGATGCGCGCCTGACCTCGATGCTGGTGCTGTTCCTGCTCTATCTCGGTTTGATCGCACTGCGCCGCGCCATTGACGAGCCCTCGCGGGCCGGACGCGCCGTTGCGATCCTGACGCTGGTCGGCTGCGTCAACATCCCGATCATCAAGTTCTCGGTCGACTGGTGGAGCACGCTGCACCAGCCGGCCTCGGTGCTGCGCCTCAGCGGCCCGACCATCCATTCCTCGATGCTCTGGCCGCTGCTGATCACCGCTGTCGGCTTTACGCTGCTGGCGCTGGCGCTGCATTGCGCCGCCATGCAGGCTGAGATCCTACGCCGGCGGGTGCGGACGCTGACGATCTTCGAGGCCGAGCGGCTCGACCGCCTCTCGCTGCAGGCGGCGCAATGATGGATCTGCTCGGACCCCATGCCGGCTTCATCCTTGCCGCCTATCTGGCTGCGGCGGTGATCCTCGGCGGGCTCGCCACGGCGATCCTGCTCGACCGGCGCGCGCAGCGGCGTGCGCTCGCCGCGTTGGAGGAGCGCGGCGCTGGTCGCCGTGGTGGAAGCGCGTCATGAGCGAGGCCACCGCCACGCCGCCGCGGCGCTCGCCCTGGCTTTACGCCATCCCGCTGCTGGTATTCGCCGCCCTGGCCGCGGTGTTCGCCAAGGGGCTGTTCTCCGGCGATGCCAGCAAGGTGCCCTCGGCGCTGATCGGCAAGCCGGCGCCGGCGATCACATTACCTCCGCTTGAAGGCTTGCAGCGCGACGGCCAGCCGGTGCCGAGCTTCGGCATGGCCGACCTCGCCAAGGGCAAGGCGACGATCGTCAATGTCTTCGCGAGCTGGTGCGCGCCCTGCCGGGTCGAGCATCCCTTCCTCGTCGCCATGGCCGACTCGCCCGCGGTGAAGCAGGGCAAGGTCCAACTCGTCGGCTTCAACTACAAGGACGAGGCCGAGAACGCCCGCCGCTTCCTTGGCGCGCTCGGCAATCCCTATTCCGCCGTCGGCGTCGATCGTGCCGGCCGCGCCGCGATCGACTGGGGCGTCTACGGCGTGCCGGAGACCTTCCTGATCGGGCCGGACGGGCGGATCCTCGACAAGCATGTCGGCCCGCTCGACGGGCAGGCGGCTTCACGCATGCTGGCGAAGGCGGCGGCGCTGGTGAAGTGACGGCCTGAGCTCAGGCCGCCTTCTTGCCGCTGACCAGGCTCTCGAACATGCCGCGTCCGTCGGTGCCGCCGACGAGGCCGTCGATCAGGTTCTCCGGGTGCGGCATCAGGCCGAGAACGTTGCGGTTCGGCGAGTAGATGCCCGCGATGTGGTTGAGCGAGCCGTTCGGATCGGCCTCGGCCGTGATCTGGCCTTCGGCATCGCAATAGCGGAAGGCGACGAGGCCTTCGCCTTCGAGCCGGGCGAGTGTCTCGGGATCGCAGATATAGTTGCCCTCGCCATGGGCGATGCAGACATCGATCACCTGGCCCTTGGCATAAGCCGAGGTGAAGGCGGTGTCGTTGCGCTCGACCTTGAGGTGCTGGCGCTTGCAGACGAATTTCAGATTGGCGTTGCGGGCGAGCACGCCCGGCAGCAGCCCGGACTCGCAGGCGATCTGGAAGCCGTTGCAGATGCCGAGCACGAGGCCGCCGCGCGCCGCATGCGCCCGCGTCGCGTCCATGATGTGGGCGCGGCCGGCGATGGCGCCGCAGCGCAGATAATCGCCATAGGAGAAGCCGCCCGGCAGGACGACGAGATCGGTGCCAGCAGGCAGCTCATGGTCGCCATGCCAGACATGCTCGACGGTCGCGCCAGCCTGGCGCAGGGCCTTGGCGACGTCGCCATCGCGGTTCGAGCCGGGGAAGGTGATGACGGCAGCCTTCATGGATTGGCCCTTCTTGACTGGCGGTAGCTCTCGGCACTCATCGTCATGGTGATCACCGTGACGGCCTCGCTGCCGTGTCCCTGCTCTTCGCGTCGGCTCTCCTCCCTCATCCCGAGGGAAGAGTAAAGAGCGATGCCGTTCCCATTGTAGGCGCGCACGCCCAGCCGCGCATTATGCGCGCCGAGCTCGTCGAAGATCACATGCAGCGCGTGGCCAAGCAATTGCCGGCCATGGCCACGCCGCTGCTCGGCGACGGCGATGCGGCGCACCAGGATGGAGTCGGCTTCGATCGCGACCTCCTGCAGCATCACGAAGCCGGCGATGGCGCCGTCAGGCTGACGTGCAACGAAATAGCGATGCGTCGGATCGGCCATGCCGGCGAGGTGTTCCTCGCAGCTCCAGCGGCCGACGGTCGCCTCGTAGCCGGGCCTGCGCTCGCAGGCCATGATCGCGTCGATATCGGCCGGCGTCGCCGGCACGATCCTCGACGTATGCGGGCTCATGCCAGCAGCTCGACCCGATAGTTCTCGATCACGGTGTTGGCGAGCAGCTTCTCGCAGGCGGCCTTGAGCGAGATCTCGGCGGCCGCCTTGTCGGCGCCGTCGAGCTCGATGTCGAAGACCTTGCCCTGGCGGACCGAGCCGACGCCGTCGATGCCGAGCGATTTCAGCGCGCCCTCGATCGCCTTGCCCTGCGGGTCGAGCACGCCGGTCTTGAGGGTGACGGTGACGCGGGCTTTCATCGTGATCTCCGGGCGGGATTTTGTGTGGGTGCCTTAGCCGCGAATCGGTGAAGGCTCAACCATTTGTCGTGCCTTGTGTCGACGCGGCGGTGGCGCTGCCGTCCTGAAGGCCTTGCAGATAGTCGAGCACTGGCTTGGCCGCCTCGCCACCCATCTTGGCATGCGTGAGCAGCGGGATGCCGTGGGGGCCGGGCGCGGTCAGAGCGTTCGGCATGGCGGCAAGATGGGCGCGGACCAGGTCGAGATGTCCCAGCATTGCCGCCGCGAAGACGTCCATCCTCGCTCCGCGGGCGAGCAGGAATTCGGCGATCTCACGCCGTCCGGTATGGGCAGCCGCGCCGAGGCCGCTCTCCCAATCGCCGCCGCCCCAGTCCCAGACCGCGTTCACCAGGGTCGGATGCTCTGCGACGAGCGCTGTGACCCGCTCGAGATTACCGTGCGCGGCGCGGACGAATTCCTGGACCAGTTGTGGGTCGAGCTGTGGCTTGTCGCCCATCGGAGTCTCCTGCTTACCGGTCGATCGGCAATATCAGCGGCTAGCCCAGGTGGCGCGGGCGAAATCCTGGGCGGCTTGCGAATCGTCGGTCACTGCGATCGCCATGGCGAGCGTGTTGTCCTTGCGGGCGTAGAGGATCGCGGTCGAGGCTAGGCGGCCGCCATCCTTGGCGCGAATCTCGACCAGGATGCCGTCGGTGTCATCCTGCTTGAAGCGGGAGACGGTGGTGCTGCTCTTCGGCTGCTCGGTCTGCTTGGCCTTCGGCCGCTTCGAGAACTCGCGCGCCAGTCGCGCCGGGTTGAGTGCCAGCGTCCGCGCCATGTCAGCGGCCTCGCGGCCCTCGAAGCTCAAGAGCGCGGCGACGCCGGGCCGGGCGCAGTCCTGCGGCGTGCAAAAGACCATCGCCTTCGGGTTGATGCCGTCGTTGACGACCCAGTTCTGGATCGGCAGCGGCTCCCAGCCCCGCCCGGCGGCGAGCTGGACGAGGCCCGGCCCGAAATGATCGGCGCAGCCGGCGACCAGCAGCAGGCCGAGCGCGAGTGCGCCGAAACGCAAACGGGAGCGCAAGCGCCCCCGTCCGTCGATCAGAGCCTCAGTAGCCGTCACGCTCACTGCACGAGGCGCGGCCCGGTCGGGCCCGGCTTCTCGTTCTCGCCGAGGATGCCGAGGCGGCGCGCCACCTCGGTATAGGCCTCGATCAGCCCGCCCAGGTCGCGGCGGAAGCGATCCTTGTCCATCTTGTCCTTGGATCGGATGTCCCAGAGACGGCAGGAATCGGGGCTGATCTCGTCGGCGACGACGATGCGCATCATGTCGCCTTCCCAGAGCCGGCCGCACTCCATCTTGAAGTCGACCAGGCGGATGCCGGCACCGAGGAACAGGCCGGAGAGGAAGTCGTTGACGCGGATGGCGAGCGCCATGATGTCGTCGATCTCCTGCGGCGTCGCCCAGCCGAAGGCGGTGATGTGCTCTTCCGAGACCATCGGGTCGTTCAGCGCATCGTTCTTGTAATAGAACTCGATGATCGAGCGCGGCAGCTGCGTGCCTTCCTCGATGCCGAGCTTGGTCGAGAGCGAGCCGGCAGCGACATTGCGGACCACGACCTCGAGCGGAATGATCTCGACCTCGCGAATCAGCTGCTCGCGCATGTTGAGCCGGCGGATGAAATGCGTGGGAACGCCGATATCGTTGAGATTGCTGAAGATGTGCTCGGAGATGCGGTTGTTGAGCACACCCTTGCCGTCGATCACTTCATGCTTCTTGGCATTGAAGGCGGTCGCGTCGTCCTTGAAATGCTGGATCAGCGTTCCAGGCTCCGGTCCCTCATAGAGGACCTTCGCCTTGCCTTCGTAAATGCGACGGCGGCGGTTCATCGGGATATACCGTGGCTTGAGGAAATCCAAAGGGTCGGCCTCTCTCTGGTCGCGGTTGCCCGCGGCGGGATCATGGCCCTGTTCAGCACGCTCTCGCGCAATCCCGTTGCTCTGTCGAGTTCGATCTTGGCGCGCCGGTCCGGCTGGTTCATGCGGGCCTCGCTCCATTGGGAGCTCGCCACGCTCGCGCTATATGGGCCTTTCGCGCTGCAAACGCAACAAAGGGCCCAAGGCGAGGCCTCCGAGCCCGATTCGGCCGAGTTGAATCGGCTTATTGGCAGAGCCTCTAGCCCGCACCGCCATCACATTGCTATATGGCGAAGCTGATATCGCGCCGCAGCAAGATTGCCGCTCCGAAGAGGATAAGAGCCACATGACCACCTTCGACCAGCGCAAGGACGCCTACGAGAACAAGTTCGCTCATGATGAGGAGCTGCGCTTCAAGGCGACGGCCCGGCGCAACAAGCTGCTCGGCCTGTGGGCGGCGGAGAAGCTCGGCAAGAGCGGCGCCGATGCCGATGCCTATGCCAAGTCGGTGGTTCTCGCCGATTTCGAGGAAGCCGGCGACGAGGACGTGCTGCGCAAGGTCAAGGCCGATTTCGCCGCGGGTGGCGTTACGATCGCGGACGACGAGATCCGCCGGACGATGACCGAGCTCTTGATCACGGCCGCCGACGAGATCCAGGCCGGTCGCTGAAGAACACCCGGGCGCAAGGCGGACTTCTCCGCATTGCGCCCTTGAGCATGGCGCATGCCGTATCGTTTGCCTTTCACCGCCGGTTCGGTTCAGGGTCGATGGACCCGCCAGTGGTGAAGAGCGGGCAACCGGATGAATGCGCCCATGACCGCCGCCAAGCCGACCGTGCTGTCCTCGCTCGCCGATCGTCTCGCAAAGGGCGAGACGCTGCTCTCCGCCTGGTGCGGGCTGCCGGATCCGAGTGTCGCCGCGATCCTGGCGCAGGAGGGCTTCGACGCGGTCACGCTCGACATGCAGCACGGCCCGATCACGCTCGCCGAGGTGATCCGGGCGATCCCGCTGATCAACGCTGCCGGCAAGCCGGCGATCGCGCGCATCCCCGTTGGTGAGTTCCAGAACGTCTCGAAACTGCTCGATTCCGGCGCCTCGGGCGTGATCGCGCCGATGATCAACACGATCGAGGACGCACGCCGGCTCGCGGCCTATGCCAAGTATCCACCGCTGGGCGAGCGCAGCTGGGGCAGCTATGGCGGCCTCGGCGCTTCCGGCCTCGACCAGAACGGCTATCTCAACCAGGCCAACGGCTTCTCGCTGACCTTCGCGATGATCGAGACACGCGAGGCGATGGCGATCGTCGACGACATCCTCGCTATCGAGGGGATCGACGCGCTCTTCGTCGGTCCGTCCGATCTTTCGATTGCGCTGTCGGGCGGTACCTCCGTCAACGCCTCCGCCAAGGAGGTCGACGATGCGGTGCGCCATATCGTGGCGCGGGCGAACGCCGTGAAGAAGCCGGTCGCGTTCTATGCGGCAACCGCCGAGCGGGCCAAGCAGGGCGTCGAGATGGGCGCGCGCCTGGTCACCGTTATGAGCGACACTGGCCTGCTGCGGGCGGCGAGCCAGGCGGCGCTCAAGGTGATCAGGGGCTGAGCATCGCTCAGGCGTTGATGCCCTCGCGGGATTTCAGAACCGCATAATAGGCCCAGAGCAGGCGCGCGGCGACGCCGCGCCAGGGGCGCCACGCCTCTGCCAGAACGGCCAGCTCGGCCGGCTTCGGCCGCTCCGGCAGGCCGAAGGCGACCTTCGCCGCCTCCTGTACGGCCAGGTCGCCGGCGGCGAAGCCGTCGCGATGGCCGAGGCAGAACAGCAGATAGACATCGGCGGTCCACGGGCCGATGCCGGACACCGCGGTCATGTGCGTGTGAACGAATTCCGGCGTTGCCGCTTCCAGTGACGCCAGATCGAGCCGGCTCTCGATAATCGCCGCGGCGACGGCGCGCAGCGTCTTCTGCTTGGGCCGCGACAGCCCCGAGAGCCGCATTTCCTCATCGCTGGCGGCGAGGACGCGTTCCGGCGTCAGGGGGGTGAGCACGCTCTCGACCCGGGTCCAGACAGCGCGGGCGCTCGCCACAGAGAGCTGCTGCGAGACGATGATCGAGGCGAGACTCAGGAACCCGCTTTCCCGGCGACGCAAGGGCGGGATGCCGGTGCGAGCGATGATCTGCTCCCAGACAGGATCGAGGGTCGTGAGAGCGGCCATGCCCTCTTCAAGATCGGCGGTGCTGGAGATCGTCGTCATACCGCTCGGGTCTATCGCCGATCGCTACTCCTGGTCCTGTCAGGAGGCCGGGCTTGGCTGAAGATGCGGAGGACCATAGACAGGGGGGATGGTGTCGTCTCCACCCGTTTTCCGGTTTGCACCGAGCCCGAACGGGCGGCTGCATCTCGGCCATGCCTATTCGGCGCTGGAGAATGAGCGGCTGGCGGCGCGCTTTGGCGGCGAGCTGCTGCTGCGGATCGAGGATATCGACCTGACCCGCTGCCGGCCCGAATTCGAGCAAGGCATCCATGAGGATCTCGCCTGGCTGGGGATTTCCTTTTCGCCGCAGCTGCGGCGGCAATCGGAGCATTTCGAGGATTATCGCCGGGTGTTGGACCAGCTCGAGGCGATGGGGCTGATCTATCCCTGCTTCTGTTCGCGTCAGCAGGTGAAGGAGGCGGTTCGCCGACGCGAAGCTGAAACCGGAATGCCCTGGCCGCGCGACCCTGATGGTGCGCCGCTCTATCCGGGAACCTGCCGCGCCCTGGGAGGCGAGGAGGCGCGCTGGCGCAGCGAGGCAGGTGATCTGCATGTATTGCGCCTCGCCATGGATCGGGCGCAGGCCCGAACGGCCGGGGAAACACTCTCCTATCGCCTCTTCGACGCGAGCGGAGAGGAGCATGACATCGTCGTTGACCCGGCGCGCTGGGGCGACGTCGTTCTGGCGCGCAAGGACGTGCCGACGAGCTACCATCTCTCGGTCGTGGTTGACGACGCCTTGCAACGCGTCAGCCATGTCGTGCGCGGTCAGGATCTCGAAGCCGCGACCGACATCCATGTGCTGCTGCAGCGCCTGCTCGGTCTGCCGACGCCGCGCTATCATTTCCACCGGCTGCTCGGTGACGAGACCGGGCAGAAGCTGGCGAAGAGCCGGCTGTCGCCGGGGCTCGTCGATCTACGGGCACAAGGGGTGGCACCGGAGGCGATCCGGGCGCAGCTTGGTTTCACGTGAATCGCTCCCGACCCGCAGATTTTGATCGGGTGGGCGGGAATCCGGCTAGCCGACGCCGAGAAAGGTCAGCCAGCCGATCGTGGTGAAGAGCGAGAGACCGGTCGAAAGCGCGATCGCGCTGGAGGCGTCGGAGACGCCCTGCTTGTAGCGCTCGGCGAAGAGATAGGCATTGATGCCGCAGGGGCAGGCGGCGAAGAGCACGGCGACGCCGGCCCAGGCCACCGGCATGGAAAAGACCTTAGTCGCCAGCAGGAAGACGATCAGCGGGTGCAGCACGAGCTTGAGGAAGCTCAGCACCGCGGGCAGGGCGATGCCGGAGGCCAGGCCATAGCGCCGGAGCGCGATGCCGAGACTGATCAGTGCGCAGGGGACGGCTGCGCCCGCGATCAGGTCGACGATCGACCAGAGTGGCGCCGGCACCATGCCGACGAAGGGTCGCGCGGCGCTGCCGAGCAGGATGCCGATGATGATCGGATGGGTGAAGAGCCGCCTGAGCAACAGAATCGGCGAAGTCCCCTTGCCTTCGGCAAGCAGCGTGGCAGCCGTCATCGTCACCGGCAGGTGCACCGCCAGCAGCAGGCCGAGCGGGACTGCGCCGGCCTCGCCATAGGCCTTCAGGATCATCGGTACGCCGACGAAGACGGTGTTCGACTGTGCCGCCGCGAAGCCCGAGACGACGAGCTCGGGGCCTTTGCGGGCGAACAGACGCTGCGCCACGAGCTGCGCGATCAGCCAGACGACGGCGAGGCCGGTGAAATAGGAGATCCAGTAGCCCCAGGGCTGGTCCGGCGGGATTGCTGCCGTCGCCAGCGTCTTGAACAGCAGGCAGGGAACGGCGAGCACGAAGACGAAGTCGGAAAGGCCTTCGCCGGTGGTCTCGCGCAGCACCTTGGTCCAGCGCGCGCCATAGCCGATGGCGATCAGGCCGAAGACGGGCAGGACGATGAGCAGGGAGGAAAGCATCTGGCCCGTGGGCAGGAGTTAAATGTCAGCGCAATTGCGCGGTCTGGCCTCCGGCCCGTTCGATCAGGCCCTGGATCTCGTCGCGCTGGCGCTTGAACTCCGCGAGCGTCCTGCCGTCGAGCTCGCGGCCGCGCGGCACCTTGATCTTCATCGGGTTGACGAAGTTGCCGTTGACCATGACCTCGTAGTGCAGATGCGGCCCGGTCGAGAGGCCGGTGTTGCCGAGGAAGCCGATCACCTGGCCCTGGCGCACCTTGACGCCCGGCGCGATGCCCTTGGCGAAGGCCGACTGGTGCGAATAGGTGGTGACATAGCCGTTGGCGTGCTGGATCTCGATGCGGCGGCCATAGCCCGAATCCCATTCCGCCTTGATGATCGTGCCGTTGCCGGCGGCGAGGATCGGCGTACCGATCTTGTTGGCCCAGTCGACGCCCGTGTGCATCTTCGAATAGCGCATGATCGGGTGGTAGCGCATGCCGAAGCCCGAGCGCATCTCGGCATCGCTGATCGGCTTGCGCAGCAGGAATTTCTTCAAGGAGCGGCCATCGCTGTCGAAATAATCGATCAAGCCGTCCTCGGGCGCCTGATAGCGGAAGACCTGCCGGGTCTCGCCGCCGATGGTGAGGGTGGCGGAAAGAATCTCGGCGCGCTCGCCCTCGTCCTCATCGGTGAAGATGACCTCGAGATTGTCGCCGCCGCGCACGCGCTGCTGGAAATCCAGATCGTAGGAGAAGATGCGGACGAGCTCGTCGATCAGCGGGCGTGGCAGGTCGTGGCGCAGCCCGGTCTCGTAGAGGCTCTCGTAGAGGCGCGCGCCCGTGCCACCCTCGCTGTCCTCATCCTCCTCCTCGTCCTCGGCGTTGGCCTGCGACTTCTGCTGCGGGCCGATCGTTTCGGGCTTCGGCAAGGTGACCGGGACGAAGGCGCCCTTGTCATTGACCGCGACAGCCGCCGTGGGCCGGCCGTTCTCGAGCAAGGTGACGCGGACGATCTGGCGGGGGTCGCCCGGGCGCGGGCCCGGCGCGAACAGCGCCTGCAGCACCTGGCCTTCCGGCAGGGCGGCGACCTTCACGCGGCCGTCGAACGCCCTGATCATCGAGACGATCTGGTCGCGATTGGCGCCGACATTGCGCACCACCGTCTCGAAGTTCTCGCCGCGCCGGGTGATCAGCAACTTCTCCTCGACCTGCGGTTCGCGCGTGGCTGCGATCGGGGTCTTCGGCGCGTTGGTCACGTTCTCCGGGACGACGCGGACCTCGATACCCGAGAACGAGGTGTCGGTCGCGGGTGCATAGGAGAGCAGGCTGCCGCCGGCGCCGGCCTGGCTGCCCTGCGCGAGGGTGCGGCTCAGCATCAATTGCGGCGGAATCGGCAAAGCGGCCCGGCGGTCGGCGGCGGCGAGGTTGGCGCGCTCCTCCTCCATCTGGTTGACCACATCGGCGTCGGTCAGGTTGGCCTTGCCCGGCGTGACCGGCAGGTCGGCGAGGTCGCGCTTGGTGATCGAGACGTCCGCATCCGGCATTTCGGTGACCGGTTCGGCATAGCGCTCGCTGCCGGGGGCGCCTTCGGCGAAGAGCCGCAGCGGATTGAAGGGCGGGATATTGGTCGCGTAGACGCCGCTGGTCAGCGACAGATTGGTCGAGAGCCGGACGAAGGGACGGACCCGGATGACCTCGCGGTCGCCGATGCGCTGGGACATCGGTGCGCGTAGCGCATGCCGCGCCGAGGCGATCGGCTGCTCGGCGACGAGCTTGTCGCCCTTGCGGGCGCCGCCGCCGACCGAGGTGGTCTGGTGCAGGGTGATCGGCTCGGGGCGTTCGACGAAGCTGGTGTCGCCGCGCACGGCGACCAGGATGGCGCCGCCGAGTAGCGCCGCGCCGCAGGAGCCGACCAGCAGGCAGGCCGCGAGCCAGCGCAGCGAGACGCCGCGGCGATCCATGCCGGCGGGCGCGGACCCGGCGGGGGTGATGGGCGGCTCGATTCCGAGATCGACGAGGAGCGCCGTCGCTTCCGGCGTCAGCGGCTCATGCGGCGCTCTCAGATCCGGAGGGGCGTTCATCGGGCGTCTGGCGAATCCATGAAAAGCACCCGACGGGCGCCGGGCTCGATGCCGTGATTGAGCATGGCCCTATAGAGAAGAGAACATGCCTTCGTCACGCGCCGGAATCAATCTCGGGACCGGTCCCGATGGGACGCCGCCGCGCGGACGCCGCGGCTGTGGGCAATAATTGCGGCTGTTTGCGGGCGGGAGCGTTGCGGGAGGGGCGAGCGAGGGCGGCTGGACCGGCCGGAATTCCGGGGAGGGTCGCGAGCCGGATAAAAAAATGCGGACCTGTCGAAAAACTTTCATCTGCTGTGTTGACACCCGGAAGAGGTTCCCCCTATAAAGCGGCCATCGAGACGGCGCCGC
>NZ_JBWKNL010000017.1:0-53745 GCF_059415545.1 Allobosea sp. GW821-FHT10B12
CCCGATCGAATTGCCCGGCGCGACCGTGCCGCCGCTGGCGACGCTGACACCGCCGATCGTGCCGGAGCCGCCGAGCGTGCCGCCGTCGAGCGTGACGCTGCTCGTGATCGAGCCGTTCACGACGAGCTTGCCGGACGAGACCTTGGTCGCGCCAGTGTAGGTGTTGCTGCCCGTGAGCGTCAGCGTGCCGGTGCCGGTCTTGCTAACGCCGCCTGTGCCGGTGATCGAACCGGAGAAGCTCGTCGACGAGTTGTCGGAGCCGGCCGTCAACGTGCCGCTGCCGAGTGCGACCGTGCCGGTGCCGGCGAGCGAGCCGATCGTCTGGCTGAAGCCGGCGAGATCGAGCGTCGTGCCGCTCGCGACCGTGAAGGCGGAGTTGGGCGAGAATGCATTGGCAGCACCTGCCCGCAGCACGCCGCCTGACACCGTGGTCGCGCCCGAATAGCTATGCGTGCCAGCGAGCACCAGCGTGCCGGCGCCGGCCTTCGAGAGCGAGCCTGTGCCGGAGAAGGACTGCCTGACGGTGAAGGTATTGCCGGCCTCGACGATGTCGAAGCCGCCGCCATTCGCACCGAGGACGATGTCGCGCGTCAGCTCGTGCAGTATGGTATCGGTCACCTGCAGCACGCCGCCATCCAGCGTCAACGCCCCCGAGGCGTCGCCGAGCCTGTCCCCCTTCGAGATGCTGATCGTACCGCCGGCGATCACTGTGCCGCCCGAATACGTGTTTCCAGTGGTCAGCGTCAGCGTCCCCGTGCCGACCTTCCGCAGTCCGCCATCGCCAGAGATCGTGCCGCTGAAGGTGGTCGAGGCGTTAGTCGCGCCGGCCTCCAGTGTCGAGCCGCTCCCGACCCGGATCTGGCCGGCGCCGGCGATCGAGCCCGCCGTCACCGTGCCGAGCGTGTCGTTGACGTCGAGGAGCGCGCCGCCCGCGACGGTATAGTCGGACGCCGCCGACATGGCGCCGGACCCGTTGATGTAGAGCGTCCCGGACGACACGGTAGTCGCCCCCGAATAGGTGCTGGTGCCCGAGAGAATCAGCGTGCCATCGCCCGTCTTGATCAGCCCGCCCGTGCCCGAGATCGTGCCGCTGTGGGAGAAGCTCTGGCCGCTCACCACATCGATCCCGCCGCCGGCGCTGCCCAGGGTCACCGCGCGCGACGAGGAAAAGCTGCCCGTCACTTGCAAGCTGCCGCCATCCAGCGTCAGCCCGCCCGAGGCGTCGCCGAGATTGGCGTCGTATGAGATCGAGAGCGTGCCGCCCAAGATGCTCGTCCCGCCGCTATAGCTGCTCGTGCCGGTCAAGGTCAGCGTGCCGGCGCCGAGTTTGGTCAGCCCGCCCGTGCCGTCGAAATTGACCAGGACGCCGATATCATAGCCATTGCTGTCGAAGAAGGCGCCATTCGCGCCGATGGTCTGCACATCGGTGCTGCCTAAGAAATCGTATCGGTTGCTGCTCGCGCGCAGGATGCCGCCGTTGAGATTGACCGTGCCATAGTTGGCATAGATGAAGATGACCTCAAAGACGCCGCGGCCGTTCGTGGCATCGCCGAGCACGTTCAGTGTAGCGCCAGTTCCATCGGCGTAGACTCCCGTGCCTAGGGCGTAGCCTCCCTTGTCGATCGTCAGTGTGCCGTTCGAGCCAATCGTGATCGTTCGGGTGTCTAAGGCCGAGCCGACACCTGTGACCGTCACCGAGCCAGTGCCGGCGCCGTTCCTTCCGATCTGGGTTCCGGAGGCCTGGACCGCCCCGCCATCGGCGATGGTCAGCGTGCCGGTGCCGTCACGGCCGACATCGAGCAGCCCGTTGACGGTCCAGCGCGAGCCTGTCCCGGTTACCGTCACTGTGCCGCTGCCGCCGGAGGCATAGCCGAGATAGCCGGAGGTACTTCTGACCGTGCCGCCATTTTCCACGATCAGCGTGCCGGTGCCGGCCGCGCCGACATAAAGCTCGCCGGTGATCGCGGAGACGTTGCTGTTGAACCAGCTCGAGCCGGCACCGGTCACGATCACCGTGCCGGTCGAGCCGGCCAGCGTGCCGATGGAGCCGCCATTGCCGGCGCTCGTGACCGAGCCGCCATCGGCGATGGTCAGCGTGCCGGTGCCCTGATATCCGACATAGAGCTCGGCGCTGTTGGTCCAGGTCGAGCCGGCGCCGGTCACCGTCACCGTGCCGGTGCCGCCGGCATTGGCGCCGATATGGCCGGAGGTGTTCGAGACCTTGCCGCCGGCCGCGACGGTCAGCGTCCCGGTACCTGCACGACCGACACGCAGAAAACCGCTATTGGTCCAGGTCGAGCCGGCGCCGGTCACTGTCGCGGTACCGGTGTCGGAGTCACCGGTGCTGGCGCCAGAGTAGCCGATATAGCCGTTGGTGTTCGAAACCTTGCCGCCATCTGCGATGGTCAGCGTACCGGCGCCGTTATTGCCGAGATAAAGACTGCCGGAATTTGTCCAGCTCGAGCCGGCACCGGTCACTGTCACCGTGCCGGCGCTATCGTGGCCGCTGACATGGCCGGCGCCGCTCGACACCTTGCCGCCATTCTCGATTGTGACCGTGGCGGCGCCCAACCCGCCGACAGAAAGCTCGTAGGTCATGGTCCAGGTCGAGCCGGCACCGGTCACCGTCGCCGAGGCGCTGCCGCTGTTGATGCCGAGCCGGCCAGTGGCGCTCGAAACGGCGCCGCCATCCTCGATCCTCAGCACGCCGGCGCTCGTGATAACGAGATTGCCGCTATTGGTCCAGGTCGAGCCGGCACCCGTCACTATCACCGTGCCGGTGCTGCCGGACCCTCCGGCGATTGTGCCACCGGTGTTCGAGACCGCGCCGCCATCCGCGATCGTCAGCGTGCCGTTGCCGACCCCGAGTCTATCGCCATTGGTCCAGGTCGAGCCTGCCCCGGTCACCGTCACGGTGCCGCTGCCGCCGTTCCAGCCGACATAGCCAATGTTGCCGTTCGAGACCGTGCCGCCATTCTCGATGGTCAGCGTGCCGGTGCCGTAATTGCCGACATGGAGGTCGCCGCTATTGGTCCAGGTCGAGCCGGCCCCGGTCACCGTCACCGTGCCGGAGCTGCCGGCGTTGTTGCCGACGTAACCGGTGGTGTTCGAGACCGCTCCTCCATTCGATACCGTCAGCGTGCCGGTGCCGGAGTTGCCGACAGAGAGCTCAGCGTTGTTGGTCCAGGTCGAGCCGGCGCCGGTCACCGTCACTGTGCCGTTGCTGCCGGCGTTGTTGCCGACGTAACCGGTGGTGTTCGAGACCGTTCCGCCATTCGATACCGTCAGCGTGCCGGTACCGGAGTTGCCGACATAAAGCTCAGCGCTGTTGGTCCAGGTCGAGCCGGCGCCGGTCACCGTCACTGTGCCGTTGCTGCCATTGCTGGAGCCGATCGTGCCGCTGGTGCCCGAGACAGTGCCGCCGCTCTCGATCGTCAGCCTCCCGGTACCCTGGTAGCCGACCTGGATGGCGCCGCTGGCGGTCCAGGACGAGCCGACGCCGGCGACCGTCACCGTGCCATTGGCGCTGGCATTGTAGCCGATATTGGCAGCGCCGCTGGTGACCTGCCCGCCATTCGTGATGGTCAGCGTGCCGGCGCCGTAATCGCCGACGAAAAGCTCGCCGCTATTGGTCCAGGACGAGCCGGCGCCGTCGACCGTCACCGAGCCGGTACCGTGGTAGCCGATCGTGGCGGCGGCGCTGGTGACCGTGCCGCCGTTCTCGACGATCAGCGTGCCGGTACCGTAGTAGCCGGTCGTGAGCGCGCCGGTGTTGGTCCAGGTCGAGCCGGCGCCCGTCACCGTCACCGTGCCATCGCCACTGCCATTATGGCCGATCGTGCTGGCGGTGTTCGAGACCGTGGCGCCGTTCGCGATGGTCAGTCTGCCGGTGCCGTTGTAGCCGACATGGAGGATGCCGCCATTGGTCCAGCTCGAGCCGGAACCCGTCACCGTCACCGTGCCGTTGGCTCCGGTATTGTAGCCGATATGGCCGGCGGCGCTGGTGACGCTGCCGCCATTCTCGACGGTCAGCGTGCCGGTGCCGCTGTCGCCGACGAAGAGGTCGCCGCTATTGGTCCAGGCCGAGCCGACACCGCTCACCGTCGCCGTGCCGTGGGCGCCGCCCGGAAGGCCGACAATGCCGGCGGCGCTGGCGACCGTGCCACCGCTCGTGATGGTCAGGGTGCCCGTGCCGGTGCCGCCATGACCGAGAATGAGGGCGCCGCTGGTCACGCTGCCGCCATTCTCGACCGTCAGCATCCCGGTGCCGAAGATGCCGAGATAGATCTCGCCGCTATTCGCCCAGGTCGAGCCGGCGCCGCTCACCGTCACCGTGCCGCTGCCGCTGCTGTAATAACCGACCAAGCTCTGGGTGCTCGAGACCTTGCCGCCGTCCTCGACCGTCAGCGTGCCGGTGCCAAGATACCCAACATAAAGCCCGCCGCTATTGGTCCAAGTCGAGCCGGTGCCCGTCACCGTCACCGTGCCGCTGGCACCGGCATTATAGCCGAGATTGCCGCGGCTGTTGCTGACCGTGCCGCCTCCTGCAACGGTCAGTGTTCCCGTCCCGAAATCGCCGACGAAGAGTTGTCCGCCACCAAGGTCCCAGCTCGTCAGCGGCGGCGTGGGGATCGCCGGAATGACGTCGCCGGTGCCGCTCACCGACTGGGCGAGAGCGGCAGGCGCGGCGGTGAGCAGCGCGAGCCCCGCCGCCAGCATGAGCGCGCGCAGGGAGACGGCAGACGACATCACGCCCGGCACAGGCCGAGCCAGCCTGCTCACCGCAAGCTCCAGAACGATCGTCTGCGACACCAATCCTGCCCTCTCACCCAAGGGCAGGCTCGGGCAGCGCGGCACGCAAGGCAATGAACAGCCGTTCACAACCCGGCAAATCGATCCGGTGTGGCGGATTTGCCGCGCGTCGCTCTCGAACCCTGCGTATCGGCGCAGAACCAACTATCAACCCATGCCCGCTGACTTGAGGGCCAACCGCGCTATAACCGGGCAAAGGCCTCATCCGAGCCGGGAGGACATCATGCTCGCCAACGCGCCCCGCCCCTTCAATTTCGACCTCGGCGAGACCGCCGACGCGATCCGCGACACCGTCCATGCCTTCGCGCAGGAGAAGATCGCCCCGCGGGCCGAGGAGATCGACAAGACCAATCAGTTCCCGCGCGATCTCTGGCCTGAGATGGGCGCGCTCGGCCTGCATGGCATCACCGTCCCGGAGGAATATGGCGGCGCCGGCCTCGGCTATCTCGAGCATTGCGTCGCGATCGAGGAGGTCAGCCGCGCCTCCGCCTCGGTCGGCCTCTCTTACGGCGCCCACTCCAATCTCTGCGTCAACCAGATCGCCCGCAACGGCAACGACGCGCAGAAGAAGAAGTACCTGCCCAAGCTGATCTCCGGCGAGCATGTCGGCGCGCTCGCCATGTCCGAGCCGAGCTCGGGCTCCGACGTCGTCTCGATGAAGACGAAGGCGATCAAGAAGGGCGACCGCTATGTCCTGACCGGCAACAAGATGTGGATCACCAACGGCCCGATCGCCGAGACGCTGGTGGTCTACGCCAAGACCGATCCGGAAGCCGGCCCGAAGGGCATCACCGCCTTCCTGATCGAGAAGGGCATGAAGGGGTTCTCGACCCATCAGAAGCTCGACAAGCTCGGCATGCGCGGCTCCGACACCTGCGAGCTCGTCTTCGAGGAGTGCGAGGTTCCGGAAGAGAACGTGCTCGGCTCGGTCGGCCGCGGCGTCAACGTGCTGATGAGCGGGCTCGACTATGAGCGCGTCGTGCTCTCGGCCGGCCCGCTCGGCATCATGCAGGCGGCGATGGACATCGTCCTGCCCTATATCCACGAGCGCAAGCAGTTCGGCCAGTCGATCGGCGAGTTCCAGCTCGTCCAGGGCAAGGTCGCCGACATGTATGTCGCGATGAACTCATGCAAGGCCTATGTCTACGCTGTCGCCAAGGCTTGCGACCGGGCCGAGACCACCCGCGAGGACGCCGCCGGCGCCATCCTGATCGCAGCCGAGAAGGCGACGCAGCTCGCCCTCGACGCGATCCAGCTGCTCGGCGGCAACGGCTACATCAACGACTACCCGACCGGCCGGCTCCTCAGGGACGCCAAGCTCTACGAGATCGGCGCGGGCACGAGCGAGATCCGGCGCATGCTGATCGGCCGGGAATTGTTCAACAAGACGAAGTGAGACTGTTCTTCCTTCTCCCCTCGGGGGAGAAGGTGGCCCGGCAAAGCCGGGTCGGATGAGGGAAGGACGCACCAACCTGCCTTCGTCTCACCCGGTCGGATCGCCCTCATCCGTCTGCTCCGCAGACACCTTCTCCCCCGAGGGGAGAAGGGACCTCGCCTGACAAATTGGCCCGCGTTCAATGCCCCTCTACTTCGCCTACGGCCTGAACATGGACGTCGCCGGCATGCGCGAGCGCTGCCCACGCTCGACGCCGCTCGGCCTCGCCCGCCTGCCGCGCCATCGCTTCATCATCACCACGGACGGCTACGCCTCGGTGCTCCGCGACCCGCGCGAGAGCGTCCATGGCGTGCTCTGGGATTGCGCGCTCGGCGATATCCGCACCCTCGACAAGTTCGAGGAGCTGGCAAGCGGGCTCTACATCAAGATCAACCAGCCGGTCGTGGTCGAGGGTGGCGCCAAGCGCGCGCTGATCTATGTCGGGCGCAGTGCGCAGGTCGGTCGCCCCCGCCCCGGCTATCTCGAAAGCGTCATCGCCAGCGCCAGAAGCTTGGCCTTGCCAGAGACTTACCTAGCCTCGATGAATCGTTTTCTGAGCAAGCCGATTCAGGATGGCAAGCCACTGATTCAGAGTCTGAGCGAGCCGCTGCCGGCCGGCCCGGTCGCCGGCGTCAGGCCGCGCGCCGCAGCGCCGAGCTCGACAATCCGTACCGGCAAGGCATCCGAATAGTTCGAGTCTCGAAAGATCGACGCTGGTGCATGCACGCCATGCGCGACGCCTTCCCCACCGCGAAAATCGCGCTGGCGGCGACAGGCGGGAGGCGTCCGGACGGAAGCTCCGGGCTCCTTTCCCGAACTGTCTCGATGGAGGCCCCAATGAGCGGAATCGTCGGCTGGATCACCGGCAAGATCAAATGGCTGCTGCTGATCGCGGCGATCGGAGGACCGGTCCTCGCCTTCTTCAGCTGGCAGGATGGCGAGCGCGTCAGGACAATCGCGGCGAAGGGCATCGAGGCCCAGGCCTCGGTCGAGGGCGCGACCCGCACTAAGCGCCGCCGCGGCGGCACCAGCTACAGCGTCGACCTCGCCTGGAAGGATGCCACCGGCAAGGACCGCACGGCCGAGAAGATCTCGGTCTCCAACCAGTTCGCCAATCGCATCATCAGCAACGACAAGCTCACTGTCGACACGCTGAAGATCAAGTATCTGCCGGACGAGCCCGGCAAGGATGCGGTGATCATCGCCGACGACGCCGCCAAGCAGGCGGATCAGGACAGCGAGATGATCTATGTCGGCGCCGGGGCCGGCGCGATCGGCATCGTCGGCTCGGCGCTGTTCTTCCTGCTCGGGCGCCGTCGCTCGGAGAGCGAAGAACAGGCCGCTTGAGCCGCGCGTTAAGGCTTTTGCGCCGCTGTCCTATATGGGCGGCGGCGTGAGGCCTTGTTCTTGGCGAATTGACGCGTCGTTAGAGGAAGCTCGATGAAGCCCATCGCTGCCGGAGCCGTCCTGCTGTTCCTCGCCATGCCGATGGCCGGCTCGGCTCTTGCCCGTTCCCCGGAAACGCCGGCACCGCCCGTCAGCTGCGGTGGCGACGAGCCCTATTGGAGCCTGAAGCTCGGGACCGACGGCAAGGCCCGGTTCTCCGATGGGAACGGTGAGGCGTCGACCTCCCGCTTCACCCTGCAGCAGAGCCGCAACACGACGCTGATCGCCGGCGTGACCTTCGGACCGAAGGGCGAGATCCGCGCCGTCATCGGCCACGAGGCCTGCTCGGCGACCAACAGCGACGAGGACAGGCCGATGACGATCTCGGTCTGGTACAGGGACAGCCTGCTGTCCGGCTGTTGCCTGCCGGACAGCTAGAGCAATCCCTATTCAGGGGTGGAGCTGGTGGCGTTACGCCACCAGCCCCTTGGCCAGCTCGCTGACCTGCTTCTCGAACAGCGCCCGGTAGATGCCGCCGTCATGGGTCAGCAGCGTCTCATGCCGGCCTTCTTCCACGACCTTGCCGCGGTCGAAGACCAGGATGCGGTCCATGGCGCGCACCGTCGAGAGCCGGTGGGCGATGACAATGGTGGTGCGGCCTTCCATCAGCCGCTCCATCGCCTCCTGGATCAGCGCCTCCGATTCCGAATCGAGGCTCGAGGTCGCCTCGTCCAGGATCAGGATCGGCGCGTCGGCCAGGAAGGCGCGTGCCAGCGCCACCCTCTGCCGCTCGCCGCCCGAGAGCTTGACGCCGCGCTCGCCGACGAGCGTGCCGTAGCCCTTGGGCAGGCGCATGATGAACTCATGCGCATTGGCGAGCTTCGCCGCCTGCTCGATTTGCGCCATGCTGGCACCGGGCCGGCCATAGGCGATGTTCTCCGCCAGCGAGCGGTGGAACAGCACCGGCTCCTGCTGCACGATCGCGATCTGCGCGCGCAGCGAGGTCTGCGTCGCCGAGGCGATGTCGCGCCCGTCGATAGCAATGCGCCCGCCGGTGACATCATAGAGACGCTGCACCAGCTTGACGAAGGTGGTCTTGCCGGAGCCGGAGCGCCCGACCAGGCCGACCTTCTCGCCCGCTTTGATCGTCAGCGAGAAATCGCGATAGAGCGGCTCGATGTGGCCTCCATAGTGGAAGGTCACCCGCTCGAAGGCGATCTCGCCGGCGGTCACGTCCATCGCCGTCGAACCGGGACGGTCCGGCACGCCGAAGGGCAGCGAGTGCATCGCGACCAGCTCCTCCATGTCGTTCACCGAACGCTGGAGGTTGTGCACGTGCTGGCCGACATCGCGCAGATAGCCATGCACGACGGCATAGCTGGTCAGCACGAAGGCGACATCGCCGGGCGAGGCCTGGCCATTGGCCCAGAGCCAGATCACCAGGCCGATCACCGCCGCACGCAAGCCAAGCAGCACGACCTGCTGCGCGGTTCCCGACCAGGTTCCGCGCACCCAGGTCCGCCGCGTCCGCCCGGCCCACTTCGCCAGCACGCTGGTCAGGCGGCTGTGTTCGCGAGCCTCGGCGCCGAAAGCCTTGACCACCGGGTTGCACGAGATCGAGTCGGCCAGCGCGCCGCCAAGCCTGGTGTCCCAGCTATTGGCGAGCGTCGCCGCTGGCGCGACGAAGCGCAGCGACAGCACCATCGTCACCGCGCAGTAGATCACTGCGCCGGCAAAGACGACCGCGCCCATCGCCGGCCAGTGCCAGGCCAGCAGCGCCGTGGTGCCGAGCAGCACGATCAATGACGGCAGCAGCGCGATCACGATCGTGTCGGTGAGCAGGTCGAGCGCCCACATGCCACGGGTGATCTTGCGCACTGTCGAGCCGGCAAAGTTATTGGCGTGCCAGTCGGTCGAGAAGCGCTGCAGGCGCGCGAAGGCCTCGCGCGCCACGTCGCCCATGGTGCGCAGCGTCATCTCGGTGATGCCGATGAAGGACAGGTGCCGGAACAGTACCGTGCCGGCGCCGAGCGCGATCATCATGGCGAGCGCCGCGAGCGCGGCATCGAGCCCGCTCGCCTTCTCGCCGGCAACCGCATCGACCAGCCGCCCCGCATAGAGCGGCATGAACAGGTCGGCGGCGGTCGCCGCCATCACGGTGAAGACCACGCCGGCGACACGCCAGCGCTGGCGGCCCCAATGCGAAAATGTGAAGCCGAGAACGGCCCGGAACGGCTCCTGCCGCTCCGTTTTGGGAGAAAGAGACATGAAAGCATCCGGTCAGGGTGAGACCGGCTCCAAATTCAGGCGAAGCGCAGCGAAGGCCGCGGCTTCAGAAAACGCGCTTGGAAATGATGGCTCGGGCTGCCGAAGAGGCGGGCCTCGTGCGGATCCGACCTAGTGGTGGCGGGACCGCATGGCGGGAGCGGCGGTGAAGATGAAATTCATTCAGCCCTCCCTTTCCTGAGTTGGAGCCAAGGCCAGCAACATGCCGCATGCCCGCTTATTGTGCAAGCCGCGCCTGATGCATGAGGCGGTTGCAGCTGAAACCGATCGGGCTTCGCATTGCGGTCACGATGTTTCGCGACGCGCGGGCGGAATCAGCGATCCGCAAACTCCTCGTATTGCGGCAAATCGTCGGTGATCTCGTACCAGAGCGCTTTCGAGCCGACGAAAATGTGCTCTGACGGCCGGATGCGCGGTTCATCGACGAGTGTGCCCATGGTGACATGGACATAAGCCCCCTCGCGCACCACCGAATAAAGAAGCGAGCCGCAAGCACTGCAGTTCACATTATGCGCGGCCTGCTCGTCGCCAAAAATCAACACGGGCTTGTCGCAGCGGACAAGCCGCAGCTGGTTCCGCTTGATGCCGGCGAAGGGCTTGAATGCCGAGCCCGTTGTACGCCGACAGTTCGAGCAATGACAGTTCATCGCATATTCAAAGGCATCGACCACCTCGTAGCCGACCGCTCCGCACAGGCATTTGCCGGTGAGGAGACGCGTGGAAGCGCCAATTGAATCAGACATCACTTCAAACCCAAGCCGATACGCTAAAGAGCAAAACCTACCAGAACAGCGCCAGCAACCTCACCCCGATCACCAGCAGGAACGCCGCGATGATCGTCGCGAGCACACGCTGGCGCTTGGCCCGGTCGGGGAACTGCTTCGCCAGCAGGCGGCCGAGCGGCTTGCGGAAGACGAAGCAGACGACCAACAAAACGATGACGAAATGGGACAAGCGCCGGGCTCAGCCTTGCTTCGGCGCGGGCGCATCGAAGGGCGCGCCGGCTTTCTTCCAGGCGCCGAATCCGCCCTCGACATGCGCGACCGGCTTCAGCCCCATATCCTGCGCCGTCTTGGCGGCGAGGGCCGAGCGCCAGCCGCCGGCGCAGAAGAAGACGAACTGCTTGTCCTCCTGGAAGACCGGCTTGGCATAGGGGCTGTCCGGATCGATCCAGAACTCCAGCATGCCGCGCGGGCAATGGAAGGCCCCGGGCATGCGTCCTTCCCGCTCGAGCTCGCGCGGATCGCGCAGATCGACGAACACGGTGTCGTCACGCCCGACCAGGCCTTTCGCCTCCTCGACCGAGAGCGTCTTCACCGCAGTTTCCGCCTCGGCCAGCAGCGCCTTGTAGCCCTTGGTGATCGTCTGCGGCATGGCCGGTTCTCCTGCACGGGGCCGGCAAGGTGGCGGCTGCCGCGGCAACCGTCAATCGATAGGCTTGCAGGCGCGCCCCTGCCTCGCCAATCTGCCGGCGGGAGGGGCTCATGGCCGGATTCGGACCACTCGATCTGATCGCGATCGCGTTCTTCGCCGCCGCCTGGATCGGCTATCTCCTGGCCGTCGAAACCGGCCCGCACGCAAAGCGCAGCCTCAACACGCTGATGAACCAGCGCCGCGAGCGCTGGATCATGGAATCGGTCAAGCGCGAGAACCGCATCATCGACACGCAGGTGATGAACGGCCTGCAGAACGGCACCGCCTTCTTCGCCTCGACTTCGCTGATCGCCATCGGCGGCTCGCTGACGCTGCTGCAATCGGCCGACCGCGTCGTCCAGATCTTCGCCGACCTGCCCTTCGCCACCACGACGACCCGTGCCGCCTGGGAGATCAAGGTGATCGGGCTCGCGGTGATCTTCGCCTATGCCTTCTTCAAGTTCAGCTGGAGCTACCGGCTGTTCAACTACTGCGCCATCCTGATCGGCGCGATCCCGCCTTGGACCGAAGCCGACAAGCCCGAAACGATCGCAGCGGCGCGCGAGGCGGTGGCGATGAACATCGTCGCCGGGCTGCACTTCAACCGCGGCCAGCGCGCCTTCTTCTTCGCACTGGCCTATCTCGGCTGGTTCATCTCGCCCTGGCTCTTCCTGGTCGCCACCGCAGCGGTGCTGACGGTGATGTGGCGCCGGCAATTCGCCTCGGATTCGGCGGCGGCCGTCGGTGCGGGACGTCGCAGCGCTTGACGAAGCCCGTTCCTCGGCTCAGCAAGCGGCATGACCACACCGACAGATGACGAGCTCGCCGAGGCGATCCTGCGTCTCACCAGCGAGCGGAGCGATCGGACGACCTCGCCGATGGATATCGCCCGCACCCTAGGCGGCGATCACCCCGATGGCTGGGGCCCGCTGATGCAGCCGATCCGGCGCGTCGCCGTGCAGTTGATGAAGGACGGCAAGCTAGTGATCACCCGCAAGGGCCGCCCCGTCGATCCCGACGATTTCCGCGGCGTCTATCGCCTGCGCCTACCGGGGCATGACGGAGCCGACCAAGACTAGGGCATTCCGCGGCGATCGGCTTGCATCGTGCCGCGGTGACGGTCTGCGGTCAGCGATAAACGCGCCTGCTTGGTACTCTGCAAGGTGGTCGAAGGCGGCGCTGCCAGCTCGCAAGGAGCAGCTTTAGCAACAAAAAAAGGGCCGAGGAGTGCCTCCGCCCTTTGCCACTATCATCGTCTAACGCGCCCCGGGGCTTGCGGCAAGCCCCCCTCCATGGCCTAGGAACGCTGCCCTCGACCTGAACCTCAGGTCAAAGGGAGTAGCAAAATGCGTGTCCTGTTATCGACTTACGGCTCGCGCGGCGATGTCGAGCCCATGGCGGCGCTGGCCGTTGAATTGCAGGCGCTCGGCGCCGAGGCCGTGGTCTCCGCTCCACCGGACCGGGAATTCGCCGACCTGCTGGCACGGGCCGGCGTGCCGCTGGCGCCGGCCTTCATGCCGATCCGCCAATGGGTCAGGGAGCGGGCAAAGCCATCGTCGCCGGCCGACTTCCACACGCTTGCATCAGACATGATGGCGGCGCAGTTCGACGCCATCTCCGCAGCGGCCGAAGGCTGCGATGCGATCGTCGCGACCGGCCTGTTCCCGTCGGCGAGTGCCGCGCGGTCGGTGGCCGAACTGATCGGCCTCGTCTATCGCCACGTCACCTTCTGCCCGCTCTTCCTGCCCTCACAGCATCATCGGCCATTCCCCTATCCCGGCCATCCCCTGCCGCCGGAGGTGACCGACAATCGCGAATTGTGGGATTTCAACGCACGAACCATGAATGCGCTGTTCGGCGAGGCGCTCAGGGCGCACCGCGCCTCGGTCGGCCTGCCGCCCGTCGACAATGCCCGCGATCACATCTTCACGGACACGCCGTTGCTGGCCTCGGACCCGGTGCTGTGGGCCTGGCGGCAGACCGAGCTCTGCGACGCCGTGCAGACCGGCGCCTGGATCCTGCCTGACACGCGTCCGCTTCCGGCGGAGTTGGTTGCGTTCCTCGCGGCCGGCGAACCGCCGATCTATATCGGCTTCGGCAGCATGTTCATGCAGTCGGCCAGGGACGCCGCCCGCGTGGCGATCGAGGCAGTCCGGGCGCAGGGCCGCCGAGCGGTCGTGCTGCAGGGCTGGGCCGATCTCGCACTGGATGACGACCGGGACGATTGCTTCGTCGCTGGCGACCTCAACCAGCAGGCACTGTTCCCGCAGATGGCGGCCGTGCTGCATCATGGCGGCGCCGGCACGACGACGGCGGCAGCCCGCTCCGGTGCAACGCAGGTGATTGTCCCGCAGATCGTCGATCAACCCTATTGGGCGAGCCGGGTGGCCGACTTGGGAATCGGCGCGGCTCATGATGGTCCGACACCGAGCTTCGAGTCCTTGTCGGCAGCGCTCGCCGTGGCGCTGGCGCCCGAGACTGGAACACGGGCGACCGACGTGGCTCGCAGGATCCGCGCCGACGGAGCGGCGGTGGCCGCTCGGCTACTGTTCGAGGCGATCAGCCAGGAAAAGCCGCCGTCCTAGCGTCGCGCCGCCACCTGCGCCGGTCCGGGGAACAGCGCGTCGGAATAGCCGGCAAGGTAATACGCGACGAGCCCGGCCCATTCCTTGAAGGCGTCGTCGGCGATGTCGAGCCCGCGCGCCGCCTTGCGGTAGGGGCGCAGATAGTCAGCCCGCTCGCCGCTGGACAGGAAATCCACCGGGAAGGCGTCGACCTGGAAACCCGCCTTGCGGAACACGCCCATGGCGCGCGGCATGTGCCAGGCCGAGGTCACCAGCAACCAGCGCTCGCCGGGCTTGGGATCGACCAGCCGGCGGGTGAACACCGCGTTCTCGACCGTGTTGCGCGACTTGTCTTCGAGCACCAGGCGGTGTTCCGGCAGGCCGAGCCCGAGAAACAGCAGCCGCGCCCCGTCAGCCTCGGTCCGCACCACCGGTGAGAGCAGATTAGCACCGCCACCGGTGAAGACCAGTTTCGCCTCGGGATGGGCGCGGGCAAGCTCCACCGCCTTGGTCATCCGCGCCGCGGCGTTGTTGAGGACGATGTCCTCGCGCGCCACGCCGATCGCGCCGCCGAGCACGATGATGCCGTCGACCTTGCCGGAGTTCACCGCCTGCTGCGGGAAGCGATCCTCCAGCGGCCTGACGACGATGCGCGGCAGCGGGCTGAAGGCGAGCAGGCCGAGCACGAACACGCAGAAAAGGCCGAGCCAGCGCCCCGGCCCGGAAAAGCGCGTGAAGGCGAGCAGGCTCGCCAGCACGAGCCCGCCGATGGCGAGATTCACCGGCGAGGCCAGGAACCAGAGGATCTTTGAGAGGACGAAGAACATGATTTTCTTGAACAGACCCACCTCCCCTTACGCACAGAAAGCTGACAGGCCGTTAGGAAACGGCTGAGGGCGGCCGGGGTTCGATGCAGGATTGCGTTCACGTTGCGGTGAGTGCCGGGTGGCGAGCGCCGTCGTCCCAAGCTGTCTCGGGCGAAGCGAAGCGCAGACCCGAGAATCTCATGACGAGAAGGCGCGGGCTGGCGCCTCATCCGGCCAGAGATGCTCGGGTCAAGCCCGAGCATGAAGCGCTTGATTTACCGGATGATCTGCGGCGGCTGTGCCGGCGGGCGGCGCGTCTGCCGTGCCGCGAAGCGCTCGACCTCGAGCGCGCGCTCGGCGACCTCGCGCAATTCGCAGCCGGCCTGCAGCCCGGCCGAACGCGCCGGCGGCTGGGCAGCGCCGTAGAAGGCGCATTTCTGCACGGCATAGCTCTGCCAGGCGAGCTGCAGCGCCGCGAACTGGCTGCGCGCCCCGGTGTCGAGAGTCTGCCCCAGCGCCGCGCCTGCCAGTGTCAACCGCTCGCGCCAGACCGCCTCTTCCCGCCGAGCACAGGCGATCTCGGCCTGAGGACGATCGCTGGCCGAAGCGGCGCTGACGCAAGGCACGGCGACGAGGCCGATGCAGGCCGGGCTCGCGGCCAGCCCCTGCCGAACGCAATTCGCCACCTGCATGCGATCAGCGGACTGCACCGGATTGGTCCGCACCTGCGCGAGCGCGGCCGCACAGCCGAACTGCACCAGAATGACGGGAATGGCGAGAAAACCGCGCATGGCGGGGATCATGACGGCCAAATCGGCCGGGTCAAGCGCCGCCCGCCATCCTCACGAGATCGGCAACGGCATGGCAGGCCCGGCCGCCGGCCGCGCCGAGACCTGTGCATACCAGCGGCGGATATTGGGCCAGTCCTTCTGCTGCACCGGCATGTGCAGCCAGCGATGGGCACCGAGCGCCACTGTGATGTCGGCCATGCCGAAGCGCTCATTGGCGAGGAAAGCTCGCCCCGCCAGATGCGCCTCCAGGATATCGAGCTTGGCTTCGGCCTTGGCGACCGAGGCCGCGATCGCTGCCTCATCGGTATAGCCCGGCGTCTTCCGGACCAGCCCCCAGAAGGCCGGCGTCATCGAAGGCTGCAATTCGGACAGCATCCAATCCATCCAGCGATCGGCTTCGGCGCGTCTGGCCGGATCCTCTTCCCAGATCCAGCCGGCCCCGTAACGGGCGGCGAGATAGCGCACGATGCTGTTCGATTCCCAGATGACGATCTCGCCATCCTCCAGCGTCGGAACCTGCCCGTTTGGATTCTTGGCGAGATAGGCCGGTTCGCGATTGCCGCCGAACTGGCCGCCGACATCGATGCGCTCGAAGGGCTGACCAACCTCGCCGGCGGCCCAGACCGCCTTCTGCACATTGATCGAGCTGATCCGTCCCCAGATCGTCAGCATGGTCGCCCCTTCGCGTGATAGGGCGGCGACAATCAGCCTGCGGACGAGCGAAGACAAGCGTCTTTGGCTGAATGCAGGGTCTTCCCTCGAGCACGCCCGCGACGATGCGGGAACTCGGCGCCACGCCGGAGGCGTGCGCCTCAAGCCGTCTTGCCGCTGGCTCGAACGGCGAGGCTCGCGACCACGTCCTCGACGATCTCCAGCAACTCCGTCCTCGAGGCGCCGTCCCGCGCCTGGATCGAGATCCCTTGCATCACCGCGGCAAGGTGCCTGGCCAGACGCTGAATCGCGCGCGTTTCACCGAAGCGATCCAGGACCGAGACGATCCGCTCGCGCATCGCCTCGCGATGCGCGGCTGCGTGACGGGCGAGCTCGGCGTGATCGGGATGGCAGGTGATCATACCGCTCGAGATCATGCAGCCAGGCTCGCGCTCGGGATCGGTGACTGCTCGCACAGCCCCTTCGAGCAATAGGCGCACCGCCCGCTCCAGGGACTTGGCCGCGGCGAGCGAGGCGACATCGAACGAGCCGAAAACGTCCTCATAACGCGCCAGCGCCTCGCGATAGAGCTCGGCCTTGCTGCCGAACGCAGCGTAGAGGCTCGGCGGCGCGATCCCCATCGCCTTGGTCAGGTCGCCGATCGACACGCCCTCATAGCCGTGCCGCCAGAACTGTCGCATCGCGATGTCGAGCGCCTGGTCGCGGTCGAAGCTCCAGGGGCGTCCGCCGCGGGATCGGTCAGCTTGTTCCATAGCGACCACTAAATAACCACTTGACCATCGGGGTCAAGAATGTTGTTTAGCGCCCGATAAACAACATGGAGCGATGCAATATGGATCATTCGCGGCGGACCTTCCTGGCCGGTACCGGCGGTCTCACCATGGTCGCGACCGGAGCCGGCTCGGCCCTGGCGGATATCTCGTTGCCTCGTCCGGCTGCCGAGGCTGCCACCCGGAATCCGGCTGGCCTTTTCTCGGCAACCTCGTCCGACGGGACAGAGCTCGCCGGCTGGGCTCAGGGCGATGCAGCGGCGCCCGAGATCCTCTTCATCCATGGGCTGCGCCAGAGCCGCCTGAGCTGGGAGACGCAGTTTTCCGATCCGGTCCTTGCCGGCTTTCGCCTGGTCGGATTCGATCTGCGCGGCCATGGCGATTCCGACAAGCCCGCCTCACTGGATGCCTATTCCGACGCCGATCGCTGGGCTGACGATGTCGCGGCGGTCATCGCGGCGAGCGGGCTGCGCCGGCCCGTCCTGGTGGGCTGGTCGCTCGGCGGCTTCGTGACCGGCGCTTATCTGCGCAAACATGGCGGAGCCGCGATCGCCGGCGTCAATCTCGTCGATGCGGTGACGAAGCTCTCCCCCGATCTCCTGACGCAGGAGGCCGGGACCTTCACGCAGACCACCACCTCGCCTGATCTGGCGCAGCGAGCGACGGCTACGGCCGAGTTTCTCGCCGCGTGTTTCCATCGGCCGCCGGCGCCGCGTGAGCTGCAGCGTATGCTGGTCGTCAACGGCATGACCGCGCGCGCCGTGAACGAGGGCTTCCTCAGGACGCAGGCCACCGATCTCGAGCCTGTCTTCAAGGAGTATCCCGGACCGATCCTGCTGAGCCATGGCGTCCATGACCGGCTGGTGCGGGTCGCCATGTCCGAGCGCATCGCGGCGCTCCACGCGAACAGCCGGCTTTCCCTCTATGCCGATAGCGGCCACGCCCCCTTCTATGAGGAGCCCGGCCGCTATGGGCTGGAGCTCGCCGCCTTCGTCACGGCAGCGAACAGAGGCTGAAACGATGCTGTCGCAGCCGGTACCGCATCGGAGCTCCGGCGCGGGGTCGCCGCCCTTCTTTCCTGGCTTCCGATCGCTCGATCTCGAAGCCGGCGGTGTCCGCTTTGCCGGCGTGATCGGCGGCAGCGGCCCACCGCTCCTGCTGCTGCACGGTTTCCCGCAAACCCATATCGCCTGGCGCAAGGTCGCCCCGGCCCTGGCGCGCGGGCATACCCTGATCATTCCTGACCTGCCCGGCTATGGCGCCAGCAGGCCGCAGGCATCGCGACCGCGCTGGAGCAAGCGCCGGGTCAGTGCGGCGCTGGTCGCGCTGATGCGGGCGCTCGGATACGGGCGTTTTGCGCTCGCCGGGCACGATCGCGGCGCAAGGGCCGGCTACCGCCTGGTTCTCGATCATCCCGGCATCGTCAGCGCCTTCGCCTCGCTGGCCGTCGTGCCGACGCGCGATGCGATGTCGGCCGTCGACTGTCGCTATGCCCAAAAGGCCTATCACTGGTTCCTGCTGGCGCAGGAAGCGGACCTGCCCGAGCGCCTGCTCGCCGCCGAGCCGGATCTGCTGATCGACCGCGCCTTCGCCGGCATGAACGCACTGAGCGATGCCGTCATCGAGCCGGCTGCCCGGGAGGCTTACCGTACCGCTTTCCGCAGGCCCGACGTCCAGCATGCGATCTGCGAGGATTATCGCGCCGCTTTGGACGAGGACCTGGCCTGCGACGAGGCTGATCGGGCAGCCGGCCGCAAGCTCGACTGCCCGGTGCTGGTGATCTGGCCGGGCCCGGAGAACGCCCTCGCACGGCAGGTCGGGATCTGGCGCAACTGGGCGGACGAGGTCAGCGGCGCGAGCACGAGCGGCGATCACCTCCAGCTCGAAGACAGCCCCGAACAGGTCGTCGCGGCGCTCGCGCGCTTCTTCCGGCGGCAGGCCAGCGCCGCAACCCCGGCTGAGGCCTAGGCGAATTCCATGATCACCGCGTCGACCGCGAGCGAGTCGCCCTCCTTCGCCAGGATCTTGGCGATGGTGACGTCCTTCTCGGCGCGCAGCACGTTCTCCATCTTCATCGCCTCGACCATGGCGAGCGGCTCGCCCGCCTTGACCTCCTGGCCGACGCTGACGAGCAGCGCCTTGACCAGGCCCGGCATCGGGCAGAGCAGCACCTTGCCGGTGTCAGCCGCTGCCTTCTCCGGCATCAGCGCCGCGAGTTCAGCCTCGCGCGGCGTGTAGACATGGGCGTTGGCATAGGCGCCGGCATGCCCGAGCGCGACGCCGTTCAGGATCGGCCGCACCTGCGCCGCGATCGAAACGCCATCGAGCGTGCCGCGCCAGACCGGCTCGCCCGGCCGCCAGTCGCTCGCGACCGTCAGGCTGCGTTCGGCGAAGGCGATCGTCACCGCCCCACCCTGCTCCGTGACTTCACCCTCGAAGCGCTCGCCGCCGAGCGAGACGATGCGGGTGCGCTCGAACTCGACCTTGCGCCAGCCTTCCATCTGCGCCGAGACGTGGCGTTTGCGGCTGTTCAGGCGATGGTCGCAGGCGATCGCGATCGCCGCCATGCGCAGCGCGATCTCACCGTCCGGCTGCGGCAGCGAGAAGCCTTCCGGAAACTCCTCGGCGATGAAGCCGGTCGAGAGATTGCCCGAGATCCAGCGCGGATGCTGCATCACCGCCGCGACGAAGGGGATGTTGTGGCGGATGCCGTCGATGGCGAAGGCATCGAGCGCGCGCGCCTGCGCCTTGATCGCCGCCTCGCGCGTCGGCGCATGCGTCACCAGCTTGGCGATCATCGGGTCGTAGTAGATCGAGATCTCGCCGCCCTCGAACACGCCGGTGTCGTTGCGCACGGTGGCATCGCCATCCGGCCCCTCGCTCGGCGGGCGATAGGTGACGAGCCGCCCGGTCGAGGGCAGGAAATTGCGGGTCGGGTCCTCGGCATAGACGCGGCTCTCGACCGCCCAGCCATTGAGCTTCACGTTGGCCTGCGAGATCGCGAGCTTCTCGCCATAGGCGACGCGGATCATCTGCTCGACCAGATCGATGCCGGTGATCATCTCGGTGACGGGATGCTCGACCTGCAGGCGGGTGTTCATCTCCAGGAAGTAGAACGACTTGTCCTGGCCGGCGACGAACTCGACCGTGCCGGCGCTGTCGTAATTCACCGCCTTGGCCAGCGCCACCGCCTGCTCGCCCATCTTGCGACGGGTCGCCTCGTCGAGCAGCGGCGACGGCGCCTCTTCCAGCACCTTCTGGTTCCGGCGCTGGATCGAGCATTCGCGCTCGCCGAGATAGATGACGTTGCCGTGCTTGTCGCCCAGCACCTGGATCTCGATATGGCGGGGATCGACGATGAATTTTTCGACGAAGACGCGGTCGTCGCCGAAGGAGGACGCAGCTTCAGACTTGGCCCGGGCGAAGCCCTCGGCGACCTCGCCGGCCGAATGGGCGATGCGCATGCCCTTGCCGCCGCCGCCGGCCGAGGCCTTGATCATCACGGGGTAGCCGATCTCGTCGGCTATCTTGACCGCGTGCTCGGGGTTCTCGATCACGCCGAGATAGCCCGGAACCGTCGAGACCTGGGCGGCTGCCGCTGCCTTCTTTGATTCGATCTTGTCGCCCATCGCGGCGATGGCGCCCGGATTGGGGCCGATGAAGACGATGCCGTTCTCCTTCAGCGCCTTGGCGAAGGCCTCGCGCTCGGAGAGGAAGCCGTAGCCGGGATGGACGGCCTCAGCGCCCGTCTGCTTGCAGGCGGCGATGATCTTCTCGATCTGGAGATAAGATTCGGCAGCTGGGGCTGCGCCGATATGCACCGCCTCGTCCGCCATCTCGACATGCAGCGCATCGCGATCGGCATCGGAATAGACCGCCACCGTCCTGATGCCCATGCGCTTTGCCGTCTTGATGACGCGGCAGGCGATCTCGCCACGGTTCGCGATCAGGATCTTCGAGAACATGCGTGGCGTCCCCCCGGCCCGGTGCCTTCATTGTGCAGTGCGGGCTTTACGGGAGGCAAGCGCATCCGTCCACTAATGCGAAAGTTCTGCGACGTGCGCAAACACCAGAGCCGTATCCGCGCGGGTCGGATCAACCCGCTCGGATACGGCTCCAAAATCATCCGGTGGTGAGGCGCGCCGGGCGTCGCAGGTCAGCTCGCCAGCACCACGCGCTGGGCGGTCGGGGCCATGGAGATCCGGGCATCGGCCTTGCGCAGGGCGAAGCTAACCAGCGCCTCGTCGCAGGCCTCGGCTTCGCGAACCACCTCGAAGGCGATCTTCTGCGCCAGCGGCGTCGGGCCATCGCCGGCCGAGAGCGTCGTCACCAGCCAATGAGCCTTGTCGCGGTCGATCTTGCCGGTCGGGCGGCTCTCCCAGACCGAGAAGTCGACGCAGAATGCCAGAAGCACATCGGCGAAGAGCGGCGACTTGTCGGTAACGGCGCGGTCGAGCGCTACCAGAACATCGATGATGTCGCGGGTCAGCACGGCTTCGTGCAAGATCTCGCGCTGAAGAATTCGGACGTCTTCATCGTCGATAACGCGCCTGTCCATCACGTGATCGACGAATTCGCGAAGTTCGTGGCCAATCATCGTTCAACCCCTGTCCGACGTTGTTGTGTGTCGGTTTGTCCCTGTCGTGTGAAGACGATGCGGCCGGGCCAGTCAGCAGGTGGTTAACACGCAAATCTGAACGTCCGTTCAGGTTAAACGGTACTGAGTCAGCGTGGTTGCGAGGATGTTACTGCCTTGCCGCTCCTCCCTGTCCACGAGCGCTTTTCCGGGCTGCGTCTGGAGCATTGGACGCGGTCGCGCGCGGCACTCTACCGTGATCCCGGGCCCATCTCAGGCAGGCGGCACGACCATGGCTTCTTCCGATTCTCTTGCCGCGGTTTTCGAGCATATCGAAGCCAATCGCAGCGCCTTCCTCGATCGCCTGCTCGCCTATCTGCGCCATCCCAGCATCAGCGCCGAGAATATCGGCATCGCCGAAGTCGGCGCTTTGCTGGTCGGGATGCTGACCGGGATCGGGCTTGAGACCAGCCTGGTGCCGACCGACGGGCATCCCATGGTCGTGGCGCGTTGGGAGAAGGCGCCGGGCAAGCCGACCGTGCTGCTCTACGGCCATTACGACGTGCAGCCGCCAGACCCGCTCGACAAATGGCTCTCGCCGCCCTTCGAGCCGACGATCCGCCACGGCCGGATCTATGCGCGCGGCGTCGGCGACAACAAGGGCCAGCATTTCGCCCAGATCCTGGCGATCGAATCCCATCTCGCGGTGCATGGCACACTGCCTTGCAACGTCATCCTGCTGCTGGAGGGCGAGGAGGAGATCGGCAGCCCGAACATCGCCGGCTTCGTGCGCGCCAACAAGGCCATGCTTCAGGCCGATCTCGCCGTCACCGCCGACGGGCCGCGCCATGCCAGCGGCGCGGCTGCGATCAAGTTCGGCTCGCGCGGCGTCGTCTCCTTCGAACTGCGCTGCCGCCATGCCGTCCGCGACGTCCATTCCGGCAATTTCGGCGGTGTCGTGCCGAACCCGATCTGGACGCTGGTCCACCTGCTCGGCACCATGAAGAACGCCGCCGGCGAGATCACCATTGCCGGCCTGCATGACGACATCGAAGCGCCGACGGCCGAGGAGCTCGCCGCGATCGAGGCCCTGCCGCTCGACATCGAAGCGATCAAGCGCAGCCTCGGCCTGACGCGGCTCGACGCGCCCGCCGACCGTCCCTTTTACGAGCGCCTTTGCTTCCGGCCGACACTGACCATCAACGGCTTCCATGGCGGCTATGGCGGTCCCGGCTCCAAGACCGTCCTGCCCAACGAAGCCTTGGTGAAATGCGATATCCGCCTGGTCGAGGCGCAGGACCCCGAGGACATCCTGCGCAAGGTCGCAGCGCATGTGGCTGGGCATGCACCGGAGGTCGAGTTCATCGCGGCCGATGCGGGCATGCAGCCCTCGAAGACGCCGATCGCCTCGCCCTTCACCACCCCCTTACGCCGGGCTTTCGTCGCGGCGCAGGGCGTCGAGCCGCTGCTGATCCCGGCGGGGTTCGGCAGCCTGCCCGGCTATGTCTTCACCAAGATCCTCGGCATCCCCGCCTTCGTCACGCCCTATGCCAATCCCGACGAGGCGAACCACGCCCCGAACGAGAACCTGACGCTCGACTGCTTCTATAGCGGACTGCGCACCGGCGCAGCGCTGCTGCACGAGCTCGGCCAGCTCAAGGCGTCCTGAGCCCTCTCCGAACGGCTCCAGCCGCCCTCAGGCCGGCTCCGCCATCGCCAGCCTGTCGACGATGCCGAGCAGATCGGCGCAAGCGTCGATCACATGCCGCGCGCCGGCTGCCTGCAGCGCCGCGACCGGCTGGAAGCCCCAGGAGACCGCGACCGGGGTCACACCGGCCGCCACCGCCATCTCCATGTCGAAGGTGCTGTCGCCGACCATCAGCGTGCGCTCCGGCGTCGCGCCGGTTTCGGCCATCGCCCGCAGGATCATCTCGGGATGCGGCTTCGAGATCGCATCGTCGGCCGTCTGGGTCGTCGCGAACAGCTGTCTCCAGCCATGACGTTCGATGGCGTAGTCGGCCCCGCGCCGTGACTTTCCGGTGGCGATGCCGAGCAGCGTCTGCGGCCGCTGCGACAGCCCTGCCAGCAGCTCGACCACGCCGGGGAAGAGCGGCTCGGCCAAAGACGGATCGCTCTCCGCCCGCAGCCGCATGTCGTTGAAAACGTCCCGGTAGGTCTGCGTCAGCACGTCATCCGGCTCGGCAAGCCCGGCGACCCGCATCAGCGCGATGTCGAGGGTGAGCCCGATCACACCGAGGCCAGCCTCGCGACCGGGGTGGACGCGGCCACAGCGCGCGAAAGTCTCGTATTGCGCGCCGAGGATGATCGCCTCGGAATTGATCAGCGTGCCGTCGAGATCGAAGATGATGAGATCCATGCACGGCGCTCTACAGGAGATAGCGGCAGCCCGCCATCTCCGCCGGCGCAAGGCCCTCATGCCGCGACGGCCTTATCCTTGCGGGTTGCGCCCGCACTCGGCGATCGCCGCCTTCAGGGCCTCGCCATCGAGCCCCTTGCCACGCGCCTCCTTGCGGCATTCGGCGCGCTGGGCGAGGTCCGGCCGCTTGCCATTGAAGCAGGCGACCAGCGCCGCGGTGCGCTCGGCGCCCTTGAGCCCGCCAGCATCAGCCTCCTGCTTGCAGACGGCGCGCGCCGTCGCCGCGGTCGGCTTGCCGTCGCGGGTCAAACCGTCGCTGGCATAGAGCTTCACGCCCGGAAAACGCTCCTGCATGCACTCGCGCATGGCACGACGCAGATCATCCCCGGAGAGGGCGACGTTCTCGGCATAGCAATCGCGCCGCGCCTCGGCGCGGGCAGCGCGCGGCACCGGCTCGTCGGCCGCCGTGGCGGCCGGCTTCGTGGCGACAGGCGCCGGCTGGACCTGAGCGAAACCGGAAGAAGAAAACGAAACAACGAGGCCGGCGGCAAGCAAGGCGATGCGCGACATGGAAAGCCTCCCGTGATGACGAGTTCACAGGAACAAACTTAGAACATATCGCGTTTTGTTCGACAAGTGTTCTTACGTGAGGTCACGCAACTTTCTCGTGCGGGCCCTATTCGTCCGGCGCATCGACGATCGGGTCGTAGGGCGCGTCCTCGAAGCCGAGCAGGTTCCAGCTCTGGCGCATATGCGGCGGCAGCGGCGCGCTGACGTCGATCGTGCCCTTGCCGCGCGGGTGCGGCAGCACGATTCGCCGTGCCAGCAGATGCAGCTTGTTCTGGATGCCGCCGGGCAGCTCCCAGTTCAGGATGTTGAAGTACTTGGGATCGCCGACGATCGGATGGCCGATATGAGCGGCATGGGCGCGCAATTGGTGGGTCCGCCCGGTCACCGGTTTCAGCGAGAGCCAGGCCAGCTTCTGCGCCGCGGTCTCGACCACGGCGTAATAGGTTACCGCATGCATGGCGCCATCGTCGCCATGCTGGGCGACGGCCATGCGCTGGTCGCCGTCATACGCTTCCTCGCGGGCGAGATAGGTCGAGATCCGGCCCTGGTGCACGCGCGGCACACCCGCGACCAGCGCCCAGTAGACCTTGCGGGCCGAGCGCGAGCGGAAGGTCTTGGCCAGCGTCGCCGCCGCGAAGCGCGACTTGGCGATGACGAGGCAGCCGGCCGTATCCTTGTCGAGCCGATGAACGAGGCGCGGCTTCTGCCCGTCCTTGCCGGTCAGCGCGTCGAGCAGCCCATCGACATGCCTGGTCGTGCCGGAGCCGCCCTGCACCGCAAGGCCCGCCGGCTTGTTGAGGACCATGACATCGTCGTCCTCATAGAGCGTGATCGAGCGCAGGAAGCCGATCGTGTCGGCATCGGCCTTGGCCGAGCGAGGCCGCTCCGCCGCCTGCTCCAGCTTCAGCGGCGGGATGCGCACGGTCTGGCCGGCTTCGAGCCGGTCCTTGCTGTCGGCGCGCTTGCCGTTGACGCGCAGTTCGCCCTTCCGGACGATGCGCTGGATATGGCTGAAGGAGAGCTGCGGGAAGCGCGCCTCGAGGAAGCGGTCGATCCGCATCTCGTTTTCGTCCGGCGTCACCACGAGCTGCTGCACGCCGGTCGAGAGCACCTCGGCGGTGACGGCCTTGACCTCGGCGCGCGTCGGCACATCCGTGATCGGTGGCTTGCGTGTCGCGGGCTTGCGCGGCCCCGCCGCCCTCGGCGCGGGATGGTGCGGCTTCGGGTTGCGCGTCGGCTCGGTGCGCACGACCTCCTCCTCCGCCGGGCGCGGCCTGGCCGCGGCACGGGCGGAGCGGCGTGCATCATGGCTCGGGCGCTTGCCCTTCGGCGCGCCGGAGGCAGGCGGCCTGCCGCCGCGCTTGGGGCCGTTGCCTCGTGGAGGACCGCCCGTCCCCTTGCCACCGGTTCTCATGACAGCCCCCTGACCAGAGCGAGCCCCGCGACCAGCGCCACGAGCGACAGCACGACCGAGCCAATGACATAGAATGCGGCCATCATCGCTTCGCCGCGCTCCCAGAGCAGTACCGCATCGAGAGAGAAGGCCGAGAAGGTGGTGAAGCCGCCGAGGATACCGGTAGCGAGGAAGAGCCGCGCATTCTGCGTCCAGCCCTCCCCGGCCTTGAAGGCGAGGAAACCGGCGACCAGCCCCATCACGCCGGAGCCGAGGATATTGATCGCCATCGTGCCATAGGGGAACGAGGCGCCGAGCCATTTCAGCGAGACGACGTTAACGCCGTGCCGGAGCACGCCGCCGATGCCGGCGCCGAGGAAGACGAGAGCGGTGGAAAGCATCCCCGAGGCATAGAGCGCCGCGCCAGCGCGCACAAACGAAATCCGCTGCGGATCTGTCCGTTTCGGCCCGATTCGCTCCTTACCTGACCGCTTCCGTTCCGTAGCCTCGCAGGAACGCGTCGACCGCAGCTTGCGCATAGCGGGCGAGCTCGGCCGGATCGCTGTCGCAATTGCCGCTGAACATGGCGCGGTTCAGCGGTATCCACAGCACCAGCCCGGCAAAATGGTCGGCCGCCAGCAAGGGATCGTCCATCCGCAGCCGGCCGTTGGCGACATAGCGCTGGAAGGCACCCGACAGCGTCTGGAGCACCCTGCCGAAGCCGCGGTCGAACCAGCCCTGCCCCACTTCCGGAAAGCGCTCGGCATTGGCGATCACCAGCCGGCGCAGGCGCAGCAGGTTCGGCTGCATCAGCGCCGTCAGGAACTTGTTGGCGAGCCGCCCGAGCCCCTCCCTCGGATCGTCGGAGGCGGCGAGTTCGTCCGCCACCAGCCGCAGCAACCCGTCGATATTGTCCGTGGTTGCCGCGACGATCTCGGCATAGAGCCGCTCCTTGTCGGCGAAATAGCGGTAGAGCGTCGGCTTCGACACGCCCGCCAGGGCCGCTACCTCGTCCATGGTGGTGCCGTCATAGCCCTTGCTCAGGAAGAGAGTCGTCGCCGCGTCGAGGACGGTGCCGCGCTTGCGCTCGGATCGATCGAGGGTGGCTTGCGACATGGCGCAGCGTCTCCGGGGCTTGACATCGAGAATGAAACTACACAGTTTAGTTATACTAAACCGTTCAGTTTCACCTTACCCCTTCCATTTCCGGAGAGCCAGATGAAAACCGCATCCTCCCAATCCTCGAACCGTGCCCTCCTCGCCTGTGGCGCCGTGACGGCCCCGTTCTTCTACCTCGTCGTCGCCGTGCAGCTGGCGCTCAGGCCGAGCTACGACATCCGCACGCAGCCACTCAGCTTCCTCGCGATCGGCGAGCTCGGCTGGATACAGGTCGCGAATTTCGTGCTGACCGGCGCCCTGGCGCTCGCCGGCGCGCTCGGTTTGCGCCGGGCCCTGCGCGGCCAGCGCGGCGGCATTGCGGGCCCCATCCTTGCCGGCCTCTACGGCCTCGGCATGATTGGTGCCGGGCTGTTCGGGCCCGATCCCCTCCCCGTCCCCGGCCAGGCGCCGCAGATGAGTGCCACCGGCGCCTTGCACATGGTGGCGTTCCTCGTCTCGTTCCTGTCGCTGATCGCGGCCTGCTTCGTCCTGGCGCGCCGGTTCAGCGCCGTCGGCAAGCGCGGCTGGACGCTCTACAGCATCGCCACGGCCCTGCTGGCTCCCGCGCTCGTCGCCACCGGCATGGCCAATCCCTCCTGGGCAGGCGTGATCGTCGGCGCCGCCGGTATCGTGCTCTTCGGCTGGCTCTCGCTCGTCGCCTTCGAGATCCGCAAGGAAGCGTCGGCCTCCCCAGCACTCCCGCCGCAGCCGGCGTCCGCCACCTGATCCCGCCGGTGTTCAAGCGGCGTGCGCGATTGACTTGCCACCCCCGCGACCGGCAAAACCGCCTGATAGCGTGGGGTGGTCGGCGCATCGATGGCATGCGGTTTCGAACCGGAAGGCGAGCGTATCGGCGCAGCCTGTTGGCGCGCCGCCCTGCCTGTCGGGCTCTGCCTCGCGCTGCTATCGCAGACCGCCCTCGCCGCGCCGGCCCGTTTGCCGTCCCGCCCGGCACAGGCTCCGAGCTTCGCCCGCGCCTGCACCATTACGCTCCCCGAGACCGAGCCACTCTTCGCCGGCGAACCGGCAAAACCCGCGGCAGCAGGCGAAGACGCCGCGGACGACGACAGCGACGACGAAGAGGAAGATGACGACGACGAGGACCCGCCGGAGCGCGGCCTCATCCTGCCGGGCTCGGCCACCTGCCTCTCGATCACCGGCACGGTCAGCGCCGGCATGCAGCGCGACAGCTTCCGCGCCTCGCGCAACGGCCCGCCGGCTCCCTCCGCCGCGACCTCCTCCTCGGTCAGCGCCGCCTTCCGCATCGCGACCTCGCATGAGCTCGCCTCGGGCCTGCGCATCGGCACCGCCTTCGGCTTCACCATGCAGAGCCCGGTCGATGGCGTCAGCGAGACCACGATCGACGAGGCGACGATCCTGATCGGTCCCTGGACCTTCGGCCTCGATTCCTCGCGCTTCTCGTTCTGGACCGGCGACGAGTTCATCTTCTCGACGCGCGTGCCCTCGCGCACCGTCGGCGTCATCGCGCTGGAACTGCCGCTGACCGAGAGCTGGACCGCGACGCTCGCCCTCGAGGACCCGGCGCTCGGCAACGCCTCGGTGACGGCGCCCGTCCAGACCGGGCGCCGGATGCCGGATGCCGTCGGCCGGCTGGTCTATGAGCAAGGCGGCTGGACCATCCATGGCGCGCTCGCCTTGCGCGAGATCCCCGGCACGCCCGCGCGCTTCGGCCGGGCCGGCATCCTCGGCGCGACCTATGAAGGCGAGGACTTCGGCCATGGCTGGAGCCTGACCGCCCAGATCGCCGGCGCGATCGACGGCGCGCCCTATATCGGCTCCCAGCTCGACGCCCGCCTCGTCAACCGCGTGCTGCTGGCGAGCGACGCCACGCGCGGCTTCTCAGGCCTGGTCTCAGGCCGTTTCGAATGGACCGACGAGCTCGCCAGCAACGCCTATCTCAGCCGCTACTGGCTCGAAGTGCCGCTCGCCAACCAGATCCGCGGCGAGATCAGGATCGACCGCTTCGCCGCCAATCTGGTCTGGACCCCGGTCGAGGGTTTCAAGGCCGGCATCGAAAGCTCGATCGCCTGGGCAAAGATCGCGCTGACCGGCCGCGAGATCGCGGCGGGTCTGGCGGGGCGGCAGATCTCGACGCAGCTGTTCATCGAGCGGAGTTTTTGAGCGAAAGCCGCGCCTGCCCTACCCCTTCAGGATCGACTTCATAGATTTCAACGCTTCAGCAATTGGCTTGCCGCCGACGACGATAGCTGCAGCAGCAGTCGCCACATGGCCAGACACCGATACGCCGAGCGTTTGCAGGATACCGAAGGACAGGCACAGCAACCCCGCGCGCGCCGTGCTGCCGCAGATCGCATCACGATCTCTCTCCCACCACGCCGCAATGCCATCACGGAAACGGTTCGTGCTCTTGACCAAACGCTCTTCGTCGATAGCAGACTGTTTGAAACGTGCGATCTGTTGAGCGAGATCGGCGACCTGCCGGCGCATATCCTCCAATTGCGCGATATCGCGGTCCCGCTCGAAGACAGCATCTTCTGAGTTCGGCCGGCTCTGGTGCAACTCCGAAAGACGCTGATCGATCAGCAAGGTTAGCCCAGTGCAGAGAGAAAGCAGTTCGGGGCTGCGTTCCAAAGCGGAGGCGCCAACCCTGGTTTTCGGTCGCCGCTTCTCGTGCTCTACAGCCTCAGCCGCCGACTTTTTGCTACGCCCTCTTGGCTTAGCTTTGCGCTCAACAAGTTCGTGTTCGGTAGGCAGCTTCCCCCGCTCCGCCTCGATCAGCGTCCGGATGCGCGGATTGATATGCTGCGCACCCTTGTCCCAGTCCGCCTGTGACCAGAGCATCGCCTCGACCAGGATGTGCTCGCCCGCTTCGCGCGGCAGGCCCCAAGGCGGGCGGCCGTCGCGCACCGCCTCGTACCAGTCGAGCCAAACGATGCGCCAATCTTGCGCACCGTCCAGACGGGCTGCCAAGCGGACAAAATCGGTCCAGGCATCACCGATTCTCGGCGGGACGCTGCCTTCCATCCAGAGTGGCAGCCCCGTGAGAGCCGTTGGCCCGCCTTCCATCAAATGCTGTGCATCGTGAGATAGCGCATCATTGGCGGCAGAGGCTGCCCGGGCAGAGGCGACGTGGGCGGCAGCAGTGGTGGCACGGACGGAGGCGGTGGCAGCGGAGGCGGCAACGTCGGCGACATCGACATAGTCGGCAGCGGCCTTGACGGCCTCAACGGCGAAGGCGGCGGTAGCGGCACGAGCAGCGACCGAGGCGGCGACGTCAGCATTGGAACGGAAGTAGCCGGCGGCAACTCTGAGCGCCCGGCCGTCGCTCGGCACACGAGCCGCGAGCCACGGCAGCGTCGTGGCTCGCAACAAGGGAAGAACTATGTAGGAGGGTTCGGTGTCGTACAATTCCCCTGGTCTCGGTAGCAAGATTGGCGCTAGCAGAGGCACGACCCGCAGCACCGCCCGCGCCGCCAGCATCTCAGCCCATTCGCGCGGCTTACCGCTCAGGAAGCGCTCAACATCCTCATGCGAGCGCAAATCAATCCCGCTCTCCACCGTCGTCAAGCCTGCCGCCCTCGCCCGGCGCCCACTGTCGGTAAGGCTGCCAATGATTGCAAGCGAGCGTCTGCCCTAGCGGCCCAGCGTCATTCCGGACAAGCCGCGTAGTGGCGCAGCTTCCGAATCCATCGTACGGCTCTGGTGCTCTAAGATGGTTTCCGGCGCTCCGCTTCTCTGCGGCCGGAATGACGATGGAGTGCCTTGAAGCGAAGAAGGCAACCTGAAGAAGCAGAAAATCTCACTCCCCCCTGTCCGCTCTCAGCTTCTCCCAATACTCCAGCCGCTTCCTGATCTCGCGCTCGAAGCCGCGCTCGGGCGGGTCGTAAAAGCGCTGGCGGCCGAGCGCGTCGGGCCAGTAGTTCTGGCCGGAAAAGGCGTCGGGCGCGTCGTGGTCATAGGCGTAGTCGGCGCCGTAGCCCTCGCTCTTCATCAGCTTGGTCGGCGCATTCAGGATGGTCTTGGGCGGCGTCAGCGATCCCGCCTCCTTGGCGGTGCGCATCGCCGCCTTGTAGGCGACATAGGCCGCGTTCGATTTCGGCGCGGTGGCGAGATAGATCACCGTGTTGGCCAGAGCGAGCTCGCCCTCGGGCGAGCCGAGCTGCTCATAGGTCTCGGCCGCGGCACGGGCATGCACCAGCGCCTGCGGGTCGGCGAGGCCGATATCCTCGACCGCCATGCGCACCAGCCGCCGCGCCAGAAAGCGCGGATCCTCGCCGGCATCGAGCATGCGAGCGAAATAGTAGAGCGCCGCATCCGGGTCGGAGCCGCGGATCGTCTTGTGCAGGGCCGAGATCAGATTGTAGTGGCCGTCCTGCGCCTTGTCGTAGATCGGCGCACGGCGCTGGATCACCTCGCTGAGACCCGCCTCATCGAAGATCTCGCCCGGCTTGGCGGCGCGCCAGGTCTCCTCGGCGAGCGTCAGCACCGCCCGCCCGTCGCCATCGGCGAAACGCGCCAGCGCGAGGCGCGCCTCCGGCGTCAATGGCAATTCGCGGTTCTCCAGCGCCTCGGCCCGGCCCAGCATGAAGAGCAGCGCGCCCTCGTCGAGCGCCTTGAAGGTCAGAACGCGAGCCCGCGAGAGCAGCGCCGCGTTGAGGGCAAAGGACGGGTTTTCGGTGGTGGCGCCGACCAGGGTGATCGTGCCGTCCTCCATCACCGGCAGGAAGGCGTCCTGCTGGGCCCGGTTGAAGCGGTGGATCTCGTCGACGAACAGCAAGGTGCCCCTACCCCCGAGACGGCGGCCGCGGGCGGCGTCGAAGACTTTCTTCAGATCAGCGACGCCCGAGAAGATCGCACTGATCTGCTCGAAACCGAGATCGGTCGCGCCAGCCAGCAGACGCGCAACGGTGGTCTTGCCGGTGCCGGGCGGCCCCCAGAAGATCAGGCTGCCGAGCGAGCCCGAGGCGATCAGCCGGGTCAGCACGCCGTCTTCGCCGGTCAGGTGGTCCTGGCCGGCGACCTCGCCGAGCGTCGTCGGCCGCACCCGGTCGGCGAGCGGGCGTGGGCCGGATTTGTCGAGGCCGGAGGCGGAGAAGAGATCGCTCACCTCACCCGCCGAAGGTCGAAGTCACGGTCTGGCCATTGCGCGAGATCGTCACCTCCCAGGAGCGCTTGCGTTCGCGCGTCGCCAGCTCGATCTCGCGCGAGGCAGTGATGCGCTCGCCATTGATGGCGAGGATCAGGTCGCCCTTCTGGAAGCCGACGCGGGCAGCGGCGCTGTTGTCCTCGATCTCGCCGACGACGACGCCCTCGGTCGACGGGTCGATCGAGAGCTCCTCGGCAACGGCCGGCGAGAGGTTCAGCACGGTCAGGCCCGTAAAAGGCGAGCGGCCGGCGACCTTGACCGGCTCGCGCGGGCGGGTTTCCGGCGCCGGGGTGAGCTTGACCGGCACCGTGATGCGCTTGCCGCCGCGCAGCACGGTGAGCTGCGTCGTGCCGCCGATCGGGCGCGTGGCGAAGCGGTAGCCGAAGCTCTCGGGGTCGTCGACACCGACGCCGTCGACCGCGAGGATCACGTCGGAGCGCTTGAGGCCGCCTTCCGCCGCCGGCCCCGAATCGACCACGCTGGCGACGACCGAACCGGCCGGCCGGTCGAGCCCGAGCCCATCGGCGACGTCCTGGGTCAGCGCCTGCAGCCGTGCCCCGAACCAGGGCCGGCGCACCAGCTTGGCGCCGGACTTGGCGCTCTCGATGACGACGCGGACCATGGCGGAGGGGATCGCAAAGCCGATGCCGTGGCTGCCGCCCGAGCGCGAGAAGATCGCGGTGTTGATGCCGGTGAGGCGCCCCTGCATGTCGACCAGCGCCCCGCCGGAATTGCCGGGATTGATCGCCGCGTCGGTCTGGATGAAGGACTGGGCGTCGCCGACGCCGACCTGGGTGCGCGCCAGCGCCGAGATGATGCCCTGCGTCACCGTCTGGCCGACGCCGAAGGGATTGCCGATCGCCAGCACGAGATCGCCGATCTGCAGCGTGTCGGAATCGCCGACCTCGATCGCGGCGAGGTCCTTGGCGCCCTTGACCTTGAGCACGGCGAGGTCGGTGCGCGGATCGCGCAGCACGATCTCGGCCTCGTATTCGCGCTTGTCGGCCAGCGCCACCTTCACCTCGGTCATGTTCTGGATGACGTGGTTGTTGGTGACGACGAGGCCGGTCGCATCGACGATCACGCCCGAGCCGAGCGAGCGCTGCACCTGCTCGCGCGGCAAGCCGAAGCCGCCATCGCCGAAGAAGCGGCGGAAGAACGGATCGTCCATGAACGGATTCTGCGGCCGCCGCTCGACGCGCGCGCCATAGACGTTGACGACCGAGGGCGCCGTCTTCTGCACGACGGGCGCGAAGGACAGGCTGATCTGCTGGCGCGCCTCGGGGACTTGCCGGGTCTGGGCGAGAGCCAGCGTCGACGTCCCTATCGACAGCGCAAGGCCGAGGCTCAGGGCGACGAACTGATAGCGGTTCGGCATGATGGAACGGCGCATGCCGATCTCCTTCTTGAAACAAAACGACTGCCTTGGACGTTCAATTCCTGAACCATCCATCCGCGGCAACATCCCGGACAGTCTCGGAAACACGCACTGCGCGTTTCCGTTCCGGGCCGCGAAGCACCCCACCCCGCTCTGGAAAGGACCATCGACGTGAACCTCGTGCGCCTTGTTTATGCCAGCCGCAGCCGACTCGTCGAGGCGGATCGACGCGTCGAGCTCGCGCGCATTCTCGAGACGGCGCGACGGCTCAATGCCGAGCGGCATGTCACGGGGTTCCTGATGGCGACGCCGGGCGGATTCGCCCAGGTCCTCGAAGGCGAGGCCGGCTCTATCGCGGAAACCTATGGCCGGATCATGGTCGATCCACGCCATGGCGAGCTGCGCCTGCTGGCGCAGGATGCCATCGCGCAACGAAAGTTCACCGGCTGGGCGATGGCCTTCGCCGAGCACAATGAGACGACCCAGTTCATCTTCGGGCTCTACGGCGTCTCGCCGGAGGCCGAGATCTTCGAGCAGCCGCTGGACGTGCTGCTCGATCTCGCCGGCGAGCTCGCCAGCGCGCAGGCTTGAGGCCTACTTGCTGTCGCTGAGCAGCACCTTGTACTTCTCGATCTCGGCCGGGACCATCTTGGCGACGAACTCCGGCGACATCTCCTCCTTCTCGGGCAATACCGAGGAGAGCTCCTTGAAGCGCGCATGCAGCTTCTCGCTGGAAAGCGCGGTACGCAGCGCCTGGTTCAGGCGGTCGATCACCGGCTGCGGCGTGCCCTTCGGCGCGAAGATCGCGTTCCAGCCCTGGGCCTGGAAGGCCGGCAGCCCGGCCTCGGCCGCGGTCGGCACGTCGGGCAGGCTCGGCAGGCGCTGCGGCGTCGCCACCACCAGCGCCTTGACCTTGTTTCCCTGGACCGCCCCGGAGAGCGAGGTCGCGGCATCGCAGACGCCGTCGATCTGCCCGCCCATCAGATCGTTCAGCGCCGGGCCCGCGCCGCGATAGCTCACCAGCGCCACGTCGAGCCCCGACGCCTTCAGGAAGTTGCGGCAGATCAGATAGTTCGACGAACCGACGCCGGCATGGCCGAGGCTGAGCTTGCCGGGGTTCTTCTTAGCGTAATCGAGGAATTCCTTGAGGTCCTTGGCCGGAAAGTCGAGTTTCAGCGCGATCATCGGCGAGGTCTTGGCGACCAGGCCGATCGGCACGAAATCGGCCGGGGTGTATTTCAGGTCGTTGTAGATCGTGTAGGAGGCGGCGTTGGTGCCGCTGTTGCCGATCACAATGGTGTAGCCGTCGGGCTCGGCGCGGGCCGCCCGGGTCAGCGCGGTGGCGCCGCCCGCTCCGCCCATGTTCTCCATCACGATGCGCTGGCCGAGCACCTGGGCCATCTCCTCGCCGACGAGCCGCGCGATCACATCGGAGGAGCCGCCGGCCGCGAACGGCACCAGCATGTTGATCGGCTTCGACGGATACTTGTCCTGGGCCTCGGCCGGCAGGACGGCGATGGCGGCGAGCATGGTCAGAGCAGCGCGCTTCATGCGAGAATTCCCCTCGTTGCCGGGCTTGTTTCCCATTGGCGTTGCAGCGCCCTGCCCGGTTCGAGGCGACGCTAGCATCGGCCTGACGCAGCGAAAAGCGCGAGCGGGCGCAACAATCTCCCGTAGCAATCGTGGCCGCCGCCCTGCGCCGCTACGACAATGATCGCAGCCGCACCGGCGAGGCGCGGTCCAAGAGCAGGAGTTGCGTCACCGCCACGACCAGAACGCCGTACAGGGCGAACATGACCGCCTGCGTCGGCGTCCAGCCCGGGTCGAGGATCGAGCGCCCCATGAACAACGCGGCGCTGCCCAGGTCCGGTTGGTACGAGAACAGCATGACGGCACCGATATTATTGGCGAGATGCGCGCCCATCGCCGCCGCCAGATTGCCGCTCGCCATGAGTAGGCAGGTCATGCTCAGCGAGAAGCCGAGGATGACGAACAGACCGGCCAGGTTCATTGCCGTCGAAGCTCCGCTTTGCCAGTGCATTGCTGTGAACAGCACCGTCGGCACGGCGAGCCAGATCAGCGGCGTCGCGAAGCGTGCCGCCAGCGCCTGGTGGAGATACCCGCGAAAGACAACCTCCTCGGCCGAGGTTTGCAGGAACAGGCTGACGAGCAGCAGAGGCGCCATCGCCAGCCAGCTGGACAGGCTGACACTGCCGCGGACGATGGTCGGATCGATGAGAAGGGCGATCGGCGCGGTCACGAAGCCGACGACCAATGTGACGAGCGCGCTCCTGGCAAAATCTGACCAGTATAAGCGCCCCTCGACCCCGAACAGCCCACGCAACGGCCGCCTATGGGCGACCTTAACGGCCAGCCAGACGGCGAACCATAGCGGCGCGATCGAGAGCAGCATGACGAAGGGCCAGATCGGGTCACCGGTCAGGTCCGCCAGATCGATGAGCTCGAAGACGCCGCCGAAGCTCCCCGGCCAGATCCCGTCGCGGACCAGAATCAAGACAGCGGAGGCATAAACGAAGACAAGCGATACGACGGCCCAGATGACCGCGATGATCGCGACCGCGAGAAGGATGCGCCACAGCGCACTCTTCCCATTGCGAGCGGCATCGACATAGGCGGCAAAGCGGCTTGCTCGCATCGGGATATCCAGGCTCGAATCCACGCGTATTGCGTATATCCCTCAAAACCTCGGCAAGTCAGGAGAGCGGACAAAGAAAAAGGGCGGCCCGAAGACCGCCCTTTCGAAATGCTCGATGCCGATGAGGCTCAGGCCGCCTGCTCGTCATCCGCCGTGAAGACCGGGCCGGAATCCTTGCCCTTGGCCTCGACGTCGCGGTCGACGAACTCGATCACGGCGAGCGGGGCGTTGTCGCCGAAGCGGAAGCCGGCCTTCATGATGCGCAGATAGCCGCCATTGCGCTCCTTGTAGCGCGGGCCCAGCACGGCGAAGAGCTTGCCGACCAGGGCGACGTCCTTGATCTGCGCGATCGCCTGGCGGCGGGCGTGCAGGTCGCCGCGCTTGCCGAGGGTCACCAGCTTCTCGACGACCGGACGTAGGTCCTTGGCCTTCGGCAGCGTGGTGGTGATCTGCTCGTGCTTGATCAGGGCCTGGGCCATGTTGGCGAACATCGCCTGGCGATGCTCGGCCGTGCGGTTGAAACGGCGACCGCGAAATCCGTGACGCATGTTTGGCTCCTTCGTTGCTTACGGCCGCCGTGCCACGGAACGGCCGTCCTTTATGCTCCGGAGTGATGTCACGCCGGGCGGGGAATGGCGCGGGAGGTATCCCCGCGCCAGGGTCTCAGTAGTGCTCTTCGAAGCGCTTCGCCAGCTCTTCGATGTTCTCCGGCGGCCAGCCCTGCACGTCCATGCCGAGATGGAGGCCCATGGTGGCGAGCACTTCCTTGATCTCGTTCAGCGACTTGCGGCCGAAGTTCGGGGTGCGCAGCATCTCGCCCTCGGACTTCTGGATGAGGTCGCCGATATAGACGATGTTGTCGTTCTTCAGGCAGTTCGCCGAACGGACCGACAGTTCGAGCTCGTCGACCTTCTTGAGCAGGGCCGGGTTGAACGGCAGCTGCGGCGCGGTCGAGACGGCCTCTTCCTTGCGCGGCTCTTCGAAGGTGATGAAGACGGCGAGCTGATCCTGCAGGATGCGGGCGGCGAGCGCCAGCGCGTCCTCGGGCGAAACCGAGCCGTTGGTCTCGATCTGCATGGTCAGCATGTCGCGGTCGAGGTTCTGGCCCTCGCGGGTGTTCTCGACGCGATAGGAGACCTTCTTGACCGGCGAGTAGAGGCTGTCGACCGGGATCAGGCCGATCGGCGCGTCCTCGGGACGGTTCTGCTCGGAGGGGACGTAGCCCTTGCCGGTGTTGACCGTGAACTCCATGCGGATCTCGGCCCCGTCGTCGAGCGTGCAGAGCACGAGCTCGGGATTGAGGATCGAGACATCGCCGATGGTGTTGATGTCGCCGGCGGTAACGGCGCCAGGACCGGTCTTGCGCAGGGTCATGCGCTTGGGACCCTCGCCCTGCATCTTGATGGCGATCGCCTTGATGTTCAGGACGATGTCGGTGACGTCCTCGCGCACGCCCGGGATCGAGGAGAATTCATGCAGCACGCCGTCGATCTGGACGGCGGTGACGGCAGCGCCCTGGAGCGAGGAGAGCAGCACGCGGCGCAGCGCGTTGCCGAGGGTCATGCCGAAGCCGCGCTCGAGCGGACGCGCGATCACGGTGGCCTGACGCTTCGGGTCGTCGCCGACCTTGACTTCGAGCTTGTTAGGCTTGGACAGATCCTGCCAATTCTTGCTGATCACGACCGCACTCCTGGTGATTCAATAATGGCGGCGGCGGGCCGCCCCGTACCGGCGTCCGCCCCTGCGGACGCCGCTTCGATCCGGCTAAGGCTCAGACGCGGCGACGCTTGCGCGGCCGGCAGCCATTGTGCGGGATCGGCGTCACGTCGCGGATCGAGGTGACGGTGAAGCCGGCGGCCTGCAGCGCGCGCAGCGCCGACTCGCGGCCCGAACCCGGACCGGTGACCTCGACCTCGAGGGTGCGCATGCCGTGCTCGGCAGCCTTGCGGGCGGCGTCCTCGGCGGCGACCTGAGCGGCATAGGGGGTCGACTTGCGCGAGCCCTTGAAACCCATCGTGCCGGCGGACGACCACGAGATCGTGTTGCCCTGTGCGTCGGTGATGGTGATCATGGTGTTGTTGAACGAGGCGTTCACATGCGCGACGCCGGAAACGATGTTCTTGCGTTCGCGACGACGGACGCGTTGGGCTTCCTTGGCCATAGTCTCTTTCTTCCATCCTTCAGGCGCGCCCGTGATGCCAGGCGCTGGGGATGTCGCCTGCCCGCGAGCAGGTCAGGCGACGCAAAACAGTGCAGCGGGCCGGTTGTCCGGCCCGCCGAAACTCACTTCTTCTTGCCGGCGATCGGCTTCGCCTTGCCCTTGCGGGTGCGGGCGTTGGTGTGGGTACGCTGGCCGCGCACCGGCAGCGAGCGGCGATGACGCAGGCCGCGATAGCAGCCGAGGTCCATCAGGCGCTTGATGTTCATCGAGACTTCGCGACGCAGATCGCCCTCGACGAGATAGTCGCGGTCGATCGTCTCGCGGATCTGCAGCACTTCGGCGTCGGTCAGCTGGTTGACCCGGCGCTCGGCGGCGATGCCGACCTTCTCGCAGATCTCCTGGGCCTTGTGGGCGCCGATGCCGTGAATGTACTGCAGACCGATGACGACGCGCTTGCCGGTCGGAATGTTGACGCCCGCGATACGAGCCATGTTCTTCACCTCTCCATTGCGGCCGCGACGCGGAGCGCCACGACAATGACAAGAACTCCGCGTCCGGTGGAGGCCGGCCCCTGCGGAGCATTGAACCCAGTCCACGCGAGAACGCGACGTCGACCCTTCTTGCGAAGGCATCGGCATCGCTCATCTGAAACCGGATGGCCGGCTGTTAGTCGGTCGGGCGCCCCCTGTCAAGCCGGGAGACGCCCAACCGGGCCTGCGTCACTTCTTGACCACTGGGCACTTGCTCTCCGAGAGCGGCGCGATGATCTCGGCCGCCGGGATCCTGCGGACCACCTTGAAGTAGTCCCAGGCCGCCTTGGATTCGGACGGAGCCTTGGCCTCGACCAGCAGCATGTCGTTCAGCAGGCGGCCGTCCTCGCGGATCTTCGCGCCGGGCGCGTAGAAATCATCGACCGGCAGCTCCTTCATCTTGGCCGCGACTGCAGGCCCCGCCGCCGTACCGGCCGCCTTCACCGCCTTGAGATAGTGCAGCACCGAGGAATAGACGCTGGCCTGGATCATGCCCGGCATCTTCTTGGTTCGCGCCATGTAGCGGTCGGCGAAGGCGCGGCTCGGCTTGTCGGCGTCGTGATAATAGGCGGCGGTGGTAATCAGGCCCTTGGCCTTGTCGAGGCCGAGCCCGTGCACGTCGCTCAGCACCACGACCATGGCGGCGAGCTTCTGGCCGCTGTCGACGAGGCCGAACTCGCCGGCCTGCTTGATCGAGTTGATCGTGTCGGTGCCGGCATTGGCGAAGGCGACGATCTTGGCCTTCGAGGCCTGCGCCTGCAGCAGGAAGGAGGAGAAGTCCGGCGTCGAGAGCGGCGCGCGCACCGCGCCCAGCGTCTTGCCCTTGTTGGCCGCGACGATCGATTCGATATCGGCGGTGAGCTGATGGCCGAAGGCGTAGTCGGCGGCGATGATGTACCAGCTGTCGCCGCCCTCGCGCAGGATCGACAGCGCCGTGCCCTTGGCCGAGGTCGCCGTGTCGAAGGTCCACATGAAGCCGGTCGGCGAGCAGTCCTCGTTGAACAGCCGCGTCGTCGCCGGGCCATTGTAGAGCGCGACCTTCTGCTTCTCCTTGGCGATGCCCGCGACTGCGAGTGCCACCGCCGAATTGGTCAGGTCGGCGATGGCGGTGACGCCGTCGACATCGTACCAGCGCCGCGCCAGGCCGGCGGCGATATCAGGCTTGTTCTGGTGGTCGCCAGCAACGATCTCGATCGGCTTGCCGAGCACCGAGCCACCGAAATCCTCGATCGCCAGCTTCGCCGCCTCGACCGAGCCGAGCCCGCCGAACTCGGCATAATTGCCCGACTGGTCGTTGAGGATGCCGATCTTGACCGCATCCTGCGCCTGCGCGGTCGATGCGGTCGCCAGCAGCGCGGCCGCCACAAGGCACGCAACCCGTTTCATGCTGTCCTCCCGATCACTGGCCGGTCGGTCAGCCGGCGATGGCGCATGCCACCAGCCATCGGCTACCGCCGCCATGTCTTGGCCGTCTTGGGCCTGCCGGAAGTTCAGTTTCGGGGAGAGGATGTGTCAATTGCAGGAGCGGGGCGCGAAATCGCGCCTGCGCTGGCGCAAAAGCGCACCGGGGGCTGATCAGTAGTGCCTTATGAAAGCGCGCCGCAGGGCCTCATCGATCTCCTCGCGCTGCCTTTGCAGCTTCTCGTCGAGCTCGCGCCGCTCCCGCTCATAGCGCGCATTCCATTCCTGCCATTCGCGCTTCTTGGCCAGGGCAACGATCTGCGCGTCCGTGGACCAGATTCCGAGCAGGTTGCTGCCAGCCACGACGATCCCGATCAGCGGCAGCACGATCTTGATCGCCTCCCATGCCGAGATCGGTCGCGGCGTTCCTCCCGCCGCGACCACTTTCCGGCCGGGCACGGCCGTCGCCTCAGTTCCATCCGGCCAGCGCGCGGCATAGACGACCGGCACGCTCGGCTTCGGCCGGTGGGGCTCTCCGCCGAACGCCCGCCAGCGCACCTCGACCGCAGCACGAAGCTGCTGCGGCTCGACGCCGACGAATTCCGCATGCAGCGCGCATTGCACCATGTCGCCCTTCGCGATGAAGGCGGTCTGGTGCCAGTAGGGTCCGCGCTGGAACAGCGACTTGATATGCAGGTTCGCCTGGTAGAACTGCTTGGAGACCAGGACCACGGTGACGTCGTTATAGTGCAGGTTCCGCGGATTGCGCGCCAGCCAGTGCCAGACCACGATGTCGATCGTGTCGATGCCCTTGACCTCGCGCCAGGGGATGAAGCTCTCCTTGCGCGATGACGACCAGCATATGTGCACGCCATCCGGCGACAGCACATAGACCGGCTTGCCGCGGCGGAAGCGACGCCGGAGCGCGAAGGCCGAAAGGCCGATGCCGACGAGGATCGCCGCCGAGGCGCCGAAGGTCTCGCCGGGAGGCGGCCAGTCGGGAATTTTCACGGCGAAAATGAAGAGGCCGCAGAACAGGGTCAGCAAGCCGATCGGCAGCCAGCTCGCGAACTCCGCGTCCAGCCGGTATTCGAGCGTCTGATGGACATCCGAAGGATCGACCTGCACGGCCAGCCCGCCCGCTCTTCCAGGCCGCAGCATGCCACAACTCGGCAGGTTTGGAATGTCGGCTTCGGGCGTTGCGAGAGCGGCTGCGCTTCAGCAGGTCTCAGCGCTTGCGCACGAACTCCGTGCGCAGCACCAGCCCCTTGATGCTCTCGTGCCGGCAGTCGATCTCCTCGGGATTGTCCGTCAGCCGGATCGAGCGGATCACCGTGCCCTGCTTCAGGGTCTGGTTGGCGCCTTTGACCTTGAGGTCCTTGATCAGCGTCACCGCGTCGCCATCGGCGAGGATGTTGCCGGAGGCATCGCGGACCTCGGACTTCTGAGCCGCAGCCGTCGCCAGCTCCGAGGCCGGGCGCCACTCACCGGTCGCTTCGTCATAGACGTAGTCGTCGTTGCCGTTGGGCATGGGCCTGCTCCATCGCAAGAAAAAGCCGCGCGGCGAGAACCGCGCGGCCTCTGAATTCGGATTGGGCCGGGCTCTCAGCCCGTCAGCGCCTGCTCGATTGCGGTCGAGACATGATCGATCGGCTGCATGCCGTCGATCGGCGTCAGCTGGCCGCGCTTCTCGTAATAGGGCGCGACGATCGCTGTATCGCGGTTATAGGCCTCGAGCCGGGTCTTGAAGACCTCCGGGTCGTCGTCCTTGCGGACCGGCTGGCCAGCGGCCTTGGCTTCTTCAGCGCGGCGCACGATCCGGTCGACGAGCTTGCTCTGGTCGACCCTGAGCTCCAGCACCTTGTCGAGCTTCAGCCCCTTGCCGGCGAGCATGGCGTCGAGTGCCTCGGCCTGTGCCAGGGTGCGCGGGAAGCCGTCGAGGATGAAGCCCTTCTTCGCATCGGCTTCTTCGATGCGGTCGGCGACGATGCCAATGACGATCTCGTCCGAGACCAGCCCACCGGCATCCATCACCGCCTTCGCCTTGAGACCGACCGGGGTGCCGGCGGCCACCGCCGCGCGCAGCATGTCGCCGGTCGAGAGTTGCGGAATGCCGTGCTTCGCGACGATCCGCGTCGCCTGAGTGCCCTTCCCCGCCCCTGGCGGCCCCAGGAAAATCAGCCTCATCAGCGCCTTGCCCCCCTCAACTTCGCCTTCTTGACCAGGCCCTCATACTGGTGGGCCAGGAGATGACCATGGACCTGAGCGACAGTGTCCATCGTCGTCGTCACCACGATCAGCAGCGAGGTGCCGCCGAGCAGGATGATCGGAATCTGGGCATAGGTGATCATGAACTCGGGGATCAAGCAGACGATAGTCAAATAGGCGGCGCCGAGCACGGTGATGCGGGTCAGCACCCGGTCGATATGCTCGGCGGTGCGCTCGCCCGGGCGGATGCCCGGCATGAAGCCGCCATGCTTCTTGAGGTTGTCCGCCGTCTCGACCGGATTGAACACGATCGCGGTGTAGAAGAAGCAGAAGAAGATGATCAGCGCCGCATAGAGGATCATGAACAGCGGCCGGCCATGGGCCAGATAGGTCGCGAGCGTCGACAGGATGCCGGTGCCGCCGGAAGCCTGCGAGAAGCTGGCGATCGTGGTCGGCAGCAGCAGCAGCGAGGAGGCGAAGATCGGCGGGATCACGCCGGCGGTGTTGAGCTTCAGCGGCAGGAACGAGGTCTGGCCCTCATACATGCGGTTGCCGACCTGGCGCTTCGGGTAGTTGATCAGCAGGCGGCGCTGGGCGCGCTCGACGAAGACGACGAAGGCGATGACACAGACCGCCATGACCAGCACCAGCAGCAGGAGGCCGGTCGAGATCGCGCCCTGGCGGCCGAGCTCGAGCGTCTGCGCCAACTGTGCCGGGAACTCGGCGATGATGCCGGCGAAGATGATCATCGAGGTGCCGTTGCCGATGCCGCGGCTGGTGATCTGCTCACCGAGCCAGAGCAGGAACATCGTGCCGCCGACCAGGGTGATCGTGGTCGAGATCAGGAAGAACGGCCCGGGTTCGAGCACGAGATTGCCCGAGCCTTGAAGACCCACGCCGATGCCCCAGGCCTGGAACACCGCCAAGACCAGCGTCAGGTAGCGCGTGTACTGGTTGAGGATCTTGCGGCCCGCCTCGCCTTCCTTCTTCAGCGCCTCGAAAGTCGGGACGACGCTGGACAGCAGCTGGATGATGATCGAGGCCGAGATGTACGGCATGATCGCCAGCGCGAAGATCGCGAGCCGGCCGACCGCACCGCCGGAGAACATGTTGAACAGGCCGAGCACGCCCGACTGGGTCTGCTTGAACAGATCGGCGACCGCGTCGGGGTTCATGCCCGGCAGCGGGATATAGGTGCCGAGCCGGTAGACGATCAGCGCCCCCAGCGTGAACCAGATCCGCTTCTTCAGCTCGTCGGCCTTGGCCAGCGCGCCGAAGTTCAGGTTTGCCGCAAGCTGTTCAGCCGCCGATGCCATGCGTCCGGTCCTTGGGTGTAATCTGGTCTAGACAGTCGAACGGCGGCCAAGGCTTCGGGCCCGGCCGCCGCTCGCGTTAGTCATGTAAGCGTGGAAGTCACGCCTGTGAAGCGGCAGCCGCCAGGATCTTGACCGTGCCGCCAGCCTTCTCGATCGCCTCGACGGCCGACTTCGACGCACCGGCCACCTCGAAGGCGAGCTTCGCCTTGAGCTCGCCGACGCCGAGGATCTTGACGCCGTCCTTGGCCTGCCGGGTGATGACGCCGGCGGCGACCAGCGCCTCGATCGTCACGGCACCCTTGGCATCGAGCTTGCCGGCTTCGACTGCCTGCTGGATGCGACCGAGGTTGACCTCGTTCAGATCCTTGGCGAACAGGTTGTGGAAGCCGCGCTTCGGCAGGCGCCGATAGAGCGGCATCTGGCCGCCTTCGAAGCCCTTGACCGCGACGCCGGCGCGAGCCTTCTGGCCCTTGACGCCACGTCCGCCGGTCTTGCCTTTGCCGGAGCCGATGCCGCGGCCGACGCGGATGCGCGACTTGGTCGCGCCTTCGTTGTCACGAATGTCTGTGAGTTTCATGTTCGCCCCTCCTCACTTCGCGTCGACGACGCGGACGAGGTGCTTGACCTTCTCGACCATGCCACGCGCAGCCGGCGTGTCCTGCAGGGTCGATTGGCGGCGGATCTTGTTCAGGCCGAGACCGATCAGGGTCTGGCGCTGCGAGGCGTCGCGGCGGATCGGCGAACCGATCTGCTCGACGGTGAAGGTCTTCTCAGCCTTTGCCATCGAACCCTCCTCACGCGTCCGCGCCGGCATCCGCGCCAGCATCGCGGCGGCGGGTCTGCAGGGCCGAAACCTTGAGCGAGCGACGCGCAGCGACGCTGCGCGGCGAATCCTCGTTCTTCAGCGCATCGAAGGTGGCGCGCACGAGGTTGTACGGGTTCGACGAGCCGAGCGACTTCGAAACCACGTCCTGCATGCCGACCGCCTCGAAGACGGCGCGCATCGGGCCGCCGGCGATGATGCCGGTACCGGCCGGGGCAGCGCGCAGCACGACCTTGCCGGCGCCGTGACGGCCCTGGACGTCGTGGTGCAGCGTGCGGCCTTCGCGCAGCGGAATGCGGACGAGACCACGCTTGGCGGCTTCCGTCGCCTTGCGGATCGCCTCGGGAACTTCACGGGCCTTGCCGTGGCCGAAGCCGACGCGGCCCTTCTGGTCACCGACGACGACGAGGGCAGCAAAGCCGAAGCGACGGCCGCCCTTCACCACCTTGGCGACGCGGTTGATGTGGACCAGCCGGTCCACGAATTCCGAATCGCGCTCTTCGCGATCGCGGTCACGAGGTTCTCTCGCCATGTCTTCCTCTTACTTGCGCGGACGGTGCCGATCATGGCCCGCCGCTCGCTCGAGCGCTCCGGAATGGAGCGGCTTTCCAAATGCGATATGCGGGAAGCCGTTGGGGCCTCCCGCATCCCGCGGTCTTCAACCAGTCAGAAGCTCAGCCCGCCTTCGCGAGCGGCCTCGGCCAACGCCTTGACGCGGCCATGGTACATGTAGGCGCCACGGTCGAACACGACCTCCTTGACGCCGGCCTTGATGGCGCGCTCGGCAAGGATCTTGCCGATCTGCGCCGCGGCCTCGACATTCGCGCCCGACTTGATCTCGGCACGGATATCCTTGTCCATCGACGAGGCCGAAGCGAGCGTCAGCCCCTTCGTGTCGTCGATGACCTGCGCATAGATCTGCTTGCCGGTGCGGTGCACCGACAGGCGGGCGCGGCCATTGGCCACTGCCTTGATCGCGCGGCGGACGCGGGCCTTGCGGCGCGCAGTCGCAACTGTCTGCTTGCTCATGGCTCGCGTCCTTACTTCTTCTTGCCTTCCTTGCGGAAGATGAATTCGCCGGCGTACTTGACGCCCTTGCCCTTGTAGGGCTCGGGACCGCGATAGTCGCGGATCTCGGCGGCGGTCTGGCCGACGACCTGCTTGTCGATGCCGACGACGACGATTTCCGTCGGCTTCGGCGTCGTGATCGTCACCCCGGCCGGGATTTCGTAGTCGATGTCGTGGCTGTAGCCGAGCGAGAGCTTCAGGACCTTGCCGGCGACCGCGGCCTTGTAGCCGACGCCGTTGATCTCGAGCTTCTTCTCGAATCCGGCCGTCGTGCCGACGACCAGGTTGTTGATGCGGGCGCGCGAGGTGCCCCAGAGCGCGCGGGCGCGCTTGGTCTGCGACCGCGGCTGGACGGCGATGGCGCCGTTCTCCAGGGCGACCGAGACCTCCTCGGGAACCACGAAGGACAGTTCGCCCTTCGCGCCCTTGACCTTGACCAGCTGGCCCGAAACGTTGGCGGTGACGCCAGCGGGGACCGAAACGGGCTTCTTACCGATACGAGACATTGGATCTCTCCTGAGCAGCGGCCTGAAAGGTCAGAAGACCTTGCAGAGCACTTCGCCGCCCACGTTCTGCTCGCGGGCAAGATGATCGGACATCACGCCACGGGGCGTGGAGACGATGGTGACGCCGAGGCCGTCGGCCACGCGCGGCATGGTCTCGACCGAGGAGTAGACGCGACGGCCGGGCTTCGACACGCGCGAGATCGACCGGATGACCGGCTGTCCCTCGTGGTACTTCAGCTCGATGTCGAACTCGGTACGGCCGTTGCCGAACTCGGTGGTCGAATAGCCGCGGATGTAGCCTTCCGACTGCAGCACGTCGAGCACGCGGGCGCGCAGCTTCGAGCCCGGGGTGGAAACGCGCGACTTGCGCCGCATCTGCGCATTGCGGATGCGGGTCAGCATATCGCCAAGCGGATCGATGATCGCCATGGTGCTACCTCCTCACCAGCTCGACTTGACGAGGCCGGGAACCAGCCCCTTGTTGCCGAGCTCGCGCAGAGCAACGCGCGACATCTTCAGCTTGCGATAGAACGCGCGCGGGCGGCCGGTGACTTCGCAACGGTTGCGCACGCGGATGCCGGCGGAATTGCGCGGCAGTTCGGCCAGCTTCAGGCGAGCGAGGAAACGCTCGTCCATCGACTGGTTCTCGTCATTGGCGATCGCGAGAAGGCGCGCCCGGCGGCCCGCGAATTTCTTCACGAGCGCCTTGCGGTGGTTGTTCTTCTCGACGGAGCTCTTCTTAGCCATCGATATCTCCTGGTTTCCGCGTATGAGCCCGAAGGCTCACTGCCGGAACGGGAAGTTGAAGTGCTTGAGCAGGGCGCGAGCCTCGTCATCCGACTTCGCAGTCGTGCAGACGATCACGTCCATACCCCAGACCTGGTCGACCTTGTCGTAGTTGATCTCGGGGAACACGATGTGCTCCTTGATCCCGAGCGCGAAATTGCCGCGCCCGTCGAACGACTTCGGGTTGAGGCCACGGAAGTCGCGCACCCGCGGAAGAGCAATGGTGACGAGCCGGTCGACGAACTCGAACATCTTGGTCTTGCGCAGCGTGACCTTGCAGCCCACCGCCATGTTCTCGCGCAGCTTGAAGCCGGCGATGGCGAGGCGGGACTTGGTGATGACCGGCTTCTGGCCGGCGATCATGGCAAGGTCGCCGGCGGCGTTGTCGACCTTCTTGCGGTCGGCAGTCGCTTCGCCAACGCCCATGTTGATGACGACCTTCTCGAGGGTCGGCACTTCCATGACGTTCTTGTAGCCGAACTCGGCGATCATCGCGGGACGAACGACGTCCTCGTAATGCTTCTTCAAACGCGGCGAGAGAGCCGCCTGCTGGGTATCAGCCATCGATCAGATCTCCCGAACGCTTGGCGAAACGGACCTTGCGGCCGTCATCGAGCACCTTGAAGCCGACGCGGGTCGGCTTGCCGTCCTTCGGATCGGCGACGGCCAGGTTCGACAGGTCGATCGTGGCTTCCTTGCTGATGATGCCGCCCTCGGACTGGGCGGTAGCCTTGGTGTGCTTCTTCACCAGGTTCACGCCGCGCACGACGGCGCGGGCGTCCTTCGGCAGGACCTGGAGCACTTCGCCGTTCTTGCCTTTGTCGCGGCCGGCGAGCACGACGACCTTGTCGCCCTTCTTGATCTTCGCAGCCATCACAGCACCTCGGGAGCGAGCGAAATGATCTTCATGTGGTTCTTGGCGCGCAGCTCGCGCGGAACCGGTCCGAAGATACGGGTGCCCACCGGCTCCTTCTGGTTGTTGATCAGCACGGCCGCATTGCGGTCGAAGCGGATCACCGAACCGTCAGGACGCTTGATGTCCTTGGCGGTGCGCACGACGATCGCCTTCATGACGTCGCCCTTCTTCACGCGGCCGCGCGGAATGGCTTCCTTGATGGAAACCACGATAATATCGCCGATGCGGGCATAGCGCCGCTTCGAGCCGCCGAGAACCTTGATGCACATCACGCGGCGGGCGCCGGAATTGTCGGCGACCTCGAGATTGGTCTGCACCTGGATCATGGCCTTGATCCTTCCATCTGTGTATCAGCGCGGTTTCCGGACAAAGGCGTTATGCCTGAGCCCGGACTACGACTGACGGGGGTCGATCGCCCCCTGGCCTCAATGATTTCGCTTACGCCTTGGGGGCGTTTTCGAGCACAACCCAGCTTTTCAGCTTGGAAATGGGCTTCGACTCCTCGATCCAAACCGAGTCACCGACCTTGAACGACCCCGCCTCGTCATGGGCGTGATAGTTCTTCGAACGGCGCACCGTCTTCTTGAGGAGCGGGTGCGTATAACGCCGCTCGACCTTGACCACAACAGTTTTGTTTTGCTTGTCGCTGACGACGACGCCCTGCAGCACGCGCTTCGGCATGGTCCCCTACTCCTCAGGCGCTCACTGCCGCGGTCTTCGACCGCTGCAGTGTCTTGATGCGGGCGATCTCCTTGCGCACCAAGGTGACCCGAGCGGTATTCTCGAGCTGACCGGTGGCGCGCTGGAAACGCAGGTTGAACTGCTCCTTCTTGAGCTTGAGAAGCTCGTCCTGGAGCTGGTCCGCGCTCATCACTTTGAGATCGGACAGGCGTTGAGTCGATTTCATCTCGCCCTCCTTACTCGGCGATGCGCTGGATGAAGCGGGTCTTGATCGGCAGCTTGGCGGCGCCGAGACGGAGCGCCTCGCGGGCGATATCCTCCGGGACGCCGTCGAGCTCGAACATGATCCGGCCCGGCTTGACCTTGGCCGCCCAGAACTCGGGCGAACCCTTGCCCTTACCCATGCGGACTTCGGTCGGCTTCTTCGAGACCGGCACGTCCGGGAAGATCCGGATCCAGACTCGACCCGCGCGCTTCATGGCGCGGGTGATGGCACGACGGGCCGCCTCGATCTGGCGGGCCGTGACGCGCTCCGGCTCCTGGGCCTTCAGGCCGAACTGGCCGAAGTTGAGGTCCGTACCGCCCTTGGCGACGCCGGAAATGCGTCCCTTGAACTGCTTACGGAACTTAGTGCGCTTTGGTTGCAGCATGGCTCTTCTCGATCAGCCTTACGCAGCCTGCTCGCGACGTTCGCGACGCTCACCACCCGAGCGGCCGCCCTCGTCCGAGAGGCGCTTGTCCTGGGCCATCGGGTCGTGTTCGAGGATCTCGCCCTTGAAGATCCAGACCTTGATCCCGCACGTGCCGTAGGTCGTGAAGGCAGTGGCGACGCCGTAATCGACGTCGGCGCGCAGCGTATGCAGCGGCACGCGGCCCTCACGGTACCATTCGAGGCGCGCGATTTCCGCGCCGCCCAGACGGCCCGAGCAGTTGATGCGGATGCCCTCGGCGCCGAGACGCATCGCCGACTGCACGGCGCGCTTCATGGCGCGACGGAAGGCGACGCGGCGCTCGAGCTGCTGAGCGATCGAGTCGGCGACCAGGGTCGCGTCGATCTCGGGCTTGCGCACCTCGACGATGTTGATCGTCACGTCGGCGTTCGTCAGCTTCGAGACCGTCTTGCGCAGCTTCTCGATGTCGGCGCCCTTCTTGCCGATCACCACGCCCGGACGAGCCGAGTGGATGGTGACGCGGCACTTCTTGTGCGGACGCTCGATGATGATCTTCGAGACGGCAGCCTGCTTCAGCAGCTTCATCAGGGCGGCGCGGATCGCCATGTCCTCATGCAGCAGCTTGCCGTACTCGCCCTTGTTGGCGAACCAGCGCGAATCCCAGGTCCGGTTGATGCCGAGACGAAGGCCGATCGGATTGATTTTCTGACCCATCGTTCTCTCCTCAGGCCTTCGCAGCCTGAACTTCGCGCACCACGATCGTGATGTTGGCGAAGGGCTTCATGATGCGGGCGCCACGGCCGCGGGCGCGGGCATGGAAGCGCTTCATGACAAGCGCCTTGCCGACGAAGGCCTGCGAGACGACCAGATCGTCGACGTCGAGATCATGATTGTTCTCGGCGTTGGCGATCGCGCTCTGCAGGCACTTGCGCACATCGGTCGAGATCCGCTTGCGCGAGAACTCGAGGTCGGCGAGCGCGGTCGAGACCTTCTTGCCGCGGATGAGCTGGGCGAGAAGGTTCAGCTTCTGCGGGGAGACGCGCAGGTTGCGCGCCACCGCCTTGGCCTCGTTCTCGGGCAGCGCACGGGGGGCGGAGGGCTTACCCATGGCTTACTTCCTCTTCGCCTTCTTGTCGGCAGCGTGGCCGGGGAAGGTGCGCGTCGGCGAGAACTCGCCGAACTTGTGGCCCACCATCTCCTCGGAGACGTTCACCGGCACATGCTTGTGGCCGTTGTAGACGCCGAACGTCAGACCGACGAACTGCGGGAGGATCGTGGAGCGGCGGCTCCAGATCTTGATGACTTCCGACCGGCTCGCCGAACGGGCGACCTCGGCCTTCTTCAGGAGGTATCCGTCGACGAACGGACCTTTCCAAAGCGAACGCGCCATGACGGACCTCAGTTCTTCTTCTTGCGGGCGTGACGGCTCGACACGATGAACGTATCGGTCCGCTTGTTCGAGCGGGTCTTCTTGCCCTTGGTCGGCAGACCCCAGGGCGTGACCGGATGACGGCCGCCCGAGGTGCGGCCTTCGCCGCCGCCGTGCGGGTGGTCGACCGGGTTCATCGACACGCCGCGATTGTGCGGACGCTTGCCCAGCCAGCGATTGCGGCCGGCCTTGCCGATGTTGATGTTCATGTGGTCGGGGTTCGAGACCGCGCCCACGGTAGCATAGCACAGGCCGCTGATCAGGCGCTGCTCGCCCGAGTTCAGGCGGACGATGACGTAGCCCTGGTCACGGCCGACGATCTGGGCGTAGTTGCCCGCCGAGCGCGCCAGCGCCCCGCCCTTGCCGATCTTGAGCTCGACATTGTGGACGATCGTGCCGATCGGCAGCGAGCCCATCGGGGCGGCGTTGCCGGGCTTCACGTCGACGCTGTCGCCGGCGACGACGGTGTCGCCCACGGCCAGGCGCTGCGGCGCCAGGATGTAGGAGAGCTCGCCGTCCTGATACTTGATCAGGGCGATGAAGGCGGTGCGGTTCGGATCATACTCGATCCGCTCCACGGTCGCCGGGATACCGGCCTTGCCGCGACGCTTGAAATCGATCAGGCGCAGCGTGCGCTTGTGGCCACCGCCGCGGAAGCGGACGGTGATGCGGCCGAGGTTGTTGCGGCCGCCCGAGGACGACTTGCCCTCGGTCAGCGCCTTGACCGGCTTGCCCTTGTAGAGCTCGCTGCGGTCGACGATCACGAGCTGGCGAAGGCTCGGCGTGATCGGCTTGAAACTTTTCAAAGCCATGATGACGATCCTTCTCAGAGGCCCGTGGTGACGTCGATGGAGTGGCCCTCTTCGAGGGTCACGACCGCCTTCTTGACGTCAGAGCGCTGGCCGAGACGGCCGCGGAAGACCTTGACCTTGCCCTCGGTGACGAGCGTGTTGACGCTCACCACCTTGACGTCGAACAGCTTCTCGACGGCCGCCTTGATCTGCGGCTTGGTCGCGGTCTTGGCGACCTTGAAGACGACCTTGTTGTGCTCGGAGAGCATGGTCGCCTTCTCGGTGATCACGGGCCCGACGATGACGTCGTAGTGCCGCGGATCGAGGTTCTTGGACTGGCTCATTTGAAGCGCGCCTCCAGCGCGTCGACAGCCGAGCGCGTCAGCACGAGCTTGTCGCGACGCAGGATGTCATAGACGTTGATGCCCTGGACCGGCAGGACGTCGACGTTCGGGATCGAACGCGCCGCCAGGCCGAAGTTCACATCGATCTCGGCGCCGCCGATCACCAGCGCGCTCGACAGGTCGAGCTTGCCGAAATGACCGAGCAGGATCTTCGTCTTCGGCTCCGCGAGCTTCGCGTCGTCGATGATGATCAGGCCGGCATCCTTGGCCTTCGACGAAAGCGCATGGCGCAGGGCCAGGGCCTTCACCTTCTTCGGCAGCTCGTGAGCATGGTCACGCACCACCGGGCCGAAGGCCTTGCCGCCGCCGCGGAACTGCGGAGCGGAAGCCGCGCCGTGGCGAGCGCCGCCGGTGCCCTTCTGCTTGTAGATCTTCTTGCGGGTCCGGTCGACTTCCGAACGGCCCTTCGACTTGTGCGTGCCGGCGCGGCGCTTGGCGAGCTGGTAGCGCACCATGCGGGCGAGCAGATCGGCGCGCGGCTCGAGGCCGAAGATCGCATCGGACAGCTCGAGCGAGCCGGCCTTGCCGCCTTCAAGAGTGACGATATCGAGTTTCATCACACGTTCTCCTCAGCCTGGGCCGCAGGAGCCTCGACAGTTTCGGCCTTGCTCTCGCCGGAAACCTTGAACTTGCCCGGCAGCGGGGCGTCCTTCGGCAGCGTGCGCTTGACCGCGTCACGGACGTGGATCCAGCCGCCGGCGACGCCGGGGACGGCGCCCTCGACCAGGATCAGGCCGCGCTCGGCGTCCGTCTGGACGACGCGCAGGTTCTGCGTGGTGACGCGCTCGGCACCGAGATGGCCCGGCATCTTCTTGTTCTTGAAGGTCTTGCCCGGGTCCTGACGGCCACCGGTCGAACCGATCGAACGATGCGAGATCGAGACACCGTGCGTGGCGCGCAGACCGCCGAAGTTCCAGCGCTTCATGCCGCCGGCGAAGCCCTTGCCGGTGGTCGTGCCGGAGACGTCGACGAACTGGCCGACGACGAAGTGGTCGGCGGTCAGCTCGGCGCCGACCGGAATCAACGCGTCGTCGCTGACGCGGAACTCGACGATCTTCTGCTTCGGCTCGACCTTGGCGACGGCGAAGTGGCCGCGCTGCGCCTTCGAGACGTTCTTGACCTTGGCCAAGCCCGACCCGAGCTGCACGGCGACATAGCCGTTCTTCTCGATCGTGCGATGCGCGACGACCTGGCAGTTGTCGAGCTTCAGCACGGTGACCGGGATATGCTCGCCGGCATCGGTGAAGATGCGGGTCATCCCGACTTTCTGTGCAATCACACCGGAACGCATCGGTGCATACCTTCCCTTGGGGTCATGTCCATCCGGATTACCCGGAAACAGAGGACCCGATGATGGATCAGTCGATGGTCAGACGAAGTGGGTACCGGTTCGTCGCTCGGACCATCGACCACTTAAAGCTTGATTTCGACGTCGACGCCGGCGGCGAGATCGAGCTTCATGAGGGCGTCGACCGTCTGCGGGGTCGGGTCGACGATATCGAGAACCCGCTTGTGGGTCCGCATCTCGAACTGCTCGCGCGACTTCTTGTCGATGTGCGGCGAGCGGTTGACGGTGAACTTCTCGATCAGGGTCGGCAGCGGAATCGGGCCGCGAACCTGGGCGCCGGTGCGCTTCGCCGTCGAGACGATCTCGCGCGTCGACGCATCGAGGATACGATGGTCGAACGCCTTGAGGCGGATCCGGATATTCTGACCGTTCATGGTCCTGTTATCTCCGTGACGTGAAAAGGCGAAAGCCCCGAAGGGCTCCCGCCCTCAGATCAGCCTGCTTACTCGATGATGGTTGCGACGACGCCGGCGCCGACGGTGCGTCCGCCTTCGCGGATGGCGAAGCGGAGCTTCTCTTCCATCGCGATCGGCAC
>NZ_JBWKNL010000018.1:0-42841 GCF_059415545.1 Allobosea sp. GW821-FHT10B12
ATCTTCATGGACGCCGGCCAGATCGTCGAGATGAACGAGCCCAACGAGTTCTTCAAGAACCCCCAGCACGAGCGCACCAAGCTCTTCCTCTCCCAGATCCTGCACTGAGCCGGGGGCATCGCCTCCTTCTGCGACGGCGCCCTTGCGGGCGCCGTTTGCGTTGGTGACATGGTTTTGGACGCGCTACTGGTGGGGAACCTTTGCCGGCCCGCATCGTTGCTTTTTCCAACAATGGAGGAAAAGCCGATGAAACTGCTTGCTTCGACCCTTGCCGCGGGCCTGCTGCTCGCCGGCACCGGCGCCTTCGCACAGTCCGTGGATCTCGGGCCGGGCGGCGTCAGGATCGACACACGCACGCCGCACCAACGCGCGATGGATCGCGAGGATCGCTGGCGCGAGCGTGACCGCTGGGAACGCCGCCGGGCCTATCGCGCCGAGCGCGACTGCCGCACCGAGACGCGCATTCGCGAAACCCCGCGCGGCGAAATCCGTCGTACGGTCCGCGTCTGCGACTAAACGTGAGTTGAGTTCAGTTCAGTCTAGTCGTGTCTGTGAGGCCGCCGCACCCAGTCGGTGCGGCGGCCTTGTTTCGTCAGGCGGTTACTTGGCGTTCCGCGCCTTCACAGCCTGATCGGGGAAATCCGAGAACAGACCATCGATACCGAGCGCCAGATAGGCCTTGTACTCGGCGGCCGGGTCATTCTTGAAATCGGAAGCGAGGCGCTTGGGTTCGCTGCGGAAGGTCCAGGTATGGACGAAGAGGCCGACGGCATGGGCGTTCTTGACGACGTCGGTCGGCGGCAGCAGCACGCGGTCGCGCTCGTCGATCGTGCCGTCGCCGTTGAGGTCGCGCGGTTTGCCATCGTCGCCGAGCACCTGCTTGGCCGGCATCAGATAGGGCTTCCAGGGGCCGACGCCGTCGGCATAGGTCTTGACCTCTTTAAGGCCCTCGGCGGTGACGAGGTCCTTGAAGGTGCGCTTGTCGCCGGTAACGACGAAGTCGTAGGGCTTGTCGAACGGGGCGGCGAGCACGATGCCGCCATCCTTGTCGACATCGTCGGCATCGACGAGCTGGATCAGGCGCAGCTGTGTCTTGCCACGCAGATACTTCAGGTTCGCCGTCTCGAAGCTCTGGATGAACACCGGCGAGGTTTTCTCGGTCCAGCCGGCGGCTTTCAGCTGATCGAGCAGCTTGTCCTCGATCGCAAGACCCAGGGCCGAGTGATAGGTCGAATGCTTGATCTCGGGATAGATGCCGATGGTGCGGCCGGTGCGGGCGCTTTCGGCCTTGGCGAGTTCGATCACCTGCTGCAGCGTCGGGATCTCGTATTTGCCGTTATGCGACTGGTCGCGGTCGGCGAAGGCCTGCTTGGCCCTCAGCGTCTTGATTTCGGCGAGGGTGAAGTCGGAGGCGAACCAGTCGCTGGTGTCGACGCCGTCGACCTTGCGGGTCGTCTTGCGCGCGGCGAATTCCGGCCGGGTCGAGACGTCGGTGGTGCCCGACAGCATCGGCTCGTGGCGGACGACGAGATGGCCGTCCTTGGTCGAGACCAGGTCGGGCTCGATGAAGTCGACGCCGTGCTCGATTGCGAGCTTGTAGGCTTCGAGCGTGTGCTCAGGGAGATAGCCGCTGGCGCCGCGATGGCCGACGATCAGGGCGGGCTTACCGTCGAGGGTAGGGGCGGGGCTCTGCGCCAGGGCCGGCGCGGCCAGCACGAGGGCAAAGGTCGCCAGCATCGTCGCCGGCTGGAACAGGGGCTTCATCTCGTCCGATCCTCGTGTCCTGTGGAAGGTCGCGAAACTGCTCGGTCGATATGACAGGCCGGTGAAGGCCCGTTTGCCTCTTCGCAGTGCCAGGAGATTGTCCCTGCCGGCACCGCGAAGGTGCGCTTCAAGGCTCCGGCCGCTCGCTTGCCATTGGCCTCGAGCGACCGGAGCAGGAGGCTCAGCGACGGCCTTCCAGCGTGGTCTTGGCGTCGAGGCGCTTGGACGGCGGCGGCGTGGTGTCGACCGGCTGGGTGGCGCAGGCGGCGAGCGACAGGCAGAACAGGCCGGCAAGGGCGAGGCGGGAGAGGGCGGTCATTGCAGGAATCCCAGGCGGTTGGCGTTGCGGAAGGAGTTGTATCGTCTTGCGCCCTGTGGGACGAGGGCGTCAAGGGTCCTGTCGCGCTTCGGAATCGTTCCAGTTCGCGCCAGCCCGCAAGATCGAGACAGGAACTGCCGGACATGACCCCAGCCGCCCGCCTAAGCGCCGCCATCGAGGTCCTCACGGACCTGATCGAGCGTCGGCGCCCGGCGGCCGATGCGCTGAAAGATTGGGGCTTGTCGCGCCGCTTTGCCGGCTCCAAGGACCGCGCCGCCATCGCCTCTCTGGTCTATGACGCACTCCGCCGCCGTGCCTCCTCGGCACACGCGCTTGGCGAGGAGACGCCAAGGGCGCTGGTGCTCGGTATGTTGGTGAGCCAGCGCGGCCTCGGCGTCGAGGAGATCTCGGAGCTCTTCAACGGGCTAAATCACGCGCCGGCGCCGCTGAACGAGTTCGAAGTCGCCGGGCTCGCCGCCTACGACCTCAACGCCGCACCGGGGTGGGCGCGCGCCGATGTCCCCGACTGGCTCTGGCCCTCCTTCATGACCGGCTTCGGCGATGACGCGATTGCCGAAGGACAGGCTCTGGCGGGCAGGGCGCCGGCCGATATCCGCACGAACCGCCTGAAGACCGACCGCGACAAGCTGCGTGCGGCGCTGGCCCATCTTCAGCCCGAGCCGGGCGCGTGGTCGCCCGATGCCCTGCGCTTTCTGCCCGGCCCCGACGGGCGTGGCCCATCGCTGCAGAGCGAGCCGGGCTTCTTCAACGGCGAGTTCGAGATCCAGGACGAGGGTTCTCAGCTCGTGACCCTGCTCGCCGGGGCGCAGCCAGGGATGACCGTCGTCGACCTTTGCGCCGGCGCCGGCGGCAAGACGCTGGCGCTGGCTGCAGTCCTCGATGGCAAGGGACGCATCTTCGCCACCGATCTCGACAGCCGCCGGCTGGCGCCGCTGCACGATCGGCTCGCCCGCTCGGGCGCCGGCAATGTCGAAGTGCGCGTGCCCAAGAGCCGCGGCCATGATGCGCTCGCCGATCTCGCCGGCAGGATCGACCTAGTGCTGGTCGATGCACCTTGCACCGGCTCGGGCACCTGGCGGCGCAATCCCGATGCGAAATGGCGGGTGCGCCCCGGCGCGCTGGCGGAGCGCGTCAAGGAACAGGCGCAGGTGCTCGACCGTGCCGCCAGCCTGGTGAAGCCGGGCGGGCGGATCGCTTACATCACCTGCTCGATGCTGATGGAGGAGAACGACGGCGCGGTCGAAGCCTTCCTGGCACGACATGCCGGCTTCGGGCCGGTGGCGACGCGGTCCCTGCTCGATACCGGCGAGGTCGATTTCGGCCTGCTCGGCCGCTTCGCCACGCGTTTTGGCCTGCAGCTCTCGCCGCGCCGGACCGGGACGGACGGGTTTTATCTGAGCTGCCTTTCGGCGCCGGCCTGATCCGCCTTCAGCGCCGTTGCGCGCTCGCGCGCGATGGCGTAACCGGGCGCGATGAGCGCTCAGCCCCAGAACCCCGTCCCCCACGACTCCATCCTGATCATCGACTTCGGCAGTCAGGTGACGCAGCTGATCGCGCGTCGCGTGCGCGAGATCGGCGTCTACTGCGAAATCGCACCGTTCCAGTCGGCTTCCGACGCTTTCCAGCGCCTGAAGCCCAAGGGCGTGATCTTCTCCGGCGGCCCGGCCTCGGTGCCCGATGAAGGCTCGCCGCGGGCGCCGCAGGAGGTGTTCTCCTCCGGCCTGCCGGTGCTCGGCATTTGCTATGGCCAGCAGACCATGGCGCATCAGCTCGGCGGCAAGGTCGAGGGCGGCCATGCCGCCGAGTTCGGCCGCGCCGATGTCGAGATCGTCACGCCGTCGGCCTTGTTCGAAGGGGTCTGGGAGCAGGGCGGGCGCTACCCGGTCTGGATGAGCCATGGTGATCGCGTCACGCAGCTGCCGGACGGCTTTTCCGTCAAGGCGACCTCGGAGAACGCGCCCTATGCGGTGGCGAGCGACGAGACCAAGCGCTTCTACTCGACCATGTTCCACCCCGAGGTGGTGCACACGCCCGATGGCGGCAAGCTGCTGCGCAACTTCGTCGTCGACATTTGCGGCTGCAAGCCCGACTGGAGCATGTCGGCCTATCGCGCCGAGATGCAGAAGAAGATCCGCGACCAGGTCGGCAAGGGCCGGGTGATCTGCGGGCTCTCCGGCGGCGTCGATTCGGCGGTCGCGGCCGTGCTGATCCATGAGGCGATCGGCGACCAGCTCACCTGCGTCTTCGTCGATCATGGCCTGATGCGGATGAACGAGGCGGAGGAGGTGGTGCGCCTGTTCCGCGACCACTACAACATCCCGCTGGTCCACGTTGAAGCCGAAGAGCTTTTCCTCTCCGAGCTCGCCAAATGCGGCGCCGATCCAGAGGCCAAGCGCAAGACCATCGGCCGGCTCTTCATCGACGTCTTCGACGCCGAGGCGGCCAAGCTGGGCGGCGCCGACTTCCTCGCCCAGGGCACGCTCTATCCCGACGTGATCGAGAGCGTCTCCTTCTCGGGCGGGCCATCGGTGACGATCAAGAGCCACCACAATGTCGGCGGCCTGCCCGAGCGCATGAAGATGAAGCTCGTCGAGCCGCTGCGCGAGCTGTTCAAGGACGAGGTCCGCGTGCTCGGTCGCGAGCTCGGCCTGCCCGAGGCCTTCGTCGGCCGCCATCCCTTCCCGGGGCCGGGCCTCGCCATCCGCTGCCCCGGCGAGATCACCAAGGAGAAGCTCGACATCCTGCGCAAGGCCGATGCGATCTATCTCGAGGAGATCCGCAAGGCCGGCCTCTACGACGTGATCTGGCAGGCCTTCGCTGTGCTGCTGCCGGTGCGCACCGTCGGTGTGATGGGCGACTACCGGACCTATGACCATGTCTGTGCACTACGCGCCGTCACCTCGGTCGATGGCATGACGGCGGATTTCTACCCCTACGACATGGCCTTCCTCGGCCGCACCGCGACCCGCATCATCAACGAGGTCAAGGGCATCAACCGGGTGGTCTACGACGTGACGAGTAAGCCGCCCGGCACGATCGAGTGGGAGTGATTGCAATTTGAGCTGAAGCGAATATTGCTCTGCGATTGCCTCTGACGGTAATCGCAGAGCTAGAGACTCTTCTCGCACGCACTAGTCAGGAACAGTCGAAGCGACTGCTGAAGCAATGACCTCACCAATTTCGATCAAGACGGTTGCGCGGTGGCGCTGCATCCACGCTCGTCACTAGCTTTGATTGAGCTAGCAGACGGTGCCTTGCAGCTGTCGCTTTTGGGTTGGGCTCTTCAACCCGAAAATTGCTACCTCGCACCTCAAATTTCGTGCACGCAGCCACGCTACAACTCCAACTGAGCCGAGAGGGTGACCGGAGACATATTCTCTCGCAGTCCCTTGCTCAGTTCAGGCCGACAGGACTCATGTCGAGACCGAAATGCTGCTCTGAGAGCGTCTTCACTGTCCCGTTGTCGACGAGCTTTCTGATGGCGGGATCAAGACGTGCCTTGAGTTCGGCATTGCCCTTCTTGACGCCGATCCCGACACCGCCGGTGCCGAGCAGATCGCCTCTGAGACACGGGCCGATCAGTTCCAGCGTGTCGATGCCCTGGGACTTCTTGAGGGCGAGCAGCGAGTCCTTCGAGGCGAAGACGACATCCACGCGGCCTGCCTTGAGGTCGAGATCGCGCGCCGCCGGCGTCTTGTAGGGACGCGAGGATACGTCGGAGAGGTTCTTGCTGATGAACCGCGTCGACGTGCCGGAGGCTAGGGTGCCGATCGTGGCCCCCGTGAACGCGTCCCGATACGACTTCATCGCCTTGGCGAGATTGTCGTCGCTCAAGACCTCGATGCGATCCTCGAACGGCAGCTTCGTCTTCACCGAGGGCGTGACCGAGGCGAAGGTATAGCAGAGGCCTGCATAGGGAACGGTGAAGTCGATGACCTTCTGGCGCGCTTCGGTGATCCCCAGCGCATCGACGATCAGATCGTACTTGCCGTCATTGAGGGCAGGGATCATCGCATCGAAGGTCTGGCTGGCGATCGTGCATTTGACCTTGAGCTCCGCGCACAAGGCGTTGCTGAAGTCGATCTCGAAGCCCTTCAACGCGCCCGACGCATCGGTCAGGTTCCAGGGCGGGAAACCGCCTTCGGTGACGATCCTCAGGGAGCCCTCTTGAGCCGATGCCGGCTCAGCCGTGAACAGGGCCGCGACAGCAAACAAGCCGAACAGTCTATTCATGGTATTCCCCTATTTTTAGTGTGAAACGGTCGTCATGAATTTTCGCAAGGCGGCCGGCCCCTCCTTCGAGAAGATTTCAGTCGGCGTTCCTGATGCAGAGATGCTTCCGTTCTCGCAGAAGATCACCTTATTCGAGACGTTGCGGGCGAAAGCCATCTCGTGAGTGACCACGAGCATGGTGCTTCCGGAGTCCGCGAGCTTCTGCATGACTTGCAGGACCTCGCTCACAAGCTCCGGATCGAGCGCCGAAGTCGGCTCGTCGAAGAGAAGGACCGCCGGGTTGATCGCCAGCGCGCGGGCGATCGCGCCGCGCTGCTGCTGCCCGCCGGACAGCTGCTTGGGGTAGTAGTCCCGGAAGCTGGCGAGGCCGACGGAGGCGAGCAGTCCCTCCGCCTGCTCGATGCATTCCCGGCGCGCGCGTCCATGCACATGGACCGGCGCCTCGATGACGTTCTCGAGCAGGGTCTTGGACGACCAGAGATTGAAGCTCTGGAAGACCATGCCGATGTTGCGGCGGATCGCGTTGACTCGCCGGTTCCTCTCCCGTGCGGGTAACTGCCGGAAGGCGGCGATGTCGATCTGGTCGCCGCCGAAATCGACCTCGCCGGAATCGGGCGTCTCCAGGAAGTTGAGGCAGCGCAGAAAGGTCGACTTTCCCGAGCCCGAGGCGCCAATCAGCGCGATCACGTCGCCGCGGTGGGCGGTGACGCCCATGTCCTTGAGGACTGTCTTGGCTCCGAACGATTTGACGATCCGTCGTGCGGACAGGACTATGCTCATGCGGTCCTCCTCATCGCGTGAGTTTGCTTTCGGCTATGCGAAAGAGGGCGATCATCACGGCGTTGAAGACAAGGTAGTAAGCCGCGGCGACCGAGAAGGCCGTGAGCGGCTGGAATGTGTCCGAGCCGATCGCCGCCGCGATTCCCGTAATGTCCATGAGCGTGATGAGCGAGGCGAGAGACGACGCCTTGACCAGGATGACGATCTCGTTGCTCAGCGCCGGCAGCACCACCGGGGTCGCATAGGGGATGATGATCGAGCGATAGAGGCGATATCCACGAAAGCCAAAGCTGCGAGCCGCCTGGATTTCGCCGGCGGGCACCGCGGAGATGCCGATGCGATAGACCTCCGCGACATAGGCGCTGGCCTTCAGGGACAGCGCGATGATCGCGCACCAGATCGGCTCGCGCAGCACTGGCCACAACGGGCTGTTGCGCACGCCCTGAAACTGGCTCAGCCCGTAATAGAGGATGAACAGCAGCGCGATCATCGGGATGCTGCGCACCAGCTGGAGATAGGTCCACGCCGACAGGCTCAGCAGCTTGTTGGAGCTGATGCGCGCCGCCACGACGCCGATCGCCAGGATGGCTCCGATGCCGATGCCGCCGAACGCCACCGCCAGCGAGACCGGGATGCCTGCGGCGACCTCTGACGCGATCTCGAAATAGCTCATCGCCGCTGCCTCACGCCTCGTACCGACGTTCAAGCCAGGCGAAGATCGCCCCGGAGGCGAGCGTCACGATGAGATAGAGCACCGTGCACAGCAGGTAGAAGACGAAGGGCGCGCCGGTGGAGTTCGACGCGATCGTCGTGGCCCGCATCAGCTCGGTGACCCCCATCACCGAGATCAGCGACGATTCCTTCAGCAGCCCGATCCAGATATTGCCGAGCCCCGGCAGCGAGTAGCGCAGGATGTGAGGGAAAAGCACACGCCGGAACAGCACGAAGCCTGGCATCGCAAAAGCGCGCGCAGCGACGATCTCGCTTTGCGGCACCGCATTATAGGCCGTGCGGAAAAGTTCGATGGCGAGGGCGCCGGCGATGAAGCCCAGCGCCGCAAAGGCGACGACCAGGACGGGAAACTCGAACGTCGAAGGCGCCCCGGGCAGCCACTGCAGCAGCTTCAACCCCTCATTGAGGCCAAAGTAGAAATAGTAGACGACGATCAGCTCGGGCACGCTGCGCACGATCGTCGTGTAGATCTCCATCAGCGTGCGGGAGAACAGGTTCTGCCGCAGCTTCAGCGTGGCGCCGACGCCACCAATGACGAGGCCGATCACCAGCGCTCCGGTCGCCAGCAGCAGCGTCATGCCGAGGCCCGCCAGCAGGAACGGCATCCACTGGATCGAAAGGCCGATGATGTCCTGCGGGTTCGTCATCGGCCGGCCCGTCAGCTTGCGGGGGTCGCATGGGCATAATGCCGAGTCGTGGCCTCGGCCGAGACCCGCTCCTCCCGCAGGTCCTTCTCGATCTTGGCCGGGAGGCGTTCGGAGGCGGGGCCGTAGCCGCCGCCCGACGAGGTGACCATCGTCACGGTCTCGTCGGCTTTCAGCCGGCCGCTGCGGTTCTTGAGCGCCGGCTCGTCGCCGCTGAGCTCGACCCGGCAGACCTGCCCGGCTTCGCCACCCGCGATGCCGAAGGGCGGCAGGAGGCTGTTCGTGCCGCCGGCATTCACCACGGCGTCATGCCCGAGCGCGCGGACGGTCCGCCGGATCGACATGCCGCCACGGCTCCGGCCCGGCCCGCCGGAATCGCGCACAAGCTCGTAACGCTCGACGCGGAGCGGAAACTCGAGTTCCAGCGCCTCCACCGGCAGGTTGCCGGTGTTGGTGATGTGGACCTGGGTTCCGTCCATGCCGTCGAGCGCATAGCGCGCGCCCATGCCGCCGCCGATCATCTCGTTGTAGACATAGAAGCGTCCGCTACGCGGGCTCGTGCCGCTGATTGTCACGAGACCGCCGCCAGTGGATGCAGCGATGACGCGCTCGGGGATCGCCGGCTGCAGCGCCGCCAGGATCATGTCGACCAGACGCAGCGAGATGTCCGTCCGGCTGTAGACGGCGGCCGGCTCCTGGGCATTCAGCACCGAGCCGGGCTCGGCATGGACGCTGATCGCGCGATGGAAGCCGGCATTGGGCGGCACATCGGAAGCGACGAGGGTCTTCACGGCGTAATAGAGCGTGGCCAGCGTGGCGGTCAGCACCATGTTGATCGGCGCCGGGAGCTGCGGCGGATTTCCCGACAGGTCGAAGTGGATCGAGCCGTCCTTGATCTCGACCGCCACGTTGAGGTCAAGAACATGGCCGATCAGGTTGGTGTCGAACTTCGAGTTGAAGCGGTAGACTCCGTTCGGGATGCACGACAGCGACGCCCGCGTCTTGCGCTCGGCGTAGTCCATGATCTCGCGCTCGACCGATTTGACGACATCGAGCGAGTAGCGCTCGCACAGCGAACGATAGCGCTGCACGGCGAGCCGGTTGGCCGCCATCTGCGCCGCCAGATCGTTCCGGCGTTCGCGCGGAACCTGGCAGTTGAGCAGGATCAGCTCCAGGATGTCGGTCTGCAATTCGCCCCCGCGATAGAGGCGGATCGGCGGGATGCGCAGCCCTTCCTGGAAGATGTGCTTGTGGCTTCTGTCGACGAAGTCGGAGTGATGGGCCAGGTTGGTGACCCAGCCGCAATAGCGGCCGGCGACGAAGATCGGCTGCATCAGCACGATGTCGTTCAGATGCGTGCCGCCGCCGCGATAGGCATCATTGCCGATGAACACGTCACCGTCGCGCACATCGTCCAGATCGATGTGATCGAGCACATAGCCGCCGATGCCGAGAAGCGAGCCGAGATGCATCGGGATGCGCTCGGCCAGCGAGACGATCTCGCCCTTCTCGTTGAGGATGGCGGTACTGCAATCCTCGCGCTCCTTGATGTTGGTCGAGAAGGCGGTGCGGACGATGATGCTGCCCATCTCGTCGACCACCGACTGGAGGTATTTCGAGACGACTTCCGTGGTGATGGGATCGATCTGCATGACGCTCATCCAGCCGAGATGATGACGTTGTCGTGGCGGTCGATGACGGCGCGCTGCCCGCCCAGGACCAGGATGGTGGTATCCATCTGCTCGATCACGCACGGACCTGCGATCTCGGCTTCCTGCGGCAGCGTCGCCTTCTGGTAAACGGGCGTCCGGACCGTCTTCATGTCGTGGATATCGAGAATCTCCCGGTGCTCCACGGGCGTGATCGGTCCCTTCGCCGCAGGCCGGTCGGCGACCTGATGCTGGAAGGACAGGGTCTCGAAAGCCTCGGTCCGCACTGCGGTGATCTGGATCGCTTCCCCGTCGACGACGTAGCCATAGCGTTCGCGATGCGCGTTGACGAAAGCCGCGACGACGGCGTCGTAGCCGACCGCGCCAATCGCCTGAGCAACGGGAATCGTCAGCTCATAGGCCTGGCCGGCGTAACGGAGATCCACGGCCGCGGCGATGTTTCGCCGTTCGGCGGGCACGGCCTCTTCGTCGAACCAGCCATGGGCAAGCCTGGAAAGGTCGCCGAACTGGCGTTCCAGCCCGTCCAGGCTGCCCTGTGTCAGCGGCTCGTAGTGGGTGCGCACGAAATCCATGCGCATCCCGCTGGTCAAAAGGCCGACGGCACACATCACGCCCGGGAAAGCTGGCACGACGATCTCGGCGATCTCCAGCTCGCGCGCCAGATATCCCGAGTGCAACGGCCCGGCGCCGCCGAACGAGAACAGCGAGAAATCGCGCGGGTCGAGGCCGCGTTCGACGGTCATGGCGCGGATGGCATTGACCATGTTGGCGCTGACGACCTGCAGGATTCCCGCTGCCGCCCGCTCCCAGCCCAGGCCGAAGCCGGCGCCGAGCCGCTCGATCGCGGCACGCGAGGCCTGCGCATCGATTGGCAGGCGTCCGTTCAGCAGATGATTCTGGTTGAGGATGCCCAACGCGACATTGGCGTCTGTGACGGTCGGCTCGGAATTACCGAGATTGTAGCAGACGGGGCCCGGATTGGCGCCAGCGCTGCGCGGCCCGACCTTCAGCAGGCCATGGTCGTTATGGGCGATCGAGCCGCCACCAGCGCCCACGGCGAGGATGTCGATCATCGGAACCTTGATCGGGAAGCCCTCGACATTGGTCATCGACTTGTAGCGTGGCGCGAAGTTGCTGATGATCGAGACGTCGGCCGAAGTGCCGCCCATGTCGAAGGTGATCAGGTTGCCGCGCTTTATCTGCTGGGCGATCTTCACGGCGCCGACAACGCCGGCGGACGGGCCCGAAAGCACGGTGCGCACCGGCTGCGCCGCGGCGAGGTCGGCGCTGATCAGGCCGCCATTGCTCTGCGTGATCATGATGCGCGACGGCACCACTTCCTTCAGCTGGTCCTGCAGCCGGTCGATATAGGCGCGCATCAAGGGGCCGAGATAGGAGTTCATCACGACCGTCGAGGTCCGCTCATACTCGCGGAACTCCGGCACGATGTCCGAGGACACCGAAATGAACACATCCGGCAGCTCCTGCTGCAGGATCTGCTTCACACGCTGCTCATGGGTTGGGTTGAGGAAGCTGAAAAGGAAGGAGATCGCGACAGCGCGCACGCCCGACTCCCGGAGCGCCGGAACGAGCCCGCGGACCCCGTCTTCGTCGAGAGGCACGAGCACGGAGCCGTCGAACTGGATGCGCTCGGCGACCTCGAACCGCAGGTCGCGGGGCACGAGCGGCTCCGGCCGCATGGTCTGCAGATTGTAGAGCTCGGGCCGGCGCTGGCGGGCGATTTCGAGCACGTCGCGGAAGCCGGCCGTCGTCACCAGGGCGGTCGGAGCGCCCCGGCGTTCGATCAGCGCATTCGTGCCGACCGTCGTGCCGTGCCCGAAGAAGCTGAGCCGCGGCTCGCTCCCATCGCGCTCGGAAAGCAATGAGAACATGCTGCCGGCGGCATCGACGATGCCGGCAGAGGGGTCGGCTGGCGTACTGCTGACCTTCCAGACGGTGAACACGCCGCTGTCCTCGTCGAGCGCGCAGACGTCCGTGAACGTCCCCCCGGAATCCACGCCGATCCTGTAGGTGCCCATCTGCGACTGTCGCGACCTCATCCCGAACCCACCCCTCAGCGTCGGAGTATCGATCGGCGATGAATATTTTATTTCTTATTTATCATCAAGGGAATTTTTTCATTCACTATAGGGCGCATGTCGGCTCGGTATGAACTGGGCTGCGAGACGCCATCTCCAGCCGCGACGTTGGCGGGGAGGGGGGCGCTCATGTGCCGCGCAGGCTGGCGCCTCCGTGGAGCCGTCACCAGCGTTGGGAGGGTCAGCGCAGGATGTGAGAGAACGTTGTATTTCATGGATTGACATACTGAATGGTTATTTTCATAAATATTTGGCTTGATCATTATCCTTTCAACCAGCCGAGGAGGGCCCATGCCATCCGATGTCATTCAATTCGATGCGCCGAGCATCGGTCTATCGTTCCGTGCCAGACTGCTGGCGCAGGACAACCCCGATGTCGTCGATCAGGTGCTTGCCCAGCTGCCGCTGAAGAGCGTGCTCGGCCATGTCGTGATCTCGGGCGAGGCCGTCTGGATGCCGACCCGGATCGTCCATCTGGGCGGGAACAACATGGTTCCGCGCCATCCGGGCGCCGTCTATCTCTACGCGCCCGGCCAGACCATCTGCCTGACCTACGGCAAGATCACCGAGAGCGCGACCGTCAACAAGTTCGCCGAGGTCTTTGAGGAGGACCTGCCTAAGCTCCAGGCGCTCGGCGCGCATGTGTACGAGCAGACCGTAGCCCAGCCGCGGCGCAGCATCGTCGAGATCAATGTCCGGAGGGCTGCCTGATGTCCCATATCGCAAGGTTCGAGGGCGACTGGCGCGAGGCCAAGACGATTATCGAGAAACAGATCGACCGCGTCTGGTTCGACGAGCCCGTCGAGATCCAGAAGGTGCGCTGGGGCGTGATCGACAGCGGCGCCGGCAGCGGCGAGCAGTCCTTCTCCGTGCTCGTGCATCTGGAAGCCTATCTGATGCTGGTCGGCGCCGACGTCATGTATCGGCTGCTCAAGATCTCCAAATACGAGGACATGGAGCTTGCGACGCTCAACCGAATGACGCGGGAGTTTCTCACCGGAACCTTCAACGTGTTCGAGTTCATGACCGATCTCGGCCTGACGAACATGCATGAGGTTGGCCAGATGTATTCGGACGCCCTGGACACGCTGAAGACCAAGGACGAATACGTGGAACTGACCGGGGCGATGATGACCTATGTCATCCGCATGCACCGCTGGGTCCACTTCATCTTCCCGTGGAATCTCGGCGTCGCCTTCCCGCACCGCAAGCCGGCCGAGCTCGGGGCCTTCTCGAGGCTCGTTCCGGCAGCCTGAGCCCGCCGCGCCGGTTCATGCCGCTCTCCCATCCGGGTCCCGACCACGGTCGGGGCTCGATTTTTTTTGGAGGCTGACTTATGCAGCGGGCCAGTTCCTGAATATATTGATACAGGAGCGCAACCCTGAAAGGGAGCCGGAATGGTCGAGGACAGCACGCCAGCGCCCGCGGACGAGGCGAAGCTTGCGCCCCCCAGCGCGCCGACGGATCGTCAGGCTCTGCGGGCCGAGCTCGACCGACGCACGGCCGGCCAGCGGCTGACCCCGGCACAGCGCCGGATCGCCCAGTGCATGATCGAGAACAGCGCCCAGCTCGGCTTCCTGTCGAGCATGGAGCTGGCGGAGCTCGCCAATGTCAGCCAGCCCTCGGTCACGCGCTTCGCGGTGGCGCTGGGCTTCGACGGTTATCTGGAGATGCGCCGCTTCCTGCGCTCAAATCCATCATCCGACGAGACGCAAGGCGAGGCCGAGGCGAACCGGTTTCAAGCCGCCGTCTTGGCCGAGGCCGTCAACCTCGCCGAACTCGCGCAATCCCTGTCCGATGCGGACCTGATCAAGCGTTTTGGCGAAGCGCTGGCGACGTCGCGGCCGCTGGCGGTGCTCGGCTTGCGCGCATCGGCGGGACTTGCCACCCAGTTCGCCTATTTTGCCGCGAAGGTGCATCCGGACGTGCGTCTCCTCGCTGGCGGCGGATCCGTGGTCGAGGACCAGATCGAGCAATGCTGGGCGGCCGGCGGGCGGACCTTGCTTGTCTTCATGATGCCGCTTTATCCGCGCGAGACGGTCCGGGCGATCGAGATAGCGCGCCAGGCGGGCATGCGGATCGCACTCGTGACGGATGCGAGCTTCAACGATCACGATCAGATCGCCGACCTGCTTCTCAAGGCACGTGTCGATAGCCGGCTTGTTTTCGATTCCTATGCGGCGGCGGCCACGCTCGTTCCGATCCTGCTCGACGCGATGTTTTCGAGCATGAGCGTCGAGGCGCGCAGGCGTCTTGACCAGATCGACCGCTCGTCGAAGCGGCGCAAGGTCTTCGCCAGCTAGCTTCGTTTCCGGACGCTGCCGAGACCGACTGTCCGGTCGACGATGACCAGCAGCACGATCGAGGCGAGGATCAGGATCGTCGACATCGCGGCGACGAACGGCTCGTACTCATATTGGAGATAGGCTCGCAGCTGGAGCGGCAGCGTCGTCCAGTCCTTGGAGGCGAGGAAGACCGACACCGTGTAGTTGTTCCATGACAGCACGAAGACGATGATCAGCGAGGGCATGATGCTGGCCTTGAGCAGCGGCAGCGTCACGCGCCAGAGCGCCTGGCGGGGCGTGGCGCCGACGCTGAGCGCGGCCTCCTCGAGCCGCATGTCGAACCCTTCCATCTGCGCCATCACATTGCGCACCGGATAGGGCAGGGTGACGACGACATGAGCGGCGAGCAGCGTCCAGACGTTGTTGACCAGCCCCATCATGAAGATGATCTGGAACAGCGCCAGCGCGACGATGACGGCCGGGATGAACAGCGGCGACATCAGCAGCGCCGAGATGAGGGCCTTGGCGGGTCCCTGATGCCGTTGCACGCCGATCGCCGCAAGCACGCCGAGGCCGGTGCTCAGCAACGCCGTCAGCGCACCCAGCAGCGCGCTCGCCCAGGCGGCGCGCAGGAAATCCGGCTTTTCGAGGATTACCCCGTACCATTTGAGCGAGAAGCCCTGCGGCGGGAACACCATCGCGACCGGGTTGAACGAGATCGCGATCAGCACCGCCAGCGGCGCGAGCAGGAAGGTGAAGAAGAAGATCGCGCCAGCGTACCACAGGCCCGTGCCGATGAGAGATCTCTGCATGGTCTTCTCCTCAGCCCGCCTGGATAACGGTTGCCTGCCGCCCCGCCGAGCGCACCGCCCATTGGTAGAGGGCAAGCATCGCCATTGTGACGACGAGCAGGACGACACCGATCGTCGCGGCGAAGGGCAGGTTGTTGGACACCGTTGCGGTCTCATAGGCCGCCACGCTCATGAAGCGCACCCGCCCGCCGCCGAGCAGGATCGGTACCACGAAGGATTCGACGTTGATGCCGAAGGCGAGCACGCTGCCGGCGAGGATGCCCGGCAGGCTGAGCGGCAACGTTATCCGGCGGAAGGCGGAGAGCGGCGTTGCGCCGACCGTCATCGCTGCATGTTCGAGTTCACGCGGAATCGACTGGAGCACGCCGTAGATCGCCATGACGACGAAGGGCACCGCGACCTGCACCATGCCTATTACCACCGCCGTCTCGTTGTAGAGCAGCGGCAGCGGACGGGCCGAGATGCCGAGCCCGACCAGGATCTGATTGACCAGCCCATTGCGGCCGAGGACGACCATCAGGCTCAGGGTCCGGACGACGAGATTGACCCAGAGCGGCAGCATCACCAGCATGATCATCCAGCTCTGCGCCGACGGCGAAGCCCTGACGATTACCAGCGCGCCGAGATAGCCGATCACGACCGAGAACAGGGTCGCGATCGCGGCGAGGCGGATGGTGCGGAGCAGGAGATCGTTCAGATAGTAGCTGTCGGTCAGGAAGCGCGCATAGTTCTGCAGCGTCACCTCGCCCAGCACTTCGCCGGTCGGCCCCGCCGTGAGGAGGCTGAGGATGACGACCCAGATCAGCGGCAGGATGAAGAACGCGCCGAGGATGGTGACGGCTGGCAGCGTCAGGAGGCCCGGCCGCTTCATGGCACGTCTCGCTGATCGCGCAGAATCCGCGCCGTGCAGTGGATGGCGACCGCGTCGCCCGGCTGGAGCTCCGGCATGTCGGGACGGCGCTTGACGCGCATCTGGCGCTCGCCGAGCGAGACGAGATAGTCGCTCGACTGGCCGAAGAACATCAGGCGCTTGACGACGCCGCGCGGCGCCTCGGTCGGCTGCTGGGGCTCTAGCTTTCGGAGCGTGATCCATTCGGGTCGGACGAAGGCCAGGCCGTCCTCACCCTCGACCCCGTCCTTGCCCTCGACCGGAACGGCACTTCCATCCGCGAGGCGCAAGCTGGAGGCGCCCCCGTCCCGCTCGAGGCGGCCACGGAAGAAGAAGGCCTCGCCGACGAAGCGGGCCACATACTCCGAGACCGGGCCGTTGTAGAGGGCATCGGGCGCATCGAGCTGCTCGATCGCTCCCTTGTTCATCACCACCACCCGGTCCGAGAGCGACAGCGCCTCCTCCTGGTCATGCGTGACGAAGACGGTGGTGAGGCCGAGCGTCTGCTGGAGCGATTTGAGCTCCACCTGCATGTCCTGCCTGAGGTTCTTGTCGAGCGCGCTCAAGGGCTCGTCGAGCAGGAGTACATCGGGCTTCAGGACGATGGCGCGGGCGAGCGCGACGCGCTGCTGCTGCCCACCCGACAATTGCGACGGCAGGCGATCGGCCAGACGGTCGAGCTGCACCATCCGGAGCGCCTCGACGACCCTGCCATGCAGTTCAGCCTTCGGCGTGTTGCGCAGCTCCAGCCCCATCGAGACGTTGCGGAAGACGGTCAGATGCGGCCAGAGCGCGAAGCTCTGAAAGACGAAACCGATCCTGCGCTTCCAGACCGGATCCCGGGTGACGTTCCGGCCGGCGATATGGATCTCGCCTCCGCTCGGCTCATCCAGCCCGGCGATGATGCGCAGCAATGTGCTCTTGCCGCAGCCGCTCGGTCCAAGGATCGAGAGGAACTCACCCTCGCGAACATCGAGGTCGACGCCCTTTAGCGCTGTGAAGGCGCCCCATGCCTTTGTGATGTTTCTTGCGTTGATCTGTCCCATCGGCCACCTATCCGAGCTCGAAATTGCCCGGCCGCGACGGCCGGGCGCGGCGTTCTCAGCGGGCGACCACCTGCTTTTCCCAACGCTCTTTCCAGGCGTCCAGCTTCGGCACAATCTTCTTCCAGTCGGCGATCAGCAGCGAACCCACCGCGTCCTCGCCATAGGGCACGTCGATGCCCGTTAGATCGAGGCCGGCGCGTGCCGGCGTGTAGCCGAGATCGGTCGCGTAAGTTTTTTGGCTTTGGGCGCCGAGCAGATGATTGACGAATTTCTGCGCGAGCTCGGTGTTGGGCCGCCCCTTCACGACATGGACGGTCGAGACGAGGCCGATTGCGCCCTCCTTGGGCACCGCGAACTTCAGCGCGATGCCCTGCTTGTTGGCCCAGTCGACGCGACCGCGCAGCCAGCGCGCTATCACGACCTCCTGGTTGCGGAACAGGTCGAGGAGCTGGGCGTGCTGGTTATAGAAGACGCTGATGTGCTTGCCGAGCTCCGCCAGCTTCCGGAAGCCCGGGTCGATATTGTCCTCGCTGCCGCCGTTGAGTTTCGCCATCAGGACGAGCAGCTCGACATTGGCGGCGTCGAAGCCAGTCGTGGTCACGGCGCCGTCGTATTTCTTGTCCCAGAGGTCGAGCCAGGAGGTCGGCGCCGGTATAACATCCTTCGGGTTGTAGGCGATGCCGTACTGGCCGAAATTGGTGATGACGCCGTAGTCCGAGAAGCGGGCCTTGGGGTAGAGCGCGGTAAGGTTGGTGACGATGCCCGGATCGAGCTTCTCGAAAGCGCCCTGCGCCTCGCCGCGATAGGCCCAGGCCATGTCCGCGTGAATGACGTCGACCTCGCGGGCCATGGCCTTGGCCAGGCCGTCGGCGCCGGAGGCGGGGATGAACGTGACCTTGGTGCCATTCGCCTTCTCGAACTCAGCGATGGTCTTCTTCAAGGCGTCCGTATAGGCGCCGCCGAAAGCAGCTACGACCAGTTCCCTGGTCTGGGCGTGCATGGGCAGGGTCCCAGCCAGCAGCATGACCACGGCCGCCAGAAAATTCTTCATCGTCGTTCCCCTTGTGGCCTGACGGCCTTAGAGGAAGAAATGTATGAAATTATGTACCAGAATGCAATATGAATTCTTTCATTCAGAAAAGCCGAGCCGGAGAATTTTAACGGCTTGGACTCGGCTCACCATATTTGCGAGCGTGAAATGCGCTCGCGTTCGCTGACGGAGCGATGACAGCGGCAAGATCGGCAGGCCACCGCATAGCCCGCACTCTCCCCGAGGCTGCTGAGGGGGGGCGAGGAATCGACTTCCAACCACATCCCGATCTTTAGGCGGCCATGCGCCAAGTCCGGACATTGAGTACTCGCCGAAAAGCAGACATTCACACCCTCAAGGCTATTGCATTCCTCTTGTGCCCAGTAGGAAATAGCCTCCCCTTAGCCAGTCTGTCGGTCGAGGCGAGAGTCGTGAAGTCGTCGCTGCTCAGCCAGCGATGTGGCGATGGCGGAAAGCCATGCTGTAAGCTCAATCATCATCGCCGTCCGGGACTGCGTCGCCCTCCGCATTGCCTCGGCGCCAATAGGCGACGGACAAGGTATGCTTCTTGTCGAGCTTCAGCACGTCTCGCCAATAGTGCCGGATTGCCTTGAATGCAGAATATTCGACACCGGCCATGGCATGGATCCGGGTTCCAACCGGCGGCATCTCGACGGCGTACACGGCATCGACGAGCAAGGAGGTCGTGCCCGGCTCGGCTCCGTTACGATGCAGCCATCGCAGTTCGATGTCGGCGTTGAACGCAATGGGCTGCTGCTCGCTTTCGTCCGCGACCTCGATGATGGCCGTTCCCCTTGCGCTCGCGGGGAGAGCTTCGAGAGTTCTCGCAATGGCAGGCAGCGCTGTTTCGTCGCCGACAAGCAAATACCAGTCGGCTGCCAGAGGGGGGCGCCCGACTGGCCCCCGCACACCGACGATATCGCCCGGCTGCGCGTTCAGCGACCAATGCGAGCCGATGCCGTGGTCGCCATGCAGCACGATATCGATGTCGATGGTGCCTGCCGTGATGTCCAGATTGCGCACCGTATACGTGCGCACGGTCGGCATCACTTCAGGCGGCAGCTCGACTGCAATGCCGTCTTCTCCCGGGACCGGCCACTCGGGCTTCGTAATGCCGGCCGGCGGGATGAACAGCTTGAGATGCAGGCCGCCCGTGACATAACGGTCGAGACCGGGACCGGAAAGCGTGAAGCGGCGCATATGTGGTGTGACGTCGACGATACGTTCGACCGTCATTTCGTGCAGGTTCGGAAACCTGTTTGTCCCAGCTCCCGCGCCTGTCCAGGAGAAGCGGGGCCGCACGCCTCTCACATACTCGACCAGATGGCCTGCCATGAACTGCTTTATGTAGGCCAGCCATGCCTCATCGATTGCCTGAACGGTCATCACCAGGCCGCCTGCGCAAGCCTGCATGGAGCCTAAGCCGAAAAAGAATGCGGCCGATGCGCCGCGCTCGACAGGTGTGACATCGGCGCCGTGCGCGATGAAATCGTCGAAGACGTCCTTGATGAGGCGGTCAGGGTCGTCGAGCAGAACCTCGGCTTGGGCCTGGAGCATCTGGCCGTTTCGACCAGGTTCAGCCTGCATGTCGAACCTCCTCGCGGGGCGCCGGGCCGTCGATGACGATATGCAGGCGGCCGCGCGAGCAGCGCTCGACGCGGGCCTCTACGCCGTAGACGGCGGACAGGATGGATGGGGACAACGCCTGTTCAGGCGCTCCTTCGGCGACCACACTGCCGCGGTCGAGCAGGACGAGGTGATCGGCCCAGGTGGCGGCGAGCGTCAGGTCGTGCAGCACCACGACCACGATACGGCCTTCGCGAGCCAGCTCGCGCACGATCGTCATGACGTCGAGCTGATGGCGAAGATCCAGCGCGCTTGTCGGTTCGTCGAGTAAGAGCAATCGCGGTGCGCGAACGATCGCCTGCGCAAGGCTGGCGAGCTGGCGCTGGCCTCCGGACAGGCGACCAATGCCTTCCATCGCCAGGTCGAGGATGCCGAGTCGTTCCAGCACGTCGACGGCGCGGCGGCGGGTCTCAGGCCCCCTGCCATCGAAATCGGCCAGCGGCGATGCCTTTAACGCGCCGATCACGCCTTCCAGAACGGTGAGCTCCGCATTCTGCGGCAGCGTCTGCGGCATGTAGGCGATATGCTGCGCCCGTGCGGCAAGGCCGAACGCGTTGAGATCGCGATCGCCCAGCCGGATCGAGCCTGTCGAAGGCACCAGCCCGGCAAGGCTGCGCAGCAGGGTCGACTTGCCGGCAGCGTTTGGGCCGGCCAACGCCGTCACCTTGCCGGGTTCGAGCGGCGAAAGACTTAGGCCTCGCAGCACCGGACGATTGCGGTAGCCTGCCGAAAGGTTCGAGATCGCGAGTGCGCGAGAACCGTTCATCACAGACGCTCCCGGCGGCGGAAGATCAGCGAGAAGAACACCGGCAGGCCAACAAGCGAGGTGACGATCCCGATCGGGACGATGACGCCCGGAGCGATGCTCTTGCTGGCGACATCGGCCAGCGACATGACCACCGCTCCCGTCAGCGCGCTCGCCGGCAGGAAGAAGCGGTGATCCTCGCCGATCAGAAGCCGCGCGATATGCGGGCCGACCAGGCCGATGAAGCCGATGGTGCCGACGAAGGCGACGGAGGTCGCTGCCAGCAGGCTGATGCGGAACAGCGAGAAGAAGCGCAGCCGCGTCACGTTCACGCCGAAGGAGCGGGCGCGATCCTCGCCAAGGCGCAACGCCGTCAGCTTCCACGACGCCCCTAGTGAGAACGGCACGGTCAAAACGGTGACGAGGCCGAGGATGGCGATGGATTCCCAGTTGGCGCGCGTCAGGCTGCCCATGCCCCAGAAGACGAGTTGTTGCAGGGCGTCCGCCGAGGCGACGAACTGGATCAGTGCCACCAGCGCGTTAAAGGTGAAGACCAGCGCGATGCCGAACATGACGAGACTGTCGACACCGGCGCCGCGCATTCCGGTCAGGCTCTGCAGGAGCAGCACGGACGCGAAGGCGAAGATGAAGGCGTTGCCGGTGACGATCCAGCTTTCCGGCACACCGGGAATGCCGATGCCGAGCACGATGGCGAGCGCCGCGCCCAGTGAAGCGGCGGACGAAACTCCGAGGGTGAACGGGCTCGCCAGCGGGTTGTTGAGGATGGTCTGCATTTCCGCGCCGGCGAGTGACAACGCCACGCCGACCAACACGGCCATGACCGCTGCTGGCATGCGAACGTCCCAGACGATCACCAGCGTGCTGCGGCTGGCCTCACCCGGCCAGAGGATCGTGCGAAGGGTATCCGCGACGCCAAGGCTTGATGGGCCCATGGCGAGGTCGACGAGGAAGGATGTGACCAGGACAGCGACAAGCCCAACGACAATGGCCACCCGCCGCAAGGTCTGTCGATCATAGGCGATAAGCACGGCTTCGCGGCGATCCGGAGCCGGACTGCCCTGATCGACGCTATCCTCCGTCACGGTCGTTGACCGCCCCGTCGATCGGAGGCGGGGTCGAGGCTCGTCCAGAACGGGCCTTTCAGCGGCGTTTTCAGGAAACGCCGGTTGATCTCATCGAGAGTCGCCTGCGGGTCCATATCCGCGAAGAGCTCGGGATGAGCCCATTTCGCAACCGCCTCGAAGGTCACAAAGTTCAGGGGCGATCTCATCAGATACTGGTCGAGCGCGTGGACACGGCCGTTGCGCGTCGCCGAAAGGTCCCGAAGACCCGGCTCCAGCGTCAGCGCCTTGAGCGCGGCCGCGCCCTGCGCCAGGCTGCGTGGCTGGCCGAACATCGAACGGGAGTCGACGAAGAGGTCCATGGCCACGAGGATGTCAGGGTCACGTTCGATGACATATTCGAGGCTGAGCTGAACGGGGGGGCCTTTTGTAACTCCGGCGATGTTCTCCACACCCAGCCCACCGAAATAGGCTGTGACGCCGTTGTCCGGCGATGCCTGGCAGCATGGCACGCCGGGGCCGCGCGACAACATGAGCAAGGTCGGCCGGGCAAGTCCGGATGTGGTGAGGCGATCGGTGATCGTGCGGACATGCCGCCGATAGAAGTCGACGAACTCAGCCGCCTTGTCGTCCGCGCCGAGGACCTTCCCGAGGATCTCGAAGCTGCGATCGGTATCCCTGACCGGATTGGAGTCGAAGTCGACATAGACGATGGGAATGCCCACCTTGGCGAAAGCGCTCTCCATGGCCTGTGAGTGAGCACGGGACGTTCCCCCGCCGATGACGATGTCCGGCTTCAGTTCGAGCGCCTTCTCGATCGAAAACGCCCTGGACCAGATAGTGCCGATGCGCGGTTTGCTGGACAGTTCCTGCTCGGCCTCAGGCAACGAGTCGCCCGGATTCCTGGCGACACCGACGATCCGATCCGCGGCCTCCCTGTCGAGGATCGCCAGGGCCGGATACCAGGACGGCGCTGTGAGGAGAATGCGCCGTGCCGGGGCCGCGATCGTCACCTCGCGGCCTTCGATATCGGTCACCGTTATCTCGGCTCTCGATACGGACATGCCGATCAGGAGCAGACCGGAGGAGAGGATGAGCCAGTGCCCCAGCGTTGTCAGGCAGCTCAAGCACTTCGCCTGGATCACCATGCGGATACCGTGATCTTGCCGTCGCGAACGGTGCATCCTCCCTCTCTCTTTCGTCAGAAATTGAAGGTCGTCGAGACGCGGAACGTGCGAGGTTCGCCGGCATACATGTAGTTGCCTTCAGCGGTCTTCCAGTAGCTCTTGTTGAAGATGTTCTCGACATTGAAGCGAAGGGTGACGGGTTTGGCATTCCACGGCGCGGCGAAAGTATAGCGCGCCCCGAGATCGACGGTCGTCCATGACGGTATGGTGATGCCCGGCAAGGCATTGTTGATGACCTGATCACTCGTGTAGGCGAGGCGGCCGGTCAGCGTCAGCCCGTCGATGAAAGGAGTATCCCATTCGCCACCGACGACCACCCGTACGCGAGGCGCCCCATGCGCTCTCTCTCCATCGAGCGCGCCTCTGGCAGTCTTGGTCTGGCGAGCATCGAGAAAGGTGACGCCACTGAGCAGGCGTACGCCAGGCATGAGTTCGCCGTAGGCATTCAACTCAAGACCACGATTCCGCTGCTCGCCGTTGAGCGCAAGAGTTGGTAGCCCGCCCGACGTGGAAGGGATATCGATCGTGCTCGGTCGAGCAATCTCGAAGACCGCCAGCGTCGTTGTGACCGTGCCCCAATCAATCTTGACCCCGGCTTCATATTGCTTGCTGACGTAGGGCGCGAATACCTCGCCGGCATTGGCGTAGTTCGACGGAACCGACGTGCCCGTCTCCAATCCCTCGATATAGCTCGCATAGATCGACACGTTTTGCCACGGCTTGATCACCAATCCAAAGGCCGGTGTCCAAGCATTGCTCTTGTAGGCTGATGCAAATCGATTGGTATTTCTATTGTAGTTCGTAGCATCAATTTTCTGGTAGCGAACCGCAGTCGTAAATTGAATTCGCTCATCAAGCACGGATAGAGTGTCTGCGAAGCCGACGCTGCTGGTCGTTACGTCACTGCGTCTGTTGAGCGGCCCGAAAGCGGATCGAACAGGCTCCACCCCGAAGACAGGACGATAGATCGAACCCGGGAACAGCTCTCCTTCGGTGAACGGGTTTTGGAAACGCTCGTATCGGCTCCGGGACAGGTTCAGATTGAGGTCGTGCTTGACAGGACCGGTCGTGACCTTTCCCCGGAGGCCGCCCTGCATCGACAGGACATCGGTTCTTCCATGTTCGGTCCAGGTTTCAACCCTGTAGAGTCCGGCCGAGTTCAGCAGAGTTGCCGCTCCCATGCCGCGCGACTTCAACTCGCTTCGCTGGGCACCGACTGCAGCATAGGCCATGATATCCTCGGTGATATCAATCTCGCCGCGTATCGTGCCGAGAGTGGCTTTGGCGGAGCTGTAGGCCCAATCCGGAAAGAGGCTGGTACCGGCATCGGGCGCCTTCACGGCGAGACCATTGGCAGCGGGTCGCAGGTAATTGGGGCCTGCCCCAGCGTCACGAGACATGTGCGCGATGTCGGCTGACAGACGAACGCGTTCGCCGCGATAATCAAGATTGAGCGCTGCCGCGCCATTCTGCGCGTTTTCCGGGCGGATAGGCGTGTCGCCGTTGTCGAGCGACCCGTTGAAGCGGAGACCCCATTCCTTGTTCGCGCCGTAACGCCGGCCGACATCGACATGCGCGCCGAGTTGCGATCTCGACAGAAAGCGTGTCGTCACCTGCGTCAGAGGCTCGTCGTCGGCGCGTTTGGTGACGAGATTGACCGTGCCTCCGACATTGCCGGAAGCGACTGCCATGCCGTTGATGAGCGCACTCGGTCCCTTGAAAATCTCGACGCGTTCGACGAAATCCATGGACGGTGAAAATGCTGGTGCCAAGCCGGGCAAACCATTCAGGCTCCGCCCCCCGGAAACGGCGAAATTTCGAAAACCTCGAAAGGAATCGTTTTCGTATTGATGCGCCGTTCCGCTTGCCGTCACGATGACGGATGGATCATTGTCCAGCACGTCCTGCACCGTCCGCGCCTGTTGGTTCTGGATTGTCTTGTTCGTGTAATTGGTCTGGCTGAACGGCGTGTTCATCACGTTGCGATTGCCGAGCATGCCGACCTGGCCGCCCGTCGCAACCTGGCCGCCGGCATAAGGAGCCATCGGTGTCATCGTCGAGTTAGGATTTTCTCCCTGCACGTTGATGGTGTCGAGCACCAGTGAGCCGTCGGCCGCGATGCCGGCAGAACCACGCGAAGCTCCGGCGCCGATGATCGTTACCGTGTTGGCGGAGGTAAAGCTGTAGCGCAGACCAGAGCTCGCTAGGAGCCGGCGAAGAGCTTCCTCGGTGGTCATCGTGCCCGAAACCGCCGGTGCCGTTGCCGGGGACGCGATCGACGTCTCGTAGGCGATCTGCACACCAGTCTGGCTGGCCAGCGAGCGCAAGGCCCCAGTCAGTGGCTGGCTTGGGATATTGAAGCTGTGCGTCCAGGCAGACTGCGCGACGGCCTGCTGAGGCGGAAGAATAACCGGAAGCGCACCGACCGAAAGTGCCGTGCTCATCAGCAAGGTGGCCAGCAGGCGCCGATTAGCAGCCATTGCGAGACCTGGCACAACTCTAACGTCGCTCATCGAACACAGCCCCACCTAGGAAACGGCCCACCGGCCACTTTCGAAGGGCGTGCGTCGTGTCTCGCTTCTTCCCCTCATAGCCTTGACGCGCGAGGTGGGATTTTGCCTAGAGACGGCCGGAGCGGATTCCCGGATAAATTTTCGAACGTCAGGTGATGACGATCATCACGCCCGGGATCCGACGCACCGTACGCCCCTGTGTGCGGGCAAGCGCCCTTACCGCATCAAGCGCTTCACTGGTCTTGAAAATAGCGCTGACCGGTAAGTTGGCGTCGACGCCCGGTCCGATGACGATGCTCTCCGGCAGATAACGGTTCAACTCGGTCATCGCACTGGCGAATGGCCTGCCCTCGAAGATGACTCGGCCGCTGCGCCACGCCATTGCCACTTCCATATCGGCAGCGGAGGCGACCTGCGGCATTCCCCCGGCGACATAGTTTGTATGCTCTCCGGCACGGAGTTCCACGCTGCCGGCATCGGCCTCGTCGAGCCCCATCGGATCCGCCCGCCCCGCGACGCGGACGCGCCCCTCAGTGACCGTCACCGTCGCCTCATCAGCGAGAGTCCGGACGGAGAAAATTGTGCCGAGCGCGTCGCTGTTGCCGCCAAGCGCCGCGACCCTGAACGGCGCGTTCAAGGCCGGCCGGGCTTGGAACTCGGCCTCGCCCTTAAGCAGCGACACGAGGCGAAGCCGCTGCGTGAAGTTCACCGCGATCGCGCTGTCGGTGTTCAGGTTTGCGACCGAGCCATCAGGCAGCGTGAAGGCGGCCTGCTCGCCGACCGTAGTGGCGAAATCGGCGCTCCACCACAGTCCTAGCCGGGGCATGGCGACCGCCGCGACCGCGGCAGTCGCGACAGCGCCGCCTCCGACCAGAAATGCGCGGCGCCCGATCCCCACCCGCCGAGTCGGCGAAGGCGGCCGGAACGGCGGCATCCCATCTGAGCTGTCATCGAGAAGCTGCAGCTGATGCCAGAACATCCGCTCGCGATCGAAAGCCCGCTTGTGTGCGGACGAGCTGTCACGCCAGAGCTTGAACCGCTGGATGTCCGCGTCACTGACATGGCCGGAGGTAAGCCGGACGATCCAATCGCGCGCATCGAGAGCGATCCTGCGATCGATATCAGGGGGGGTCTCGTGCTCGTCCATTCAGTCTGCTGAGCGAGGTTACCGCGCGAAGCGCCAGCTTCGACCGCTTCTACCTTATAGACGCGTGAGATGCCCGTTTGCCTAAAGAGATTTCGTGAAAAATCAGATGCCGAACTCGTCACGAACCGTCGCCAGACGCTCGACTGCCCGCCTGATATGGTAATAAACGGTCTCTTCACTGACCCCCAGCATCTCAGCGATGCGTCGATGCGGGATCTGCTCGATACGGTTCATCAGAAAGATCCCGCGCGTCCTCTCCGGCAGGCTGTCGAGCGTTTCGCGAACCGCCTTCAGGCCCTCGCGTGCGATCAGCAGCCGCTCCGGCGAGATCTCGTCCATCCCGCCCCACAGGACGCCGGACAGCTCGGCGTCGATCTCGGCGCGGCGGCGCTCCTTGCGGAGATGGCCGGATACGGTCGTATTCGCGACCTGGGTGACGAAGCCGCCGGGATTATCGATCACGCCGTCCAGCCGGGACGTTTCCAGCTTCAGCCAAGTGTCCTGAAGGAGGTCCTGCGCGGTCGCATGGCCGCCGGTTCGCGCCCACGCAACCCGTTCGAGCCGCGGCCGAAGCTTCACGAAAGTCGAAACAAGTCTTGCGAGCTTATGCTTGTCCACGCCAGCCAACGACACCAGGGAAGGATCGCCCGCGATGCGCACGGGCAAGCTGGTGTATACGGGCTTCGAAAATCCCTGCAAGTCCAGTTATTTAGAAGGATTCTATGTTTGCCCGCAGGTTCACGACGATCTATCTTATTAGTGCCTGATTTCATCGGAGGCTCGATCGCCAGCCGCATCCTCCTGCGGGCCGCGACGTTCCCAGAAGCTCATGCGTTTCCGCGACAATGTTGCGACCCAGCAACAATGTTGGCCTGCCCAGTCAGGCTGCAACATTCCGTAGCTTCTCGCCAAATAATTGCACCGAGGTCGTCGCCAATACCAAGACACGCTCACACGGGCCACAGATGTAAAAGGCGTAGTGCGCCAGAAGCTGACCTTGACGCGCCGCCCGCAAGCGGACCTCCGGGTCTGCCGCGATTGGCCAACAGCGGGGTCAAATTTCCGGGGGATTGATCAATCAAAAGGCGACTTTGTTCGCCCCCTTGAGCTGGAGCTGCTCGCGTGCCTCGCCCGGGGTTGCGATTTCGAGGCCCAGGCCCTCGACGATCTGCCGCGCCGCGTGTACCTGATCGGCGTTCGACTTCGCCAGCTTGCCGGGGCCGAGCCAGAGCGAATCCTCCAAGCCGACGCGCAAATTCCCGATCGAGGCCTATTCAGGCGGCCTGAGAAGCATCCGCGGCAATCGACCGGTTAGACTTGCGGCGATCTCGTCGAACGATGTCCCCTCGAAGCCGGCCGATCGTTGGAAAAGATGATCGGGCGGTCGCGATCCAGTTCCTTCCCATGCCAGCTCAAACATCTCCCTGACGAACTTTTGCTGTTCCGGCGGCAATTTGGGGAAAGTGGCCAACCAGACACTCGCATAGCGACGAAAACCTCGCTCCTCCCTCCGCATCAAGCTCGGGCTCAACAACCAGATTTTGCAGGATGCCCTTGGTAGCGATGCTCGCGGCATAGGCTTCGATCGCCGCCTCGCTGTGTGGGGTCTTGCGGGCGTTCCGGGGCGACTTCCTAAGCTTGTTGAGCGGAATGAAGACCTCTGTGCCGCTTGGGGTGACGTGCTCGATCTTGGCAGACATGGTCATTCTCCTATGGGTCAGGGTTGAAGCGCAGCGCTGCGCTGCAACCCTGCCCGTCGGCGAGACCGGGGGCGGCAAGGGCCAGGGCGGACGGGGTGGAGGGGGATCACCCGCCCGAAGGGCCGCGCCAACGGCGCGGGTCTGCACAAACGTGTTCCCGCTGTTGCGGCTTTGCGGATTGCAGGGAGTGCGGAAGACCGGGGAGACCACCCCGGCCGGCGGTGCGAAGCGCCGTGCACCCTGGAGCGCGCCAGGGGCGGAGCCCCTCAGAAAATGACGATGATGGGGGCATGTTCGGGGCGTGCTGGTTGTGCCGTCGCGTTCGGGATCGAACTGCCGGTGGGACTTGCCTGATGTTGTATGCTTGGGTTGGTGGCGAGAGCTGCGCGCCAGAGCCTGACAACGCGCTTTCGCTATGACGGGCATGCGGCGCCGCTCGCGGCCCATTGCTCGATGAGTCCGACGAATTCCGCCTGCGAGATCGGCGGCGTCGACCGCTGCTTGCCGGTCAGGTCGGGGCCGGGCTGCCAGGCCCAGGCGACGAGATGGTCGGTCCTCATATGCTCGATGAGTTTTCGAGGCGTCATGCCTCCCTTGGCCGGGTCGGTCAGCGCGCGGCAGATCTGGCCGATCGTCAGCCCCTCCCAAGCCATGCGCAGGGGCGGCAGATGCCAGGGCTCGACGCCCGGAACGCCGGAAAGGGAGTTTCCCTTCTGATGACAGCTGGAGCAGGGCAGGGCGGCCGTGCCAGCGTCGGAGCGGCCGCGCTTTACCTGCATGATATGCGGATGCCCATCGTCGCCCTGGCGCGGGAAGCTCTGCGCGGTATGGCAGTTCAGACAACGCGGATGCTGGAAGACCGGAGCGGCTTGGATGAAATAGGCCTGCGACGTCGCCCTGCGTCTCGCTCCCGGCAATACCTCCCATTGGGCGGGGCCGGCCAGGAAAGCCTCCGCGGCAAAGCCACCAGCAAGCACGGCGGCGGCAATGAAGGGGAAGGCTCCGCGGCCGCGCGCCACGGGCTCATTCCACCGGTTGGAGCGGCAATCGGCGCACGCGCTTGCCGGTCGCCGCGTGGATGGCGTTGACCAGGGCCGGCGCGGCCGGTGGCAGGCCAGTCTCGCCGATCCCGCCCCAGGCGCTGGTGAACCGGCCGAGGCTCGGCCGCAGATGGACCTCGATCTCGGGCATCTCGTTCATTCGCAGGAAGGTGTAGTCGTGGAAGTTGCGCTGCTGCACACGCCCGGCCTCCACCGTGATCCGGCCGGTGAGCGCCGCGGACAGGCCCTGCACGATGCCGCCCTCCATCTGGGCGACGACGATGTCGGGATTGACGATGAAGTTCGGGTCGACGACGCAGACGACGCGATGGACTCTCACCGCGCCGTCAGCGATCGAGATCTCGACGATCTGCGCGCACCAGGCATTGTCGCCCTCGACGATGGCGAGGCCTTGATGGCGCCCGGCAGGCGGGCGGCCCCACTCCGCCTTCGCGGCGCATTCGTTGAGGACGAGAAGGGCGCGCGGGTTGGCGGCAAGGAGCCGGCGCCGGAACTCCAGCGGGCCGAGGCCGGCGGCCTCAGCCATCTCATCGACGAAGGCTTCGCGAAAGAAGCCGTTCTGGGAGAGGTTGACGCCGCGCCAGAAGCCGACCGGGATCGCCGTGTCGCGCCGCGCGCAGGCAACCTGATAGGCCGGCACCTGATAGGGGAAATCGTCCTGCGCGAAGCCGTCCATCAGCGCGAAGTCAACGCCGTTGCGCAGCCAGCGCGGCGACAGGCTGGCGGCGATCGAGGAACCCGACAGGCGCACCTTCCAGCCGAGCAAGTGGCCGGACGCATCGAAGCCGGCTGTCTGCCTGGCGACGACCATGGGGCGGTAAAAGTCGTGCGCCATGTCCTCTTCGCGCGACCAGAGCATCTTGACCGGCTGGCCCACGGCTCTCGCGATCAAGACCGACATCCGCGCCCAGTCCTGCGCGAGGCCGCGACGGCCGAAGCCGCCGCCGAGATGCAGCTTGTGGACGAAGACCCGGGAGGGCTCGATCCCGAGCGTCGCCGCGACAACGGCCGTCGTGCCTTCGCCATTTTGGGTCGGCGCCCAGACATCGACGCGGTCCGGCCTGACATGGGCTGTGCAGGTCTGCGGCTCCATCGTCGCATGGGCAAGATGCGGCACCTCGAACTCCGCCTCGATCCGCCTGGCGGCACCGGCCAGAGCCGCATCGACATCGCCGATGTGGTGGCCGATCGCTGCATCTTTCGCATCGAGCCCGGCGCGGAAGAGATCGCGCATCGAGACGGTGCTCAGCGTGGCGCTCGGCGCCTCGTCCCATTCCACGGTCAGGGCGTCGAGGCCCTTCTTGGCCTGCCACCAGCTGCGTGCGACCACCGCGACGGCGTTGTCGCCGACCGGGACGACATGCGTGACGCCCGGCATCGCGAGGACGCTGTCGGCGCTGAACCGTACGAGCTTGCCGCCATAGGACGGGCAGGCGCTGACCGCGGCATGCAGCATCCCCTGCAGGCTCACGTCGGAGGCAAAGATTGGCTCGCCGAAGACTTTCGACGTGGCGTCGTGGCGCGGCACCGTCCTGCCGATCAGGCGCCACTCTCCCGGCGGCTTGAGCGACACGTCGCGCGGCACCGGCCTGCGGGCCGCCATCGCCGCAATCTCGCCGAAGCGCAGCGAGCGGCCGCTGCCGCGACGGCTGACCGTGCTGTCGCGGGCGGCGCACTCGCCGGCGGGCACGCCCCAGCGTTCCGCCGCCTCGGCGATCAACATCATGCGCGCCTGGGCTCCGGCACGTCGCAGGTATTCCTGGCTGTCGCGGATTGAGATGCTGGTCGAGGTGACCATGTTGCCGAAGGGCTTGCCGGTGGTGACGTTGCGGTTCGTGTCGGCATATTCGGCCCGGACCTTGCTCCAGTCGCATTCGAGCTCTTCGGCGACGAGCATCGGCAGCGCGGTGAAGATGCCCTGGCCCATGTCGCTGCGGGCGACGCGGATGATCGTGGTGTCATCGGGCTGGATCACCACCCAGGCGGCGATCTCGTGACCGGCCTCGGATGGGCCAACGGTCTGGGCGCGCGGCAAGTGCGAGCCGAGGACGAGGCCGCCGGCCATCGCGCTCGCGCCGAACAGGAAATCGCGCCGCGAAAGAGCCCGGCTCATCGCCGTGCTCCGTCGGCCGAACCGAAGGCCGCGAGCTTGATCGCCTGGCGCACGCGCTGATAGGTGCCGCAGCGGCAGAGATTGCCGGACATGGCCTCGTCAATGTCCTGATCCGTCGGCTTGGGAACGGCGGCGAGCAGCGCGGCTGCTTGCATGATCTGGCCGGACTGGCAGTAGCCGCACTGGGCGACATCGACCTCCAGCCACGCCTTCTGCAATGGATGCGCCCCGTTCGCGCCAAGGCCCTCGATCGTCGTGATGGCTTGCCCGTCGATCTCGCCGACAGGTGTGACGCAGGAGCGCTTCGCTTCGCCGTTCACATGCACGGTGCAGCAGCCGCAAAGCGCGGCACCGCAGCCGAAGCGCGTGCCGTACAGGTTAAGATGGTCGCGCAGGACCCAAAGAAGCGGTGTGTCCTGATCAACATCGATGTCACGTTTCGTGCCGTTCACGACCAGCATCACCATGCTGCGCCTCCATACGAGAGCGGGGAGGGCGGCCGCTGTAGATTGGCGCCACGTCTGCCGTCCGAACCCCATGCGCAAAGGAATAGCCTGTACCTGCCCCGGAATTTTGCCGAAGCTTGGCGCGATTGTATTCAATTGTCGCAAGCTCCGGCCCGTGATCTCACGCGGCCGTGGATGCCTCGTTCCGCGTCAGCTCGGCAGGGATGGGTGGCAGGTGGAGCACGGCCCGCAAGCCGCGCGGCAGGTTGCTCAGCACGATGTCGCCACCATGGGCGCGGGCGATGGTTCGGGCGATGGAAAGCCCGAGGCCGATGCCGCCGGTGCGCGCATTGCGCGATTCCTCGAGACGCACGAAGGGCAGGAACATGCGTTCGATCTCGCCTTCCGGAATGCCGGGGCCGTGGTCTTCGACCACGATGTCGACCCCGGCGGGCGAATGCGTGACCGAGACCTGCGCGCGCTCTCCATAGCGCAGCGCGTTCTCGATGAGGTTGCGGCTCGCACGCCGGAGGGCAGCGGGCCTGCAGCGGTAGGGGATCACGCCATTCTCGGTGAAATGGACGTCGCGGCCGAGGTCGGCGAGATCCGCGCAGATGCTCTCGATCAAGGCCGCGATGTCGACCGGCCTGGTCGGCTCGTCGACCGCCTCACCTTGCGTGAATTCAAGCGTGGCATCGGTGATGGCCTGCATCTCGTCGACCGTGTCGAGAAGGCGTTCTTTGGTCTCGCTGTCGGCAATGAACTCCGTGCGCAGGCGCAGCGTCGTGATCGGCGTGCGCAGGTCGTGCCCGATCGCGGCCAGCATGGCGGTTCTGTCCGTCACGAACCGGGTCAGGCGCTCCTGCATCTGGTTGAAGGCTACGGCCGTGCGCCGGATGTCATCCGGCCCTTCCTCCGGGACGTGGCCGTTCTGCTCGCCGCGCCCGAGCGATTCCGCAGCCGAGGTGAGCCGCCGCATCGGCCGGGCGATACGCCGGGCCATGACCACCGCGAGCACCGAGAGCATGATCGCCGTGATCGCGAGCGAAACCGTCGTCGGGGAGGTCCAGATGAACTTCTTGAACGGCTTGGCATAGGCGGCGTTGAGCCAGAGCCCGTCGGACAGCCTTGCGACCAGCCCGGCACCATAATTGTCGTCGAGCCGGACGATCTGCGCCGGCGTCGGCTTGTCCGAGGTGTCGAGCTCGATCGGCTGCCAGCGCGGCTCGTTTGCGCGGCCGGTGGATTGCAGTGCGGAGCTCTTCGTCGTCCCCCAGGCATTGTCGGCTCCGGAGCTTGCGCCCCATGGCCCATCCCGCGCCTCGGCAGTGGCGGGTCCGCCTTGCCGAAGCGGGCGGTGCAGCCGCTGCCAGGCATCGCGGCTCCAGGCGTCGAGATCGTCGGGAGGGGCGGCGCTGAGCCAGAAGCGGGAGTAATTTGTTCCCATCGCGCTCAGGAGCGCATCGCGATAGGCGCCTGGCGTGGTCTCGACGAGCTGGGCGGCGGTGGCCGAGCGCACCACGAACTCGTCGAGCGCGATCTCGCGCAGCTCGGTCACGCGCTGGTCGGTCGTGACCAGGAAGCCGATGCTTTGCGCGACGAGCATGATCGGCAGCATCAGCCAGATGATCTGCGCGGCGAGGCTCCTGGACCAGAATCGGCTCATGTCGCCTCGACCTCCGCGGTGAAGCAGTAGCCGCCACCCCAATGCGTCTTGATGAGTTCCGGGTTGCGGGGATCTGTCTCGATCTTCTTGCGCAGGCGGCTGATCTGATTGTCCACGCTTCTATCGAACACGTCGCTGACCCGTCCGACCGTGAGGTCGAGCAATTGATCGCGGGTGAGGACGATCTGGGGGTGGTCGAGAAGGACCGTCAGCAGGCGGTACTCCGCCGTGCTCAAGGGCGTTGCCAGGCCCGCCCGGTCGACGAGCTCGCGCTTGCTGACATCGAGGGTCCATGGGCCGAAGCGGCGGCGCCGGTTCTTCGGAGCCTGCTGCTTCGGCGGCATGCTGTTGGCGCGTCGCAGGACGGCCTTGACCCTGGCCAGAAGCTCGCGCGGGCTGAAGGGCTTCGTGACGTAGTCGTCGGCTCCCATCTCGAGGCCGACGATGCGGTCGGTCTCGGCCGAGACCGCCGTCAAGAGGATGATCGGGATGCCGGTGGTTTCGCGCAGGTAACGGCACAGCGAGAGGCCGTCCTCGCCGGGCATCATGATGTCGAGGACGACCAGATCCGGCGTGCTCTTCTGCAGCAGCTCGCGCAGTTCGCGGGCATCTTCCGCGGCGGTGACGCGATAGCCGTTCTCGCTCAGATAGCGGCTGAGCAGAGTCCGGATGTCCTTGTGATCGTCGACCACCGCGATATGCAGACGCGTTTCCATGTTTGAATCCAGGTCGCAAAAGCCCTCGGGCGTTAGCCTCCGGCTGCCGCGAGCCGCTTCCCGCGTGGGAGAAGCCGCCCAACCCCCAAAGCCTTCACCGCAATGTACACGACCGGCGTCGAGAACAGAGTCAGGACCTGGCTGACGATCAGGCCGCCGACGACGGCGACGCCGAGCGGTTCGCGCAGCTCGGCGCCGGCACCGATGGCCAGCATCAGGGGAATCGCCGCCAGCAACGCCGCGATCGTCGTCATCATGATCGGGCGGAAGCGTGCGAGCGCAGCCTCGTAGATCGCCTCGTCAGGAGGCAACCCTCTCTCGCGTTCGGCATCCATGGCGAAATCGACCATCAGGATGCCGTTCTTCTTCACGATGCCGATCAGGAGGATGATGCCGATCAGGGCCATGATCGAGAAATCCAGGCCCCAGAGCCACAGCATCAGCAGGGCGCCCAGACCCGCCGATGGCAGGGTCGACAGGATGACGATGGGCGTCAGGAAGCTCTCATAGAGAATGCCGAGGATGATGTAGACAGAGATCAGGGCGGCCAGCACGAGATAGGGCTGGGTGCGCAGCGATTCCTCGAAGGCCTGGGCGGAGCCTTGCGTGCGGCCGCTCACCGTCTCCGGCATCCTGATCTCGCCTTGCAGGCGGGTGATCGCGGTCACGGCGTCGCCGAGCGCCATGCCGGGGTTGAGGTTGAAGGAGATCGTCGCTGAGGGCGCGAGCCCCGCGCGATTGATCACGACAGGCCCGGCCGTCTGCGGCTCGATCGCGACCACGGCGGCGAGCGGAACCGTCTGGCCGGTCGTCTCGGACCTCACATAGAGCGAGTTGATCGCATCGACGCGCGAGAATTCGCCGGGATCGACCTCGAGGACGATCTGGTATTGGCTGACCTGGGTCTGGTACTCGCCGATCTGGCGCTGTCCGAAGGCATCGTAGAGCGTCTGGTCGATCGCATCGACCGAGACGCCGTAGCGGGCCGCGGCCTGCCGGTCGATGGTGATAGTCTGCATGCGCGCGCCGAGCTCCAGATCGTTCCGCACGTCCTGGAAGCCGGGGGTGTCGCTGATCGCGTTGGTGAGCCTGTCGGCCCAGGAAGCGAGGTCGGACTGGTTCGGCGAGGTCAGCACATAGCTGTACTGGGCTGCGCCGCCGATGCCTAGATTGATGTCCTGCATGGCGCGAAGCTGGACGGCGACGCCCGGAATCGCTGCGAGCTTCGGCCTGATCCGCGCGATGAACCGATCGACCGAGACATCTCTCTCGCTGCGTCCCTTCAGCGCGACCCAGAGGCGCCCGGAGCCCATCGACGGATTTCCGCCGGTCCGGCCGACGGCGGTGTTGAAGGCGTGGACCGCCGGGTCTGACCGCAGAATCTCGGCAATCCGCCGATGCTTCTCCCGCATCTCCTCGAAAGAGATGTCCGCCGCCGCGCTGGTGCGACCGGCGATGAAGCCGGTGTCCTGTGCCGGGAAGAAGCCCTTCGGAATGAAGACATAGGCCGCGACGGTCGCGCCGATCGTCGCCAGGAACACCAGCATGGTGAAGCACTGATGCCGCAGCGTCCAGCGCAAGCCGATAGCATAGAGGGCGGTGAGCCGGTCGGGGCGCGCGCCTTCCAGATGATGCGACGGCGTCTTCATGTACTTGGCGCAGAGCATCGGCGCGAGCGTCAGCGACATTACGACCGAGATCAGCAGTGCAACGGTTACGGTCAGCGAGAACTCGCGGAACAGCCGGCCGATGATGCCGCCCATGAACAGCAGCGGGATGAACGCCGCGATCAGCGACAGCGTGATCGAGACGACCGTGAAGCCGATTTCCTTCGAGCCGGCGAGAGCGGCCGAAACGCGGCCTTCACCCGCTTCCATATGACGGTGGATGTTCTCGACCACGACGATCGCGTCGTCGACGACGAAGCCGATGGCGATGACCAGGGCGACTAGCGTGAGGTTGTTGAGGCTGAAGCCGAGGAGATAGATCACGCCGAAGGTGGCGATGACGGAAATCGCCAGCACCACGCCGACGATCAGGGTCGCTGCGACCTGCCGCAGGAAAAGCCCCATCACCAGCACGACCAGGGCGAGCGTCAGGACGAGCGTGATCTCGACCTCGTGCAGCGAGGCCCGGATCGTCCGGGTGCGATCGTTCATGACGGTGACGCTGATGTCGGCCGGCAGGTCCGCCATGAAGGTCGGCAGCCGCTCGCGGATTGCGTCGGCGATGGCGATGATGTTCGCGCCGGGTTGCCGGTCGACCAGAATGCCGAGGCCGGGCACGCCATCGGGCCGCGCCGAGACATAGGCATCCTCGGGACCGACCTGTACGCGCGCGACGTCGCCGACGCGGATGAGCGCGCCGTCGCGCGTCGCGACGACGACGTCGCGATAATCGCTGTCGCTGAAGAGCTGGTCGTTGGTCCGGAGCGTGGTGATCGAGGCGTCGCCGTAGATGGCGCCTTTCGGGCGGTTGACGTTCGCGGCTGCCACGGCGGTTCGAATGTTCTCCAGAGTGAGACCATAGGCGGCGAGCCGTTCAGGCTGGGCCTGGATGCGGATCGAGGGACGCTGCAGGCCATTGACCATCACCTGCGCGACGCCGTCGATCTGGCTGAGGCGGCGCGCGAGCTTCGTCTCCACGATATCGCTGAGTTCCGTCGTCGGGAGCGTCGAGGATGTCACCGTCAGGGCCATCACCGGCCCGTCTGTCGGGTTCACCTTCCGCCAGGTCGGCAGGCTCGGTAGGTTGTCGGGCAACCGGCTGGCTACGGAGTTGATCGCAGCCTGCACATCCTGTGCGGCGGTGTCGATATCGCGTTCGAGCCGGAATTGCAGCGTGATCGAGCTCTGGCCGAGCGAACTTGCCGAAGTCATTTCGGTGACGCCGGCGATGCCGGTGAAGGCGGTTTCCAGCACCGTCGCGACCGAGGAGGCCATGGTCTCGGGGCTGGCGCCCGGCAGGGTTGCGGTGACCTGAAGGGTCGGAAAATCGGCTTCCGGCAACGGGGCGACCGGAAGATTGGGAATAGCAACGAGGCCGAGCAGCGTCACCGCGACCGCCGCAAGAATGCTGGCGACCGGACGGCGAATGAACCAGGCCGACAGCCCCTCCGGCTTCGCGGCCGCGCCCTGGCTTTCGACGACGGCGCTCATGGCGAAGCCTTCGCGACGCGCTCGGAGGCTGGCGGCCGCGACTCCAGCACGCGGACGGTGGTTTTCGGGCGAAGGCGCGAAAAGCCGTCGGTCACGATCCGGTCCTCGGCCGCCACGCCTTTCGTGATCACCGCCAGCTCGTCGTTGCTGTAGCCGACCTCGACTGGCACCCGTTCGGCGGTTTCTCCCTGGACCCTGAACACGAAACTGCCGTCGATCGAGAGGCGAACGGCGTGCTTGGGAACGACGATCGCCTGATCGGAGCGGCCGGTTTCGACGACGACCGAGACGAAGCCGCCGGCGGTCAGCGCCCCTGAACCGTTCTCGAACTGCGCTCGCACACGTGCAGCGCCGTTCGTACCGCCAATCCGGTTGTCGAAAGCAGTGATCCGTCCGCCGAGGATCTCGCGACCGAGCGAGCGATCCAGGACTTTCACGGACGGTGTCGTGATCCCCGCCGTGTATTGCTGAAGGCGCGCCAGCTGCTGCTGGGGCACGTTGAAGACGACGGAGACCGGGTCCGTCTGTACGATGGAGACGATTCCGGCCGTATCCGACTGACGGACATTGTTGCCGGCGTCGAGCTGGCGCAGGCCCACTCGCCCATCCGACGGTGCGAAGATGCGGGTGAACGAGAGATTGACCCGCGCCGTCTCGACATTCGCCTGATCGATCGTGATGGCGGCGCGCAATTGCTCGACCTCCGATTGCCGCTGATCCACCGTTGCGCTGGCGACGGAATTCAGCGTCTGGAGCCGCTGCGCGCGTTCCAAGTCGCGTTCCGCGGCCCGCAGCAGCGCCTGGTTGCGTGCAAGCTGTCCTTCGGCCGCCTGGAGCGCTGACCGAAACAGGCGATCATCGATCGTCGCGATCAGGTCGCCCTTGCGAACAGCATCGCCCTCCCGCACCAGGACCTGGCTGAGGATGCCATCGACCTGCGTGCGGATGGCGACATCCCTCAGCGGAAGGACCGTTCCGACGAGACGCAGCTCATGACGTACGTCGTCGAGCCGCGCCGTCGTGACCTGGACCGGGACCGGTGCTGCCCGCACCGGTGCCGCAGTTGGCTTGGAGCTCGACAGCAGGGCGACGCCGACGATGGCTGCCGCCAGAACCCCGCCACCTGCTAAAACGAGAGGGCGGCCGATGCGGCGGGGATGAGGCCGGCCGTCTAGTGTCTCTTCACTTCGAAGCGTCATCCATCAACCCTGTCGTGGACTGAAGTGAGCGCGTGGCCGCTCCTGAGCAGCTCAGGCCGCAAGGAGACATGACACGCGGGCAACCCGCTTCGGGGATGCGGTCCTCACTCGTGATCGCTTGAGCTTCGCGCAGAACTGTCCCAGCTCTTTGCCGGGAATGTCACGAAATGTGCCGAGGTGAGGAGCCGATGAACAGGCGGACGGAGGCTCGCCGCTGAGACGCGGGAGCGATCTTCGGTTCACCTCGCGGTTGCGGCGTTCCGGCGCCGCAGCGACCGGTGCGGCACATCGACGATGTTCAGGACCTCTACGGGCGTCAGGTGGGTCGATGAGCTTCCGCGTCCATCGTTTCCGTAGCCGTCGGGCTCGACCAGCGTGACCTTGATCCTGTCTGCCGCGACTTCGGCGGCCAGGCTTTCGCCGAGCGCTTTCACCGCCGCTTTCGTCGCGTTGTAGAGGCCTGCCGTGGACATGGCAGTGGTGACCATCGGCCTTAGGGTGATCAGGATGTGCCCGTCCCCTTGCTTGCGCAGGAGGGGGAGGGCGGCCTGGATGGCCCAAAGCGTGCCGAAGACATTCGTCTCGAACTGCTCTCGTGCATGAGCTCGACCAGCTTCTTCGATGGCACCGCAGGCCGCATCGTCGACGCCGCTGACGACCACGTCGATGCGCCCGAAGGCGTCGGCCGCGACACGCATCGCTTCACCGACATCGCTCTCGCTGCACACGTCAAGATCGATCGGCAGCAGGTCCGGCTCGTAGACATCGGACAGCGCCGCGAATGCAGAGCCGCTCCGGGCGCAGGCCGCGACCCTGTCCCCGCGGGCGAGCGCCGCCTCGGTCAAGGCGAGGCCAAAGCCGCTCGAAGCTCCGGTAATGAACCAGACCTTTCCAGTCATGATCGAATAGCCCCCAGGAATGATTGTCGCGGCCATGGCCACGCGGGCAAACCGCTTCGTCCGTTACGCAGTGCGTAGGAATACCGTCCTCACTCGTGATCGCCTGAGCTTCGCGCAAAACTGTCTCGGCCCTTTGCCGGAGATGTCGCGAAATGTGCCGGGGCAGTGGGAGCCCCGATGAACAGGCAAGCGGAGGATCGTCGGTGTGAGGTGGTCGCGGTCTTCGTTACGCGTTTGCGTCCACTCAGCCGGCGGCGGCGTCGGACATCTCGCGCCAGTCCTCCCAGGTCGCAAGGCGAGAGGCGAACGCTTCTTTGGCGGCTGGCAGGCCCATCGGGCCCAGGAACAGGCGCAACGGCGCCGTTGTCGCATCTGCCACAGCCAGAACGGCCCCGGCCGAAGCCTTGGGCTCTGCCCGTTGGTGCTTGCCGTAGGACGCCGCGATGCGCTCTCGCAGTGGCGCGTATTCGGGCCGGTGCGTCGCATGCGATGCGGATGATCCGTTCCAGTCGGTCGCGAAGCTGCCGGGTTCGATCAGCGTCACCCGGATGCCGAACTCCGCGACCTCCTTGGCGAGCGTCTCGCCCAGGGCTTCGGTCGCCCATTTCGTCGCGTTGTAGATGCCGGCGGTCGGGAAGGTGACCACACCGGCGATGCTCGTCGTGATCATCAGGTGTCCTCCCTGCTGCGCCCGCAGCAGCGGGATCGCCGCCTGCGCCGTCCATAACGTGCCGAAGAAATTGGTCTCGACCTGCGCGCGCGCCTCCTGCTCGCTAGTCTCCTCGACCGTACCGAACAGGCCGTAGCCGGCATTGGCGATGATGACGTCGAGACGCCCGAAGCATTCGTTCGCCCGGGACAACGCGGCAAAGACCGCGTCGCGATCGGTGATGTCGAGCTCGATCGGCAGAAGCGCCTTGCCGAACCGCGCGGCGAGACCGTCGAGCCGATCAATCGCGCGTCCAGTCGCGGCGACCCGATCGCCGCGCTCGAGCATGGCTTCGATCCAGGCATAGCCGAGCCCGCGGGTCGCGCCGGTGACGAACCAGGTTTTCATGGTCGATGTCCTCGTGATGTTGGCCGGATGCCGGCGTTCCGTTCGGCGGGTGCCCGGATGGCCATGGCGGCGGCCCACCGCACCCTGCTCAATGTCGGTTCGAGCCTATCTGTGCTTGCGAGGAACGGCTCGTGCCGACCTGCCAGGAAGTGTCGAGCGCCGGCCATTTCCGTCGTCTGGCGCAGGTCACGACCATCCCGCCGCGTGCTTCGCCAATGCCTTCCTGCCCGCCGCGACCGCCGCCTCTTCATCACGGACGAAGTGGAACGGTAGTCCGAACGCCTTGCCGAGCCCCTGCGCTGCCAGCCGCAACGCTACCGGCACCGTCTCCGCGCCCTCGATCACGATCGCTGCGGCGCAGAGCGCACGAAGCCGACCCTTGTTCTGCTTGAAGAACCGGGCGCGCGCCTTCCTGGCCTCGTGAGATTCATTCTCCTCGTCGTGATCATGATGTTCGGCGATCAGGACGAAGGGCTGGCCGTGATCGAGAAGCGCCGAGAACGCGGCTTCGGCATCAATCTCGGCGGTTGCTTCCTCCCGGAGAAAGACGAGCGGGAACCGGCTTCTGTCGATCTGCATGACGAACTCCCGAATTGGAAATGACGCGACGGCGCGCTCGATAGGCGCTCTCAGCGATGGAAGGGGCGCGTGCCGAAGGGTCGTAGAGTCCCGATTATCCGGCGTTCAGGATTGCGGCTTGGCGAGCCGCCGGGCGGCGTTGTCGAAATCGACAATTTTCCGACCGGTGCCGTCTCCGCTTTGCCGCGGCGTCCGGTCGCCCTGCTCGACCTCGCCCGTTGCCGTCTCGGCAAAATACCGTGCCGGCGTCGTGCCCAGCATGCGCCGGAACATCGCGATGAAGGCGCTCGTGCTCTCATAGCCGAGATCGAGCGCGATCGTCGTCACAGACTGCCCGGAGGCGAGGCGCTGCAAGGCCAGGCCGATATGCAACTGCTGCCGCCACCGGATGAAGGACATGCCGGTCTCGCGCTGGAACAGCCGGGTCAGCGTGCGGTTGCTGGCGCCGACGCGGGCCCCCCATTCCTCGATGGTGAAGCGGAGCGACGGATCGTCGATCAGGGTGTCGACGAGGCGCCGCAGCCGCCGGTCCTTCGGCATCGGCAGATGCAACGGCTCGAGCGGCGCCGCCTGCAGCTCGTCCAGCAGGACCGCGACGAGGCGGGTCTCGCGCGTATCGCCTTCCGGGTAGAGCGGCGGCCTGGAAATGAAGCGGAACAGAAGCTCGCGCAACAGCGGTTGCACGAACAGGATACCGCAGCCGCCGCTGAGAGGGCCGGCGAGCGACGGCTCGACATAGAGATTGCCCACCGTAACCCGCGAGACCGAACGGGCCGTATGAGGGATGCCGCTCGGGATCCAGATGGCGCAATGCGGCGGCACGGTCCAGATGCCGTTCGATGTTTCGACCGTGAGGGCGCCGCTGACGACATAGAGCAATTGCGCCTTGCGATGGCGATGGGCGCCGAGATCGTCGATCGAAGCGAGCGCGACCATCGTTCCGAACACGGCACGGGGGACCAGATCGGGGTCTTCCAGCTCCGGGGCGTCCGCGATGGTCATTCAGCGGCCTCCTGCGTGCCGAGGCCTGACTTCGACGATCGCCTCGCGAATGGGGCGATTGCTGTTGAGGCTATGGCCTGGGACCTGCTGATCCCCGGGGATGAGAATCTTCATGCGTGGTGTCCCGATATCAAGTGCGTTGGCGAAACGGGCCGATCCGGAAGCCAATCTAGCAGTGCCGGGACGGGGTGTTTCGCGTCACCGCGCCAGAGAGTGTCGAGATCGAGCCATGTATCCGGAGCCAGACGTAGGACCTTGACGCCAGAGGCTGTCTGCTGGTCGTCGAGCCCGTGCGGGCCGATGGGCAAGGTGCGAGCGGACCCTCATGTTAGCACAAGAAAGCGGGCCCTTGGGCCCGCCTTAGATTGTTGTCGCTTGGGTGCTCGAGCGCGGTGGCGCGCGTCACCTCGCGTTGGCGGCCTTTTCGATGAAGTCTGCGACGACCTTCGGCCTGGAGACATAGACGGCGTGGGAGCCCTTGGTCTCGACGACGGTCGCGCCGGCACGCTTGGCCATCTGGCGTTGGGCCGGGGGCGGGATCATGCGGTCGTCGGTGGCGACGAGATAGTAGCTGGGCTTGACGTTCCAGGCCGGGCTGGT
>NZ_JBWKNL010000019.1:0-24569 GCF_059415545.1 Allobosea sp. GW821-FHT10B12
GTCTTGCCATGGTCGACGTGACCAATCGTACCAATGTTGCAGTGCGGCTTCGTCCGAGCAAACTTCTCTTTGGCCATCTCAGCCTCCGTCAGATCTCTTAAGTGTTCAGTCTAATGCGTTGTTCGATCAGGCGTACTTGGCCTGGACCTCAGCAGCGACCGCGGACGGCACCTGCTCGTAGTGGTCGAACTGCATCGTGTAGTTGGCGCGGCCCTGGCTGAACGAGCGCAGCTGGTTCACGTAGCCGAACATGTTGGCCAGCGGCACCATCGCATTGATGACGACCGCGTTGCCGCGCATGTCCTGGCCCTGGATCTGGCCGCGTCGGGAATTCAGGTCGCCGATGACCGAACCGGTATAGTCTTCCGGGGTCACGACTTCGACCTTCATGATCGGCTCGAGCAGCACCGAGCCGCCCTTCTGCAGGCCTTCGCGCAGAGCGGCGCGCGAGGCGATTTCGAAGGCCAGAGCCGACGAGTCGACCTCGTGGAAGGCGCCGTCGATCAGCGAGACCTTGACGTCGACCACCGGGAAGCCGGCGAGCACGCCGGAACCGATGACCGAGTTGAGGCCCTTCTCGACGCCGGGGATATACTCCTTCGGCACCGCGCCGCCGACGATCTTCGACTCGAACTCGAAGCCCTTGCCGGTCTCGTTCGGCTCGATCACCAGCTTGACGCGGGCGAACTGGCCGGTACCGCCGGTCTGCTTCTTGTGGGTGTAGTCGATCTCGGCCTTCTTGGTCAGCGTCTCGCGATACGCAACCTGGGGCGCGCCGATATTGGCGTCGACCTTGTAGGTGCGCTTCAGGATGTCGACCTTGATGTCGAGATGCAGCTCGCCCATGCCCTTCAGGATGGTCTGGCCGCTCTCCTGGTCGGTCGAGACGCGGAAGGACGGATCCTCGTTCGCGAGCTTCGACAGGGCGAGACCCAGCTTCTCCTGATCGGCCTTGGACTTCGGCTCGATCGCGATCGTGATGACCGGCTCGGGGAACTCCATGCGCTCGAGGATCACGGCCTGGGCCGGATCGCACAGCGTGTCGCCGGTGCGGACGTCCTTGAGGCCGGCCAGGGCGACGATGTCGCCGGCATAGGCCTCCTTGATGTCCTCGCGGTTGTTCGCGTGCATCAGCAGCATGCGGCCGACGCGCTCTTTCTTGTCGCGCGTCGAGTTGATGACGCCCTGGCCGGCCTCGACCTTGCCCGAATAGACGCGGCAGAAGGTGATCGTGCCGACGAAGGGGTCGTCCATGATCTTGAAGGCGAGCATGGCGAAGGGAGCTTCGTCGGTCGGCTCGCGGGTGGTCGGCTCTTCGGTCTTGAAGTCGATGCCTTCGACCGCGCCGCGATCGACCGGCGACGGCAGGAAGTCGACGACGGCGTCGAGCAGGGGCTGCACGCCCTTGTTCTTGAAGGCCGAGCCGCAGAGGACCGGGTGGAAGGCGCGGCGCTGGACGGCCGTGCGAACCAGACGGCGCAGCGTGTCGGCGTCAGGCTCGTTGCCTTCGAGATAGGCTTCCATGGCCGCATCGTCCATCTCGACGGCGGCTTCGACCAGCTTCGAGCGATACTCGACGGCCTTGTCGGCGAGATCGGCCGGAATTTCCTTCTCGTCGAAGGTCGCGCCGAGCGCTTCGCCGTTCCAGACGATCGCCTTCATCTTGATGAGGTCGATCACGCCGGCGAAGTTCGACTCCGAACCGATCGGGATCTGCAGGCAGACGGGCTTGCCGGCGACGCGGTCGATGATGTCCTGGACGCAGCGATAGAAATCGGCGCCGATCTTGTCCATCTTGTTGACGAAGACGACGCGCGGAACGTCATACTTGTCGGCCTGGCGCCAGACGGTCTCGGTCTGCGGCTCGACGCCCTGGTTGCCGTCGAGCACGCACACGGCGCCGTCGAGCACGCGCAGCGAACGCTCGACCTCGATGGTGAAGTCGACGTGTCCGGGGGTGTCGATGATGTTCAGGCGGTTGTCGCGCCAGAAGCAGGTCGTCGCAGCCGAGGTGATCGTGATGCCACGCTCCTGCTCCTGCGTCATCCAGTCCATGGTCGCGGCGCCGTCATGGACTTCGCCGATCTTATGGCTCTTGCCGGTGTAGAACAGGATGCGCTCGGTCGTCGTCGTCTTGCCGGCATCAATGTGGGCCATGATGCCGAAGTTGCGATAGCGATCGATGGGATGAGAACGGGGCATGGGAATGCTCTGTCTTTCCGGGTCGTAACGGACGAATTACCAGCGGTAGTGCGAGAAGGCGCGGTTGGCTTCCGCCATCCGGTGCGTGTCTTCGCGCTTCTTGACGGCGTTGCCACGGTTGTTGGCGGCGTCCATCAGCTCGGCCGAGAGGCGCTCGACCATGGTGCGGTCGTTGCGGGCACGCGCCGCGGCGATCAGCCAGCGGATCGCGAGAGCCTGACGGCGCTCGGTGCGAACCTCGACCGGGACCTGATAGGTCGCGCCACCGACGCGGCGGGAACGGACCTCGATCGCCGGGGCGACGTTCTCGAGCGCGGTCTTGAAGACGGCGAGCGGATCGCTCTTCATCTTGCCTTCGATGATGTCGAAGGCGCCGTAGACGATGCCTTCGGCGGTCGACTTCTTGCCCTCGTACATGACCGAGTTCATGAACTTGGTCACGATCACGTCGCCGAACTTGGCGTCCGGGATGATCTCGCGCTTCTCTGCACTGTGGCGGCGGGACATCGTCTAGTCTCCGGTCAAATCTCAAAAGCTGCGAACCGGCTGGGGCATCTTGCCCCGCCGGTCGGGCAGGAAAATTACTTCGGACGCTTGGCGCCGTATTTCGAACGGCGCTGCTTGCGGTTCTTGACGCCCTGCGTGTCGAGCACGCCGCGCAGGATGTGGTAGCGCACGCCGGGAAGGTCCTTGACGCGGCCGCCACGGATCATGACGACCGAGTGCTCCTGGAGGTTGTGACCCTCACCCGGAATGTAGCCGATGACCTCGAAGCCGTTGGTCAGGCGCACCTTGGCAACCTTACGCAGCGCCGAGTTCGGCTTCTTCGGGGTCGTCGTATAGACACGCGTGCAGACGCCGCGCTTCTGCGGGCAATTCTCGAGCGCCGGCGCGGTGTTACGCGCCTTGACCGGCGAGCGCGGCTTGCGGATCAGCTGGCTGATTGTCGGCATTTAAGGCCTCTCGCTCCCTTGAGCGCTTGATGAATTCGGTGTCCATTCCGGCGTCGAACAAGGCCATGACCAAACGAAGCCGCGCCATCGGCGCCCATTTACGGGGCCTCAGGCGCGTTCGCATGCAGAGGAACACGGAATGCCCCGCGTTCATGCGTCCTGCCATGTCGTCGTTAGACGCTGGAATTCCGATGGAGTTTCGGTCGCGAACCTCGCTTGCAACAAAGGCAAGCGACAAACGTGTCCGACAGCCATCGACAGTGGCGCGCTTATGACTCAGCTATAGATTCGCGTCAACCCCGGATTTCGCCAGGACGACCGCAATCTCGCCATGCGCGAGCCGCGGCAGCTCAGCTGGCCCCGCCTGTCGCGACTCCAGTCCCGCGCAACAGGCCGATCAGATCGGCCTGGCGGTGCAGACCGGTCTTGGCCATGACCCGCTTCAGCGTCGAGCGCGCGGTCTCCTCCATCACGCCCAGCGCCGCGGCCGCTTCACGTGGCCGGTGGCCGGCGGCGATCAGCGCTGCGAGCCGGGCTTCGGCCGGGGTCAGGTCGAACAGGCCCTGGACCACATCGGCGGTCGGGACGTCCTTTACCACCACCGGCGTCACCACCAGAATGCTCGCCGCCCGCGAGAAGATGTCGTGCGCAGCGCCGCGGACCGGCGTCAGATGCAGGATCAGCGGCGGGTGATTCTCGCGCCGCGCGACCGCGATCGAACGCACCGTGGCGCCGCTCGCCTCCCCCATCGCCTGCACGGCCGTAGCCAGCAGACCGTCTGCCGCCGCGTCGACCAGCCCGAGGCGCGACGGGCGGTCGAGCGCGACCGCCGGCATCAGCGCCTCGAAGCGAGGATTGAGCGCAAGCGCCCGGCCGTTGCGGTCGAGCACCGCAGCTGGCAGGCCGATCGCGTCCAGGGCCTGGGCAGCGCCGCGCGCCCGCTCGAATTCCAGCCGGGCCGAGAGCAGCATGGCGCGAGCGAGATGCGGCCGCATCCGATCGAAGCGCGCGATCAGCCCATCCTCGACATGGCCTTCGTCGTGTTCGCGCTCGGCATGCAGGATGAAGGCCTCGCCGCTCGGCGAGGCGATCGACGTGGCGACGCCGATGCCGAACCCCTGCGGCAACAGGAAATCGCGATAGACCGGCTCCCGGGCCATCTCGGCATCCGAGAAGATGTCGATGTCGCGCAGGAACCCGGCATGGCGTCGCTCCAGCAGGCGGCGTGTCCGCTCATTGCCCGGGAAGCTGTTGAAATGGGTGGCGACCAGCTGGTCAAACTCGGGCGTCGAAGAGATCCAGCGATTGGAGCTCGGCGTCACAGCGACCAATACCGCACCGGCGCCGCGCGCGATCTCCTGGAAGCGGCGCAGCACCTGCGGCCACAGCTCCGGCACCACCGCCGCTTCATAAAGACTGTCCAGGAACCTCTCGTCCATGGCCCCAAACTCACATTCGGCGTACCGCTGCCCCCCGGCAGGTCTCGCCGGGCAAATTTAGGCCGGTTGTAAAGTGGAAGGTCAAGCACAGTCGCGACCGAACACACATAAACAAAAACGGCCGCCCGAAGGCGGCCGTTTCGCTAACGAGATCGTTCTCGCCAATCTTACTCGGCAGCAGGCAGAACCGCCGCGGCCGCAGCTGCGGCCTTCGCCGCCGCATCCGCCTTCTGGCCGACGATGAGATCGTCGCGACGCGTCGCCACCTGCTTGATGCGGGCGACCTGCGCGCCGGTGCCGGCCGGGATCAGCGAGCCGACGATGACGTTCTCCTTGAGGCCTTCCAGCGTGTCCATCTTGCCGTTGACCGCCGCCTCGGTGAGGACGCGGGTCGTCTCCTGGAAGGAGGCGGCCGAGATGAACGAGCGGGTCTGCAGCGAGGCCTTGGTGATGCCGAGCAGGACAGGAACGCCGGAAGCCGGCTTCTTGCCCTCCTCGCGCAGCTTGGCGTTGACCTCTTCCAGCTCGATCCGGTCGATCTGGTCGCCGGTGAGAATGTCGCTATCGCCGGATTCGGTGATCTCGACCTTCTGCAGCATCTGCCGGACGATGACCTCGATGTGCTTGTCGTTGATGGTCACGCCCTGGAGGCGGTAGACCTCCTGGATTTCGTTGACCAGGTAAGCGGCAAGCTCCTCGACGCCCTTGATCGCCAGGATGTCGTGCGGCGCCGGGTTGCCGTCGAGGATGTAGTCCCCGATCTCGACGACGTCGCCATCCTGCAGGTGGATGTGCTTGCCCTTCGGGATCAGGTACTCGACCGCGTCCGTGCCGTCATGCGGGGTCAGCGTGACGCGACGCTTGTTCTTGTAGTCGCGTCCGAAGCCGATGACGCCGGCCTTCTCGGCGATGATCGCGGCATCCTTCGGACGACGCGCCTCGAACAGCTCGGCGACGCGCGGCAGACCGCCGGTGATGTCGCGGGTCTTGGCCGAGTCGGTCGAGACACGCGCCAGCACGTCGCCGGCCTTCACCGACGAACCCGGCTCCACCGAGATGATGCCGTCGACAGGCAGGATGTAGCGGGCATCGCCACCACGGGCGAGCTTCGCGATCTTGCCGTCCGAGCCATGCAGGACCATCGCCGGGCGCAGATCCGACGTACGCGCCGAACCACGCCAGTCGATCACCAGGCGCTTGCTGATGCCGGTCGCCTCGTCGGTCGTTTCCGTCATCGACATGCCGTCGACCAGATCCTCATAGCCGACCTTGCCGTCGACTTCCGCCAGGATCGGGCGGGAATAGGGATCCCACTCGATCAGGCGCTGGCCGCGCTTGACCTTGTCGCCGTCGTCGACGCGCAGCTTCGAGCCGAACTGGACGCGGTGAACCGCGCGCTCGGCGCCGTCCGGGCCGGTGATGACGATGGCGAGGTTGCGCGCCATCGCGATCAGGTCGCCATCCGAGTTCCGCGCCGCGTTGCGGTTGCGGATCTTGACCGTGCCCTCGAAGTTCGACTCGACGAAGGACTGGTCGGCGATCGTCGCCGCGCCGCCGATGTGGAAGGTACGCATGGTGAGCTGCGTGCCCGGCTCGCCGATCGACTGCGCCGCGATGACGCCGACGGCCTCGCCCATGTTGACGGGCGTGCCGCGGGCAAGATCGCGCCCGTAGCAGGTCGCGCAGACGCCGTTCTTGGTCTCGCAGGTCAAGACCGAACGGATCTTCACCTCCTGGACGCCGGCGGCGTTGATCTTGGCGATGTGGCTTTCCTCGATCACCGCGCCCTTGGCGACAAGGACGTTGCCATCGATGTCGGTGACCTCCACGGCCGCCGAACGGCCGAGGATGCGCATGCCGAGCGAGGCCACGACCTGGCCGGCATCGACGATGGCGCGCATCTTGATGCCGTTGTCGGAGCCGCAATCCACCTCGGAGATGATCGCGTCCTGCGCCACGTCGACGAGACGGCGGGTCAGGTAACCCGAGTTCGCCGTCTTGAGCGCCGTGTCGGCGAGACCCTTACGGGCGCCGTGCGTCGAGTTGAAGTACTCGAGAACGTCGAGGCCTTCCTTGAAGTTCGAGATGATCGGCGATTCGATGATCTCGCCCGACGGCTTGGCCATCAGGCCGCGCATGGCGGCGAGCTGGCGCATCTGCGCCGGCGAACCACGGGCGCCCGAGTGGCTCATCATGTAGATCGAGTTGATCGGCTTGTCGCGGCCGCTCTCGTCCTTCTTCACGGTCGAGATACCGGCCATCATCTCCTGGGCGAGCTTGTCGGAGCACTTCGCCCAGGCGTCGACGACCTTGTTGTACTTCTCGCCCTGGGTGATCAGGCCGTCCTGGTACTGCTGCTCGTAATCCTTGGCGAGCACGCGGGTCGCATCGACGATCTCCCACTTGTTCGCGGGGATCACCATGTCGTCCTTGCCGAAGGAGATGCCGGCCTTGAAGGCGTGCTTGAAGCCAAGCCCCATGACGCGGTCGCAGAAGATCACCGATTCCTTCTGACCGCAGCCGCGATAGACGGCGTCGATCATGTTGGAGATTTCCTTCTTGGTCATCAGCTTGTTGACGACGTCGAAGGACACGGCCGGGTGCTCCGGCAGCGCGGTCGAGAGGATCACGCGGCCAGGCGTGGTGTCGTAGATCTTCGTGTACGGCTTGCCGTCATGGCCGACGCCGGTCCAGCGATATTTGATCTTCGAATGCAGCGTGACGACCTTCTCGTGCAGCGCGTATTCGAGCTCGCCGAAATCGCCGAAGATCTTGCCCTGGCCCGGCTCGCCATCCGAGATGATCGAGAGATAGTAGAGGCCGAGCACGATGTCCTGCGACGGCACGATGATCGGCATGCCGTTCGCCGGGTGCAGGATGTTGTTGGTCGACATCATCAGGACGCGCGCTTCCAGCTGCGCTTCCAGCGACAGCGGGACGTGCACGGCCATCTGGTCGCCGTCGAAATCGGCGTTGAACGCGGCGCAGACCAGCGGGTGCAGCTGGATCGCCTTGCCCTCGATCAGCACCGGCTCGAAGGCCTGGATGCCGAGGCGGTGCAGCGTCGGCGCGCGGTTCAGCAGCACCGGATGCTCGCGGATGACCTCGTCCAGGATGTCCCAGACCTCGGGCTTCTCCTTCTCGACCAGCTTCTTGGCCTGCTTGACCGTGGTCGAGTAGCCCTTGGCGTCGAGGCGGGCATAGATGAACGGCTTGAACAGCTCGAGCGCCATCTTCTTCGGCAGCCCGCACTGGTGCAGCTTCATCTCCGGGCCGACGACGATGACCGAGCGGCCGGAATAGTCGACGCGCTTGCCCAGCAGGTTCTGCCGGAAGCGGCCCTGCTTGCCCTTCAGCATGTCGGCGAGCGACTTCAGCGGGCGCTTGTTGGCGCCGGTGATGACGCGGCCGCGGCGGCCGTTGTCGAACAGGGCGTCGACCGATTCCTGCAGCATCCGCTTCTCGTTGCGGATGATGATGTCGGGCGCGCGCAGCTCGATCAGCCGCTTCAGGCGGTTATTGCGGTTGATGACGCGGCGATAGAGGTCGTTCAGGTCCGAGGTCGCGAAGCGGCCGCCGTCGAGCGGCACGAGCGGGCGCAGATCCGGCGGGATGACCGGAATCACGGTCATCACCATCCATTCCGGCTTGTTGCCCGACTCCTGGAAGGCCTCGATGATCTTGAGGCGCTTCATCAGCTTCTTCGGCTTGAGCTCGGACGTCGTCGTCGCGATCTCATGCTTCAGGTCGGCATTGATCTGGTCGAGGTCGAGCGCGCGCAGCATCTCGCGGATCGCTTCCGCGCCGATCTGGGCCGTGAAGGTGTCGGCACCGTACTCTTCCTGGGCGCGGACGTACTCTTCCTCGGTCAAGAGCTGGCGATCCTTGAGCGGGGTCAGGCCCGGCTCGAGGACGACATACGACTCGAAGTAGAGGATGCGCTCGAGGTCCTTGAGCGGCATGTCCATCAGGAGGCCGATGCGCGAGGGCAGCGACTTCAGGAACCAGATATGCGCGACCGGGGCGGCGAGCTCGATATGGCCCATGCGCTCGCGCCGGACCCGTGCCAGCGTCACCTCGACGCCGCACTTCTCGCAGATCACGCCCTTGAACTTCATGCGCTTGTACTTGCCGCACAGGCACTCGTAGTCCTTGATCGGCCCGAAGATGCGGGCGCAGAACAGGCCGTCGCGCTCGGGCTTGAACGTGCGGTAGTTGATCGTCTCGGGCTTCTTGATCTCGCCGAACGACCAGGATGCGATCTTCTCAGGGCTCGCGATCGAGATCTTGATCGCGTCGAACGCCTGCTGCACCGGCTGCTGGCCGAAAAGGTTCATGACCTCTTGCTTCATAGCCTGTCTCCTGTGACCGGCGGGGTTCTAGGGAAAACCGCCCTGCCCGGTCCTTGATCCAACGGCCGGCGGCGACAATGCCGCCGGCATGAGTAACGAACGACGTTCCGCCCCTGCGGGCGTCGCGCCTTACTCGGCTGCCTCGGCGGGCACATCGCCCGACTTCGGCTTGTTGTTGATCAGCTCGACGTTGAGGCCGAGCGAGCGCATTTCCTTGACGAGCACGTTGAAGCTCTCCGGGATACCCGCTTCGAAGTTGTCCTCACCGCGCACGATCGACTCGTAGACCTTGGTGCGGCCCGCGACGTCGTCCGACTTCACCGTCAGCATCTCCTGCAGCGTGTAGGCGGCGCCATAGGCTTCGAGCGCCCAGACCTCCATCTCGCCGAAGCGCTGGCCGCCGAACTGGGCCTTGCCGCCGAGCGGCTGCTGGGTGACCAGTGAGTACGGGCCGATAGAACGGGCGTGGATCTTGTCGTCCACCAGGTGGTGCAGCTTCAGCATGTAGATGTAGCCCATCGTGACCTTGCGGTCGAAGGGCTCGCCAGTCCTGCCATCATACAGCGTGGACTGCCCGGAGCTGTGCAGACCCGCCTGCTCCAGCAGCCGCTCGATGTCGGACTCCTTGGCGCCGTTGAAGACCGGCGTCGCGATCGGAACGCCGCGGCGCAGGTTCTGGCCCATCTCGATCAGCTCGGCGTCGTCCATCGAGGCGATGATCTCGTTGTCCTCGTAGACGGCGTCGAAGGAGGCGCGCAGGGCCTTGGAGTCATGCGCCTTGCGATAGGCGTCGATCGCCTTGCCGATCTGCTTGCCGAGACCGGCGGCAGCCCAGCCCAGATGCGTCTCCAGGATCTGGCCGACGTTCATGCGCGAGGGCACGCCGAGCGGGTTCAGGACGATGTCGGCATGGGTGCCGTCCTCGAGGAACGGCATGTCCTCTGCCGGCACGATGCGCGAGACCACGCCCTTGTTGCCGTGGCGGCCGGCCATCTTGTCGCCCGGCTGGATCTTGCGCTTCACCGCGACGAAGACCTTGACCATCTTCATCACGCCCGGAGGCAGCTCGTCGCCGCGCTGCAGCTTCTCGACCTTGTCGAGGAAGCGCTGCTCGAGGCGCTTCTTAGACTCGTCGTACTGCTTCCGCATCGCCTCGATTTCGGTCATCAGGGCGTCGTCCGCCGTGGCGAACAGCCACCACTGCGAGCGCGGGAACTCGCTCATCACCTCGCGGGTGATGACCGTGTCCTTCTTGAAGCCCTTCGGACCGGCCAGGCCGGTCTTGCCGGTCAGGATCTCGGCCAGGCGCGCAAAGGTGTTGCGGTCGAGGATCGCCTGCTCGTCGTCGCGGTCCTTGGCGAGACGCTCGATCTCCTCGCGCTCGATCGCCTGGGCGCGCTCGTCCTTGTCGACGCCGTGGCGGTTGAACACCCGGACCTCGACGATCGTGCCCTGGACGCCCGGCGGCACGCGCAGCGAGGTGTCGCGCACGTCCGAAGCCTTCTCGCCGAAGATGGCGCGCAGCAGCTTCTCTTCCGGCGTCATCGGGCTCTCGCCCTTCGGCGTGATCTTGCCGACGAGGATGTCGCCCGCCGCAACCTCAGCGCCGATGTAGACGATGCCGGCTTCGTCGAGGTTCTTCAGCGCCTCTTCCGAGACGTTCGGAATGTCGCGCGTGATTTCCTCAGGACCCAGCTTGGTGTCGCGGGCCATGACCTCGAATTCCTCGATATGGATCGAGGTGAAGATGTCTTCCGAGACGATCTTCTCCGAGAGCAGGATCGAGTCCTCGAAGTTGTAGCCGTTCCACGGCATGAACGCGACGAGCACGTTGCGGCCGAGGGCGAGCTCGCCGAACTCCGTCGACGGGCCGTCGGCGACGATGTCACCCTTCTTGATGACGTCGCCGACGCGGACCAGCGGACGCTGCGTGATGCAGGTCGACTGGTTGGAGCGCTGGAACTTCTGCAGACGGTAGATGTCGACGCCCGGCTTGGTCGGGTCCATCTCGTCCGAGGCGCGGATGACGATACGGGTCGCGTCGACCTGGTCGACGACGCCAGCGCGGCGAGCCGCGATGGCGGCGCCGGAGTCACGGGCGACCGCGGCCTCCATGCCGGTGCCGACGAACGGCGCGTCGGCGCGAACCAGCGGCACCGCCTGGCGCTGCATGTTCGAGCCCATCAGCGCGCGGTTGGCGTCGTCGTTCTCGAGGAACGGGATCAGCGCCGCGGCGACCGAGACGACCTGCTTGGGCGAGACGTCCATGAAGTCGACCTTGTCGACCGGCACGACGATGACCTCGCCGGCGCGGCGGCAGACGATCAGGTCATCGGTCAGACGGCCTTCCTTGTCGACGACCGCGTTCGCCTGGGCGACGTTGTACTTCGCCTCCTCCATGGCCGAGAGATAGATGATCTCGTCGGTCTGCTGGCCGTCGCGGATGCGTCGGTACGGGCTCTCGATGAAGCCGTACTTGTTGACGCGCGCGAAGGTGGCGAGCGAGTTGATCAGGCCGATGTTCGGGCCTTCCGGCGTCTCGATCGGGCAGATGCGGCCGTAATGCGTGGTGTGGACGTCACGCACCTCGAAGCCGGCGCGCTCGCGGGTCAGGCCACCCGGGCCAAGCGCCGAAAGACGGCGCTTGTGGGTGACTTCCGAGAGCGGATTGGTCTGGTCCATGAACTGCGAGAGCTGCGACGAGCCGAAGAACTCGCGCACCGCGGCAGCCGCGGGCTTCGCGTTGATCAGGTCCTGCGGCATCACCGTGTCGATGTCGACCGAGGACATGCGCTCCTTGATGGCGCGCTCCATGCGCAGGAGGCCCAGGCGATACTGGTTCTCCATCAGCTCGCCGACCGAGCGCACGCGCCGGTTGCCGAGATGGTCGATGTCGTCGATCTCGCCCTTGCCGTCGCGCAGGTCGACCAGCGCCTTGACGACCGCGAAGATGTCCTCCTTGCGCAGGATGCGCACGGTGTCGGCGGCGTCGAGGTCGAGACGCATGTTCATCTTGACGCGGCCGACGGCCGAGAGGTCGTAGCGCTCCGAGTCGAAGAACAGCGACTGGAACATGTTCTCGGCGGTCTCGAGCGTCGGCGGCTCGCCCGGGCGCATCACGCGGTAGATGTCGAACAGCGCCTCTTCACGACGCGAGTTCTTGTCGACCTTGAGCGTGTTGCGGATGTAGGGGCCGATCGTGATGTGGTCGATGTCGAGCACCGGGATCTCGTCGAAGCCGACGTCGAGCAGCGCCTTCAGGCTCTTCTCGTCGATCTCGTCGCCGGCCTCGGCGAAGACCTCGCCGGTCTGCGGGTTGACCAGGTCCTCGGCGATGTACTGACCGTAGAGGTCCTCGTCGGTGGCGCGCAGGAACTTCAGGCCCTTCTCGGCGAGCTGGCGGGCGGTGCGCGCGACCAGCTTCTTGCCGGCCTCGATCACGACCTCGCCGGTGTCGGCGTCGATCATGTCGACGGTCGCCTTGAAGCCCTTCATGCGCTCGGCGTCGTAGGGAACGCGCCAGCCATCCTTGTCGCGGACATAGTCGACGCGGTTGTAGAAGCGCGACAGGATCTCCTCGCCGTCCATGCCGAGGGCGAACAGCAGCGAGGTGACCGGGATCTTACGCTTGCGGTCGATGCGGGCGTAGACGATGTCCTTGGCGTCGAACTCGATGTCGAGCCAGGAGCCGCGATAGGGGATGATGCGGGCGGCGAAGAGCAGCTTGCCCGAGGAGTGGGTCTTGCCCTTGTCGTGGTCGAAGAACACGCCCGGCGAACGGTGCATCTGCGAGACGATGACGCGCTCGGTGCCGTTGACGATGAAGGTGCCGTTGTCCGTCATGAGCGGCATCTCGCCCATGTAGACGTCCTGCTCCTTGATGTCCTTGACCGACTTGGCCTGGGTGTCCGGGTCGATATCGAACACGATCAGGCGCAGCGTCACCTTGAGCGGCGCCGAGAAGGTCATGCCGCGCTGGCGGCACTCGTCGACATCGTATTTCGGCGGCTCGAAGGTGTACTTGACGAACTCCAGCAGCGACGCGCCCGAGAAGTCGCCGATCGGGAACACCGACTTGAAGACCGACTGCAGTCCCTCGTCGCTGCGGCCGCCCTTGGGTTCCTCGACCATCAGGAACTGGTCGTAGGACGCCTTCTGAACCTCGATGAGGTTCGGCATCTCCGCCACTTCCTTGAGCTTGCCGAAGAACTTGCGGACGCGCCTGCGACCCTGGAGGGAAGTTACCATCATGTTCCTCGCAATCTCGGACGGCTCACCCGGGGGTCCGGGCCTCGAGGCGGAACGGGCCGCCGGGTGAGCCGCTCGGCGCTCATGGGCGCCGACGTTCAACTGGATCGACCTGCATCATGGCAGGCCCTGCAAAGCGTCGCTCCGGCTAGGCGGAAACGACGCAACAGCCCCGGAGGCGGCGAGCCGCCCCGGGACTGTCCTTGTCGACTAGATACGGACCGGCATCAGCCGGCCCGGCTCACTTGAGCTCGACCTTCGCGCCGACGGCCTCGAGCTGCTTCTTGAGCTTCTCGGCCTCGTCCTTGGCGACGGCTTCCTTGACCGGCTTCGGAGCGGCTTCGACCAGATCCTTGGCTTCCTTGAGGCCCAGGCCGGTGATGGCGCGGACTTCCTTGATCACCTCGATCTTCTTGTCGCCGGCGGCGGCAAGAACGACGGTGAACTCGGTCTGCTCTTCAGCAGCGGCAGCGCCGGCGCCAGCGCCAGCAGCCGGGCCAGCGGCCACGGCGACGGCGGCGGCAGCCGAGACGCCCCACTTCTCTTCGAGCATCTTGGCGAGGTCAGCAGCCTCGAGAACGGTGAGCGACGAGAGTTCGTCGACGAGCTTGGCGAGATCGGCCATTGTTTAAGTTCCTGATGTAAGAGGTTCGAACGATTAACGGTTGTCGGCTGCTCAGGCAGCGTCCTTGTCGGCATATGCCTGGAACACGCGCGCGAGCTTCGCAGCAGGCGCGGTCGAGAGCTGGGCGATCTTGGTCGCAGGGGCCTGCAGGAGGCCGAGCAACTTGGCGCGCAGTTCGTCGAGCGAGGGCATCGTGGCCAGGGCCTTGACACCATCGGGGTTCAGGGCGGTCTTGCCCATCGCGCCGCCGAGGATGACGAGCTTGTCGTTCTCCTTGGCGAAGGCGGTGGCGACCCTCGGCGCCGCGACCGGATCGCTGGAATAGGCGATCAGGGTGGGACCCGTCAGCAGCTTGCTGATGGACGCGACGTCGGTGCCTTCAAGAGCGATCTTGGCCAGCCGGTTCTTTGCGACCTTCACGGTGGCGCCATTGGCCTTCATCTCGCGACGAAGCTTCTGGAACTGGGCCACCGTCAAACCCGCATAGTGGGCCACGACAACGACCGACGTCTTCGAGAAGACATCGTTCAGTGTCGCGACGGCATCAGATTTTGCCGCTTTATCCACTGGGCTCTCTCCGGTAGGCGACAGGCTTTTGGACCCGCCGCCAGTTGCACGTGCCGCTCTGGAAGTGATCGGTTGACACCGACCCCTCGCCGGAGCGACGCTCAGTGCCCTGTCCCCAGCCATGGCCGAAGCCGTGATCGGGCGAGATGGTTCGAACCTCGGTCGGCGCCCTTCGGCGCCGGAAGAGTTCTTGCACCGTCTATGCAGGCCTCTTGGCGAAATTATGCCCCTTAGCCGGAGCCAAAGGCGCACCTGCAGTCTCAGACAGGACTGGGGATCCGGCTTTAAGAGATTGCTCTCCTCGACCCGAACACCCATTCTTCGACGGCGAACCGCCGAAAAACGCGAAATGGACCTCCTCGTGCCAAGCACGCGGAAGCCCCGTCACTCATGGAAACGCGGAGGAGGCTATAGACCCTCCCCCGGCTTCTGCCAAGTGGTAATCCTCGCGCCGAAGCGCAAGGCGGGGCTGCGGCCGCCGTTCGGGCGACCGCTGCGCGATATCAACCGCCGAGAACGGTGTTCGGCTCGATCTTGACGCCCGGACCCATGGTCGAGGAGATCGCGACGCGCTGGATATAGGTGCCCTTGGCGCCGGCCGGCTTCGCCTTCGAGACCGAATCGACGAAGGCCTTGATGTTCTCGCCGAGCTTGTCGGCATCGAACGAAGCCTTGCCGACGGCGGCGTGGACGATGCCCGCCTTCTCGACGCGGAACTCGACCGAGCCGCCCTTCGAGGCGGCGACGGCGGCGGTCAGGTCCATGGTGACCGTGCCGACGCGCGGGTTCGGCATCAGGCCGCGCGGGCCCAGCACCTTACCGAGGCGGCCGACCAGGCCCATCATGTCCGGGGTCGCGATGCAGCGGTCGAAGTTGATTTCGCCCTTCTGCACGGTCTCGACCAGGTCCTCGGCGCCGACGATGTCGGCACCGGCCTTCTTGGCCTCCTCGGCCTTGGCGCCGCGGGCGAAGACGGCGACGCGCAGCGTGCGGCCCGAGCCATTCGGCAGGTTGCAGACGCCGCGGACCATCTGGTCGGCGTGACGCGGATCGACGCCGAGATTCATCGCGATCTCGACGGTCTCGTCGAACTTGGCGTTCGCGCGGGCCTTGACCATCGCGACCGCCTCGGCGAGCGGGTAGAGCTTGATGCGGTCAACGCCTTCACGGCCCTTGACGACGCGCTTTCCGACATGTGCCATTGTCAGTTCCCCCTCAGCCCACGACTTCCAGGCCCATGGAACGGGCCGAGCCACGGATCATCGCCACCGCCGAATCGACGTTGTCGCAGTTGAGATCGGCCATCTTCTTCTCGGCGATCTCCTTGAGCTGGGCAGTCGTGACCTTGCCGACATTGCCGCCCTTGCCCGGGGTCTTCGAACCCGAGGTCAGGCCAGCAGCCTTCTTCAGCCAGTACGAGACCGGCGGCTGCTTCATCTCGAAGGTGAAGGAGCGATCCTGATACGCGGTGATGATCACCGGGATCGGCATGCCCTTTTCCATCTGCGCGGTCTTCGCGTTGAAGGCCTTGCAGAATTCCATGATGTTGAGGCCGCGCTGACCCAGCGCCGGACCGATCGGCGGCGACGGATTGGCCGCGCCCGCCGGAACCTGAAGCTTCACGTAACCCGTGATCTTCTTTGCCATGATGGCTGCTCCTGTCGTCCGCCCCGGTGCCGACCGGAACGACGACGCCCCCGCCCGCGAGCTGCTATCGCTCCGGATCGGGGTGTTGCAGGGCGTGGTGCGGCGAGAACCTCCGGCTGGCTGACCGGCACGCCTCCCACGCATGTGAGGGCCGCCCTATGGCACAGGACGGTCTGAAAGGGAAGCCCCGGATACGCCCGTTCGCTGCGGGCGGCGTGTCGCAGGCGCAAGCCGCTGCACCTCCCGCGCCAGGATGCCGTCGGCGTCGAGATCGCGGATCGACCGGTCGAGCTCGCGCGGCACCTCGCCGGCGAGCTGCAGCATCAGGTAGCGGCCGCAGCAGACGCGCAGGAACGAGGCGAAGTTCTCGCCGTCGCCATGGGTCTCGATCAGCTCGCTATGGAGCTTGGCGAGGAGTTGCCCGGGGCTCATGCCGTCGCGCGCCGCGATCTCCTCGAGCACGCGCCAGTACAGGTTCTCGAGCCGCACGCTGGTCGAGAAGCCGTTGAGCCGCACCGATTTCAGGCGTGTGCGCCAGAGATCGGCGTCGGCGTTGATGAAGAGCTTGCACATGGCGCCCTCCCCGCGCGCAACCGCCGCGCACCATAGCGCGGCGGCCGGCGAAAGCACGTGCGATCCTATACCGCCTCAGGCGGCCTGGCGCAGCTCGCCATGGCTGATCCTGGTGCCGAGCACCGCCAGGAACTGCGCGATCCAGGCCGGGTGCGCCGGCCAGGCGGGTGCGGTCACCAGATTGCCGTCGGTCGTCGCCGCGTCGATCGCGATGTCGGCATAGCGTCCACCGGCGAGCTCCACCTCGGGACTGCAGGCCGGATAGGCCGAGCAGCTGCGGCCTTTGAGGACATCGGCGGCGGCCAGAATCTGCGCCCCATGGCAGATCGCGGCGACCGGCTTGTTGGCCTCGAAGAAGTGCCGGACGGTTCCGATCACCTGCTTGTTCAGGCGCAGATATTCCGGCGCCCGCCCACCCGGCAGCACCAGCGCGTCATAAGCCGCCGCATCGACATCGGCGAAGCTGGCGTTGAGCACAAAATTGTGGCCGCGCTTTTCCGTATAGGTCTGCTGGCCCTCGAAATCATGGATCGAGGTCGCGACGCTCTCGCCCTTCGCCTTGTCGGGGCAGACGGCATCGACCTTGTGGCCGACGGCGAGCAGCGCCTGGAACGGCACCATGATCTCGTAGTCCTCGCCGAAATCGCCGACGATCATCAAAATGCGCTTGCCGCTCATCATTATCCTCCCTCATGCCCCGTCATGGGTTGTCGGGAAGGATAGGCGCAGCGGACGACGCGCGGGTGTTAACCGGTTAACGCAGGCTCAGCCGAGCTTGGCGTCCCGTGTCAGATAGTCGCCGAGCGCGACCCCGATATGGACGACGACGAACGCGATCAGGCCGAAGGCGAGCCAGGCATGGGTCGTCAGCAGCAATTCGGCATAGCCGGCCTCCGGCGGCCAGATCTCCGGAAGCGACAGACCGAAGAGCAGCTGGAGCGCCCCGAAGCTGGAGGCGCCCGCCCAGCCCAGCAGCGGCACGATCAGCAGGAGGAGATAGAGCAGCGCATGCACCGGCCGGCTCGCCGCTCCCTTCTGCCAGCGTCCCGTCAGACGAGCGAACAGGCGATAGCCGATGCGGACAAGCACGATGCAGAGCAGGCTGGCGCCCGTGGTCTTGTGGCAGAGATAGAGCAGATCGGCGAGCGGCCCGCTGCCCAGCTGCGTCATCATCACGCCGGTGGCGAAGAGCGCCAGCACCAGCGCCGCCGTCAGCCAGTGCAGCACCTGCGCGATGGCCGGCAGCGACGGCGCCGCAACCGGCTTCGCCTCGGCCTCGGGGATCGCCATGCTCATGCGCTTACCAGCTCCTTGCGCCTGATGAAGCCGTCGACGGCCTGCCGCAGCTCCGCCGCCTGTCTGTCCAGGTCCGCCGACGCCGCAGTGACCGAGCCGGCAGTCTGGCGCCAGCTCGCCAGCGTGCCGGCGAGCTGCTCGACCTGTTCGGCGACGAGCCGGACATCCCCTGCCGTCCGGATCGTCGTCTCGCTGATCGAGCGCGAGCCGACATCCTGGCGCGCGGTCAGTTCGGCGATCGAGAGCGCCGCCTTGTCGACCTTCTCGACCGACGTCACGAGGGCGCCGACCCGCATGGTGATGCGCTGGGCGGCGATGTTGATCTGGTCCAGCCCCTTGCGGACATCGTCCGTCGCCTCGGCGGTGCGATGCGCGAGCTGCTTCACCTCGCCGGCGACGACAGCAAAGCCCCTGCCCGCCTCGCCGGCCCGCGCCGCCTCGATCGTTGCGTTCAGCGCCAGAAGGTTGGTCTGGCTGGCGACAGTCCCGATGATGTCGATCACCTTCACGATCTTTCCGACCGCATCGCACAGGACCACTGTGTCGGCGGTCGCCTCGTCGACCAGCGCCTTCGCCGCATCCGCGACCTCCGAGGTGCGCTGCGCCTCGCTCGCCGCCGTCGCCAGGAGCGAAGAGACCTCGCTGATCGCGCCGGCGACATGATCGACATGGCCGGAGACGCGCTGCGTCGACTGCGTGGCCGCGCCTGCCCGGGCGTCAACGACGCCGGAGAGCTGCGCGAACTCGCCGGCCGCCTGCGACAGGCGCGAGCCGTGCTGCTCCAGCGCCTGGGCGATCGCGGCGATCCGCTCCTGGAAGGCGGCGTTGCGGCCCTGGACCGCCTCCTGACGCGCCACTTCGTCCGACAGCGCGCTCAATCGAACCCGGGCCGCTTCCTGCTCGGCCTCCTGCCCATGCAGATGCGCCAGCAGCGCCCGGCCGAGCATGCCGATCTCGTCGCGGCGCATGGCGAGCTTGTCGAGTTCGCCGTCTTCCTGCCGGCTCTTCGCCAGGGCCCGCGCCATGCCGGAGATCGGGCGAACCAGCCAGCGATGTTCGAGCACGACGATGAAGACCAGGCTGAACAGCCCGAGCAGCGAGAGCAGCACCTTGTTCTGATGGGCGCTCTCGACATGCTGCGAGAGATTCGCGCTCAACCGGCCGATCTCCTCACCCAGCCCGCGCCGCAAGGCCGAGCGCTTGTCGGCGATCACCCTGAGCTCGGCCCGGGCCGTCGGGATATCGGCGGCTTGACGCATGGCGATGGCGCAGGCCGCGATGGTCTGCGCATCGGATTTCAGCCTGCCGTCCAAGCGGCTGGCGATGTCCTCCGCCCCGATCGCGAGCACCTCGAGATCGGAAGGTTCCGCCTGCGCGCCCGAGAAGATCGCGATGCTGATGCGCTCGAAGACCATGGTCGTCGCTTCGAGGCGCCGGGCGAGGTCGCTTTGCGCCTCGAGCGCCTGCGTGAAGCCGTGCAGCTTGCGCGAGCCGACCAGCTCGGTCGCGACATAGAGGCAGGACAGCGCGCCGAGCAGCACGCCCCACAGCGCCAGGCGCTGTCCGACCGTCGCCTTGAATGTTCTGGGAAACATGCTTGTCCGAGCCGATAGCCGGCGCGGACATTCTCATACACGCCTGAAGGAGGCGTTAACTACGAAATCACGCAAAAAGGGTGCCGTCTCCGGCACCCCTTGGCAAGCTCTCGACCAGCCCTGAGCCTCAGAGCTTCTCGACCTGGCTGTATTCGAGTTCGACCGGCGTGGCACGGCCGAAGATCGAGACCGCGACCTTGAGGCGGGCGCGAGCGTGGTCGACATCCTCGACGACGCCGTTGAACGAGGCGAACGGGCCGTCGGCGACCTTCACCTGCTCGCCGACCTCGAACACCACGGTCGGCTTCGGCCGCTCGATGCCTTCGGCGACCTGGCCCTTGATCCGCATCGCCTCATGCTCGGGGATCGGCATCGGCTTGGCCTTGTCGGCGCCGAGGAAGCCGGTGACCTTGGGCGTGTTCTTGATGAGGTGGTAGACCTCGTCGGTCATCTCGCACTTCACCAGCACATAGCCCGGGAAGAACTTGCGCTCGGTGTCGACCTTGCGGCCGCGGCGGACCTCGACGACCTTCTCGGTCGGGACCAGCACCTCGTCGAACTTGTCGGAGAGGTGGCGCTGCGCCGCCTGATCCTTGATCGACTGGGCGACCTTGTTCTCGAAGTTGGAATAGGCGTGGACGATATACCAGCGGGTGCTCACGGTCTTATGCCTTCGTTCAACGTGCGCCGAGGATGAGGGCGAGGCCCCAGCGGATGACCGTATCGGTGAAGAGGAAGAACAGGCTGGAGACCAGCACCATCAGCAAAACCAGGCCGGTGGTGATCAGCGTCTCGCGGCGCGAGGGCCAGGTCACCTTGGAGGCCTCGTTGCGCACCTCCTGCAGGAACTGGAAGGGATTCGTCTTCGCCATCGGGCTCGTCACCTCGGTTCCGGATCGTCGCTTTGGAACGGCGATTCGGTGGTCCTGAAAGATTCGCGGCGCGGGGCTCAGGGAGCCGCGCGCCGTCGTTAAGGGGCTTCTTACAACGCCAAGGCCCGCTCGCCAAGCGGTTTTAAGACCGCTCGGGTCGGGCCCGCTCGGCGGCGACCAGCAGAAAGGCCGGCCGCTCGCGTTCCTTCGCCCAGTCGGGCTCGGCGGCGATCTGCTCGGGCGTCGGCCCCCATTCCTCGATATGGCGCAGCCTGAGCCCGAGCCCGATGAGGAGGTTGAGATAGCTCGCCAGCGTGCGGTGCTGCTTGACCACGCCATCGGCGAGCCAGTCGGTGACGCGCTTACCCTCGTCGAGATAGGCGCCGACCGGCCAGACCGGCAGGCCCGAAGCATCCTCGCCCCATGTCTGGTGGCGCGGCGCCGTCATGATTGGATGCTCGACCGAGAAGACGAAGCGCCCGCCCGGTTTCAGGGCCTGCGCGACGCGGCCGAACACAGCTGGAAGATCGACGAGATAGTGGAAGGCCAGCGAGGAATAGATGAGGTCGAAGCGCCCGGCCGGCGGCTCGTAGGCTTCGAGGTCGGCCTGCTCGTAGCGGACGCTTGCCGCATCGGTCTCCGCCCCTGCCCGCGCCAGCATGCGCTCGGAAACGTCGACGCCGACGACCTCGGCCGCGCCCTCACCCGCCGCAAAGCGGCAGAACCAGCCGAAGCCGCAACCGAGATCGAGCACGGTGGCATCGGTGAGCGGCGGCAGCAGCGCGCGCAGCGCCGGCCATTCCGGCGCGCCGTCGAGCCCGCGCTGCGAGCGCGGCAACTGGCTGTAATTCTGGAAGAAGCCGGCGTCGTCGTAGATGTTCTGGGTCATCGCGGATCTGACGGACGGCTGGCAGGGGCGGCAGGGCTCGAACCTGCGACACCCGGTTTTGGAGACCGGTACTCTACCAACTGAGCTACACCCCTGTAGCGCCGGTTGCTTAGCCTGAACCCTGCCGGCTTTTCAAGTCGAAATCGTCACCGCGATGCCGGAAGTTGACTCAATTCGTCAGCCGGCCGCGCCAAGGCCTTGGCGTATCGGGAGATTGCATCGCGCAGCGGGTGCGCCCGACGACCCGGAGGCCTGTGTGCAACGAGAAAGGGCGGCACAGCCGCCGCCCTTCCAATCTCCGTCCCGGCCGCGCGGCAGCTCACTTCGGCAGACGGCCGATGATCTTCTGCTTGCCGTCGACGACCTCGGCCAGGAAGCTCTCGCGCTGGACATCGCCCTTCGCGTCGAAGGTCGTCTCCATCAGGATGCCCGGCTCCTCGTCCGGCTTGATCGTGGCGCCGTGCAGGGTCGCCGCGATCTTGGTCGGCTCGAACTTGCCGAGCTTCTCCGTCGCCCATTTCACCGCATGGACGGCCATGAAGCCCTTGATGCCGTTATGGTCGGGCACGAACTTGAAGCGCGCCTCGAAGCGCTTGCCGAAATCCTGCAAGGCCGGGATCGGCGCATCGACGGTCTGGCCGACATGGCCACGCACGCCATCGGCCGCCTTGCCGGCGAGCTCGATTACCTTCTGGCTCAGGATCGTGGTCTCGCCGATCACCGGCTTGCCGACATTCTGGTCGCGCATCGCCACCAGCAGCCGGGCGCTCTCCTCCTCGTTGAGATAGACGAAGACGGCATCGACTTCGGCATTCTTCACCTTGATCGCCTCGCCGGCGAAATCGGCCTGCCCCTGCTCGGTCGAGAGATCGACCGGCACCGCGATGCCGCGGCTCTTCAGCTCCTTCAGGATCGCCTCGTGCCCACCCTTGCCGAAGTCGTTGTTGACCCAGACCACCGCGACCGACCTGGCCTTGACCTGGTCCTTCAGATAGGCGGCGATCTTCGGCATCGCCGCCGACTGGCTGAGCGAGGTCCGGAAGATGAAGGGGTTGCCCTGGGCGGTGTAGGCGGTGCCGTCGCCGGCCGCGAGCTGGGCGATCTCGGCGCGCTGGGCGATCTGCATCGAAGCCATGATCGAGCCGGTATAGACCGGCCCGAGCACCGCATGGGTACCTTCGTCGATCGCGCGCTGCACGGCAGCACGGGCATTGGCCGGGTTGGTCTGCGTGTCATAGGCGACGAGATCGATCTTGCGCCCGAGGATGCCGCCCTTGGCGTTGATCTCCTCGACCGCGAGCTCGATGCCGCTCTTCCAGTTGGTGCCGGCGGTTGCGCCCGGCCCCGACAATTCGGCGATGGTGACGAGCTTCACCTTGTCCTGCGCCAGGGCTGGCGTGGCTGCCAGCGCGAGCGCCAGCGCCAGCGCAGCGGCTTTCAAAACGATGTTCATGACGCCTCCTCCCGAACTCCGACGGCCGTTACAGGCTCTCGCTTGAAAGCATAGACTCTAGGACACTGTATGCAAGATCATTTGACGGCTGCCATTGCTCTGCTGACCGGCCTGCCCGCTCAGCCCGCCGCCTCCCCGCTGCGCAGCACGTCGGCATAGGCGTCCCAGGCCCGCATGATGTGCTGGTGCAGGATGGAATCGAGATCGGCCAGGCGCCCGACGGCAAAGGCCTCGACCATCAGGTGATGCTCGGCCATGGAGCGCTCCTGCTCGCCCTCCAGCGGCACCGAGAGATGCGTGCGCAGCGCTGCGACACGGCTGGAGACGCCGCGATAGGCATTGCCGAGATAGCGGTTGCCGCAATGCTGGAAGAAGACCTCGTGGAAGACGGTGTCGGCCCGGGCATAGTCGCGGCGGGTGCCGCCTGCCTGCGCCGCCTCCATCGCCGCGAGCGCAGCGTTCATCGCCGCCAGCGCCGCCGTGCGCGCCTTGCTCATGCATTCGCGCAGGGCCTGCGTCTCCAGCATGTAACGGAAGACACAGAGCTCGGCGACATCCTCCTCGGTCGGCGCGAAAACGAAGGTGCCTTTCTTCGGCACGATCGTGACCAGCCCCTGCAATTGCAACCGCGCCAGCGCCTCGCGCACCGGCGTGCGGCTCACCCCCAGGGCCTCGCTCAGCGCCTCCTCGGACAAGGTCTCGCCGAGGCGCATCTCGGCATCGACGATCGCGTCGCGCAGGCGCTCCTCGACGATCGCCACCAGCGATTTCGGCTGCTCGACCTTGAGATCAGGCATAGTGCTCGCGCCCCAGGAAGGCCTCGTAGCTCGGCAGGTCGAGCATGGCCGCTTCCAGCGTGCGCGTCGTGCCGGAGCGCTTCAGCTCGCGGGCGAAGGCCGACATCATATGGGCGTAGGCCAGGGTCGACGACACCGGATAGCTCAGCACCTTGAAGCCGAGCCGCCCGAAATCCTCGGCCTTCAATGGCGGCGCCCTGCCCTCGACATAGTTGAACATCAGCGGCGCCTCGATCTCGCCCAGCGCCCGCTTCATCTCCTCCTCCGACTGCAGCATCTCCAGCAGCACGAGATCGGCGCCGGCCTCCGCATAGGCTTTGCCACGCGCGATCGCCTCGTCGAGGCCGAGCGGCAACCGCGCATCGGAGCGGCCGATGATCAGGAAATCGGGATCGCGCCGGGTCGCCACCGCGATGCGGATCTTCTCGGCCTGCTCCTCGCGCGTCACCAGCGCCAGCCCCTTCATCGCGCCGCAGCGCTTGGGCGTGACCTGGTCCTCGAGATGGATCGCGGCGACGCCGGCGGCCTCATACTCGGCGACGGTGCGGGCGACATTGTTGAGATTGCCATAGCCGGTATCGGCATCGGCGATCAGCGGCACCGTGATCGCCGCGGCCAGGGCCCGGCCGCGCGCGACCATCTCGGTCATGGTCAGGAGGCCGATATCGGGCGCGCCGATCAGACTGGCGGAGAGGCCGTTGCCAGTCATGTAGACCGCCTCGAACCCGGCCTGCTCGATCGCCCGCGCGCCGATGGCGTCATGACAGCCGGGCGCGACGACGAGGCCGGGCTGGCGCAGCCTGTCGGCGAGCGAATGGCGGGGACTCATCGCGATCTCCAGTCCGTATGCAAGATACCGGAAGCTGGCACGGGACGCTCCGCGACGCCAGAGCGCCGAAGCGAGCGCTGGCAGAAACGAAAAAGGGCGGCGTTGCCGCCGCCCTTTCCCAAGTCGCTATGCGCGTCGATCAGGCAATGATCGAAGCGACGACGCCGGCGCCGACGGTGCGTCCGCCTTCGCGGATGGCGAAGCGGAGCTTCTCTTCCATCGCGATCGGCAC
>NZ_JBWKNL010000020.1:2500-5708 GCF_059415545.1 Allobosea sp. GW821-FHT10B12
ATCGATCATGAGAACGATCAAGTGCCTTAAGAGCATTCGGTGGATGCCTTGGCGCTGAGAGGCGATGAAGGACGTGATACGCTGCGATAAGCCGTGGGGAGCTGCGAATGAGCTTTGATCCGCGGATTTCCGAATGGGGAAACCCACCTTCGATCTCTGTTATTCTAAGGATAGGCTTTCAGTCTGTCCTTAAGCTAACAGAGATCACAAGAAGGTATTGAACTCTGAATACATAGGGGTTCAAAGCTAACCCAGGGAACTGAAACATCTAAGTACCTGGAGGAAAGGACATCAACGAGACTCCGTTAGTAGTGGCGAGCGAACGCGGACCAGGCCAGTGCTCGATTGTGCGTTACCGGAAGTGGTTGGGAAACCACGCATCAATGGGTGATAGCCCCGTACGGATCTGCAATCAGTCGAGACATGAGTAAGGCGGGACACGTGAAATCCTGTCTGAACGTGGGGGGACCACCCTCCAAGCCTAAGTACTCCTCAGCGACCGATAGTGAACAAGTACCGTGAGGGAAAGGTGAAAAGCACCCCGACGAGGGGAGTGAAACAGCACCTGAAACCGAATGCTTACAAACAGTGGGAGCTCAAGGTTCGTCCTGGGTGACCGCGTACCTTTTGTATAATGGGTCAGCGACTTAGTCTGACGAGCAAGCTTAAGCCGCTAGGCGTAGGCGCAGCGAAAGCGAGTCTGAACAGGGCGTTCAGTTCGTCGGATTAGACCCGAAACCGGGTGATCTAGCCATGAGCAGGTTGAAGGTAAGGTAACACTTACTGGAGGACCGAACCGGTGCCTGTTGAAAAAGTCTCGGATGACTTGTGGCTAGGGGTGAAAGGCCAATCAAACTCGGAAATAGCTGGTTCTCCGCGAAAGCTATTTAGGTAGCGCCTCGCGTGAATACTCTCGGGGGTAGAGCACTGGATGGGTGCGGGGTACTTACCGTATTACCAAACCTAACCAAACTCCGAATACCGAGAAGTACTGCGCGGGAGACACACGGCGGGTGCTAACGTCCGTCGTGGAGAGGGAAACAACCCTGACTTACAGCTAAGGCCCCCAATTCGTGGCTAAGTGTGAAAGGATGTGGGAATCCCAAAACAACCAGGAGGTTGGCTTAGAAGCAGCCATCCTTTAAAGAAAGCGTAACAGCTCACTGGTCTAAACAAGGGTTCCTGCGCCGAAAATGTATCGGGGCTCAAGCCACGAGCCGAAGCTTAAGGTTTGCACTTTGTGCAAGCGGTAGCGGAGCGTTCCATAAGCCAACGAAGGGAGACCCGTGAGGGCTCCTGGAGGTATTGGAAGTGCGAATGCTGACATGAGTAACGACAAACAGTGTGAAAGACACTGTCGCCGAAAGTCCAAGGGTTCCTGCGTAAAGTTAATCTCCGCAGGGTTAGCCGGCCCCTAAGGCGAGGCCGAAAGGCGTAGTCGATGGGAATGAGGTGAATATTCCTCAGCCAGTTGGTAGTGACGGATCGCGTACGCTGTCAGGTCTTATTGGATTGACCTGGCTTCCAAGCGGTTCCTGGAAATAGCTCCAACATCAGACCGTACCCGAAACCGACACAGGTGGACTGGTAGAGTATACCAAGGCGCTTGAGAGAACTATGCTGAAGGAACTCGGCAATTTACCTCCGTAACTTCGGGATAAGGAGGCCCAGTGCTTAGGCAACTAGGCATTGGGGGCACAGACCAGGGGGTAGCGACTGTTTAACTAAAACACAGGGCTCTGCGAAATCGTAAGATGACGTATAGGGTCTGACGCCTGCCCGGTGCCGGAAGGTTAAAAGGAGGTGTGCAAGCACCGAATTGAAGCCCCGGTAAACGGCGGCCGTAACTATAACGGTCCTAAGGTAGCGAAATTCCTTGTCGGGTAAGTTCCGACCTGCACGAATGGCGTAACGACTTCCCCGCTGTCTCCAGCATAGACTCAGTGAAATTGAATTCCCCGTGAAGATGCGGGGTTCCTGCGGTCAGACGGAAAGACCCCGTGCACCTTTACTGCAGCTTTGCGCTGGCATTCGTGTCGGCATGTGTAGGATAGGTGGTAGACTTTGAAGCCGGGGCGCCAGCTCTGGTGGAGTCATCCTTGAAATACCACCCTTATCGTCATGGATGTCTAACCGCGACCCGTCATCCGGGTCCGAGACAGCGCATGGCAGGCAGTTTGACTGGGGCGGTCGCCTCCCAAAGAGTAACGGAGGCGTGCGAAGGTGGGCTCAGAGCGGTCGGAAATCGCTCGTTGAGTGCAATGGCATAAGCCTGCCTGACTGCGAGACTGACAAGTCGAGCAGAGTCGAAAGACGGCCATAGTGATCCGGTGGTCCCGCGTGGAAGGGCCATCGCTCAACGGATAAAAGGTACGCCGGGGATAACAGGCTGATGATTCCCAAGAGTCCATATCGACGGAATCGTTTGGCACCTCGATGTCGGCTCATCACATCCTGGGGCTGGAGAAGGTCCCAAGGGTTCGGCTGTTCGCCGATTAAAGTGGTACGTGAGCTGGGTTCAGAACGTCGTGAGACAGTTCGGTCCCTATCTGCCGTGGGTGTAGGAGAATTGAGAGGATCTGCCCTTAGTACGAGAGGACCGGGGTGGACGTACCTCTGGTGGACCTGTTGTGGCGCCAGCCGCAGTGCAGGGTAGCTATGTACGGTCGGGATAACCGCTGAATGCATCTAAGCGGGAAACCCACCTCAAAACGAGTTCTCCCTTGAGAGCCGTGGAAGACGACCACGTTGATAGGCCGGGTGTGTAAGCAGGGTAACCTGCTCAGCTTACCGGTACTAATTGCTCGATCGGCTTGATCGTTCTCATGATCAATGTCCGCGACACCAACACAAAACGCGACAAAAACGGCGCCAAAAGCGCCGCACGGAAAGACCATTGCTTGCCATATCCTTCGCCGGCCCGGTGGCTTGAGCGAGGAGCCAGAACCCGATCCCATCCCGAACTCGGCCGTTAAACTCCTCAGCGCTGATGGTACTGTGTCTCAAGACCCGGGAGAGTAGGTCGTTGCCGGGCCTGTCAAGGATATCCCTCTTCATATGACTTCCAGCGCGCGGCGCAGGGTGCCTCACCGCTCCCAGCGCCGCGTTGCCGTTTAAAACACAAATTATCGCGGGGTGGAGCAGCCCGGTAGCTCGTCAGGCTCATAACCTGAAGGTCGTCAGTTCAAATCTGGCCCCCGCAACCAAA
>NZ_JBWKNL010000021.1:0-1316 GCF_059415545.1 Allobosea sp. GW821-FHT10B12
CCGACGATGCCCTCGTTCTCCATCCGCTCCATGATCGAGGCGGCGCGGTTGTAGCCGATCTGCAGCCGGCGCTGGATATAGGAGGTCGAGGCCTTCTTGTCGCGCAGCACCACAGCGACCGCCTGCTCATAGGGGTCCTCGCTCTCGGACTGGCCCATCGCGCTCTTGTCGAAGACCGCCCCGTCCTCGTCCTCGGCCGTGCCGGCCTCGTCCTCGGCGGTGACCGCGTCGAGATAGTCCGGCCGCCCTTGCGTCTTCAGATGCGCGACGACCTTCTCGACCTCGGCGTCCGAGACGAACGGGCCGTGCACGCGGGTGATCCGCCCGCCGCCGGCCATGTAGAGCATGTCGCCCTGGCCGAGCAGCTGCTCGGCGCCCATCTCGCCAAGGATCGTGCGCGAGTCGATCTTTGAGGTGACCTGGAAGGAGATCCTTGTCGGGAAGTTCGCCTTGATCGTGCCGGTGATGACGTCGACCGAAGGCCGCTGCGTCGCCAGCACGACATGGATGCCGGCGGCACGCGCCATCTGCGCCAGGCGCTGGATCGTGCCCTCGATCTCCTTGCCGGCGACCATCATCAGGTCGGCCATCTCGTCGACGATCACGACGATGTAAGGCAGAGGCGACAGGTCCATCGCCTCCTCCTCATAGATCGCCTCGCCCGAATGCTTGTCGAAGCCGGTCTGGACCGTGCGGGTGATGACCTCTCCTGCCGCGAGCGCCTCACCGACCCGGACATTGAAGCCGTCGATGTTGCGCACACCGAGCTTCGACATCTTCTTGTAGCGCTCCTCCATCTCGCGCACCGCCCATTTCAGGGCGACCACCGCCTTCTTCGGATCGGTGACGACGGGGGTGAGCAGATGCGGGATGCCGTCATAGACGGAAAGCTCGAGCATCTTGGGATCGACCATGATCAGCCGGCACTCCTCCGGCTTCAGCCGGTAGAGGATCGACAGGATCATGGTGTTGATCGCCACCGACTTGCCCGAGCCGGTGGTGCCGGCGACGAGCAGATGCGGCATGCGGGCAAGATCGGCGATCACCGGCTCGCCGCCGATGGTCTTGCCGAGGCAGAGCGCCAGCTTGTGCTTGGTGCCCTCGAAATCCTGGGAGGCGAGCAGTTCGCGCAGGAAGACGGTCTCGCGCTTGGCGTTGGGCAATTCGATGCCGATGGCGTTCTTGCCCTGCACCACCGCAACGCGCGCCGACACCGCGCTCATCGAGCGCGCGATGTCGTCCGCCAGCGAAATCACCCGCGACGACTTCGTCCCAGGCGCAGGCTCAAGCTCGTACAACGTGACCACCGGGCCGGG
>NZ_JBWKNL010000022.1:0-1033 GCF_059415545.1 Allobosea sp. GW821-FHT10B12
GCGACCTCGAGCACCGGGCGCTCGGCCGCCTGGACGGTGTCGGGCGTTTCAGTCGGCACGTCCGACTGTCCGGTCGTACGGTCGACCACCGGGAAGCGCATCGGCCGCCCACGCCCTTCCATCGAGCCCAATCGCGGCACCGCCGAGAGCAGCGCTTTGGTATAGGGCTTCTGCGGGCTGGCGAAGATGTTCTCGGTCGGGCCGGTCTCGATCTCGTCGCCATTGTACATGACGACGGTGCGGTCGGCGATCTCGGCGACCACACCCATGTCGTGCGTGATGAAGAGGACGGACATGCCCTCTTCCTGCTGCAGCTGCTTGATCAGCTCGAGGATCTGCGCCTGGATCGTCACGTCGAGCGCCGTCGTCGGCTCGTCGGCGATCAAAAGCTTGGGCTTGCAGGCCAGCGCCATCGCGATCATCACGCGCTGGCGCATGCCGCCCGAGAAGCGGTGCGGATATTCGTGGAAGCGCGACTTCGCCGACGGGATCTTGACCTTCTCCAGCAGGCGGATGGTCTCGGCCTCGGCCTCCGAGCGCGACAGGCCGCGATGCAGGATCAGCGCCTCGGCGATCTGGAAGCCGATCGTCAAGACTGGGTTCAGCGAGGTCATCGGCTCCTGGAAGATCATCGCGATCTCGTTGCCGCGGATCTCGCGCATCTGCGCATCAGGCAGCGTCAGGAGCTCCTTGCCGTTCAGCTTGATCGAGCCCTCGATCCGGCTCGAGCCGGGCGGCGTCAGCCGCATGATCGACAAGGCCGTCACGCTCTTGCCCGAGCCGGACTCGCCGACCACGGCAAGCGTCTCCTGCGGCTTGATCTCGAAGGAGATGTTGCGCACCACCGGCTTCCACAAACCCTCGACACGAAACGAGGTCGTCAGGTTCGAGACCGACAAGATCGGCGATGTCATGCAAGCTCCCTCAAAATCAACCAAGCGCCCCGCCCTCTTCCGGAGCGCTCACCAAAAACCACTCCACAATAACCACCACGACAGCATTGTCAGCCAACCAGCACGCTGATTTTCAGAGC
>NZ_JBWKNL010000023.1:0-851 GCF_059415545.1 Allobosea sp. GW821-FHT10B12
GCGACGACGCCGGCGCCGACGGTGCGTCCGCCTTCGCGGATGGCGAAGCGGAGCTTCTCTTCCATCGCGATCGGCACGATCAGGTGCACTTCCATGGCGATGTTGTCGCCCGGCATCACCATCTCCGTGCCCTCGGGCAGGTGCACCACGCCGGTCACGTCCGTCGTACGGAAGTAGAACTGCGGGCGGTAGTTGGTGAAGAACGGGGTGTGGCGACCGCCCTCTTCCTTGGTCAGGATGTAGGCCTCGGCCTTGAACTTGGTGTGCGGCTTCACCGAGCCCGGCTTGCACAGCACCTGGCCGCGCTCGACGTCCTCGCGCTTGGTGCCGCGCAGCAGCGCGCCGATGTTGTCGCCGGCCTGGCCCTGGTCGAGCAGCTTGCGGAACATCTCGACGCCGGTCACGGTCGTCTTCACCGTGTCCTTCAGGCCGACGATCTCGATTTCCTCGCCGACCTTGACGATGCCGCGCTCGACGCGGCCGGTCACCACCGTGCCGCGGCCCGAGATCGAGAACACGTCCTCGACCGGCATCAGGAAGGGCTGGTCGATCGGGCGCTCAGGCTGCGGGATGTAGTCGTCGACCGTCTTCATCAGCGCGATCACCGCATCATGCCCGATCTCCGGGGTGACGCCGTCCAGCGCCGCCTTGGCCGAGCCCTTGGTGATCGGGATGTCGTCGCCCGGGAAGTCGTACTTCGAGAGAAGCTCGCGGATCTCCATCTCGACCAGCTCGAGCAGCTCGGCGTCGTCGACGAGATCGACCTTGTTCATGAACACCACCAGCGCCGGAACGCCGACCTGGCGCGCCAGCAGGATGTGCTCGCGGGTCTGCGGCATCGGGCCGTCGGC
>NZ_JBWKNL010000024.1:0-749 GCF_059415545.1 Allobosea sp. GW821-FHT10B12
GAAAAATGATATCGCGATAAAGAAATCGCTTTACAAGCCCTGAGGCACTCTGTATGAGAATGATTATTGCGATAATGATTGTCGCGAACAGATCAACCGAAGGAGCCCGCCATGACCAAGTCCATCCTCGCCGCCGCTGCCCTCGCCCTCTCCGCCACCGTCTCGATGACCTCCGCCCAGGCTGCCCCCGCCGTCAAGAACGTCGTCCTCGTCCATGGCGGCTTCGTCGACGGTTCCGGCTGGCAGGGCGTCTACAATGCCCTGAAGGCCAAGGGCTACAACGTCACCATCGTCCAGAACCCGACCACCTCGCTCGCCGACGACGTCGCCTTCACGAAGCGGGCAATCGCCCAGCAGGACGGCCCGGTCGTGCTCGTCGGCCATTCCTATGGCGGCGTCGTGGTCAGCGAGGCCGGCATCGATCCCAAGGTGAAGTCGGTCGTCTATATCGCCGCCTTCGCGGCGGATGCCGGTGAATCCGTGATGTCGCTGATCGCCAACCCGCCGGCCGGCGCGCCCGTCCCGCCGATCCTGCCGCCGGTCGACGGCTTCCTTGCCCTCGACAAGGCCAAGTTCGCCGCCTCCTTCGCCGCCGATGTCGATGCGAAGACCGCCGCCTTCATGGCCGACTCGCAGGTGCCGTGGAACGTCGCGGCCGCCGGCGGCGCCGTCACCAGCCCGGCCTGGAACGTCAAGCCCAGCTACTATCTCGTCGCCACCGACGACCGCATGATCCCGCCCCCGGCCCA
>NZ_JBWKNL010000025.1:0-620 GCF_059415545.1 Allobosea sp. GW821-FHT10B12
CGCGGCGAGAAGCTCGTGATCTGCGGCCCGTCGGGCTCGGGCAAGTCGACGATGATCCGCTGCATCAACCGGCTGGAAGAGCACCAGAAGGGCCAGATCATCGTCGACGGCACCGAGCTCACCAACGACCTCAAGAAGATCGACGAGATCCGCCGCGATGTCGGCATGGTCTTCCAGCACTTCAACCTGTTCCCGCATCTGACGATCCTGGAGAACCTGACGCTGGCGCCGATCTGGGTTCGCAAGATGCCCAAGAAGGACGCCGAGGAGATCGCGATGCACTATCTCAAGCGCGTCAAGATCCCTGAGCAGGCGGCGAAGTATCCCGGCCAGCTCTCGGGCGGCCAGCAGCAGCGCGTCGCCATCGCCCGCTCGCTGTGCATGAGCCCGAAGATCATGCTGTTCGACGAGCCGACCTCGGCGCTCGATCCGGAAATGGTCAAGGAGGTGCTCGACACCATGGTCTCGCTGGCCGACGAGGGCATGACCATGCTCTGCGTCACCCACGAAATGGGTTTTGCCCGCCAGGTCGCCGACCGCGTCATCTTCATGGACGCCGGCCAGATCGTCGAGATGAACGAGCCCAACGAGTTCTTCAAGAACCCCCAGCACGAGCGCAC
>NZ_JBWKNL010000026.1:0-606 GCF_059415545.1 Allobosea sp. GW821-FHT10B12
GGCTCCGGCGGCACGGGCGGCAATTACATCGCCCAGACCCGCAACCAGGGCTTCATCGCCAATGCGGCCGAGGCGCTGGGCGCCGGCAACCCGGTCTATGACGCGCTGATCTCGGCCACGGCGGCCGAGGCTAGAGCCGGCTTCGACCTGCTCTCGGGCGAGGCCCATGCCCAGGCGGTCAACGTGATGATCGACGAGAGCCGGCTGGTGCGCGAGAGCATCCTCTCGCGTCTGCGCGGGCCGCTGCTGACGCAGGCGCCCGGGCAGGTCGCGGCCGCGTTCAGCGCCGACCTGCCGGGCCGCAAGGGCGCGGTCACGATGGTGGCTCCGGTGCCGCAGCCGCGCTACACGCTCTGGGGCGAGGCTTTCGGCAGCGCCGGCACCAGCGATGCCGACGGCAATGCCGCAAGCCTCTCCCGCCGCAGCGGCGGCGCCCTGCTCGGCGCCGACCTGATGCTCTACGATGCGCCCGGTTCCTCGCTGAAGGTCGGCGTCGCCGGTGGCTACAGCCAGTCGCGCTTCGATCTCGATGCCCGGCTCTCCTCCGGCAAGCTCGAAAGCGGCCATGCCGCGCTCTATGCCGGCGCCCGCTTCGGCAGCCTGCGC
>NZ_JBWKNL010000027.1:0-559 GCF_059415545.1 Allobosea sp. GW821-FHT10B12
ACGATGCCGGAGAGAAGAAGGGTGCCGGCGGCAGCGCTGCTGCGGCTAGGCATGGCAGTGGCGACCATGGTCACGAGCTGCCTCCCGTCGCGATCTCGACGCGCGCCGACAGGCCGGGCACCAGGCGGCCGGGCAAGGGATTGCCGGTAAAGCGGATCTTGACCGGGACGCGCTGGACGACGCGCACGAAGTTGCCGGTCGCATTGTCGGCCGGGAGCAGGCTGAAGGCCGAGCCGCTGCCGGGCGCGAAGCTGTCGACGACGCCCTGGAGCGCCTCGTTCGGATAGCCGTCGACGCTGATGCGGACGTGCTGGCCGGTCCGGATCTGCGCGAGCTGGGTCTCCTTGACGTTGGCGACGACCCAGACATCGTCGACCGGGACGATGTCGAGCAGGGCGACGCCCGGCGCGACGAGGCGGCCGACCCGGACCTGGCGGTTGCCGACGACGCCGCCGACCGGGGCGCGCACGATGGTGCTGTCGAGATCGATCTGGGACAGATCACGCGCGGCCTGCGCCTGCGCCACCGCGGCGAGCGCGGCCTCGCGCTGCGTGGTCAG